>NZ_CAKMTJ010000001.1 GCF_928392795.1 Rothia nasimurium
ACAAACTACGTGCCCCTCCCCCCCGCCTGGGGTGGTGGGCCACTTCTTATGCCTCTAGGGCCTAGCGGCCGAAGAGGACCTTAGCCTCTTCGTAGCGGTGAACCGGAACGGTCTTGAGGCCGTTGAGGGCCTCAGCGAAATCAACACGCTTGATCTCGGTGCCCTGCATGGCAACCATCTTGCCCCATTCCTTGTCGTGAATCATGTCGACAACCTGGATGCCCAGGCGGGTGGAAAGTACGCGGTCAAAGCCGGTAGGGGCGCCACCGCGCTGGATGTGGCCCAGGGTGGTGTTGCGGGTTTCAATGCCGGTGATGCGCTCGATCTCCTGGGCAACCCAGTCACCGATACCGCCCAGGCGGGGGCGGCCGTCCTTCTCCTGGCCCTTGCCTGCCATCACATCGTCGAAGCCTTCGGGGATGAAGCCCTCAGCAACAACGATCAGGGGGGAGCGGCCGCGGTCGTGAACTTCCTTGACCCAGCCAGAAACCTCTTCCATCGAGACCTTAACCTCGGGAATCAGAATAGCGTGAGCGCCGCCGGACATACCGGAGTGCAGGGCAATCCAACCAACGTGACGGCCCATGACCTCAGCGACCATGGCGCGGTGGTGGGACTCGCCGGTGGTACGCAGACGGTCCAGGGCATCGGTTGCGATAGAAACTGCGGTATCGAAACCGAAGGTGTAGTCGGTTGCCTGCAGGTCGTTATCAATAGTCTTGGGAACACCAACCACGGGCAGGCCCGCGTCAGCCAGGCGCTTAGCACCAGCCAGGGTACCCTCGCCACCGATAGCGACAATAGCGTCGATACCGTTGCGTTCCATCATGATCTCGATGTTCTCGGGGCCACCCTTAGGACCATCGAAGGGGTTAGTGCGGGAAGTACCCAGGATGGTGCCACCGGTACGAGCCAGACCACGAACCTTGGTACGGGGCAAATCCATGAAGTCGCCTTCAACAACACCGCGCCAACCGTCGCGGAAGCCAACGAACTCGTCGCCGTAGGTCTTGACGCCATTGAGCACAGCGCCACGGATAACAGCGTTCAGGCCGGGGCAGTCGCCGCCGGAGGTGAGCAGACCGATCTTCATGGAGAAACTCCTTGTGTTATTCCTGATGGGGAATGATGGTGGTGACCCTGTTGGGTTTCTGCCCGTTTAGACAGCCCAAAGTGTGGGTCTTTGTTGGTTTCTATTGTAGTAAAGAGGGGTTGCGTTGGGTAGCTGTGGGGTAGGTTGCGCTGTATGTTTTCAACCTCGCCGTTAGAGTCAGTGATGACTTTATGTCGGGTGAGGTAGTAGGTTCGGGCGCACCGGATATACAGATAGCGCGGCACATGAACCTTCGCAAGCGACCCTCTCGCAGCTTCGCTTCGCTCAGGTGCGATTCACGCCAGCCGCCGAGCCAGCTTGCTTGCGGTTCATATGCCGCGCTTACTTGGCGTCCTGCGTACCACTGAGGCGCACGCGCCTGTATACCCGCGTCAGGCAAATTACTGCGCGGTTGCCAGCAGCTTCTGCATGCGAGCAAGGCCTTCGGCGAGGTCTTCATCGCCCAGGGCGTAGGACAGGCGCAGGTAACCGGAGGGACCAAAAGCCTCACCGGGAACAACCGCTACTTCGGCCTCTTCCAGGATGATTTCGGCAAGCTCGGCGGAGGTCTGCGGGGTCTTGCCTGCAATGGTCTTGCCCAGCAGGCCGGTGACGTCGGCGTAGGCGTAGAAGGCACCCTTGGGGGTGGGGCAGTGGACGCCCTCGATAGCGTTAAGCCCCTCAACGATGGTCTTGCGGCGGCGGTCGAAGGCCTTATGCATCTCGTTGACGGCGTCGAGGGAACCCGAGACAGCTTCAAGTGCCGCCAGCTGGGCGATGTTGTTGACGTTAGAGGTCATATGTGACTGCAGGTTGGTTGCCGCCTTGGTGATGTCGGCGGGGGCAATCATCCAGCCCACGCGCCAGCCGGTCATGGCATAGGTCTTGGCAACACCGTTGAGAATGACGGTGTTCTCAGCCAGGGCGGGCACGGCCTTGACGATGGAAGTGAAGGGTACGCCGTCGTAGGTGAGGTGCTCGTAGATTTCGTCGGTGAGCACGATGATGCCCTTCTCCAGCGCCCACTCGCCAATAGCCTTGGTCTCTTCGGGGGTGTAGACCGCACCGGTGGGGTTAGATGGGGATACGAAAATCAGGGCCTTGGTGGCGGGGGTGTAGGCTGCCTCCAGCATGTCGGGGGTGACCTTGTACTCCTTGTCGGCGCCGGCGAAGACTTCAATGGGGTTGCCACCGGCCAGGCGGATAGCCTCGGGGTAGGTGGTCCAATAGGGGGCGGGTAGCAGCACGTCGTCGCCTTCGTCAATGACGGTGGCAAAGGCCTGGTAGACGGCCTGCTTGCCACCGTTGGTCACGATCACCTGTGAGGCATCGATATCGATACCGGAATCGCGCTTGGTCTTCTCAACGATTGCCTGCTTGAGGGCGGGCAGGCCTGCGGCCTGGGTGTAGCGGAAGTTAGCGGGATCATCGAGAGCCTTGCGGGCGGCGTCCACGATGTAGTCGGGGGTGGGGAAGTCGGGCTCGCCCGCACCGAAGCCGATCACCGGGCGTCCTTGTGCCTTCAGGGCCTTAGCTTTAGCGTCAACGACCAGGGTGGCCGAGGGGGCGATAGCGCCGATGCGGCGTGATACGCGGGCAGTCATGGTGAGGTTCTCGCTTCCGTCCTGCGGGCAGGACCGTCGGGGTGGGGCAAATGAAGGGCGCGGACGCCAGCGCGGCAGCTGGCACCTGCCCCTTAAATCATAGGTCGGACGGCAGTTGGGAGAGGGGCTGGCGCGCACCAAATTGCCAAAGCAAAAAATTTGTTCTACAGTAGATAACGTTGTTCGCAACCGAACAGCTTTAGGTTTGTGCCCGTAAAGGTTTCAAGCCTCCTTGAAGGGGTAACCTTCAAAGGGCGGTGGCTCAATTGGTAGAGCAGCGGTCTCCAAAACCGCAGGTTGCAGGTTCGAGTCCTGTCCGCCCTGCTTCAAGCCTCACAGGTTTATTTGTCAATCGAACAGTTGATGTTCATGATGAGTCTAGAAAGGGGCGGGCCTACAATGGCTAAATCAATCGCCGCCAGGACCGCCGATTCTGAAGAACCAGGCGCAGAGAAGAAGCTGGGCTTCTTCGGCCGTATTTTCCAGTTCTTGCGCGAAGTTATCGCAGAACTCAAAAAAGTCACCACTCCCACCGGTAAAGAACTGGTGCAGTACGTGATTATTGTTCTTTTCTTTGTTGCTTTTATGATGCTCTTCATCTCGGGCCTAGATTATGTTTTCGGTCAGGGAGCCTTCTGGATTTTTGGTAACGGCATCAACTAGTAGCTCCGGTAGCTAGGCCGATGGCGGCCTAGCCCGTAGAATCTTTTGTGAATGTAAGGGTCTATGTGCCCTCAAGTAAACCCCAATGACGAAAGCAGGAAAGCGTGTCCGAGCAGGAAGTTGCACCTGAAACCGAAGAGGTCGTAGAACCTGCAGAGCAGGCAACCGACGAGGGCCACGAGGCTGTTGAAGTAGCAGCCGCTGAGGTCGTTGAAGAAGTCACCGAAGCTGAAGAAGCCGGTGAGCCCGCCGTTGACCCGCTCGAAGAATTCAAGGCTAAGCTGCGCCGCCAGGAAGGTGAATGGTTCGTCATTCACACCTACGCCGGCTACGAGAATAAGGTCAAGGCCAACCTCGAATCCCGTGCCCAGACCATGAACGCTGAAGACGACATCTTTGAGGTTCAGGTCCCCATGGAAGAGGTCATGGAGGTCAAGAACACCACCAAGAAGCTGGTTCGTCGCGTGCGCGTGCCCGGCTACGCCCTGGTGCGTATGAATCTGACCGACGAGAGCTGGGGCGTTGTGCGCCACACCCCCGGTGTGACCGGCTTCGTGGGGCAGGACGCCTACAACCCGGTTCCCCTGCGTCTTGATGAGGTTGTCGACATGCTGGCTCCCGTCTTTGAGGCTGAGCAGGCAGAAGCAGGCGCCGCTCCCAAGGCTGCACCCGCCGTCGAGACCGGCTTTGAGATTGGTGAGGCCGTCACCGTTAAGGAAGGCCCCTTCGAGGGCATGCCCGCAACCATCTCAGAGATCAACGCAGCAGCTTCATCCATGGTTGTGCTGATTTCCGTCTTCGAACGCGAGACCCCCGTGACCCTGAACTTCTCACAGGTCACCAAGATGTAACACCGGTCAGACCGGTTACAGGCCGCCCCGCTTGATGTGGGGCGGCCTTTTCTGTGTCTAGGTGAAAAACACGGTGTGTGCACCTAGGGTTACCCGCATTTATTCTGGTTTACCCGCACCTAGTTGCGGGTAAACCAGAATAAATGCGGGGAAACTAGGGGAGGACGTTTGTTCGCGGGGAGTCTATGGGAGGACGCGCGCGGACGTGACCTGACCCCGCACTTACCCGCGCCTGTGAGCAAGCACCCAGGGGCAGGCGTCCGCCCCGCAATAGCTTTAAAGCTCAGACCGTACTAAGATAGAAGACTGTATGTGCGCACCCACGCCGGTGCGCCCCTACACGGTGCCGCCGCCGCCATGGCAGCACCACCGCCCGGTGCATACTCCTGTGCGCCGGTCCACCAGCTAAGAAAAGGACCAAACACAAATGGCTCCCAAGAAGAAGGTCGCAGGCCTCATCAAGCTGCAGATTCAGGCAGGCGCCGCTAACCCCGCGCCCCCCGTTGGCCCCGCACTCGGTGCACACGGCGTCAACATCATGGAATTCTGCAAGGCCTACAACGCAGCCACCGAATCCCAGCGCGGCAACATCATCCCCGTAGAAATCACCGTCTACGAGGACCGCTCCTTCACCTTCATCACCAAGACCCCTCCCGCAGCACAGCTCATCAAGAAGGCAGCTGGCGTTGCTAAGGGCTCCGGCGTACCCCACACCCAGAAGGTCGGCTCACTGACCCTGGACCAGGTCAAGGAAATCGCCCAGACCAAGATGGAAGACCTCAACGCTAACGACATCGACGCCGCAGCGAAGATCATCGCCGGCACCGCCCGCTCCATGGGCATCACCGTCGAAGGCTAAAACCCTTCCACCCCGCCCACCGTGGGGAACCGAGGTTCACACCTCACCCAAAGACAATTGTTAGAGTCTCCCACCCGGGAGGCATGTGGCAGAGCCGAGCGCGGCTCACCAAAGACCACACCTGCAAAGGAGAAAAGCAGATGGCAAAGCGCAGCAAGGCGTACCAGGCAGCTGTAGCCAAGATTGAAGCGGACAAGCTCTACGCACCCGCCGAGGCTATTGCAGTAGCAAAGGACATCGCGGCAGACAAGCCCAATTCAACCGTTGAGGTCGCACTGCGACTCGGCGTTGACCCCCGCAAGGCAGACCAGATGGTACGCGGTACCGTCAACCTGCCCCACGGCACCGGTAAGACTGCCCGCGTAGTAGTTATCGCAGCCGGTGAAAAGGCTGAAGCAGCAGAAGCAGCTGGCGCTGACTTCGTTGGCTCAGACGACCTGATCGCAAAGATCGCTGGCGGCTGGACCGACTTCGACGCAGCAGTTGCAACCCCCGACATGATGGGCAAGGTTGGCCGTCTGGGTAAGGTTCTGGGCCCCCGTAACCTCATGCCCAACCCCAAGACCGGCACCGTCACCATGGATGTTGCTAAGGCAGTGGCAGACATCAAGGGCGGTAAGATTGACTTCCGCGTTGACCGCAACTCAAACCTGCACTTCATCATCGGTAAGGCTTCCTTCACCGCTGAGCAGCTGACCGAGAACTTCGAAGCAGCTCTCGAAGAGGTTAACCGCCTCAAGCCCTCATCAGCTAAGGGCCGCTACATCTCAAAGGCAACCATCGCCACCACCTTCGGTCCTGGCGTTCCCGTTGACCCCTCAACCGTAGCCTAAGTTTCTTAGACCCTAACGGTTATTCACGGCAGGCTCCCCGCGTCTAGTGCGCGGGGAGCCTGCTTTTTCAGATTAAAGAAAAGTACTTAAGTACTCTCTTTAGTCTAGTGACAGAATAACTCTGGTTTTTCCTGCACCCCGGTTATAGGCTACTTATCAACCAGCTCCATCAAGGAGTCTGGCATGTTAGAGAAAAGAGATAAAGATGTCCCTTTTACCCCCCCGTTCTGCTTTTAGTATCTGTGCGGTTGGCGCTGTGTTGATTGGTGGAGTAGGTCTTGCACCTGCTTCAGCTGATAGTTCAGTTCCAAGGAGCCAAGATAGCTCTGTGCAGATGGTAACTATGATTGCTGATTCCTCTGCCTTTAAGGAATACGTTTATGATTTTGATTTGCCGGAAGGCGCCAGCATGGAGATTCTTGAGGGCGGTCTTGTTCTTGTAGAAGATGCTGAGGGGAATTTTATGGCTGGTGTTGCTGCTCCTTGGGCTAAGGACGCCGGGGGAGCGGACGTACCGACTCATTATGAGATTCGGGGATCTGATTTGGTGCAGATTGTAGAGCATCGGGGACAGGAGAGCGTGGCGTATCCTGTGACAGCTGACCCTTGGCTAGGACGGGATTTGATTAGCCGCGTCTGGGTAACTAACCATCGTGAAGGCTACAAGGTAAATGTTGTAGCCACTAGTTGGGGCAGGGCTTTTAGTGGAGTCGCGGCACATAAGGCACATGTTGATGAACTTGTCTCGAAGACCGCACGGGGACGGATAACACCAACTATCCGAGAACAGTATCTCTGCCATGTCGCTGGTAACCTTTTCGAGAGAGAAGATTATAATATGGAATCCTGGTTGCCCTATAGGCCCTGGTGGCAGCAACTGAACTTGGTTGACCAATATAACCCGGGAGGTAGCCGTTATGCATAAGTATAAGTATCTCGTAGGTGTACTCAGTATAGTAACCCTTGGTTTCCTCATTTTTATCTGCAGCAGTTTTAGCGCTATAGTGACTTATTCTAAAATTGCTGCAAGCCCCTACGAATCTACTCCAGAAGAAGTTGCTTTAGCTTTCGCATACACGCTAGATAAAGAAGATTTCGATAGTTCTACCTCTCTGTACGATGTCTTCGCTGATTCAACAGTTTCAATAGCAACTATTGATGACCTTAAGAAAGCAGTAGGTTTACCGGATACATGCGATTTAGCGACACAGGAAGTAGAAGACGTAAAAAGTAGGAAGTTAGATGGCACGATTTCAGTTGCAATTCCTTATATCTGTGAGGGGAAAGCAACCACTCATGAAATCTATGTTTCAAATGGAACCTGGGAAACTCCCAACGGTGCAGGAAAATTTGTGGTTTCGATAGCGGCTGGCAAAGCTGGATATCCTCTATAAGCATTGAACGCCTGATTTAGCGTGTAGAGCACTCCTCCCTGATAGGCCCCACCACCGTAGCCTAAGTTTCTTAGACCCTAACGGTTAAACAAGGCAGGCTCCCCGCATGTGTCGCGGGGAGCCTGCTTTTTGTTGTGGCGGGGAGGCGGGGCAAGGAGGGGGGTACAGGGACGATTGGGTCTAGCTTTCGCAGGCACAGGCAGCTATTCTTGTGGTCAAGAGCACACCCCTATCAAAGATGATTGGAGGCCCCGCCCCATGTACCGTGTCGCCTACTACCCCTACCCGCGTCCGTCCGACCTGCCCGCCTACCGCGACGAAAAGTCGCTCTACCCCGGCCTGCTTGCCCTGCAAGAACCGGTGAGTCAAACCGTCTTTCTCTACCGCCTAGAAACCCTGTACGAGGGGGACTTTCCCACCGACTACACCATCTATAACTATGCTGGTGGACCCCTTGAGAGCGAAATGCGCATTAATATCTCCGCCCTGGGGCCTGCAGAAGAACGCGGGGACGGGGAGCCGATGTATCAGTTTGAAGCCTACTCCCGTTTCGAAGACCGCGCTGGAAAGCTTATCTCACAGGGGCTACTGACCCGCACCGGAGAAATCCGCTGGGACGAACAAGACCCCGGCCACTGGCTACACCCGCATGTGAAAACCCTAATTGAGTACCTGGCCCAGGCTCCGGCCAAAGCCCCTGAGACCATCGAAGAAGGGCAGGTTATCACCTGGGACCTCCCGCAGCTTCTGAGCGACGAGCTGACCATCAACGAACATAACTTCGAGCGCCACCTGCCCCACTGGTTCGCAGTAGAGCACAGCGAAGATTGCACCTGGTACACAGAGCAGCTCGCACAGCACACTGATGACGAGGAGCCCCTGCCACTCCTTAACCGTCTAGTACAGGTCGTCCACCCCGATACAGTAAGCGACAGGCCAGTCCACCCGGGGGAGCTTGCCCCTAGTATCGGTTATACCGCGAAGATTCATAGAGGGGGTGGCGTCCTCAAATGGGGCCGAGACTTGGCGCCCACGGTGTGGGGCAGAGAGGCTGACGCAGGGCTACTTCCCGGGCTGAGCGGTGAGAACCTGCCCGGTTCAATTCGAGATTTGGTAGAGCAGGGTGAGATTATCTACCCCGATGACCGCATTGAGCAGGCACGAGGCTAACAGCTTCCCTAACGAACGTGCACCTTATCGCCGAGCGTGCCGCAGATAGATGCACGCTCAGCGATAAGGCGCACGCTCAGTCGAATCAGGGTCGCGCTGCGGTGGGAAAGCTGCGGTCAGGGCTTACCGTGCAATCGTCAGGCATAATAGAGGTCATGACCAGCCCCGCTCTTACCATCACCGGCCTGACCAAGCTGTTTGGTGCGTCCGCCGTGCTTAGCGGAATTAACCTGACCGTGCCCGGTGGCAGCCTGCTCTCCCTGGTGGGGGAGTCGGGGGCGGGCAAGTCCACCCTGCTGCGCATTATTGCCGGGCTGGAACAGGCGGACGCCGGCCGTGTGCTGTTCGGCCACCGGCCGGTAGGTGTTGGGGGAGGCACCCGCATTAAGGGCACGGCCAAAACCCAGCAGGCAGGGGCCGTGCCGGTGGGGTTTGTCTTTCAAAAGCCCGTGCTCTACCCTCACCTGAGCCTGGAAGAGAACATCCTCTTCGCCCAGCGTCTGCGCGCCCAGGAGCAGCTGGATCGCGACCACTACCTTTCCCTTGTCGATACCCTGGGTCTGGGGGAGCACCTGCGGAAGAGGCCGGCGCAACTATCGGGTGGCCAGGCCCAGCGGGCCGGTATTGCTCGGGCCCTGGTGCGTAAACCCACGCTGGCTCTCTTTGACGAGCCGCTCTCCAGCGTCGATGAGCATCTGAGCGAGGCTATCCGCACCGACCTGCTGACCCTGCACCGCCAGCTAGGGTTCACGGGCATCTACGTCACCCACACCCCCGACGAAGCCCTCGCGATGGGCCAGCAGCTTGCGGTGCTAGAGGGCGGACGCCTGGCCCAGGTTGCCGCCCCGGGGCAGGTGCTGGCCGCACCGGCGTCCGCGCAGGTTGCCCGCCTGCTGCACCCGCTCTACAACGAGCTAGAGGTAGAACGGGATGGGCGGGCAATACCGGCCGGTACCTCTGCCCACGGTTTTGAGCGGACGGACGCCGACACCCCGGGTACCCTGTCCGTACGGGTGCTGGGCGTGCTCGCCCATACGGCAGGGAGCCGTTTTAGCCTTGAAACTACCCAGGCGGTAGAGCTGCCACACCCGGACGGTGCCGTGACCATTCCCGCCGGTAGCTCGCTGACCGCTGTGCTGCCAGAAACTCCGGTAGGTACGGAAGAGGGGCTCTGCCTGAAGCTCCGACCAGGTACTCTGCACGTATTTAAGTGATTAAGCACCCTTAAACCCGGTTTTAACTTGCCAGAGCCCCGCAAACCGTGGTTAGATGAAGTAACCAAAGACCGCCGGTCTGTGCCTTTTACAGGCACGATAAGGGCTAACCAGCCCACCTGCGTAGGTGCCGATAACAGAATACAAACCAGTTTTTGCTGAGTTTGTATTATGCCTCGATGCCTGCGCGTCGGGGCATTTTTTGTTGGCCTGGCGGGATAAGAACTGGAAGGAACACCATGGCAACACAGGATAAGATTGCTGCCGTCTCTGAGATCAAGGAACTCCTTGAATCCTCAAACGGCGTAATTCTCACCGAGTACCGTGGTCTCACCGTTGCACAGATGAAGGAACTTCGTCGTGCACTGGGTGCTGAGACCGAGTACGCCGTGGTAAAGAACACTCTGACCGCTATCGCGGCTAAGGAAGTTGGCATCGACGCATTCGATGGTCAGCTCCACGGCCCCAGCGCAATCGCATTCATCAAGGGCGACTTCATTGATGCTGCGAAGGGTCTGCGTGACTTTGCCAAGGCTAACCCCCAGCTGATCGTTAAGAGCGGTTACTTCGAGGGCGAAGCTCTCGACGAAGCTGGCATCAACAAGTTTGCAAGCCTCGAATCACGCGAGGTACTTCTTGCAAAGGTCGCAGGCGGCGCAAAGGGCGCAATCGCAAAGGTTGCTCGCACCGTTGACGCTCTGCGTATCAAGCTCGAAGAGCAGGAAGGCGCAGCACCCGAGGCCGAGTAATCGCCTCGAAGCTGCCCACCGCACAGACTTCGGCCCACTTGCCCGGGCCACCCCACAATTTTCAAGCTCGCAGGCTGAAATACTGAGGCTTGCAACTGAATCAAAGAAGGAGCCAATCTCATGGCTAAGCTTTCAATCGAAGAACTCATTGAAGCATTCAAGGAACTGTCACTCGTTGAGGTTTCCGAATTCGTTAAGGCATTCGAAGAAGAATTCGACGTAACCGCAGCTGCTCCCGTTGCTGTTGCTGGTGCTGCCGGTGGCGACGCTGGTGCTGCTGAAGAGCAGTCAGAATTCGACGTTATCCTCGAATCAGCTGGCGACAAGAAGATCGGCGTTATTAAGGAAGTTCGCGCCCTCACCTCACTGGGTCTGAAGGAAGCTAAGGACCTCGTTGACGGCGCTCCCAAGCCCGTTCTCGAAGGCGTTTCCAAGGAAGACGCAGAGAAGGCTAAGGAAGCTCTCGAAGGCGCTGGCGCAACCGTCACCCTCAAGTAAGTTTCTTACTTTTCTTATCTTTGGCGCAGGGGCGGCACCCATTACGGGTTGCCGCCCTTGCGGCTTTTTGTTTAAGGACGGACGCCGCCCCCACCTCTTCCCCTGCCTGCTGGTTTTAGTTAGGCTGGGGTCATGGGTAAGACTCTGATTCGTGCATTCTGGTGTCTGTTGCTGGCCGGTGCTCTGGCCTGGCTGGCTATCCTGGTGTGGCCGGGGCACCCGGTCACCTCCTGGCTGACCACCCGCCTGGTTATAGCCCAGGCCGTCGCCTTCCCCACCCTGCTTGCGGTGGCCGAGGCGGGCGTCCTGATTGTGGCACTACCGGTGACACTGCGCCGCGCAACCAGCGGAGCTACCCGCGCCCTTGCCGGGCTGACGGCGGTAGCCTGTGCCGCTTCTAGTCTGCTGGCTGTCACCGACCCCTACGGGGCTGCGCGCTATCATGCGCGAGGGGTGCCTGCCATTGGGTGCGTTAATATGCAGACCTACCGGGTCACTACCTACAATGCCCTCGATACCCTGACCGACCAGTCCCTGGCTCGGTTGCTGGCCGATGAGCCGGATTTCCTGGTGCTCCCTGAAGTCTCACCCGATACACCCGCTCTTGCTGGCGGTGTTTCGGGCTACCAGGTGTTCGCCTCCACCAGCGGAAAGGCCCACATCGCCCCGACGCTGACCCTGGTGAGCGACCGGCTGGGCACCTACACCGCGCAGGAAGTGCCCATGACCTTCGGCGCCCTGATGCTGGCTCCTGAAAATGACGATACCGGCCACCCCTCACTGCTGGCGGTGCACACCGCCCCGCCCGTGCCCTCCTACATGCAGCAGTGGCGCGATGACTTAGCCACCATCGACCGGTTGGCTCGCGACGAGAGCCGCCCTGACCTGATCGCCGGCGACTTCAACGCGACCCTGCTCCACGGCGGACTGGCCAGTTACGCGGGGGTGGGCTCATACCTGGGTGCGGATGCTGCCCTGGCCACCCACCGGATTGAGGGCACCTGGCCGGTAGGCGGAGTGCTAGGAATGCGGGCCCCGATCGACCACATCATGGTGATGCAGGGGCCACCTGCTCACAGCGAGGATATAACCTACCAGCAGGTGGGCGATTCTGACCATCTGGCCGTAAGCGCCACCACCAGCATCTGTCGGTAGAACCTTCGTGGGCTAGCCCCCTATCACAAACTGGAATATTTGCCGGTCTGCTCTGCAGACTGCCGACCTAAGACCTGGGGAGAGGGCAGGGGGTAAGCTGGATATGACTAACGATTGACAGACCCCGCTATCGCACCCACCCAAGGAGCCCCGCGTGACTAAGCCCGGACGTCCGGACGCCGCCGAACTGCTCGCAGCCGCCGAGCAAGCCTATGCCACCTACCACGAGCAGGTACGCACCGACCCCGACTACCCGGCCCTACACCTGGCACCACCGGTGGGCCGCCTCAACGACCCCAACGGGCTGATC
Source organism: Rothia nasimurium (assembly GCF_928392795.1). Taxonomy (GTDB): domain Bacteria; phylum Actinomycetota; class Actinomycetes; order Actinomycetales; family Micrococcaceae; genus Rothia; species Rothia nasimurium_F. The sequence goes on from NZ_CAKMTJ010000001.1 coordinate 12,394, forward strand.
TATCATGAGGGCACCTACCACGCCTTCTACCAGTACTCCCCCGTCCACCCCACCCGCGCCGTCTTCTGGCGCTACGCTACCAGCGACGACCTCACCCACTGGCAGGACCGCGGCACCGCCATCGCCCCCACCGACTGGTTCGATAAGAATGGCTGCTACTCGGGCTCGGGTTTCGTGGGCGAGGACGGCACCTTTGAGTTCTTTTACACCGGCAATGTCAAGGACGCCGACGGCAACCGGGAAGCCTACCAGGTACTCTTCACTTCACCCGACCAGGGCAAGACCTTCACCAAGCAGGAGGTCTTTATCAACGGCCCCGAAGAGGGCTACACCGCCCACTACCGCGACCCCCACGTGATTGAACGCGAGGGCACCTTCTACGCCGTCATTGGCGCCCAGCGCGAGGACGAAACCGGGGCTGTGGTGCTCTACTCCTCACCCGACCGCCGCACCTGGACCTTCGACGGGGAGCTCACCTTCTCAGACCCCGCCCTGGCCAACCTGGGCTACATGTACGAGTGTCCCGGCCTGATTCAGCTGCGCGACGAAGAAACCGGCGAGCTCAAGGACGTGCTGATTTTTAGCCCCCAGGGCATGGAAGCCGACGGGGAGAAGTACAACAACATCTTCCAGACCGGCTACATCGTGGGCACCCTCACCGGCACCCACTTTGAGGTCACCACCCCCTTCACCGAGCTGGACGCTGGCACCGAGTTCTATGCCCCCCAGTGCTTCCACGGGGTGGGGCAGGACGGCTCCCACGCGGTGCTCCAGGGCTGGTTCGGCAATGCCGACCAGGACGACCACCCCTCCTGGGACAACCACTGGGTACACATGCAGACCTACCCCCGCCGCCTCACCCTGCGCGCTGGTCGTATCTACCAGAACCCCGTGGAGCAGCTTGATCGCGCCCTGGCACCAGCCCCTGTTGTGCCCGCAGCTCATGGCGAGATTGCAGAACTGGCGGACGCCCGCGTCTGGCGCCTGCGCGGTGAGGTAGCGGTAGCCGAGCCCGTGCAGATTATCGTTGAGGACGCTGCAGGGCAGGCCCTGGTGCTGACCCTGAGCGAGGACGGCGCCCACCTGGACCGCACCGGCAGCCGCTACACCGTGGGCGGGGCAGAACGCCACCGCACCCTAGAGCACAGCGCTACCCGCACCTTCGACCTGCTGGTCGATGCCTCCGGAACCGAACTCTTCCTCGATGGGGGAGCCGCCGTCTTCTCATCCCGAACCTACTTCACCGGAGCTAAGCGCACCGTCCGCCTGGTAGCAGACGAAGCGGCCGTGCTGAGCCTCGAAGCTGCCCGGCTTGTAGAAGACTAGGGGAGAGGGGCCGGTGCCTTAGTGCACGGGGCGAAAAATTTTCCGTGACCTGGCACCGGCAGGAAACAGTAAGACCTGTCTCACAGGTTGTCGACGGTGGTAGGCTGGTAGAGACGCCGCACACAGCGGCCCCACCACTCCCAACCACTATGAGGTGACAACCATGGCAGGCTTCTTCAAAAAGCTCTTCGGCGGTAGCGACGACACCGCAGCGCAGACTCCCGCTCCCGCAGCTACTCCCGCGGCAGCACCGTCCGCAGCTGGCGCGTCCGCTCTGACCGCCCACATGAACGGTACCGTTGTCGAGCTTGCCGGCGTGAGCGACCAGATGTTCGCCTCAGGCGCCCTGGGCCCCGGTGCCGCCATTGAGCCGACCGCAGGTGTGGTTGTGGCTCCCGCAGACGGCGAAGTAACTGTCGCCTTCCCCACCGGCCATGCCTTCGGCATCCGTACCGCAGACGGCTTGGAAATCCTGATTCACGTAGGCTTCGATACCGTGGAGCTGGACGGCAAGTTCTTTGAACCCAAGGTCAAGAAGGGTGATACCGTCACCCGCGGCCAGGTGCTGGTGGAGTTTGACCTGGAGCAGGTCAAGGCTGCAGGCTACCCCGTCACCACCCCGCTGGTTATCACCAACGCCAAGAGCTCCGTTGCCGACCTGACAGTTGCCAACGCAGGAAGTGACGTAGCAGCCGGTGCTGACTTCATCACCGCAGCTCGCAAGGGCTAAAACAAAGCTTGAGATAGGGTCGGTGGTCACCTAACGCAGGTGGTCACCGACCTTCTGTAAGGGGCTGTTTTGGCCCCTTTTTTGGTGCTAGTATGTCAAACGATTGGCATGTTTGTTTTTACACACAACATACACACTCGCGCCGAGGCAGAACCACAGATATAGGGGGAGCCTGGCCCATACACCAAGGAGAAGACATGGATCATAAATCCGTGGCTGAGCGAGTCCTCACCGCCGTTGGCGGCACGGACAACATCGCAGCAGGCGCCCACTGCGCCACCCGCCTACGACTGGTGCTCAAAGACATGAACGTCATCAACCAGGCTGCCCTGGACAACGACGAGGACCTCAAAGGTACCTTCAACAACTCCGGCCAGTTCCAGATCATCGTGGGACCCGGCGACGTTGACGAGGTCTACAAGCACATGGCCGCAGCCGGCATGAAACAGGTATCAAAGGACGAACTCAAGAACGTCGCAGCGGACCAGGGCAACCTCTTCACCCGCTTCATCAAGGTCGTCTCAGAAATCTTCCTACCGATCATCCCCGTGCTGGTCGGTTCCGGTCTGCTCATGGCACTCAACAACGTGCTTACCGCAACCGGTATCTTTGACCCCGATAAGTCACTCATCCAGCTCTATCCCGCTTGGACCGGCTTCGCCGAAATCGTCAACCTGCTCTCGGCAGCGGCCTTCGCCTTCCTGCCCGTGCTCGTCGGCTTCACCGCCACCAAGGTCTTCGGCGGTAACCCCTACCTGGGTATGACCATGGGTGCTGCCATGGTCTTCCCCTCCCTGGTCAACGGCTACAATGTAGCAGCCGCCCTGCAGGACGGCACCATGACCTACTGGGACGTCTTCGGCATCCAGGTGCAGCAGGCTGGCTACCAGGGCACTGTCCTGCCCGTCATCCTGGTTGCCTTCATCCTGGCCAACATTGAGAAGTTCTTCCACAAGATTCTCAAGGGTGTCATCGACTTCATGTTCACCCCCACCCTCACCCTCTTGATCACCGGCTTTGTCACCTTCATGCTGGTCGGCCCGCCCATGTTCAAGCTGGGCACTATGCTGGGCGAAGGCATCAACTGGCTTTACGACACCGCTGGCCCCCTCGGTGGCTTCCTCCTCGGTCTGCTCTATTCACCGGTTGTCATTACCGGCCTGCACCAGTCCTTCCCGCCCATTGAACTCCAGCTCATCGCCACAACCGGCGGCTCCTTCATCTTCGCTATCGCTTCCATGGCTAATGTGGCCCAGGGCGGTGCCGCCCTCGGTGTCTACCTGACCACCAAGGACAAGAAGATGAAGGGCCTGGCGGGCGCCACCGCACCCTCAGCCTTCCTCGGTATCACCGAACCCGCCATCTTCGGCGTCAACCTGCGCCTGCGCTGGCCCTTCTACATCGCAATGGGTGCCTCAGCTATCGCATCAGCTCTGATTGCTCTTTTCGGTGTCAAGGCCAAGGCCCTGGGCGCGGCAGGCTTCCTGGGCTTCCCCTCCATCAATAACGACCTGGGTATGGGTTGGACCGGCTTCGCCATCGCTATCGTGACCTCAGCCGTCCTCTCCACCGGTGCCTCCTTCATCTACGGTAAGCGCGCCTTCGCCGGCCAGGTTGCCGAAGAAGAGGTTGAAGTTGCCGCTCCCGCAGCTACCGCTGCATCTGTAGCTGCCCCCGCCGCGTCCGCCCCCGCAGAAGCCACCGAAGGCTACGAACTGACCGCCCACCTCAACGGCACCGCCGTGGAACTCTCAGCGGTATCAGACCCCACCTTCGCCTCCGGCGCCCTGGGCCCCGGCGCAGCCGTAGAACCCACCGAAGGCAAGCTCTACGCACCCGCCGACGGCAAGGTCACCGTAGCCTTCCCCACCGGCCACGCCATCGGCATGCGCACCGACAAGGGCGTAGAAGTCCTCATGCACATCGGCTTCGACACCGTCGAGCTGGACGGCAAGCACTTCACCCCCAAGGTCGAAAAGGGCCAGGACGTCAAGCGCGGCGACGTGCTCGTCGAGTTCGACATGGCTGCCATCAAGGCCGCAGGCTACCCCCTGACCACCCCGCTGGTCATCACCAACGCCAAGAAGACCGTTGACTCAACAGCTCTTGCCGTTGCTGCAGGCTCAACCGTGGCCGCAGGCCGCGACGAGCTGGTCAGCGTAGCCGCTAAGACCGCAACCGTCTAAAACCTTCCCGGCGAAGAAAACCCGCCCCGTGCCCGTCCTGATAGTAAGGACGCGCGCGGGGCGGGTTGCTTTGCGCGAGGGGGCGGAGGAATCTGCGTCGCAGCTCGTTGGCTCGGGGCTGGCGTGAATTGCGACGAGCCCCCGGGCGAGGAGCAAGAGGGTCACGAGCCAAGACGCAGATTCCTCCGCTCACCTCAGCTACAGAGTAACCTTGAAAGGTAACACCGTACCCAGGAGGATTCCATGCCCGAGCAAACCTACGACTTTACCGTGCGTGAAGCGACCGAAGCTGACTACCCCGGCGTGATTGAGGCGCTGACCAATGCTTTTGAGCACGACCCGGTCATGAACAAGGCTATGGGCGGGGACGGCCGCACCGAGACCGTCCGCGGCCTTTTTGAGTTCCAGCTGCGCACCACCTACGCCCCGAAGGGCACTATCGATATCGCCGTCACCGCCGACGGCAAGGTGCTGGGCGCTGCCCTCTGGCTCTCGCCCGAAGCCCAGAAGGGTAACCTGCTGGCCGACATTAAGGCCTTGCCCGACTACTACCGGGTGCTGGGGAAGGGGCTGGCCCGTGCCACCGTCACCGAGTTACGCCTGCTGGCGGCCCGCCCAAAATTCGACCACTGGTACCTCTACACCATCGGTGTGCATGAGGACGCCCGCGGGCACGGCATCGGCTCCCACCTGCTGGATTACCGCCGCGAGCGTTTGGGCGAGGTGCCCGCCTACCTGGAGGCTTCTACCTACCGGTCAGCTTCTCTCTATGCCCGCCACGGGTTTGTTGAGCTTTTCCGGTTTAAGGGCGGCAAGCCCGCCCTGGGCATGTTGCACCCGGCGCCGGTAACCCAGGTGTCGCTTCACGACCACCACAGCAGCAAGTAAAATTCTTTTTTCTCTGGTTCGGGGGCGCTCATGAGTGCGCTATGTGTCAAAGAATAGAAATCGCGGAGAGGTCGGGCAGGGGACGTTAGCTTATGCCACCGCGCTCTCTACCCAGAGCAGGGAGCGGGTGCTTGCCCCCTCATGGAGGCTCACCGGGAGTGTATCGCTGCCGGTGAGCTCTTTTTCTTCGCCGTTCATGGCGTGCATGAGCTGGGCGGCAGCCCGCTGAGCCATCGCGTCAATCGGCTGCACCACGGTGGTCAGCTCGGGCAGAAGGGCCCGGCTGGTTTCGGTGCCGTCAAAGCCGATGACCTGTAGGTCCTGGGGCACCTGCCGGCCGCTAGCGCGGGCATAGCCCAGCACCATGGCGGCATAGACATCGTTTGAGGCGAAGACAGCATCAACCTGCGGGTGCTCGTCGAGGTAGGTGAAGATGCGCTCGCGTTTGGTGGCCTGCGGGGTGGTGAAGCCCAGTTCGAGAATATGCGGGGGGTAGCCGGCTTCGGTGACCGCTAGCTGGTAGCCGCGCTGGCGGGCGTTGTCGAGGGAGATGGTTGAGGTGATGTGCAGGATATTGGTGGCCCCACCGTGAAGAAGTAGGTGGGTGGCCCGGTAGGCCCCGTCGAAGTTGTCGCAGCTGATGTTGGGGCCGCGGCCGGTGTGCTGGCGGTCGATGGTGATAAGGGGAGCACCCAGATGGGGAAAGTTGGCAACAACCTGGGAGTGGGCGCCGGTGATGACGCCGTCGACCTGGTTGGCTATGAGCATATCGAGGTAGCGCTGCTCTGATTCGGGGTGGTCGTTGCTGTTGCAGAGAATCGTCTTGTAACCGATGTCGGCCAGGTGGGATTCGATGCGGTAGGCCATTTCCCCGTAGAAGGGGTTGGCAACGGAGGGGAAGACTAGGCCGATGAGTTGGCTTTTTTGCCCCTGGAGGGATCGGGCGATGGCGTTGGGCCGGTAGCCGAGCTGCTGCATGGCGTCGAAGACTTTGACGCGGGTGGTTTCGGAGAGGTAGCCCCGGTTGTTGAGTACCCGGGAGACGGTGGTGGGGGAGACGCCTGCCAGCGCAGCGACATCGCCAAGTTTTGGTTTGGGCACGCGGTGCTCCGGTCTGTTGGGGGTGGGCTCGGGCTGTTCTCAATTATAGGGCCTGTCTAACAGGCCCTGGGAAGTGTTGAGCTGTGTGACGGGAGCTAAGCTGTGCCCTGAGACTGACGGCGCCGCCCCGGTAAGGGGCTAGCTGGGAAGAGGAAGGTAGGAGACAGCCTGACCGGCAGCAGCTCCGTCTGGTGGGATGAGCGCCAGAGCGTCTGCGGTGGCAAAGGAAGTGAGCATATGGGACTGGGTCTTGGGCAGGGGGGTGAGCTTTCTGCCCTCGGGGGTGGGAGTAAGGGTAGCTGGTAGCAGGCGCAGGTCGTGTTTGCGGTAGCCGGGTACCGGGTGGGTGAGGACGCCTTCAGCCAGCTCGGTTAGGGGAGCAGCAGTGGCGCCGGTGAGCCAGGGGGTGAGGTAGGAGTAGAGGGCGGTGTAGGCCGCCAGCGGGTTGCCGGGTAGGCCGAGGACGAGAGGGGAGGTGGGGTTGCTGCTGGCAGGTAGGCGGGCGGCCAGGGCTGGGTGGCCGGGACGGATGGCGACGGATTCAAAGAGGTAGCTGGCCTGAAGGTCGTGGAGGGCGCGGCGCACCCAGTCGGCGGTGGAGGTTGAGGAGCCGCCGGTAATAAGTAGCAGGTCGGCGCCGGTGGCGGTGAGCCAGTTGGTGAGCTGGGTTTTGCTGTCGGGCAGACGGCGGACGCTGCTAACGCTGGCTCCCAGGTTTTCGATGATGGAGGGGAAGGCCAGGGAGTAGGCGTCGCGCACCTGGCCGGGGCCGGGGAGACCTGCGGTAATAATTTCGTTGCCGGTGTAGGCGATAGCCACGGTGGGGCGGGCGGTTACGGTCAGGGTGTCAAGGCCGAGCGTGGCAAGGGCGCCGAGATGCCGGGCGGTGATACGGGTGCCCGCTGCAAGCACACTGCTGCCCGCAGGGAGCTCTTCACCCGCCCGGCGGATATCGGCCCCCGGGCTGGGGTAGCCTCGTCCGTCGAAAAAGCGGGGGTCGGGGCTGAGTGTGTTGCCTTCTCGCAGGGCATGTTCCTGGCGGATGACAGCTTCGGCACCCGGGGGAAGTAGCCCGCCGGTCAGAATGGGGGTTGCCTGGCCGGGGTCGAGGGGGAGGGTTTTGCGGTGGACGTTCTCGCCGTCGGCAGCTGGCGGGTGGGTCAGTACCTGCCAGGGCGGAGCCCCGGCGGTGGCGTAGCCGTCCATAGCTGAGGAATTGTAGTGGGGAACGGGCAGCAGGGCGCGGGCGTCACGGGCCAGGGTCCTGCCCATGGCATTGGCGAGGGGGACCTCTTCTTCAGTGAGGGTCAGAGCTGCCCCCGCCCGGTGGAGGAGCTGCCTGGCCTGGTGCCAGCTGGTGTGGTGCACGGTGGTCCTCCTTAGGGCTGGGGCGGTGCCTGGGTGTAGCCTGCGGCGCGGGCGGCCTCCCAGGTATCAACATCGGCGGTCAGTTCAGCAGGTAGCTCTAGTTCTGCGGGGTCAAGGGGGCTGAGAAAGCGGCGGACGGAGGCGTTTGCGGTTTCTCCCCCAAAGGCCGGGGCCAGGGAGGTAGCCCGGTAGATACCCAGCAGGGGCTGAGTGATACCCTCCGCCACAGCCCAGTAGCCGGTCACCTGCTCCGGTGCGGACGCCGCCGCCTCAAGGAGCAGGGGAACTGCGGCCCCAACGCGGGGCAGGTCGCAGGAAAGAACTAGCACCCAGTGCTGGGACGAGCTCAAGAGGCCCGGGTTGGTTTTCTTGAGGGCGCTCAGCCCAGCGGAGATCCCAGCTGCTGGCCCACTGAAGGCCGGTTCTTCCCGGGTCTGCGACACTCCTGCGGGTAGGGCTAGTTCTGCTGGGCCCACCACAACCCGGGCAACGGCCCCGGCGCAGGCTGCCAGGGCCTGCTCAAGCAGGGTGGACGAGCCATTCGACAGGAGGGCCTTGGGTACCCCTCCGAGGCGGGAGGAACGTCCGCCCGCCAATATCAGGGCTGAAAACTTCACGTCGGTCATAAGCGCTGCCTATCCACCAGCAAAGGGCGGCAGGACGTCCAGACGCTGGGCCTCCTGCAGGAGTTTTGCATCATCGAGGGAATCTGGGCTTGCTGCAACCCCGTCCACGAGGAAGGTGCAGCGGGGCAGAATATCGGCCAGGGTCTGGCCCGAGGGAGTAGCCCCGGTAAATTCGCGCGCTAGGTAGGCCTGAAGACCGGCGAGTGTGGGGGTGGGGAGCTGCTCTAGCTCAACCGTCACGCCGGGTAGGCCAGCTGCCGCCCGGGCCGCAGCGAAGAAGTTAATCTGCATGTCTTTTACCTTTATATCGATGTACAGGTGGTGGGCTCGTAGGCGCTAGTTGGCCATGACTAGCCGCCGATGGCGCTCATGGATCGAGTAGGTTGGGTGAAGTCGGGGGCGTCGAAACCGACGGTATCCTTGCCGTGAGCCTTGGGCTTGGCCCACATGGCTCCGCGCCAGATCTGAGCCAGTTCAGTATCGCTGGCTCCGCCGCGCAGGGCGCCCATGAGGTCGGTTTCGGTCAGGGAGAAGAGGCAGGAGCGCACCTTGCCGTCGGCGGTGATGCGGGTGCGAGTGCAGGCCGAGCAGAAAGGCTCGGTGACCGAGGCGATAATGCCTACCTGGCCCAGGGGCTCTGCTGTGCCGGCGTGACCCAGTGGGTAGACGTCCCAGAGGGCTGCGGGGGAGGCCCCGCGCGGACGCCCGTGGGGCAGCAGGTCGTAGTGGTCAGCCAGGCGCTGACGAATCTGCTCGGCGGTGATGGTGCCTTCGCGGGTCCAGTTGTGGTCGGCGTCCAGGGGCATCTGTTCGATGAAGCGGAGCTGGTAGCCGCCCTCTAAAGCCCAGGTGAGGAGTTCATGGCCCTGCTCATCGTTGACGCCGGCCATGAGGACCGCGTTGATTTTGAGGGGGGTGAGCCCGGCGGCAGCTGCGGCTTCAATACCTGTGAGTACCGAGGCTAGCTTATCCCTGCGGGTGAGCTGCGCGAACGTTTCGGGGCAGATGGTGTCGAGGGAGACGTTGACCCGGTTGAGCCCGGCCTGAACCAGGGCATCTACCTTTTTATCGAGTCCGATGCCGTTGGTCGTCAGGGCGATGGGCAAGTGGGGGTGTTCGGCGCGGACGGCAGCAATAATATCGGTGAGGTCAGCTCGTACTAGGGGCTCGCCACCGGTAAAGCGTACCTCTTCGATTCCTAGATCTCGCACACCTACCCTTACCAGGCGGGTGACCTCATCGAGGGTTAGAAGCTGTGTGCCGGGCAACCAGTTGAGGCCTTCGGCGGGCATACAGTACACACAGCGCAGATTGCACTTGTCCATCAGGGAAATGCGCAGGTCAGTGGCGGTTCGGCCCCAGCGGTCGGCAAGGGGCCCGGTGGTGGGCACGCCCGGGTGTGCAGCTGCACTGGCACCGCCGGTCACAACTGGGATAGACGAACCCAGGGGCACCGGGGGATTGGGGGCTGAAGACTGGGGCATACCCGCACTTTCACAAATCTTAATCGGCATTTCAGATGTAATATTTAGCCTAGCTAAACCGGGTGAAGAACACCACCTGGCTCTACACTAATCTATAGACAAAGACCCTCTGCTAGCCACTGTTACCCCGTCATTGGAGACCCCATGCGCCGCCTGAGCACCCTTCTCGTCCCCCTTCTATTGGGTCTTACCGCCTGCGGGGGAGTAGCAACCTCCCCACAGGGGCAGGACGCTGAGGTACAGCTCTTTGCAGCGGCCTCCTTGGGGGCTGTGGGCGATGAGCTCATAGCGGCCTATCGTCAAGAAAACCCGCAGGTCTCTATCACTGCCACCTACGCGGGGTCATCCCAGCTGGTTACGCAGATGGTCGAAGGTGCTACCCCCGATCTGCTGATTACAGCCGATAGCACCACCATGAACCAGGCTCTTGAAAAGGTTGAAGAGCTCGCTGCTGCGACCCCTGAGACTATTGCCACCAACGCCCTGGTGCTGGCAACTGCTCCAGGTAACCCTGCCGCCATTGATAGCGTTGATGACCTGGCCTCACCCGGCGTCCTAACCGCTATCTGCGCCGAGCAGGTGCCCTGCGGACGCCTGGCCCACCAGGAACTTAGCCGCCAGGGCGTAGAGCTAGCCACCTCCACCGAAGAAGCTAACGTCTCGGCAGTTTCCACCAAGGTAGCCACCGGCCAGGTGGATGCCGGCTTCATCTACTCCACCGACGCCACCGCTATCTCAGCCACCGACGATATCACCGTCGTCCGCCTGCCCCAGGTTGAACGCAACGCCTACCCCCTAGCTCTTACCGGCAGCGGTCAAGGTAAGGAAAGCGCCCAAAACTTTGCGCACTGGCTGACGACCTCGGATGCCGCCGCCCAGATTCTTGTCGACTACGGCTTCGAACCTGCCTAAACTAGAACCATGAGCACACCCGGCCCCGCACCCACCCCGCCGCCACGAGGGCGGGCCAGCTCCTTCACATCTGTCCCCGTGCACGCCGTGCTTCCCACCCTGCTCACCCTGGCACTCATTGCGGGTCCCCTGCTTTCCCTCCTGGTTCGTACGCCCTGGGGGAGTCTGCCCCAGCTGCTTGCAGAACCAGCTGCCCTGGCTGCCGTCCGGCTCTCGGTGCTCACCGCTCTAGCTGCCACCGCTGTATCAGCCCTGCTGGGCACCCCTACAGCCCTGGTGTTGGCCACGGTACTCGAGCAGTCTCGCGCTCGCCGCCTGAGCTGGGCCCTCTACGGGTTGATCTACACCCCCATCATCTTCTCCCCGGTGGTCTCTGGTCTGGCCCTGCTCTTTTTCTGGGGCAGGCGAGGGCTGCTCGGCTCCTGGCTTGAAACGGCAGGCCTATCGGTGGCCTACACCCCGCTGGCTGTGGTTCTGGCCCAAACCTTTGTGGCCCTGCCCTTCTTTGTGGCCACCCTGGTCACCACCCTGCGAGCGCTGCCTCCTGAATACGCCGAGATTGCCCGGCTTGAGGGGGCGAGCCCCACCGAGGTTACTGCCCGTGTGCTCTTACCCCTGGCTGCTCCCGGCCTGCTGACGGCAGCCGTCCTGACCTTTGCTCGCGCTCTTGGGGAGTACGGTGCCACCGTTACCTTTGCCGGGAATGTTGAGGGTGTGACCCGCACTCTTCCGCTGGCTATTGACCTGGCTTTAAGCTCTAACCGCATGGATGCTGCCCTGGGGGCGGCGCTCATGCTGATCGCTCTCTACCTGGGCCTGCTGGCCGCCGGGGCCTTTGCCCTCTGGCTGGGCCGACTGAAAGGAAACCGCCGAGCATGACACAAGCCCAAGAGACCCTTGACCGGCTGCTCCCCGCGGGGGAGAGTATCGCGCCGGGCACCTATGCTGCCTGTGTGCGTGAACTGGTAGCTGCTACCGTCACCCCCACCAGTCAGCGGTTACCCCTGCAGCAGACCGCCGGCCGCCAGCTCGCAGAACCTCTCTACGCCTTGATTCCACAGCCCTCCTTCGCCAACTCCCAGATGGACGGCTACGCCCTGACCAGTAGTGCGGCACAGGGGGAAGCTCGTATCTTTCGGGTGGGTCCCGATATTCCCGCCGGGGCGCCCGTGAGCGGGCTGCCGGTGGCTGATGATGTGGTCTACCCCGTTATGACCGGCGCTCCCGTGCCCGCAGGTTACACCACCGTGGTACCGGTTGAGCGCAGCCGCCCGCTGGTAGGGCAGCCGGACGCCGCCGGTTTCGTGGGCGAGGGCGGGCAGGTTGAGCTACCGCAGGCTTCTCCCGGTACTTTTGTGCGCAGCGTGGGGGAGGACGTTGCCGCCGGTCAGCTCCTGGCCGACGCCGGTAGCCGTCTGACTCCGGCCCTGCTTGGTGCCCTGGCTGCCCAGGGGATCGGGGAAGTGGAGGTCTACCGCCCTCTGAACCTGCTCATCATTACCGGGGGCGACGAGGTAGCTTCTGCTGGCACAGCCCCTGCCTCGGGGCAGATATTTGATGCCAACGGGCCGGTGCTTACTGCTCTTGCCGAGCAGGACGGTTGCACCACCGACCACCTACCCATCGGCGACTCCGTGGAAAAATTTACTGCGGCCCTAGGCAGGGCGCTCGCAGAGTGGGTACCCGATGTGATCGTCACCAGCGGCGGTATCAGCCACGGTAAGTATGAGGTGGTTCGTCTGGGTCTGGCGGCCCTGGCTGCTAACCCTGCTGCTCGGGGCACTGCTGCTGGAGGCACGGTTCGGGTGCTTGCGCACTGGTTTGGTCACGCCACCCAGCAGCCCGGCGGCCCCCAGGGTTTGGCCCTGCTGGGTCTTCCTGCTGGCAGGGTACTCCCGGTGGTTTGCCTGCCGGGTAACCCGGTCAGTACCCTCATCAGCTACCACTTGCTGCTGCGGCCAGCCCTGGCTCATCTAGTGGGTGAAGAACGGGAAGACGCCCGTGGCAGGCTGGTGCTCGAAGCTCCCGTTGCTGCCCCGGAAGGTAAAACCCAGTACCGGCGGGCTCAGCTGACCCGGCAGGTCCAGCCGGACGGGAGCGTCCTGACCCTGCTGGCTCCGAGCGCGGCTACGGGCTCCCACCTGCTACTACAGGCAGCCCGCGCCGATGCCCTGGTGGAGCTGGAACCCGGGCGTACCTATCGCGGCGGTGAGCTGGTGCGGTATATTCCCCTGTAGATGCACCAAAAGTTACCCCGCCTGCAAATCACGTATAGTAAATACTGATTAATTTTGTGTTGAGAGGCTAGCCAAGAATCATGACCGCCCCCACCCCCGCAGACCAGCTCACCCACGTGCGCGCCGACGGCAGCGCCCACATGGTCGATGTCACTGAGAAAAACGAAACCACCCGCACCGCCGTGGCTGAGGGCTATATCGTTACCCGGGCAGACGTCATTGAAAAAATCTTTGACGCCGACCTGCCCAAGGGCGATGCCCTGCCCGTGGCCCGCGTCGCCGGTATTATGGCAGCCAAGAAAACCCCCGAGATCATCCCCCTCTGCCACCCCCTGCCCCTGGGCAAAATCACCATCGACTTTGAGCGGCACCCCGACCGTATCCGCATCGAGGCTCTGGTTAAAACCCGCGGCGTCACCGGGGTGGAAATGGAAGCCCTCACCGCTGTCTCCGGGGCGGCGCTGACGGTCTACGACATGATTAAGGCCGTTGATAAGCAGGCCGTACTGACCGGGATCAGGGTACTGGAAAAAACCGGCGGTAAATCCGGTGACTGGAAGGTAGAGCAGTGAGCAGCAGCTACGCCCTGCCCGAGAACCGTACCGGCCTAGTGATTGTGGCCTCCACCCGGGCTGCCCGCGGCATCTACGAAGATAAATCCGGCCCCCTAGCGGTCACCTGGCTGCGCGACCAGGGCTTTGAAACCCCCGACACCGTCGTGGTGGCGGACGCCGACATGCCCGCCTACTTCGACCGGCTGGTGGCCTCAGGGCAGCTGCCCACCTTCATTCTGACCAGCGGCGGAACCGGCCTCAACTCAGACGATACAACCGTTGAGGCTGTGCGCCCCCACCTGACTAAAGAAGTTCCCGGCATCATGCACGCCTTCTGGAATCAGGGTCTCAAAAACACCCCCGCCGCTGTGCTCTCCCGCGGAATCGCAGGCGTCATCGGCACCAGCTTCATCATGACCCTGCCCGGCTCCACCGGGGGAGTCAAAGACGGTTGTGCCGTGCTCGAACCCCTCGTTACCCACATCTGCCGCCAGCTAGAGGACTACCATGACCACTAACCACCCATACCCTCACACCACAGGCCCCTCGGTGGCTAACCCCTACGCGGGGCGTCCGCTCGAACCGGTGGACTCCACGGTCGTTCACGCCTCCATTACCGAAGACCCTCTCGAACCGCTCCTGGCAGGAGCTAAAGAAGCGACCATGACCCGCGCCATGGGCGCCCTGGTCGTCTTTGACGGTATCGTGCGCGACCACGACCACGGTGAGCCTGTAGCGGCTCTGGCTTACACCGCCCACCCCCAGGCAACCGACTACCTGGAGCGCGTCCTGCACTCGGTGGCAGAAGAAATCCCCGGCGTGCGCCTGTGGGCAGCCCACCGTATCGGCCCCATCCCCATCGGCGAATCCGCCCTCACTGTCCTTGCGGCGGCAGCCCACCGCGGCACAGCCTTCACCGCCTGCTCCCTGGCAGCTGACCGCATCAAAGCAGAAGTACCCATCTGGAAAGAACAAGAACTCACCGACGGCAGCGTGCAGTGGGTGGGAATCGATACGCCCACCGGCTAGAAGCATAGAAGATGCAGATGCTGCTGGGGCAGGTCTCGCGTTCCGAGCCCGCTGGCTCGGGGCTGGCGTGAATTGGGGCGAGCGCCCCAGCGCGAGCCCCAAGAGGGTCTGCGGGCGAGAATGCGAGACCTGACCAGCGGGAAGAGCCCGCTTCACTCTAGAGAAAGACCTACCATGACCTCTGAACTAACGTCGCTGGCCTACCAGCTCTACGGGCGGCAGATGATTCTGCCGGAGATGGGGCAGGCTGGTCAGGAAAAGCTGAGCGCGGCAACGGTTGCGGTGATTGGGGCAGGTGGCCTGGGTTCCCCGGCTCTGCTCTACCTGGCCGGGGCGGGGGTCGGTCGTATTCTCATCATCGACGATGATGCGGTAGAAACCTCTAACCTGCACCGTCAGGTCATCCACTCCTATGCCCGGGTGGGGGCATCCAAGGCTGACTCAGCCGCCCAAACCCTGCGCGAACTCAACCCCCTGATTAGGGTCGAAGCTGTCAAGGAGCGTCTGACCGACGCTAATGCGGCAGAGCTACTGGCCGGGGTGGATGTGCTGGTTGATGGTTCCGATAATTTCCCCACCCGCTACACTGCCTCTCGCGCTGCTGCCGCCCTGGGTATTCCCCATGTGTGGGGTGCCATTCTCGGGTTTGACGCCCAGATGAGCGTCTTCTGGGCGGGGCATGGGCCGGTCTACGAGGACCTGTACCCGCTCGAACCAGCCCCCGGTTCGGTACCCAACTGCGCTACCGCAGGGGTGATCGGTGCCCTGGCTGGGGTCGTTGGAACCGCGATGGCCCTGGAAGTTATTAAGCTGCTGGCCGGTATTGGGCAGCCGCTGATGGGCGAGGTGGGCTACTATACCGGTCTGACCGGACGCTGGGAGTACATCCCCCTGCTTGCCTCTACCTCCCGCGCCGCCTCTAGTTCGGGTACCGGTCCGAGCGTCCGCACGGCAGTTTCTGGTGCGGACGCCGGTGAGCAGGTAGCGGGGAAGGGGCAGGCCCCTGCGCCCCTACGTCCGCCTGCTGCCGACTGGGAACCCGCTACTGCCGAACCTGACCAGTACGGTATGGAAGTTACCTGGGCTGATATTGCCAGCTCACCCTACTTCGAGGGGGTTCCCCTCATTGATGTGCGAGAGCCCCACGAGCACGCAGCGCTGGCTGTTCCGGGCAGCTTCAACCTACCCCTGTCGCTGATTGAAGCCGCTTCTGCCGATCCGGCTCTAGGGTCGGCCATTGACACGATTCTGCCCAGCCACCAGGGGCGCTACGCCCTCTACTGTGCGGCGGGGGTGCGCTCGCTCAAGGCGCTGAAGCTGCTCACCGATGCTGGTTTCAGTGATCTCTACAGCGTGGAAGGTGGCATCGACTCCTGGCTGACAAGCCAGGGGTAGGGCTTCTGAGCGGGTGGTTTAAAGCCCTGCCGCCGCTGAATATGTGTATGCCTGATGCTTAATTAGCGAAGATTTTTATTCGGTATTTATTGTGCGAATTATTGGGTAGACTGGTGCCCATGACACAGCAGGCATCACACACACCTGGGCCCGACGGGCCGCTCACTGACAAGCTCATCAAATTCGGCAAATTCTTCACCAAGTGGGATGAAACCGACGACGGCCGCGCAGCCTTCCTCAAGGGCGGTCGCGCAGGCGATGTTTTCTACCGCAATCGCTGGAGCCATGACAAGGTCGTCCGCTCCACCCACGGCGTTAACTGCACCGGCTCCTGTTCCTGGCAGGTCTTCGTCAAAGACGGTGTGATTACCTGGGAGGCTCAGGCCACCGACTATCCCACCGTCGGCCCCGACCGCCCCGAGTACGAACCGCGGGGCTGCCCCCGCGGCGCGGCTTTCTCCTGGTACACCTACTCACCGACCCGCGTGAAGTACCCCTACATCCGCGGTGTGCTGCTGGAGATGTACCGCGAAGCCCGCACCCGCCTGGGCGACCCCGTCGAAGCCTGGGCCTCGATCGTCTCTGACCCCGAAAAGCGTTCCCGCTACCTGAGCGCCCGCGGTAAGGGCGGCCTGGTACGCGGCTCCTGGGCAGAAGCCCTGGAAATGGTGGTCGCAGCCCAGATTCACACCATCAAGACCTACGGGCCCGACCGCAACATCGGCTTCTCGCCCATTCCTGCCAAGTCCATGGTCTCCCACGCTTCGGGTGCTCGCTACATCGAGCTCATCGGCGGCGTGATGACCTCCTTCTACGACTGGTACGCCGACCTGCCGGTGGCCTCACCCCAGGTCTTCGGTGACCAGACCGACGTGCGCGAATCCGGTGACTGGTGGGATGCTACCTACCTCATGATGTGGGGCTCCAACATCCCGGTCACCCGCACCCCCGACGCCCACTGGATGGCCGAGGTACGCTACCGCGGCACCAAGGTTGTCTCCGTCTCGCCCGACTACGCCGATAACACCAAGTTCGCCGACGAGTGGCTGCCAGCCCAGGCCGGCACCGACGCTGCCCTGGCTATGGCTATGGGGCACGTAATTCTCAAGGAGAACTTCGTTGACCGCCGCGTTGAGTTCTTCGAGAACTACGTGAGCACCTACACCGACTTCCCCTTCCTGGTCACCCTTGAGACCCGCGAAGACGGGGTGACGGTTCCGGCTAAGTTCCTCACCGCCGCCAACCTTGCCGAGCACGCCCAGGTGCCCGATGCGTCCTTCAAGACCGCCCTGCTCAACCGCGAAACCGGCGAGGTCGTGGTGCCCAACGGCTCCCTGGGGTACCGCTACAACGCTGAGGACGAGGGCAAATGGAACCTGGACCTACAGGGCGTCAAGCCTGCCCTGTCCATCCTGGATTTGCCCACCGGCGCCGAGCGTGCCGTCGAAATCCAGATGCCCGCCTTTGACGAGCCCTCGGGCCGCGGCAAGATCATTACCCGCGGCGTACCCACCATCACGGTTGAGGGTAAGACCGTCACTACCGTCTTCGACCTCATGCTGGCCCAGTACGGTATCGGTCGCCCCGGCATGCCCGGTACCTGGGCTGCCGGTTTTGAGGACGCCGAAACCCAGTACACCCCGGCCTGGCAGGAGGCCATTACCTCCGTCCCCGCTGAAGCTGTGATTCGCACCGCCCGCGAGTTCGCCCAGAACTCCATCGACTCGGGTGGCCGCACCATGATCATCATGGGCGCCGGCATCTGCCAGTGGTACCACGGCGACACCACCTACCGCGCTATTCTAGCCCTGCTCATGATGTGCGGCGCTGAAGGCCGCAACGGCGGCGGCTGGGCCCACTACGTGGGTCAGGAGAAGGCCCGCCCCATCACCGGCTGGTCCCACATGGCCAACGCTCTTGACTGGGTTCGCCCGCCGCGCACCCAGGCAGGCACCGCCTTCTGGTACATGCATACCGACCAGTTCCGCTCCGATGGACGCACCACCGACTCCCTGCAGTCCCCCCTCGCTAAGGGCGATTTGCGCGGGGTCCACACCGCCGACGTGCTGGCCCGTTCCGTACGTATGGGCTGGATGCCCTTCTACCCCCAGTTCCCCGAGAACTCCCTGGACCTGGCGGACGCCGGTGCCGCAGCGGTTGCTGCTGGCACCGCCGAGTCCCCGGCAGACTACGTTGCCCAGCGCCTGAACTCGGGCGACCTGGACTTCTCGGTGGAGGACGTCGATAACCCGGTCAACTGGCCCCGCACCCTGGTGCTGTGGCGCAACAACCTGCTGGGCTCGTCCGCCAAGGGCGAGGAATACTTCCTCAAGCACCTGCTCGGCACCCACAACTCGGTCATGGGGAAGGACGCCGAGGATTTCAAGCCCGCCGAGGTCAAGTGGGCCCAGAATGCGCCCGAAGGCAAGCTGGACCTGCTGGTGACCACCGACTACCGCATGACCTCATCCACCCTGCTGTCGGACATCGTCTTCCCCGCTGCTACCTGGTACGAGAAGCACGATATCTCTTCCACCGATATGCACCCCTACATCCACGCCTTCTCCCCGGCCATTAACCCGCCCTGGGAGACCAAGACCGACCACCAGGTCTTCAAGGAACTGGCCTACCTGTTCTCCAAGTGGGCAGCCAAGCACCTGGGCAAGCGCAGCGACCTGGTATCCGTGCCCCTGCAGCACGATACCCCCGGCCAGCTGGCCCAGCCCGGCGGCCATGCGCCTGACTGGAAGAACCAGGGAATTGCCGGTATCCCGGGCAAGAATATGCCCATCTTTACCGTGGTGGAGCGTGACTACCCGGCTATCTACGACATGTACACCTCGGTCGGCCCCCTGCTCTCCAAGCTGGGTACCACCACCAAGTTCGTGACCGTGGACGTCAACGAGCAGTTGGCCCAGCTGGCTGAGGAACACGGCGTCATGGGTAGCGGTAAGGGCGCTGGCCTGCCGGCTCTCGACACCGATATCAAACTGGCCGACACCATCCTGGCTCTTTCGGGTACCTCCAACGGTCCGGTAGCCCTCAAGGGCTTCAAGGCCTTGGAAAAGCGGGTGGGCAAAAAGATGCACCACCTGGCTGAGGGTAACGAAGAAAAGCGCATTAAGTTCCGCGATACCCAGGACCGACCCTGCCCCGTCTTTACCTCACCCGAATGGTCAGGTTCTGAGACCGGCGGACGCCGCTACGCCCCCTTCACCCTCAACATCGAACAGCTCAAGCCCTTCCACACCCTCACCGGTCGTATGCACTTCTTCCTAGACCACGACTGGATGAGCGAGATGGGCGAGCAGCTGCCGGTCTACCGCCCGCCGCTGGATATGCACAACCTCTTCGGTGAACCTGAAATTGGTGAGACCGGTGACCTGTCGGTGGCTGTACGTTACGTGACGGTGCACAACAAGTGGGCTATCCACTCCTCCTACCACGACAACCTCTACATGCAGACCCTCTCCCGCGGTGGCACCCATGCCTGGATGAGCCCTCAGGACGCTGCCAAAATCGGGGTCAAGGACCACGACTGGATTGAGTGTGAGAACGCCAACGGCGTCTTCGTGGGTCGCGCGGTGGTCTCCCACCGTATGCCCGAAGGTGTGGTCTACGTGCACCACGCCCAGGAACGCCTGGTCAACATCCCCAAATCAGAGGTCTCGGGCAAGCGAGGCGGTATTCACAACTCCGTCACCCGCATCATGGTCAAACCCACCCACCTGATCGGTGGCTACGCCCACCAGGCCTACGCCTTCAACTACCTGGGACCCACCGGTAACCAGCGAGATATCGTTTCAAGAATTCGCCGCCGCAAGCAGGAGGTAACCTACTAATGCGCGTCATGGCACAAGTTTCAATGATCATGGCCCTCGACAAGTGCCTGGGCTGCCACACCTGCTCCGTCACCTGTAAGCAGGCCTGGACCAACCGAGCCGGTACCGAATACGTCTGGTTCAACAACGTCGAGACCCGCCCCGGCCAGGGCTACCCCCGCCGCTACGAAGACCAGGAAAAGTGGAAGGGCGGCTGGGTGCTGAACAAGCGCGGACGCCTGGAACTCAAGAGCGGTAACCGCTTCAAGAAACTCTTTACCCTCTTCGCCTCCCCGGTTCAGCCCGAACTCTCGGACTACTACGAACCCTGGACCTACGACTACGAGAACCTCACCAACGCGCCCCTGGGCGATGACTTTCCCACCGCGCGTCCTAAATCTCTGATTACCGGTGAGGACACCTCCATCGAATGGGGCCCCAACTGGGACGACAACCTGGGCGGCGCCCACGAGTCCGGCCACCTTGACCCCCTTGTGGAGAAGGTACGCCAGCAGTCAGAAGAGAAGATCAAGTTCGAATTCGAACGCACCTTCATGTTCTACCTGCCCCGCATCTGCGAGCACTGCCTCAACCCCTCCTGCATGGCGTCCTGCCCTTCCGGCGCTATCTACAAGCGCGAAGAGGACGGCATCGTGCTGGTCGACCAGAACCAGTGCCGCGGCTGGCGCCAGTGCATCACCGGCTGCCCCTACAAGAAGATCTACTTCAACCACAAGAGCGGCAAGGCCGAAAAATGTACCTTCTGCTACCCCCGCATCGAGCACGGTATTCCCACCGTCTGCGCCGAAACCTGCGTGGGTCGCATGCGCTACATCGGTATCTTCCTCTACGACGCCGACCGCGTGACCGAAGCCGCCTCTGTACCCGATGAGAAGCAGCTCTACCAGGCCCAGCTCGACATCATGCTTGACCCCTTCGACCCCGAGGTCATTCGTGAGGCAACCAAGCAGGGCATCCCCGACTCCTGGATCACCGCAGCCCAAAAGTCACCGGTCTACAAGCTGGCCAAGGAGTGGAAGATCGCCCTTCCCCTACACCCCGAATACCGCACCATGCCCATGGTCTGGTACGTACCGCCGCTCTCACCCATCATCGACCTGCTCAAGGAACAGGGCCACGACGCAGAGTCCCAGGCCAACCTCTTCGGAGCCATCGACTCCCTGCGCATCCCCGTCGAATACCTTGCCGAGCTCTTCACCGCAGGTGACACCACCATCGTGGTCAACGTCCTCAAAAAGCTGGCCGCCATGCGCGCCTACATGCGAGACATCACCCTCGGCGGCGTCGGCAACGAAGAGATTGCCCACGAAGTCGGTATGACCGGTGCAGAAATGTACGAGATGTACCGCCTCATGGCTATCTCCAAGTACGAAGAACGCTACGTCATTCCTCCGGCCCACCTGGAGGACGCCCACAACCTCGAAGAAATCGGCTGCTCCCTCGACACCGACGGCGGCCCCGGCATGCTCTACGACGGAGCCTTCACCGACCCCGGCGACCGCCCCGTCCCCGTCTCAGCAGGCTCCTACGCCAACGCCGCCCGCGCCGACGGCAAGGTCGACATCTTCATGTGGGACGGCAAAACCCGCCCCGACTCCCTCTTCCCCGATACCTCCGGAAGCAAGAAGGTCTAGCAGTGGCAGGATTCTTCTCCAAACTCCTCAAACGCAACGAGGCGGAGGTGGAACCTGCCACCCCGCCCTCGGGCGACCCCTTCGACATGGACTGGGGGAGCGGCCACCCCGCCGACGCCGTGGTCTACCAGCTCACCAGCGTCCTCATGCGCTACCCCAGCGAAGAAACCCGCGCCCTGCTGCCCGAACTCACCGCGCTTGCCCAAGAAACCGGTAATGACTACTTAATGCGCGGTGTAGCCCGCATCAAGACCTGGTACGAGGCAACCGAGCTTGACGCCATGCAGGCTGAATATGTGCAGGAATACGACCTGTCGCGTCGCCACGCTTTCCACCTGTCCTACTGGACCGAGGGGGACACCCGCCGCCGCGGCGAGGCCCTGGCCCGTTTCAAGCAGATGTACCGCGACTCCGGCATGGTCACCACCCTGCACGGGGAACTGCCGGACTACCTGCCCATGGTTCTCGAGTTCACCGCCCTGGTGGACGCCCGGGCCGGGCGGGCAGCGCTTCAGGCCTACCGGCCCTCCCTGGAACTTCTTCGCCTGGCCCTGCGCGATGACAACCTGCCCTACTATGAGCTGATTGAGGCGGTCTGCCAGACCCTGCCCGGAGTTTCCCCAGAAACTCAGGCGGACGTGCAAAAACTGGTCACCGCAGGCCCGCCCGCAGAAGCCGTCGGCCTGGCCCTGGCCCCCGGCGACCCCCGCCTGCTACCTCTTTTGCTGCCCCACGAACAGACACCCGGCGCCACCATCGGTGCCGACCATAAGAACGGAGCCACCCTGTGACCGGCACAGTTAACGCCCTCGACTTCTTCCTCTGGGGCATCTTCCCCTACATCACCCTCGCCATCGTCATCGGCGGTACTCTCTGGCGCTACAAGACCGACCAGTTCGGCTGGACCACCCGCTCCTCCCAGATGTACGAGTCCAAGCTGCTGCGGATTGCCTCGCCCATGTTCCACTACGGCATCCTGGTCGTGCTCGTGGGCCACATCGTGGGTCTGGTGATCCCCAAGTCCTGGACTGACGCGGTTGGCATCTCCGAGCACTTCTACCACATCAACGCCCTGGTACTGGGCTCCATTGCAGCGGTTGCTACCCTGATCGGCCTCTTCGCCATGATTTACCGCCGCCGCACCTCGGCCACCGTCTTCCGCGCCACCACCTGGAACGACAAGATGATGTATGTAGCCCTGACCAGCGCCATCGTCCTCGGCTCAGTAGCAACCCTCTTCAACGCCATGGAAATTGAAGGGCACCACAACTACCGTGAAACCGTCTCGGTCTGGTTCCGTTCCCTCTTCTATTTCCAGCCCAACGTCGAGGCCATGGCGAGCGCCACCACCTCCTTCCATATCCACGTCATCGTGGCCATGATCCTCTTCTGTCTCTGGCCTTTCACCCGCCTGGTCCACGCCTTCACCGCGCCCCTGCACTACATCTTCCGGCCCTACATCGTCTACCGCTCACGGGGCAAGCGTAACCACGCCCGCGGCTGGTCGCCGGTAGGCACCGCAGACTCCGTGAATAAGGACGCCCGCACGGTCGAGCGCCAGCACCACCACCACTAAGGAAAACACCATGTCTACTACGGCTGTTGCTGCGAAAGATCCGCAGCTTGCTGGCCAGTTCAAGTACGTCATTATGGCGGCCCTGGCCTCCATGATTGGCTTCTGGGGCTGGACCATGATTGGCCCCCTGGCCAAGTACTACACCGAAACCTACGGCCTGACCGAGGGGCAGCGCTCCCTGCTGATCGCTACCCCGGTGATTGTTGGCTCCCTGGCCCGTATTCCGGTGGGTGCGCTGACTGACCGCTTCGGTGGCCGCATCATGTTCACCATCATGCTGACCCTGACCGGTTCAATGGTGCTCATTACCGGCCTGGTGGGGCAGATGGGTAACTTCTCCCTGCTCCTGCTGGCAGCCTTCTTCCTGGGTATTGGCGGTTCTATCTTCGCGGTGGGCATCCCCTTCGCCGCGGCCTGGTTTGAACCCCACCGCAAGGGCCTAGCCACCGGTATTTTCGGCATGGGTATGGTCGGTACCGCCTGCGCTGCCTTCTTTAACCCCCGCATGCTGGCTACCTTCGGCTACTTTCCCACCCACGTCATTATGAGCTGCGTCGCCCTGACCTATGCCGTCATTGTCTGGCTCTTTATCCGTGACTCACCCGTCATGAAGGCCCGCACCCCCGAGCCGGTTCTACCCAAGATTCTGGCTGTGTCTAAGAAGCTGGTCACCTGGCAGCTCTGCTTCATCTACGCTGTGGTCTTCGGTGCCTTCGTAGCTTTCTCGAACTTCCTCTCTACCTACATGCAGAACATCTACGGCTATGAGGCCGTTGCCGGCGGTACTTTTGCGGCCATGTTCGCGGCCTGCGCCGTGCTAGCCCGCCCCTTCGGCGGGGTCGCAGCCGATAAGTTCGGTGGCAAGCTCACTACCCTCATCGTTTTCGTTGCTATGACCGTGCTGGCCATCTGCATCGCCTTTGAGCCTGAGAGCACCGCCGTGAATACCCTGATTCACGTGGTCATGGCTCTCTTCGTGGGCTTCGGTACCGGCACCATTTACGGCTGGCTGGGTAAGGTCGTTCGCCCGCAGGACACCGGCACCGTATCGGGCCTGGTCTCGGCAGCCGGTGGCCTGGGCGGCTACTTCCCGCCCCTGATTATGGGTGCTGCCTACACCGCCTTCGGCAACTACTTCTGGGGCGTTCTGGCCCTGGGCGCCACCTGCGTCATCTCCATTGTGGTCTCCCTCTGGATGGCTTCAGATAAGAAGGCCGCCCGTCCCGCCTAATCTCATACCCCCCTCAGCTATGAGGGGGGGAACGTACTCTGTGGACGCCCGCGCCCCGTTTTCCTGCCTTCGGGCAGGGAAGCGGGGCGCGGTTGCGTCCGCCTTCTGATGCCGCCTGCCTTGAGGCGCGAAAGCCGCTCATCTGGTGCTCTAGGTGTAAGGTGTGGCACAATAAGGGTTGATAAAACTAAAACGCCGTTACAACTGGTGCGGGAGAGACCGTACACACCCGAGGTTGAGGGACCACGGGCACCGGCGCCGAAGGAGCAAACCCTCCCCGGGAAACTCTCAGGCAAATGTACCGCTCAGTTAGGCAACTCTGGAGAGGGGCGTCAAACCCCCACCGAAGGGGCAAAATTCGCGCCCGCTACCAAGCGTGATGGGTAGCTGCGAACCAAAACTCTCAGGTTTTAACAGAGCGGGGAGGGCACCACCACAGGGCACCCCTGTGGGCAGGTTTACCCTCTACCCTGGAGAGTCACCATGTCATTTATCGACCGCCACCTTGGCCCCCGCTCAAACGACCAAGAAACCATGCTCTCGGTGCTGGGCTATGACAGCCTTGGCGCCCTCATCAACGAGGTCATCCCTTCCAATATTCGTCTAGAGGGCGACCTCAACCTGCCCGCCCCCCTGACCGAGCTTGAGGCCCAGAACAAGATTGCCTCCTACGCCGCCCTCAACCAGGTCAAGCACCAGATGATCGGTGCCGGCTACTACGATGCCATTACCCCGGCTGTGATTCGCCGCAATATTCTTGAAAACCCGGGCTGGTACACCTCCTACACCCCCTACCAGCCCGAAATCTCCCAGGGTCGTCTCGAAGCACTACTAAACTTCCAGAACACCGTGATGGAACTGACCGGCCTGCCCATCGCTAACGCCTCCCTGCTCGATGAGGCAACCGCCGTTGCTGAGGCCGCCGTCATGATGCACCGGGCCAACCGCAAGGTCAAGAACGGCTTCTTCGCTATTGACTCCCGTGCCCTGCCCCAGACCCTCTCGGTCGTCCGCGGGCGCGCCGAAGCCCTGGGCATTCCCTTCGTGATTACCGACTTTGCTGACGGCCTGCCCGAAGGTGACCTCTACGGCGTCATTATCTCCAACCCCGGCCACGACGGCGAAGTCCGCGACATCGAGCCGCTCATCAAAGCCGCCAAGGACCGCGGCGCCCTGGTCACTGTCATTGCCGATCTGCTGGCTCAGACCCTGCTGGCTGCCCCCGGCCACCAGGGGGCCGACATCGCTGTTGGCTCCTCCCAGCGCTTTGGTCTGCCCTTCTGGTACGGCGGCCCGCATGCAGCTTTCATGGCTGTCTCTAAGGGCATGGAACGTAACCTGCCCGGCCGTCTGGTGGGTGTTTCCCAGGACGCCTTCGGCAAGCCCTCCTACCGCCTGGCCCTGCAGACCCGCGAGCAGCACATCCGCCGCGAAAAGGCTACCTCTAACATCTGTACCGCCCAGGCCCTACTGGCTATCGCTGCCGGTGCCTACGCGGTCTACCACGGCCCCGAGGGCCTGCGCGCCATTGCCAACAGCCTGCACGACAAGGCCTCCCGCATCGCCGCTGCCGGTACTGCAGCCGGCCTGAAGCTGGTCCACGAGACCTTCTTCGACACCGTCGCCTTTGAAGCCGAGGGCCGCGCCGACGAGCTGGTCGCCAAGGCCCTGGAAGCTGGCATCAACATCCGCCGCCTCTCAGCCGACCGTATCTCTATCTCGGTGGGCGAATCCCACACCGAGCAGGTACTCGAAGCCCTGGTTGCTGCCCTGGGTGGGGAACTGGGGGAGACCGACGCCTACGAGCTACCCGAGGCCCTGTTGCGTACTGACGACTACATGACCCACCCGGTCTTCCACCTCTACCGCTCTGAGACCTCCATGATGCGCTACCTGCGCTCCCTCTCAGACAAGGACCTGGCCCTGGACCGCACCATGATCCCCCTGGGCTCCTGCACCATGAAGCTCAACGCAGCAGCCGAGATGGAACCCATCTCCTGGCCCGAGTTCGCCTCTATCCACCCCAACGTGCCTGCCGACCAGGCTGCCGGCTGGAAGGCTCTGATTGACGAGCTCTCTGCCTGGCTGGTTGAAATCACCGGCTACGACGCCATCTCCCTGCAGCCCAACTCCGGTGCGTCCGGCGAATACGCGGGCCTGCGCGCTATCCGCGCCTACCACGAGGCCAACGGCGATACCCAGCGCACCGTCGTCCTGATTCCCATGAGCGCCCACGGCACCAACGCTGCCTCTGCCGCCCTGGCGGGTCTGGCCGTTGCCGGTGTTGCGACCGCTCCCGACGGCTCCATCGACGTCGAAGACCTCAAGGCCAAGATTGAAAAGTACGGCGACACCATCGCCGGCATCATGATTACCTACCCCTCCACCCACGGTGTCTTCGAGGAGCAGGTCGTTGAGGTCTGCCAGCTGGTGCATGACGCCGGTGGCCAGGTCTACGTGGACGGCGCCAACCTCAACGCCCAGATGGGCCTGGCCCAGCCCGGCAAGTTCGGTGGCGACGTCTCCCACCTGAACCTGCACAAGACTTTCGCCATTCCCCACGGTGGTGGTGGCCCCGGCGTCGGCCCCGTCGCTGTTGGCGCCCACCTGGAGAAGTACCTGCCCGGCAACGGTTTTGAGGCGGACGCCGAGGGCCAGTTGGCAGATGCGCCTCTGCCCATCTCCCAGGCCATGTTCGGCTCAGCCGGCGTGCTGCCCATCTCCTGGATGTACATCGCCATGACCGGTGCCGAGGGCCTGCGTGCTTCCTCGGAGACCGCCATCCTCTCGGCCAACTACATCGCCAAGAAACTGGGCTCTCTCTACCCCGTGCTCTACGCGGGTGAAACCGGCCTGGTGGCCCACGAATGCATCCTGGATCTGCGCGAGCTGACCGCGGCGTCCGGTATCACCGCCGAGGACGTCTGCAAGCGCCTCATGGACTACGGCTTCCACGCCCCCACCTTGGCCTTCCCTGTGCCCGGCACCCTCATGGTCGAGCCCACCGAGTCAGAGTCCCTGGCTGAGCTGGACCGCTTCATCGAGGCAATGACCAACATCCACGCTGAAATCCAGGAAGTCATCGACGGCAAGGTTAGCGCCGAGGAATCCGTGCTCCGCAACGCCCCGCACACCGCCGAGGTCGTCACCGCCGACGAGTGGACCCGCCCCTACCCCCGCTCCCAGGCAGCCTACCCCGTCCACGAGCTGCGCCTGAACAAGTACTTCACCCCCGTGAGCCGTATCGACGGAGCAGGCGGCGACCGCAACTTTGTCTGCGAATGCCCGCCCATGGAAGCCTTCGACCTCGAAGTCCACAGCGCCTAAGGTAAGAAAGGTCTAACCCCTATGTCACCCCAGAAAACTGCCCTCTACCAGGTCCACGCAGACCTGGGCGCCGCCTTCACCGACTTCGGCGGCTGGGACATGCCCCTCAAGTACACCAACGACGTTGAAGAGCACAAGGCTGTGCGCTCAGCTGCCGGTCTCTTCGACCTCTCCCACATGGGCGAATTCCGCGTCACCGGCCCCGACGCCGGTGCCTTCCTGGACTACGCCCTGCTCTCTAACATGTCCATTCTCAAGGTGGGCAAGGCCAAGTATTCCCTGCTTTTGGCTGAGGACGGCGGCGTCATCGACGACCTGATTACCTACCGTCTGGGCGAGGAAGAGTTCCTGGTCATTCCCAACGCCGCTAACGTGGCAGCCGACTACGAGGCCATGAGCGCCCGCACCTCAGGCTTTGACGTGCAGCTGGTGAACGAGACCGCCCAGACTTCCCTGGTTGCGGTTCAGGGCCCTGCCTCAGAGGCCATCCTGCTCGACATGGACCCCTCCGATGCCGAGACCATTACTTCCATGGGCTACTACGCAGCTGCCCCCATCCGCTTCGGTGATATTGAGGCCCTGCTGGCCCGCACCGGCTACACCGGTGAGGACGGCTTCGAAATCTATGTCGCTAACGAGGACGCCGCCAAGCTCTGGGCCCTGGCAGCCGAGCGCGGCGAGAAGCACGGGGCTATTCCCGCAGGCCTCGCGGCTCGCGACTCCCTGCGTCTTGAAGCCGGTATGCCCCTCTACGGCCACGAACTGGGCCGCGACATTACCCCCTTCGAGTCGGGAATGGGCAAGCTGGTCGAGATTGCCCTGACCAAGAAGTCCGCCAACTTCGTGGGTAAGGACGCCCTGGTTCAGCTCTCTGAGCAGACCCCGGCTCGTTCCCTGGTCGGCCTCAAGGCCCAGGGCAAGCGCCCCGGCCGGGCGGGCTCCAAGCTGGTAGACGAGAATGGCACCGAGATCGGTGAGATTACTTCGGGTATTCCTTCACCCACCCTGGGCTACCCCGTTGCTATGGCTCTACTGGCCACCGAGCACGCTACCGCAGGTGCGACCGTCAACGTCGATATCCGTGGTAAGGTTGCTCCCTTCGACATCGTCGAGCTGCCCTTCTACAAGCGCGAGAAGTAAGCCGCTCAGCGCGCCCCTATTTTAGAACCCTGTGCTACTGCCACCCCGTCACAACCGGCCTTGGACCGGTTGGTAGCACAGGGTTCTTTCTGACCTAGGACCCCTTGACACCCCGAAGGAATATCACCTATGGACCTCAACGACGCTCCCGACTACCTTTCTGAGCCACCCCATTCAGAAGCGCAGACCAAAGCAGAAGCCCTGGACTATGACATCTCTGTCTTTGAGATGTTCTCCATCGGTATTGGCCCCTCCAGCTCCCACACCGTGGGCCCGATGCGAGCCACCAACCGGTTCATCGCTGAACTGATTGATGCTGGCACGCTCAAGGACGTCACCCGGGTTCACATCGACCTCTACGGCTCCCTGGCTGCTACCGGCGCCGGGCACGGCACCATGAGCGCAGCCATTAAGGGGCTGGCTGGTTTCGTGCCCGAAACCATCGATATTGCTGCCGCCGAGGCTCTCATGGACCGCAACCAGGTGGACGGTACCCTGCCCCTGGCAGGCTACCCCTCGGCAGCCTTCGAGTCCGGTGCCCCCGGCCCGGAGGCAACCAAGGTGAGCGGGCCCGTCCTAGCCTACAAGGAAGCCGATATCACCCTGCGTCCGCTCACCGTACTTCCCCGCCACACCAACGGCATCAAGGTCACCGCCTACGCGGGGGAGAGCCTGCTGTTAGAGCGCACCTACTTCTCCATCGGCGGCGGATTCATCGTTGAAGAAAACGAAGAATCATCGGGTTCCACCGGGCTATCTAAGGCTCCCTATCCCTTCGGGTCGGGCGAAGAGCTCCTTGATATGGCCAATAGCGCGGGCCTGTCCATCGCCCAGCTCAAGATGGAAAACGAGAAGACCGAGCGCAGCGAGAGCGAAGTACGTGCCGGAATCTTGCATATTCGGCAGGTCATGAAGGAATGTATTGGCTCGTCTCTGGAACGAATGGGTTACCTGCCCGGCCCGCTTAAAGTGCGCTGCCGTGCTGGCCAGTGGCACCGCGACCTGCTGGCAGAAGACCCTAAGAAGTCACCCGAGTTCGCTATTGACTGGGTTAACCTCATCGCCCTGGCCGTCAACGAGGAAAACGCCTTTGGCGGCCGTATCGTCACCGCCCCCACCAACGGGGCCTCAGGCATTATCCCCGCCGTGCTGCACTACGCCCTCAACTATGTGCCCTCGGTGCGTCACCGCGGTCAAAAGGTCATTGATGATGCTGTCGTTGACTTCTTCTTAGCGGCTGCCTCCATCGGTGCCCTCTACAAGAAGCGGGCCTCAATCTCTGGCGCTGAAGTGGGCTGCCAGGGCGAGGTGGGCACCGCCTCCTCTATGGCGGCTGCGGGCCTGGCCCAGGTTATGGGCGGCACCAACGAGCAGGTAGAAAATGCCGCCGAAATCGCTATGGAGCACAATCTGGGGCTGACCTGCGACCCCGTGGGGGGTCTGGTGCAGATACCCTGCATTGAGCGTAACGCCATGGCGGCCTCCAACGCGGTGACCGCGGCCAAGATGGCCCTGCGAGGGGACGGTCAGCACCGAGTCTCTCTGGACCAGGTCATCGAAACCATGCGCCAGACCGGTGAAGATATGTCTCACCGCTACAAGGAAACCTCTATGGGTGGCCTGGCCGTCAACGTGGTGGAGTGCTAACCGGAGTTTGCAAAAAGAGCGGAGATTGGGTATAGACAGCGCAAATATTTTGCTGTAGCATGAATATTTGCGCTTCCCTAATCTTCTGTGCCTTCATATAGCGGTGGGCAGGTTGTAACAGGTTTTAAGTACGCCCCAGTACCCTCGAACATCAATCTAGCCACCACCCAGCACGGCACAGGTGCTATGACAGGCTAGTTTGCCTCTTCAACGGGTCTTTGAGCGTACCGCCCCTGGTGGGGGAGCGGGTACGAACAGACATGTCTGTGGAAGGATCCAATCTTGGTCGCCTCGAGCACCTCTAACACTGAAGCCGCTAACGGCGTAGGTTCGCAGCGCCGAATCTCATTCGCAAAAATTGCTGAGCCCCTGCAGGTACCTAACCTGCTCGCGCTCCAGCTCGACAGCTTTGATCAGCTCGTCGGTAACGAACGCTGGGCAGCCAAAGCCGCTGTAGCAGCAGAAACCGGCGATACCTCCGTCAGCCAGACCTCAGGTCTTGCCGACATCTTCGAAGAAATCTCCCCGATCGAAGACTTCCAGGGCACCATGTCCCTGTCCTTCTCCGATCCCGAATTCGCCGACCCCAAGTACACCATGGAAGAGTGCAAGGATCGCGATGCGACCTACGCAGCTCCCCTGTACGTCAAGGCCGAATTCATGAACAACAACACGGGCGAAATCAAGCAGCAGACCGTGTTCATGGGTGACTTCCCCCTGATGACCGAATCCGGCACCTTCGTCATCAACGGCTCCGAGCGCGTCGTTGTTTCCCAGCTGGTTCGCTCACCCGGTGCCTACTTCGAAAAGACCGCCGACCGCACCTCCGATAAGGACATCTACACCGCGAAGATTATCCCCTCCCGCGGTGCCTGGTTCGAACTCGAAATCGATAAGCGTGACCAGGTAGGCGTCCGTCTGGACCGCCGCCGTAAGCAGTCCGTCACCACCCTGCTCAAGGCCCTGGGCTGGAGCGAAGCCAAGATTCTGGCTGAATTCGGTGAATTTGACTCCATTCGCGCCACCCTTGAGAAGGACACCGTCCAGACCCGTGAAGAGGCCCTGCTTGACATCTACCGCAAGCTGCGCCCGGGCGAACCCCCGACGGTTGATGCTGCCCAGAACCTGCTGGACAACATGTACTTCACCCCCCGTCGCTACGATCTGGCAAAGGTCGGCCGCTACAAGGTCAACCGCAAGCTCGGTATCGATACCCCCGTCAACGACCCCTCAGCATCAGTGCTGTCCCAGGACGACATCGCAGCCATGATTCGTTACCTGGTCACCCTGCACGCAGGTGGCACCAGCATCAAGGGCATCCGCGACGGCCAGGAAGTCGACATCCGCGTTGACGTTGACGACATCGACCACTTCGGCAACCGCCGCATCCGCGCCGTGGGCGAACTGATCGAGAACCAGATCCGCACCGGTCTGTCCCGCATGGAGCGCGTCGTTCGCGAGCGTATGACCACCCAGGACGTCGAGGCCATCACCCCTCAGACCCTAATCAACATCCGCCCCGTGGTTGCCTCCATCAAGGAATTCTTCGGCACCTCCCAGCTCTCCCAGTTCATGGACCAGAACAACCCGCTGGCAGGTCTGACTCACAAGCGTCGTCTCTCCGCTCTGGGCCCCGGTGGTCTCTCCCGTGACCGCGCAGGCATGGAAGTGCGAGACGTGCACCCCTCCCACTACGGCCGTATGTGCCCCATCGAAACCCCTGAAGGCCCCAACATCGGTCTGATTGGCTCGCTGGCAACCTACGCCCGCATCAACCCCTTCGGTTTCATCGAGACCCCCTACCGTATCGTCAAGAACGGTCAGGTCACCGACGAGGTCAAGTACCTCACCGCCGATGACGAAAAGGGCAACACTATCGCTCAGGCTAACGCGCCCTTGAACGCAGACATGACCTTCGCCGAAGAGCAGGTCCTCTGCCGTGCGGGCGACGGTTCTGGCGAAGCTGTGCTGGTAGACGCCTCTGAGATTGAGTTCATGGACGTCTCCCCCCGCCAGATGGTGTCTGTGGCAACCGCCCTGATTCCCTACCTGGAACACGACGACGCTAACCGAGCACTGATGGGTGCTAACATGCAGCGTCAGGCCGTTCCCCTGCTCGAATCAGAAGCACCCGTCGTTGGTACCGGTATGGAGCGCTACGCAGCTCTTGACTCCGGTGACTCCGTCGTTGCTAAGAAGGCCGGTGTGGTCTCTGAGGTCTCCGCTGACCTGGTAGTCGTTCGTAACGACGATGGCACCACCACCTCCTACCCCATCCTCAAGTTCCAGCGCTCCAACCCCGGTAACTGCTACAACCACCGCGTTGTGGTCAAGGTGGGCGACCGCGTTGAAGAGCGTAGCCTGATTGCCGATGGTCCCTCCACCGATAAGGGCGAGCTGGCACTCGGTAAGAACCTGCTCGTGGCTTACATGTCATGGGAAGGCTTCAACTTCGAGGACGGCATCATCCTGTCCCAGCGCATGATCTCCGATGACGTGCTCACCTCAATCCACATTGAAGAGCACGAAATCGACGCCCGCGACACCAAGCTGGGTGCTGAAGAGATTACCCGCGACATCCCCAACGTCTCCGAAGAGGTGCTCTCAGCTCTCGACGAGCGCGGCATCATCCACATCGGTGCCGAGGTTGAGGCCGGCGACATCCTGGTCGGTAAGGTCACCCCCAAGGGCGAAACCGAACTGACCCCCGAAGAGCGCCTGCTGCGCGCCATCTTCGGTGAGAAGTCCCGCGAAGTCCGTGACACCTCACTCAAGGTTCCCCACGGTGAGTCCGGTACCGTTATCGGCGTCCGTATCTTCGACCGCGAAACCGACGACGAAGACCTGCCCAGCGGCGTCAACCAGCTGGTCCGCGTCTACGTTGCCCAGAAGCGCAAGATCACCGTCGGCGATAAGCTGGCAGGCCGCCACGGTAACAAGGGTGTTATTACCAAGATCCTCCCCATCGAGGACATGCCCTTCATGGAAGACGGCACCCCCGTCGACATCATCCTCAACCCGCTGGGCGTTCCCGGTCGTATGAACATCGGTCAGGTACTCGAAGTTCACACCGGCTGGCTGGCCAAGCAGGGCTGGAAGATCGAGGGCAACCCCGCCTGGCTCGACAAGCTCCACAACTTCCCCAAGGAAACCGGCCCCACCAACGTCGCAACCCCCGTGTTCGACGGTGCCGGTGAAGAGGAACTGTTCGAGCTGCTGGACCACGCTAACCCCAACCGCGACGGCGACCGCCTGATCAACCGCTCAGGTAAGGCCCGCCTGCTCGATGGCCGCTCCGGCGAGCCCTTCCCCGAGCCGGTATCCGTTGGCTACCAGTACATCCTGAAGCTGCACCACCTTGTCGACGACAAGATCCACGCACGCTCCACTGGCCCCTACTCCATGATCACCCAGCAGCCCCTGGGCGGTAAGGCCCAGTTCGGTGGCCAGCGCTTCGGTGAAATGGAAGTGTGGGCACTGGAAGCATACGGTGCCGCCTACACCCTGCAGGAAATCCTGACCGTCAAGTCTGACGACGTTCACGGCCGCGTGAAGGTCTACGAAGCCATCGTTAAGGGCGAGAACATCCCCGAACCCGGTGTGCCCGAGTCCTTCAAGGTCTTGATCAAGGAAATGCAGTCCCTCTGCCTGAACGTTGAGGTTCTCTCAACCGACGGTAAGACCATCGAAATGCGCGATGTAGAAGACGAAGGCTTCCGAGCAGCAGATGACCTGGGTATTGACCTGTCCCACGCAGAGCCCAGCTCTGTCGAAGAGGTCTAAACCCTCCCATCTGTTCGAACAAGACTTCAAAACACTAGGAAAGAGATAAGGACCAAATGTCCAACGAATCTTCACTTGGTTTGATGCGTATTGGCCTGGCGACCTCCCAGAACATCCTGGACTGGTCGTACGGCGAGGTTAAGAAGCCTGAAACCATCAACTACCGAACCCTGAAGCCCGAGAAGGAAGGCCTCTTCGACGAGCGCATCTTCGGCCCTACCCGCGACTGGGAATGCTACTGCGGTAAGTACAAGCGCGTGCGCTTCAAGGGCATCATCTGTGAGCGCTGTGGTGTAGAGGTAACCCGTGCCAAGGTGCGCCGCGAGCGCATGGGCCACATCGAGCTGGCAGCTCCCGTGACCCACATCTGGTACTTCAAGGGCGTGCCCTCACGCCTGGGCTACCTGCTTGACCTGGCTCCCAAGGACCTGGAAAAGATCATCTACTTCGCCGCCTACATGATTACCCATGTGGACGAAGAAGCCCGCCACGAGGACCTGCCCAACCTGCAGGCCGCCCACGACCGCGACAAGAAGGTCCTGCAGGACCAGCTCGCAGCCGACATCAACCTGATCGCCCGCGAAACCGAAGAGGAACTCGCCAAGATCGAGGCTGACGGTGGCAAGGCCGCCGAAAAGCGCAAGCTGCGTGACGCAGCCGAGCGCCAGATGGCGTCCGTCCGCAAGAACGCAGAACGCGAAATCGAGCAGCTCGACCGCATCTGGGACCGCTTCAAGAACCTCAAGGTCGCTGACCTTGAAGGCGACGAAGCCCTCTACCGCGGCATGGTCGACAAGTACGGCATGTACTTCGAAGGCTCCATGGGTGCAGAAGCTATCAAGAAGCGTCTTGAGAACTTCGACATGGAAGCTGAAGCAGAGGCTCTCAAGGACATCATCCAGACCGGCAAGGGTCAGAAGAAGACCCGCGCCCTCAAGCGTCTGAAGGTTGTCAACGCCTTCCTGACCACCGACAACTCACCGCTCGGTATGGTACTGGACTACGTTCCCGTCATCCCGCCGGAACTGCGCCCCATGGTGCAGCTCGACGGTGGCCGCTTCGCGACCTCCGACCTGAACGACCTCTACCGTCGCGTCATCAACCGCAACAACCGCCTCAAGCGTCTGCTGGAACTCGGTGCTCCCGAGATCATCGTGAACAACGAAAAGCGCATGCTGCAGGAAGCTGTTGACTCCCTGTTCGACAACGGCCGTCGCGGCCGCCCCGTCACAGGTCCCGGTAACCGCCCCCTGAAGTCACTCTCTGACATGCTCAAGGGTAAGCAGGGCCGCTTCCGTCAGAACCTGCTCGGTAAGCGCGTTGACTACTCGGGTCGTTCCGTTATCGTCGGTGGCCCCACCCTGCAGATGCACCAGTGTGGTCTGCCCAAGCAGATGGCTCTGGAGCTCTTCAAGCCCTTCGTGATGAAGCGCCTGGTGGACCTCAACCACGCCCAGAACATCAAGTCTGCTAAGCGCATGGTCGAGCGTTTCCGCCCCCAGGTTTGGGACGTCCTCGAAGAGATCATCACCGAGCACCCCGTGCTGCTGAACCGTGCACCCACCCTGCACCGCCTGGGTATTCAGGCCTTCGAACCCCAGCTGGTTGAAGGTAAGGCTATCCAGCTGCACCCGCTCGTTTGTTCAGCATTCAACGCTGACTTCGACGGTGACCAGATGGCAGTCCACCTGCCCCTGTCACCCGAGGCTCAGGCCGAGGCCCGCATCCTCATGCTGTCCTCCAACAACATCCTGAAGCCCTCAGACGGCCGCCCCGTTGCGGTACCTGACCAGGACATGATCATCGGTCTCTTCCACCTGACCACCGCCCGTGACGGTGAAAAGAACGAAGGCCGCCTCTTCTCGTCCTACGCTGAAGCCATCATGGCCATGGACCGTCACGAGATTGAGCTCTACACCAAGGTCAAGATCGTGCTGGACGACTTCGTACCCTACGAGGGCTGGGAAGCCCCCGAAGGCTACGAGCCCGGTCAGCCCGTCCTGGTAGAAACCACCGTCGGTCAGGTCATCTTCAACGAGACCCTGCCCGCCGACTACCCCTGGTACACCGGCATTGCCGACAAGAAGTCCCTGGGTGCCCTCATCAACGACCTTGCTGAGAAGTACCCCATGCACGTGGTAGCCAAGACCCTTGATGCCCTCAAGAACACCGGCTTCTACTACGCTTCACGCTCAGGTGTGACCGTTGCGGTCTCCGATATCGCAGCGCCCCCCACCAAGCCCGCCATTATGGAAGGCTACGAAGAGCAGGCTGCCAACATCGAATCCCAGTTCGCCATGGGTCTGATCGACGACGCCGAACGCCGTACCGAACTGATCGACATCTGGACCAAGGCAACCGACGAGGTTGCCGAGGCCATGAAGGAAAACCTGGCTGAGAAGAACACCACCATTAACCGCATGGTCACCTCCGGTGCACGCGGTAACTGGATGCAGGTTCGTCAGATTGCAGGTATCCGTGGTCTGGTGTCCAACACCAAGGGTGAGATTATGCCCCGCCCGATTAAGTCTTCCTACCGTGAAGGCCTGTCGGTTCTGGAGTACTTCATCGCAACCCACGGTGCTCGTAAGGGTCTGGCAGATACCGCGCTGCGTACCGCAAACTCCGGTTACCTGACCCGCCGTCTGGTTGACGTTTCTCAGGACGTCATCGTGCGCGAGCATGACTGTGGTACCCGCCGCGGTCTGACCCTGCCCCTGATTGAGAAGGACGCTTCTGGCAAGGTTTCCCTGCACGAGAACGTCGAGTCCTCAATTCACGGCCGCGCTCTTGCCGTTGATGTTGTGGCTGAAGACGGTACCGTTCTGGCTGCTGCCGGTGCCGACGTCTCCGATATCGTCATTGACGACCTATTCAAGGCCGGTATCGAAGAGGTTCGCGTCCGCTCCGTCCTGACCTGTGAGTCAGCAGTTGGTGTTTGCGCCCTCTGCTACGGCCGTTCCATGGCTTCAGGCAACCTGGTCGACATCGGTGAGGCCGTCGGTATTATCGCGGCTCAGTCCATTGGTGAACCCGGTACCCAGCTGACCATGCGTACCTTCCACACCGGTGGTGTCGCATCGGCTGACGATATTACCCAGGGTCTGCCCCGTATTCAGGAACTCTTCGAGGCCCGCACCCCCAAGGGTGTTGCCCCGATTTCAGAGGTCACCGGTCGCGTTACCATCGAGGACACCGACAAGTCCCTCAAGGTCGTTGTCACCCCCGATAACGGCGATGACCCGGTAGCCTACCCCGTGCTGCGTCGTGCCCGCCTGGAAGTTGCTGAAGGTGACCACATCACCGTCGGTACCCAGCTGGTCTCCGGTGCTGTTGACCCCAAGGAGATCCTGCGTATCCGCGGTCCCCGTGAGGCTCAGAAGCACCTGGTGGACGAGGTCCAGGGCGTTTACCGCTCCCAGGGTGTAGGCATCCACGACAAGCACGTTGAGGTTATCGTTCGCCAGATGCTGCGTCGTATCACCGTCATCGACTCCGGTGAGACCAACCTGCTCCCCGGTGAGCTGGTTGAGAACATCGCCTTCCAGAACGCCAACCGTGCGGCTCTGGCTGAGGGTAAGCGTCCTGCCTCAGGCCGTCCCGAGATGATGGGTATTACCAAGGCGTCACTGGCTACCGAGTCCTGGCTGTCTGCTGCGTCCTTCCAGGAAACCACTCGCGTCCTTACCCAGGCTGCGATGGAAGGTAAGGAAGACCCGCTGGTCGGCCTCAAGGAGAACGTCATCATCGGTAAGCTCATCCCCGCCGGTACTGGCCTTGCCATGTACAACGACATCGAGGTTGAGCCCACCGACGAGGCTCGCGAGGCTCTGTTTGCTCAGACCGCAACTCCCTACAATGATTTCAGCTACGCCGAGACCAACGAGGGTGCTATCAGCCCCGAGTTCCAGGCTATTCCGCTGGATGACTACGAGTTCGGTAAGTAAACCGTCCGCCGTTAGCTCGGTATAGGTAAGGCCCTTCCCCGCATTTCTGCGGGGGAGGGCCTTGCTTGTAGGTGCATGTTGAGTCTGCGCGAAGGAACAGTCGGACGGACGGGCGCCTGTTTGCGGGGAGCCCTTAGGTGAGCTGGTTGCCCTGTGCTGCCAGGAGCCTTTCGAAGTGAGTAAGGAGTTCTGCCCTGTCTGGGCTCAGGCCGGTGATGAGTTCAAAGGCATCGGCTGCCTGTCCCACTGCCATGAGCCCGCCGGGTAGTACCCTGCACCCAATAGAACGGGCTTTCTGTATCAGCGGGGTGTTTTGCGGTAGGTAGATGACGTCGAAGACCCAGAGAGACGGGTGTAGATAGTCCAGGGGTAGGGGAGCGCCGGGGTGGTGGTGCATACCGATAGGGGTGGCGTTGACCAGGCCGGTAGAGGCAGCAAGAACAGCAGCTAGCTCATCCTCCGTGACGGCGCGGACGGTTGCGCCCGGGTAGAGCTCGGCCAGCTGCTGGGCTTTGGCTATAGCCCTTTGACCATCGAGGTCAAATAGATTGAGCGTTCTAGTTCCTAGGCTGAGGAGGGCATCTGCGGTGGCAGAGCCCGCACCACCCACACCTAGCTGGGTGACCTCTCTCAGATCGCCGGGGGCAGGCTCGAGGCCCTGGCCCAGAGCCGAGGCAAAACCACTGACATCGGTGTTATAGCCCAGAAGCCTACCTTCCTGTGCTACCACCGTATTGACAGCCCCCAGGCGGGCGGCGGCGTCCGATACCTCATCCAGGTGCTCAAGTACCGCTTGCTTGTAGGGGAAGGTGATGTTGAAAGCGTTGAAGCCAAAATCAAAGCCCCAGTGTAGGAGCTCACCGATGGGCAGGGCGCCAGCTGCCCGCTGGCTAGGGCCTAAAGCATC
Organism: Rothia nasimurium; assembly: GCF_928392795.1. Lineage (GTDB taxonomy): Bacteria > Actinomycetota > Actinomycetes > Actinomycetales > Micrococcaceae > Rothia > Rothia nasimurium_F. The sequence continues at coordinate 51,264 of NZ_CAKMTJ010000001.1, forward strand.
AAGGTCAATGGGACGGTAAAGATATCGCAGTCCCGCACGATCGGCCGCAAACTCGTGCAGCGGGGGAGTCAAGGAAGCTGTAATACCGCTTCCCAGTAACCCGACTAGGTATGACTCTTGGGGTGTGCTCACGGGGCTGTCCTTTGTCTACGAGTAAAGCTCTTCCGTTCTACCACGAATCGCTGGGTAAGCCTAGCTAGCTAGATGGCTGTCTCATCGGTAGGCTTATTTGAGCACACTTGAGCGGCCTCAGCTGCTCGCCTTTCGCACACTTTGAGGGTTGAATGAAACTATCACGACATGTTGGGGTCAAACTTGGCGTCTTTGGGGCTGCCCTGTCTTTAGCAGCCGGAGCCTACCTGATCCCGTCCCAGGCCGACGTTGAGCTGACACCGGCGGGTGTCAATGCCCAGAGCCTGGCCCAGCTGGTGAACTCCACCCAGCCCACCGCTGCTAACCCCTACCTGGTAGGGGCGGGCGTTGCCGATATCACCGGTGAGGTCGCAGAGGTGGCCTTCGTAGGTTACGGTGCCGACACCCAAAAGGGCTCGGGTATTCATACCCGCCAGTACGCCCGCGCCTTCGTGGTCATTGACCCTGCTAGCGGCTCCCGCAACCTGATTGTGGTACTCGATGCTCTAAGCGCCTGGAACAGTATTCGCGCTGAACTGGTGAACCGTATCCAGGCCGAACTCGGCCCCGAGTTCACCGAAGCCAACATCATGGTCACGGCCTCCCACAGTCACGCCACCCCCGGCGGCGTGAGCAAGGACGTGCTCTACAACCTGGCAACCCTGGGCTTCAACGAGCCTACCTTCAACAACCAGGTCAACGGGTCTATGCAGGCTATCCGCGAGGCCCTGGCTGACCTGGCCCCCGGCAATGTGACGGTCTCCAGCAGCCAGCTCACCGGTGTGGGCGTCAACCGCTCGGCGGTAGCCCTGGAACAAGACCCGGCCAACCTTACCGACGAACTTATTAACGGGGTAGACCCTACCAGCACCACCTTCCGATTTGAGCACGACGGGGTGACCCGGGCCGTCCTCAACTGGTTTGCTATCCACCCCACCTCCCTCACCAACAAAAACACCCTGGTCTCATCCGATAACAAGGGCTACGCCCAGTACCTGCTCGAAACTGTCGATCACGGGGTGAACCTCAACGCGGGTTCCGAGGACGATGCCTTTATCGCGGCCTTTGCCAACAGCAACACCGGTGACGTCTCACCCAACACCCAGCTGCAACCGGGCATGGGCCCCACCAACGACATGTTCACCAACCTTGAGATTCAGGGAACCAAGCAGGCGGACGCCGTCCGCACTCAGCTTGCCAGCGCCGGTACCCCGGTGGGGCAGGGGCTGGATTCCCGCATCACCTACGTGGACTTCTCCAAGGTGCAGGTGGACGCCCGGTGGACGGGCACCGGCTATGCAGGTTCCACCTGTAACGCCTCGCTGGGTGCCCCCTTTGCCGCCGGTAGCGTGGAGGATGGCCCCGGCGCAGCCGGCTTCAATGAGGGGGCTAACGCCAATAAGGTCTGGAGCGACTTCAACTGGCTGGCCTACAGCTCATCTGCCAGCCTGAGTGCCTGCCAGTACCCCAAGGCTAACCTGCTGGCCGTCCACGAGAAGGTGCAGCAGAAGCTGCCGGTGCAGGTCATGCGCTTCGGTAACTACTACCTGCTGGGTATGCCCGGTGAACACAACGGCGCGGTCGGCGTGCAGTACCGCCAGGATATGGCTGCCCTGCTGGGCGTTGACGAGTCGCAGATTATCGTGCAGGGCTACACCAACGCCTACAGTCACTATGTGACGACCCCGCAGGAATACGTTTCGCAGCAGTACGAGGGTGGGGCCACCGTCTTCGGTATTAACACCATGGGGGCCTTCCGCCAGACCCTCAATACCGTTGCAACTTCCCTGCGCGATGGCACCGAGCTGCCCCTGGGTGATAAGCCCATCGTACGCACCCCCATGAAGAGCGCTGTGGGCAAGGTCTGGTACGACCTGCCCGGTGCTGGCCACTACTACGGTAAGGTGCTCACCCAGCCCGCCAACACGGCCCGGGGGGCAACCGTCAGCGCCCTCTTTGTGGGAGCCCACCCCAACAACGACCAGCAGCTCAATTCCAGCTACCTTGAAGTTCAGCGTCTAGAGGGTAACCAGTGGGTGACCGTCGCCGGTGATAACGACCCGGCTACCCGCTTCCGCTGGAAGCGGCACCTGGCGGCCCAGTCCCGTGTGACCATCGAATGGAAGATTCCTGCCGATGCGGTTCCCGGCACCTACCGGATTCTCTACCACGGGGATTCCAAGAACGGGGTCGGCACCATCACCCCCTTCACCGGAGCAACCCAGAACTTCACCGTCAGCTAGGCGGGCAGGTTCCTTCATGGCGCGGACGCCGGCACCCCCTCCCCGGGCAGGGGAGGGGAGCGCCGGCGTCCTTGCGCTTTTAAAAGCCTTAAGTGCCAGACATCACCCGATTAAAGAGCTTAAAGCTGCCCCCAGAGCACGCAGGGGGTAGATTAAGCCTTTCTAACCAGCTAGAGTAGTACCTGGAGTACTTAGCAGTAGTATCTACTGCCCGCACAGACACGTTCTGAGCAGTACATAAGAACCAATGGCAGAATGGACACCGTCCTTTGGCCTTGTTCGCCCGGGCATCTAGCCCGAACAGCGATCTTGAGGCCTAAATGCCATTTTTTGTTGTGTCTGGGCTCCTGCTAAGTCATAAAGATTTTCTTTTGCGCTTATCCCAAGTGACAGAAGGCAAGTAAACCGGTAGCCCCTAACGGGGCCACCGATACCAAACGGAGAACAAGTGCCTACAATTCAGCAGTTGGTCCGTAAGGGCCGTGCACCCAAGGTCGTAAAGACCAAGGCGCCCGCACTTAAGGGCAACCCCATGAAGCGTGGCGTATGCACCCGTGTATACACCACCACCCCGAAGAAGCCGAACTCAGCACTGCGTAAGGTCGCACGTGTTAAGCTCAACGGCGGCGTCGAGGTTACCGCATACATCCCCGGTGAGGGCCACAACCTTCAGGAACACTCCATCGTGCTCGTTCGCGGTGGTCGTGTGAAGGACCTCCCCGGTGTTCGTTACAAGATTGTACGTGGCGCACTGGATACCCAGGGCGTTAAGGGCCGCGGTCAGGCTCGTTCACGCTACGGCGCAAAGAAGGAGAAGAAGTAATGCCTCGTAAGGGTCCCGCTCCTAAGCGTCCCCTCGTAAACGATCCTGTTTACGGCTCACCGCTGGTTACCCAGCTCATCAACAAGGTTCTGCTGGACGGCAAGAAGTCAACCGCTGAGCGCATCGTCTACGGTGCACTCGAAGGCGTTGCTCAGAAGACCGGCGCAGACCCCGTAGTAACCCTCAAGAAGGCAATGGACAACGTCAAGCCTTCACTCGAGGTTCGCTCACGCCGCGTCGGCGGCGCGACCTACCAGGTCCCCGTCGAGGTTCGTGCAGGCCGCGCAACCGCTCTGGCTCTGCGCTGGCTCGTTGGCTTCTCAAAGCTCCGCCGCGAGAAGACCATGACCGAGCGTCTCATGAACGAGATCCTGGATGCGTCCAACGGTCTCGGTGCCGCTGTGAAGCGTCGCGAAGACACTCACAAGATGGCCGAGTCCAACAAGGCCTTCGCACACTACCGCTGGTAATTTCTTCGTAGCCTGCCGTTATTACACAAGTACATAGCGGCAGGCTTTCGGAGTTTCTCACAAGGGAGAACAAAGTGGCACTAGACGTGCTTACCGACCTGAATAAGGTCCGCAACATCGGTATTATGGCGCACATCGACGCCGGTAAGACCACCACCACCGAACGCATCCTCTTCTACACCGGTATCAACCACAAGATCGGTGAGACCCACGACGGTGCTTCAACCATGGACTGGATGGCTCAGGAACAGGAACGCGGTATCACCATTACCTCCGCGGCAACCACCTGCTTCTGGAAGAACAACCAGATCAACATCATCGACACCCCCGGCCACGTTGACTTCACCGTTGAAGTTGAGCGTTCACTGCGCGTCCTCGACGGCGCTGTTGCAGTGTTCGACGGCAAGGAAGGCGTTGAGCCCCAGTCTGAAACCGTTTGGCGCCAGGCTGACAAGTACGAAGTTCCCCGCATCTGCTTCGTCAACAAGATGGACAAGCTGGGTGCAGACTTCTACTTCACCGTAGACACCATCGTCAAGCGCCTCGGCGCTAAGCCCCTCGTTATGCAGCTGCCCATCGGCGCTGAAAACGACTTCATCGGCGTCGTTGACCTGCTCACCATGCAGGCCTACGTCTGGCCCGGCGATGCCAAGGGTGACGTTACCATGGGTGCTTCCTACGAAATCCAGGAAATCCCCGCTGACCTGCAGGAAAAGGCAGAGCAGTACCGTGCCGAGCTCGTTGAAAACGTAGCAGAAGCCTCTGAAGACCTCATGGAAAAGTACCTCGAAGAGGGCGAACTGACCATCGAGGAAATCAAGGCAGGCGTTCGCGCCCTGACCGTTGCTAACGAAGCCTACCCCGTCTTCTGTGGCTCAGCATTCAAGAACCGCGGCGTTCAGCCCATGCTCGACGCAGTTCTCGACTACCTGCCCTCACCGCTGGACGTCCCCGCGATGATCGGCCACCTGCCCTCTGATGAAGAGGTTGAGGTAACCCGTAAGCCCTCAGCTGACGAGCCCTTCGCAGCTCTGGCCTTCAAGGTTGCAGCTCACCCCTTCTACGGTCAGCTGACCTACATCCGCGTTTACTCCGGTAAGGCAGAACAGGGCCAGCAGGTCCTCAACGCCACCAAGAGTAAGAAGGAACGTATCGGTAAGCTCTTCCAGATGCACTCCAACAAGGAGAACCCTGTTGAAGAGATCCAGGCAGGTCACATCTACGCAGCAATCGGTCTGAAGGACACCACCACCGGTGACACCCTCTGCGACATTGCTAACCCCGTAGTTCTGGAATCCATGACCTTCCCCGCCCCCGTGATCTTCGTGGCTATCGAGCCCAAGACCAAGGGTGACCAGGAGAAGATGTCAACCGCTATCCAGAAGCTGTCTGCTGAAGACCCCACCTTCACCGTTTCACTCAACGAAGAAACCGGCCAGACCGAAATCGGCGGCATGGGCGAGCTCCACCTCGACATCATCGTTGACCGTATGAAGCGCGAATTCAAGGTTGAGGCTAACGTTGGTAAGCCCCAGGTTGCTTACCGCGAAACCATCACCAAGAAGGTCGAGAAGGTCGACTACACCCACAAGAAGCAGACCGGTGGTTCCGGTCAGTTCGCGAAGGTTCAGGTTTCCTTCGAACCCATCGCCCTCGATGCTGAAGAGCTCTACGAGTTCGACAACGTCGTCACCGGTGGTCGTGTTCCCCGCGAATACATCCCCTCCGTTGACGCCGGTATCCAGGACGCAATGCAGCTCGGTATCCTCGCTGGCTACCCCGTTGTTGGTGTCAAGGCAACCCTGATCGACGGTGCTTACCACGATGTTGACTCGTCAGAAATGGCGTTCAAGATCGCTGGCTCAATGGTCTTCAAGGAAGGCGCCCGCCGCGCCGCTCCCGTCCTGCTGGAGCCCCTGATGGCTGTTGAAGTACGTACCCCCGAGGACTACATGGGCGACGTTATCGGCGACCTGAACTCACGTCGTGGTCAGATCCAGTCCATGGAAGATGCAGCAGGCGTCAAGATCGTTCACGCTCTTGTTCCGCTGTCAGAAATGTTCGGTTACATCGGTGACCTCCGTTCAAAGACCCAGGGCCGTGCAGTCTTCTCCATGGAGTTCGACAGCTACGCCGAGGTTCCCAAGAACGTCGCTGATGAAATCATCCAGAAGAGCCGCGGCGAGTAATACTTGCCCGGGTACGGCTCACCCCGTGTGAGCCGCACCGCTTTTCAAAAAAACCTAGTAAATGAACCCGCATTCGGGTTTCGCCCCACCGGCCTTATCCGCTATTGTGGTAGCTAGACCGCCTTTTACGGCGGAGTGCGCCGGTGTGAAACCCGAGTGCAGGTTCTCAAATCTTCTCTATAGGAGGAATACTCTTGGCTAAGGCTAAGTTCGAGCGCTCCAAGCCTCACGTAAACGTCGGTACCATCGGTCACGTTGACCACGGTAAGACCACCCTGACCGCTGCAATCTCCAAGGTTCTGGCTGACAAGTACCCTGACCTGAACGAGCAGCGCGACTTCGGTATGATCGACTCCGCTCCTGAAGAGCGCCAGCGCGGTATTACCATCAACATTGCTCACATCGAGTACCAGACCGAGAAGCGTCACTACGCACACGTTGACGCCCCCGGTCACGCTGACTACGTCAAGAACATGATTACCGGTGCTGCTCAGATGGACGGCGCAATCCTCGTTGTTGCTGCTACCGACGGCCCCATGGCTCAGACCCGCGAGCACGTTCTGCTGGCTCGCCAGGTTGGCGTTCCCACCCTGCTCGTTGCTCTGAACAAGTCAGACATGGTTGAGGACGAGGAACTGCTCGACCTCGTTGAAATGGAAGTTCGCGAACTGCTCTCCTCACAGGAGTTCGACGGTGACAACGCTCCCGTTGTTCGCGTTTCCGCTCTGAAGGCTCTCGAAGGTGACCCCGAGTGGGTTGCTAAGGTTGAAGAGCTCATGGACGAGGTTGACAACTTCATTCCCGACCCCGTTCGTGAGAAGGACAAGCCCTTCCTCATGCCCATCGAAGACGTCTTCACCATCACCGGTCGCGGTACCGTTGTTACCGGTCGCGCCGAGCGCGGTACCCTGAAGATCAACTCCGAAGTTGAGATCGTTGGTATCCGCCCCATCCAGAAGACCACCGTTACCGGTATCGAGATGTTCCACAAGCAGCTCGACGAAGCATGGGCAGGCGAGAACTGTGGTCTGCTGCTTCGCGGTCTGAAGCGCGACGACGTAGAGCGTGGCCAGGTTGTTGTTGAGCCCGGCTCAATCACCCCCCACACCCAGTTCGAGGCTAACGTCTACATCCTCTCCAAGGATGAAGGCGGCCGCCACAACCCCTTCTACTCGAACTACCGCCCCCAGTTCTACTTCCGCACCACCGACGTTACCGGTGTTATCACCCTTCCCGAGGGCACCGAAATGGTTATGCCCGGCGACAACACTGAGATGACCGTTGAGCTCATCCAGGAAATCGCAATGGAAGAGGGCCTCGGCTTCGCAATCCGCGAAGGTGGCCGCACCGTTGGTTCAGGTCGCGTTACCAAGATCATCAAGTAAGTTCCTTACTTCCCGATCTGAACTCCTGCTAGCGTCCAGCTAGCGGAGGGCGATAGAGGGCTGGCCCCCGCAGAGCAATCTGCGGGGCCAGCCCCTTTTTTTTGTTTCTTGATGAGCCCCTGATAAGCAGCGTGTCTATTGATGCTTAGCCCAGGGGATAACCGGAGTCTCACGATTGCCCTGGCTCTGAGGCTGGACCTGGTTCTGAGGCTGGCTCTGGCTCTGGGCTTGAGGCTGCATTGCAGGTTCTTCTGCCCGAGCAAGGAGCCGCCAGATAACGAGCCCCATGAGAACAAAGCCCAGGAAGAGGAGCGACCAGGCATTTAAACCGTCTAAGACATAGAGTACCTGGTAGGTCAGCAGTAGAGCCGTGAGGGGAGGAGCCAACTTTTTCCCTACCATGGCGGAGGCCCCGAGAAGCGTGCCGGTGGTAGCAAGCAGCAAAATCGTATCGTAGGGGGCTAGATAGGGATAGTTGAAAGGGAGAATGAGCAGGCTATAGAAGACCTGGGCGCTAAAGGCTAACCAGAAAAGACGGGCAGGGCGATTGCTCAGACGCGGGACGCCAGCAGGCTGGGCACGCATCCATATCGGTAGCACATCAGGGCGGCCTACCATGGCCAAAAGTGCACAGCTGAGGGTAAGGGCCTGGAAGAAGTAGAACACCCCGTTATCCATATCGTGATAGAGCAGGGTCTTCAGGAGCAGGCTATTGAGCCCTAGAAGCAGGATTGCGGGCCGGGCGGCAGGGGAGACCAGCAGGAACCAGGCTAGGGTAAAAAGCAGAACAAGAAGCAGCGAGAGCGGCAAGCTTTCATCGGCGAAGTAGGGATAGACCCCGGTGAAGTGAGCGATAATCAGGCCGGTGAGTGACATGGCCCGGTTGTGCTGGTAGCCCCACCGTCCTAGCGGGTCAGCAGGGCGTACATGCAGAGGCACACGACCCGGAACAGGAGGACGGGCAGCTTGTGCTGCTGGCAGCAGAGCCGCTCCCAGGGTAGTAATTACTAGAATACTTGCCGTAATCCACGTCAAAACAGCGACGTTGCTGAGGCTTGTGAGCCCCCATAGCAGGGTGGCTAGGCCCACGGTGAGGGCAACCGAGATAAGGGCTGACTGGGCAGCAAGGACGCCCTGGGTGCGGGGTGCTCGCAGCCAGATGAGAGCAAGCACTAGGAGTATGAGGGAGCCAAGAGCCGTGGCGGGGTTCCAGTCTGTATCTATAAGGAATAGGCCCACGGCAGCAGAAACCCAGCTTAAACAGAGAGCCACCATGCACTCCACCGGGCTCTGAGACGGAGTTCTGCGAGATAGCAAGAGTATGGAACTGGCAGCCAGGAGAGCAGTAATGCTCAGGAAGACCAGTAGCAGGGTGCGGCCAGTGAAGGAAGAAAAACTCATCACGATGACAGCTGCGCCCACTAGGTAAATCCTAAAGGTAACCAGGGCATGAGAACGTGCTGGGGAAATCAGCAGGGGGAGGGCAGCAAGGATGCCCGTTGCCGCGATTGCCAGGGCGAGGAGAGTGTACTCAGCCGGTAGGGGGCCTGCGCACAGCATGATGAGAGCCAGGGGTACAACCACATAGAACGTGGTCAAAAGCCCTACCGGTTCAAGGCCGCCAGGGGAGCGTAGCTGGGCTGGGGCGTCCTTACTGTAGGGAGAAGTGTGGGGAGCAGCAGACCTACCTTGCGCTCTGTGGCTACCCAGAGCCCTGCTCAGGGTGAGAAGGGCAGCGCAGAGGGTCAGCCCGGTATAAATACCGAGTCCAAGGCTATGAATTCCGTACCCCATCGGTTCGGTATGAGCCATGAAGGTCAACGAGACTGAGGGGCGGGTCGTAATAGCTGCCGTCGTTCCGAGGAGGCCCGCGAGGAGAACAAAAAAGGGAAAGGTCTGGGAGATGGGAAGATGCCTATGGGGTGCAGCAGGTTTTGTTGCCCGGGAACGCAGGAGCAGCTCGGCCAGGAGATAGCTGGCAGATGCTCCTGCCGCCAGAAGGACTAGCCCAAGGTAACGGGGACTGCCCGCTACGAACCCTAGAGCAAGAACCGCGACAGCAGTGAGCGTGAGCGTGGAGAACTGAGTCCAGCGGACGGAGCGCAAGCTGGTAGCGTTGCGGACGTCGATCGCTTGAGCACTACCGCTCGCTGCTGGCAGGCAGAAAGCCCCAAGCAGGAGGAGAGTAACCGCTAGGGGAGCCGGCGGTAGAACGAAAAATCCTACCCACGCCAGAGCTAAGGCACCTAGGGGAAGATGCTGACTGAGCTGGGTGCGGTAGGCCAAAATACCGAGAGAGGCGCAGTTGGCGAGGCTGATGAGGCCCAGAAGCACAGTGCTTGAAAGATTCTCCTGCGTGAAAGAAGTCAGCGGTGTTGCGGGAGCGGTATCAATAAAGGTGGGAATTGCCTGCATCTGGTCTATGAGCCATGCGAGAGCAGAAGCAAGGAAAGGCTGGGCTAGTGCCCAGGTGATCCAAGCATCAATGTCCACCCGCCAGGGTAGGGGAGGCCTGGCCCCAGCCAGTACGAGCGCACTTGCCAGTAGGAAAAAGGCAACAGGAATAGAGAAAGGCAGCGGGGTGACGCTGCGTTCGTGAAGCCACAGAGCTAGGGCAACTACCGCTAGAAAGGAATAGATGCGGGCCTGGAGGTAGTAGAGCCAGGTGGGCGGCTGCCTGAGCTGGGTTCCCGCATAAAGGGTCGCTAATGCCGCAATGATGCTGATTTCCCAGGGCGCCAGGCTGGTGTAGAAAAGGGCGGCGCCTACAGTTGCTGGAACGAAGATACGAGAAGCATCGAGAAAACCCGCGGCAAGTTGAGTAGGCATGCGGTCTTGGAAGGCCCGCAGCCAGAGAGTAAGGGCGGTTGCAAGGACGAGGAGAGCAACGAAATACCAGATGAGTGCGACCTGCAGGTTCTTTGACATGGCCAGGACGTCAGAGACCAGAAATGCTAGGGCCAGGTAGCTCATAACCCGGGCTTGCATTAGGGCTAGGGCGCCACAGGCGGCAAGAGTGCCGATGCAGGAAACCAGTAACCAGAGTAGAGGCCCTGACTCCGGCCAGATGAGGGTGTAGAAAGCGAACCCGCATAGCGGGATAAGAGCTAGGGCCGTACCGGTAAAAGCGTAGGACGCCAGCCGCAGCTTGGGAACCCAACGAAAGGTGCCCAGCCCCGCTGTATAGAAGAGGGCGGCAAGAGCAGACAGCAAAAAGGCCTGTTGCGGCGCTGTGGCCAGAGAGGTGGCCAGAAGCCCGGCGGCGCTGATAATCAGAAGACTGCCCAGGTATAGACCGATATTAAGCAGGATATTCTCACTAGAGTGTCGGTGAGATTGGGGCCGGAAATCTGGGTGTGTGCTCATAGCTTTATCCTAGTGAGGACGCGCACTGTTGCTCGGTATATGACAGGCTTCTTCCCTCTTCTATGCAGTGCGCGGACGCCCGCGATTGAGTAGAAGATGAAAGAAACAGCGGCCTGAATGTGGGGCTGGGCACTTCACACAGAAAAACCTTGCGGGGAGCCCTGGACTCTGGCAAGATGGATAACGTTGTTCAAGCGCTTACCCTTTGAAAGTAGCCCTGATTCCTTCTTGAATCGAGTGAAGGTAAGCCCAAATATGACCCAATCGATCAGTTCGAGGGAAAAGTGCGCTCCTTTTTGCCCTGGCGAAAAAGCGACACGCCCGAGTTCGGGGGTCGGTGCCTCGGTAGGGTGAGGAACCCGGCAAACGTCGGATTCAGCCTACGCAGAGGTGGCGCGAAAGAGACGAAGAATCATCTCTTTACCTCAAGCGCCAGATAAAGGAGCAACCGCTCCGTTACAGGGAAGTAGACAAGAAAGAGAGTCCGACAGATGGCGGGACAGAAAATCCGCATCCGTCTGAAGTCATACGACCACGAGGTCATTGATTCTTCAGCTCGGAAAATCGTTGAGACAGTTACGCGTGCAGGCGCGACGGTAGTAGGCCCCGTGCCGCTGCCCACCGAAAAGAACGTTTACTGTGTTATCCGTTCGCCTCACAAGTACAAGGACAGCCGCGAGCACTTCGAAATGCGCACGCACAAGCGTCTGATCGACGTCGTTGATCCGACCCCCAAGGCTGTTGATGCCCTCATGCGTCTTGACCTTCCGGCAGACGTAAACATCGAAATCAAGCTGTAGAGGATCGCATCTAAATGACTAACAAGTTCGAGCGCCAGGTTAAGGGCCTGCTGGGCACCAAGCTTGGCATGACCCAGGTCTGGGACGAAAACGGCAAGTTCGTGCCCGTTACTGTCGTCAAGGCCGATTCCAACGTTATTACCCAGCTGCGCAACGCTGAGACCGATGGCTACGAAGCTATCCAGATCGGTTTCGGTGCAATCGAAGCTCGCAAGGTAACCAAGCCCCTCGCCGGTCACTTCGAGAAGGCAGGCGTAACTCCTCGCCGTCACCTCGTTGAACTGCGTACCTCAGACGCCGCTGAATACTCACTCGGTCAGGAACTGACCGTTGAGCTCTTCGAAGCTGGCCAGAAGGTCGACGTAGTTGGCAAGACCAAGGGTAAGGGCTTCGCCGGTGTTATGAAGCGTCACGGCTTCGCAGGTGTAGGTGCATCACACGGTGCCCACAAGAACCACCGTAAGCCCGGCTCAATCGGTGGCGCATCATACCCCGCACGCGTTTTCAAGGGTATGCGCATGGCAGGCCGTATGGGCGCTGCACGCCACACCACCATGAACCTCACTATTCAGGGTGTAGACGCCGAAAACAACGTTCTTCTGATCAAGGGTGCTATCCCCGGTCCTAAGGGCGGCGTTGTTCTGGTTCGCACCGCTGTGAAGGGAGCCTAATAAACCATGGCTGTCAAGACCGTAAAGGTAGACCTGCCCGCTGACATCTTCGACGCTCAGGCCTCTATTCCCCTGCTTCACCAGGTAGTAGTAGCCCAGCTCGCAGCAGCACGCCAGGGTACCCACAAGACCAAGAACCGCGGCGAAGTTTCCGGCGCAGGTCGTAAGCCTTTCAAGCAGAAGGGCACCGGCCGCGCACGTCAGGGCTCAATCCGTGCACCCCACATGACCGGTGGTGGCATCGTACACGGCCCGACCCCGCGTAGCTACGCACAGCGTACCCCCAAGAAGATGATTGCAGCTGCACTGCGCGGCGCTCTCTCAGATCGCGCTCGTCACGACCGCGTTCACGTTGTCGAAACCCTGGTAGAAGGCACCAAGCCCTCCACCAAGGCAGCTAAGGCAGCAATCGCAGAGATCACCAGCCGCAAGAACGCACTGGTTGTCATCGACCGCAAGGACGACCTGGTAGCACTGTCAGCACGCAACCTTGAGAACGTTCACGTCATCTATGCAGATCAGCTGAACACCTACGATGTTCTGATCTCAGACGACGTCATCTTCACCAAGGATGCCTACGACGTATTCGTCGCAGTTGCTTCCAAGGCTAAGAAAGAGGCTGCTAAGTAATGTCTGTTACCACCTCAACTTTCAAGGATCCCCGCGACGTGATCATCGCTCCCGTCGTGTCGGAAAAGAGCTACGGTCAGCTCGACGAAGGTAAGTACACCTTCCTCGTAGACCCCCGCTCCAACAAGCTGGAAATCAAGCAGGCCATCGAGACCATCTTCGATGTCAAGGTTGCTTCCATCAACACCGCTAACCGTCAGGGCAAGCGCAAGCGCACCCGCTTCGGTTGGGGTGCTCGTAAGAACACCAAGCGTGCGATTGTAACCCTCAAGGAAGGTTCAATCGACCTCTTCGGCGGTCCGGCTGCATAAGCACCGGAGACCACTTTAGCGAAGGAAAGAAATATCTAAATGGGTATTCGTAAGCACAAGCCGACGACCCCGGGTCGCCGCGGCTCGAGCGTCTCAGATTTCGCAGAAATCACTCGCTCAACCCCGGAAAAGTCCCTGGTTCGTCCGCTCCCCAAGAAGGGCGGCCGTAACAACACCGGTCGCATCACTACCCGTCACAAGGGTGGTGGCCACAAGCGCCAGTACCGTCTGATCGACTTCCGTCGTCACGACAAGGACGGCGTCGACGCACGCGTTGCACACATCGAGTACGATCCCAACCGTACCGCCCGCATCGCTCTGCTCCACTACGTTGATGGCACCAAGCGTTACATCATCGCCCCCAACAAGCTCGCTCAGGGCGACATCGTAGAGTCAGGTCCCTCTGCCGACATCAAGCCCGGCAACAACCTGCCCCTGCGCAACATCCCCGTTGGTACCGTGATTCACGCTGTTGAGCTCCGCCCCGGTGGCGGCGCCAAGATGGGCCGCTCCGCTGGCGCATCCATCCAGCTGGTCGCTAAGGAAGGCAAGTACGCCCAGCTGCGTCTGCCCTCCGGCGAAATCCGCAACGTGGACGTCCGCTGCCGCGCAACCGTCGGTTCCGTCGGTAACGCCGAGCAGTCCAACATCAACTGGGGTAAGGCCGGCCGTAACCGCTGGAAGGGCATCCGCCCGACCGTCCGCGGTGTCGTCATGAACCCCGTTGACCACCCCCACGGTGGTGGTGAAGGTAAGACCTCAGGTGGCCGTCACCCGGTTAACCCCAACGGTAAGCCCGAGGGTCGCACCCGTCGCCCCAACAAGGAAAGCGACAAGCTCATTGTTCGTCGCCGTCGTACTGGCAAGAAGCGCTAAGGAGCCTGAAACATGCCTCGTAGTTTGAAGAAGGGCCCTTTCGTTGATCAGCACCTTTTTGTAAAGGTTGCAGCTCAGAACGAGAAGGGCACCAAGAACGTTATCAAGACTTGGTCCCGCCGCTCGATGATTATCCCCGACATGCTCGGTCACACCATCGCAGTGCACGACGGACGCAAGCACGTACCCGTGTTCATCACTGAGTCCATGGTTGGTCACAAGCTCGGCGAGTTTGCGCCCACCCGTACTTTCCGTGGCCACGTTAAGGACGACCGCAAGGGTAAGCGTCGCTAAGCTACGGTTCACCCCGTACCTTAGAAACGTTTTCCTTTCGGCAATAGACGAAAGAGAGATAGGCAATGGAAGCCAAGGCAACTGCGTCTTACGTACGCGTTACGCCTATGAAGGCACGCCGCGTCATCAACCTTATCCGTGGTAAGCAGGCGGAAGAGGCTCTGGCGATTCTGAAGTTCGCTCCTCAGGGCGCATCAGAACCGGTATACAAGATCGTTGCATCAGCTGTTGCAAACGCTCGCCAGAAGGCCGCCCAGCAGGGCGTCCCCTTCAAGGAAGAAGAGCTGTTCATCAGCGAAGCATACGCGAACGAAGGTCCCACCATGAAGCGATTCCAGCCTCGTGCCCAGGGCCGTGCGTTCCGCATCAACAAGCGCACCAGCCACATCACCGTGGTAGTCGCTACCCCGGAGAAGGAGGAGGGCCGCTAAATGGGTCAGAAAATTAACCCCAACGGTTTCCGACTTGGCATCACCACCAACCACGTCTCAAAGTGGTTCGCTGACTCCAACAAGGAAGGCGAACGCTACGCAGACTTCGTTCGTGAAGATGTAAAGATCCGCGAACTCCTGTCCAAGGGCATGGAGCGCGCAGGCATCGCCAAGGTCGAAATCGAGCGTACCCGTGACCGCGTCCGTGTGGACATCCACACCGCACGTCCCGGTATCGTTATCGGCCGCCGCGGCACCGAAGCTGACCGCATCCGCGGTGAGCTCGAGAAGCTGACCGGCAAGCAGATTCAGCTGAACATCCTCGAGGTTGCTAACCCCGATCTGTCAGCTCAGCTGGTTGCTCAGGGCATCGCAGAACAGCTCGCTTCACGCGTTGCTTTCCGCCGCGCCATGAAGAAGGCAATCCAGTCCGCACAGCGTGCAGGCGCCAAGGGTATCCGTATCCAGTGCTCCGGCCGTCTGGGTGGCGCTGAAATGTCACGTTCCGAGTTCTACCGCGAAGGCCGTGTGCCCCTGCACACCCTGCGTGCGAACATCGACTACGGCTTCTTCGAAGCAAAGACCACCTTCGGCCGCATCGGCGTCAAGGTTTGGATCTACAAGGGTGACCTCACCGACAACGAGCTTGCTGCACAGCAGGCCGCCGGTAACCGTCGTGGCAACGGCCGCGGTGGCGACCGTCGTCGCGCAGGTGGCCGTGGTCCCCGCCGTGAACGTCGTTCCGACAACGCTTCAGCACCCGCTGAGGCTAAGACTGCAGAAAACGGTGAGGCATAAATGCTAATTCCCCGTCGAGTAAAGTACCGCAAGCAGCATCACCCCAAGCGTTCAGGTATGGCTAAGGGTGGCACCGAGGTAGCGTTCGGCGAGTGGGGCATCCAGGCCCTGACTCCCGCATACGTCACCAACCGCCAGATTGAAGCTGCACGTATTGCAATGACCCGTCACATCAAGCGTGGCGGTAAGGTTTGGATCAACATTTATCCCGACCGTCCGCTGACCAAGAAGCCTGCTGAAACCCGTATGGGTTCCGGTAAGGGTTCACCCGAATGGTGGGTCGCAAACGTCAAGCCCGGTCGAGTCATGTTTGAACTCTCCGGCGTATCCGAAGAAGTGGCTCGTGAAGCTATGCGCCTCGCAATCCACAAGCTCCCGATGAAGGCACGCGTTGTGCGTCGCGAAGGTGGTGAATAGAAATGGCAGTTGGATCAAAGGATCTGAGCATCGACAAGCTGGCAGAGCTCTCCAATGAGAATCTGGTAGAGAAGCTGCGTGAGTCGAAGGAGGAGCTGTTCAACCTCCGTTTCCAGGCAGCCACCGGTCAGCTTGAAAATCCCGGTCGTATCCGCTCGGTCAAGCGCGACATTGCACGTATTTACACCGTGCTGCGTGAACGCGAGCTCGGTATTCGTCCCGCAACCGAAGGTTAAATCACATGAGTGAAGTAAAGACTGAAGAGCGCGGCTACCGCAAGACTCGCCGCGGCTACGTAGTGTCCGACAAGATGGACAAGACTGTAGTCGTTGAGGTCGAGGACCGCGTAAAGCACGCCCTGTACGGCAAGGTTATGCGCCGTAGCTCCAAGATCAAGGCACACGACGAGCAGAACACTGCTGGTATCGGTGACCTCGTTCTCCTGGCCGAGACTCGTCCGCTCTCCGCTTCCAAGCGCTGGCGCATCGTCGAGATCCTCGAAAAGGCTAAGTAAACACTCCGTTTACTAAAGCTACGAGCTAGCTAGAGCTCCCCTTCCCCCTCAAATCGAGGGGGAGGGGAGCTCTCTGTTTTTTTAAGGGTGCTATCTCACTGCCTAAGAGTGGTGCATCTCTCTAGGCTGGCAGCGCCTGCTGTGGTAAAGTTTTCATTCTGTGTGGTTCTCTATGCCCACACAACCACGGTTCTTTTCGTGCCACAGCATAATGCCGCTCATAACGCGGGGTTCGCCCGCTTACGCGGGTCTAGATGTTCGTCGGCATGATAGGGGCCCAGGCGTGTCCGCCAACTCTTCAACTCACTCATGGGCTGTGAGAGACCGGCGCGTCAACATCCCGTAGAAATGTTCCGCAAGGCTGGCTCACAAAATACCGTGTGTCGGAACCGGCGAGACGACAGGAGAAATATGATTCAGCAGGAGTCACGACTCAAGGTTGCTGACAACACCGGTGCGAAGGAAATCCTGACCATCCGTGTTCTCGGTGGCTCAAAGCGTCGTTACGCAGGCATTGGCGACATCATCGTCGCAACCGTCAAGGACGCAATCCCCGGCGGTACCGTAAAGAAGGGCGACGTTGTTAAGGCAGTAGTCGTCCGCACCAAGAAGGAAGTTCGTCGTCCCGACGGCTCCTACATCAAGTTCGACGAGAACTCAGCAGTAATTCTCAAGAACACCGATGGTGACCCCCGTGGCACCCGTATCTTCGGACCTGTTGGCCGCGAACTGCGCGACAAGAAGTTCATGAAGATCATTTCACTTGCTCCGGAGGTGCTCTAACTCATGGCTAAGATCAAGTCTGGCGACCTGGTACAGGTTATTTCAGGTGCAGATAAGGGTAAGCAGGGCAAGGTTCTGAAGGTATTCCCCAAGACCGAGCGCGTGCTGGTTGAAGGCGTCAAGATCGTCACCAAGCACAACAAGGCTAACCCTATGACCGGCGAAGCTGGCGGCATCGAAAAGGTTGAGGCACCGATTCACGTTTCAAACGTTGCAATCGTTGATCCCGAGACCAAGAAGCCGACCCGCGTTGGTTACCGCCTCGAGACCGTAGAGCGCAATGGCAAGGAACGCACTGTTCGCGTTCGCGTTGCCAAGAGCTCGGGTAAGGACATCTAATGACCGAAGCAAAGATTACCCCTCGTTTCAAGACTAAGTTCAACGAAGTAGTCACCCCCGCCCTGCAGGAAGAGTTCAAGTACGAGAACGTCATGCAGGCACCGAAGATCGTTAAGGTCGTCGTTAACATGGGTGTTGGTGAAGCTGCTAAGGACGCGAAGCTCATGGATGGTGCTATCCGCGACCTCACCGCTATCACCGGTCAGAAGCCGCTCGTTACCCGCGCGAAGAAGTCCATCGCACAGTTCAAGCTGCGTGAAGGTCAGCCCATCGGCGCACACGTCACCCTCCGTGGCGATCGCATGTGGGAATTCCTCGACCGCCTCGTCACCCTGGCACTTCCCCGTATCCGCGACTTCCGCGGCCTCTCGGACCGCCAGTTCGACGGTAACGGTAACTACACCTTCGGTCTGACCGAACAGTCTATGTTCCACGAAATCGATCAGGACTCAATCGATCGTGTACGTGGTATGGACATCACCGTAGTAACCACCGCAAAGACCGACGATGAAGGCCGTGCGCTTCTGAAGGCACTCGGCTTCCCGTTCAAGACCCAGTAACGACTACGTTATAGGTCCGCACCGAAATCTACGGTGAGGAAACCATAACGAGGAAGGGCTCAGCCCACCATGACTATGACAGATCCTGTCGCAGATATGCTGACCCGTTTGCGCAACGCAAACTCAGCACATCACGACACCGTGTCAATGCCTTACTCCAAGCTCAAGGCTCGCATCGCCGAGATCCTCAAGGCTGAAGGCTACATCGCTGACTTTAAGGAAGAGGAAGCAAAGGTCGGTAAGACCCTCACCCTCGAACTGAAGTTCGGCCCCTCACGTGAGCGCTCCATTGTAGGCGTTCGCCGCATTTCCAAGCCGGGTCTGCGTGTATACGCAAAGTCCACCAACCTGCCCCAGGTACACGGTGGCCTCGGCATCGCAATCCTGTCAACCTCTTCAGGTCTGCTCACTGACAAGCAGGCTGCGAAGAAGGGTGTTGGCGGCGAAGTCGTCGCTTACATCTGGTAGTCGGTAGAAGAGAAAGGAAGAAGAATGTCACGTATTGGACGTCTCCCCATCTCGGTTCCTGCCGGCGTTGAGGTAAAGATCGACGGCAACGTAGTTGCTGTTAAGGGTGCAAAGGGCGAGCTGACCCACGAGGTTGCTGCTCCCATCACTGTTGCACTCGAAGACGGTGTTGTCACCGTTTCCCGCCCGAACGATGAGCGTGCATCACGTTCACTGCACGGCCTGACCCGCACCCTGATTCAGAACATGATCATCGGTGTTACCGAGGGCTACTCCAAGAAGCTCGAAATCGTTGGTACCGGTTACCGCGTAACCGCTAAGGGTTCCGACCTCGAGTTCGCACTTGGCTACTCACACCCCATCATCATTGAAGCACCCGAGGGTATCAGCTTCGCTGTTGAGGGCGCTAACAAGCTGACCGTTTCCGGTATCAGCAAGCAGCAGGTAGGCCAGGTAGCCGCTAACATCCGCGGTCTGCGCAAGCCCGATCCCTACAAGGGTAAGGGTGTTCGCTACGAAGGCGAGCAGATCCGTCGCAAGGTCGGAAAGGCTGGTAAGTAACAATGGCTGTAAAGACTAAGTCAGCACAGCGCGCACGCCGTCACGCACGCGTCCGCAAGTACGTTTCAGGCACCGCAGCACGCCCCCGCCTGTCCGTCACCCGCTCAGCTCGTCACATGTTCGTTCAGGTCATCGATGACACCAAGGGTCTGACCCTGGCATCAGCTTCCACCATGGAAGCAGACCTACGCGCAGCAGAGCTGGACAAGACCGCTAAGGCAAAGCGCGTCGGCGAACTCGTCGCCGAGCGTGCCAAGGCAGCAGGCATCGAAGCAGTTGTCTTCGACCGCGGTGGTAACAAGTACCACGGCCGTGTCGCAGCAGTTGCAGAAGGCGCACGCGAAGGAGGTCTGGCACTCTAATGAGCGAGCAGACTGTAAACGAAAAGGAAACTCAGGTGACTGAAGCAACCGCAGAAGCTACCGCTGAAACCTCCGAGAAGCGCGAAGCCCGCCGAAACGAGCGCGGCGAACGCCGCGGCAACCGCGGTGAGCGCCGCAACAACCGCGGCCGCGAAGAAGAGAAGGACAAGTTCATCGAGCGCGTTGTCACCATCAACCGCGTCTCCAAGGTCGTCAAGGGTGGTCGTCGCTTCAGCTTCACCGCACTCGTCGTTGTTGGTGACGGTAACGGTATGGTTGGCGTTGGCTACGGCAAGGCGAAGGAAGTTCCCGCAGCTATCTCAAAGGGTGTAGAAGAAGCAAAGAAGAACTTCTTCCGCGTACCCCGCGTTGAAGGCCGCACCATTCCTCACCGCGTTCAGGGTGAAGCAGCAGCAGGCGTAGTTATGCTCCGCCCCGCTACCGCTGGTACCGGTGTTATCGCTGGTGGTCCCGTTCGTGCCGTACTTGAGGCAGCAGGCATCCACGATGTTCTGTCCAAGTCACTCGGTTCATCGAACCAGATCAACATTGTCCACGCGACCATCGAAGCACTGCGTCAGCTCGAAGAGCCCGTAGCAGTTGCTGCACGCCGTGGTCTTCCCCAGGACGAGGTTATCCCCGGCTTCCTGCGTGTCGCTCAGTCTGAAAAGGCAGGTGCGTAATGACCGGTAAGCGTATTCAGCCCAGCGACGCAAAGCTGGAAATCACCCAGATCAAGTCCTACGTCGGGGAGAAGCAGAACATGCGCGACACCCTCCGTTCCCTGGGCCTCAAGCGCCCCGGCAACAAGGTTGTTCGCACTGCTGACCCCGTCACCTGCGGCATGATCAACACCGTAGCTCACCTGGTTCAGGTTGAGGAGGTCAAGTAAAGATGGCAAACAACGACGCTATCAAGATTCACGATCTGCGCCCGGCTCCGGGTGCCCACAAGGCTAAGACCCGCGTAGGCCGCGGTGAAGGCTCAAAGGGTAAGACCGCAGGTCGCGGTACCAAGGGTACCAAGGCACGTTACCAGGTTCGCGCCGGCTTCGAAGGTGGTCAGCTTCCGCTGCACATGCGCCTTCCCAAGCTGCGCGGCTTCAAGAACCCCTTCCGCACCGAGTACCAGGTTGTTAACCTGGACCGCATCGCGGAACTGTTCCCCGAGGGCGGCGACATCACCGTTGACGCTCTGGTAGCAGCTGGCGCAGTTCGCAAGAACGAACTGGTCAAGGTTCTGGGTACCGGCGAAATCTCAGCAGCCTACAACGTAACCGTTGACAAGGTTTCTGAGTCAGCTAAGGCCAAGATTGAGGCTGCTGGCGGTTCTGTAACCGTCAAGTAGTTCCATGACGTACCGGGGGTATCCCTGGGGACGGCAAACTATTGCGGGGTGCCCCGCTCACTTCGGTGGGTGGGGCACCCCGCTTTTTCGCTCTGAGAGCCTGCGCTACACACGATTGAGCATTAAGCGATAGACTGGAGAAGATTGTGTAATCGCCTCGACCACTTGTTCAATCAGGAACCTCGAGGCACCTCAAAATTTTTGTCTCACAGGAGGACATGTGCTGACCGCTTTTGGACGGGCCTTCAAGACGCCCGACCTGCGTAATAAGCTGCTGTTCACCCTGGGTATTATCGTGATTTACCGTGTGGGCGTCTTCATCCCCGCCCCCGGTGTCTCCTACGGAAATGTGCAGCAGTGCCTGTCGACCGTTACCGCAACCGGTGGCGTTTACGACATGATTAACCTCTTTAGCGGTGGCGCCCTGCTCCAGCTGTCGATTTTTGCCCTGGGCGTTATGCCTTACATTACCGCGAGCATTATTGTTCAGTTGCTTCGCGTGGTCATTCCCCGCTTCCAGCAGCTCCATGAGGAAGGTGCCCAGGGGCAGACCAAGCTGACCCAGTACACCCGTTACCTCACTATTCTGCTGGCCTTGCTGAACGCTACCACCATCGTCTCGTTGGCTCGTTCCGGTATGCTCCTGCAAGGTTGCACCCTGCCGATCATCCCCGATGATGGTATCTGGAACATTCTGCTGATTATTACCGCTTTGACCGCAGGTACCGGTGTGGTCATGTGGCTGGGTGAACAGATTACTGAAAAGGGCGTGGGCAACGGTATGTCCCTGCTAATTTTCACCTCAATCGCAGCGTCCTTCCCCTCCGCTTTTGGTTCCATTCTGCAGACCCAGGGTTGGGGCATCTTCTCCGCAGTTGTAGCGGTCGGCCTGCTGGTCATCGTAGCCGTTGTCTTCGTTGAACAGTCCCAGCGCCGCATCCCCGTTCAGTACGCCAAGCGAATGATTGGCCGCCGCACCATCGGCGGTACCACCACCTACATTCCTCTCAAGGTCAACATGGCCGGCGTTATCCCCATCATCTTCGCTTCCTCCATGCTGATGGTGCCCGGCCTCATCGCCCAGTTCAACACCCCCTCAGACGGCTC
The DNA here is from genome assembly GCF_928392795.1 of Rothia nasimurium. Classification (GTDB taxonomy): domain Bacteria; phylum Actinomycetota; class Actinomycetes; order Actinomycetales; family Micrococcaceae; genus Rothia; species Rothia nasimurium_F. The sequence continues at coordinate 73,141 of NZ_CAKMTJ010000001.1, forward strand.
AGCCCCGCCTGAATGGGTCAACTGGATCAACACCTACCTGGTCATGGGCGATCACCCGCTCTACATGACCCTCTACTTCCTGCTCATTCTGGGCTTCGCCTACTTCTACGTTTCCATCACCTTCAATACCGAAGAAGTTGCGGGCAACATGAAGAAGTACGGCGGTTTCATCCCCGGTATCCGCGCAGGACGCCCCACCCAGGAGTACCTGAGCTACGTGCTCAACCGTATTACCCTGCCTGGCGCCATCTACGTAGCAGTACTAGCGCTCCTGCCGCTGGTAGCCTTCGTCCTCTTCGGCGCCAACCAGAATTTCCCGCTCGGCGGTGCCTCACTGCTGATCGTTATCGGTGTCGGTCTTGATACCGTCAAGCAAATCGACGCCCAGCTCCAACAACGCAACTACGAAGGACTACTACGATGAACCGTTTGCTCATCATTGGCCCTCCCGGCGCCGGTAAAGGCACCCAGGCCGTCAAAATCGCTGAAAAGCTGAACATCCCCGCTATTTCCACCGGTGACATCTTCCGCAAGAACATCAAGGAAGAAACCGAGCTGGGCAAGGAAGCTAAGAGCTACATTGACTCTGGCAACCTGGTTCCCGACTCAGTCACCAACCGTATGGTGCGCGCCCGCCTGGCAGAGGATGATACCGCTAACGGCTTCCTGCTCGATGGCTACCCCCGCAACACTGCCCAGGTCGGTGAACTGGATACAATCCTGGCAGACATGGGCCAGGAAATCGGCCAGGTTCTCCTGCTGGTTGCTGACAACGACGAACTGGTCGAACGTCTGCTGGGCCGTGCCGCTAAGGAAGGCCGCTCAGACGACAACGAAGAGGTCATCCGCCACCGCCTCAAGGTCTACGAAGAAGAAACCGCACCCCTCGTAGCTATCTACACGGAGCGTGGCCTCGTGACCGAAATCGACGGCCTCGGAGAGATCGACGAAGTCACCACCCGAATCATGGACGCACTCAAGTAAACGTCCGCTGCACCTGTGCCCCCGGTCATTGCGGGGGGCACAGGTTTTTAAAGCAGACTGGTGTAGTTTGACTCCACCACGCCCCACAAACCTAGCCAGGAAAGAGCACTATGCGCCGCATCGAATACAAAACAGACCGCCAGCTTGCTGAAATGGCCAGAGCAGGTGTGATCACCTCCCGCGCCCTGGACGCAGCGGTAGCAGCTGCCGCCCCCGGCGTCACCACCGCCGAACTCGATACGGTCTTCCGCGGCGTCCTCGCTGAACACGGCGCAGGCTCCAACTTCCTGGGCTACTACGACTACCCAGCAACCATCTGCACCTCAGTCAACGACGAGGTCGTTCACGGAATCCCCGGACCCCGCGTCCTGCACGACGGAGACATAATCTCCATTGACGGCGGTGCTACCGTCCAGGACGCCCGCGGCACCACCTGGCACGGCGACTCAGCCCGTACCGCCCTCATCGGCGAGGTCTCAGAGGCCCGCCGTGAGCTCTCAGAAATCACCCGCGCAGCCCTCTGGCACGGTATCGCAGCCCTCGCCACCGCCAAAAAAATTGGTGAAGTCGGCTTCGCCATCGAAAACTTCGTTCGAGAAGAAACCGGCGACAAATACGGGATCATCGAAGACTTCGTAGGCCACGGCATCGGTACCTCCATGCATATGGCCCCCGACGTCCTCAACTACGCCGCCCGCGACCTCGGCCCCCGTGTCAAAAAGGGCATGGCCTTCGCCATCGAACCCATGCTCGTGACCGGTGGAATCGAAACCGTTACCCTCGAGGACGACTGGACCATCAAAACCGTCGATGGGGGAGACGCCTGCCAGTGGGAACACTCCGTCTGCGTGCACTCCGAAGGTATCTGGGTTCTCACCGCAGAGGACGGCGGCGCCTCCGAACTCTCCAAACTCGGCGTCACCGTCAAACCCATCCCCGCCTAAACCTCGTAACCTGCCCCTCCGCGTCCGCCCCGCATCGCACCGAAAGCAGCAGCCATGACCGAAACCACCAGCGTCCCCCTGGAAATCTCCAGCGCCCGCCCTGAACCCGGCCAAATCATCCTCAAAGCCCCCCGCCGCGGCAAACCCCCGCGCCACATCGCAGACTTCGACATGGCCGGCCGTCGCGCCTTCCTCGAAGAACTTGGCTACAAGCCCTTCCGAGCCGCCCAGCTCTCCAAGCACTACTTCGAACGCCTCGTCAACGACCCGGCCCAGATGACCGACCTGCCCGCAGCAGAACGCGAAAAAATGGTCGCCGACGCCATGCCCCAGCTGCTCACCACCGTCCGCACCCTCGAAGCCGACGGCGGCGACACCCTCAAAGTCGTCCACCGCCTCTTCGACGGAGCCCTCGTCGAATCCGTCATTATGCGCTACGACAACCGCGTCACCATGTGCATCTCATCCCAAGCAGGCTGCGGCATGAACTGCCCCTTCTGCGCCACCGGCCAGCAGGGCCTCACCCGCAACCTCTCAACCGCCGAAATCGTCGAACAGGTCATCGCAGGCGCCCGCTACCTCAAAAACATGAAGGGCCTCGAACAGGCCGAAGGCGGCTCCGAAGACACCCGCCCCCTGCGCGTCTCCAACATCGTCTTCATGGGCATGGGTGAAGCCCTCGCCAACTACAAAGCCACCATGGGAGCCGTCCATCGCCTGATTGACCCCGCCCCCGAAGGCCTGGGCATCTCCGCCCGCGGTATCACCATGTCCACAGTCGGTCTCGTCCCCGGCATCCGCAAATTTGAGCTAGAAAAACTCCCCATCACCCTAGCCCTCTCCCTCCACGCCCCCGACGACGAGCTCCGTGACGAGCTCATCCCCATCAACCAGCGCTGGAAAGTCGACGAAACCCTCGACGCCGCCTACGACTACTACAGGACCACCGGCCGTCGCATCTCCATCGAATACGCCCTCATCCGCGACATCAACGACCAGGGCTGGCGCGCCGACCTCCTCGGCAAAAAACTTGCCTCCCGCGGACGCGGCTGGGTACACGTCAACCCCATTCCGCTGAACCCCACCCCCGGCTCCAAATGGACAGCCTCCCGCAAGGGCGTCGAACAAAACTTCGTTGAACGCCTACGCGCCCACGGCATCCCCACCACCGTACGCGATACCCGCGGAAGTGACATCGACGGTGCCTGCGGCCAGCTGGCAGCTAAAGAAGACTAAACGAAATACGCAGGACAGGACGCTCCTTAGCCGACTAACCTTCTTGACCTCGCGCCGGGGCGCTACTGATTTACGACCCGCCTTGCGGCGGATTCCGTTCGCTCCTATGTGCTCGCGCGCTCGCACCCGCTCACTTCATCCCAGCCAGCAGGCTGACAGCGCATCCGCCGCGCTTAGCGGTGTGGAGTCAGGTCAGCTTGCTACGGGAGCGCCCTGCCCCTGCGCTTAAGCCCCGGACCTTAATGTGAAGCTCGCTATGTTTTGCGAAAACCATTAACATTCCGGGGCTTTTGCCGTATATTAGTTTGTTGGTTGTCTGTGCCATGCGTTTAGTACGCAAGCGGAGCGGTACCCGAACCCGGGAGAACGCACCGAACACAGAAAAAACACTACCAAGAGCCCCCAAGACACCTTGGGAGCACGAAAGTAAAGCGGAGGATATGGCCAAGAAAGACGGCGTCATCGAGATTGAAGGTACCGTGGTCGAAGCACTGCCCAACGCATCATTCCGCGTTGAGCTGGACAACGGACACAAAGTACTTGCACACATCTCAGGCAAGATGCGTCAGCACTACATTCGAATCCTGCCTGAGGACCGAGTAGTAGTCGAGCTCAGCCCCTACGACCTCTCACGCGGTCGTATCGTCTACCGCTACAAGTAAACACGAGCACCAAACGTCGCTAACCAGCGGCGTTTACGCCGTGTAAAAGGGGTAAACCGTTCTCCCACCGGCTAGCCGGACACAGAACCTCTTACCCCGCCCGTCCAAAAGCATTAGCTGAAACATCAACGCAAAGGAATGCGATGAAGGTCAAGCCGAGCGTTAAGCCGATCTGCGACAAGTGCAAAGTGATCCGCCGTCACGGTGTGGTCATGGTGATCTGCGAAAACCCGCGCCACAAGCAGCGCCAGGGCTAATCACTAGCCAACGCTGACAAGACCACCACACCAGGTGGCACAACAGAAAATGGCACCGCTCCTGCCCACAAAAGCAGGATACCTCCGGGCACAGAGGCCGGGGACCGGGACAACCGGGCAGTGATGTCACAGACCTCTGCGAAAACAAGGAGAACGCCCCATGGCACGTCTCGCTGGAGTCGATATTCCCCGCGAAAAGCGCGTGGAAATTGCTCTTACTTACATCTACGGCGTGGGCAAGACCCGTGCAAAAGAAGCGCTTGCTGCAACCGGTGTTGACCCCAACACCCGCGTCAAGGACCTTGACGATACCCAGCTCGTAGCACTTCGTGACTTCATCGAAGGCAACTACAAGGTTGAAGGTGACCTTCGCCGCGAGGTTGCTGCCGACATCCGCCGCAAGGTAGAAATCGGTAGCTACCAGGGTCTGCGTCACCGCCGTGGCCTTCCCGTACACGGCCAGCGCACCAAGACCAACGCACGTACCCGCAAGGGCCCGAAGCGTACCGTCGCAGGTAAGAAGAAGTAAACAGTGTTGCCTCAGTCTTGCACATCGCGTAAGACCAACACTTCAACCAAAACTTTGTAGGAGAATCAAAAATGCCTCCCAAGACTCGCGCAGCGGCCAAGCGTACCGGCCGCCGCAAGGTTTCCAAGAACATTGTTGCCGGTCAGGCACACATCAAGTCAACCTTCAACAACACCATCGTTTCAATCACTGATCCCTCTGGTGCTGTTATTTCCTGGTCATCCGCCGGCGAAATGGGCTTCAAGGGTTCACGTAAGTCAACCCCCTACGCAGCTCAGATGGCCGCTGAGACCGCTGCAAAGCGCGCTCAGGAACACGGTGTCCGCAAGGTAGACGTTTTCGTCAAGGGCCCCGGCCCCGGTCGCGAAACCGCTATCCGCTCACTCCAGGCTACCGGCCTCGAAGTTGGCTCCATCCAGGACGTCACCCCCGTTGCCCACAACGGCTGCCGTCCTCCGAAGCGCCGCCACGTCTAAGCCCCACCGGCTAGACGCGTCCCGAACATCGGGCGACCCGCAACCCACCGGCTGCAGGTCAATGAACAGACTGCTTCGTCTGCTTCCTCACTCGTTTTTCCCAACCTGTGAGCTCATATAGCGGATGCTCACCGAAAGGAAACATAGTGCTCATTGCACAGCGCCCCATCCTGCGTGAAGAACACGTATCGGAAAACCGTTCACGCTTCACCATCGAGCCCCTCGAACCCGGCTTCGGCTACACCCTGGGTAACTCCCTCCGCCGCACCCTTCTCTCATCCATCCCCGGTGCCGCTGTAACCAGCATCCGCATCGACGGTGTGCTGCACGAATTCAGCACTGTAGAAGGTGTGACCGAGGACGTCACCGAGATCATCTTGAACATCAAGAAGCTCTCCATCTCATCAGAGAACGACGAGCCCGTCATCGCCTACCTGCGCAAGCAGGGCGAAGGTGAACTCACCGCAGGCGACATCGAGGTGCCCGCAGGCGTCGAGATCCACAACCCGGACCTCCACATCGCAACCCTCAACAACCGCGCAAACTTCAACGCAGAACTGACCATCGAACGCGGCCGCGGCTACGTCTCGGCAGCACAGAACAAGTCAGGTGACGCAGAAATCGGCCGCATCCCGGTCGACTCCATCTACTCACCCGTCCTCAAGGTCACCTTCCGCGTCAGCGCAACCCGTGTTGAGCAGCGCACCGACTTCGACTCCCTCACCCTGGACGTCGAAACCAAGGAAGCAATTGCTCCCCGCGACGCAGTCGCATCAGCAGGCAACACCCTCGTTGAGCTCTTCGGCCTCGCCCGCGAACTCAACACCGCCGCTGAAGGTATCGAAGTTGGCCCGTCACCCGCTGACGAGTCAATGGCCGCAGACCTGGCTCTGCCCATCGAAGACCTGGACATGACCGTCCGCTCCTACAACTGCCTCAAGCGCGAAGGCATCCACACCGTGGGTGAACTCGTGACCCGCAGCGAAGCAGACCTCATGGACATCCGCAACTTCGGTGCCAAGTCCATCGACGAAGTCAAGGCAAAGCTCACCGAGCTCGGCCTGTCCCTCAAGGACTCACCCGCCGGAATGGACCTCTCAGCCCGCCTGCAGGACGACGACAGCTACGGCAGCGACTACTAAGACACCGGCAGTCAACGCTTCCACGCGTTACACCAGTCAAACATCTTTGGTTCCCCTGCCGTGAGGCAGTAAGGAACGGCAAACCAGGAGAATAAATTATGCCTACTCCCACTAAGGGTCCCCGCCTCGGCGGATCACCGACCCACGAGCGCATCATGCTGAACAACCTGTCTCAGCAGCTCTTCGAGCACAAGCGCATCACCACCACCGTTACCAAGGCAAAGCGTCTGCGCCCCGTCGCCGAGCGTCTGATCACCTTCGCAAAGAAGGGCGACCTCAACGCACGCCGCCGCGTCCTGCGCTCCATCGGTAACAAGACCGTAGTCCACGAGCTCTTCACCGTCATTGCCCCCGCAATGGCAGAGCGCCCCGGTGGCTACACCCGCATCACCAAGATCGGTAACCGCAAGGGCGACAACGCCCCCATGGCAGTTATCGAACTGGTCATGGAGCCCGTTGCAACCGCAGCAGCTGTTTCAGAAGCTACCAAGGTAGCAGAGACCGCAGCACCCGCAGCAGAAGAGACCAAGGCAGCAGCAACCGCAGCAGCTGAGTCCTCAGACCTGCCCGCAGGCGCACACGCAGCAACCGAGAACGGCGAAGCTCCCGAGGGCTTCGAAATCAAGGGTAACGCTGACTCCATGAAGTACCACGTACCCGGCTCACGCTGGTACGCAAACACCCAGGCTGAAATCTGGTTCGACACCAAGGAATCAGCTGAAGCAGCAGGTTACGCACCTGCCGGTGGTGCAGCAGCACAGACCATCTCCGAAGACTAATTCTTAGTCACCGGTAGATAAAAGGCGGCTCTTCCCCTCACACGGGGGAGAGCCGCCTTTGTCTGTAGCGGGTAAAGTGGAGTGAGCCTGTACCCCGCCTTCTAAGGAGAGCCGTGACCGAAACCCCCGAGCCGCTATACGAGCCCCGCGTACGCGTGCGCCTTGATTTTGCCTACGACGGTGGCCCCTTCGCAGGCTGGGCCAAGCAGCCGGGGCTTATCACCGTCCAGGGAGTCCTCGAAGAAGCCCTGGCCCTTATCTTCCGCCGCCCCGTCTACACCACGGTAGCTGGGCGGACCGACGCCGGCGTCCACGCCCTGCACCAGGTGGTGCACTTCGACCTTGCCAAGGACGCCTGGGAGCGGCTACCCGGGCGCAGCCAGGACGCACCGGCGTCCGCCCTCCGCCGTAAATTGCGCGGGGCACTCAGCAGGGCTCTGGCAGATGCTGAGGCAGAGCTTGGAATACCATCCCGTCTACAGGGCTATATGCAGCGGGCGATTACTGTCAGTAGCTGCCAGGAGGCCCCAAACGATTTCGACGCCCGCTTCTCAGCCCTGGAACGCTCCTACCGTTACCTGCTTGAAGACGGGCAGGAAGAGAAGGGCAGTAATCCGCTGAACCGGCAGGTAGCCTGGCAAATCAACCCCGTACTCGATATAGATCTGATGAACCGTGCCGCCCAGAACCTCTTGGGGCTCAACGACTTTCTCTCCTTCTGCAAGCCCCGCGAAGGCTCCACCACGATTCGTGAGTTGCGCGAACTTCGGTTTGAGCGGCGGGCGGACGGCCTCATCGAAGCAAACATCAGGGCAGACGCCTTCTGCCACAATATGGTGCGAACCCTCATCGCCTCACTGGTGATGGTGGGGGAGGGGAAGAAGGACGAAGCCTGGCTGATCTCCCGTATCGAAGAACCCGTGCGAGATTCCCAGGTGCGTCTAGCTGCCCCGCGCGGTCTGGCCCTAGCCGCTATCACCTACCCCGAGGCGTCCGGCTACGCAGCCCAAAGCGAGAAAGCCCGAAACCTGCGAACCCTCTAAATCACAAGCCTGTGATTTAAACGTGAGGTCGGTCAAAACCCCGTCTTTAAAGGGCTAAGCCCTGGATTAAGAGACTTAAACTCTGTATAGTTTCATACGTTGTGCGTATACCGCCCTCATTTCGTACCCTGTTCTTCGGTCTAGTTGCAGGACAATAACGGGGAACAAGAGGTCTGAGGAAATCGGTAACGCAGATGCGTTTGGCCCTCACCCAAACCCTGCGAAAACGCACCTATGTAAACCAGCGCGATACCCAACTAGCGCTACAAGAAACGAGAAAAGGCGAAATTTTGCGCACTTACACTCCGAAGTCAGGCGACAACAACCGCCAGTGGCACATCATCGATGCCTCTGATGTTGTTCTCGGCCGTCTCGCAAGCCAGACCGCAATCCTGCTGCGCGGCAAGCACAAGCCCACCTTCGCACCCCACGTTGACATGGGTGACTCCGTCATCATCATCAACGCTGAAAAGGTTGCACTGACCGGTGCCAAGCTTGAGCAGAAGCGTGCCTACCGCCACTCCGGTTACCCCGGTGGTCTGAAGTCAGTCAACTACGCCGAACTGCTGGAAACCAACCCCGTTCGCGCCGTAGAAAAGGCTGTTAAGGGCATGCTCCCCAAGAACAAGCTGGCTGCCCAGCAGCTCAAGAACCTCAAGGTCTACGCAGGTTCCGAGCACCCCCACGCAGCTCAGCAGCCCAAGACCTACGAATTCACCCAGGTTGCCCAGTAATTCGGGCCTACGAAAGAACTATTAAAGGAGACATCGTGGCTCAGAACGAAGAGTACACCACCGAAGAAGAGCTCACCAGCTACACTTCCGAGTCTTCAGCACCCGTTGCTGAAAAGGCCGCCCGCCCCGCCCTGACTGTTGGCGGTCAGGCTGTTGGTCGTCGCAAGGAAGCCGTTGCCCGCGTCCGCCTGGTACCCGGTACCGGCAAGTGGACCGTCAACGGTCGCGAGCTCGACAACTACTTCCCCAACAAGCTGCACCAGCAGGAAGTAAACGACCCCTTCAAGCTGCTTGAACTCGAAGGCGCCTACGACGTCTTCGCACGTATCTCAGGTGGCGGCCCCTCCGGCCAGGCTGGCGCTCTGCGTCTTGGCGTTGCTCGTGCCCTGAACGAGATTGACGCTGAGAACAACCGTCCCGCTCTGAAGAAGGCAGGCTTCCTGACCCGCGACGCTCGCGTTATCGAGCGTAAGAAGGCTGGTCTTAAGAAGGCACGCAAGGCTTCACAGTTCTCAAAGCGCTAAGCTACGATTACTGGGCCTGCAGCTCAGGTTATTGTCAAACGCCCCATTTCTCTGCGAAGAGAAATGGGGCGTTTGCCTTACCCGGCTTAGGGTCAAAAGACGTGTAACAGTGGGGTGTCTCACGTCTTAGGCCTAGAATGGGTGTGGAACATTCACACGAGAGAAAGGGTGCCCATGGCATCTTCGACTACCCCTCGCACTTCACGCTCCACCAAGGCCGCAGGCAAGGACACCGCCACCGAGGTTGAAGCTCCCAGCACCGAAGCTGCGGAGCAGGACGCCCCCCAACAGGCCACTGACCCCAAGAAAGAAGCCGTCAAAGCGGCACTGACCAAAGAAACCCGCCGCGTATCAGTAGTAGAAGACTACAGCGCAGAGCTTGATGAAATTTCTTCTCTGACCAAGAAGCTCAGCGGGAACGGGGAAAAGTCGGACGCCTGGAAAGCCGGCTACCCCTACGACAAGAAGCTTTCCCGTAAGGAATACGAAAAAGAAAAGCGAGCCCTGCAGATCGAGCTGCTTAAACTACAGCTCTGGGTTAAGGAAACCGGCCAGAAGGTGCTGATTATTTTCGAAGGCCGAGATGCAGCTGGTAAGGGCGGTGCCATCAAGCGTTTCATGGAGCACCTGAACCCCCGCGGTGCCCGCGTGGTTGCGCTTGAAAAGCCCACCGACGTCGAGCAGACCCAGTGGTATTTCCAGCGCTACATCCAGCACCTGCCCTCCGGCGGCGAAATCGTTTTGATGGACCGCTCCTGGTACAACCGAGCAGGCGTGGAACGCGTCATGGGCTACTGCACCTCCCAGCAGTACTACGAATTCATGCGTGAAGTGCCCGAGCTGGAGCGCATGCTGGTTAACTCTGGCGTCAAACTGATTAAGTTCTGGTTCTCCGTCACCCGCGCAGAGCAGCTGGCCCGCTTCAACTCCCGCCGCACCGACCCCGTCCGCCAGTGGAAGCTGTCTCCCACCGATTTGGCCTCCCTCGATAAGTGGGACGATTACACCGCGGCTAAAGAAGCCATGTTCTTCTACACCGACACCGGCGATGCCCCCTGGACCGTTGTAAAGTCCAACGATAAGAAGCGCGCCCGCCTCGAAGCTATGCGGCATGTGCTCAACCAGTTCGACTACCCCGATAAGGACCACGCCCTGGTAGGCTCCACCGATCCGCTGATCGTGGGTAAGGGGTCGGATGTTCTAGAAGACGATGTGCCCGAAAACCCTGAGGGTTTCCCCGTCCTGCGTGAAGAAAAATAGAACTGAGCGCGTAGAATAATCAGTAATGTCTAGATTATTCGGAACCGACGGTGTACGCGGTCTCGCTAACGAAGTGATTACTCCTGCTCTTGCTATGGAGCTTGCGCAGGCCGCGTCCATCGTCCTCGGGTTCAATACGGTTCAAGAAGGTGTCCGTCCCAAGGCTGTTATCGCCCATGACTCCCGTATCTCCGGGGAGTTCATCGGCGCTGCCATGACCGCAGGTTTCGCAGCCTCCGGTGTTGATGTGCTCGATGCGGGCATGGTACCCACTCCTGCGGCAGCCTACCTGGTAGCAAGCACAGAAGCTGACTTCGGCGTCATGATTTCTGCCTCCCACAACGCGGCTGAGGACAACGGAATCAAGTTCCTGGCCCGTGGCGGCAAGAAGCTGGATGACGCGATTGAGGACGCGATCGAGGCCCTCTATCGCTCTAAGGACTTCCGTTACCCCACCCACGGTGAGGTAGGGCGCGTCCGTCCGCTCACTGACGGTGAAGACCGCTATGTCACCCACCTGGTTTCAACCATGCCCGAGCACCGTCGCCTCAACGGGCTCAAGGTTGTGCTGGACTGCGCCAACGGCGCTTCTTCCGGCGTTTCACCCGATGCCTTCCGTACTCTGGGCGCCAAGGTCTTTGTGATTGGCGCTGAACCCGACGGTATCAACATCAACGACGGAGTAGGCTCCACCCACCCCGAAAAGCTTCAGGAAGCAGTGGTTCGCCACAGCGCCGACCTGGGTATCGCCCACGACGGTGACGCCGACCGCTGTATGGCTGTTGACGAGCAGGGCAACCTGGTTGATGGCGACCAGATTATGTCAATTCTGGCTCTGTCGATGAAGGAAGCCGGCACCCTTAAGGATGACACTCTGGTGGCCACTGTTATGTCATCCTTGGGTCTTGAGATTTTCCTTAAGGAACACGGTATTAAGCTGGAGCGCACTTCTGTGGGCGACCGCTACGTGCTGGAATCCATGAACAAGAACGGCTTCAATCTGGGCGGTGAGCAGTCGGGTCACGTGATTATGTCTGATCACGCTACTACTGGCGACGGTGTGCTGACCGGCCTGCATCTGGCTGCTGAGATGGCCCGTACCGGTCTGCCCCTCTCTGAATTGGCTAACCGTATGCAGGCGACTCCCCAGAAGCTAATCAACGTCAAGGGTGTTGATCGCGCTGGCGTAGCCGCTTGCGTGCCGCTCCAGGAAGCGATTAAGGACGCCGAGGCCCAGCTGGGCGATACCGGTCGAGTTCTGCTGCGTCCCTCGGGTACTGAGCCTCTGGTGCGCGTCATGGTTGAGGCTGAGACCCAGGAGGTTGCTGATGCAACCGCCCAGGCCCTAGCTGATGTTGTAGCTCGTGAGCTAGCTATCTAAAGTAGCTTGCTTTTCTGGTCTTTGCCGGGTCCTACTTCCCTGTATCGGGGGAGTGGGGCCCGGCTTTTTCTGGATGCAGCCTAAACTTGTCTAACAGGTGTGAGAAACTGGTCAATATTTGCTGTAGGTGGTGGCCTTTTCGAGGGGTAGACTAAAGACACTCAGCTCTCTGACCCGCCAGTGCTGGTGGGAAAAAGAGGGCTTTTTATGTAGAACCACACCCCTTGTGAAAACACATTTCTAAGAAGGACTCTATGGCAGAGACACAGTCGCCCAGTCTGCGCGTGCGCGTGCAGAAGTTTGGCACCTTCCTTTCGAGCATGATCATGCCGAATATCGGTGCCCTGATTGCGTGGGGTATCATTACCGCACTCTTTATCCCTAAGGGCCTCGTGCCCCAGTACATCCCCAGCCTGGCAGGCTTCAGCGAATACGTAGCTACCATGGTCGGCCCCATGGTGACCTACCTCTTGCCCATTCTGATTGCCTACACCGGCGGTAAGCTCATCTACGACCACCGCGGTGGCGTGGTTGGTGCAACCGCAACCATGGGCGTCATCATGGGTACCAGCGCCGAAATTTTCATCGGCGAAGCTGGCGGCTCACCCATGTTCCTGGGTGCAATGATTATGGGCCCCCTGGCTGCCTGGTGCATGAAGAAGCTGGACGGCCTCTGGGACGGCAAAATCAAGCCCGGCTTCGAGATGCTAGTCAACAACTTCTCCGCCGGTATTTTCGCAGTTATTGCTGCAATGGGCTCCATGTTCCTGCTGACTCCCGTCATGCGGGCCTTCTCAGCAGGTGCTGAAGCCGCCGTTGACTGGCTGGTCTCCACCGGCCTGCTGCCGCTGACGGCTCTGCTGATTGAACCGGCTAAGGTCCTCTTCCTCAATAACGCCATCAACCACGGCATCATCACCCCGCTGGGTACTGCCCAGGCTCTGGAACAGGGTAAGTCCATTCTCTACCTGCTGGAAGCCAACCCCGGCCCCGGTTTGGGCATCCTGCTGGCCTATTGCTTCTTTGGTCGCGGATCAGCTAAGGCAACCGCACCCGGTGCAGCCCTGATTCACTTCTTCGGTGGTATCCACGAAATTTACTTCCCCTACGTGCTGATGAAGCCCCAGCTGATTCTCGCCACCATCGCCGGTGGCGTGGCCGGTACCTTCACCTTCATGACCCTCAACGTAGGTCTGACCTCAGCGTCCGCCCCCGGCTCCATCATCGCTATCACCGCTGTTGCTGCCCCCGGCGACCTGTTCAAGATCTACCTGGGTGTGCTTATTGCTACCGCCGTTTCCTTCCTGGTGGCAGCTCCCATCCTCAAGTTCTCTAAGAACAGCGAGGACGACCTCGAAGCAGCGGCAGCCAAGATGCAGGAGATGAAGGGCAAGAAGTCTTCTGTCGCCGGTGCCTTTGCTACCACCGATAAGAACCGAGAAATCCGCTCTATCGTCTTTGCTTGCGATGCCGGTATGGGTTCCTCTGCTATGGGCGCCTCGGTGCTGCGCAACAAGATTAAGGACGCCGGCTTCGGCGACCGCGTCACCGTGGTGAACTCTGCGATCAACAACCTCAAGGACGAATACGACCTGCTGGTCTCCCACCAGGACCTAGCAGACCGCGCTGCCGCTCCCACCCCCAGCGCCGTACACGTTGCCGTCGATAACTTCATGAACTCACCCCGCTACGACGAAATCGTCGAAATGATCCGCCAGCAGCAGACCGGCAGCCAGGCACCTGCTCAAGCACCGGCGTCCGTAGCACCCGCTGCAACCGCAACCGCTGTGGCCACCGAAGAGCAGGTACTGACCGCATCGACTATCGTGCTTGATGCCAGCGCTACTGACCGCGACGACGCCATCAACCAGGCAGGTGCCCTGCTGGTTGCCACTGGCAAGGTCGATGAAAGCTACGTAGCTGCTATGCACGAACGCGAAGCCTCAGTTTCTACCTACATGGGTAACGGTCTGGCTATTCCCCACGGTACTAACGAAGCTAAGGACGCCATCCATAGCTCAGCTATGTCCTTTGTACGTCTGAGCGAACCCGTGGAATGGAACGGTAAGCCCGTTAACTTCGTTATTGGTATCGCTGGCGCCGGCGGAACCCACCTGGAACTGCTGCAGAAGATCGCTAAGACCTTCTCCAACAAGGCATCCGTAGCCCAGCTGGAAGAAGCCCGTACCGCCCAGGAAATCCTGGATATCTTTGGAAAGGTTCAGTAACCGTGAAAAAAGCAGTCCACTTTGGTGCAGGTAACATCGGCCGTGGCTTCGTCGGCGTTATCCTGAACGAAGCCGGCTACGAGCTGGTCTTCTCAGATGTTGCAGCCCCGCTCATCGATGCCCTCAACGAGCAGGAAAGCTACACTGTTCACGAGGTCGGTCACGACCCCAAGGACATCACCATCACCGGTTTCCGCGGTATTAACTCTGCGGAGAAGCCCGAGGCGCTCGCTGAGGAAATTGCCAGCGCAGACGTGGTGACTACCGCTGTTGGCCCCACCATTCTCAAGTTTGTTGCTGTGAATATTGCCCAGGGTCTCAAACTCCGTGCTGAGCAGGGAGCAGCTTCTAAGATTGCTGTGATGGCTTGTGAGAACGCTATCAATGCAACCGATGCTCTGGCAGAAGAGGTCCGCAAGCACTTCCCGGCAGCCGATGACGTTGCCATCTTCGCCAACACCGCAGTTGACCGCATCGTTCCTAACCAGGCTCCTGGCCAGGGGCTCGATGTAACCGTAGAGAACTACTATGAGTGGGCAGTGGAAACCGGTCCCTTTGGCGATGATGTACCCCAGATTCCCGGGGCAACCTGGGTTGAAGATCTGGCCCCCTATATCACCCGTAAGCTCTTCACCGTCAACACTGGCCACGCTACCACCGCCTACTTTGGTCAGCAGGCAGGGATCTCCAAGCTCTCCGAGGCCCTCGAAGTGCCCGAGATCCGTGCCAAGGTCGAAGCGACCCTGGCTGAGACCAAAGATTTGATCGTGCGTAAGTTTGGCTTTGAGTCCGAGGTCCAGCAGGCCTATGTTGAAAAGATCCTGGCTCGCTTCGCTAACCCGGATCTGCCCGATACCACCGAGCGCGTTGGCCGTTCACCTCTGAGGAAGATCTCCCGCCATGAGCGATTCATCGGCCCTGCCGCTGAGCTTGCTGAGCTGGGCCGTCCCACTGAGGCCCTGCTAGCGACCATCGGTGCCCTGCTGGAATTCAATGTGGCTGAAGACCCCGAATCGGTTGAACTGCAGGCCCTGCTTGCCAGCGTCCGCTCCGGTGAACAGACCGCTGAAGAAGTAACTGAGCGTCTCACCGGCCTGACCGCTGACCACCCGCTCTACCCGGGCGTCCTTGCCCTGGTGAAGGAATACACCGCCGCATAAAGCGCACTATGGCATAAGAAAAGCCCCGGTAGATACCTACCGGGGCTTTTCTGATAACGAACAGAAAAAAATTACTTGACGGTCAGGGCGTCACGGATTTCCTTCAGAAGAGCAACCTGAGGATCCTCTTCTTCAACCTCTTCTTCAAGGTCGAGCTTGGCAGCGCGACGCTCGTTGAACTTGTTGACGGGCATAACGATGCAGAAGTACAGGGCTGCTGCAACAATGAGGAAGTTGATAACTGCGGTCAGGAAAGCGCCAAACTGAATGGGGCCAACAATGAGCCAGTTGTCGAAGTTAACTTCCTGGCCACCGGTTGCAAGGGCGATGGCAGGCATCATAACCTTCTCAACCAGGGCAGTAACAACGGCGGTAAAGGCAGAGCCAATAATCAGACCGACTGCGAGGTCGATGACGTTACCGCGGGTGATGAAATCTTTAAAACCACTAAGCATGAGTTCAAGGATAGCGGTTTCTGCCAGTGGTGAACACCAATCTGAACTGAAATTTTCGCTGTAAACCAGTGGGTTTACTCACAGGTTGGTCTGAGCTACTAGACTGTGGTCAAAATTTGTAGATTTCTGCTTGTCAGCCTACAGGTTAGGTGCCGTTGGGTAGCTAGGGGCAGGCCCGGTCCCCCAGAAATCTTCTAGCGTTTCGAAGCCGGATTCCTGCAGCGCGGTGGCCTCCTCAACACCGATATAGCGCAAGTGCCAGGACTCATACCAATAGCCGGTGGTTTCGTGATGCCACCAGGGGTAGCGAACCACAAAACCGTAGTGGTGGGCGTTCTCGGCAACCCAGAGAGCAGCCGAGGTGTCCTTAAAACAGGGCTGTAAATCGCAGCTGCCACCGGTCCCGATATCAAGAGCTAGCCCCGTTTGGTGCTCCGAATAGCCTGGTCGGGCAGAAGCCACATCTGCCTGGTCAGTACCGTACTGGGCAGCCCAGCTGGCATAGGTTCCCTGCTGGGTCTCATAGGATCGATAGCCACTTAGGGCAAGCATAGGGGCCCCCGCTGCTGCGGCGTCTTCAAACATGCGATGAGCAGCTTGCGCGGCCTCGGCCCGGAGCATCACCGGCCCCAGTGGCTGTAGGTCATCGGGAGCGTAAGTGAGAGGGGATAGAGGGTTATGTTTGTTGACAAGGACTGTAATAGATGAGGCCGATTCAATGTCGGCAGGACGGTGCGTAGCAGGCTGAGTGGGGCTGGCTGACTCGGTGCGCGCACTGGAAGAAGATGCTGTACCTGAAGTCGCCAGAGGTGAAGTAGAAGCCGGCGCAGAGCTCGAAAGTGCGGGTGCGGCGTCCTGCTCAGTGGAAATATCCTGGCCACAGGACGTCAATGACAGAGCCATGAAACAGCTAGCTACAGCAAGTGAGAGAGCGAATCGAAATGAGCGCATTCTTTAGTTCTTTCGCAGGAGAACCTTGCGGATTTTGTGGTCGTGGGACTTCTTGAGGATGAGACGGGCCCGTCCGCGCGTGGGACGCACGTTCTCCCTCAGATTAGGTTCGTTAATGGAACGCCAGATGCTCAGGGCCAGCTCAACCGCCGCGTCCTCTGAGAGGTCGGCGTAGCGTTTGAAGTAGGAGTGAGGGTTAGTGAAAGCCGATTGTTGTAGCTTCAAAAACCGCTGAACATACCAGTGCTCAATATCCCGGGTAGAGGCATCAACGTAGATAGAGAAATCAAAAAAATCTGCCAGACTCAGTGCGGAGCTCTTATCGCTCTCTAGCTTTGCCGGGGCTAATACATTGAGTCCCTCCACGATCAGAACGTCAGGGCTGGTAACTTCAATTCGTTCCCCCTCAATAATGTCGTAGTAGAGATGGGAATACTTGGGCGCAGTGACAAGCGGAGCTCCAGATTTCACCTCAGAGACAAAACGCAACAGCGCCCGGCGGTCGTAGGACTCAGGAAATCCCTTGCGCCCCATGAGCCCCCGGCGTTCCAGCTCAGCATTGGGGTAGAGGAAGCCATCGGTCGTTACCAACTGGACGTTGGGGGTCGAGGGCCAGCGCCTGAGTAGCTCCTGTAGGACACGGGCAGTGGTGGACTTGCCCACTGCCACAGACCCAGCCACGCCGATAATGAAGGGGACTTTCTGGCCCTGAAGCCCCAAGAAATCATTGGTCATGTGGTTGGCACTCGCGGCGGCATTGACATAGAGATTAAGAAGCCTGGAAATAGGTAGATAGACCTGCGCTACCTCGTCCAAATCGATGGTCTCGCCCAGCCCACGAAGCTGCTGGAGTTCGTCCTCTGTGAGCGGAACCGAAATCTCGCTAGCGAGTCGTGACCAGGTATCTCGGTCTAGCTCAGTGAAAGGGGAATATTTGGAAGAAAGCGCAGACATGCTCATTTACATCAGTCTAGAGGCCAGAAGGTGGCTCACCTAATATGACAGAGGTCTATAGGGAGGCAACAAGTTGCGACACTGTGGTGAAGACTGCAAGGGGGCGGTGAATTCTTAGATGTAAGATGAAGGCATGTGTGGAATCGTAGGATACGTAAGTCTCGGCACTGCCGCAGACGGTAAGAAATTTGACCATACCGCATACGATGTGGTTCTCGAAGGTCTGCGCCGCCAGGAATACCGCGGCTATGACTCAGCTGGCGTCGCTCTCATCGGCGATAACGGCATTGAATTCCGTAAGAAATCCGGCAAGCTTGTTAACCTCGAAGCTGAAGTAGAAGCTAACCCGCTGCCTGCAACCACTATCGGTATTGGTCATACCCGCTGGGCTACTCACGGTGGCCCCACCGATAACAATGCTCACCCGCACGTTGTCGACAACGGCCGTCTGGCAGTTGTGCACAACGGCATCATCGAAAACTTCGCAGAACTGCGAGCCGAACTGCTTGAAGAGGGTTGCGAATTCAAGTCACAGACTGACACCGAAATTGCCGCTAACCTGATTGCCTCCATCTACAACAAGCTGGAGAACAAGGATCTGACCGAAGCCGTCCGCCTGGCCTCAAACCGCCTCGAAGGCGCCTTCACCATCTTGGTCACCCACGTCGACCACCCCGACCGCGTCGTAGCAACCCGCCGCAACTCACCTCTCGTTATCGGTCTAGGCGAGAACGAAAACTTCCTGGGTTCAGACGTTTCTGGCTTCATTGACTACACCAAAAAGGCAGTCGAAATGGGCCAGGACCAGATTGTAACCATCACCGGTAGCGACTACTCCATCATCGACTTCGAGGGCTTCCCCGCCCACGGCAAGGAATTCACCATCGAATGGGACGCAGCTGCTGTTGAAAAGGGTGGCTTCGATTCTTTCATGGAGAAGGAAATCCACGAACAGCCCGCCGCCGTCCGCGACACCCTGCTGGGCCGTCTGGATGAAAAGGGCAATCTGACCCTCGACGAACTCAAGATTGACGACGCTATTCTGCGTTCCGTCAACAAGATCATCGTCGTAGCCTGTGGTACCGCTGCTTACGCTGGCCAGGTAGCCCGTTACGCCATCGAGCACTGGTGCCGCATTCCCACCGAGGTGGAGCTGGCCCATGAGTTCCGCTACCGTGACCCCATCGTCGATGAGAAGACCCTGGTCGTTGCTCTCTCCCAGTCCGGCGAAACCATGGACACCCTCATGGCCGTCCGTCACGCCCAGGAACAGGGCGCCAAGGTCGTTTCTATCTGTAACACCAACGGCTCCACCCTGCCCCGTGAATCCGATGCAGCTCTCTACACTCACGCGGGCCCCGAGATCGCAGTTGCATCCACCAAGGCCTTCCTCTCGCAGATTGCTGCTGCCTACCTGCTCGGCCTCTACCTGGCCCAGCTGCGCGGCAACATGTACAAGGATGAAATCCGTACCATCCTTGAAGAGCTGCAGAAGATGCCCGAGAAGATTCAGGCTGTTATCGACAATGAGCAGCAGGTCAAGGATCTCGGCACCTCTATGAAGGACGCCAAGTCCGTGCTCTTCCTGGGCCGCCACGTTGGCTTCCCCGTAGCGATGGAAGGCGCCCTGAAGCTCAAGGAAATCGCCTACCTGCATGCCGAAGGCTTCGCAGCGGGCGAGCTCAAGCACGGCCCCATCGCCCTTGTCGAAGAAGGCCAGCCCATCTTCGTCATCGTCCCCTCACCCAACGGCCGCGACTCCCTGCACTCCAAGGTTGTTTCTAACATCCAGGAAGTCCGCGCTCGCGGTGCAGTGACCATCGTGATTGCTGAAGAGGGTGACACCGCTGTTGAGGAACACGCAGATCACATCATCCGCATTCCTTCCTCACCCAGCCTGCTCCAGCCCCTGCTCTCCACTGTGCCCCTGCAGATTTTTGCCTGCTCAGTGGCCCACGCTAAGGGCTACGACGTTGACCAGCCCCGTAACCTGGCTAAGTCAGTAACCGTCGAGTAAAGCGCTTGTCGTAAAGACA
Source organism: Rothia nasimurium (assembly GCF_928392795.1). Lineage (GTDB taxonomy): Bacteria > Actinomycetota > Actinomycetes > Actinomycetales > Micrococcaceae > Rothia > Rothia nasimurium_F. The sequence continues at coordinate 92,876 of NZ_CAKMTJ010000001.1, forward strand.
GGAGGACCCCGTGCCCTATCAAGGTACGGGGTCCTTTTTGTCTCCCTCGACAGGGGCGTAGAATGAGCCGAAGACCTCTTCCAACAGGCACCGGCATAAAGGAGAAGCCGCCGTGATTATTGGTACCGGCACGGACGTCGTCAATATAGAGCGATTCGCTGCCCTGCTTGAGCGCACCCCGGCCCTGCTGGAGCGGCTTTTTGTGCCGGGGGAGCGGGGGCTGCCCGTCCGCTCCCTAGCTGCCCGTTTTGCTGCCAAGGAGGCTGTCGCTAAGGCCCTGCGGGCTCCGGCAGGTATGTCCTGGCAGGATTGCTGGGTTGAAAAAGATCAGGACGGGGCCCCCTACCTGGTCGTGCGGGGGACCGTTGCTGCCCGGGCAACAGAACTGGGAATCAACCGTCTTCACCTGACCATGAGCCACGATGAGCCTCTTGCCACCGCAACGGTGCTGGCTGAACACCTCAGTAAAGACGAAGTCATCAGGCTTATGCAGATCGATCCCCTGGGCCGGGGACTGCTGGAACCCTGTGGGGAGGAGGAAAAATAAGATGGACACCCCGAAAGAACTAATCTACTGGGATTTTCAGCGCTATGTCACCGCCCCCACCGCTACCTCCCATAAGTACACCCGCGGGGTGCTGGGCCTGCTCACCGGTAGCGGTACCTACCCCGGGGCGGCCCTGATGTCTGCCCGGGCAGCTGTCAATACCGGAGTCGGTATGGTGCGGTTTGCCGGGACCTCCTCCCTCAATTTTCAGGTCCAGCTGAGCGTGCCTGAGGCAGTCTGTACGGTAGGGGAGCCGGAGAACCTGCGTGTGGACGCCTGGGCTCTTGGGTCAGGGCTGGTGGGCGAGACCCGGGAGGCCGAGGCTACCACCGTCATCGGCACGGGCTTACCAGCAGTGCTGGACGCTACAGCCGTGACCCTGACGGCCCGCCTTGTTGCCGATGGGTTCAGGCTCCAGGCCCACCATATCCTGACCCCGCATGCTGGAGAAATGGCCGATGCCCTGACCTGGCTAGCTGCCTTGGCGCCGTCCTTAGTGGCAGAGGGCCCCGGGGCATTCAGCGAGGCCCCAAACCGCACCGAGGTAGAGGCCGACCCTGCCCGCTATGCAGCCTTGCTGGCCCGGGCAACCGGGGCCACCGTCCTGCTCAAGGGAAGCAGAACCATCTTCGCTGCCCCCACCGGTGAACTTTTCCAGATCACCGGCCAAAACCATTGGCTGGCCACAGCAGGAAGCGGAGATACTCTGACCGGTATACTCGGTGCTCTTCTAGCCCGCTACCAGGCAGAAGATTTTCGTCCCGGGAGCCAACCAACTGATTATGCCCTGCTCGCCGCAGCGGCAGTCTATCTTCACCAGGAGGCAGCAGATCTAGTTCACGGGGCTGGGATCTCGGGCCCGACCCCACCCACTCTCGTCGCCCAAAACATCCCAGAGGCTGTGGCCATATTTCTTGAACAATAAACCTACGACACAGGCCGGTTACCACCAACGGTAACCGGCCTGTAGCCTATCTAACCCTAGTAGGCGCCGTCCTTAGCGAAGACCGCACGAACGGTACGGAAGAGGATAACGATATCTCTCATTACTGACCAGTTCTCAACGTAGTAGAGGTCTAGGCGAATAGATTCTTCCCAGGAGAGGTTGGAGCGACCAGAAACCTGCCAGAGACCGGTGATACCGGGTTTGACGAGAAGGCGGCGGTAGGCGTCTTCTTCGTACTGTTCGACTTCTGAGGGTAGGGGCGGACGGGGGCCCACCAGGGACATATCACCGATAAAGACATTCCAGAGCTGGGGCAGCTCGTCGATAGAGTATTTGCGGATAAACTTGCCGATCTTAGTGATACGGGGGTCATCGGCCATTTTGAAGAGTACACCGTTACCCTCATTTTGATCCATGAGCTCTTTTTTGAGTTCTTCGGCGTTGGTCACCATAGAACGGAACTTGATCATGTGGAAGGGGGTGCCCCGGTAGCCGACGCGTTCCTGGAGGAAGAAGACGGGGCCGCCGTCCTTCTTCACGAGGAGAGCTACAGGGATCAGCAGGGGAGCTAAGAAAATCAGGCCCAGCCCTGAGGCCACCACGTCGATAGCTCGCTTAATGAGGGCCTGCATGCCTTCGATACGCGGGGTGTGGACGTGAATGAGGGGTACACCGTTCAACGGCTGGGTATGGATGCGGGGGCCGGCAATATCGGTCATGGCGGGAGCCATAATCAGGGCAACGTGGGCGGCAGCTAAGGCCCAACCCAGGCGACGCAGTTCTGTGGGGTTGAGGCCGTGGCCGGTAGAGACAGCTACCGCGTGAATGTTATTCTCACGGACTACTTTGAGAACCTCGGAGGCATCGGGGGAGTAACCCAGAGTCGGGATAGCCCCCTGGGCAAGCTGGGTGCCAGGGCGTGAACGGGGAAGATAGGCAGCTACCGGTGAGAGGCCAGAAGTGCGGGCCCCCTGGAGGGTCTTGTAGAGGTGCTCACCAGAGGCCGAATCGCCGATAATCATGACGCGGGACAGGGCTCGACCCCGGTTGCGCCAATGAACCAGCCAGCGGCGTACACCCCAGCGGGCACAGAGTAGGAGCACAATCCCAATGGGATAGGCCAGCACAATGTAGCTACGGGCAAAATCGATCTTGGTCAGATAGGAGAAGATAGCGATGAGCGCAAAAAAGTAGCTGGTTGCTTTCGTGACCAGACGGTACTCGTCCACCCCGTGGCCCAGGTAGCGGATATTGCGACTGTTGGCGATTGTGAGAGCAAATAGCCAGAAGAGACCAAGTAGAATTCCGGTACCTACGTAGCCTAGAGGTAGGCTGGCGCGCCCCATGACCTCTGAATTTTGAAAGCCGAAACTAGCTATATGAGCTAGCGCGATGGAAAGCGCAATGGCTAAAGTATCAGCAAGGTAAAGGGCCCCCTTAATTTTTGGGTGCCAGGTGCGGCGGTTACGGGTTTCGGCCCACCGCTCCTCAATAATCTGTTCGTTCACTAGTGTGTATTCCCCTAAATGATGATGCCTGCTCCGGGTGCGAGAGTGAGATGGGCAGACCTGTACGATTAGGCTTTTAATACTACAGTGCTAGTCGGCCTAAGAGCAGGCCGATTTTCTGAAATATGCTTCACACTTTCAGCTGAAAGTAACTTATCCTTACTGGTCAGGGTGTTCTTAGCTACTGAGACCGGCCTCTGCCAGGATGAAGTCAATCACCGGTTCATAGAGGTGAGGGGTGACATTATCGTCCATGGGCACCGCAACGAGAATTTGCCCTTGCTCGGCTGAAACGAAAAGCCCGGGGTCGTTGCAGTCTGCAATGCCGATGGTGGGTATCCCCGCGGACGCCGCATACCCGGCGAGACCGTGATCGGCAATGACAAGTCCCGGTGTAATTCCTCGTTCCTGGAGCTGGCTCAGTGCCAGCTGCATGGGGCCGGAGAAGTGGGTGTGCTGTAGGTTGCCGTACTGCTCGAACATGATGACATCGAAGATTTGGCGGATATCGCCGTCAAGGAAGCGGTCGCCCTCATTGATGGTCAGGACGGTCGCGCCGTGGGCTTTAGCTGCTGCGGCAAGACGTGCGTAGATAGGGAAGAGACCGGCGGGGTGGCCGGTTGCAAAGAGCAGACTTTTGCCTGCACGAACAGCATCACCGAAGATGCGGGCGTATTCGGTCAGACCGTCGATACAGAGGTCAGTGCTGATCGTGTCTTGACCTTCTCTATGGTCAGGGTCAGCGCTGGTGCCAACCCTGCGGGCCATGAGCTCAAAGATATCGTCAACGGTCCAGTTCCTGGTCCATGTCACACCGAATTCTAGGTGCTCATTACCTTCAACGAAGCCCCGCATATGGGCGAGGTTGTTTTCACGGGCGGTTGCTACTTGCCCGGTGATGCGCGAAGCATTGAGGTAGTCAGCGAACTCTTGGCGGGTCATTGGAAAGGTCATCTGGTTCTCCTAGAGGCGGTTGAGAGTCTGGTAGAGCTGAAGGAAGTTTTGGGCTGTAGCCTGCCAGGTAAAGCTGCGAGCGCGCTCGGCCCCGGCGATGCCCAGTGCATGTCGAAGGTTCGGGTCTCTCACAAGCTGCTCGATGGCGTCCGCCCAGGCGGCAGGCGTCCGCTGGGCTACCAACAGGCCGGTGGCGCCATCGGCCACCGCCTCCCTGAGCCCGTCTACCTTGCTGGCGAGCACCGGGGTGCCGCAGGCAGAGGCCTCCAGGGCAACCAGGCCAAAGGTTTCTGAGGATGAAGGGCAGGTAACGATATCGGCCTTTCGGAAAGCCTGGGCGAGGTCGGGGGTGGGCATCGAGGGAAGTAGGCGGACGCGGTCGCCTAGTCCCAGCTCTTCTGCTCGGGTATCGAGATCCTGTTCATAGTTTGTGCCGGAGGTTCCAATGATGTCGAGGGTAACGTCCAGCTCTCGCGGAAGTAGGCCGAGGGCTTCAACCAGCAGATGAGGGCCCTTAAGGTGCTGGGGGCGGCCGGCAAAGACCAGGTGGGCTGCACCGTCCTGCCCCTCATGAAGAGGGCGGACGCCCTCGCGCGGGGAGAAAACAGAAAGGTCAACGCCGGGGGCTACCGTCACCAGTTGGGATTCTTGTGCCCCGTAGAAGTCGCGCATCTGGGCTGCCTCATACTCCGTATTGACCACTAGAGCGGCGGCCCTGCGGACCAGCGCCTGCTCACCACGCAAACGTACCTCGGGCTCTGGACACTCGCCCTCACCCAGCCGGGCGTTCTTAGCAGCTGCGGTGGTGTGCATTGTATGAACGAGCGGTACCTGCGGGTAGGCGGCAAGAGCCGCCAGACCCGAGAGCCAGTAGTGACTGTGAATCAACTGGGGTGGTCGCGACGCTATAGCCCGAACGGCCATAGCAAAGCCCGGAACCAGCTCAGGTAAATCTTCCTTACGGGCTCCTTCAGTTTCAGGCAGGTAGAGAGCGGTAACGGTGGCCCGCTCGTGATACCGTACCTGCCCAGCTTGCTGGCGGTCGGTTGCCAGCGTAAAAACTTCCACGGTTAGCTGGGGGTTGACCTCAAGAAGAGCCGCCAAAGAACGCTCAATATAGACGTTCATGCCGCCAGCATCCCCTGATCCGGGTTGGGCCAGGGGTGAGGTATGCAGCGAAAAGATATGCAGGTGCAGCGGAAAAGAAAAACTCACACCTCTACTCTACCCCTGCCACATCTGCCCGCGCTCTGTAGGCGTCAGCGCAGGTGCGCTAACGGCAAACTCAACTAAGCTAGAGAAGAAAAGACCCTACGCCCAAGGATGACACCGTGTCTATCGACAGCCTCTACCGCGCCCACGGCTTCGTGCCCCTTGACGCTCCCACAGATGCAGAACGCCTCGCCGTCATCGACCTGGATGCCGTTGAACATAACGTCCGGCGCATCAAAACCCTCATCGGGCAGCGCGCCCTCATTGCCGTGGTCAAAGCGGACGCCTACGGGCACGGGGCTCTCGACGTAGCCCGATCAGCGGTGGCGGCAGGAGCTGACTACCTGGGCGTCGTCCACGTCAAAGAAGCCCGCACACTCCGCGCCGGCGGTGTTACAGCCCCCATTATCGCCTGGCTCCACACCCCCCGAACTGACTTTTCCCAAGCCCTCACAGACAACCTCGAATTGGGCGTCTCAAGCACCTGGGAACTTGACGCCATTGCAACCGCCCACCGTGTCAGCGGGCAGCACGAGCCGGTCAAGGTTCACCTCAAAGTAGATACCGGCCTAGGCCGCAACGGTGTGACCATGAGCGAACTACCGGCGCTCGCCGCCGCCGCCCGCCAGCTCGAAGAGGACGGGGTGCTGCAGGTGGTCGGGGTCTTCTCCCACCTGGCAGTAGCTGACGAACCAGAACGTACCGAAACAGCAGAGCAGTCCCAGACCTTCGACCGGGCACTAGACCTCCTGCACTCTGCCGGCCTGCGACCGACCCTGCGCCACCTTGCTAATACTCCCGCGACCTTCAGCGCGGCGTCCGTCGGTGCTGAAGAAGGCCTGCTGCGGGACGCCGTCCGGGTGGGCCTCGGTCTCTATGGTCTTTCACCCCTGGCCGGGCAGACCCCCGCTGACCTGGGGCTTAAGCCGGTCATGCACCTGCAAACCTTCATCAACGCAGTCAAGGAAGTCCCCGCAGGCCAAGGCGTCTCCTACGGCCTTAACTACGTGACCGACAAACCTACGACCCTGGCCCTGGTGCCGGTTGGCTACGCGGACGGCGTTCCCCGAGTCGCAACCGGCGGGCCGGTCCGTATTTACCCGGCATCCGGTCCCGCCCGAACCTACCTGGCAGTGGGACGAATTGCCATGGACCAGCTGGTCGTAGACCTCGGTGAACCCGGTTTGGCTGACCCCGCAGCTGGCTTCCTGGGTGCCCCCGCCGTCCTCTTCGGAACCGGCGATAACCCACCAGTCACCGACTGGGCAGAAGCGGCTGGAACCATCAACTACGAAATCGTCACCCGCATCTCCCCGCGCGTCACCCGCATCAGCGTCGGCGGATCCTGGCGCCAGCGAGACACCGAAAGCGAGCAGTAAACCGTGACCGACCGCGTCCTTGACCTCGAAATCACCGGCCCCGAGCACACCCGCGCCATCGCCCTGGCTCTAGCCCCCCTCCTCACCGCGGGCGACGTCCTGATTCTCACCGGCGAACTGGGAGCCGGCAAAACCACCTTCACCCGCTCCCTCGGCGAAGGACTCGGCGTGCGTGAGGGCGTCATCTCACCCACCTTCGTCCTCTCCCGCGTCCACCCCAATCTACCGGACGGCCCTCGCCCCGGCGGGCCTGACCTCGTCCACGTTGATGCCTACCGACTCGCCAGCTCAGAAGAGCTCGACGACCTCGACCTCGAATACTCCCTCGACCGGTCCGTCACCGTCATCGAATGGGGCCGCGACAAAGCCGAACACCTCTCAGAATCTATTCTCGATCTGGAATTTACCCGGGTGACAGGCGCAGACCTGGCCGAAACAGACCCCTACGCCCTCTACGCCCCCGGAAGCTGGGAAGAAGACGACGAGGACGATGGAGCCCCCGAACCACGCCGCCTCCGCCTCATCGGGAGCGGGCCCCGCTGGGAAAATGCTTGGGATGAGATGGTAGAGAAGCTGAGCGGTAGCGGGGCGGAGGGCGCATAGGGGCTTTTGGGAACACCGCGGGCTCGCGCTCGCTGCCGACCCTCTCGCATGGTTCGCTTCGCTCACAATGCGATTCACGCCAGCCGCCGAGCCAGCAGCTTCGCTGCGAGCCCGCGGTGCTTCAGGAAATACCTATCACATAGTCTCCGAGCCTAAACACGCTAGACTGGTGGGGTGCTTATTCTTGCTCTTGATTCATCCGCTATTGCTTCTGTCGCCCTGGGACGCCTGGACGGGCAGACCCTAACTCTGCTCGCTTCACGGTCAACCGAAGACACCCGCTCTCACGCCGAAGTGATGGCTCCCTTCGTCACCGAGGTATTGGCTGAAGCTGGAGTAACGGGCCAAGATGTTGACGCTGTGATAACCGGTACCGGCCCCGGCCCCTTTACCGGCCTACGCGCCGGCATCGTCACCGCCCGTTCCCTGGCCTTTGCCTGGAACAAGCCCCTCTACGGAATCATGAGTCTTACCGCCCTCGCAGAACGTGCGGAAGGTACCGCGCGGGCATCCGGTCATACACGTTTTCTTGTCGCCTCAGATGCCCGCCGCAAGGAAATATACTCGGCTGTCTATGAACTGACCGAGAGCGGCTACCAGCTGGAGAACGGCCCCACCGTCGGCCCGGCCAGCGAGGCACCCGACCTGCCAGCCTACGGTTTTGGTACCTCCCTTTACCCGGAGGCTCTGGACGCCCAGGCAGGCTTTGAACACGTCCAGCCGGACGCCGCCGCCCTGCTGGCAGCCGCTGCCCGCCTGGGCCTGGCCCAGCTGAGCACCGACACCAGCGCCCTCTACCTGCGCGAATCCGATGCCAAGGTGCCCGCCGCCCGCAAGAAGGCCAGTGTCTAATGCTACTGACTGACCTCCCCACGGGTCTGGCCGACGGAGCCCAAGCCAGGGAAATGACCCTGCACGATGTCCCAGCCGTCCATACCCTAGAACTTGACCTCTTCCCGGCCGATGCCTGGCCCCTGGAGATGTTCCTTGCCGAAATCACCCACGAAACCCGGGGATATGTCGTCCTGGAAATCCCTACAGAAACCGGTCCGCAGGTTATCGGCTATGCCGGGCTCATGAGCGTAGCCGACACCGCCGACGTGCAAACCATCGCTGTTGCCCCAGCCTACGAGGGGCACGGCTACGGGCGGGCCCTGCTCGATTTTCTCGCCCGCGAGGCAGCTGCCCGCGGCGCTGAACAGATACTGCTGGAGGTACGCGCCGACAACCCCCGGGCCCAGGATCTCTACATGAAAAACGGCTATCGGCAGATCCATGTGCGCCGCCGCTACTACAACGACGGGGTCGACGCCCTCATCATGCGCCGCGACCTCACCCAACAGACCGCCTAGCAAGGAGAAACCAGCCATGACCGCTAAAACCGAACCCCTGGTGCTGGGTATTGAGTCCTCCTGCGACGAAACCGGTATCGGTATTGTGCGGGGCTCAACCCTGCTAACCAACACCGTCTCGTCCTCCATGAACGAGCACGTGCGCTTTGGCGGGGTCATCCCTGAAATTGCCTCCCGCGCCCATCTAGACGCCATGGTCCCGGCCCTTCAAGCAGCCCTGGACGAAGCCCAGGTCAGCCTGGACGATCTGGACGCTATTGCCGTGACCGCTGGCCCCGGCCTGGCCGGTGCCCTCATGGTGGGGGTCTCTGCGGCCAAGGCCCTGGCTACCGCCACCGGCAAGCCCCTCTACGGCATCAACCACCTGGTTGCCCACGTGGGCGTGGGCCTGCTCGATGATTGCGGGATTGAGGGGCACACCGCTGATTTTCTGGACGGCCTGCCGAGCGAGGGAATTGGCGCCCTGCTGGTCTCCGGTGGGCACACCGAAATCCTGGCCGTGCGCGATATTACTGGGGATGTTGAGTTGCTGGGCGCCACCCTGGACGATGCCGCCGGCGAAGCCTACGACAAGGTGGCCCGGCTGCTAGGTCTGCCCTACCCGGGTGGGCCGGTAATTGACCGGGTTGCTAAGGACGGCAACGGGGCGGCTTTCGCCTTCCCCCGCGGCCTGTCAACCCGCAAGTTTATGGGCACCGCTGAGGAGCCCGGCCCCCACCGCTACGACTTTTCTTTCTCTGGTCTAAAGACCGCTGTTGCCCGCGTCGTTGAGGGCATTGAGGCCCGGGGAGAAGAAGTGCCGGTTGCTGATATCGCAGCTTCTTTCCAGGAGGCTGTGGTCGATGTGATTACCAAGAAAGCTATGCTGGCCTGCACCGAACGCGGCATCACCACCCTGTTGTTGGGTGGGGGCGTGGCCGCGAACTCCCGCCTGCGTGAGCTCACCGCCCAGCGCTGTGCCGAGCACGGTATCAAGCTGGTAATTCCCCAGCTGAGTCTGTGCACCGATAACGGGGCCATGGTGGCGGCCCTGGGTGCCCGTCTGGTGTCTGAGGGACGGGCGCCGTCGGGTATCGACTTCACGGCAGACTCGTCCCTACCCGTCACTAAGATTTCGCTCTAAACGGGGGGCAGACAAGCGCACAGATGCGCGCGAGGGGCTGGAGAGAGACTTACAGCCCCTCGATGGCCTGGGCAGTGAGGTCATCCACCACTGCTTTGAGGTCACCCCCGTGTTCAGCTGCGACGCGGCGCTGGCGCTGGTAGCCCGCCCCTGTCAGGCAGATACGCTCCACGTCAGCCAGCTCAGCGGCGCAGCCTAGGTCAGTGGCGATGCCTTCCAGCTTGTTCAGTAACCCCAGTGTATCTTCGGTGACCAGGCGTTCGGTGTTCTGGTTATCGAGAATGACGATGGCTTCGGTACCGTAGCGGGCAGCCCGCCATTTGTTTTCCTGTACGTGCCAGGGCTTGAGGGGCTCAATGCGCTTACCTGCATCGAGCTGGCGGGAGAACCACTCCACCAGGCACTGGGTAAAAGCGGTCAGAGCCGTGATATCACGAATAGAGGCCAGCCCGTCGTAGGCCCGCATTTCTACCGTGCCGTATTTGGGTACGGGGCGGACGTCCCACCGGTTCTCGCTGGGGTCGTCAATGACGCCGGTGACCACCAGGTCGTTGAGGTAGTCCTCGTAGTCTTCCCAGCGTTCGAAGGTGAAGGGCAGGCCAGAGGTGGGTAGCTGCTGGAAAATCTGGGCCCGCTGGGAGGCGAACCCGGTATCTTCCCCTTCCCAGAAGGGGGAGGACGCCGAGAGAGCCAGAAGGTGGGGGTAGAAGTTGGTGAGCCCGTTGAGCACCGGCAGGGCTTTATCGCGAGAATCAACCCCGGTGTGTACGTGTACCCCGTAGATGATTTGGCGGCGGCCCCAGAACTGGGAGCGGTCGAGCACCCGCAGGTAGCGATCCTTATCAACGACTTTTTGGTCCAGGGCCCGGGAGAAGGGGTGGGTGCCGGCAGAGAAGAAGGCTAGGCCCAGCTGGTCGGTGATGTCTTTCAGGACGCCGGTGGCCTGGGTGAGCTGGTCGGCGGCCTCCGCCGGGGTTCGGCAGATGCCGGTGACAAGTTCAACGGTGTTATTCAAAAATTCGCCGGTGATATGGGCCCGGTCCGGGGCTGCTTCAAGAACCTGCGGGTGCTGTTCTTGCAGTAGTGCTAGCACTTCGTCTGCGCGGGATGCCAGTTCGCGGGTTTCGGGGTCGATGAGGGCGACCTCCCATTCCACTCCAATCGTGGACTGGTCTGAGGGGTGAAAAATCATGCGCTGGCTCCAGGGTCTCGGTGCGGTGCTGGTTCTATCTTAGGGGCAGGGGCTAGCGCAGAAGAATCCGGCTCACTCTATGACGTTCCTGGCGAGATAGACGTAATAAACTAGGCTGGCTCAGCCCAGATGGCCATACGCTGGGAGGCTGCTCCCTCGCCCAACCGGGTCAGGATGAGAACGGCTTCTTTCGTGGCAGTTCCCTTTTTCTTTTTCACCCCGGCGAGCAGGGTTGCCCGGAGCTTTTCAGGAACCACATCGACTCCCCGCTTTTTGACGGTCAGGGCGGTAATACCCTGCTCTTTGACCCAGCGGCGCAACTTTTTCTCGTTGAGGGGCATTGTACCCAGGACGCGGTAGGCCCGGCCCAGCGGGCTAGGGGCGGGGGAGTCTGAGGTCAGGTAGGCGATATTCTCATCAAGCAGGGTAGCCCCGATCGCTCGGGCAAAATCTGCCACCAGGTGGGAGCGCACTACCGCACCGTCAGGCTCAATCAGGTAAGCACCCAGCTCAGTGATCTCAACCGGCTCTTCATCAGCTGACGCTGCAAGCGGTGAACTGATCTCACCCAGCACCTGCCGGGTGGTGGCGTCCGCCCCTAGAACTGTAGCTGACCGGGCAATCCCGGGGCGGGCTAGGGCATTGAACCAGAGTACCACCTCAACCACGGACCCGCCGTGACTGACCCACTCGGCCTCCACTCCGCTTGGAATGGCCTCGTGGGGCAGTCCCGGGCCTAGCTTGACCCCCATAGGAATTCCGGTTGCCGCCAGTTTCTGCAGGAAGGAAAAGGGCGGGGAGAAAGCTTCGGGGTCAAAAAGGCGGGAGGTGGTAGAGCCGCCTTCAATCTCTCGGCGGGCTGGGTCTAGCCAGAGGGCGGCGACGCGCTCGCCGCTCACGGTGGTGAGTTTTTCGAGATCGACCTGTTCTACATCGCCCACGAGCACCTGGGCGGACGGGTAGGGGGAGAGATTGTGGGCGGTCAGGGATGCCGTGGCGGGGTCGAGCTCAACGGACGTCACCGCTAACCCTGCGCGGGCAAAGGCGAGGGAGTCTGCCCCCAGGCCACAGCCTAAATCAGCAACTGAGGTGAGTCCGGCCTCGACGAAGCGGGCGGCGTGGTGGTCGGCGACGGCGGCGCGGGTTGCCTGCTCATAGCCGGCCTCGGTGAAAAGCATGTGCGAGGCTTCTTCCCCGAACTTGGTAGCCCCCAGCGTGCGGAGACGGGCCTGGGTCAGCAGGGCTGATGAGTCCTCGGCGCTGATACCTTGAGCCCGGAGCTTGGAGACCGCCTGCAGGGAGTCAGCGGGGTTGTAGGGGATGAGCTGGTCAAGGGTTGCTAGCTGGTCAGCTGAGAAAGGGTGGGCGCCGGCGCGGGGGAAAGAAGTCATGCACCTAGTTTAAAGGGTGAGGCGGGGGAAGACCCGCTGAAAGCCGACTGGCTGGGTCTGGCGTGAATCGAGCGAGCCGGAGGGGCAGGGGGAAGCGCCATACGCCCGCTGGCTCGGGGCTGGCGTGAATCGAGCGAGCGGGAGAGGGCAGGGGTTGACCCGCTGAAAGCCGACTGGCTGGGTCTGGCGTGAATCGGGCGAGCCCTCCAGGGCGAGCCCGAGAGGGTCAGTCGGCGCAAGCGGGTCTCCCCCGCCCCTCTTACGTGCCTTTTCTCCCCGTAGGCAGCTTTGTGATGGGCTGGGTCGCGAGCGCCCAGACAGCTCCGCCCAGGGCGCTAGAGCCGATGACGGTAAAGGCCACCGGGAGTGAAGAGATCAGCATGATGCCAGAGACCGCCAGGGGCCCTGCGACGATGGCGACCTGGGAGAACATGGACCAGATGGAGAGGAATTTGGCGCGTCCGACGTTGGGGGAGAGGTCGGCGCCGATGGTCATGTTGATGCCGGCGCCGAAGCCGTTGCCGATGGCCATGAGGGCAAGACCCGCGATGAAGCCGGCGCTGGTGGGCAGTAGGGGCACGAGGATGAAGCCTGCGCCGAAGATGCTGAGGCAGAGGGCGAGGACGGCGGAGCGTCCTACTCGGTCTTTGAGGTAGCCTCCGGGGACCATGAGGACCATTTCGAGGGCTGATCCCAGGGCAATGGCTAGGGCGATCTGGGAGTCGCTCCACCCCAGGTGCAGGCCCCAGAGGGCGGCGACGATGGGTTGGGTTACTCGGCTCATGGCGAGGGTGATGATGCCGAGGCCTGCGACCCAGACGGCGGGCCAGCGGACGGCTAGGGCGAGGTCTTCTTCGGTGCGGTTTGAGCGGGCTGTGCTGGTGGCGGTGTCGAAACGCTGGTTGAGTTTGCGGATGCGCAGGCAGAGAGTGGCTGCGACGACGAGGGCGAGGGCGAAGAAGAAGACTGTCCAGAGGGGGAGCCAGAGAAGGAGGAGGGCTGAGGCGAGGGGCCCGGCGAGGGCGCCTGCTCGTTGGGCGCCGCCGAGGGCGGTCATGGCTTTGCCACGGTCTTGGGCAGCGACAGTTTCTGCTAGTACGGCTTGTCGGGCGAGCCCCCAGGCGACGGTGGCCGGTACGCGGGCGACGTGGGCGAAAAAGTAGAGCCATAGAGCCCCTGCCAGGGGTAGGGCGAGGGAGAGCGCTGAGAGGGTGAGGGCTCCAGAGGCGCTGAGGGTTGCCCAGGTCATGGCTCGTTTGTCGCCTACACGGTCGATGCCTGCCCCTACCGGGACGGTGCAGATGAGGGCGAGGACGCCCGCGGCGGCTACCAGCAGGGAGGCGAGTTCGGGTGAGGCTCCTAGCCTAATAGCTGCAATGATTTGGACGGGAACGACAGCCCCGAAGCCGGCGGCGAAGAGGAAGGAGGGGACGAGTACCGGCCAGAAGATGAGTTTGAGCATGTTTAGCCTTTCTGCCGGGTTTGGGGCTTTCAACCTGTATTTTATTGCACATCAGTGGTGATGCTGGTGGTGCGCTGTCTGCGAAACCGGCGCCTTATCTTGCCCGTAGGGGGTGAGGGGAATAAAGTTTTAGTTAGCACTTGACCGCTGACAGTGCTAAAAGGCAGTCGGTAGCACCGCGACGATACCGACTTGGCTTTCTTAGCGCGTCATGGTCACCCCGTAAGTTTTACGCTGAGAACCCACTCAAAGGAGTACCTCACCATGGCTATCAAGCCCCTCGAAGACCGCATTGTTGTTCAGATCGTCGAAGCAGAGCAGACCACCGCATCCGGCCTGGTCATCCCCGATACCGCCAAGGAAAAGCCCCAGGAGGCTAAGGTTATCGCTGTTGGCCCCGGCCGCATCGACGACAAGGGCAACCGTATTCCCGTTGACGTAGCTGAGGGCGACGTTGTCATCTTCTCCAAGTACGGTGGCACCGAAGTTAAGTACGGTGGCGCTGAGTACCTGATCCTGTCAGCCCGCGACGTACTGGCTGTCGTTTCCTAAGTTTTCGCTGTTTCTACCGAATACAACACGAAACACGAGAAAGAAGTAAGGATTCATGGCAAAACAGCTTGAATTCAATGATGATGCGCGCAAGCACCTGCAGGCAGGCGTTGATAAGCTTGCTAACGCTGTCAAGGTGACCCTGGGCCCCCGCGGCCGTAATGTGGTGCTTGATAAGCAGTGGGGCGCACCCATCATTACCAACGACGGTGTATCTATTGCCCGCGAGATTGAACTGGAAAACCCCTACGAAAACCTGGGTGCCCAGCTTGCTAAGGAAGTAGCTACCAAGACTAACGATGTTGCTGGCGACGGTACCACCACCGCAACCGTCCTGGCCCAGGCTCTGGTTTCTGAGGGCCTGCGTAACGTCACCTCGGGCGCTGCCCCCGGTGAGGTCAAGCGCGGCATCGAGACCGCTACCAAGCTGGTGTCAGAGCGCCTGCTGGCTAATGCGCGCGAGGTAACCGGCGAAGAGGTTGCTCACGTGGCAGCTATTTCTGCCCAGTCACCCCAGATTGGTGAGCTGCTCTCTGAGGCTTTCAGCAAGGTAGGCCAGGACGGCGTTATCACCATCGAGGACGGCTCCACTACCGAGATTGAGCTCGAAGTGACCGAGGGTATGCAGTTCGATAAGGGCTACCTCTCACCCTCCTTCGTCACCGACCCCGAGCGCGCCGAGGCTGTTCTAGAGAACACCGCGATTCTGCTCTACCAGGGCAAGATTTCAACCGTGGCTGAGATTATGCCCGTGCTTGAGAAGATTGTTCAGGCTAAGAAGCCCCTGACCATCATCGCTGAAGACGTGGATGGCGAAGCCCTCTCCACCCTGGTTGTTAACAAGCTGCGCGGCAACCTCGATGTCGTTGCCCTGAAGGCACCCGGTTTTGGTGACCGCCGTAAGGCAATCTTCCAGGACCTGGCTATCCTGACCGGCGGTACCGTTATTACCGGTGAACTGGGTATTTCCCTGGATGCCGTCACCCTGGACCAGCTTGGTTCAGCCCGCCGCGTGACCGTCACCAAGAACAACACCACCATCGTTGATGGTGGCGGTACTTCTGAGGCTGTTGCTGAGCGCGTTGACCAGCTCCGCGCCGAAATTGAGCGCGTGGACTCCGAGTGGGACCGCGAAAAGCTCAAGGAACGCCTGGCCAAGCTGGCCGGTGGCGTGGGTGTCATCAAGGTGGGTGCAGCTACCGAGGTTGAGGCCAAGGAACGCAAGCACCGCATCGAGGACGCCGTGTCCTCCACCCGCGCAGCACTCGAAGAGGGCATCGTCGCAGGTGGCGGTACCGCCCTGGTTCACGCCCTGGCAGCCCTGGACGGCGTTGAGCTCGAATCCCGCGATGCCCAGGTGGGTGTAGACATCGTCCGCCGCGCCCTGGTTCAGCCCCTGCGCTGGATCGCGGAGAACGCCGGCGAGGACGGCTACGTGGTCACCTCCCGCGTTGCCGACATGCCCATCGGTCACGGCTTCAACGCCGCCACCGGTGAGTACGAGGACCTGATTGCCCGCGGCGTCATCGACCCCGTCAAGGTCACCCGTTCAGCCCTGGAAAACGCGGCCTCCATCGCTGCCCTGGTGCTGACCACCGAGACCCTGGTTGTTGAAAAGCCCGAAGAGAAGGACGAGGACGAGGCCAAGTAAAGGCCCCGCCCCCGCACTCAAGGCCTTACCGGGCCACTTGAGGCAGAACAACCCCTGCCCCTACCGTGACTAACACCGTAGGGGCAGGGGTTTGCTTTTTAAAGCAAATTTTCAGTCGCCGGGAGTAACATTTTTAACTCGGTGTCTTCCTGCCAGTTACCTTTCAATAACTGACTTTCTGGCACCAGATGATTGCCAGCAAAGGAGGTAGACCGCAGTGCCCCGCCCAGCAAGCGAGACCAAGCCAGCCACCGGCACCATCGCAACCGTCACTCGTTCAGCAGAACGCGCCTGGCGCCCCGAGATTCAGGGGCTGCGTGCGCTCGCCCTCCTGCTGGTTGCCGCCTACCACTTCTGGTTTGGTCGTGTATCGGGCGGTGTCGATGTCTTCCTGTTGATTTCAGCGTTTTTGTTGACCGGCTCTTTTGCTCGCAAGATTGAGCAGGGCAAGCTGGTAGGGCCCGGCACCTGGTTCGGCCTAAAGACTCTGGTGGCCTATTGGGTTCATGTCTTTAAACGCCTCCTGCCCCTGGCTTCTATTACCGTTGTTCTGACCCTCTTGGGCACCTACTTCTTTATCCCGGCAGAGCGTTGGCTGGCGATTGCCGATGAGGCAAAGGCCGTGATTCTGTACCAGCACAACAACTGGTCGATCGAGAACGCGGTGGACTACTACGCTACCGACACCTCGCTGGCCTCACCCTTCCGGCATTTTTGGTCCCTGTCGGTCCAGGGGCAGATGTATGTGCTGTGGCCCCTGCTGATGGTGATACTTGCCCTGGTGCTGGGGAAGCGTATGAGGGGCTCTGCCCGCTGGGCTTTAAGCGGTGCCTTTGCTACCCTTTTTGCGGTGTCGCTGACCCACTCAATTGAGGTCACCGCAACCAACCAGCAGGCCGCCTACTTTGAAACCGAGGCCCGCCTCTGGGAATTTGCGCTGGGCTCTCTTGTAGCTCTCTGGTTGCCTGTCCTTAAATTCCCCCCGCTTGTACGCGCGGTTCTGGGGTGGGCAGGTATTGCCGCTATCGTTGCCTGCGGTTTCGTACTGGACGTTAACGGAACCTTCCCCGGCTACGTAGCCTTGTGGCCCACCCTGGCAGCTTCGCTCGTCATTATTGCGGGAGACACCGGCACCCGCTTCGGACCCGAGAAACTGCTGACGGCTAAGCCCCTGCTGGCCCTGGGCGGTTTTTCCTATGCCCTCTATTTGGTGCACTGGCCGATTCTCGTCTTTTACCTGGCGCAGACCCGCCAGGAAAAGGCGGGTTTCTGGGCTGGGCTTGGCCTGCTTCTTCTGTCGGGTGTGCTGGCCTGGGCTCTAACCCAGCTGGTCGAAAAGCCCCTGCGAGACTGGGCGCTACCCAACCGGTCTGTGTTTGCGGGTCTGGTCACTGGTGCGGTGTGCGTGGGTCTTGCTCTTGCTCCCTCCTACGCCTGGCAGTCCTCCATCTACCGGCAGGCTGAGCAGGCAGAAGCTAACCGCACCCTCAATAACGTGGGGGCAGCAGTGCTCCAGCCCGACTACGAATACACAGGGGAAGAAGACGCCCCCGTCATCCCCATCCGTGCCGTGCTCGATGCGGATTGGGCTGACCTGGGCACAGCCTGCACCGATGTGACCCCCGAGCTGGCCGTTCCCGATTCTCTTGCCGGGGATTGCACCTACGTCGCCTACTCACCCCAGCCCAGCCGAACCATCGTGGCCTGGGGTAACTCCCACATGCAAATGTGGATGACGGCCATGCGTCCGCTCGCCCAATCCCAGGGCTGGACGGTCATCGCCCTGACCCGCCCCGGCTGCTTCCTCGGTGAAACCGACAACACCGCCTACGCCAGCGGCTTTGAATGTGATTCCTGGGCAAGCGACAGTGCTGCCTTCATCCAGGACCTAGGCCCAGATACCGTCCTGCTCCACGGCACCAAATCAGAACCCAACCTGCCCGACACCCCGCTGCTCGATGCTGAAAGCCGTATCGCGGAACTTACCGGCGCAGGCATCCAGGTGCTGGGCCTGCGTGACACTCCGCGCATGGAAACCATGCACAAGGACTGCATGGACGCCTTCGGCACGGCGGACGACTGCGTCATGAGCCCCGGCCAGGACGTCACCGCCAACCCCCTCAGCTCCCTCGAAGAAACCTACCCGGGTTTTGCTGCCCTCAACCTCTCTGACCTGATTTGCCCCGAGAACGCCTGCCCGGCGTCCATCGGTAACGTTTACACCTACTTCGACTACGACCACATCACCGCAACCTATATCGAAACCCTGAGCCCCTACTTCGACCCGCGCGTGCTCGAAGCCCTGGGCAAAGCCGATGCTAGTTCACAGGCACATACTCAACTTGTGCCGGCCGGAAGCGCCCCCTACGAGGTCGTGGAATAGAAACGGCGGGGGAGGGGTTTCACCCAGTACGAACAGGGACGGAACCCCTGATGTGAGCAAGCGGCAGTTAGCTGCCCGGGCCCTACACTCGCACATCGGGGCTAACCCGACTAAGATTAAAACCAGTGTCGCTAAGCGCCCACCTGAATACCCTCGAAAGGTAGCGAACCCTTCATGACTACTCCCACTGCACTGAGCGAAGACCCCTTCGGCTTCACCGGCCTCACCTATGATGACGTGCTGCTCCTTCCCGGCAACACCGACGTCATCCCGTCAGATGCAGACACCACCACCCGCCTGACCAAGCGCATCTCCATTGCCTCACCGATTATCTCGGCAGCGATGGACACCGTGACCGAGTCTGCCTTGGCTATTGCCATGGCTCGCCTGGGCGGTATGGGCGTGATTCACCGTAACCTTTCCATCGCTGACCAGGCCGACCACGTCGACCGCGTCAAGCGCAGCGAATCGGGCATGATTACCAACCCCGTGACCGTTGGCCCCGACGCCACCATCGCCGAGCTCGATGCCCTGTGCGGCCACTACAAGGTTTCGGGCCTTCCCGTTGTGGACGAGAACAACGTACTGGTCGGCATTATCACCAACCGCGACACCCGCTACCTGCCCGAGTCCACCTTTGAGACCACCCGCGTGCGCGACATCATGACCAAGATGCCGCTCATTACCGGCCACGAGGGCATGAGCAAGGACGAAGCCTTCGCCCTGCTGGCAGAAAACAAGATTGAGAAGCTTCCCCTGATCGACAAGGACGGCAAGCTCACCGGCCTGATTACCGTCAAGGACTTCACCAAGAGCGAGCAGTACCCCCGCGCCACCAAGGACGAGGACGGCCGCCTGCGCGTTGGTGCGGCTATCGGCTTCTTCGGCGACGGCTACGAGCGTGCCATGACCCTGGTTGAGGCAGGCGTTGACGCCCTCTTTGTTGATACCGCTAACGGCCACTCCCAGGGCGTGCTCGATATGATTGCCCGCCTGAAGAAGGATCCTGCCGCAGCCCACGTTGATGTGGTGGGTGGCCAGGCTGCTACCCGCGCTGGCGCCCAGGCTATCATCGACGCCGGTGCCGACGCGGTCAAGGTCGGCGTTGGCCCCGGTTCCATCTGCACCACCCGCATTATCGCCGGTGTTGGCGTGCCCCAGATTACCGCTATCAATGAGTCAGCTAAGGCTGCTATCCCCGCCGGTGTTCCCCTGATTGCGGACGGCGGTATGCAGCACTCCGGTGAAATCGGCAAGGCCCTGGTGGCGGGTGCGGATTCGGTGATGCTGGGCTCCCTGCTGGCAGGTACCGCTGAATCACCCGGCGACCTTATTTTCGTCAACGGTAAGCAGTTCAAGGCCTACCGCGGCATGGGCTCCCTGGGTGCTATGCAGTCCCGCGGCGGCAAGAAGTCCTTCTCTAAGGACCGCTACTTCCAGGCCGATGTATCCTCCGAAGAGAAGCTGATTCCCGAGGGCATCGAGGGCCAGGTTCCCTACCGCGGCCCCCTGTCCTCCGTACTGCATCAGCTGGAAGGTGGCCTGCGTCAGACCATGTTCTACGTCGGTGCCCACACCATTGAAGAACTCAAGAACAAGGGCCAGTTCGTGCGCATTACCTCAGCAGGTCTGAAGGAATCACACCCCCACGACATCACCATGACTGTCGAGGCCCCCAACTACCGTCGCTAAACTGTAGCGGCCAGCCCCGGTTCTCTCGCCCCTGCGGTGAGGGGCCGGGGCTTCCGAACGTTACCACGCTCGTTTGCATCAACCGGCCTACCACCGGTGAAAGGAAGATCCATGACCGACATCCAGATTGGTATGTCCAAGCGCGCCCGCCGCACCTACTCACTCGATGAAATCGCCCTGGTACCCACCCGCCGTACCCGCGATGCCCATGACGTGAACCTTAGCTGGCAGATTGACGCGTTCAAGTTCGACACCCCCATCATCGGTGCCCCCATGGACTCTGTGATGTCACCGGCTACCGCCATTGCCCTGGGCAAGCTCGGTGGGCTCGGCGTCCTCAACCTTGAGGGCCTGTGGACCCGCTACGAGGACCCCCAGCCCCTCTTTGAGGAAATCAATGCTCTCCCCGCAGACGACGCTCCTGCCGCTACCCGCCGTATGCAGGAAATCTACGCTGAGCCCATCAAGGCAGAGCTGATTACTGCCCGCCTGGCAGAGATCCGTGACTCGGGTGTCATTGTCGCAGGCTCACTGACCCCCCAGAACACCCAGGAGTTCTACCAGACCGTGGTCAAGGCTGGCGTTGACCTCTTTGTTATTCGCGGTGCAGCAGTATCTGCCCAGCACGTCTCCTCCCGCCATGAACCCCTGGACCTCAAGAAGTTCATCTACGAGCTGGACGTGCCTGTGATGGTCGGTGGCGTCACCGGCTATACCCCGGCGATGCACCTGATGCGCACAGGCGCTGCCGGTGTGCTGGTCGGTTTTGGTGGCGGGGCTGCCCTGACCACCCGCCGCGGCTTGGGCATTCAGGCTGCCATGGCCACCGCAATTTCCGATGTCGCTGCTGCTCGTTCTGACTACCTGGATGAATCAGGCGGCCGCTACGTGCACGTGATTGCGGACGGCTCCCTGGGCCGCTCCGGCGATATGGTCAAGGCTCTGGCTATGGGCGCGGACGCCGTCATGATTGGTGCCCCCCTGGCCCGAGCTGCCGAAGCTCCCGGTGCTGGCTGGTACTGGGGCAACGAGGCCCACTCGGCCGATTTCCCCCGCGGTATCCGCACCTACCAGGGCACTGTTGGCTCGCTCGAAGAGGTACTGTACGGCCCATCTGCCTACACCGACGGCAGCGCCAACCTGGTTGGCGCTCTCAAGCGTGCTCTGGCGACCTGCGGCTACACCGACCTCAAGTCCTTCCAGCGTATCGACGTCAACGTCACCCCCTACGTCAAGTAGATGATGGCCCCAGCCCCGTGCCCCTAGCTTTTCTAGGCGCACGGGGCTGACCTGCTTTCGTCCTCCCGTCTCAAGCCGAAAAGAGCAAACGTGCTAAAAACCGCTTTGACCCCCCGCTGGCTCCTCGGACTGCTCCTGGTGCTAGCGCTGGCTAGTGGTTTCGTCATGCTCAGCAAGTGGCAGATTAACGCCTCTACCCTGGGGCAGGTCACCGCAGACCCGGCTAAGGACCAGGTGCGCCCCTATAGTCGGGTACTCCAGGCCCATGACGCACTGAACATGTCTGAAGTCGACACCGTGGTTGAGGCAACCGGCAGCTATGTGCCGGGATCCACCTACCTGGTGGAAAACAAGCTGAAGGACGGTGCCGAGGGCTACTGGCTGGTCAGCCTCTTCGTTCCTGACGATAGTCAGCAGGTAAGCACCAGCCTGGGGGAGGGGCCCCGCGGTATCGTCGTGGCCCGCGCCTGGACCCCCAGCGCGGAGATTCCCGCTGAGCCCACCGGCACCGTGACCATCGCCGGGCGGGTTGTGGGTAACGACGCTCCGCTCACCAGCAAGGACGTCAGCGAAGAGAACCGAGGGAAAGGCCGAGTGCTTGCCTCCGCCAACTCCTCTTACCTGACCAACGTCTGGAACGCTGCCCTCTTCAACGGCATCTTGACCCTTGACTCTGAAAGCAGCGGGGCCACTCCGCTCACCGACCAGGGCACCATCGCTGCTACCGCAACCCTGCTCGATAGCAGCGGCGTCCTCCAGCCTATCCGCGCTGAGCAGGTCACCGACGAAACCGTTGACTGGCTCAACATCTTCTACGCCCTTGAATGGCTGGTCTTTGCGGGCTTCGCCCTCTACCTCTGGTACCGCCTGCTCAAAGACTCGGTCGAAAAGACCACAGACCCCACCCTCTACTTCGAATACGAGGGGCAGTACTGGGTCGATGAAGAAACCGGCCGCCCCTACTACTGGGACCCGGCAGATCAGGCTTACTACTACTTTGATGATATTCAGGACGCCCCCGCCCCACCTGCCCGGTAGGGGCTAGCTGGCCCACCGGCGTCCGCCCACCACCGAACAGACCACCCATACCAGCTAAGGGAGAAACCAGCTGTGAGCGAGAACCCCACTCCGCGCCCCGTCCACCGTACCGATGGCAAGAAAGTAACCCTCGCTGAGGGAGCCACCGAAACCAATGCCGCAGGCGGTTTTACCGTTCGCAAGAAATTCGGCGGAACCGAGTCACAGATTCGCGGGGCCCTGACCTTCTACAAGTGGTGCGCCTGGATTTCAGGCACCTTCTTGCTGCTATTGGTTGCCGAAATGATCAGCCGTTACATCTTCGGCTACGACCTGGTGGCCGGTGGCGTAGATGCCCAAACCGGTGAAACCGTGGCCCTGGGCTGGCTCAACCTCGAGACCGGCAACCTGCACGGGGGCCTGAACATCTCCACATGGATCCTGATTATTCACGGCTGGTTCTATGTCGTCTACCTCCTCTCCTGCTTCCGCCTCTGGCTGCTTATGCGCTGGGCTCTGCCCCAGATGATTGTCATGGCCCTGGGCGGTGTGGTTCCCTTCCTCTCCTTCATCGTGGAACGCCGCATCTACGCAGAAACCCTGGCCCTACTGGCAGCCAACCCGCAGGCCACCAAACGTTACTAGGTCTAGCGCTTCCCTGCACTAGAATAGAACCCAAGGATTACCCTTCAACCCCAACCGAAAAGGTATATACCTGTGACTACCCACAACCCCATCGAGGAGCTCGAAGAGCGCCCCGTACTGGTCGTTGACTACGGCGCCCAGTACGCGCAGCTCATCGCGCGCCGCGTGCGTGAGGCCGGTGTCTACTCGGAGCTGGTTCCTCACACCATGCCCACCGAGAAGATGCTCGCCAAGAACCCGGCTGCAATTATTCTGTCTGGTGGCCCCTCATCCGTATACGAGGACGGCGCCCCCAAGGGCGACATCGCCATGTTTGAAGCGGGCGTACCCGTTTTCGGTATCTGCTACGGCTTCCAGGTCATGGCCCAGACCCTCGGCGGTACCGTCGCTAAGACCGGCCTGCGCGAATACGGCGCAACCGACGCCGTGGTCTGTGCAGAGAACTCTTCCTTCCTGACCGGTACCCCCAAGACCCAGAACGTCTGGATGAGCCACGGCGATTCTGTCTCTGAAGCCCCCGCAGGTTTCGAGGTGCTGGCCCAGACCCCCGGCGCAGCCGTTGCAGCCTTCGTCGATGAGAAGCGCAAGTTCGGTGGCGTGCAGTGGCACCCCGAGGTTAAGCACTCCGACTACGGCCAGGTTGCCCTGGAGAACTTCCTCTTCAACGTAGCGGGTCTGAAGAAGACCTGGTCAACCGGCAACATTATCGAAGAGCAGGTCGCTAAGATTCGCGAGCAGGTTGGCGATGACCAGGTCATCTGCGCCCTGTCCGGCGGCGTTGACTCATCTGTTGCCGCAGCCCTGGTCCACAAGGCTGTGGGTGATCAGCTCACCTGCTTCTTCATCGACCACGGTCTGCTGCGCGAGGGCGAACGTGAACAGGTTGAGCAGGATTACGCTTCAACCATGGGTATCAAGGTTGTGACCATCGACGAGTCAGAGCGCTTCTTGGGCGCCCTGGCCGGTATCACCGAGCCCGAAGCTAAGCGTAAGGCGATTGGCCGCGAGTTCATCCGCTCCTTCGAAGCTGCCCAGCGCAAGCTGATTGAAGAGGCCGGTGCTGAAGGCACTGACATCAAGTTCCTGGTGCAGGGCACCCTCTACCCCGATGTTGTTGAATCTGGCGGTGGCGAGGGCGCTGCGAACATCAAGTCCCACCACAATGTGGGTGGCCTGCCCGACGACCTGCAGTTTGAGCTGGTTGAGCCCCTACGTACCCTCTTCAAGGACGAGGTTCGCGCCATTGGCCGTGAGCTGGGTGTTCCCGAGAAGATTGTTGCCCGTCAGCCTTTCCCCGGCCCCGGCCTGGGTATTCGCGTGATTGGTGAGGTCACAAAGCATAACCTGGATATCCTGCGTGCTGCTGACCTGATTGTGCGCGAGGAACTGACTGCCGCGGGCATGGACGAGGAAATCTGGCAGTGCCCCGTGGTGCTGCTGGCGGACGTCCGCTCCGTTGGTGTGCAGGGTGATGGTCGTACTTACGGTCACCCGATTGTGCTGCGCCCGGTCTCATCTGAGGACGCGATGACTGCTGACTGGTCACGCCTGCCTTATGACCTGTTGGCGAAGATTTCTAACCGGATTACGAATGAGGTTGCTGAGGTGAACCGAGTGGTTCTGGACGTGACGTCAAAGCCTCCGGGAACGATTGAGTGGGAATAACAAAAATTTTCCCCAACAGGGGAAAATAAAATTTTTGTTATTCCGCGAGCCTGCGAGCGGTATGACCGACTTAGCGTGGCTGCCGCTTACGGGCCTCGTATACCTGAACAGCCCCCGTCCTTTCCTCCTTATGAGGGAGTGGGCGGGGGCTGCTGTGTGGGTGCGGCTGTGCTTTAGCTATCGAAGTCGAACATCAGGGCGATGCCGTATTGATTTGCTCTGGAGACTTAAAATTTTCAAAAAATACTGTAAGGCATCAGATATAAAGTATTATGTAGTCTAGGGTTCCCTCTGCATGGAATGGGTGTAGCTTTGTATAGCTGTAAACTTTTTATTAATGATATTTAGGTGGGTTAGGGTACGAGTAGCAACAGCAGATATATAGGTAAGTTATCAGTTTGCTAGGCTAGAATAGGGGAAAATTGTTGACTAAATATTCAAATTCAGATGAAATGGACAAAAAGAGTGAACCTACATTAAAAGTTTCAGATGGTTTAATTTTTACTTTTCTGGTGTCGATCCCGTTTCAGCCATTTGGAATTTTTGGTATTTTAAATTCAACTAATCAATTTAATGCGTTGATGATTTATTTAGGCGTTGCTTTTCTTGTTGCTGTAATTCTTCAAATTTTCCGTAAGATGACAGCATTTTTGTTATTGGCAGTACTGGCAGAGTACTCTATGTTTATCCTCGGAACCAATACGGAAAGAAATTTTGGCGTCGCGCAAATGAACTTAGTGAATATTGTAGCTACCGGTGCACTGTTTGGTGCCCTTGTTAGAGGTGTTCTGATAAGCATTTTTCCGAAAGTGCAGAAATTCTTGGGTAAGTGAGTTGGAATTCTGTATTACTCAGGAGTTGCTCCTTCGATATAGTAAACTCTTTGGAGGCTCATGAAAAGTTGCCAGTTGCCAACCTTGATTTTTACTTTCTGCCCTACCAGTTCATTTACCTTGGCAGCAAAATCTTCATTGCTCATCTTTTGAGTACCTGCATATTCGAAAGGCTGATCTCCACATTCCTCTGTGAAGAAAATAACATCTTCGCTACTGCTGTAAGACTTTGAACCAGACTTGAGGATTCCAGAATCTTTGATTGTGCATTCCATGGTCGTGTTCCAGTGTTTATTTATTGGACTTGAGAGAGTGATGAATAGGATCCCGTAAATGATAGGGGCGATAAGTAGAAAAAACAAAATGAAATCAAAAATGTCATTTGGTGTAAATTTTTTCTGAATTTTTTTGTTGATTTTACTATTCTCGGCATTCATTGTGGAATCCAAAATTTTAATTTGTTGGAAGCTGGGGTTGTGTGGAAATTAAATGACCGTATCGGTGCTATGCCTGGATTATGTAGCCTGATGTTAGGTGTCTCCTGGTCAGACCGTACCTTGATAATTTAGCATAGTGGAATGCTTGCTAAGGGGAAAAGTAGAGTTGATTATTGAAATAATAAATTAGCCCCCGTCCCTTCCCCTAGTAGGGAAGTGAGCGGGGGGGGGGCTGTTCTGCTCGTGCGGTTGTGTTTAGCCGCCGAAGTTGAACATCCAGGCGATGCCGTATTTGTCGGTGAGGGAACCAAAGGTGGCGCCCCAGGGGGCGGCTGTGAGGGGCTGGACGTTGGTGGCGCCGTCGGAGAGCTTGTCGAACCAGGGGCGGGCGGTTTCGACGTCCTCGGTGGGGCCGATGAGGGAAGCTTCCATGTTGGTGGTGGCCTGCGCCGGGGCTTCTGAGAGGGCAGCGCCATCTGATACGCGCAGGTTGAAGCCGTGTTCGGTAATGAGTTCGGCGTGCATGACCAGGTTTTCGTGCTCGGGGGCAACGGGGGCCTGGAAGTCCTTGAAACAGAAAAGACCATCTAAATCAGAAAAACCCACCTGGTTCGTGGGTTTTTCCGATTTAGATGGTACCTAGTGTTAGGCGGCGATACGGTAGATTCGGGCCTCGTAGGGGCGCAGGGTCAGCTCAGCCCCAGCAGCCTGCTCGGCGGCGTCCGCGTAGTTAGCCAGCACCACCTGGGCGTCCGCACCCTCCAGCACCTGGTAGGAGCGGGTCAGGACGCCGTCGGTAAAGTTAGCGACGACCAGCAGCTTCTCGCCCTCCCCGTGGCGCTCATAAGCGTAGACCTCAGAATCTTCGGGGTCCAAGGGTACAAAGGAGGCGTAGACCAGCAGATCTTTGAGCTCGCCCCGGCGCAGGGCTACCAGCTGCTGGTAGTAGCGCCACAGGGAATCCTCACGGTTCACAGCCTCAGCCGCGTTGATCTCGGCGTAGTTCTCATTCAGCCCAATCCAGGGGGTGCCGCTCGTAAAGCCGGCGCCGGCGTCCGCGCTCCACTGCACGGGGGTGCGGGCGTTGTCACGGCCCTTGGCGTAAATCAGGGCCATGGCCTCGTCTGCGCTCATGCGGTCGTGCTCGGTGACCATGTCGGTGTAGAAGTTGATGGAGTCGAGGTCCTTATAGTCCTCGATCGAGTCGAACTGCACGTTGGTCATGCCGAACTCTTCACCCTGATAGATGTAGGGGGTGCCCTGCATACCGTGCAGCACGGTGGCCAGCATCTTGCCGGAGAGCTCCCGGTACTCGGGTGAATCGTTACCAAAGCGGGAGATGACGCGGGGCTGATCGTGGTTGTTCCAGTAGAGCGAACCCCATGCCTTGCCGTCCAGCTCGGTCTGCCAGGTGTTGAGAATCTGCTTCATCTCGGTCAGCTCAACCGGCTTGCGGGACCACTTGCCCATGCCGGTCTCGGGGTCAGAGTCCAGGCCCATGTGCTCAAAGTGGAAGATCATGTGCAGCTCGTCGGTGGTGAAACCGGAGAACTGGACGGCTTCATCGGGGCCGGTGGCGCTCATCTCGCCCACGGTCATGCAGTCGTACTTGTCGAAGGTTTCCATGTTGAGCTCGTGCATCCACTCGTGCACCTTGGTGCCGTTTTCAATCACGAACGGAATAGACGAGGAGTGCTTTTCGGGGTCGACGCTGGGGTCATCGGGCAGGCCCTCGGGCTTGGAGATGATGTTGATAGCGTCCAGGCGGAAGCCGTCGACGCCCTTATCGAGCCAGAAGGTGACCAGGTCAAAGATTTCCTGGCGGACCTTGGGGTTTTCCCAGTTGAGGTCGGGCTGCTTGCGGGAGAACATGTGTAGGTACCACTGGTCGGTGGTTTCATCGTATTCCCAGGCCGGGCCGCCGAATTCGCTGCCCCAGTTGTTGGGGGGTAGGGGCTTGCCGTCCTCATCGACGCCCGAAGAATCCCGCCAGATGTAGTAGTCGCGGTAGTCGTTATCGCGGGAGGCACGGGACTTTTCGAACCACTCGTGCTCGTCGGAGGAGTGGTTGACCACCAGGTCCATCAGGATCTTGATACCGAGGGAGTGGGCGGTTTCGAGCATGGTATCGAAGTCGTCCATGGTGCCGAACTCGGGCATAATAGCCCGGTAGTCGGAGATGTCGTAGCCCATGTCGTCGTTGGGGGAGGCGAAGACGGGGGAAAGCCAGATGACGTTAATTCCCAGGTCTGCCAGGTAGGGCAGGCGGGCGGTGATGCCGGGGATATCGCCGATACCGTCGCCGTTGGAGTCGTTGAAGCTGCGCGGCCAAATCTGGTAGACGACCGCTTCCTTCCACCAGGTCTTTCCTGAATTATCTGCCATGGTTTAGTCCCTTTCGTAGAGGTAAATCTTTGCTTCGTAGGGGCGCAGGGTTGCGCCCTGGTCGTCGGTGTAGTTGCTGCTGATCAGAGTGCGCTCGCCAGCCGGTTCGGTGAAGGTGCGGGTCAGGACGTCCTGAGTAAAGTTGGCGATGACCAGCAGGGTTTGGCCGTTGGTGGGGCCGGTGCCCTGGCGCAGGTAGGCGTAGACCTGGCCGTCTTCGGTGGCGGGTACTTCTGCTGAATCAATTAGCTCGTAGACACCGTTGACCATGATGGGGTGGGCATGGCGCAGGCTGATGAGGTCGCGGTAGTGGTAGAAGACCGAGTTTTCATCGGCAAGGGCTGCCTCGGCGTTGATTTCAGTGTAGCGGGGGTTGAGCTTCAGCCAGGGGGTGCCGCTGGTGAAGCCAGCCTGCTCACCGGCCGTCCACTGCATGGGGGTGCGGGCATTATCGCGGCCGGAGGCTGAGATATAGCGCAGCATGGTGTCGTGATCGACCACACCGGAGCCAACCAGCTTGGCGTAGTGGTCGTGGATTTCCAGGTCGTTGTAGTCGGCCAGGTCGGTGAAGAAGACATTGGTCATACCCAGCTCTTCGCCCTGGTAGATGTAGGGGGTACCTGCCATGCCGTGCAGCACGGTGCCCAGCATCTTGGCGGAGAGAACCCGGTACTCGGGCGAATCGTTGCCGAAGCGGGAGACAGCGCGGGGCTGGTCGTGGTTGTTCCAGTAGTTGGCGTTCCACCCCTTACCGGCTAGGTCCACCTGCCACTTGGTGAGGATCCGCTTGAGGTCGCGCAGGTCAAAGCGTTCATCGTTCCACTTGCCCAGGGCGGGGTTGGGGTTGGCGTCCACGCCCATGTGCTCGAACTGGAAGAGGGTTTGCAGTTCGCCGCGGTCAAAGCCGGTGTAGAGCAGGCCGTCGGCGGTGGTGACGCCAGGGGCCTCACCCACGGTAATGACGGGGTAGTGGGAGAGCACCTCACGGTTCATCTCTGCCAGGTACTCGTGTACGCGGGGGCCGTTAGCTGCCATGGTGATGGAGTCTGTGCCGCCCCCGGCTGCAACCTGGGGGTCATCGGGGTAGGCCGGGTCTTTAGAGATCAGGTTGATGACGTCCATGCGGAAGCCATCGACGCCCTTATCGAGCCAGAAGCGCATGAGGTCGTAGACCTCGTTGCGCACGACAGGGTTTTCCCAGTTGAGGTCGGGCTGCTTGGTCGAAAAGAGGTGCAGGTAGAACTGCTCGGTGGTAGGCTCCCATTCCCAGACGGAGGGGGAGAAAGCCGCGACCCAGTTATTGGGCGGAATCGGGGTGCCGTCCTCGGTAAAGCCTGCCGGGTCCTTCCAGATGTAATAGTTGCGGTAGGGGTTCTCCCTGCTGCTCTTGGCCTGCACGAACCAGTCGTGTTCGTCGGAGGTGTGGTTGACGACCAGGTCCATCATGATCTTGATGCCGGCTGCGTGAGCGGTCTCAAGGAGCTCATCAAAGTCTGCCATGGTGCCGAACTCGTCCATGATGTCCCGGTAGTCGCTGATGTCGTAGCCGTTGTCGTCGTTGGGGGACTTGTAGATGGGGGAGAGCCAGATGACGTCCACCCCGAGCTTGGCCAGGTAGGGGATTTTCTCGGTGATACCGGGAAGGTCGCCGATGCCGTCGCCGTTGGAATCGTTGAAGGACCGCGGGTAAATCTGGTAGACAACGGGTTCTTGCCACCACTGGGTTTCGACTGTCATGATGTGCTCCTTTGCGGTTTGGCTAGATATCGAGGGTCAGTAGCAGACCGGAATGGTCTGAAATTGCGGTTTCGTCGGTGTCGGGGAAGACGACCTCGTGGGTGCGGACGCGCGTGGGCCGGTCGGTCAGCACAAGGTCGATACGCAGGGCTTGGGTGAGATTATCCCAGCCATGGATGGCCTTGTGAACGGTAAACTCGCCGGTCACCTGCTCAGCTACCGTGTAGGTATCAATCCAGCCCCGCTCCTGCATCAGATCATAACCTTCACCCTGCACCTGAGCCGCATTATTAAAATCGCCGGCAAGAATCACGGGAGCACCGTTAGCTAGCTGCTTCATCTGCCCCTCTAGCTGGGTGAACTCATCAGCAAAGAGGGCTACCTCACCGAGTTTCCACCAACTCATATGGGCGCTCGCAACCCAGGCGCCACCGAACTCCTCACCCAGCTGAACCGCCACAGCAACCCGCCGGGCGACGTCCTGATCCGTATACGCCGGCGAAAGATCAACTAGCTCACAGCGCTCAAAGGGCTGCCGGGTCAAAAGAGCGACACCCTCGTCATAGCGGTCAAATCCCAGATGAGACACCGACCAGGCCCAGTGGTAGGGGGAACCCAGCTGCTCCAAAAACTGGTTCAGCAACAGAGCATAGTTATCCTGGCGGACGGGGCGGTCAGCACCCCCGGCAAAGCCCAGCGGGGCATCTACCGCGGGGGACTTCACAAACTGGTTGACCTCCTGTAGAGCAACCACATCAACCTGCTCCCGCACAATAAACTGAGCCAACTCAAAAATTTTGGGAATCTGGTGCACCTCAAGCCAGCTATGGGTGTTCAGAGTTAATAGTTTCATCGAGGACAAGCGTCACTTTCGCGGGTGAAGAAGGGAAACCTACGGCTACCCATCCTAGGTGCGCCGAGCCTGTCTGCCCCCAACAAACCCGGCTCCCGAGCCCCGGCACTTTTACCCGCTCCCGAAAAACGTGCCGGTTCACGGCATTAATGCCAAAGTACCCCAAATCACTCTCGCGGGCCCCCAAAGAATGGTTAGATAGGCCTAGTAATCACACGGGTGGCGCTCCGCACACACCAACGCAGCAAGCAGACGGCGAGCCCCACCTATACACGAAAGGTTCTTATCCGATGATGGAGAAGATTCAGAGGTTCGGCTCGGCCATGCTGGCCCCCGTCCTCATCTTTGCATTCGCCGGTCTTGCAGTGGGTATCGCCATTATCTGCAAGAACGAGCAGCTTCTGGGCAGCATCGCCGCAGAAGGTACCGGCTGGTACAACTTCTGGTCCGTTTGGGAATCAGGCGCATGGACCGTCTTCAACCAGATGGAACTCCTCTTTGTTCTGGGTCTTCCCATCGCTCTGGCTAAGACCGCCCAGGCCCGCGCCGTACTCGAAGCCGGCATGATTTACCTGACCTTCAACTACTTCGTTGCTTCTATCCTCAGCATCTGGGGCGACAAGTTCGGTGTAGACTACAGCGTTGATCTTTCTGAAGGTGCAGCAGGTACCGGTCTGAAGCTGATCGCGGGTATCAAGACCCTCGACACCGGCATCTTCGGTGCCATCATCATCTCCGCTATCGTTGTATGGCTGCACAACCGCTACTTCAACACCAAGCTGCCCGACTTCCTCGGTATCTTCCAGGGCACCCAGTTCGTCTACGGCCTGGGCTTCTTCCTGATGATGCCTATCGCGCTCGCCTTCGTCGCTATCTGGCCCACCATCCAGACCGGCATTGGCTCCCTGCAGGGCTTCTTCATCTCATCCGGCGTCTTCGGCGTATGGCTCTACACCTTCCTTGAGCGCATCCTGATCCCCACCGGCCTACACCACTTCATCTACACCCCCTTCGTCTTCGGCCCCGCCGTTGTTCCGGACGGCATCACCAAGTACTGGGTTGCTAACCTCGAAACCTTCGCAGCATCAACCACCCCCGTCAAGGAACTCTTCCCCGGTGGCGGCTTCGCCCTGCACGGTAACTCCAAGGTCTTCGGCCCCCTCGGTATCGCAGCAGCCTTCTACACCACTGCTCGCCCCGAAAAGCGCAAGGAAACCCTGGCTCTGCTGATCCCCGTCTGCCTCAGCGCAATCCTGATCGGTATCACCGAGCCCCTCGAATTCACTTTCCTCTTCCTGGCACCCCCGCTGTTCGCAGTACACGCAGTCCTGGCCGCAACCATGTCAGCTACCATGTACGCCTTCGGCGTTGTCGGTAACATGGGCGGCGGTCTGATTGACTTCCTCTTCCAGAACTGGATCCCCATGTGGCCCAACCACTCAGGTATGGTTCTCACCCAGATCGGTATCGGTCTGTGCTTCACCCTGATCTACTTCGTCGTCTTCCGCTTCCTGATCCTCAAGTTCGACTTCAATACCCCCGGTCGCGAAGTAGACGGTGACGAAACCAAGCTCTACACCAAGGCTGACTACAAGGAAGCCAAGAAGAACGGCACCCTCGGTGCTGAAGGTGCCGCTGCCGCAGGTGCAGCTGCTGGTACTGCAACCGCAGTAGCATCAGACCCCTACACCCAGCGCGCAACCGACTTCCTGGCTCTGCTCGGCGGCCCCGCCAACATCACCGATGTGAACAACTGCGCCACCCGCCTGCGCGTCTCAGTAGATGACCCCTCACTGGTCGCTACCGAAGCTGACTTCAAGTCTTCAGGCGCACTGGGCCTGGTCAACAAGGGCAAGGCCTTGCAGGTCATCGTCGGTATGGACGTACCCCAGGTCCGCGACAAGTTCGAAGAAATGGTCAACGCTGGCAAGTAATCGCTAGCTAGTACCCGCTGATACCCCAAGGGCTCCTGAGTAAAACCACCTATACTGTATAGAACTGCAGTGACCGTGAAATACTCAGGAGCCCTTGGTGGACTTACAGGAACTTGTCAACGCGCATCAGAACCGCCTCAGCGACACCGAACGCGAAATCCTCGCCTTCATGCTCAACAACGAGCAGTTTGTTGCCGACTCAACCATCAGCGCCCTGGCCCACAAGACCTTCACCTCGACGTCCAGCATTATCCGCCTGACAAAGAAGCTAGGGTTCTCCGGCTTCGCCGAACTGAAGTTTTTCGTGAAAAATTCACTTCTAGATGCAGCATCGCCTAACACAGATTTTCTAGAGAGCGGCCGCACCGACATCCTCAAAACCTACGAGGGTCTCACCAACGTCAACTTCGAGCCCATCCTCAAGAAAATTGAATCGGCCCGTACCATCTACTGCTACGGAACCGGTTTTGCCCAGCGCACCGCTATTCAAGAATTTTCAAAGTCCATGCTGGCTTGCGGAAAATTCACCCACGTCATTCCGGCCTCCAGCGAGTTTAGGGGGAGCATCGGCGTCATGAAGCCCGATGACCTGGTCATCATAGCCTCCCTCTCGGGCGAGACCGAAAGCGCTCTACCGACGGTACGGGCCCTGGCCGCCCGCAAAATCCCGATGATTGCCATCACCGCACTTGGCGTCAACACGATTTCTGCCGCCGCAGATTTTTCCCTCCACTACGAGTCCACACCCACCGTCACTGGAACAGCCAAAGAGCCCTACCACTCTTTTGTGGCTCTGAGCGTGCTGCTGGACTACACCGTTCGCCAATACATCCAGTACATCGATACCCAAGAAAAGAATTCATGAACGCCCTGCTCTATGCCCTGCGCGATACCCAGCGCCTCCGCACCTTCCTCTTCTGGTACTGGCTTATCAGCCCCATGGTTTTCTTCTTCTACCAGTTTGCGGTATCGCGAGGAGAGAATGTGGACTTCCGTGAAATGTTGAACGAACCCGCTATCGCCCTTGCCTTTATCGTCAGCTGCATGTCACTGATTATGGTGGGCCTGCTGCGGGCAGCAGAAACCGAAAATGAAAATACCGAGCGCAGCTTCGGTATGTTTGCTGTAGCCCAGCAGCTACTCACCGGCAACGTTCCTGGCTTCCTGCTGAGCTACTTCTATACCCGTTCCCTCTGGGACGCCCCGCGTGAGCCCTTCGCCCCCCGCCTCCGCTGGGTTATCCTTGCGGGCATGGCCCTGCTTGGTCTCCTATCCCTGCTTACCCTGCTGGCCTACTTCAACCTGGCCACCGGCTAAAAACCAACCCCGGCCCTGTTCCCTGGGAACAGGGCCTTCTTGTAGCGCCTGAGAATCTGTGCTGCGGGCCCGAAAGCTCTATGATGGTAGGGAAGTTAACACGTGCAGAAAGCTAGAGTAGATTCAGTGAACGAGCAGGTAAACCCTGAAACCGCTAACGAGCGTCCTACCGGTGCCGCAGCACCCTGGTCCCAGGGCCATGCACAAACCCCGCTGGAAACCCCGGACTCTACCGCTGATGAACAGGTAACAGCCCAGGTACAGGCAGGTCTTGAAGCCTGGGCCGAGCAGATGGAAACCTATACCGGCCCCGATGCCATGTTGGACTTCAACCAGGTCGACTACGTGCACATTGACCTCACCGATGCCAACTCTTCGGGTGTTGCCCAGATGTTTATGGGCAGAAAGACCCGCCTCTCTACAATCTTGCGCGACAAGTCCAAACTTGAAGCCGGTATGGTGGCTGCCCGTGCCCTGCGCACCAAAATCTTTGAGCTGGCGACCGGGCACGGCCTGGATGCGGGCTACTTCGTAGCGGGTACAGCTTCCTGGCTTTCACGCGATGTGCGCGAGGACGGAATGGTGGGGGAGAAGCGCTTTATCGCCCCTATCCTGATGGCTCCTCTTGCTATCACCCCCCACCCCACCAGCGATGACTTCGAGATTCAGCTGACCGGCCCTGCCCAGCTGAACCCCGCCATGGTGCGGCAGATCAAGAAAGAGTACGGCATCGACCTGGGCACTATGGACGTTGCCCAGCTGGCTAACTCCATGCGCAAGCTAGATCCCGAGCCGGTCATTGAGCGCATGCGGGCTACGACCGGTGCCGTCCCCGGCATGACCATTCGCTCTACCTATTTCATCTCGACCTTCGCAGATCTCAAGGAAAGCACCGGGGAGCTACCGGCAACCGCCCACACCCCGCTCGTCCGCGATATTGCCCAGCTCAAGCTCAACCCGCTGGAGCAGCCCTTCGTTGCCCCCATCCACAACACCCGCGAACCCCTTGATAGCCGCGACCCTGATACCGACATGCTGGTGGTGGACGCGGACGCCAGCGGGCAGGATATCGTCGACCTGGCCCACCTGGGGCACTCCCTAGCCGTGACCACCGCTCCCGGTACCGACCAGCTCGGTACCGCAGCCAACATCGCTGCTGCCCTGATTCACCAGGGTAAGTCTGTACTTGTGGTGGGAGAAAAACGCTCAACTCTTACTGACTTCACCAGCCTCTTGGAGCGCACCCACCTCACCGACCTCACCTTCGATCTGCTGACCGAACGCGACTCCGAGGACTACCGGCAGGAGTTCATCTCAGCGATTGTGCGCGATGAGAAGGCTCCCGCCCCCAACGTCACCGATATCCACCGGGAACTGGTAGAAACCCGTGCCAAGCTGCGCGGCCACACCGAATCGCTGCGGTTCACCGAATCCCGCTGGGGCTGCTCTGTCTACGATGCCCTGCAAACCCTGGCAGCGCTTACCGCCCAGGACCCGGCGCCCTCTACCCAGGTACGTCTAGCCCGCACCACCATGGACGAGCTGACCCGCCGCACAGAGACCGTCCACAAGCTCCAGCGCCTAGCAGACCTCGGGGGCTTCCGTCCCTCCACCCGGGCCTCAGCCTGGCACCGGGCTAAGCTCACCAGCCCAGAAGATACCGAAGCCGCCCACGCCCTGGTCAAGAGCCTGCGTACTTCCCTGAACGAGGTGTCAGCGGGCATGACCCTCATGGCCGACGAAACCGGCCTGAAGCCCGCCACTACCATGGACGACTGGGGAACCCAGCTTGACCTGCTCGAACGTATCGCTGATACCCTCACCCGCTTCAGCCCCGATATCTTCGACCGACCTGTCACCGACCTGATTGCCGCCACCGCGAGTGGAACCTGGCGACGAGAGCACGGCATCGACATGTCGAGCATCCAGCGCTCCCGCCTGCGCCGGGCCGCCAAAGAATACATCGTGCCCGGCGTTAACATCTCAGACCTGCACGAGAACCTCTTCATCGTTCAGGGTCAGCGCGAAGAATGGATTGGCCTGGCTAAGGACGAACGCGTCCCCACTATCCCCGAGAACCTCGCCGACCTGCGGGCCCGCTATACCGCCCTGCTCGAAGAATTCACGGGGCTAGCTATCGTGCTGGAAGATTCCCCGGCCGGCACCCGCTTCTCATCCACACCCCTCAACCAGCTCGAAGAGAGGCTCGCCGCCCTCATCGACGACGAAT
Source organism: Rothia nasimurium (assembly GCF_928392795.1). Lineage (GTDB taxonomy): Bacteria > Actinomycetota > Actinomycetes > Actinomycetales > Micrococcaceae > Rothia > Rothia nasimurium_F. Next base: position 129,115 of record NZ_CAKMTJ010000001.1, read on the forward strand.
GGCTACTGCGCACCCTGCCCGAGCGCGTCCGCCTCACCCGGGAACTGAGCGACCAGGGCTTGGGCGAACTCCTCGACGACTTCTACGAACGCCAGCTCGAAAGCGACGCTGTAGCTGCCGAACTTGAACTTGCCTGGTGGCAGACCGCCCTTGAAATGATGCTGGCCTCTCAAGAACTTGAGATTCTGAGTGCAGACACCCTGCGCGACCTCGAAACCCGCTTCCGCCGGGCAGACTACTCGCACCTGGCGTCCGCCCCTGCCCGCCTGCATGCCCGCGTAGCCGATACCTGGCGCGCCCGCATCCACGAGTACGACCACGAAGCGGCCTTCCTGCGCAGCCAGCTCAAGAGCCACGAGTTCAACCTCCAGCAGGTGCTGACCCATGCCCCCACCATGGCCACCACCCTACTACCCCTGTGGATTACCAGCCCCTTCGCCCTCTCAGGCAAGGTGCCCACCGGTATGCGCTTTGACGCAGCGATCCTGCTCGATGCCGAGTCCACCCCGCTGGCAGCTAACCTACCTGCCCTCATCCGGGCAGAGCAGGTCATTGCCCTGGGTGACCCCCACAGCGGCTTCCCCTCACCCTTCATGGTCTCTGCGGTAGCCCAGAACGCGCCGGTCATCAAGAACCAAAAACTGGTCAGCACCTTCGAAGCCCTAGCCAAGGTCCTGCCCGCACGTTCCCTAGCTACCGTCAATCGAGCCGTAGACCCCGCCCTCTTTGGCTACCTCAATGAACACTTCTACGGCGGGGCTCTCACCAGCTACCCCTGGGGGGAAGAAATTACCGACGGCACCCCGGCTCTCACCGTGGAATATGTGGACGTCACCGGGCGGGTCTCCGACAACGCCGCCCTTGATTCACCCAGCCTTGAGGTACAGCGGGTAGCCGAAATGGTCATCGAGCACGCCTACCGCAGCCCCCAGCAGACCCTAGCAGTAGTTACTACCACAGCCCGTCACGCCCAGCGTATCGCCGAGGCCGTCCGCCAGCTACTGGCGCGCTACCCCCAATTCGCCCCCTACTTCGCAGCGGGGGACGAGTCCTTCCGCGTCGTTGATGTCTCCCGCGCCGTCGATATGGAACGAGACGTCATCATCTTCGCCCTTGGCGCCGGCAAAACAGCCCAGGGCGCAGCCCACCACTTCGGGCACCTTTCCGAGCGCAGCGGCCGCGAAAGCTTCGTGCTTGCAACCACCCGCGCCCGCCACCTCACCCGCCTGGTCACCTGCGTAACCCCCGAAGACCTAGACCCCCAGCGCCTAGAATACGGGGCCTTCGATATCTACCGCCTGCTGCTGGCCTACCGCCGTGAGCAAGAAGCCCGCGCCGCTCAGGAACTGACCAAGCCCATCACCGACAAGCTACCGGTCAACGAGTTCCTCACCAACGACCACCTAGAAGCCATCGACATGGGCGACTGGCTGCTCAACGACCTGGTGCGCCGCCTGGGCCAGCACAGGGTCACCCTGCATGAATCAGCTGTTCCTCTGATTTCGTTGATTGTGACGAGCGAGGAAGAATCCCTACTGGCCGGAGCAGTAGCTAGCCCCCGGGCCCGCACCATGGTGCAGGACGTGGACCGTACCACCCCGGTGAGGGTACCCCTGGCCGTCGTATCCGACGGATCAGACGCCTATGCCGCCATGAGCGTGCGCGAACGCTCCCGCCTGATCCCGGAGCTTCTGGCCCGTACCGGCTGGAACCACATGACCTGCTGGACTATCGAGGTCTTCTCAGACCCCGAAACCCTGGTCGGCCGGATTGGAAGCTACCTGGGGCTGGGGCGCAATGAGTAAGCCATCAGGCGCTGATCCAGCAGGTGCAGGGGCTAAAATCCCTGGCCCCGGCTACAGTCCCGTACCCAAAAAACGGCGCGGCCACCGCCGGGCCACCGGCGGCTCAGCCTTCACCGGCACCGAACCCAAACTGGCAGGCCTCACCGAACCAAGTGCGTCCGCCCCGGCTACCGAGGGGGAGGATGCCCGGGCAACCTGGCTCAAAGAACAACGCCCACCCCACTACGGGCAATAAAAGAAGGGGCTGCCTGCCACATACCGTGGCAGGCAGCCCCTTGAACGTCTCTAGGCTTATTTGCCCTTATCGTTGGCGTAGAAACCAGAGCCCTTGAAAACCACACCGACCTGGCCGAACTTCTTGCGCAGGGTGTCTTGGCCGCACTCGGGGCAGGTCTTGAGCGCGTCGTCCGAGAACGACTGGTGCTGCTCAAACACGTGGCCGCAGTTCTTGCACTGGTAAACGTAAACAGGCACGGATAACTCCATCAAATAGGCGATAAATCTGGGGGTTATTCTACTCTGTTCTGGCGGCTCGTCCTCAATCACCCAGGCGGTGCAGGGTCTTCTCTGTCGCTACAAACCGAAGCCGGGCGTCCCAGCTATCTGCCGGCAGGCCATCGAGAATTTCCCGCTCAAACACAACCCCCACGGTAGAGGGCTCTTGTGCCAGAGGGCCGAGCTGCTCAAAAAGCCGGTCATAGTAGCCGCCGCCCTGCCCCAGCCGCCGCCCTGCCAGATCGTAGGCAAGGGCAGGTACCAGGCGCAGGTCTGCCTGGATAAAGGCTTCAGCCCCGTGGCGCTCACCTACCGGCTCCACGATACCCAGCGCATTGATAGTGTGTTCTACCTGAGGCTGCCACTCTACCCAGGCCAGCTGACGCCGGGGGCGGACGACCGGCACCAGCACCCGGTATCCCTCAGCTACGGCCCGGGTTAGGGCCGGTAGCAGGGGAGGTTCAGTGGGAAGGGGCAGAAAGGCGGCAAGGGTGCTGCCTGCAGGGAGGCCTTGCCAGAGGGGAGCTAGGGTGCGTTCAAAGCCCTGAGCCGTTTCTTGATGCGGTGGGTTGTGGGTTCGGCGTCTGCGCAGGTAGCTGCGGGCAGAGGCTTTGGCCGAGGGAGCTAAGCTCGAATCTTGTGGGACCAATGGGCGTATTCCTCCTGTATTAGCTGAATCTAGTCACAATTTACCGCTTCTCATGGCGCAGAATGCAGACAAAATCTAGAATTTGGGTATTCTGAAAGGCATGACTGAAAATAAATCACTCTCCGTGACCAAAGCAGTGATCCCTGCCGCTGGTCTCGGCACTCGCTTCCTTCCCGCTACCAAGGCAACTCCTAAGGAGATGCTGCCGGTAGTGGACCGCCCCGCGATTCAGTACGTTGTCGAAGAAGCCATTCGCGCTGGCCTGAACGACGTTCTGATGATTACCGGCCGCAACAAGCGTGCCCTAGAGGATCACTTTGACCGTGTCCCCGGTCTGGAGCAGCAGCTCGCTGATCAGGGTAAGGACGCCCTGCTCAAGAGCGTTGAAGACTCCAACGACCTGGGCGAAATCCACTACGTGCGCCAGGGCGATCCCAAGGGTCTGGGCCACGCCGTACTGCGCGGCAAGGTGCACGTTGGCAATGAGCCCTTTGCTGTGCTACTGGGCGATGACCTCATCGATGAAAAAGAAGACCTGCTTTCTGCCATGGTTGCTGTTCAGCAGAAGACCGGCGGCTCTGTCGTGGCTCTAATGGAGGTCCCCGAAGAGCAGATTTCTGCTTACGGCTGTGCAGCGGTACAGGCCGTTGAAGGTGAGGACGGCTTCGTGAAGGTCACCGGCCTGGTCGAAAAGCCCGCTGTTGAGGATGCCCCTTCAAACCTTGCTGTCATTGGCCGCTACGTTCTTTCTCCCAAGGTCTTTGAGGTGCTCGAAAATACCGCACCGGGCCGCGGCGATGAAATCCAGCTGACCGACGCCCTGCAGACTCTGGCTCAGGGCACCGGCGAGGGCGAAGGTGTCTACGGCGTGGTCTTTAAGGGCCGCCGTTTCGACACCGGCGACAAGCTCTCCTACCTCAAGGCCAACGTCATTCTCGCTGCTGAGCGCGATGACCTGGGCCCTGAACTGCGTACCTGGATCAAGGAATTCGCAGCCGAGCTGTAAGCCCTAATACTAATGGCGGGCGGATGGCTGAGCTGAGGGAAGCTCTATAACGCTGCCAGCTGGCACTAGTGATGAGACAAGAACTGGGTGCTTTCTGAGACGAAGGCACCCAGTTCTTGTCTCATTCCCCTCCTAAGTAAGGTGCTGCTGGGGTAGAATGAACTAGATATTTTTGTCACAGACATGAGAGGACGGAGGCAGCGGTGAGCTTTTTGAGTGGCACGGGCTTAATTTTGCTGGTATGCGTGCTTGCTGGTCTATGGTTTGTTGCCCGCCGCCGTACGGCTGGCACCGTTACGAATATCGGTGCTGAGAAGTTTGTAGCCGATATCGTCGAAAGCCACTTGGCTGAAGCTGAGTCTCATCATCTACCATCCGCGCCCTCGACTGAGACTGCTGCCCATAATAATCCTGCCTTTCGTTTGAAGCCCGGTCGTTTGATTCTCTTTGGGCTGGCACTGACTTTTGTAGCTGCCAGCCTTATTGCGGGAGTGCTGGCTTTGCTGGGGAAAGTAGCTGCTCTTCTACCTCTTCTTTTCCTCCTAGCAGCCCTAACCTGCCTGGCCTCCTTGCGACTGCTGGCTCTGCGCGACCGCAACCGCCAGCGGGCCCGCACCGTCTTGACGGTTGAACAGCGTCAGGCCCAGCGGCGTCCTTCTGCCCCCTCAGGCACCTCTCGCGCACCCAGCCGCCAGCAGGGTCGCCCAGCAGCTACCGTCTCTACTGTCGAGCTGAAGCCTGCCCCCGAGCGTCCTGCCCGTGCCCGTCAGCAGATGCCCGTAAGCCACGCTGCCAAGGCCCTCAGGAAAGCAAAAACTCAGCACCACCCGGTGATAGCAACTTCTGCTCCTGTTTCTGATAGTGAGTCAACCGCTCAGCAGGCTCCCACCCGGCTACGTATGGATGAGGCCCTACCCGATACCAGCTGGCAGGTAACCGAAGTTCCTCTGCCCACCTACCTTGAGGCAGAGACCGTCCGCCGGGCAGCTCCGGCACCGGTAGAGACCGAGACTGCTCCGCATAGCCAAAGCCAGACCCTGGCCCAAGCGGCAACACTCAATCTCGATGATGTGCTCAAGCGCCGCCGCGCCTAAGCGAAGATGAAGTTTTTTCAAAGAATAGATACCCAGCCGTAGCCTCACCCCCAGGGGCTGCGAAGCTGGGTATTCTGTTGCAGGGGCATAAATCAGGCCGCCCCATGACATTCCGAGGAAGGCTACCTGCATGGCTACACACCACCTAGAAATTGAGCAGAAATTTGAGCTTGCCGATGTGAACAGTGAAGTTCCTTCGGTGGAGTGGCGCTTCAAAGGGTGGAAAGTTAAGGAGCCAGTCTTTGAAGAGCTTGATGCCACCTACTACGACACTCCCTCTGGTAACTTGGGGCGGCATAAGGTTGCCCTGCGTCGCCGCATAGGAGGTTATGACCAGGGGTGGCACATCAAGTTTGATGCTGCCGGCCAGCGTCATGAGGTAACTTTTGACCTGCTGTCGAAGCCTTCTGCTATGCCGGCAGCAGTCAAGAAATTTGTGCAGGTGCCAGCGCTAGGGGAGAGCCTGGCTCCCAGGGTATCCCTGAAGACCCAGCGGACTCGAACCGTGATAGTCGATGGTAAGGGGAAGCCCCTGGCTGAGATTTGTGATGACCGGGTTCAGGCTCTGGACTACGCTACCGGTCAGGAACGAACCTGGCAGGAGTGGGAGGTGGAGCTTCTCGAGGCTGGTGCCGCTGAGCCTAAGCTGGGGAGGTCCCTCTTTGAAGCGGTAGCCCGTCAGCTTCAGGCTGTTGGAGCCATACCCTCTCAGTCACCGGCTAAGATTGCCCGGGCCCTGGGGCAAGACGCCGAGTTCGAGGCCCGTATTGCGGGCAAGACCAAGGGCAGCGGGAAAAAGGCTGGGAAAAAGAAAAAGAAGACTCCGGGAGCAGAAGGTGCACCGGTGCCCAGCTCAGCAGAGCTTCTGACCGGTGTGCTGGCTTCCCACGCCCTGCGGTTAGCTCAGGCTGATCTACTGGTGGCAGCAGGGGTACCCGATGCGACTCACCAGGGGCGCATCGTTGTACGCCAGCTGCGAAGCGTCCTTAAGTACATGGCCCTGCCCTATGTACGAAGCGGGTTCGCCCCGGCCCTTGAAGATATGATGCAGGGGCTCAAGGCCTACGCCCGTCAGCTAGAAGCTCACCGTAACGGCGAGCTCATCCACCCTATGGCTCGTCAGGTTTTGCAGGCTCACCCGGTTCTGGGGGAGAGCGCAGGTGCTGCCTTCGGTGCGGTCATGGAACACCAGCAGGCGGACGCTGCCGCCCAGGCCCGCCGCTACCTGGCCTCTGCCGGGAGGCTGGAACTTCAGCTGGCTCTCGAATCTTTACTGGCCGATGTGACCCTGGTTGTTGAGTTGCCGCTCAATAGCGAGAACTACGTGAATAAGGTAGCTAAGCGTTTGCGTAAGAACCTGGTCAAGCAGGGGGAACGGGCCATGGCTACCTGGCCAGAGCAGGCGGCTGATTTCTCGGCGAGCGCTGCCTTTGATGAGGGCCTACACGATGTGCGTAAGGCAGCTAAGGCGGTGCGCTACTGTCTCTTTGTTGCTGCCGATGCTGGGCTTCCCCTGACCGAGCCCCAGGCTGAGCTGGTGGCGCGGGCTAAGGCTGTTCAGGCAGAGCTGGGTGAGCTGACTGACGAGTTGACGATGGGGGACTGGCTTCTGGGCCTGCGTGCTCAGGCTAATGAGCTGGGGCTTGATCCCTTCGCGGTCGGCTACCTGCTGGGTCGCTCGGAGCTACTGGCTATGGGGCTTCGCATGACTGCCTTTGACGCCCTGCCCCGGGTTCTCAAGAAAGTAAAAGGTATCAAGCTTACCTAAGTCTGCTCGTGAGCCCTGCGGCTTCGTAGCTGACCCTCTTTAAAAAGCTGGAGGCACCCGTTAGGGTGCCTCCAGCTGCATCACACACAGGAAGAAAAGTCTTCTTTGTACCGCCTAGCCAGCCCTCCCACAGGGCCTTGCGGCTATTTGGTAATAAAAATATAACCTAATTATGCCCCCTCTGGCTAGTCTTTGGTGAAAATTTTTTGGTCAACCTATTTTTTGAGATAGGTAACCCTAAAAAGGTCTTGTTGTGCCTTGCCACCGGAAGGAAGGGGCGCTTTCCAGAGGGAAGAGAGGCGGGTGTCGCCGCGCCAGACTCTGAGAACAGGCTAGACTGGTGGGGTGAGGGAATGGCTCGAAAGTTTGCACTGGGTTGCCGCCATCGGCTTTATGTGGGTGGTGGGTATTGTGCGTACCTCCCTCGTCTTTTCTCTGGGCTGGTTAGCCCAGGCTGGGGGCTCTCGCTTTGAGAAGATACAGCACCTGATGGACCATCCCCTCTACCGCCGGGCTCAGTATTTTGTGAATCGCTGGGGTGTGCTGGCTGTTCCCGCCTGTTTCTTGACGGTGGGCTTTCAAACTGCGGTTATTTTGACTACCGGCTTTACCCGTATGCCCCTGTCCCGCTGGATTCCAGCTATGCTGGTGGGCACTTTTATGTGGGGTACCATCTACGCAACGGTTGGTATGTCGGTTGTCTGGCTTTGGCTTGAGAACCCGCAGGTAGCCGCCCTGGTGCTGGCCCTGCTGGCGGCCGTCATTATCACCGTAAAAATCCGGGACAGGAAACGTTCCATGCCGCGACTACCGAAAGACACCAAGCTATGACCCTGAGCGAGCTGATTCTTGCCCACCCCGACCTGCTGGTTGACGACCAGACCGCCCGCTATGAGCAGGTGGGGCAGGTGCCCGGTCTCTGCGTGGGGTTTGTTCCCGGGGTTATGCCCGGTAAGTGGTTTACCCGGTGGCGGGAGCGCTATTCGGCGCTGGCTCCTCTAACCGACGTAGCCCTAGCTGAGGGGCAGGGCCTTGCTTCGCTCGATGCTTTTGCGGATATGGCGCTGGTGCGCGCTGAGGACGAGCCCGAAGCCCGCGATAAGAAGCGCTACCATGCGATTGAACTCTACCGGGAAACCCCGGTGGTGGTACTCCCTAAGGATCACCTGCTGACGGTGCTCGAGACCGTTCCGGTTGCCGAGCTGGCCGAAGAATTTTTGCTCCAGAGCCCCGATGAGGTACCCGAGTGGCGCGACCTTTCCGCCGACTACCGAGCTGAGAACCCGCGTCCGCTACCTCAAATGAGGCACCGGGCCGACGCGATTGAGCTGGTGGCTGCCGGGCTGGGCCTGTTGGTCGTACCTATGTCTGTAGCCCGTTTTTACCACCGCAAAGACCTGACCTACCGCCCGGTTGAGGGACTGGGCGAGTACCCGGTTCTGCTGGTGTGGAAGCGGGAGGTGCGTGAGGACGCCCGCGAGCAGGTAATCCAGGACTTTGTGGGTATTACCCGCGGCCGCACCGCTGCCTCTCATCGCGGTAGTGATAGCCGCGAGGTAGCCCTTGAGAAGCAGCGGCGCGAGAAGGAAGAGGCTAAGCGGAAGCGGGCGGCTGCTAATAAGCGCCGGGAGGCGGAAGACCGTAAGAAGCGGAACGCCCAGAAGAACGGTAACCTGCGTCAGTACCAGGCCCAGAAGGGTGGCAAGGGGAGCGCCAAGGGCTCGGGCCGAGGCTCCCGGGGCAAAAAGCGCTAAATAACAAGTTGCGCTGAGGCTCTACCGACAGCTAGCCTTTCTGGTCGGTCTTTTCTTCTGCTTTCTGGGCAGAAGAGGAAACCACGGAGCGCTCCTCGTACGTCTCACTGTGAATCACCGACTGGTTAGCCAGCGGAATACGAATGCCCCGCTGATCCATAGCCTTCTTGAGCTCTTCCCGGAGCTTACGCCCCACCGCGAACTGCTCGGAGGGAGCGGTCTTGACTGTCAGGCGCAGTACCACCGACTCGCCGGTTACAGACTGCACACCCAGGTACTGGGGCTTACCCGAGATGTTCTCTTTGATACCGGGTAGCTTGATGGCTTTTTGAATTGAGGTCATGAGGAAGCTCGCCATCTCGTCGATATCGGCATCGTAGGGAATGGGCAGGTCGATGATGGTGCGGGCCCAGCCCTGGGAAGAGTTGCCCACGCGCAGAATCTCGCCGTTGCGCACGTGCCAGAGGGTTCCTGCCGTATCCCGCACCTGGGTGGTGCGCAGACCCACTGCCTCCACCTCGCCCTCGGCCTCACCTAAGTTGACCCAGTCACCGATGCCCAGCTGGTCTTCGGCCACGATGAAGATACCCGAGAGGAAGTCTTTAACGAGAGACTGGGCACCGAACGAAAGCGCCACACCCACTACACCGGCTGAGGCAATGACGGGGGCAATATTGAAGCCCAGCTCGGCGATAATCATGACGATCATGACCGTCCAAATCACAATCGACGAGACCGACCGGAGCACCGAGCCAACGGTCTGTGCCCGCTGGGACTGGCGGGTGCTCGCCAGAGATGTATCGGCCTTCCACCGGCTAGTTTTGCCACCCTTTTTCTCTTCTGCTGCAACCACCCGGTTGCGGGTGCCGCGGGCGATAGAGTCGGTGACCTGGCGAATGATCACACGCACCAGGCCGTGCAAGACGAACCCGAGGATGATAATAATGAGTATGCGCAGAGGCGCTCCCAGCCAAAAATCTAGGCTGGCCAGCCTGGCCATTACGGTTCCGGCGGCCTCGGCGCTTTCTTCAAGGGGTGTTGTTTCTGCTGCTAAAATCCCGGTCGCTGTCATACCTACGAGCCTATCGTCTTTGGCTGAAGAAAACCGGAATGCCAGCTGCCCGCGAACGCTAGGGCGGCGCACCTGAGCCAAGGGTGCAATAGACTGGTTTTTCAGAGACGAACAAAGGAAGAAGAGATGCCCCTGGTGATGGATACCCGCCCGGCCGCTTACGCCGTGGTGATTGAGGACGGCAAGATTCTGCTCTCCCGCTGGGTACCGCATATTCCCGGTTACCGCCCCGGCTGGACCCTACCCGGTGGCGGCATGGACCCCGGCGAACAACCCCATGAGACTGCCGTGCGCGAAGTCTTTGAAGAAACCGGTTACCGGGTGGAACTTGACCGCCTGCTGGGGGTGCACGCGGCCTACTTTGAGCCCGAAGCCGGGGCAACCCGTCCTTTCTGCGCCCTGCGTACCATCTACACTGCCCATATCACCGGCGGAGAACTTACTGCCGAGATTGGCGGATCGACCGACCTGGCAGAGTGGGTTCCGCTGGCTGAGCTCGACCAGCATTTCTACTACTCCCTGGTAGACGAGGCCGCACGCCTCTTAGGGTATGTGGACGCCAGTGAGTTGGCAGCCAGCTACCGGGAGGGTTCGCATGACTAGGGAAGCGACTAAGGAACAAGGACGCTCGCGCACACGGGGCTACCGCGCCCAGCTGGTTGCTCTCGCTGCGGCCACCGGCCTTCTGCTGAGCGGTTGCGGCAGCTCAACGACCGGCAGCGGTGCGACTACTTCGACCAGCCCCGCCACGACCGCTACCCTGCGTATCGGTACCGGGCTGACGGCTGAGACCCGCCACGCAGCCTATATCTACCAGGCTGCCCTGCAAGAAGCGGGCTACACCGTTGAAGTGGTTGAGACCGACGGTAGCCGACCCGCCTACTTTGCCAGTATGGGGATAGACACCGCCGCCACCGCTACAGCCAGCCCTACTGCGACCGAGCCGGTAGAGGGGCTTGTGCATATCACCCCTGATTTATCTGGTGACCTGCTGCTCTACCTCACCGATAACGGAGCGGTTAGCCCCACCATTATCGAAGAGGAGCGGGCTAGCGCCGCGGCAGAAACCAGCCCCGCGCCAGACTCGACTGCGAGCGCAGAAGCTAGTGCGGGCGCGTCCGCTGATTCCAGCCCTACCGCTACACCAAGTCTTACTGCTACGCCCAGCCCCAGCGCTACCTCGCTGAACGTGCGCGGGCTCAGCAGCAACGACATTGTCAGCTATGTGGACCGTGCCCTACCAGATACTGCCGAGCTGCTATCACCCTCAAACGCAACGAACAGGTACGGCTACGTGGTGACGCGGGCTACCTCCCAGCGCTACGGGCTAGAGACCATGAGCGACCTGGGGGAAATCTGCTCAGAACTGAGCTTGGTGGCCCCTGAAAGCTACACGACCAACCCCAGCGGCGCTAGCTCCCTGAGCGCCTACTACGCTTGTGTTCCGGGGGCCAGCAAGACCGCAGATAGCCGGTCTGAACAGGCCCAGGAACTGATTACCGGTGCCACCAGCATGAGCTACATGTATTCGGCCAGTGCAGAGATTCCGGCCAACAACCTCAAGCTGCTGGACGACCCTGAACGTACCCAGCTGGCCCAGAATATCGTGCCCATTACCCGAGCGGGGGAGCTACCTCAAAACGTCAAAGACATTATTAATGAGGTCTCTGCCAGCCTCGATACCGATTCTTTGGTTCGCCTCAACACACTTACCAGCGGTGATAATCCCGTCTCAGAAACCGATGCCGCCCATTTCTGGTTGGCTAACATGAAGGGGTAATCTAAATCTCATGGCATTCAAGCAATCAAAAAAACTTCAAAACGTTCTCTACGATATCCGCGGGCCCATTTTGGAAGAAGCCCAGCGGATGGAGGCCCGCGGTCACCGTATCCTCAAGCTCAATATCGGTAACCCCGCCCCCTTTGGTTTTGAAGCGCCTGAAACCATCATGATGGATATCATCGAGCATCTGCCCTACACCCAGGGCTACTCTGATTCCCGCGGCCTTTACTCTGCCCGTACCGCCATTGTGCAGTACTACCAGAACGAGGGCATCATGAACATCACCACCGACGACGTTTACCTGGGTAATGGTGTTTCAGAGTTAATCCCCATGACCCTGCAAGCCCTGCTCGATAACGGGGACGAAATTCTAGTACCCAGTCCCGACTACCCCCTGTGGACGGCTGCCACCCAGCTTGCAGGCGGCAAGCCCGTACATTACCTCTGCAATGAAGAGGACGGCTGGCTACCCGATATTGAAGATATCAAGGCAAAAATTACCCCCAATACCCGCGGCATTGTGGTGATTAATCCCAATAACCCCACCGGTGCTGTCTACACTCCGCAGGTGCTCCAGCAGATTGTCGATCTGGCCCGGGAACACGAACTGGTGATTTTTGCCGATGAGATCTACGAGAAGATTCTCTACGACGGCGCTCAGATGACCCATGTCGCCTCCCTTGCCGGTGACGATGTGCTGACCCTGACCTTCTCAGGCCTGTCCAAGGCTTACCGGGTTTGCGGTTATCGCGCAGGCTGGGTGGCTATCTCCGGGCCCAAGCTCGCTGCTGCCCCCTTCATTGAAGGTATTAACCTGCTGGCTAACATGCGCCTGTGCGCCAACGTCCCCGCCCAGCACGCTGTGCAGACCGCCTTGGGCGGCTACCAGTCCATCAACGACCTGATTCTGCCCGGCGGACGCCTGAAAGAGCAGCGCGACCTGTCCTACAAGATGCTCAGCGAAATGGACGGCGTGACCGTACAGCAGGCTGAGGGTGCCCTCTATCTCTTCCCCAAGCTCGATATCGATAAGTTCAATATCACCAGTGACGAGCAGTTCATGCTTGATCTGCTGCGGGAGCAGAAGATTCTGCTCAGCCACGGTACTGCCTTCAACTGGTCAGAACCTGACCACTTCCGCCTGGTCTTCCTGCCCGATACCCGTACCCTGGCCGATGCCCTGGAGCGCCTGGGCAACTTCCTGGCTGACTACAAGCAGAACTAGAAAGCTTTCCAGCGCGCAGATTAGAGCAGACTCACAGCCAAGCTGCCGACCCTCTCGCTGGTTCGCTAGCTGGCTCGCAAGCTCGCCAGATTCGCACCGAGATTTGTTTTCCTCGCGCGCTCGGAATCTCGGTGCTCATCACCAGCGATTCACGCCAGCCGCCGAGCCAGCAGCTTTGCTATGAGTCTGCTCTGCACTTCAGCTCTGGTTCTGGCGGGCGGCGTCCAGGGTAGCCTGGGCGCCGTCGAGCCAGGCTTCGCAGCGCTGGGCAAGGGCCTCGCCCCGCTCCCACAGGGCAATAGACTCTTCAAGCGTGCTCGCACCGGACTCCATGCGGGCTACAACCTGCAAAAGCTCTTCGCGGGCCTGCTCGTAGGTCAGCTGCTCAACCGGAGTGGCATTCAGATCGGTCTTAAATTCGATGGTGTTGCTCATAGGTTTCCTTTCCTCGACCTGGCATCTGACCAGGTTCTAGTGGTTTTTCTCGTGTACGGCGGTAACGGTTGCGTCCACAGCGCCGGCTGCCGCGCGCACACTAATGTTTTGCCCCTCGTGCAGGGTGCGGGCATCGCGTACCAGCTGGCCGGAGGCGTCCTGCATCACCGCGTAGCCGCGCTCCAGGGTCTGCTGAGGGGAAAGGGCAGTAACACGCGCTCGCAGCTGACCAATGAGGTCACGGTCCCGAGCCAGACGGTGCAGAGCCGCACTCGAAGCCCTTGCCCGCAGTCGCTCAAGATCTTCTGCCCGAGCCAGCAGGGCAGAGCCCGGGTTAGCAAGAACCGGACGGGATCGCACCTGGGCTAGCCCGTGTCGCTCGGCTGCAATCAGCTGTTCTACTGCTCGCTGCAACTGGTAGCGAGCCGATGCAAAGAGTTCTCGCTCCTCACGGACGTCCGGAACAATACGCTTGCCGGCATCGGTGGGGGTTGAGGCTCGCAGGTCTGCGGCGTAATCCATCAGCGGGGAGTCAGCCTCGTGGCCAATAGCCGATACGACCGGGGTATGTGCCGCCGCAACGGCCCGAACCATTGCCTCCTCAGAGAAAGGCAGCAGGTCTTCAAAGGAGCCGCCACCGCGGGCAATCACAATCACGTCGATGTCATCCCGGCTATCAAGCTCAGCCAGCGCAGACGTCACCTGGGCAACCGCGTTCACGCCCTGCACCGCAACCTCCCGTACCTCAAAATCAACGGCAGGCCAGCGTAGGGAGGCATTACGGATGACGTCCTTCATGGCGTCCGAATCACGGCCGGTAATCAAACCCACCCGGCGGGGGAGCAAGGGCAGGGGCTTCTTACGCTCGGGACTAAAAAGACCCTCAGCCTGCAGCCTGGCACGCAACTGCTCAATGAGCTCCAGCATAGAACCCACACCCACCGGCTTGATGTTAGAGCCCTGCATCGATAGGCGGCCGGTCTTCACCCAGAAATCAGGCTTGAGCTGCAAAACCACCCGAGAGCCCCGCTCCAACTGGCCCTGCACCTTAGCCATCTCTGAGCCCCAGACCGTAACCGATACCGAGACCTCCTGCTCAATATCGCGCAGCGTCACATAGGAAACCCTGCCGCGGTGGTTGAGCTCAATAATCTGCCCCTCTACCCAGGTCGGTACGCAACGGGCAATATACTCGTGCATCTTATTCGACAGCACATGTAGGGGCCAGGGGTTATCGACGCTGGTCTGGCCAGCGCGTTCCGCTAGTTGCCGGGGTGCGCGCTGGGCCTGCTGTTCTTGCTGGGCCTGTAGCTGTGCCAGCGTCAGATGACCGGGTGCAGAATCACCAAAACTGTTCATACACCTACTTCTACCACCGCTGGCTGACACTTTAAGCATTGAGCCAAGAAAAACTGTCTTCTTTCTGCTGTGGGGTTTTTGAAAGGTTACGCAGGCTCACGCTCGCTGCCGACCCTCTCACCCGGTTCGCTAGCGCTCACAAGGTGATTCACGCCAGCCCCGAGCCAGCAGCTTCGCTGTGAGCCTGCTCCCCCTATAAGAACTGCTCAAGCAAATACTCAGTAAGACCGGCTACTATGCAAGCATGACGGGTACCCGCAAGAGCACAGAAGACTACGGCGACGGCAACTGGACGAACCCTTACGTTCAGGCCGAAAATCAGCGCGCCCAAGAAGCAGCCCAGGCAGCCTATGCCCAGCAGCCCCAGGGCTACACCCACCCCTATGCAGAGCCGGCCTCGGCTCACTATACCCAGGGGTCCTACCCGCCTGAAGCGCAGGCGCAGGGGGTAGCGTCCGCCCCGGTGGCGTCCTACACGCCCCCACGGGTGCCTCGACGCCAGCACCGCCGTCCGGCCTTTAGCCTGGCCAGGCGTTTTCTCTGCGTCCTGCTAGCCCTTTTTACGCTAGCTACCGGGCTGACCGCAGCTACAGCCTACTGGGCGCAAACTACCCTGGTAGATACCGAAAACTTTGCGGCGATGACCGAGTCCATCGCCTACGACCAGGACTTCCAAACCAGTCTGGCAAGCGCCGTTACCGACGACATCATGGCCTCACCCGCTATTGAAACCTACCTGGGCGACGGGAACTCCACCGCCTGGTACGGGGGAGTGCAGAACTGGCTCTATGACCAGACCTACACCCTGGTCGACGGGGCTACCAACTCGCTGGTGACCTCCGATGCCTACCCCCAGCTGTGGGCCCAGGTGATTTCAGATACCCACGCCTATAACTTCTCGGGTGAAAGCCGCCCGGCGGTGCTTGACCTTTCTGCCCTCTACGACCAGGCCGGGGCGTCTGTGCAGTCGGCGACCGGCTTTGGTGTTGATACCTCAAGCCTGCCCGGCCGTACCATCACCCTGGATACGGGGCAGAACATCTGGCCTATCAATTCCACTGTCAATACCCTGATATGGCTGGCCTCCTTCTGGCAGCCCCTGCTGGTGGTTAGCGGCATATCCGCCCTGCTCGGGTTCCTGCTCTGGCCCCGCAACCGCTTTGCTTACCTAGCTTTCATCGCCTTCAGCGCAGCAGCCCTACTCTGGATCGCTGGCCTCCTGGGTGGCGGTGCCTCGCTCACCGCCGGGATACAGCTACCGGCTAGCAACGCGGCCGTCCTTTTCCTGCAAAAACTGTCTGAAACCATCACCGCATCTTTCGCCAGCTACCACAACGGCCTGGCCCTCAACCTGCTCATTGCGGGGGCGGTACTGACACTTCTTGCTCTTCTCTCAGCGATCATGGGGTTGACTGCGAGAGAAGCCACTGCACGCACCCGCTAGAACCACGTAGGATAGAGACTATGTCTACCCAAGAGAAGACCATTGAACTGGGTCTGCCCACCGTACCCCGCGTGCGCAGGACCCGCGAAGAAGTTGAGGCAGCCGCCCCCACCGGCGACAAGAAGGTGCTCCTAGCAGCACCCCGCGGCTACTGTGCCGGCGTTGACCGCGCCGTCATTGCCGTTGAAAAGGCCCTAGACCACTACGGGGCTCCCGTTTACGTGCGCAAGCAGATTGTTCACAACCGCCATGTGGTTGAAACTCTCGAAGCTCAGGGTGCAATTTTTGTGGACGAGGTGGAGGAAGTCCCCGAGGGGGCCGTCACCGTCTTCTCCGCCCACGGCGTGTCACCGGCTGTTGTGGCCTCAGCGGAAGAGCGTCAGCTCAATACCATCGACGCTACCTGCCCGTTGGTTTCCAAGGTGCACCGCGAGGCTGTGCGCTTTGCCAAGCAGGACTACGACATTCTGCTGATCGGCCACACCGGCCACGAAGAGGTAGAGGGTACCGCCGGCGAAGCCCCTGACCATATTCAGATTGTGAACTCACCCGATGAGGTCGACCAGGTGACCGTTCGCGACCCCGAAAAGGTGGTGTGGATTTCTCAGACCACCCTGTCGGTGGACGAAACCCTGGAAACCGTTGCCCGTCTGCGTGAGCGCTTCCCCACCCTGCAGGACCCGCCCTCCGACGATATCTGCTACGCAACCTCTAACCGTCAGGGCGCTATCAAGGAGATCGCTCCGCAGGCTGATCTGGTGATTGTGGTGGGTTCGACCAACTCGTCGAACTCTGTGCGCCTGAAGGAAGTCGCCCTGGAATACGGCGCTAAGCAGGCCTACCTGGTGGACTACGCCAATGAGGTTGATGAGGCCTGGTTCGAGGGTGTGACCACCGTGGGTCTGACTTCTGGCGCTTCTGTGCCCGAGGTACTGGTGCAGGATGTGCTGCGTCTGCTGGCAGACTACGGTTACGTTGACGTTGAGAAGTTTGAGACCGCTAAGGAAGATATTCTCTTCTCGCTGCCCAAGGAGCTCCGCGCGGCCCTGAAGAATGATTCGGGTGAGCCCGCGATGCGACTGGGAGGACGAGGAGCGAAGCCGACACGATGAGCGAGCGGTTCACCGCGTGCGGTGAAGTAAGAGCGAGCGAATGGGAAGCTGTGAGCGAAGCGAACGCCATTTACCTTGCGCGAAGAGTTTCCCTATAAGAAAAGGCCCCCGCACGGGGGCCTTTTCTTGTGGGGCTGGTTAGCTGGGGATCAGGCCGTAGACGACGGCGGAGAAGGCTGCGATGCCTGAGATCACCACGAAGATGTTGGAGAGTTTGCCGCGGTAGGGTGCCAGTGCCGGTACCTTGTGGATGGCCCACATGGGCACGATGAAGAGTACCAGTGCCATGACGGGGCCTACCAGTGATTCGATGAGGGAGAGGACGCTGGGGTTCAGCACGGCTGCGACCCAGACGGTGACAACGATGAAGACGTTGATTGCCGCGTTGAGGGCCTTGTCGCTGATGCGTTTTTTCTCGGGGTCGAAGTTTTTACGGACGATACCCGCTGCTCCTTCGTGCCCGCCGAGCCAGTGGCCGAAGTAGGAGGAGACGATGGCAGCGATGGCTACGATGGGGCCGAGCCAGTTGATGAAGGAGGCGTCGAATTCGTTGGCCAGGTAGGAGAGGATGGGGAGGTTGGAGGCGCGGGCTTCAGCGAGGCCGTCCGGACCGATAGCTAGTACGCAGGACCAGACAAAGCCCATGGTGAAGACGGTCAGAATGATTGAGGTAACGCGCAGTACACGGGAGGCCTTGACCGAAGCGAAGCCGTGGTACTGCTTGCGCATAGCCACTGAGAACTGGGAGATAGCCGCTGCGTGGTAGAAGGAGAAGACGAGCACCGGCAGCATGAGCCAGAGGGTCATAGAAAAGTTGCCGGGGGCCGGCACCTGGCTAAAACCGTCGAGTGACCAGTGGGGGATGAGGTAGAGGGTGAGCGCGGCGAGTACCAGAATAAGGGGGTAGACCAGGAACTGGGTCACCATGAGCATGAATTTTTGGCCGATAATCATGACGGCGCTCATGGCGCCAACAAGCAGGGCGGCAAGAAGCCAGCGGGGCAGGGGTTCTAGCCCGAACTGGTTGGTCAGGAAGGAGTCAACGGTGTTGGTGATACTGACGCCGTAAATGAGCAGGATGGGGTAGATGGAGAGGAAGTAGAGCAGGGTAAAGATCTTGCCGAAGCCTCGGCCGAAGAATTCTTCGGCTACCTCTGTGATATCTGCTGTTTGTTTGGAGCTGGCGGAGACCATGCGGGAGAGCCCTCGGTGGGCGAGGAAGGTCATGGGCCAAATCAGGACGGTTGCGGCCAGCAGGGGCCAGACACCACCGGCGCCCGCGTTAATGGGGAGAAAGAGGATGCCCGCGCCGACGGCGGTGCCGAAGAGGCTGACGGTCCAGGCTGTGTCTGTGCGGTTCCACCCCGGCGCCCGGGTTGCGGCGTCGCCCATTTCGATGGCTGCGGTGGAGACATCGGTGTATTCGTGGCTGCCCTTGTGAGACATACAAAAACTCCTAGATTCACATCGTTGTGAGATACGTGTACTTATTATTCTAGCCTTTTTTGTACGAGCCATGCAGAATGAGCCTATGCCCTACCTTTTCCTCGCGCTTGCTATTGGTTCGGAGCTCATTGCCACCACCCTGCTGAAATACACTGAGGGGTTCACCAAACTGTGGTTTACCCTGGGGTGCCTGGTGGGCTACGGTTTCGCTTTCTTTATGCTGTCGCTGGCGGTACGGGATATCCCGGTCGGAGTCGCCTATGCCCTCTGGTCGGGGCTGGGTACTGCTGCCATTGTCGCCATCGGGGCGGTCTTCCTGGGGGAGCCCATCACCCTAGTGAAGGTAGTGGGTATTTCCCTGATTGTGGCCGGTGTGCTGGTGCTCAACCTGGGCGGGGCTAGCCACTAGTTCTGGTAGCAGATTTCTTCCCAGACGGGCCGGTAGCCCAGCTCCTCATTAACCTTGATCATGGCCGGGTTGACGGCCGAGTTCATGGTAATAATTTGCCGGATGTGGGGCGCGGACGCCGGTAGGCGGGTATGGCTGAGCACCTTAAGGGTGCGGGAGAGGCCAAGGCCGCGGTGCTCTGGCATGACAACTGTAGATTCCTGCCAGGCTGATACATTGCGTGTATCGGTGGGATAGGTCAGGGCTGTTATCGCTGCAATCTTTCCTTGGTGTAAGGCAACCGCATACATCAGTTCTTCTCCTGTTGCATGGGTTTTCTGCTCCATCTCGCGCAGACGCTCAGGGGTGAAGTCTGAAGCTTCCCGGTGGGCTTCTCCTATGGGCTCATCTACCTCCAGCTGGTGGTAAGCAGCTGCTGCTGATTCTAAATACTGGTCGGGAATGTGGTTTTCCCAGACCTCAAAGGTGTAGGCGGGGTCGGCTATTGTCTTGCCCTCAGCTGCCTGCACAAGGTCTGCGGGAAGCGGTAGGGGAGCGATTCTCGTGATAGCAGAATTCTTAGGTTCCAAGCCCAGAAGAGCCGCAACCCTGTTGATGGGCAGGGCGGGGTCGTCCTTGTCGTCATCCTGCATGAGGTAGCCGTCGTAGGTGATGTGGGTGCGTCCGCTGGGCTCGATAGCCTCGGCCAGGGCATGGTGGGTGAGGGCCTCTTCCAGGCCCCGCCCCTCAGCTTCGGGGTGGACGGCGAGGGCAAAAGTGAGGCCGTCGGGGTTCTCTTCGAGGGGGAAAGAAGCGAGCGCAATACCGAGAATCTGCCCCTGAACCTCTGCCACCCAACGGTGGTTTTCATAGTAACTGGAGGGGGCAAGAATAGCTCGCCGCTCTTCAATGGTTGTGGTGTAGGGGAAGCCGTAGAGCTTTTCATCGCAGGCAGATTCTAGGGCATTGAGCTGCTCCATATCGGCATCGGAGTCAAGGTTGATAGAGCGAATGATGATGTCCCGAGGTGAAAACTGCGCTACTGTCATGCTGACCAGCATAAAATACTGTCCCCCAGATAACAAGAGGTGGGTGAGGGGAAGCAGGCCTGACCTACCCGCCGGTGGCGGGCGTCCGCACCGCTTGCAGGGCTTCACTGACGCTCCCGCGCTCGCTTGACTCATCCCTGTAAACTAGAAACCGTGGCTTTAACTATTGGAATTGTGGGTCTGCCCAACGTCGGCAAGTCGACCCTTTTTAACGCACTGACCAAAAACAACATCCTGGCAGCGAACTACCCCTTCGCGACCATCGAACCCAACGTGGGCGTCGTCAACCTGCCCGATGAGCGCCTGGCTCGCCTGGCCGAAATCTACGGTTCCGAGCGCATTCTGCCCGCGACCGTCTCCTTCGTTGATATCGCCGGTATCGTTCGCGGCGCCTCCGAAGGTGAAGGCCTGGGTAACCAGTTCCTCGCGAACATCCGCGAGGCACACGCCATCGCCCAGGTCGTCCGCGCCTTCGACGACCCCGACGTCATCCACGTCGACGGCAAGGTAGACCCCGCCAGCGATATGGAAACCATCAACACCGAACTGGTGCTGGCTGACCTGCAGACCCTGGAAAACGCTATTCCCCGCCTGGAAAAGGCCGTCAAAATCAAGAAGGGCGACCCTGCCCAGCTTGAGGAATACAAGAAGGCCCAGGCCGTGCTGGAACAGGGCGATACCCTGATTTCCAAGTACGAAGAAGCAAAGATCGACATGGCCCTGCTCAAGGAGCTGAACCTGCTCACCTCTAAGCCCTTCATCTACGTCTTTAACTCGGACGAGGGCGTCCTCGCCTCTGAGGAAAAGCAGGCTGAACTGCGCGCCATGGTAGCCCCCGCTGAGGCCGTCTTCCTGGATGCCAAGCTTGAGGCCGACATGGTTGAGCTCTCTGAAGAAGAAGCCCGCGAAATGCTAGAGATGAGTGGCCAGGACGAGTCCGGCCTCGACAAGCTGGCCCGCGTCGGCTTCTCCACCCTGGGCCTGCAGACCTACCTGACCGCAGGCCCCAAGGAAACCCGCGCCTGGACCATCACCAAGGGCGACACCGCCCCCCAGGCTGCTGGCGTCATCCACACCGACTTCGAGCGCGGTTTCATCAAGGCCGAGGTTGTTTCCTTCTCCGACCTGGACGACGCCGGTTCTATGGCTGAGGCCAAGGCCCGCGGCAAGGTCCGCATGGAAGGCAAGGACTACATCATGCAGGACGGCGACGTGGTGGAGTTTAGATTTAACGTCTAGCATGTAGCCTTTAATGATTGAGTGGTCGGTAGCTCCATGGAGGGAGCTACCGGCCACTTTTTATAGAAAAGAAAAGCCCTATCTTTTCTCAGAAGCAGATAGGTAAACTGTGGGTATGAGCACTAGAAGTCTAAGCAGAGAAAGCCTAGAGCACAGGTCTTTGCTTCAAACCCACTGGCAGTCATTCGTGGAGCTGCTGGAACGATACGGTGCCTATAACCCGCAGCTTTTCGGGTCGGTCGCCCGGGGCACTGCTGGCCCGGAGAGCGACTTAGATATTCTGGTAGAAATGGATCCAGCTGATGGTAACGTCTTGATGCGGGCAGCTGGTCTTATGGAGGAAACCCGTAACCTTTTGGGCACTCAGCGGGTCGATATTTTTCCTCTTCAGCTCCTTAAAAATCAAGTATCCCAGCAGGCCCTGGCCGAGGCAGTTCCCCTATGGCAAGACTAGTGAGCCAGCGCATCGATGATATCAATAAAACACTGCCTAGAAAGCCTGGATGTTCTTGAGCAGGACGGGGACGTGGTGGAGTTCCGCTTCAACGTCTAGCCTCCAAACCGGATCTTCCCTCGGAAAAGTGCAAGTGCCCCGCGTTAAGTGCGGGGCACTTGCACTTTTTCGATGGCATCTTAGATGAGTGTGCGGTGTGTCGTTCACCTCTCGTAAGCATGCTTTGGCACAATAGGTGATAACAAGTTCACTGATGAAAGAAGGTTTATCATGAAAGCACGTCTAGCGTTCATCGCCGGTGTAGGTATCGGTTACGTGCTGGGTGCTCGCGCAGGCCGCGGCCAGTACGAAAAGATCAAGACCCAGGCTGCCAACGTCTGGAACGACCCCAAGGTGCAGAACGGCATCAAGACCGCCGAAGAAACCATCAAGGAACAGGCACCCGTCGTCGCCGAAAAGGCCAAGGAAGCAGCTGCGGCAGGTGCCGAAAAGGCTAAAGAAGCTGCCGCCGCAGGCACCGAGAAAGCCAAGGAAAAGGCTGAAGAGGTCAAGGACGCCCGCGCCGAGGCTAAGGCCGAGAAGCAGGTAGAAAAGGCAGAAGCTAAGGCCGAAAAGGAAACCGAGAAGGCTGTTAAGAAAGCTGAAAAGGAAGCCGATAAGGCTGACAAGAAGGCCCAGAAGCTAGTCGACGAGGCTCCCGCCGATGTTGTCTCAGACCCTGCTACCGACATGAACGACGAAGGCCCGGCAACTACCAAGTAAAGCCTGCTCGTATTCAAGCGCAGAACCTCCCGCCCTCGGATAACCGGATAGCGGGAGGTTTTGTGCTTCTATCTGGGATAATGGGGAGCGACCTAGACACCACCTAACTTTTGGAGACCCCCATGTCTGATGCCCCCGCACCCGCCTGCCCCGCCTGCGCTGAAGAGTACTCCTACCAGCAGGGGGACCTCTGGGTCTGCCCCATGTGCGGTCACGAATGGGTCGAAGCTGATACCGCTGAGGAAGAAGAGGCCGGCTCCAAGGTGCTCGATGCTGTCGGCAACGAGCTGGTCGACGGCGATTCTGTCACCATCACCAAGGGCCTCAAGGTCAAGGGCGGCGCTGACATCAAGGCTGGCACCAAGGTACGCGGTATCCGCCTGCTCGAAAGCCCCGTCAACGGCCACGACATTGAAGCTAAGGTTCCCGGTGCAGGCCAGATGTACCTGAAGTCCTCTGTGGTCAAGAAGAGCAACTAACCACTGAAAGCAGTGGCTTACCGATGAAATGGCTAGTGTGGGCGGTGGCTATAGCCGCCTACGTGTTCTCAATCATCAACCGCAGCTCCTTCTCGGCGCTGGGGGCCACTGCCCAAACCCACTTTGGGGTAGAGGCTACAGCTATTTCCCTTTTCATCATGCTGCAGCTGGTGGTCTACGCCAGCTGGCAGGTACCGGTGGGTGCCCTGCTTGACCGTAAGGGGGCGCCGGTGCTGATTGCCGGTGGCCTGACCCTCATGACGGCTGGCCAGTTTCTCCTGGCCCAGAGTGAGACTGTGCCCCTGGCCCTGCTGGCGCGTGTGCTGGTGGGCAGTGGGGACGCCTGTATATTCGTCAGCCTAATTCGTCTGATTTCAGACTGGTTTACCCCTAAACAGATTCCGGTGGTCAACCAAATTAGCGCCAATATGGGCCAGATGGGTCAGCTGGTTGCCGTCACACCCCTGGTCACCCTGGTGGGCGCCCTGGGCTGGCAGGGCGGCTTTACCGTTCTCGCCGTTATCGGTTCCTGCCTTCTGATCCTGGCCCTATTTACGCTCAGGCCGGCTCCCGGTAAGGCTACCGTTGCCCAGGGGCTAGGCCGCCGAGCCCGGCGCGGACGGGGGAGCGAGTCCGCCCGGCGTCCGCTCCCTGACCAGGAAGAAGCCAACCGGGCCCGCACCGACCACCCCTATCCCGTCACAGACTCTTTGCCCATGCTTCCCCCGGCCTCGGGTCCAGGCTTTGCGGCCTCTATCAGGCAGGTACTGGCCTACCCGGGAGTGCGCCTGGCCTTCTGGGTGCACTACGTCACCGCCTCTATGATTTTCTCCATCATGTTGCTGTGGGGCATGCCCTTTTTAACCGGGGGCCTGGGCTATAGCCGGGCCCTGGCTTCGGGCATCGTCAGCACAGTGGTAGCCTCCATCGTCATCGCCGGATTCTTCACTGGCTCGATTCTCTCCCGCTTTTCTCCCTACCGGGTGCACATTGCGGTGGGCAGCAGCCTGCTCAACCTCAGCCTGTGGTCCCTGATTTTCTTCTGGCCCGGAATTGCCCCCACCGCCCTGGTATACGCCGCAGCTATCACCCTGGGCATCAACGGCCCGGTGTCCATGGCAGCTTTTGAGGTGGTGCGTTCGCACGTGCCCCAGCACCAGCGCGGCCTAGCCACAGGCATCGCCAATATGGGTGGCTTCGTAGGGGCCCTCACCATCGTGTTCCTGATCGGCCTGATTCTTGACAGCCTCGGCGCCGGCACCCCCGAAACCTACACCCTTGAGGCCTTCCGCTGGGCCATGGCCAGCCACATCCCGGTGATTCTGCTAGGTATTCTCATGATTGCCCTGCTCTACCCCAAGGCTAAGTGGGCGCTGGCAGGCCGGGCACAGGCGTCCTAGTTTCTCAGGGGCGGACGCCCGCCGCCCCTCCCCAGCAGGCAGGCAGCAAACACACGGGGAGGGCTGCGGTATCTTGCCCACATTTTCCGGTTTTCACTGGGCAGGTGCTAGTGCGGTCTTTAGAATTAAAAGCCGCACACCATGCCTTACCCTGTGAAGGAACCATGACCAGAAAATCAGTCGTCCTGTTCACTAGCCTTGCCCTGCTGGCCCTCACCGCCTGCCAGCAGGAAGAAGCCATCACCCGCGTTGACCCGCAGACCGCTTCAGCAAGCGCAAGTTCAGCATCGCCCAGCCCTACCCCCACCGTTGAGGCGACCACCGCAACGCCCACTCCGGAGCCGACTCCCGAACCCACCACCGCAGAGCCGACCCCTGAGCCCACTCCCGAGGACCCCTTCCCGGGCACCGTCTTTGCCGAGAACGGCGTGACCTTCTTCGTCCCCCAGGACTACGTGCAGGACGCCGCTCCCTCCCAGGCAGAAATCTTCACCTACCAGTTCACCCACTACCGTAGCGCAGAGGACGCCGCGGGCCGCTTTATGGTGGGCACCCCCTATAACGATGAGCAGGGGCGCAGCGCTGAAGAGATGGAGAAAGAAACCGTCGCCCGCCTTACCCCGGCCTGGTCTATCAACGAGACCGTTGAGACCATTAACTACACCCGCGAAGACGGCGTGCGTGTGATTCGCTCCGAGGTACGTTTTGCTTCGAGTAACGCCCCCGGCTACATCTTCACCCTGGATAACGGGCACGAGCTGATGCACGCCGCTATCTTGGTGGACGAGGCCAACCCCGACTTTGTGAAGAAGATTGAGGATTCTATCGGCTTCGCCTGGTAGCAGGTACCTTAGCCAGAAGCCTATACGCACAGCGGGCGGAACCGGTACCGGTTCCGCCCGCTGTGGCGTTTAAAGAGTTTCGCTATAGGTTTGCCCCGCTTTTAGTTTTCTTCTGCGGTCTCTTCGGGGGTGTGCAGCTCGCCCACGCCCTCAGACAGGGCAATGAATTCGTCGATGTCTTCCTGGGTTGCATAGGGTACGGGGTGTACAAGCAGCTCGTTGATACTGGAGCGGAAGATGTAGCTGAGGTTGACCGGGTCTGACCCCTTGCCGCCGATGATGGCCTTGGTCGTTAGGCCATAGCTGAGCATGGTTAGCTGATTAGCCTGCACCTTGAGATCGGTGCCAGTCTTAATCTGCCCCGCTTGATCGAGCTGCACCAGCATGTCGTAGAAGAGGGTGCGGATGCGCTCCAGGCTGGCAGTCGAAATATCTTTAATTTCGGGGGTAGAACGCAGCTCGGCCACCATGCCCAGGGTGATGCGGGAAACCGCGCGGGAGCGCGGGGTGAGTGGGATGAAGTGCTCAAGAATCTTGATGGTGTTGAGCACGTCCTGCCCCTGTACCGATACCTCCCGCATACTGGCCTCGGTCTCTACACCGATAAGTTCCAGGGCATAAGTGACAAGTTCGACGCGGCTGTCGAAGGAGTGGCGCAGGGAACCGGTGGAAATACCGGCTTCGGCTGCCACGTTGCGAATGGTGATAGCGCTGACGCCGCGCTCGTTGAGGAGTTTCCAGACTGCCTGGGAAATGACTTTCTTGCGTTCGTCGTGGTCAATGAGCTTAGGCACTGAAGAACTCCTGACTGAAGTAGTCGAGGTCCTGCTCTTCGGGGTAGGTGAAGATTTCCAGCAGGGTCTCGAAGTGGGTGAGCATGGGGGCCATGAGCTCTTCGTCGCTTGCCTCGCCATCGGTGAGCAGGTAGAGACAATTAATTCCCCACAGCAGAGCTACAAGCTTTTCTACCTCTAGGTCGATATCGATATCGTCGCGCACAAAGCCCTGGGCCCGTAGCTGGCTGAGCAGGAAGCCGTAGGCGTAGAGGAAGTCCTTTTCGTGGGACTGCAGAATCTTGGCGGTACCGGGAATCGTTGAGGCATCGGCCAGCATGCCCGCAACCACGGTGATAAAGAGCTTGCCGTCTTCAGAGACGGGGGAGAGCTCGGTGAATATTTCTTCGAGGCTGTAAATCAGCTCGTAGTTGAAGGTGTGGCTGGTGAGGGACCTAATGAAGCGCTTGCCTACATAGTCGAGAGAGAACTGCATCATCTCTTCGTGGGAGGGGAAGACGTGGCGCAGAGAGCCTGTAGAGATGCCAGCTTCGGCGGCTACGGTTCGCACAGATACGCCACGGACGCCTTCACGGGCTAGCACCGCCCAGACAGCTTGGGCGATTTCTTGTTTGCGTTCTTCGTGGTTGATGAGTTTTGGCACAGTTTTACTTTAGATGATGGTGTGGTTACAGGCGTCGCCCCCTGTCTTTTTTCGTGGGAGAACGCCTTTATGACGTGGTGCGGCGGGGTTTTATGACGCTAGGTAGGACGCCAGGTGCTCGCCGGTGAGGGTACCGGCGGCGGCGAGGGCAGTGGGGGTGCCCTCAAACACGATTGTACCGCCACCGTGGCCGGCCTCTGGGCCAACGTCAATAATATGGTCAGAATGGGCGATGACTGCCTGGTGGTGTTCGATGCAGAGCACGGTGGTTCCGGCATCGACCAGCTGGTCGAGCAGGGTGAGGAACTGCTGAATATCGGCCAGGTGTAGGCCGGTGGTGGGTTCGTCGAAGATGTAGATTCCGCCGGGTTCTGCCATGTGGGTGGCGAGTTTGATGCGCTGACGCTCGCCGCCGGAGAGGGTGGAGAGGGGCTGACCGAGGGTGATGTAGCCCAGGCCCACATCAACCAGGCGCTGCAGGATTTTGGTGGCGGCGGCCAGCTTGGTGTCTTTGGCGCTGAAGAAGGTGAGGGCATCGGCAGCAGAGAGGGCCAGAACGTCGCTGATGTTCTTGTCGCCCAGGCGGTATTCGAGTACGCCGGGGGAGAAGCGTTTTCCCTCGCAGGCCTCGCAGACGGCGGTGGATTTTTCCATGAAGCCCAGCTGGGTTTCCAGCACGCCGGTGCCCTTACATTCGGGGCAGGCGCCCTCAGAGTTGGCTGAGAAGAGGGCGGGCTTGACCCCGTTAGCCTTGGCGAAGGCCTTGCGGATAGGTTCGAGTAAGCCTGTATAAGTAGCCGGGTTGGAACGGCGCGAGCCCTTGATAGGGGCCTGGTCGATGTAGATGATGCGCTCTTCGCTATCTGCCTGCTGTTCCAGGAGCTCGGTAATCAGGGAGGACTTACCGGACCCGGCAACGCCGGTGAAGGTGGTCAGGACGCCGGTAGGCACGGCCACCGAGACATTTTTGAGGTTGTTGCGGGTTGCGTGAGCAACCTGCAGGGCCCCGATAGCCGGGCGGACGGCGTCCTTAAGCCCCTGCCGGTCGTAGAAGTGGCGGGAGGTGACGGTGTCTGCCTGCTTGAGCCCCTCGAAGGCACCGGCGTAGACCACGGTGCCACCGGCGGAGCCGGCGGCCGGGCCCATGTCGATAATATGGTCGGCAATGGCGATGGTCTCGGGCTTATGCTCAACCACCAACACGGTGTTGCCGCGGTCGCGCAGGCGCAACAGAAGCTCGTTCATCTTGGTGACGTCGTGGGGGTGAAGGCCCGCGGTGGGCTCGTCAAAGACATAGGTGACGTCGGTGAGCGGGGACCCTAGGTGGCGCACCATCTTGGCGCGCTGGGCCTCACCGCCAGAGAGCGAAGAAGCTGACCGGGACAGAGCAATGTACCCCAGCCCGATTGTGACCATAGAGTCAAGTAGATGTTCAAGAGCCCCGAGTAGGGGAGCGACCTCGGGGATATCCTGCTCCCGAACCCAGGCGAGCAGATCGGTGACCTGCATATCGCAGAGCTGCGCAATATTCACCCCGTTGACCTTGGACGCCAGAGCAGCTTGAGAAAGCCGGGTGCCACCGCAGTCGGGGCAGGGCACAAAAGTGACCGCTCGGTCAACAAAGGCACGGATATGGGGCTGCATGCCCTCCTTGTCCTTAGACAGCATAGACTTCTCGATGCGGGGAACCAGACCCTCATAGGTCATGTTGATACCCGCGATTTTCATCTTGGTGGGCTCTTTATAGAGAAAATCGGCACGCTGCTCTTCGGTGAAGTCCTTGACCGGAATATCGGTAAGGCCCGACTCCTTGTAGAGACGGGCGGACCAGCCACTGGTAGAGAAACCGGGAACCTTGAAGAAGCCCTCGTCCTCCATAGTCAGGTTCTCATCAAAGAGCTCAGTCAGGTCGATCTGGCTGGTGCGGCCCAGCCCCTCACAGCGGTTGCACATACCGCCGGTGCGGGAGAAAGTAACGTGTTCGGCCTTGCCGTCGCCCACCTTACGAGCCCCAGTGCCCTGCACGGTCGCCTGGTTGAAAGAAAAAGCGGTGGGGGAGCCCAGGTTGGGGGTGCCCACGCGGGCAAAGAGCATACGGAGCATGGGAAGGGCATCGGTTGCAGTGCCCACCGTTGAGCGAGGGTTAGCCCCCAGGCGCTCCTGATCGACGATAATCGCGCTGGTCAGCCCCTCAATCGCATCGACATCGGGCCGATCCTGATGCGGCATAAAACCCTGCACAAAAGCCGAATAGGTTTCGTTAATAAGACGCTGGGACTCAGCGGCCACCACACCAAAAGCCAAGGACGACTTACCCGACCCCGACACACCGGTAAAGACCGTCAGACGGCGCTTAGGAATCTCAACCGAAACATTCTTGAGATTATTATTGCGGGCACCCGTAATACGAATAGTCTGATGGGAATCAGCGGCGTGAGCAGTAGACACGAAATCTCCCTAAAGTGCGAAAGTTAGCTGCATATCAGTCTAGCGAACCGCGCACACCTGACTAGACCGGCGGTTCCCCGCACAGCGCAACACCTTGCACCACCCCGGTTGCCTGCGCCACAATACAACTATGGCTACTACACATCTTGAAGGCAATGACGTACAGACCGTAGGCGACCTGCCCGCCGTAGGTTCCACAGCACCCGCATTCACCCTGGTGGGCACCGACCTTGACGCAGTCACCTCAGACTCATTCGAGGGCAAGAACCTGGTCCTCAACATCTTCCCCTCCATCGACACCGGCGTCTGCGCCGCGTCCGTCCGTAAATTTAACGAAGAAGCATCCAAGCTAGAGAACACCACCGTCGTGTGCGTCTCCAAGGACCTGCCCTTCGCCCTGAGCCGCTTCTGCGGTGCCGAAGGCATTGAGAACGTTGTCTCAGCCTCAGCCTTCCGCGACTCCTTCGGCGAAGACTACGGCGTCACCATGACCGACGGCCCCCTGGCCGGCCTGCTGGCTCGCTCCGTTGTGGTCATCAACGCCGCCGGTGAGGTCATCTACACCCAGCTGGTCGACGAAATCACCACCGAACCTGATTACGAGGCAGCGCTCGCAGCACTCTAAAACCAACATCACTTACGCGGTGGGTATATCCCTTCCGCTTGCTGACCCTCTCCTAGCTCGCGCTGGGGCGCTCGCAGCACTCTAAAACAGAGACACCGCGCAATAAATTAGCGCAGCAAACATACTCTCGCCGACTGACCCTCTCGCTCCTCGCCTAGAGGCTCGTCACGATTCACGCCAGACCCAGCCAGTCGGCTCCGAGTATGTTTGCTGCGCTTTTTGGTAGGTACCTCTTGGCGGTATGTCCTTAGAAGACCCAGTTAGCAAGCACCACGCAGGTTGCTGTACCTACGATGAGGGAGAGTGCCAGGTTCTTCCGCCACAGGTGGGTAGCAACAGTTACCACCGCTCCGGCGAGGTAGGGCAGGGCTGCCTCGCGGGAAGAGTAGTCGATTTCTGCCATCACGTAGAAGCCCAGGCAGATGATGGCGCCCATGGGCAGCCAGGCGGCCAGGTTAGCGACTAGCGCTGAATCTTTGAGCAAGGACTTCACACCGAAGGGAATCAGGCGCAGGGCGAAGGTGATGCCGGCAGCCAGGAAAATAGCGGAAAGAATGTAACCGGTGCTAGGCACGGGGAGCCTCCTTCGCAGGGGTGGTGGCACGCTGGGTGGCAAGGTGACGGATCATGAGCAGGACCACCAGGGTCAGCAGGGACACCAGCAGCATAGAATGCGGGGCGAGGACGATGGCCGTCAGCGAGGCAGCTACCGCAAGGGACGCTGTGATCCGGTCCTTGACCGCACGGTAGGCGTCGATAGAGAGCACCAGGAACATACCGGTCATCACGAAGTCAACGCCCTCTAAATGGGAGAGAAAAGTGGCTCCTAGAATCACGCCCAGTGTGGAGCCGCCCCACCAGGAGAGCCAGAGCACCACAGAAACCGTCATGATGCGGGAGCTACGAAAATTCTGCGACCCCGTCGCGGTATTCAGGGCGTAGGCCTCGTCGCAGAGCATATACACAGCTAGAGCCTTAGCTAGATTCCCCTTGACGTTCTGCAGGGGATAGGAGATGCCGTAAACCAGATGCCGGGCGTTCATCAGCAGGGTCGTGGAAGCAATCAGGCTCAGTGGCGCAGCGGCGGCAATCATGCCCACCAGCAGGAACTCCACCGACCCGGCAAAGACAATAGCTGAGAGAGCCGGGGCAACCCACCAGGGCAGGCCCACCGAAGCGACCAGCACGCCCAGGCCCATGCCCATAACCACAAAGCCGATGCAGAGAACACCGGCGACGCGCAGGCCTTCTTTGAAGCCGCTTTCGCCGGGAAGCTGGCTGATGTGTTCCCCCGTAATGGGGGCGGACGCCATCGCCCCGCTAGCGGGGGCCGGCAGGTTGGCAGGGGTAGAAGGCGCTGAGAGCTGACCTGTATCTGGGCTGGTGTGGTGCATAGCCATAAGTTTAGATAAAACTAGAGGAACTCCAATTTTCTGATCAGCATGTAACTGCTTGCCTCCTCAGAAATAAAACCCGTGCTGGCGCCGTTACCCGGGTACCGGCGTCCGCCCCTCACCCCACAGTAAGGAAGAACCATGACCGACAAGACCACCCGCACCGAAGACCCCAACTACCGCGCCGTCACCGTCGAGCGGGTCGCCTCCCGCCACTACCGCGCCACCAACGCCAAGGGCGACACCCTCGACTTTGGCCAGGGCGAAGGCCTGCTCACCCCCGTCGAACTGCTCCTAGCCGCTATCGCTGGATGCTCCGCCATCGACGTCGATGTGGTCACCGGCCGCAAATCAGAACCCGAAACCTTCACCGTGCACTCCTCAGGTCTACGCAAGGTCGACGAGAACAAGGCCGTTAGCCTCGACGACATCGAAGTCAGCTTCAACGTGCGCTTCCCCGCCACCGACGAGGGCGAAAAAGCCCGCTCCATGGTCGACCGCCTAATCAAACTCTCCGCCGAAAAAGACTGCACCGTCTCCCGCACCGTCGAACACGGCGCATCCGTCACCTTCATCAACGAAGATAAGCAGAGCTAAATCACGCTACCCACCCGGGGGTGCAGGGCGCTCGCGGTGGTAATCTAAAGTTTGTCTTATGCCCCCTAAGCAAAACTGTTGGGGGCTCATTACCACCGAAAGTAGCAGCACACTATGTCTACTGAAGCGCAGTCTGCACCCACCGGGCAGACCAAAGAAGAGCTTAAGCGCGGCCTCGCCAGCCGCCACCTCTCCATGATCGCCATCGGCGGCGCCATCGGCACCGGCCTCTTTGTTGCCTCCGGCTCCACCATCGCAGAAGCCGGCCCCGGCGGCGCCCTGCTGGCCTACGCCCTGATCGGCATCATGGTGCTGCTCCTCATGCAGTCCCTGGGCGAAATGGCAGCAAACCTGCCCGTTGCAGGCTCCTTCCAGACCTTCGCCTCCCGCTACGTCTCAGACTCCTTCGGCTTCGCCATGGGCTGGAACTACTGGTTCAACTGGGCCATTACCGTGGCTGCTGAACTGGTGGCTGCTGGCGTCATTATGTCCTACTGGCTCCCCGGCGTCCCCGGCTGGGTCTGGGCAGGGGTCTTCCTGGCCATCATTCTGGGTATCAACGTGCTCTCGGCCCGCTCCTACGGCGAATCAGAGTTCTGGCTGGCTACCATCAAGGTGGTCACCGTTATCGTCTTCCTGATCGCTGGCGTCGCCATGATTTTCGGCATCCTGGGCAACCACGACAACGGTTTCGCTAACTGGACCGACGGCGAAGCACCCTTCAAGGGCGGCTTCCTCTCTGTCCTGGCTATCTTCATGGTCGCTGGTTTCTCCTTCCAGGGCACCGAGATGATCGGTGTTGCCGCGGGTGAATCTGAGAACCCCCGTCGCGACGTTCCCCGCGCCCTTAAGAGCGTTTTCTGGCGCATTATGCTCTTCTACATCGGTGCTATCGCTATTATCGGTACCCTGATTCCCTACACCAGCCCCAACCTGCTGCGGGCCGACGCCACCGATATCGCCTACTCACCTTTCACCATGGTCTTTGAGAACCTGGGCGTTGCTTTTGCCGCTTCGGTGATGAACGCCGTCATTCTGACCGCGATTCTCTCGGCCGGTAACTCGGGCCTCTACGTTTCATCCCGTATGCTCTACGCCCTGGCGCTGGAGGGGCGTGCTCCTAAGATTTTTGCCCGCGTGAACTCCCGCGGTATCCCCATGCCCGCCCTACTCATGACTGCCGCTATCGGCCTCTTCGGTTTCGTCTCAGCTATCGTGGGTGAGGGCTCGGCCTACACCTGGCTGATCAATATCTCCGGTCTGTCGGGCTTTATCACCTGGGTGGGCGTGGCTATCTGTCACTACCGCTTCCGCCGCGCCTACGTGGCCCAGGGTAACGATGTGAACGACCTGCCCTACAAGGCTCCGCTCTTCCCCATTGGCCCTATCGTTGCGCTGCTGATGTGTCTGATGGTGATTGCTGGCCAGAACTACAACGCTATCTTCGCTGGCCACTGGTTCGAGGTTGTCTCGGCCTACATTGGCCTGCCCATCATTATTGGCGTGTGGCTGGTGCACAAGCTGGTGACCGGTTCAAAGACTATCCCGCTCAAGGACGTCGACGTCTCAGGTATCGAGGTTTCAGGCAAGTAAGTTACTTGTGAGGAACAGGGAGGGCACCGGGGTTTTCCGGGGCCCTCCCTTTTTGTATACCCAGGTGCATTGACTCCGGTTTGTACCAGCCCCTGCCCACTTAGAGACCGAATTCTGAACACTGCGTGGTACAAAGTCGTCTGGTCAGGACGCGGACGCCTGTGAGAGGGGGAGTGCGCCGGGCTAGAATGGTGTGGTTTGGTTTTGTTCTCTTGTACGTGTTCTGGGTTGAAAGGTGTGGCCGCGTGGCTAAGCTCTATTTCCGTTTTGGTGCCATGAATTCGGGTAAGTCGACTGCGCTGTTGCAGGCTGCCCATAACTATGAGGAGCGGGGCCAGCGCGTGCTGCTGGCTAAGCCGCAGGTTGATACTAAGGGCGATACTGAGATTGTGTCCCGCCTGGGCGTGACTCGCCAGGCTGATTTTTTGGTGGGGGCGGACGACTCTGTGCGCGAGCTCTTCCATTCTGCTGCTGAGCCTAATGCCGATGATAACCGTATGCACTGGCATCTGCCGGTCTCTTGTCTGCTGGTGGATGAGGCCCAGTTTTTGACTGCTGAGCAGGTGGATGACCTGATGCGGATTGCGGTGGTAGAGAACGTGCCGGTGATGTGTTACGGCATTCGTACGGACTTTAGGACGCGGGCTTTCCCCGGCTCTGCCCGCCTACTGGAGATCGCCCATACGCTTGAAGAGCTCAAGACTATTTGCCGGTGCGGACGGAAGGCGCTCTTTAACGGCCGTACCGTTGATGGAAAGTTTGTTTTTGCCGGTGACCAGGTGGCTATTGACGGCGTGCATGTGGGCTATGAGTCGCTCTGCCCCACCTGCTACCTGGAGGAATCGGACGGCAAACTCTACCAATAGAGGCTTATTCAAAAGTAGACACGCACCCCACACCCACCAACTAGACAACGGCCCCACCCGCGGCAAAAATATGAGCGTTAAATCTCTACAAATAACCTCAAGCCATACCGGACAAGACCGTTGCTACACCAGCGTACAACCGGCCTCACAGCCACGCAATTCGCCACACTACACACAGCCCTCACCCATCACCTCACCTGGTCAAAACCAGGCGGAAGACCACCAGCGCTAACCCTCACCCAAGCCCTCAAAATCACCCTGCTCTACCACCGCCACAACCTCACCGAAGAACTCCTCGCAGAACTTTTTACTGTCTCTCAATCGACAGTCTCACGAGCTATCAACACCATCGAAAAGGCCCTGGAGAAGATTCTCACTCCGCTGACTCAGCCTTTGAAAGAAAGCCTCAAAGCACCCGGGTCCTTAGTAGTTGACGGGACTCTGATACCCACGTGGAATTGGCGTTCACTTGGTAAAACAAATTTCTCTGGAAAGCACAAACGAGCCGGATTCAACCACCAAGTCATTTGCACCTTGGATGGAAAGTTGCTGGCTATCACAGACCCGGTGCCCGGGGCCAGGCATGATGCTTACGCCTTCAAACATCATGGCTTGGAAAGATATCTTGATGAGAGCACTGTGGCTGATAAGGGCTATATCGGGTTGGGGTTGGCTACCCCGGCCAGGCGCAAGCCGGGTCAACGGCTGAGTCGGGAGCAGAGGCGGAATAATCGGGTGCTGAATCGGCTGCGGTCGGTGGTGGAGCGGGTTATCGCTCACATCAAGACTTGGCGGATTCTTCATACGGGGTTTAGGCGGCCGTTGGGGTTGTATGGGCGGGTGTTTGCGGTGGTGCGGGGGTTGGTGTTTTTGGCTGCGGGTGGGACTTTTGAATAAGCCTCATAGTCTGTATAGGTTGTGCCGCTATTACCATAGATATTGGAAATAATAGCTGAAAAGTCCGCACCCATACCACATGTTGAAAATTCTATACCCTCACAATATACGTTTCTCTTACTAATACCGCATCAGCAACGATTCACTATAACTCGCTCTTCACTGAGTGATTACCAAAGTAGTGGGTTGACGCTTCTGCATATTAGCACAAAATATATGAGGAGAATGGAACTTATAGCAGTAAATTTCCATCCTCCTCAATAGCAACAGGTATCCTACAATAAGTTAGTTATTTGCATAATGGCGATTTCTATGATTCTGAATTAAATTAATAGAGAATTAAAATATTTTGTTTTGAAAAACTTTTACTCGCTATTTTCGCTCACACCTAAGCAAATGTACACCAATAAAACTCTCCATCTCTTGAATTACACTTAGATTTAATAAATGTGGGCAATCAACTAATGAAACTATTGACTGTGGAGTTGTTGTGGGATTTGCAATACCATGCATTTGAAGTGATTTGGATAAACAGGACAGTAATGTATGATCACCAATATATTTTTCGATATCTGAAAAATTAAAGCTTGAAATATTGTTTTCGATATATTCTATAAAATCTGAAATATCATGAAATTCTTCTAGATTATGGTCGCTGTCTCCGCATCCAGATATAACATATGACTTAAAAGTTTCGAATACGGAAAGCGGTGAGTCCACTTTTTGAATCATCTTTTCACCGAGCTTGATATTCATTTTTATAATACGAATATATATTTCGAAAAGTGTTGCCGTGGATGCAATCAACATGGCAGTGTTGATAACTGAATCGATATCTATGGTTGGAGGTAAAATTGACTCTTTTTCCTTGCTGTTTTTATGGTATTTCCGTGAGTTCGAGACGATGGACTTTCTGATGAGCTCTTTATTACGGAGTAAAATTTCAGAAAAAAAGTCATGAAAGCTAGTAAGCTTTATTTCGGGGAATACTTGAGATGAAAATATCCCATCGAAATCGCGATCTACAAATCCTGAAAACTTAATATTAGGGCGGTTGTTAATTATTATTTCTCTGGCTTTAAAAACTTCATTTTTACCGCCTACAGAAATCAATTTTATTTTAGGAGATGCATGGTCGAAGATTGCATCAAACTCAAATTCCCCCTCAGTAAAAATAGGTATTTGACCAGTGGCTTCGTAGTTCATAATAGCCGAATTTATTATTGAATCTAATGTACTTTTCATTTTAATTTTTTTCATCCCATCGGAGATTGCTTTCGCCTAAACGCTGTGCTAAGTACATATGATTGTCAATAATTTGAGGAGAGTGAGTCGCTACTAAAAACTTAAATTTTGAAACTTCTGAAATATCCAATACGTCGGGAATAAATTTATACTGCCATGAGACGTGTAGAGAAATCTCAGGTTCATCGATAAGTACAAGTGTTCCTGGCTGGACATTAAAAATAAGTTCCGCCATCAAAATTATTTCGTGTTGCTCTCCTGAAGAGAGAGACTGTAAGGGTATGTTGGTATCGTTGGATTTTGTTAGTAGTATTCCTTTTTTGGGATCAATAGATATTTTTTTATTGCTAAGACGCTCGTTGATAATTCGAGTAAAAAGCTCGATTTTATCTACAAGGTTACTGAATGGGGCTAACTTTTGTTCGTTATCATCAAGATATATTTGTAGAAGAGTAATATCAGAGGGATTTAATTCACGTTCTGGAAGACTAATGCTGGTAAGCCTGTCTTTGTTGGGAATAATTTTTTCAAGTCGGTCCCTGAGGCTCATTTGAGAATCATATCTTTTACGAACATCTGATTCACTCGGAAGATTCCTCATCGTTCCACCTGACAATACACGCGAAGGAAATGTTCTTTCCAATTTTTGTGAAATTAGAGAATTTTCTCTTTGAGCTTCTCTAATCTTTTCAACTATTGTAAAAGATATCTGTTCTATCTTCGTTTCGTTATGACCATATGGCCTAAGTCCATGAATTCCTCTTTTTCCAGAAAACGTATTAAATTTTCCGTCATATATTTTTAATCGCTGCGTCTCAATTAGGTGGATAGCGTCAGGGTTAAATTTAATTTTTGATTCTGTAAATCGATTCTCGGAACTATTTTCTATAGATGGTCTTTTGTGTTCGTACATTTCTAAAATCTCACTTGTTGAACGAACCTCTCCATCAAAATTATCCCTCCAAGCAGAGTCATTAATCCTATTCCAGGATGTGTTATCTTCAATCCAGTCAATGAGCGGTTTCTGATCTGCTTCTTCCCATTTATATATTTCATTTAGACTCGAATCATATACGATAATCGCATTGCTTGATTCGAAGTGATTAAAATCTTTTGATCGTGGCGCTTTGATTAAAGATTCAGATGAGGTGATTTCGAGTTTATCGGAATCAAATCCTTTTTCGAATTTTGAAAATATTATTTCTGATCCATCAGAATACTGAATCAGAGCGTCTTTGAAAGCAATTGTTGATAGCTTTGAAAAATTTCCAGATACTATAAGTTTTGAAATCTCTAGTAATGTGGTTTTACCGACGCCGTTTGGTCCGTAGATAATTGTGAGTTTTTGGTTTAAATTAATGGAGTGTGTATATTCACCATATAGCTCACTGATCGTTATTTTTGTTATCTGTTTCATTTTTCCTCTGAATTAGTAGGTGGTATATTAAATATTTTTTAATATTTTTTATTCATGTATTTTGGAATAATTTTATCCTTGAGTATAGAAAACTTGTGGGGGGCTGAGGTTATTCATAGACCTCAGCCCCCCCACAGGGGTGATATTAATTTTTAAATCCATCTACCACGTCATTCAGCGTGGCGCTCGGGCGCATCACCGCTGATGCCTTGGCGTCCTCGGGCTTGTAGTAGCCGCCGAGGTCGGCGGGGGAGCCCTGGGCGTCCAGCAGCTCAGCCACAATCTTCTCCTCGTTCGCAGCTAGAGCCTCAGCCACCGGGGCGAACTTAGCCGCCAAATCGGCGTCCTCACTCTGAGCAGCCAGCTCCTCAGCCCAGAACTTAGCCAGGTAGAAGTGCGAACCGCGGTTATCAATCTCGCCCACACGGCGGGAAGGTGACTTGTTCTCGTTCAAGAAAGTACCGGTCGCCTTATCCAGGGTGTCAGCCAGAACCTGGGCAGAAGCATTGCCCGTGGTCTTTGCCAGGTGCTCAAAGGAAGCAGCCAGGGCCAGGAACTCACCCAGGGAATCCCAGCGCAGGTGATTCTCTTCCAGAACCTGCTGAACGTGCTTGGGGGCAGAACCGCCGGCACCGGTCTCAAATAGACCACCACCGTTAATCAGCGGAACAATCGACAGCATCTTGGCTGAGGTGCCCAGTTCCAGGATGGGGAAGAGGTCGGTCAGGTAGTCACGCAGCACGTTGCCGGTCACCGAAATGGTGTCCTCACCCTTGCGGATGCGGTCAATCGAGAACTGGGTTGCTTCGGCAGGAGCCAGAATGCGAATATCAAGGCCCTCGGTGTCGTACTCGGGTAGGTACTTTTCGACCTTGGCAATCAGGTTAGCGTCGTGGGCACGGTTCTTATCGAGCCAGAAGACAGCGGGGGTCTTGGAGTCGCGGGCGCGGGTGACGGCCAGCTTGATCCAGTCCTGAACGGGGATGTCCTTGGTCTGGCAGGCGCGCCAGATATCACCGGCAGAAACTTCGTGTTCAATGAGCACATCCCCTGATGAGTTCACCACCTGAACCTTACCGTCCGCTTCAAGCTGGAAGGTCTTGTCGTGTGAACCGTACTCCTCAGCCTTCTGCGCCATTAGACCCACGTTGGGCACGGTACCCATGGTGGTGGGGTCGTAGGCGCCGTTGGCGCGGCAGTCCTCGATGACGGTCTGGTAGACGCCAGCGTAGGAGGAATCGGGGAGGACGGCCAGGGTGTCAGCCTGCTGGCCTGACTCGCCCCACATCTGACCGGAGGTGCGAATCA
The DNA here is from genome assembly GCF_928392795.1 of Rothia nasimurium. Taxonomy (GTDB): domain Bacteria; phylum Actinomycetota; class Actinomycetes; order Actinomycetales; family Micrococcaceae; genus Rothia; species Rothia nasimurium_F. The sequence continues at coordinate 168,002 of NZ_CAKMTJ010000001.1, forward strand.
TCGCAGGCATGGAAGCGTCCACAATGACGTCCGAAGGAACGTGCAGGTTGGTGATGCCCTTGTCAGAGTTGACGTAGGCCAGCTCGGGGCCTTCCTGCAGACCCTTGTGGATGAGCTCGCGGACGTCCTCACGGATATCCTCGGGCAGGGTGTCAATGCCGGAGATGATAGCGGCCAGGCCGTTATTACCGTTCAGACCGGCAGCATCCAGCTGCTCACCGTAGGTCTCAAAGAGTTCGGAGAAGTAGGCGCGCACGACGCGGCCGAAGAGGATGGGATCAGAAACCTTCATCATGGTGGCCTTCAGATGCACGGAGAAGAGCACACCCTCAGCCTTGGCGCGGGCAACCTGCTCAGCCAGGAACTTATCGAGTTCAGCCACGTTCATGTAGGTGCCGTCGACGATTTCGCCAGCAAGCACAGGCACAGATTCCTTCAGGACGGTCACCGTGCCATCGGTACCGACGTGCTGGATCTTCAGAGTATCGTCAGCCTCAATAATCACGGACTTCTCGTTAGAGAAGAAGTCATCGTGACCCATGGTCGCAACATTGGTCTTGGAGTCCGCTGACCAGACGCCCATGGAGTGGGGGTTCTTGCGGGCGTAGTTCTTAACAGACAGGGGAGCGCGGCGGTCCGAGTTGCCCTCGCGCAGAACCGGGTTCACGGCTGAGCCCTTGACGCGGTCGTAGCGGGCGCGGACGTCCTTATCCTGCTCGGTCACAACCTCATCGGGGTAGTCGGGGATAGCGAAACCCTTAGCCTGCAGCTCAGCGATAGCGGCCTTGAGCTGGGGCACGGACGCCGAAATGTTAGGTAGCTTGATGATGTTAGCTTCGGGGGTCTTAGCCAGCTCGCCCAGCTCGGTCAGGGCGTCCGCTACCCGCTGCTCTGCAGGGAGAATGTCGCTGAACTGGGCCAGAATACGACCCGAAAGTGAAATGTCGCGGGTTTCTACCTCAACACCGGCGGTTGAAGCATAGGCCTCAAGAATGGGCAGGAAGGAGTAGGTCGCCAGCAGCGGAGCCTCATCGGTGTGGGTGTAGATAATCTTTGCCATGAAGGGCGTCTCCCTTGTCGCTTGTGGGCAGTTTCATTTCCAAGAATACAACGATGTGCCAGCGCTCACTAAATAAGAAGTGCCTGTGTGACAAGATAAATCGGCTACTGAGATAGGGTTACTGATATGAGTACCGATACTTCAGCCCCGATTGTTGTTTCTGCACTTGTCATTCGTAATTCCTTGGGCGAGGTGCTTACCGTTCGCAAACGCAGCACCACAGGGTTCATGCTTCCCGGCGGTAAACCTGAGCCGGGTGAAACCGCCGAAGAAACCGCTCGCCGCGAAGCTGCCGAGGAACTGGGCCTTGTTCTCGACAGCTATTCCTTGATGAATGTGGGTACCTACCAGGCGGCGGCCCTCAACGAAGCGGGGCGAACCGTCCGCGCCCATGTTTACCTCTTGGTAACTGCCGGGGGTGTTGCTGATCTGGAGCAGGCCGCGCCCAGCGCTGAAATTGAGGAAATCCGGTGGGTTCACCCCGACCCTGCGCGTGATGACCATAGCAACCAGGCTCCGCTGAATACTCAGCATATTTTCCCGCTGCTCACCGGCGATGATTTTGAGGACGCGGACGCCCCGGTTAGCGTGGCCCAGTATCGAGACCTAGAGGCAAAAGTCGCTGAACTTCAAAACCTGGTAGATACCCTGTACATGCAGGTGGAATTTCAGAGCCGCTTTAGCTATCAGGCGGTCTGCGCTCGTGCCGCGATCAAAGGCCGCAACCTCTTTGCACTTAACACCGCTTTGGGTATTTGCCGTGACCGTATCCACGGTGCACCGCACATCATCTTTGGGGCGGCAGCCGCGGAAGAAGCCCCTATTTTAACGGCGGCAGTAGAGCAACCTCTGAACACAAGGGAAGACCTTCTGGCCATTATTCGGGTTCTTGCCCCGCACCACGCAGAGCAGGTTCTAGATGCCTACCTTGGTGCAGGTATGGACGACGGAACTTTTGCTCGTTTGCCTGTCAGCTAGGAGCAATGTTAAGAAGGGGAGGGTAATACGCTATCACCTCAACAGGTGCTGGTGATACCGTAGAACCTATGACTGACACCACACCTCAAGAAAAAGATCAGCAGAAAAACGCTGCCTACCTCAAGCAGCTCATCGAACACCCCCGCATGGTCGGGCTCGCGTCAGGGCGCACCGGCGCGCCCGTGCTCACCGTCAACACCCTCAACAAGGACGGCGCAAAGTGGCGCCCCCGCCTCTGGGCCCTTCCCACCGGGCAGGAGGACAAGCCCTACCCGCTGACGGCACCCGAGTCGGGCGCCTCCGTCCTGACCATCACCGACGAGGGGCACATCTACCTGACCCTGGGCAAGGACGTGGACGAAGCCGACTCCAAGAGCCTCAAAGGCGTCTACCGCCTACCCGAGCACGGCGAACCCGAACTCATCTTCACCCACCCCGGCGGCGTAGATACCCTCGCAGTACGCCAGCGCGGTGAAACCACCCGCTACATCTACAGCGCCAAAGCCCACCGGGGCAGCCTCGAAGAGCAAGCCAAGACCCTCGACGAACGCGAGAAAACCGCCACCTCCGGTGTGCTCTACACCGAATTTCCCACCCGCTTCTGGGACCACGACCTGGGCACCGGCGTCCGCGCCCTCTACGTCAAGGACGGGGACGGCGAACCCCGCCGCATCACCCTGCCGGGCGACCGCTCAGAACTAGCCGGTTTTGAGGTCTGCCCCACCGGCGACCGTGCAGCCGTCACTCTGCACACCAAGACCCGCGGCATCCACCAGCGCTACAGCACCTGGCTGCTCGACCTCAACGGCGAGAAAGAACCCCAGCTGTTGGTTGAGGCGACGGAAACCCACGACTACTCGGCAGGCCCCTTCACTCCGGACGGCAGCGGTCTAGCTATCACTGAGGTACGCCGTTGGCTGCCCGGCCAGTCCATCAAGGTCAACGCCAGCCACTACAGCTTCGAGACCGGCCAGCTGACCGAGCTCTCCCGCGACGTCGACCGCTGGGCTGGCGATATCGTATGGATTGATAACACCCGCTACGCCTTCGTCACCGACCACCTGGGAGCCACTGCCATCTTCACCGGCAGTATCGATGGTGCTACCCGCGTACTGGTTGAGGACGGCGCCAGCCACTTCTCAGCCCTGGCCTACAACGAAGGGGCTCTCATTGCCCTGCGCGATGCCCACCAGCACTCGGCCTACCCCGTCCGTATCGATACCGAATCCGGCGACGTCACCCGCCTGGCTTCGCCGGTCGAAGAGCTGCGCGCCCCGGGCCGCTTCGAGCGCCTGAGCTCCACCGCAGCCGACGGCACCGAGTTCACCTCCTTCCTCGCCCTGCCCGAAAAGGACGCGGACGGCCCCCTGCCCCTGCTCGTCTTTGCACACGGTGGCCCCTGGGGGTCCTGGAACTCCTGGACCTACCGCTGGAACCCCTGGGCCTTCACCGAAGCCGGCTACGCCGTGCTCATGCCCGACCCCGCGATTTCCACCGGTTACGGCCAGCACATGCTCGACCGCGGCGGCGACGATCTGGGCGGCACCCCCTACACCGACATCATGCAGGTGGTCGAAGAGACTGCCGCCCGCGACGATATCCAGGGCGATAACGTGGCCTTCTCGGGCGGCTCCTACGGCGGGTTTATGACCAACTGGGTGGCAGGACGCGCGGGCACCCGCTTTAAGTGCTACGTCACCCACGCCTCAATTTGGGACTACAACACCATGTACTACCTCTCAGATAACGGTGCCTGGCACGAATGGAAGGTCGAGTTCGGGGGAGAGGGCGACAGCATCTCGCCGCGTCATCATGCCGCCGATATCGCGGCTCCTATGCTGGTGATTCACGGCGATAAGGACTACCGCGTGCCCATCGGCCAGGCCCACCACCTCTGGGCTGACCTACAGCGCCACTCCCCGGAGCTAGGCCACAAGTACCTCTACTTCCCCGATGAAGGGCACTGGATCCTGAAACCCGGCAACTCCCGCCTCTGGTACCAGGTCTTCACAGCCTGGTTAGATCAGCACCTCCTGGGTCAAGAGTTCAAGGCTCCTGAAATTCTGGGCTAGGCTCTCTGCCTGACCTGGGCCGCTTGCATAGCGAAGGGCACCTACCCCGTAACGGGGTAGGTGCCCTTTTGCTAGGCGTTTTAGCTCTTACCTAATGGCAGTCTCTGAGCTAGAACTGAACCTGGTCTAGCTTAGGCGCGGCGGGCTGCACGAACAGCACCGGCGCCCAGGCCCAGGACGCTCAGGCCACCCAGAGCCAGCAGAGCTGCATCGGATGCACCGGTCTTAGCCAGCTCAGGCTTCTTGGCTGCCTCGGTCTTTGCGGTCTCAGCCTTAGTTTCTGCCTTGGCTGCTTCAGTCTTGGTCTCGGTAGAGGTGGTGACTACGGTTGCGGGGTCAACAGTCGGCTTCTCTTCAGCCTTGACGCTCTCACCCTTAGCGGTCAGTACGCCCTCGGGAACCTCATGGGTTACGCCTTCACCCTTAGCGGTGATGAGCAGCTCGGGAACCTCATGGGTTACGCCTTCGCCCTTGGCAGTGATGAGCAGCTCGGGAACCTCATGGGTTACGCCTTCACCCTTGGCAGTGATGAGCAGCTCGGGCAGCTCATGGGTCACGCCCTCGCCCTTAGCGGTGATGATGAGTTCAGGCAGTTCGTGGGTGGTGCCGGGGCCCTTAGCGGTGATGATGAGTTCAGGTAGCTCGTGGGTTACACCGGGGCCGTTAATGCCGATGTGGCCCTCGGGAACCTCATGGGTTACGCCTTCGCCCTTGGCAGTGATGAGCAGCTCGGGCAGCGCATGGGTTACGCCCTCACCCTTAGCGGTGATGATGAGTTCAGGCAGTTCATGGGTGGTGCCGGGGCCCTTAGCAGTGATGATAAGCTCAGGCAGTTCGTGGGTAGTGCCGGGGCCATTGATGCCGATGTGACCCTCGGGGAGATCAAGGGTGGTGCCGGGGCCGTTGATACCGATGTGGCCTTCGGGCAGTTCGTGGGTGACGCCCTCGCCCTTATCGACGATGAGGGGGTTGAGGTTTTCATCTACCCAGGTGGAGCCGTCAACGGGGAGGAAGGGCAGCTCGTGGGTGACACCGGGGCCATTGATACCGATGTGACCTTCGGGTAGCTCATGGGTTACACCTTCACCCTTATCGGTGATGATGAGTTCAGGCAGTTCGTGGGTGGTGCCAGGGCCGTTGATGCCGATGTGACCCTCGGGGAGATCAAGGGTGGTGCCGGGGCCGTTAATGCCAATGTGACCTTCGGGCAGTTCGTGGGTTACGCCTTCACCCTTATCGGTTACCAGGGGATTGAGGTTCTCGTCGACCCAAGTGGAACCGTCCACATCGCCGGTAACGGGAGAGACCCAGGCAGAGCCTTCATCAATGACGGTGGGAAGGTCTACCCATTCAGAAGAGTCGGCTGCAAATGCAGGAGAGCCCATCAGGGCTACCATGCCCAGAGACAGTGCGGCGGTAGCGCCCAGGGTCTTCTTGGAAGGCTTGTGGAAAGCGGACATATCGAACCTCTCTGTTCGTAGATAACGGTGCCCTGTGTGCGATAGTGAGGGCTTGAGCAATTACAAAAACCTCAACTGTGAGCTTTGCTCCCAGGAATCGTATGGCTAACTCTCTGTGAGTATTTGTAATTCACTATTAAATCTACCAAGATGTTCGAAAAAATCTTATATGTTTAGCGGCGTGAAGCTATGACTAGGATTTATGACAAATTCGAAAGTTGTTTGACGCTGCAATGGTCCTGATGTAAACAAAATTTGAAATAAACCTGTACTTGTCTACCCCTTATATTCTGCTGAGCGTCGAGAGTTTAGCCTGCGTTTAACGAGCGATACTGTGGGGCCGATATTAACAACAACCCATAGGGGGTTTGTTATGACGAGCAACATAAATACGGTGCGCAAAAGTGATGAGGCATTTTCGGCGAGTGTGAGGTAGTTAAGCCAAATGGTGGCTCCAAAATATAAAACGGTGCCCACTGCTAAATAAACTATTGCCCACCAGAATTCGCTGGCTGATGCATGGCCTTTACTATTCCAGTAGTGCCGGTAAAAGAGGCGTACAGCCCCCGCGAAGCCTACCTGCTGGGCCACGGCTGGGGCGCGAAGCTCGTCCGGGTGCTCCTCATCGTCGAACCCATCGAGGTGGAGGGCTTCGGGGGTATCTTCCAGGGATTCTTCGCTGTGGGTATAGCGGGTAGGCTTGTGCTCAGACATACCCTCAAGAATACCTAAACCGCAGGAGTCGACGATGACTACCCATCTGCTGACCTATTTCGGCCCCTTCGAAGGGGTACCCCTCAACCCTAGCCAGGCGGTAGCATTTGGGGCACAGGAAGCCCTGGCGATTTCGGCTCCGCATCTCACTGTTGAGGTTCACGAACTGCCGGTGGAGTTCGCCGAATCAAGCCGGGCGCTGGGTGAGCTCTTAGAACGCATCAAGCCTGAGCTAGCTATAAGTCTTGGTGTTGCGGCTGGCCGCGATAAGGTCAGCCTGGAACGAGTTGCCATCAACCTCGACTCTGCTCGTATTCCAGATAATGCAGGTGCTCAGCTTATCGACCAACCCATCCGCGGTGACGGCCCCGATGCCTACTTCTCTACCCTGCCTACCCGAGCAATTTTTGAAGAGCTTAGCTCTCAGCAGCTGCCCGTGGAACTGTCGTACACCGCCGGAACCTTTGTGTGCAACCACGTTTTTTACGAGCTCATGCATGCAACCAAAGGGGCAATACCGGCGGGCTTCATTCACATTCCCCTCACACATGTAGAAGCTGGTGGAGGAGCGGACGCCGCGCCCGAGCGTCCGCCTGTCACGGCAAGTGCAGATGCCGGGGGAGTGGAAGGAAGAAGCCTGCCTACCCTGCCTGAGTCTCAGGTCATCGGAATCATAGAGCAGGCCGTACTTACCACGCTTGCCCAGCTTTAACGCAAGACCCCGGTAACTTACGAGGTTACCGGGGTTATGCGTAGCAGGCTTTGCGCAGGGGGCGAAGGTGGGCATATCATCTGCCCGCTGGCTCGGCGGCTGGCGTGAATCACAGCGAGCCCCCTGGGGCGAGATGTGAGAGGGTCGCGGGCAGGTGATATGCCCACGGAGCCCTCCACCTCAGCTCAGGCTTACTTGCGCTTGTCCAGGTAGAAACCAATCAGGCCCTGGGTTGAGGAATCCTGCTGAGCCAGAACCTCGCGATCGCCGCCCACGGCGGGGGCCAGCTGCAGGGCCAGCTGCTTGCCGAGCTCAACGCCCCACTGGTCGAAGGAGTCAATGCCCCAGACAATGCCCTGAACGAAGGTGATGTGTTCGTAGAGGGCAATGAGCTGGCCCAGGACGGCGGGGGTCAGCTGGGAGGCCATGATGGAGGTGGTGGGGCGGTTGCCTGAGAATACGCGGGCCGGAACGATTTCTTCGGCGGTACCTTCGGCGCGGACCTCGTCGGCGGTCTTGCCGAAGGCCAGGGCCTTGGTTTGGGCGAAGAAGTTGGCTAGGAAGAGCTCGTGGACGTCCTGCTCGCCGTCGCGGGTTGCGTGAACCGGGTTGGCGAAGGCGATGAAGTCGGCGGGAATTAGGCGGGTGCCCTGGTGGATGAGCTGGTAGAAGGCGTGCTGGCCGTTGGTGCCGGGCTCACCCCAGAAGACTTCACCGGTGGCGGTGGTGACGGGCTTGCCGTCCGCGCGTACGGACTTGCCGTTGGATTCCATGGTCAGCTGCTGCAGGTAGGCGGGGAAGCGGTGCAGGTACTGGTCGTAGGGGAGGACGGCGTGGGTTTCGGCGCCAAGGAAGTTGACGTTCCAGATGTTCAGCAGACCCATCAGGGCGGGGACATTTTCGGCCAGGGGCGCGGTGCGGAAGTGCTCGTCCATGGCGTGGAAGCCGGCCAGGAACTGCTCGAAGACCTCGGGGCCGAGCACAATAGCCAGGGGGGTGCCGATGGCGGAGTCGACGGAGTAGCGTCCGCCTACCCAGTTCCAGAAGCCAAAAGCGTTCTCGGGGTCGATGCCGAATGCCTCGACCTTATCCAGAGCGGTGGAGACAGCGACGAAGTGGGCGGCGACGGCGTCCTTTTCGTCCTTGCCGTCCAGGGCGCCGGCCTCGCGCAGGGAGGTGAGCAGCCACTCGCGGCAGACGCGGGCGTTGGTGAGGGTTTCGAGGGTGCCGAAGGTCTTGGAGGCGACGATGAAAAGGGTGGTCTCGGGATCTAGGTCCTTGACGGTCTCGGCGGCGTCGGTGGGGTCGATGTTGGAGATGAAGCGGGCGGTTAGGCCGGGCTGGGCGTAGGGCTTCAGTGCCTCATAGACCATGACGGGGCCCAGGTCTGAGCCGCCGATGCCGATGTTGACAACGGTTTCGATGCGCTTGCCAGTAATGCCTACCCACTCGCCGGAGCGGACGCGGTCGGCAAAGTCGTAAACCTTGGCGAGGACCTCGTGGACGTCGGCGTCGACGTCCTGACCATCAACGACGAGAGCGGGGGTGGCGCCCTTGGGGCGGCGCAGGGCGGTGTGCAGGACGGCGCGGTCTTCGGTGACGTTGATGCGCTCACCGGCGAACATGGCGTCGCGACGCTCTTCGAGGTTCACCTCTTCGGCCAGCTGGGTCAGCAGAGCCAGGGTCTCTTCGGTGATGAGGTTCTTGGAGAGATCAACGTAGAGGTCGGCGGCGGTGAAGCTTAGCTTTTCTGCGCGGGTGGGGTCGGCTTCGAACCAGGCGCGTAAATCAGCGGTAGTCTTCTGCTGGTGCTCGGTCAGGGCTGCCCAGGCTTTGGTCTGGACGGGATCGGTGATGGCGGGGAGAGACATGTGTGCTCTGCCTTCCTGTCGATTTGGGTGTTCTTACCTCTATTTTATGTTGGTTTGGTAGTTTTTGACCCCGGTGGTGGGTGTGGTTTTTTGTGGTTTTATAGGCAATTAAGCAGACCAAGAGGATGCCTACTTATTATCAGTGGTGTTATTATTGAAGTGGAACAGGCATCTCTGGCCCCTTCCTGAACCACGCTGTACGAGCTCCTGGCTCTTTTAGGTGTGGGTGCGGACGCGGCATACGGGGTGCTTTTGCATGTCAACTAGGTCGAAACGTAAGAAGATATAAAGGACACTCACATGGCTACCACCCAGCAAACTCCGCCCAGCTCGGGCCCCGACCTGCGGAAGGGGGATATCGACGCGGCCGCTAAGGAAAACATGCGTGAAGGTTCCCTAGCACCCAAGGTCTTTATCCCCGCAGCCGTCATCATGGCTGCCTTTATCGGCACCACCCTAGCTTTCCCCCACCGCACCAAAGAAATCTTCGATGCCCTGCAGGCAGACGTTATTAACTACTTCGGTTGGTACTACGTCGCTATCGTTGCTTTCTTCGTCATCTTCGCCCTCTACCTGGGCTTCTCCCGCATGGGCGACGTTAAGCTAGGCGATGACGACGACGAACCCGCCTACCCTTTCACTACCTGGTTCGCCTTCCTCTTTGCTGCCGGTATGGGCATCGGCCTGGTCTTCTACGGGGCAACCGAACCCCTCATGCACTACGTTGACCCCCGCCCCGGCGTGGGTGACGGCACCAAGGAAGAAATTGCTCAGGCTGCGATGAGCCAGTCCTTCCTACACTGGGGTCTGCACCCCTGGGCTATCTACGTCATCGTGGGCCTTGCCATTGCCTATGCAACCCATCGTCTTAAGCTGCCTCTCTCTATCCGCTACTCCCTCAAGCCCCTGCTGGGCGATCGCGTAAAAGGTGGCGCAGGTGACGTCATCGACGTTGTCGCACTGGTTGGCACCCTCTTCGGTGTGGCGACCTCTCTTGGTCTCGGTGTTATGCAGATTGCTGCGGGCCTGGGCTACATGAATATCCCCGCCCAGGGTAACGGCTGGCTGGTGGGCATCATCGTGGTGCTCATGGGTATCACCCTCTTCTCCGTGGTCACCGGCCTGGAAAAGGGTATGAAGTGGCTCTCGAACGGCAACCTCATGCTGGCTGCTATCGTCTGCCTCTTCGTGCTGGTGGTTGGCCCCACCCTCTTCCTCTTCCGTAACTTCATCGGGTCCATCGGTAACTACCTGCAAAACGTCGTTGCCATGACCTTCGAGACCCTGGCCCTCTACGGTGTTGACGGTGAACAGTTCCAGGCTGCCTGGACTACCTTCTACTGGGGCTGGTGGATTTCCTGGTCGCCCTTTGTTGGCATGTTCATCGCCCGCGTTTCCAAGGGCCGTTCCGTGCGCGAATTCGTGATCGGTGTGCTGCTGGTACCCGCTCTGACCTCCTTCTTCTGGTTCTCCGTACTCGGTGGCACCGCCCTGCACCAGGAACTCTTTGGCACCGGCACTAGCTTGGTGGGCGAAGACGGTAGCGTCTCAGCAGAAAATGCTCTCTTCCAGATGTTCCATAACCTGCCCGGTGGCGTCATTCTGACTGCCGGTGCGGTACTGCTGATTACCGTCTTCTTCGTGACCTCGGCAGACTCCGGCGCCCTGGTGCTCGGTATGCTCTCCACTAACGGGTCACCTGAACCCAAAACCTGGATCCGCGTTTTCTGGGTACTGGTTGCAGGTGCAACCGCGATCTCCCTGGTTGTCATCGGTGGTAGCGAATCGCTGTCAGCGATTCAAACCGTCGCAATTCTGACGGCCCTGCCTTTCTCGGTAGTGATTGTGCTGATGTGCATCTCTCTTTACAAGGCCCTGAGCGTTGAGCACCGTCTCTTCGTTCGTGCCCAGCGTCGTAACGCCCGCCGTGAGATCGAGGCCTCCCTGGCCGAGCAGATTGACGACCGCGTCAACGAGCTGGTTGCCGAAGGCGTTGAAGACCGCGTCACCGCAGCAGTGGGGGAGCACCTCGACGAACACCTGGACGGTCAGCTAGAGGCAGCCCTGGAAGAAGCCGTGGACAAGGCGGTTGAGGCCAAGGTCGAAGAGGCTGTAGAAAAGGCTGTTGACGAGGTAGCTCTCCAGGTCGACGCAAATACCGCCGCAATCGAACAGATTCGTGCGGTGACCGGATCTATTCCGGTAGTCAAACCCCAGGATGTAAAGCAGACACCTTGGAATAAATAGGAAATAGATAGGGGCTTATTCAGAACGGTTTCGCAGGCTCGCGCTCGCTGCCGACCCTCTCGCATGGTTCGCTTCGCTCACAATGCGATTCACGCCAGCCGCCGAGCCAGCAGCTTCGCTGCGAGCCTGCTACACCGCCCTTTTGAATAAGCCTCTTATTTTCTAATGTGTTCCAGAAGATAGCGGCTAGTTTAGGTGCCGCCGGTATAATCAAACCGAAAGCCCTCTGCGCTGGTGCCGAAAATTCGGCAGGTAAGCCGCGCACCGGCGTCCTTATCCCCAACATGTAAGCGAGATACTTTCCGCATGTCTGAAACTCAGAACACCGCTTCACGGAGCGACCTTCGCAACGTGGCAATCGTGGCTCACGTTGACCACGGCAAGACCACCATCGTTGATGCGATGCTCAAGCAGACCAACGCCTTCTCCGCCCACGCTGACGTGGAAGACCGCGTCATGGACTCCGGTGACCTTGAAAAGGAAAAGGGCATCACCATTTTGGCTAAGAACACCACCGTGTTCTACTCCGGCCCCGCAGCCAAGGGCGAAGAAATTACCATCAACGTTATTGATACCCCCGGTCACGCTGACTTCGGTGGTGAGGTTGAGCGCGGCCTGTCTATGGTTGATGGTGTTGTGTTGCTGGTTGACGCTTCAGAGGGCCCCCTGCCCCAGACCCGTTTTGTGCTGCGTAAGGCCCTAGCTGCTAAGCTGCCCGTTATTCTGGTTGTTAATAAGGTTGACCGCCCCGACGCCCGTATTGACGAAGTTGTTGGCGAGTCTATGGACCTGCTTCTGGGTCTGGCGAGCGACCTGGCTGATGAGGTTCCCGATCTCGATATCGATGCTCTGCTGAACGTCCCTGTCGTCTATGCTTCCGGTAAGGCTGGCGCTGCTTCACTGAACCAGCCTGCCGATGGCGCCCTGCCCGATAACGATGACCTGGAGCCCCTCTTCGAGACCATCCTGGAACATGTTCCTGCCCCCACCTATGACCCCAACGAGGTGCTGCAGGCTCACGTGACCAACCTTGACTCCTCGCCCTTCCTGGGCCGTCTGGCCCTGCTGCGTATCTTCAACGGCACCCTGAAGAAGGGCCAGACCGTTGCCTGGGTACGTCAGGACGGCGAAACCAAGAACGTCCGTATCTCTGAGCTGCTGGCCACCAAGGCCCTGGAGCGCGTTCCTGCTGAGTCCGCTGGCCCCGGTGAAATTGTCGCTGTTGCCGGTATCGAAGACATCACCATCGGTGAAACCCTCACCGACCCTGAGAACCCCAAGCCCCTGCCCCTCATTAAGGTCGATGACCCCGCAATCTCCGTTACCATCGGTATCAACACCTCACCGCTGGCCGGTAAGGTCAAGGGCGCTAAGGTTACCGCCCGCCAGGTGAAGGACCGCCTCGATAAGGAACTTATCGGTAACGTCTCCCTCAAGGTTCTGCCCACCGAGCGTCCGGACGCCTGGGAAGTTCAGGGCCGTGGCGAACTCGCTCTGGCAATTCTCGTTGAGCAGATGCGCCGCGAAGGCTTTGAGCTGACCGTGGGCAAGCCCCAGGTTGTTACCAAGACCATCGACGGCAAGGTTCACGAGCCCATGGAGCACATGATTATCGACGTGCCCGAAGAATTCCTGGGTGCCGTCACCCAGCTCATGGCAGCTCGTAAGGGCCGCATGGAAAACATGGCCAACAACGGCACTGGCTGGGTCCGCATGGAATTCGCCGTGCCCGCCCGCGGCCTGATTGGCTTCCGCACCAAGTTCCTCACAGAGACCCGCGGTGCCGGTATCTCATCGTCCTACTCCACCGGCTACGAGCCCTGGGCAGGCGACATCGACTACCGCTCCAACGGCTCCATGATTTCTGACCGCGCCGGCGTCGTCACCCCCTACGCCATCATCGGTCTGCAGGAACGTGGCACCATCTTCGTCGAACCCACCTCAGAGGTCTATGAGGGCATGATCATCGGCGAGAACTCACGCGCCGACGACATGGAAGTTAACATCACCCGCGAAAAGAAGCTGACCAACATGCGCTCAGCTTCAGCAGATAACTTCGAAAACATGACTCCTCCCAAGAAGCTCACTCTCGAAGAGTCCCTGGAATGGGCCCGCGAGGACGAGTGCGTGGAAGTCACCCCCGAAGCTATTCGTATTCGCAAGGTTATCCTTGACTCCAATGAGCGTGTGCGCGAAGCACGCCGTCGCGCCCGCGCCTAAGGTTACAAAGGCATAGACGCTCTCAGGGCCGTGGCCCGTTCTCCTGAACAGGGGAGCGGGCCACGGCCCTTTAGCATAGGTGCTACCAGACAGCGCGCGGACGCGGGAGCCCGTCTGGGTGCATGGGGCGGTTAGCGGAGGCGGCGGGTGCCTTCGCGCTCGCTCCAGGTGAAGTGAGCGCCGGAGCTCAGCCGCAGGTGCATGCGCCCATCGGCCTCCCGCCGTTCGTCGTGGGTGGGAAACCCTAGTGCCTGATAGTAACCGGCTGCCTTCCAGGCATCGTGCAGGGCGCCGTACCGAACCACCTGCTGGGTGCCAAATTCAGGGGTCCAGTAGAGGCTCATATTCTTTTCGAAATGGACTACAGCTCCCCGGCCCAGACCTGTTTCATCGGAGACGGGGAAGCCATAAACCTGGGTATTCTGGCCCCAGCGCCAGTGAATGGCCCCGCGTCCGTTGAGAGCATAGGTGCCGGTGCTGGGTGACCAATATACCGCCGTGGTGTAGCCGTTGGGAGTGCGGAACCACTGCTGGGCACCGTAGCTGAAGCTGGCGTCCTCACTGATGGGGAAGCCCCAGCCTCGTTCAAAACCGGTAGCCGCAAACCGGGAACCGATAGCCCCGGCCCAGAAAATACCGTGCGCCCCGGTGCTGGGGTGCCAGTAGACGTGCCGGTGGTTCTCAAATCCCTGGGCTACCCCGCCTAGCTGGACCGGGTATTCATTGGTACGAGGAGCCCACAGGCTGCGGTAGTTGCTCTGGTAGTAGCCGCCAATTGCCCCGTAGAGCTGGTAGAGACCTGCCGGGCGTGAAGTGCCCTGGGGTAGGTAGCGGGGGTTGAGGGCTAGGAAGCTGAGCTGGCTTTCCGTACCGTTAAAGAGGTTGGAATCCCCGTCAAAGGGGCCCTTATCGCTGTACTGCCAGATGTCATAGCCGCTATAGCCGGTAGGCATGGGGCCGACCGTGGCGGTATAGCGGGCGAGGTGCAGGGGCATGTAGGAGAGTTCAGAAATATTGCCCAGGCACTGGTTGACCCAGGAGGTCGCCGTGTACAAGATCGGGTAACGCCCGGTCAGCTGCCGGTAGGTGGTCGCAAAATCGTGGGCCCAGGCTCGCAGCTGGGCCGGGGTCATGTCGTAGCAGGTGTTGCCAAATTGCGGGTAGGGGTTGAACTCAAGGTCAAGAATGCCAGGCAGGGTGCCGCCGTCCTGAACCCAGGGCTGGCTATTGGCCACGAAATAGCGGGCCTGCTCGGCCCCTGAACTGTCGGAGGGAATCGCAAAATGGTACGACCCCCGCAGCATGCCCGCCGCGCGGGCACCGGCATACTGCTCCTGGTAGCGGGGTGAAACATACCAGTTACTCTCGGTTGCCTTCACAAAAGCAAAACGCGCCCCCAGCTGATAGTTGCGGGCCCAATCGACAGACGGCTGCCAGCTGGAAACGTCCATGCCCGGCACCCCGGATAAGGACGCCAGGGCCGGGACTGGTTGCTCGGCAGCTAGAGCTGCGCCCTGCTGGAAGGAGGCACCTGCCTCATCTGAGACAAACCCAGCCCCCATACGGGCCTGGCCGGGCTCCACCTGGCCTACCTGACTGCCTGCTGTGGCAGCTGGGGTGACTTCCTGGGCGGACGCCACCGCCCCCGTCAGCCCCAGAGCCAGAGCGGACGCCAGCACGCCCGTCCGCAACCATCGCTTTGTCCTCATAAAGGCCTCCTCGCCTCTCATCTCACTGGCATAGTTTTGCCGTACTTGTCCCCATAAATGTGAGCCAACGCTCACCATCATAAAACAGAAGACCAAACCCAGCTAGAGCCCAGTAACTAAAGCTAAAATTGCTAGGAACCAAACAGCACCCAGCAGAAAACCGCCACCATGGAACTCGACGCCCAGCCCCACTACCCGGTCGCCGGTGAAGTCATCACCGACAGCGCCACCTTCAGCCTGATACCCGACGGCCTCAAACCCAAAGACGCCACCGTCCTCTTCGTCCATGCCCACCCCGACGACGAAGCCTCATCCACCGGCGCCACCATTGGTGCCCTCACCGCCGCCGGCGTCACCGTCCACCTGCTCACTATGACCCGCGGCGAAATGGGCGAAGTGATTGACCCCGCCCTGCGCCACCTCGAAGCAACCCACCCCGCGAACACCGACCGGGGCCATGCCCTGGGCGAGTACCGCACCGGGGAACTCAAGGCCTCCCTCAAAGCCCTCGGTATCCGCCACCACCTCTACCTGGGCGAAGGGGCCAGCTACCTGCCCGGCGAGCGCACCAGCTACCGTGACTCCGGCATGACCTGGGGGTCGGACGGACGTGCTATCGCCAACCCCGCAGCAGCCGACGATTGCCTCACCCGCCTGCCCCTCAAGCCCCAGGCAGACGCTATCGCCAGTGCTATCCGCGAGATCCGGCCGGACGTCGTCGTCACCTACGACGCGGACGGCGGCTACGGGCACCCCGACCACAAACGCACCTACGAAGCTACTCTAGCGGCCGTCCGATCCCTGGAGGGAACCCCCTCAGCCCCCACCGCCCTCTGGGGCATCGAGGGCGACCCCAACCCGCACGATACCCGCCAGCAAGCCGTCATCATGGGCAGCATCGACCACAAGCGTGAGGCCATGCGGGCCCACGCCACCCAAATCGTCATCACCAGCGATACCACCTTCGAATACTCAAACGGGGTCTCCCAGCCCATCAACCCCACCGAAACCTACCGCCTACTCTGGGGTACTGCCCAAGCAGGAACCCCAGCGGACGCTGCCCCCGAAGAGAGCGTCGAAGCTCCCGGCCCTATCAACTCGGCCATTACCGCCGTCGCCCTCGGCCTAATCGCGGGTTTTGCCGGAACCATGTACCACGCCCATATCTGGTACCCCACCAGCACCCTCTGGGTACCCTGGGGTGCTGCCCTCGGCCTGCTCACGGTCTACTTCGCGGCGACCTGGGCAGCAATCCACACCGAAAAGAACTGGGCCGCGGCCGTCGTCGGAGCCACCGCCTTTATACTCATTGGTATCTTCGCCTTCGCCAAAGGCACCTCAATGCTGGTCTACATCAACCCCATCAACCCCGTGGGAACCGCCGGAACCATCTGGGCACTAGGCTCCCTGGCCGCCGCAACCTTCGGCATGATAAGCGCTACCAGGTACCGCCGCAACAAAACTTAACCCGGCTCAACAAGCTATCTCATCCATCACAAAAATCTGCCCCCACACCGGTGACCAGATACACTAGAGCACAGTTAACCAACACACCACGCACCGGTGCGTCACCACCAGAAAGGCACCCATGACCTACATCATCGCCCAGCCCTGCGTCGACGTAAAAGACCGCGCCTGCGTCGAAGAATGCCCCGTCGACTGCATCTACGAAGGCGAACGCTCCCTCTACATCCACCCCGACGAATGCGTCGACTGCGGTGCCTGCGAGCCCGTCTGCCCCGTAGAAGCTATCTACTACGAAGACGACGTACCCGAAGAATGGGAAGACTACACCGCCGCTAACGCCGACTTCTTCGACGACCTCGGCTCACCCGGTGGCGCAGCCCGCCTGGGCGTCATCGCCAAGGACGCCCCCATGATTGCGGCCCTGCCCCCGCAGAACCAGGACTAAGACACCTAGACACGGTTCAAGGAGCGAGTATCTTGTGAGATACTCGCTCCTTTAGTTTTATGCGAAGGCTTACACTAGAAAACAAACATATTCACAAGAGAAAGCAGACCATGCGCGAATTTGGCCTCGACCTGCCCGACTACCCCTGGGACACCATGGCCCCCTACCGGGCTACCGCTGAAGCCCACCCCGAGGGGCTCATTAACCTTTCTATTGGAACCCCGGTTGACCCTACCCCCTCAGTTATCCGTGATGCCCTGGCCGGTGCCACCGACGCCCACGGCTACCCCACGACCCACGGTACCCTCACCCTGCGTCAGGCTATCGTTGACTGGTTCGACCGCCGCCGCGGCGTGCCCGGCCTAACCACCGACCAAGTCATGCCCACCATCGGCTCAAAGGAGCTTGTTGCCTGGCTGCCCTTCCTGCTGGGCCTGGGGGAGGGGGATGTGGTCGTCCGCCCCACCGTTGCCTACCCTACTTATGACATCGGTGCCCAGCTCGCCGGTGCAACCCCCGTGGCCGCTGACTCCCTGGACGAGCTCGATGAGGCGACCCGTGCCCGCGTCCGCCTGGTATGGATCAACTCGCCGGCCAACCCCACCGGCATCGTGCGCGATGTGGATGAGCTGAAAAAGATAGTGGAGGACGCCCGCGCCCTGGGTGCCGTGGTTGCCTCCGACGAGTGCTACGCAGAACTGGGTTGGGGAGAATGGGACGCTACCCGCGGCGGGAAGCCGGTGCCCTCCGTCCTGGACCCCCGCGTCTGCGGCGAGAACCAGGACCTGGTGCTGGCAGCCTACTCTCTTTCTAAGCAGTCCAACTTTGCTGGCTACCGCGGCGCTTTTATCGCGGGAGACGCTGCGATTATGGCCAACCTGGTTAACTCCCGTAAGCACGCGGGCATGATTGTGCCCGCTCCCGTGCAGGTTGCCATGACCGCAGCGCTCTCAGATGACGCGCACGTTGAGGCCCAGAAAGACCTTTACCGGGCCCGCCGTGAGACCCTACTGCCCGCGCTGGAACGCTTTGGCCTGACCGTCGAGCACTCCGAGGCAGGGCTCTACCTGTGGGCTACAGCAGGCGAAGATACCTGGGCTACCGTCCAGCGCTTTGCAGACAAGGGTATCGTGATTGGCCCCGGCGTTTTCTACGGAACCGCAGGTGAGGGCTATGTGCGCATTGCCCTGACCGGTTCGGACGACGACATTTCCCGTGCCGCTGCCCGACTGTCAGAGTAAAGCAAAACTGTTAATGTCAAATAAGCTCAGCTAAAGAACGTAATGTAGCTTCTGAACTCACATCAATGTGACCCTGCGCATCATTCTGCTGTAATGTAGACCATAGATGACGTGCGTACGTGCACGGTGCGGCCTTCCACCACCCCGCGAAAGCCGCACTGTCCTTTTTTAGAATCCCACTTCATCACACAGCACGTACGTTGCCTCGTATGACAGGAGGAACACAATGACTGAGAACAAAGCGCTGCTGAGCTATGACGGCAAAGAACTGCCCCTGCCCGCAGTAGAAGCAACCGAAGGTAACGGTGCCTTCGAAGTTGCAGGCATGCTCAAAGAAACCGGCAAGGTAGCCTACGACCCGGGCTTCATGAACACCGCAAACGCAAAGTCAGCTATCACCTACATTGACGGTGATGCCGGCATCCTGCGTTACCGTGGCTACCCCATCGAAGAACTGGCAGAAAAATCCAGCTTCATCGAAACCGCCTACCTGCTCATCTACGGGGAACTGCCCACCCCCGCCCAGCTCGAAGACTTCGACCAGATGATTCGCCGCCACACCATGGTGCACGAAGACTTCAAATTCTTCTTCCGCGGCTTCCCCCGCGACGCCCACCCCATGGCCGTCCTCGCCTCCAGCGTCTCAGCCATGTCGACCTTCTACTCAGACTCCCTGGACCCCTTCGACCCCCGCCAGGTAGAAATCTCAACATACCGTCTGCTGTCTAAGGTGCCTACCCTGGCAGCCTACGCCTACAAGAAGTCCAAGGGCGAGCCCTCCATCTACCCCAAGAACGAGCTCAACTACACCGAGAACTTCCTGCGCATGTGCTTCGGCTTCCCCACCGAGGAATACGAGGTCAACCCCCTGCACGCCAAGGCTCTCGATCTGCTGCTGCTCCTGCACGCAGACCACGAGCAGAACTGCTCCACCTCCACCGTGCGACTGGTCGGCTCCTCAAACGCCAACATGTTCGCCTCCGTCTCAGCCGGCATCAACGCCCTCTACGGCCCCCTGCACGGCGGCGCTAACGAGGCAGTGCTCAAGATGCTCAACCAGATTCAGAAGGACGGCATCAGCCCCGAAGACTTCATGGAGAAGGTCAAGAACAAGGAAGACGGCGTCCGCCTCATGGGCTTCGGCCACCGCGTCTACAAGAACTACGACCCCCGCGCTCGTATCGTCAAGAAGACCGCAGACGAAATCCTCGAATCCATCGGTGGCAACAACGAACTGCTCGATATTGCCAAGCGTCTCGAAGAGAAGGCCCTCAACGACGACTACTTCATCGAACGTAAGCTCTACCCCAACGTAGACTTCTACACAGGCCTCATCTACAAGGCCATGGGCTTCCCCGAGCACATGTTCACCGTCCTCTTCGCCCTGGGCCGCCTCCCCGGCTGGATCGCCCAGTGGACCGAAGGCATCCAGGACCCCGACCGCAAGATCGGTCGCCCCCGCCAGGTCTACATCGGTGAGAACGAGCGCCACTACCCCGAGCGCTAAACCAGCCACATTGCCAACAACTAAGCCCCGGCGTCCTTTACCTCTAGAAGAGGTGAGGACGCCGGGGCTCGGCTTTAGGGGCTATTTGCTACGCTTCGTAGCCCTGGGGGTTATTCTTCTGCCAGTTCCAGTGGTCACGCACCATAGTGTCGATATCGCGGGTAGCAGACCAGCCCAAATCGGCCAGGGCGGCAGCCGGGTCAGCATAGGAGACGGCTACGTCACCGGGGCGACGGTCAACAATCTTGTAGGGCAGCTCCTTACCAGCAGCCTTCTCAAAAGCGTGCAGTACCTCAAGTACTGAGTAGCCGTTGCCGGTACCCAGGTTCCAGGTGTGCAGGCCACCGTGGGTGGTGATGTAGTCCAGGGCCTTGAGGTGGCCGTCCGCCAGGTCAACGACGTGGATGTAGTCGCGTACCCCGGTGCCATCGACGGTGGGGTAGTCGTTGCCGAAGACATTGAGGTATTCACGGCGGCCAACAGCGACCTGGGCGATGAAGGGAACCAGGTTGTTGGGGATACCTGCCGGGTCCTCACCGATACGGCCGGACTCGTGAGCCCCTACCGGGTTGAAATAGCGCAGCAGGGCGATGTTCCACTTGGAATCTGAGGCGGCCAGGTCCACCAGCATATCCTCAATATGTTCCTTGGTGCGGCCGTAGCAGGACTGGGCATCCATATTGATCTTCTCGGTCAGGGGCATCGACTCGGGCTCGCCGTAGACGGTTGCAGACGATGAGAAGACGATGGAGTGGCAGCCTGCCTCTTCCATGGCATAGAGCAGGTTGAGGGTACCAGCCACGTTGGTCTGGTAGTACCACAGGGGCTTCTCAGCGGATTCGCCCACGGCCTTAAGACCGGCAAAATGAATCACAGCGTCAGGCTTAACCAGGTTGAAGAGCTGCTTCATCTCGGGCAGATCTAGCAGGTCAACCTTGCGGAACTCCACGGTCTTGCCGGTGAGTTCTTCAACGCGGGCCAGGGACTCCATGGAGGAGTTCGAGAGGTTGTCCATAACGGTTACCTCGTGGCCTGCCTGGAGCAGTTCGAGTACGGTGTGGGAGCCGATGTAGCCAGCTCCGCCGGTAACGAGAATCTTCACGTTTTCCCCTAGTAGACGATTGGTGTTCTTTCTAGCTTACCTGCACCCAGCCCTGCCAGCCGGTAGAAGCGGTGGCGGGCTGGGCACAAAATAGATGGGTGTATTTGCCGAATGTATTGGTCGTCCGCTTTAGTTAGCGTGCAGCTCTGAGTTCAGTTCCACGGTGTTGTTGGCGCGGGGCAGCACCTCGATAGCGCCGGTGACGGAGTTGCGGCGGAAGAGCAGGTTGTTGGCGCCGGAGAGTTCCAGGGCCTTGACAACCTTGGGCTCAGCGCCGGGGTTGAGGACGGTCACGCGGGAGCCAGCGGTGACGTAGAGGCCAGCTTCAACCACGCAATCATCGCCCAGGGCAATGCCGATACCGGCTTCAGCGCCGAGCAGGGAGCGCTCGCCGATGGAGACACGCTGGGTGCCGCCACCAGACAAGGTGCCCATGGTGGAGGCGCCACCGCCGATGTCGGTGCCGTTGCCAATGACAACGCCCTGGGAGATTCGGCCCTCGACCATGGATTCACCGAGGGTACCGGCGTTGAAATTGACGAAGCCTTCGTGCATGACGGTGGTGCCTGCGGCCAGGTGGGCACCCAGGCGGACGCGGTCGGCATCACCGATACGAACACCGGCGGGCACGACGTAGTCAATCATGCGGGGGAACTTGTCGACGTGGGTGACGACCAGGGCGCCGCGGCGACGCAGCTTCAGCGAGACGGTGTTGAATTCGCTAGCCAGGACGGGGCCGAAGTTGGTCCAGGCGACGTTGGCGAGAGCACCAAAGAGACCGTCGAGGTTGATGGTGTTGGGGGCAACCAGGGTGTGGGAGAGCAGGTGCAGGCGCAGGTAGGCGTCCGCTGCGTTGGCGGGGGCCTCGTCGAGGTTGATGGTGACGTTGACCAGCTCACGCACGACGTTGCGGTCTTCGTCGGCTTCGACCAGGGCTTCGAGGTCGGCTGCTACGGAGTCGTCGGGGGTTTCGGTGAGGGCGGGGGCGGGGTACCAGACATCGAGTACGGTGCCTTCGTTCTCGCCGGAGGCGACGACGGTGGCCAGGCCCAGGCCGGATGCTACACGGGTGTTGTTTTCAGTCATGCCTACCAGTCTACGGAATCAGGCGGGTGCGGGGCGCTATCTGCTTGTATGGTGGAACTATGACCAAGAACCCTGCCCTCGCCCAGGCCGCTGAGTTCGCTCAGGTGGGCCCCGGCGTCCTGAACCTAACCCAGCCCGTTGAAGATCTCACTGCTGATCTGCTCAATATTTATTCTGTTTCTGGCGCCGAGGTGCGCCTGGCGGACGCCGTGCAGGCGGCCCTTGAGGGGATCGGCGGCTTAGAGATAACCCGCGACGGCGATGCCATCATCGCCCGCACTAACCTGGGCCGGGATACCCGCATTGTGCTGGCAGGTCACCTAGATACGGTGCCCCTGCCCCGTACCGAGGGCTCACGCGGCACTGTCCCCGCCTCTTGGTCTGAGGGAGCGGGGGAGCGGGTTCTTTACGGCCGCGGCGCCGTGGACATGAAGGGCGGGGTTGCCGTGCAGCTAGCCCTAGCTGCACGTCTGAAAGAACCCCGCTACGATATCACCTACGTCTTCTACGACAACGAAGAGGTTGCCTCAGAGCTCTCAGGGCTTGCCCGCCTGATGCGCAACCACCGGCAGAAGCTGACCGATGCGGCCTTCGCCGTCCTGCTAGAACCCACCGACGGCACTATCGAAGGTGGCTGTAACGGCACCATCCGTTTCTGGATCCGCACTGCCGGTATCGCAGCCCACTCGGGCCGGGCCTGGAAGGGCGAGAACGCTATCCACAAGATGGCGGACGTGCTGGGGCGTCTTGCCGCCTACCAGCCTGCCACCTATGAGGTTGAGGGCCTAGCTTACCGCGAGGGGCTCAACGCCGTGCAAATTTCAGGCGGGGTGGCCGGGAACGTGATTCCCGATGAATCCGGCGTGCACATCAACTACCGCTTTGCTCCCAACAAGACCCTGGACGAAGCCGTCGCGCACCTGCATGAGGTTTTTGAGGGCTACGAGCTAGACTTCGTTGACCTCTCATCAGCTGCCCGCCCGGGCCTGGACGCGCCCATGTCGCGCTCGCTGATTGAGTCGGTGGGCCAAGCCCCCAAGCCCAAGTACGGGTGGACGGACGTCGCCCGCTTCAGCGAGATTGGCATCCCCGCCGTGAACTTCGGCCCCGGCGACGCCCTGCTGGCTCACACCGATAACGAGCACGTGAAAGCCTCCGAGGTGCGTGCCTGCTATACGGCGCTGGAAAGCTGGCTGACGGCGTCCTAACCCCACAAAGGGACCTGAAAACTTCAAAGGGACCGCGGAATCTGCGGTCCCTTCAAGGTACTACGCTAGGTGCTGGTACACACTGTATAACCTGATTGGTTTTCAGTTTTTATTTGAAGCTGTACTCATAAAAGCCCGAGCCATCAAAGAGCAGCGAGTCGTTGACCAGCTGCACTGAATTCAAATTAGACGGAATGTCAAGCAAGCTACCTTCGGAGGATAGAAGGACAGGGACTCGCTTGTCGCCCTTCTTACCGAGTACCGTTCCGTCTGACGAAACAGATTCGCATGATACATCACCCAGGTCACGTGTTTCGAGCGTAGCAATATCTAAAACTAGATTCTGGTTGCCTTCACCTGTACAGAAAGACGATGAAGCCCATGCCTCAGCACGTGTTATTTGCCCATAGGGCAAATCGCGTGTCGAAACAATTGCTCCGGTGCCATCAAGTTTCAAAAGTTGATGGGGGTCGAAAGAGCTTGAGGATTCTCGAATTACCTCGTCTTCTGAGATTTGGAAGTACGCGTTCATAACGCGTGAATTCTCTATTTGAACGAGTTCCCCGTTATGCACAAAGTAAGCATTTTTCAGCTGCTCAGAATCGTGGGTTGAGATGTTAGGAGCCTGCCCATCTTGAAACACGATGACATTTCCTGTAGTTGAACCATATGAAAAATCATCCTGACGATCTGAAACTAAAGCGAGGTTTTCACCAGGTACGCCAGCTTCCCAATTGACAGAGAACGCAGGTTTGCGGTTGAGAAGTGACTGGTCGGTTGAGTAAACGTTTGTACTCGGACCCAAAATTACTTCGCCTAACAATTTCTGTTGCTTGATATCAAAGATGCTGTAAGCAGTTTTTTCTTCACCCTCGTTGTAAGCATCTTCACCTTGATGCACTAAGCTTTCGATGATGATGCTTCCGTTGAGCAAAGTAGCTCTCTGAAAGCTATCAAACTTTACCGAGTCGGGTAGTTTAAGGTCTTCCGCCTGGACTGATAAAACATCCTGACCTGAAGAAAGATCAGCGACCCTTACAGTCTTATCAGCGGATACTAGCCCTGCTACATGTGTATCTGAATAGCCAAGGATTTCGTGATGAAAACGTGCCACAGCAAACTTAAGCCGGACGCTTTCTTGAGAATCCGAAGCAGAAACTGTAAGAAGACCGTCACTAGGGAAGCTTGAGCTAGAAGCCTCAGGCTGTGTTGCAAGCGATGAGCTTTCGGCTACTTGAGTGGGGGAAGATACTGTTGACGCACTAGTTGGATTTTGAGGTTCGGATACCGTACCTGACCCACATGAGGTGAAGAATAATGTGGTAAGAACACAAGTAGAGACAAACAACGATTTTTTCATGAAGTTTCCTTTAATGTGAGTTTATGAGGAGAAGTAAGAATATTTACTTCTTGAGATCCAGAAGCTGCTGTAAGGTTTGCCAGTAGATAGAACCTGAGTTTGTGCTAGATGCTTGATTCCTTAAAAAATCTGTTAGCTGGTTGGCTGTTAGAGCAGGGGGAAAAGGAAAAGAATTCTTGCCAAGTTCTATCGATAAATCTGTGCCAGTTGTAGAGTGTAAAACTACTGCGGCAGATATATGATTTTTGGGAAAAATCGTTTTCACAGCTTGTAGCGCGGCTGCAATTTTAAAGGGCTCAAGCTGTGTGCCATTTCGAAATAGCTGTTTCCCGTCCCAGTAATATTGACCCGGCTGATATAGCTTAGAGTCAAGTAATATGATGGATTCGCCTATGAGTAGTGCATGGTCTATATCTGCTGATTCTGTTCCTGGCCATGAAATGCCGTTAATTAGGCGGGCAGCAGGGTACATCTTAAGAATATTTTCTCGGATGATTTCAGCCGTTCTTTGTTCACCCTCTCGCCCTGCGATAGCCCTCTCGCCGAAACGAGCAATACTGAGGTTTGCGCCGGGATCGCCAAACTCCTGTTGCCTGAGCTGCTCGGATGATAGCTTAAGGAGAGCGGCATTAAGTTCATGTTTGCTTTTAATCCTGTGGCGGACTATTAGTGCAGGAAGTGACAATAGGGAAAAAAGAAAGATTGAGGTAAAAGCGTCCGAAGCGAAAATCACGAAATTCATGGGTTGAAAACCGCTGAAAAGGAGATTTTTTAAAAGTCGGAACGAACTTGAGAGCATTCCGAGCCCAAAGAAAAAAGCTACACCTATTATAAGGTACTTCGTCCATACCGGATACTCGGGTTTGTCCTGGTTAAGTGGTGGTATAAAATGAGGTTGGTTCATGGTGTTAACCTGAATTGTTGATAATTGCTATTATTCCAATTTGGCCAAGGATGCCAAGCAGTGAAATTATAATCATGAGTAAGTGGAAAATTTTTTGTTTTTGCAGCTGTTTAATTTCTGCCTGAATATAGAATGTTTCAAAATGATGCTTAACTTCTAGTAATTCTCTTAATTTATGAGGGATCTTTAGTAAAGCAATAGTGGAAATTGAGGCTGCTGAGAGGCCTGTAAATATTCCAATGAGTGGAATGAAAGCTGATATGCTTACGGTAAAAATTATGATATTGATGATTTTTTTATCAAATGAATGGTATTTCATGGAGAAATGTTCCCCCACTGCCACTGCTCTGATTGGTTTTTCCTATTGTTTTTTCGCTGAATATCACTGATGATAAACCAGGCAACGATGGGGGCAGATAGGGCCAGATTGAGGGCTGCTGTTATCTGATCTAGATGGGCGTTAGATGCGGTAAAGATGATGCTCATCGCTGTGAAGATGGCACATGGGATGATGAGTTTCTTGTCGTATTTGCGAATGACTATCAGTAATGAGGCAATGATGCATACCACCGCTATCCAGGGTAGGTGGATAAATGAGGCGTAGCGGTCTTCCCATCCGGGCTGTTCTTGGAGTAGAGGCTCTGCTAGATTGCCGTGAGCATACATGCCAATAAAAGAGATAGGGATGGAAACGAAAATTCCAATTACCGCAATTGCAATGGGGTAAATCGTGCCTGAAATGGCTCTAATGGTGGTGGATAGGATGCAAGCTAACGCACCAGTTGAAATCAAGAGGGGAAAAAGCGGCCAAGATGAGAGGGCTATGGGAATCATTCCCAACAAGCATATTATGGTTATGACGGTTGCGCTTACTGTTGCTACGGCTGTGATTGCGGCACCGCCCACGACGGCTGCTGCTAACGCAATGTTTTCAGCAGATTCTTTGGCGTCTAAGTCTGTAATCTCTATGTTGTATTCATAGGTTTTGCCGGTTCGCATTGAGGTGCTTCGGCGCCTGTAGCGGCGAGTGAACTGGTCTGCCATATCTAAGTCCCTATTTCCCTTGGCTGCTTTGTGTGAGAAGTGCCCTCTAGCTTAGAGCGGGGCTCTGTCATGAGTTCGGAGCTTGCTTTCTGTAGGGCATGCCCACGAAGCGTGAATGTCTTGGGTATGCAGAGGTTTTTTAAAAAACAATCTGAAAATATGGCATATATGCCCTATTTTCCTGCTGTGAAAATCATACTAGGCACATGTGCCCTGGGCATGTGTGCATAGTTGCGACACGCTAGAAAAATGAAATATGACCAGAAGGCAGTGAGTGTCTCGATAGGAAAATTCCTTAGGGACAAGCGCAAACAGCTTAAACTGACTCAAGAGCAGTTAGCCTACCGGTCGGGTCTTGATACATCAACAATTAGCCGCCTTGAAAGAGGGGCCTACTCTCTAGCTATCAACAAACTTCCTCAATTGGTCGAGGGGTACGGTCTATCTTCTATTTCGGAGTTATTTGAAGGATATCGTTACCACAGCCCTCAGCCGCCAAGCTCCACAAAGTAGGCTGACGGCGTCCTAAACCCACAAAGGGACCACAAAATTTCAAAGGGACCGCGGAATTCGCGGTCCCTTTGAAGTTTTCAGGTCCCCTTGGGCTGGGGGGCAGGTGCGGGCACGTGTGCTTGGGGGCCTTGAATGTCGGCGAGGATTATCACGAAGTGCGTCAGTAGTCACTGGGGTTCCTCTCTTGTGGTGGATCGGTGCAGGCGCCGGTAGCATGGAGGTGCTGAGGCAGACGCCCAATGGTGTATGTGCTTCACCTTACTCCCTTGCAGGTAAACAACTTGTTACGAGGGATGTTGTGTTTTTGCAGTCAAATATTTTGGGTTTTGTGAGCGAGGTCGGGGGCCGGTAGTCGGCCCGGGCGGGAGGACAGGATGAATTACCTACTGGTTGGTGTGACTTTTGTGGTGCTAGCGGCGGTGATGGCGGGGTGTGCGGTTCTGGGAACCGACCGGCTGATTCCGGCCCGTAAGGTCATTGATACGGTGAGTAAGGACGGAGTAGCTCTCGTTCCTGCCGCTGAGCCGCCGCTCATTCTTTCGGATCGTCCCGACGCGGATGAGCTGGGTCGGGTCCGTTTTGCAACCTCGGCTTTGGGCTATAACCGCGATGAAGTGGACGGTGTGCTGGCTAAGGTAGTTGCTGAGAACAGTCGCCTGCGTCAGGAGCTTGAAGTCCTGCGCGGTGGGCAGAGTCAGGACGCCACCCCCGACCTGTGTGGGGAAGGCTAGGGGTGGGGCGTCCGTCCGCACCACCGCCTGGTGGGCTACTGGACCGTGCTGCCGCTACTCTGAGCGTAACCGCTAGCCGGGGGGTGTTCTTCTTCGCCGGTCTGCCCATCGGCCTGCGGGTAGCCCTGGTCTATGCCGCAAGCCGGCTCTGGGGCTGGTTTATTTTCTCAACCGTGGGTCTGCACCAGACCTTTAGCCCCTGGAAAAATACCTCAATGGGTTACCTGGAGTTTGTCACTATTTGGGACGCCGACTGGTACGCCAAGATAGCCGCTGGCGGCTACCCTACGGTTCTCCCCGTGGACGCCAGCGGTCACGTTGCCCAAAACGAGTGGGCTTTTTACCCCCTCTACCCCCTAATCAGCGGTGCCGTGGCGAGTATGACCGGGCTGAGCTATCAGACGGTTGCCCCTACTGTCTCCCTGCTGTTTGGCTTTGGGGCAGCCTGGTTTATCTACCGGCTCTTTGAAACCAGCCTACAGGTGCGCGGGGCAGCTACCGGGGGCGCTACTGCCCACCGGGACACTGAGCTAGAGACAACCGCCCTGTGGGCAACCGCTGCCGTCAGCTTCTGCGCCGTTGCACCGATTCTGCAAACCGGCTATGCCGAGGCAACCGGCCTCTTCTTCCTGGCCTGGGCCCTCTACTGGCTGGTACAGCAACGCTATGTGCTTCTGCTTCTTCCGGCCCTTGGGGCGGCCCTGTCCCGCCCTGTGGGCGTGCCCCTGGGAGCCGTGGTTGGAATTTGGTGGTTCGTGTGCTGGGTTCAGCAGGCTCGCGCTGAGAACCTGCTGAGCGCCTTGAAAGCGACCGCCCCGCAGCTGGCCTCTGCCCTGGCTGTGTGTGCTTTCGCCTTTATCCACCCGGCCATCGCCTGGGCGTCCACCGGGCGTATCGACGCCTACACCGCGACCGAGGCCGCGTGGAGAGCTGGCGGGGAGCACGTGCTGCCCTTTATGCCCTGGTACACCCAGAGCCAGCTCTACCTGGGGCAGATGCTGGGCCCCCTCGTCCTTATCCTGCTACTGGGCGCCTACTTGCTGGCCCTGCTGGCTCCCGTGACCCGGCGGGTACTCCACCCGGCGCTCATCACCTGGTGTGCTGCCTACGCGGTGTATATGCTGGCCTTCTTCAACCCGCAGTCCTCCACCTTCCGCCTACTGCTGCCCCTCTTCCCGCTCCTTCTGCCCCTCGTGGCCCTATCTGCTTCGCGGGCCTACCGCTGGCTGCTGATTCTTAGCGGAGCAACCCTGCAGTTTGGCTGGGTCGGCTGGCTCTGGCACTGGAAGCAGCTACCCGGCGGCGGGGACTACCCGCCCTAAACTTGTAAGTTTCCACCCAAAAACGCCAGAAGTGAGCCACTAAGCACTATGATTAAAAGAAGGTGAGACCGGCAACAGAAGCCGAGAAGCCGCAGACCAACCCTCGTTGAAGGAGAACCAAGATGGCAGCTCAGAAACCACGCACCGGCGACGGCCCCCTCGAAATCGTGCGCGAAGGGCGCAGCATCGTCATGCGCATTCCCGTTGAAGGTGGCGGCCGCCTGGTTCTTGATATCACCGAAGAAGAAGTTGAAGCGATCCGCAAGTGCGTTGAAAACGTCTAGGCTTCGGCTCTAAGCCCGGCCCCTGCTCCGAACCCCACCGGTTTGGGGCGGGGGCTTTAGCGTTTGTAGACCAGGTAGAGACCCTCGCCCGCGTGTACAAGGGAGACAAAAACATCGGCGGTACAGGCCGCTACCTCGTGTAAGACAGAGCGTACCGAAACGGTTACGGCATCACGGGCCGTGGGATTAGCAACAGCCCCGCCCACCAGCGGGTCGTGCAGAATCAGGAGCCCGCCAGGTTCTAGGAGGGCCAGCGTATCGTAGACCAGCTGTTCAGCTAGCTGGCTACCGGCGTCTATAAAGGCCAGATCGTAGGAGGCCGCTGAGAGGCGGGGGAGTACCTCGGCAGCATCGCCGGTGATGACGCGCACCCGGTGGCTCTTATCAAGACCGGCAGCTGCCAGCAGCGTGCGAGTTGCCTGGCAGCGGGTGGCATCGATATCGATGGCGGTGAGCGCCGCACCGGGGGCCAGGCCCGTGAGCAGGGCAGCCGTAGCAACGCCGGCCCCGCAACCGATTTCTACAGCGTGTTGGGCTTTGGTAGCTGCCGCGAGCACCGTAAGCAGGGAAGCTACCGACGGGGCGACGGGGGCGGCGTCCAACCGCTCGGCCCCAGCCCGGGCAGAAGCCACCGCCGGAGCCTCCAACGGGAACTCTTCAGCATAAACCCAGCTTCGAGCCTGTTCCTGAGTATTCACCTAGTACTTCACCTTCACATGAGTGCGCGCGGGAATGATTCTGGAAACATCTTAATCAACCCCGCTCGTTTTATGGGCGAACACTCGGGCTGAGCTGGTAATCTCTTTGTGTGTTTGGAATTAGCGGCCTCGAATTTATCGTTCTAGCGATCCTGGTGTTTGTTGTCATCGGGCCAGAACGCATGCCCGAATATGCCCAGCAGCTCAAAGACTTTATCAAGTGGGTTCGCCGTATGGCCTTTGACGCTAAGGACGACCTCAAAGAAACTCTCGGCCCCGACTTGGGCGATATTAACTGGCGCCAGTACGACCCCCGCCAGTACGATCCCCGCGTCATTGTGCGCGAGGCTTTTGCCGAGGACGACGAAGAGCGCCGCAAGGAACTTGAAGAAAAGGCGGCAGCTGCACCGGCTCCCTCTGTGAGTGTGCGCCTGCCCCGCGGCGCCTGGGCCCCCTTCGATACTGAGGCCACCTAAACTCTTTCTCCCGCCAAGGGGACCTGATTTTCAAAAAAGGACCGCATATTATGCGGTCCTTTTGAAGTTTTGCGGTCCCCTTGGGCCGGGCTAGACGGTGAAGGGCAGGGGGGCTCCCGCTAGCCCGCGCGGACGGTGGGTCAGGGCCCGGGCGGTTTTGACCAGTTCCTGCGCCGCAGCGGTCTCGGGCGCACCCCAGACCACCGGGGTGCCGGCGTCCCCGCCCTCGCGCAGGGCAACCTCGAGCGGTACCGACCCCAGCAGGGGCACCTCGTAGCCCAGGGCCCTGCCCAGGGACTCGGTGAGGACGGCCCCGCCCCCTTCTCCGAACAGGGGTAGGGTGGTGCCGTCCGGCAGCTGCATGGCGGCCATATTTTCTAGCACCCCAATCACCTTCTGCTCGGTCTGTAGGCTGAGGGTACCGGCCCGCTGGGCCACGTCCACAGCAGCCAGCTGCGGGGTTGAGACCAGAAGAATCTCGGCGTGGGGCAGCAGCTGGGCCATTGAAATCGCGATATCGCCGGTGCCCGGGGGCAGATCGAGGAAGAGCACATCCAGGTGACCGAAGTGCACGTCGGTGAGGAACTGCTCTAGAGCCCGGTGCAGCATAGGGCCGCGCCAGGCGACCGGCTGGTCGGGCTTCACGAACATACCGATAGAAATTACCTTGATGACACCGCCACCTGAAGGGGCCTCAACCACAGGCGGAATAATCATGTCGTCCATGCGGGTAGGGCCAGCGGTAATGCCCAGCAGTCCGGGAATCGAGAACCCGTGCACATCGGCGTCAATAATGCCAACGCTCAAACCCATGGAGGCACAGGCCGTTGCCAGGTTAGCGGTCGCAGAGGACTTGCCGACCCCGCCCTTACCCGAAGCTACCGCAAAGATACGGGTCAGCGAGCCGGGGGCAGTAAAAGGGTTCTGCTTGGTGTGCCCCAACTTCTGACGTAGGGCAGCGCGCTGATCCGGGCTCATATAGCTGACCTCGAGCTCAACCTCGCTCACCTGCTCCAGGGCAGAGACCGCAGCGCGGACGTCCGCCTCAATCGTCGAGCGTAGGGGGCAACCTTCGATGGTGAGCAGCACCCTGATGCTGGCAACTGAGCCGGTCAATTCCGCCCGGTCTACCATGCCCAGCTCGGTGATGGGCTGGCGGAGTTCAGGGTCAATAACGGTCGCAAGAGCCGCTAAGAGCTCTTCATTCAGGTGTGATGTCTGCATGGGGTAAATCGCCTACTCAAACGAGCGGTCGATGTCCTTTACCTTCTTCTTCTTACGCATTTTCGGGTGGTCATCGCTCAGCACATCAAAGGCGCTGGTCACAGGCTGGGCGGCATTGGGGTCGAAGGGCTTAGTTTCTTCGGGTGCCTCAAGCTCATTCGCCTTAGCCGCCAGGGCCTCAGCGCGGGCGAAGAGCTCCTCCTGGCGACGCTGCACCTCAGCGAGCTCTTCCATAATGTCGCGCATCTCGCCGCGCACAAAGTCACGGGTGGCAACCTCACGCAGGGTAATACGCAAGGACGCAATCTCACGGGTCAGATACTCGGTCTCCTCGAGGTTACGCTGGTCGCGCTGCCTGTCCTGGCGGGCAACCACGCGGTCGCGGTCGTCCTGCCGATTCTGCGCCAGTAGCAGCAGGGGAGCCGCATACGAAGCCTGCAAAGAGAGCATCAGCGTGAGCAGGGTAAAGTTCAGCGCGCGGGGGTCAAACTGAAGCTCCTCAGGTGCCAGAGTATTCCAACCCAACCAGAGGGCACAGAAAA
Organism: Rothia nasimurium; assembly: GCF_928392795.1. Classification (GTDB taxonomy): domain Bacteria; phylum Actinomycetota; class Actinomycetes; order Actinomycetales; family Micrococcaceae; genus Rothia; species Rothia nasimurium_F. The sequence goes on from NZ_CAKMTJ010000001.1 coordinate 200,199, forward strand.
TCGTCATCCACAGCAAAAACTGCGGAGTACCCATAAAACGCGCAATTTTTTCGGTCATTTGACCGAAAGCATCGGGGTTGGGGCTCAGCTGAAAGAGCGGCCGCCGCTTCTTCTGCTGCGGGGTCCCGAGAGTCTGCGCTGAATCGTTGCGCTCGCGTGCATCACTCAAAGCGGCGGCCTACCTTTCGAATTGGGGTTCCATCGTCATAGGTGCGCCAGTCGTCGGGCAGCATCTCATCGAGCACGTCATCCACGGTGACCGCCCCAACCAGGCGGTCGTAGTCGTTGACCACCGGGATGATGGTCAGGTCATAGGTCGCCAGCACGCGGGTTACTTCTTCGATGCTGGCTGCGTCGGTAACCGGCTCAATGGAGGTGTCGATAATGTTGCCCACCTGTTCGCTGGGGGAGTGGCGCAGCAGCCGCTGCATGTGCACAATGCCCAGGTACTTGCCGGTAGGGGTTTCAAGGGGCGGACGCGTGACCACAACCGCCGCTGCCATGGCAGGGGAGATTTCTTCCTGGCGGATATGGGCCAGCGCCTCAGCTACGGTCGCTTCGGGCGAAAGAATGATCGGCACCGGGTTCATGAGCGAACCGGCGGTACCCTCCTCGTATTCGAGCAGGCGGCGCACGTCGTCCGAATCTTCGGGGTCCATCAGTGTCAGCAGCTCTTCACGCTGGGTGTCTGAGAGCTCACCCAGAAGGTCGGCGGCATCGTCCGGCTCCATCTCTTCCAGAACGTTGACCGCTCGCTCCACCTCAAGGTGGGACAGAATCTGCACCTGGTCTTCTTCGGGGAGCTCCTGCAGCACGTCCGCTAGGCGTTCGTCCTGGAGCTCCTGGGCCACCTCAACCATGCGCTTATCGGGCATCTCGTGAATAGCGTCTGCCAGGTCAGCGGGGTTGGAGTCTTCGTGGCTTGCCACAAACGCGGTTGCAGCCTGCGGCTCAAAATCTGTGGAGAGAATGACCTCGTCCCAGTCGACAATCAGGGTTTCCTTGCGGCGGCGCATCAGGCTGGTGTGGCCGCGCGAAATAAAGAGCTCAGAGATAAACCAGTCGCCGTTGCGGCGCTGCTCCATCGCAACGTCCTCAATCTGAGCCCTACCCGACCCGTCACGTAGCTGTACCTTGCGGTCAAAGAGCTCACCGACCACCAGAGCCTCAGAACCGCGCTGCTCAAAGCGACGCAGGTTCACCAGACCGGTCAGAATCACCTGGGTGGAGTCGATACTGGTCACACGAGTCATGGGCACGAAGATACGCTTCTTCCCCAGAATCTCGATGACGATACCCACCACAACGGGCTCCTTGAGTTTGGCCAAAGACCCCACCGCGTTGAACTGGGTGAAACCGCTTTTCAGCACCACCACATCGCGCAGACGGCCCAGGCGGTCGCCGTGGGGGTCAAAAACATCAAGACCCAGAAGGCGGGCGATAAAAATCTTGTTCGGTACGCTACTCACAGTTATCAAGGGTACTCGCCCCAGCCCAGAGCTGCCACCGGTTGCCAGCACAATGAGAATCACCCTGCTTAGTTCACCTGTGGCGATACACCGGCGTGCTCCCAGCAAACTCCCTGCACTTTGCGAAAAAATAGGGGCATGGATCAACTCAAAGCACCTCCCGCACTGGCCATGGCAGACGGCACCCACCTACCTCCCGGCGAGCTGGTAGCTACCTTTACCGACCGTAAAGAGGTCAACAAGGCTATCGAATTTCTTGCCAGCCAGAAGTTCCCCGTGCACTCCCTCTACGTGGTGGGCCGGGACGTGCAGCAGGTTGATTACATTACCGGTCAGGCCACCTACCCGCGGGCGGCCCTCAGCGGCGTCTTCCAGGGCCTGAGCCTCGGTGCCCTGGTCGCCCTCTTCAACGCCGTGATCACCCAGACCTCGATTCTGGCCAACTTCCTGAGCATTGTGCCCCTGGCTATTGCCTTCTGCATGATTTACGCAATTATCGTTGCCTCCCGCACCAAGGGCCGCGGAATCCGTACCCGCACCCAGATGCTGCCCCAGCGCTTTGACCTGATGGCTATTCCTGCCACCGCCCAGGCAGCCCGCCATCTGCTGCGCGTGACCGTCCAGCCTGGTGGCACCCACAGCGGCGTGCACGGCCCCGGCACCCACCCCTTTGCCCAGAACGGGCAGACCTCAAGCCCCTACGTACACCCCGGCATGAGCCAGGCCAACCCCCAGGGCTACTCGGCCCAGCAGCCCCAGGGCGCCCCGAGCGGCCAGCAGGTACAGAACGGTCAGCAGGCGCAGAGTAACCAGCAGGCCCCCCAATGGTTTGACCCCTCAGCCCCCTCTCCCAAGCAAGAGCAGGCTCCCGAACCCTTCCTGCCTGGATTTAACCCGGCCGACCAGAAGCAGGACCAGGCACCGGCAGCCGAGCAGCGTCCGTCCGCCCCCGTCTTCACCCCTCCCGCTGAAACCAACCGCGACGGCTCGAAGGCCGCCGGTAAGTTCGGTCTGCGCGTGGAGTCCCCCGAAGAATTCGAGCAGATGATCCGTAAGGCCCCCGAGCCCCCCGCCACCAACGAGCGTATCGAAGCGATCCGCGCAGAAAAGGGCGAGCAGCGCTACGGCCTGCGCGTGGAGTCCCCCGAAGAATTTGAGGCAACCATCCGCAAGGCCCCCGAAACAGCAGAAGCCGAGCAGACACCGCAGAAGGACGGCCAATGACACCCGACCAGAAACTCGCCACCCGCTTTGAAGAACTCATCGGCTACATCGGCGAGAACAACCAGCACCTCATTATCGAATTCCTCACCGGCGACTTTCAGCTCACCCTACCCAACGGCACGGTAAAAACCGCCCAGGAGTGGATCGACGATCTCGACGAAGACCTCTTCGACCTCGACGAGGCAACCATTGAAGATATCGCCACCACCGCCGGGGAAGAAACCGGATTGGCTACCGCTCAGGTACAGCTGGTAGGAACCGCCTACGAGCAGGACGTCACCGGCCCCCACTGTTTCGAGGCTACCTTCATCTGGACCTTCTCAGACTGGTTCATCAAGTCCCTAAAAATCACCCGGGTCTAAACGGCAAAACCTAACGAAAACCCCGCCCGCTCTGGAAGAGAGCAGGCGGGGTTTCGTTATGCAGGAAATGAAGCCCTTACTTAGCGGGAGTTCTCCGCCATCCAGGCTTCGATACCCTCAACGGTGCGGGGCAGGGCGGCAGAAAGGTTTTCGTTGCCGTCCTCGGTGACCAGTACGTCGTCCTCGATACGGATACCGATGCCGCGCAGCTCCTCGGGGATAGCGAGGTCTTCTTCCTTGAAGTAGAGACCGGGCTCAATGGTAAAGACCATGCCGGGTTCGATGATGCCCTCCATGTAGAGCTCGTTCTTGGCCTGGGCGCAGTCGTGCACATCGAGGCCCAGGTGGTGGCTGGTGCCGTGGGGCATCCAGCGGCGGTGCTGGCCGCCCTCAGCCGACAGGGAAACCTCAGCAGAGACGGGCAGCAGGCCCCACTCGTGCAGGCGGGTAGCCAGAACCTGCATGGCAGCGTCGTGAACCTCGTGGAACTTCTTACCCGGCACCGCAACCTTAAAAGCAGCGTCGGCAGCTTCGAGCACAATGTTGTAGGCCTTGGCCTGAACCTCGGAGAACTTGCCGTTGACCGGGAAGGTGCGGGTGACGTCCGCGGTGTAGAGGGTGTCGTCCTCAACGCCGGCATCGAGCAGCAGCAGCTTACCCTCATCGACGGTGCCGTTATTGCGGATCCAGTGCAGGATAGTGGCGTTGTTACCGCAGGCAGCGATGGTGTCGTAGCCCAGGTCGTTACCCTCAACACGGGCCTTAGCGAAGAAGGCGGTCTCGACCACGCGCTCGCCGCGGCGGTGGGCAACAGCTGCGGGCAGAGCCTTGACGACCTCAGCAAAACCGTCGATGGTCAGGTCAACCGAGCGGCGCAGGTTCTCCACCTCGATGGCGTCCTTGACCAAACGGGCCTCAGACAGAGCCTCGGTCAGGGCAGCGTCGAGCTTATCTGACTCTTCTAGATCAACAGAGGTGTTGTAGCGGGAGGTATCGACCAGGGCATCGACATTCAGGTCAACGTTGCGTACCAGACGGATGCGCACGCCGCCCAGGGCCTCGGGGCCAGCATTCTTGGTGATAGCTACCTCAAGCTCACCCAGGTCCTTGGTGCACAGACCGTACTCGGCACCCAGGGATTCGAGGGTGGGGCGGGGGCCAATCCAGAACTCACCGTAGCGGGGGTCGCGGTAGAACATCTCGGTATCGCGCCCTGCCAGAGGACGGAAGTAGAGGGTGACCTCGTGGTTGGAGCCGTTATCTCCCTGCCCCTCTTCAACGGGCTCAAAGACCAGCACAGCATCGGGCTCATGATCTAGACCCAGGCCGGTCTGGTGGGCAAAGGCTGAATGGGGGCGGAAGCGATAGTCGGTGTCGTTAGAGCGTACCTTGAGGGGGCCAGCGGGGAGCACCAGACGTTCGCCGGGGAAGAGGGCTGAAATCTTGGCGCGGCGCTCAGCGGCGAAGTCGGCTACGCGGGCACGGGCAGGGAGCTGGTCGGACGCCGGCGCCCAGTTAGCTGCCATAAAGTCGGTAAAAGCGGTGGATTTGGGGGCTGCAGAGCGGTTGGTGACGCGCTCTTCGATGGGCTGATCGTCACCGGGAGTTGAGGTATTTTCGCTAGTAGTCATGCCTACCAGTCTAGTGAGCCGGGTAACGGCGCGTCTAGCTGAAGATAGTGCCCTTGATACTTAAGGGAGGCTAACGGTTGCTGCCTGTTACAGGCGAGCTGACGCGGGTAGTCTGGTGCTATGTACGACCTGCACACCCACTCCCGTATTTCTGATGGCACCCAGCCGGTAGCCGAGCTGGTCGCCGACGTAGCCGCCGCCGGGCTTACCGGCTTCGCCCTGACCGACCACGACACCACCGCCGGCTGGGCCGAGGCCCAAGAGACAGCCGGACGCCTGGGGCTAGACTTCCTGCCCGGCATGGAAATTTCCTGTTCGGCCCAGGGCGTGAGCATCCACCTGCTCTCCTACCTGCACGACCCCACCGACCAGGCCCTTCTGGCCGAAATCAGCAGAGCCCGAGACTCCCGTGTAGGCCGCGCCCAGCGTATGGTCGAAAGACTCGCCGAAGACTACCCGATTACCTGGGAGACCGTTCAAGAACAGGTACACGAGGGGGCGACCGTAGGCCGCCCCCACATCGCAGATGCCCTGGTAGCCCTCGGCACGGTAGCCAACCGGTCAGAAGCCTTCGAAACTATCTTGACCACCCGCTCAAAATACTACGTACCCCACTACGCCGTGGACCCGGTGAAGGCTGTTGAACTGGTGCGCGCCGCAGGGGGTGTGCCGGTCATGGCCCACCCCAAGGCGTCCGCCCGCGGAAAACTCGCCAGCAACGATACTATCTACGCCATGATTGATGCGGGCTTAGCCGGCTTTGAGGTCTACCACCGCGACAACCCAGAAGAAGGCCGCACCTGGCTACTGGAAACAGCAGCCAAACACGACCTTCTTGTCACCGGATCATCCGACTACCACGGCGCAGGCAAGCCCAACCGCCTGGGCGAAAACACCACGCCCCGGGAGACGGTTGAGCGGATTCGGGAACTTGCTACTTCTTGAGCCAGACCGTAGCTGATCCGGGTACGGAACCTGCGGCGAAGGCGTCCGCGGCACCGGGGGCAGAACCCAGCACAAACTCGGCCTCAGCCAGGGCCGCAGGCAGGGGAGCGGGCTTGGTGCTGAAGTTGGTCAGATTGACCCAGCCGCCGGGGCGCTCAAAGGCCAGGACGGCCTCGTCCCCCGTCTCAAGCCAGGTCAGCTCTTCTGCGCCCTGGAGCTGGCGGCGGGCGGCCAGAGCTGCCCGGTAGAGATTCAGAGTCGAATCTTCCTGCTGCTCCTGAGCCGATACCGCGTAGCCTGCGAACCAGGCTGGCTGGGGCAGGTGGGGTGCCGCCGGTCCAAAGCCGAAGGAGGGGCCGTCCGCCTCCCAGGGCAGGGGCACACGGCAGCCGTCGCGCCCGACGTTGACACCGGGGGAATTGAAGAAAGTGGGGTCCTGACGGTCTGCATCGGGAATCTCGGCGACCTCGTGCAGACCCAGCTCCTCACCCTGGTAGAGGTAGGCCGAACCGGGCAGAGCCAGCTCGAAGAGGGTAGCGGCGCGGGCACGGGCTGAGCCGAGCTCACGGTCCAGTTCCTCGGCCGGGCCGCCAGCAAGCAGCCACTCGTGGCCTACCTTCTCGTTGGTCTTACCCTCCACAAAGGGCAGGCCGTAGCGGGTGGGGTGGCGCACCACATCGTGGTTCGACAGCACCCAGGTGCTCGACGAACCAGACTCGGCTGAGAGTTCCAGGTTCTCAGCCACAATCTTGCGGAACTCGCCCGCCTCGAAGCGGGCGGTGAGCAGGTCAAAGTTAAAGGCCTGGCCCAGGCCCTGGGCGGACGCGTAGGCGGGACGGCGGTCGCGCTCCACCCAGGCCTCTGCCACGGCGGTGCGGGGCGGGGTGTATTCGTTGAAAACGGCCCGCCATTCCTTATAAATCTCGTGCACATCGTCGCGGTCCCACATGGGGTGGGTGCCGTCCTTGGGCAGAGCGTCGAGCTCTGCCTGGCTGGGTAGAACCTCTGGCAGGTCCTTGGCGATACCGTGGGCCACGTCAATGCGGAAGCCATCGACACCGCGATCTGCCCAGAATCGGAAAGTTTCTTTGAAGTCTTCGTGGACCTCGGGATTATCCCAGTTGAGGTCGGGCTGCTCTACAGCGAAGTTGTGCAGGTACCACTGGCCGTCGCCCACCGGCTCCCAGGCAGGGCCGCCGAAGATAGAGGTCCAGTCAGCCGGGGGTAGCTCGCCCTTCTCACCCAGACCGTCACGGAAGATATAGCGGTCACGGGCTGCCGACCCCGGTGCGGACGTCAGGGCCTCCTGGAACCAGACATGCAGGTTGGAGGTATGGTTGGGCACCACATCAACAATGAGCTTCAGGCCCGCTGCGTGCAGGGCGCTTGCCATCTCATCGAAGTCAGCCAGGGTTCCAATTTTTGGGTCGACATCGCGGAAGTCATCGACATCGTAGCCGCCGTCGGCCAGGGCTGAGGGGTAGAAGGGGGAGAGCCAGACGGCATCGACCCCCAGCTGCTTGAGGTAGGGAACCTTAGCCGTGATGCCCTTGAGGTCGCCAATCCCGTTGCCGTCGGCGTCCGCAAAGGACCGGGGGTAAATCTGGTAGACCACGGCCTGACGCCACCAGGTGGGGTCGTCTGCTGCCGGGACCAAGAGGTTTGAATCGCTCATCGTTGAACCTTTCACGGAAGAAACTGTAGGGCGGGGCACCTGCCCCTGCCTACCAGCCTACGCCCCGGCGTCCGCGCACAGGGATGAGAAGAAGCTAGACGGAAAAATTGCCCAAAGCTGGCGCGACAAGACTAAGAAAACAGGTGTAGAGGGTTGCGCTGAATAAAAAATCGGGGTAGGGTAGACCTAATAACCTTTTAGAATGGGCTAAGACTGTGCAAAAATCAGCTCTTGGCGAAAAGCCGTGCCCACAAAGGTCATATCTTCTAGAGTGGGAACCATGCGCTTTCTTAACGATATGACTCCCACCACCGACCTGACCTACAACGATGTGTTCATGGTTCCCTCCCGCTCCGCGGTAGGCTCCCGCATGGGCGTAGACCTCTCCACCGCCGACGGGACCGGCACCACCATCCCCCTGGTTATCGCTAATATGACCGCCGTTTCCGGCCGTCGCATGGCTGAAACCGTTGCCCGCCGCGGCGGCATCGCCATCATTCCCCAGGACGTTCCCACCGACATCGTTGCCGAAACCATCAAACGGGTCAAAAACTCCCACCTGATTTTCGACACCCCCATCACCGTCAAGCCCCACCACACCGCAGGTTACGTGCGCCATCTACTGCCCAAGCGTGCCCACGGGGCCGCTATCGTCGTGGACGGCGAAACCCCCATCGGCGTCATTACCCCCAAGGATCTGCGCGGGGCAGACAACTTTGACCAGGTACAAGACCTGATGAGTACCGAACTGCTCACCCTGCCCGACACCGTCACCCCGCGTGAAGCCTTCGATATTCTGCACGAGAAGTCCCGCAAGGTTGCCCCCGTTGTGGATGCTGACGGCAAGCTGGTCGGCGTGCTGACTCGCTCGGCCGCCCTGCGCGCCAGCCTCTACGAACCTGCCACCGACGCCAATGGCAAGCTCCGCATCGGCGTTGCGATTGGCATCAACGGCGATGTAGCAGGTCGCGCCGCCGCCCTGATCGAGGCTGGTGCCGATGTGCTCGTGGTCGACACCGCCCACGGCCACCAGGAAACCATGATCGAAGCCCTCAAGAAGGTCAAGGCCCTCAACCCCTCCATCCCCGTAGCCGCCGGCAACGTGGTCACTGCCGCGGGCGTCCGCGACCTGGCAGAAGCAGGAGCCGACATCATCAAGGTCGGCGTTGGCCCCGGCGCCATGTGCACCACCCGCATGCAGACCGGCGTGGGCCGACCTCAGTTCTCCGCCGTGCTGGAATGCGCGGCTGAAGCCAAGAAGCTGGGCGTACACGTCTGGGCGGACGGCGGTATCAAGGACCCCCGCGACGTCGCCCTGGCCCTGGCCGCCGGTGCCTCCAACGTCATGGTCGGTTCCTGGTTCGCGGGCACCTACGAGTCACCCGGCGACGTACTGCAGGACGCCGACGGTCGCCTCTACAAGGAATCCTTCGGCATGGCCTCCCGCCGCGCGGTCATCAACCGCAACTCCAAGACCGAAGCCTTTGAAAAGGCCCGCCGTGAAATGTTCGAAGAGGGCATCTCATCAGCCCGAATCTACCTGCCCGAGGGGCGCGGCGGCGTAGAAGATCAGATCGACTCGATTATCTCGGGCGTCCGCTCATCCTTCACTTACGCCGGTGCTGCCTCCATCGAGGAGTTCGCCAAGCGAGCTGTGGTGGGTATTCAGTCAGCCGCTGGCTACGCAGAGGGCCAGGCCCGCGCCACCCGCTAAGGTAGATACCATCTAAATCCAAAAGGACCATATAAATCAGAAATGACCAGCTAGTTGCTGGTCATTTCTGATTTAAATGGTACCTAGGGGTTAGCTGTCGCTGCCCTCTACCCGGCGGGTGCGGCGGCGACGGCGGCGCTGGCCTTCACCCTGCTGGCTACCTTCAGCCGCTTCAGCAGGCTTCTGCTGGCGCTGACGGCGGGCCGGACGCTCCTGCCCGGCTTCACCCTCAACCCGGCGGGTACGACGGCGGCGCGGCTTGGACTCAGCCTCCCCGCCCTGACCGCCACGCTGATCATCGCGCTTCTGCCCCCGGCCCTCACCGCCAGAGCGTGAGCCCTCGCGGCGCGGAGAGCGGGAGCCCGACCGTCCGCGACGATCCCCGCGGCCACCGCGCCCCTGGCGCTTCTCACGAGCAGGTGCGCCACCAAAGTCCTCAGCCTCTTCAGCCTGCAGACCCGCTGCGGTGCGCTCCTCCTTAGGCAGACGGCCCTTAGTTCCCTTGGCAATACCCAGGTCAGTGAAGAGGTGGGGGGAAGAAGAGTAGGTTTCAACCGGCTCATCTACGCCCAGCTCCAGGGCCTTGTTGATCAGCTTCCAGCGGGGTACGTCCTCCCAGTCCACCAGGGTGACGGCGGTGCCTTCCTTCTCCGCGCGGCCAGTGCGGCCCACACGGTGCAGGTAGGTCTTCTCGTCCTCGGGGCACTGGTAGTTGATGACGTGGGTGACGTCCTCAACGTCAATACCGCGGGCTGCCACATCGGTTGCAACCAGAATGTCAATCTTGCCGTTGCGGAAGGCCCGCAGGGCCTGCTCGCGGGCACCCTGGTTGAGGTCGCCGTGAATAGCGCCGGCCGCAAAACCTCGGGCGGTCAGCTCATCAGAGAGCTTGGCAGCGGAGCGCTTGGTCTTGGTGAAAATGACGGTGCGGCCCCGGCCCTCGGCACGCAAAATACGGCCGACCAGCTCGTCCTTATCGAGGGGGTGGGCCCGGTAAATAACCTGGCGAATCGAGGCCTTGGTCATGGTCTCTTCTTCACCGGATTCGGCGCGGATGTGCATGGGGCGGCTCATGTAGCGGCGGGCCATGGTCAGGACCGGCCCGGGCATGGTTGCCGAGAAGAGCATGGTCTGGCGCACCTCGGGCACGGCTGAGAGAATACGCTCCACATCGGGCAGGAAGCCCAGGTCAAGCATCTCGTCTGCCTCATCGAGCACCACAATCTTAATCTGGGTGAGGTTGAGGTACTTCTGGCGGTGCAGGTCAATCAGGCGGCCCGGGGTGCCCACGATTAGCTCAACGCCCTTTTCCAGTTCTTTGACCTGGGTGTCGTAGGGGCGGCCGCCGTAGAGGGTAGCCACGCGTACACCGGTTTTTGAGGCTGCAACCGATAGGTCATCGCCCACCTGGATAGCAAGTTCACGGGTAGGAACGATAATGAGAGCCTGGGGCGCACCGGGGGCGGGAAGCTGGTTGAAAGCGTCCGAACCCGGGACAGCAACGCTCTGCAAGGCGGGCAGACCAAAGCCCAGGGTTTTACCGGTACCGGTCTTAGCCTGACCGATGATGTCCTGGCCAGACAGGGCCACCGGCAGGGTCAGGGCCTGAATGGGGAAGGGGGAGACGATGCCTTTCTCGGCGAGGGCGTCGGCAATGTCTTGGCGCACGCCGTAGTCGGCGAAAGTTTTAGTGGTATCAGGGTTAGTCACGAATCGTGTTCCTTATAAGTGAGGCCCCGGCCCGGGGCAAACGAGGAAGCCGATCGTGGGTTTTCATGCAACAAAGAAGCTCTATCAACCGCCGGGCGGACGCTTGCAGAGCGTTGGGCGGGAGAGCTAAAGGCAGGTGAGTCTATACGGATGGTACGACCGGGCAACCAAATAACTTCTTTATTCTACCGCCAAGTGCCGTAAATGTAAGAGGGGCCCCGGGAGTTTTGCGTCAAACTCCCGGGGCCCCTCTGGCTGAGTAAGCCCGGTGTTACTGGCCGATACCGAAGCCGATGCGGTGCTTGGTTTCAGCGCCCAGCTCGACATAGCCGATGTTAGCGGCCGGAACCAGGGTGGTGGAGCCCTTAGAATCGGTCAGTTCCAGGATGCCACCCTGTTCAAGAGCCGCAGCGACCTTGGCGCGGACGTCTGAGGCGGTTTCGTCGGTGTCGATGACGACCTGGCTGGGCACGTTGATAACGCCAATCTTGATTTCCATGAGGTTTCCTTTCGATGGTTCCCTACCTGACTGCAGGGGGTCTCTGCCCACCAGTCTACGTGAGTAGGGGCAGGAAAGGTGCGGGGTTTCGGTCTGAGCTGACAGGGGAGAAAAAGGCTGCAACGGCGGGGGAGAGGGTTACTCCCAATCTTCATCGATGATTGAGATACCGCCCCAGGCCAGCCGGAAGACCGCACGCTCAGCCATTGCAAGCTGCTGGGGTGAGGCGTCGGTGCCGATGACCATGTGGGCCGCTGACTGCACCATGCCGGTGAGCATGCGGGCTGTCATCAGCGCCTCTTCAAAGGGCATGCCGGCGTTGGGCGCTAGCACCTCTGCGATTTGCTTGGCGATGGTGATGTGCATGGTTTCGGTGCGTTCTTGCACCGCGTAGTCGTTCTGAATGTCGGATTCGAAAATGACGCGGTAGCCTGCCACATTGTTGCGGGCAAAATTGAAGAAAGCACCGATGACGCCCTGCACTCGTTCACGGTTGACTTTGGTGGCGTGGAGGGGCTGCACCAGCTGGGTCATGAGGTTGTTGATTTGCTCATCGAGCACGGCCAGGTAGAGGTCGCGTTTGCCGGTGAAGTGCTGGTAGAGCACGGGTTTGGTCACGTTTGAGGCAGCAGCGATGTGATCCATGGTGGTGGTGTGGTAGCCCTGGGAGGCAAAAACTCGCACGGCGTTGCCGATAAGCTGCTGGCGGCGTAGGTCTTTAGGGAGGCGGGAGGCCCCGGACGGGTCGATGGGGTCGCCGGGGTCGGAGTCAGCTGAAAATATGGAGGTGGACATCGTTGCGGCCGAACCTTTGGGATGGTGGGCGGACGGGGTCGCGGCTGGTGGGGTGCCTGCCTGCTAGGAGGCGTCGGTTTGGGGCTCGGCCTCTTCGGGGGTTTCTTGCACTTCGATTCCGTAGAGGACTTCGAGGGCCGCTACATAGTCGTCTACCCGGCCTTCGCGTGCCATGTCGCGGGCGCGGACGGTCGGGGTGTGCAGGAGGGACTTGACCATGCGGCGCATTGCGAGTTCAAGCTGTTCAGTTGCTGCGGTGCACCCGTATTGGTTGTGCACCTTAGCGAGCTCGGCGTCGAGCACACTCATGGTGTGTTGTCTGAGAGCAACAATAGCAGCGTCGACGCTGCGGGCTTTCTCTTTGATGGAGAATTCTGCGGCGGCTTCGTCCACAATTGTGCGGGCAGTGTGCACGGACTCTACGGTCTCTTCGGGGGCGGCCAGACGCACAGATTCGAGGGTGATGAGTTCTACCTCGGGTAGGTCTGCTACCTCGGGGGCGAAGTCACGGGAGAGCGCTAAATCAAGGATGACGCGCTTGCCGGCGGGGATTTCGATGGGGAGCATGGGGGAGGCACCACCCGAGCAGCCGATGATGATATCGGCCGCTGCCATCTGCTCGTGCAGTTCCCCGTGGGGCACTGCCTGCACCCCGCGTTTGTCGGCAAAAGTGGCTGCACGATCTGAGCGGGAGTATATCCAGATATCGGTCGTCCCCCGAGAGTGTAGGGCAGCTACGGTAGCCCCGGCGTAGGCGCCGGTACCAAAGACCAGAACCCGGCGGTTCTCCCAGGTTTTGTCGGCGATGTCATCGGCCATATCCAGGGCAACCGACACGATGGAGCGGCCCCGGGAGCCCAGCATGGTTTGCTGACCGACCCGGCGGGCGGTTTGGGCACCGTGTTCAAAGAGGCGCACCAGGTTGCCGGTGGCCCGTCCTTGCTCCTGGGAGAGAGACAGGGCGCGGCGCACCTGGCCGGTGATTTCGCGTTCACCCACAACAGCCGACTCTAGGCCTGATGCCACAGTGAAGAGGTGGTGGGCCGCATCGGTATTCACCAGCACATCAAAGCTGTTTTCTACCAGGTCGTAGGAAAGCCCAGACCGCTGGGAGATCAGGTCAAAAATGTGCTCTGAGGCGGTAGCAACATCGTTGGCGATGTTCTGGTCGGTGGCCCCCGGCTTGCTGGGAATCTCTGCGTAGAGCTCTAAGCGGTTGCAGGTAGACAAAATCACCTCACCACGAATGCCGGTGCGTTCAAGGTCCCGGTGGATTTTCTCAACGCCTTCGCTGAGGTAAGCCACGGTGGTGAGGTCGACGGAGCGATGCGATGCTACAAGGCTGAAAATAGTCACGACGACTCTATTATAGACAGCTCCCTGTCAGGGGTCTGGTGACAGGTTGTCTCTAAAGTTGTGCTTTAAACTTGGCAGAATGGTGTATATGAGTCAGACCGTGTCATCAGCGCTGCGTCAGCGCCCCCTGCTCACCGACGAGCAGCTTGCCCACCTGCCCGCTACCCACCCCTTGAAGACCGCCGGTACTGGCGAGTCCGCCATGATTCGCACCCTGACCGGGCGCGAAGCCGAGCACGCCCCGGTCTGGTTTATGCGCCAGGCAGGACGCTCCCTGCCCGAGTACCGCGAAGTCCGCGAGGGAATTCCCATGCTGGATTCCTGCCTTAACCCTGAGCTGGCCGCAGAAATTACGGTTCAGCCGGTGCGCCGCCACAAGGTCGATGCCGGTATCTTCTTCTCTGATATCGTCATCCCCATGAAGCTAGCCGGTGTGGGTGTCGATATCGTTCCCGGGCGCGGCCCCGTGCTCGATGCCCCCGTCCGCACCCTCGACGATATTAAGAACCTACCCGAACTCGAAGACTCAGCCCTCGACCCCATTCGAGAGGCTGTTGCCCTGACCGTTGAAAAGCTGGGCTCCACCCCGCTCATCGGCTTTGCCGGTGCCCCCTTCACCGTGGCCGCCTACATGGTAGAGGGCGGGCCCTCCCGTGACCATCTGCGTCCGCGCACCATGATGCACGCCGACCCCGCAGCTTGGGAAGCCCTGGGTGCCTGGGCCGCCCGCACCTCAGCCCAGTTCCTGGCTGCCCAGATTGAGGCGGGTGCCTCAGCCGTGCAGCTCTTCGACTCCTGGGCAGGCTCCCTGGGCGAGGCCGACTACCGTCGCTTCGTTATGCCCCACTCCGCAGCGACCCTCGCAGCCGTTGAACACTACGGGGTGCCCCGCATCCACTTTGGTACCGGTACCGCCGAGCTGCTGCCCGCCATGCTTGAAGCCGGCGCCGACGTCATCGGTGTTGACTACCGCCTGCCCCTCTCCGAAGCCCAGCGCCGTTTGGGCGGCGGCATCGTGCTACAGGGCAATATCGACCCGGCTCTGCTCGCCTCGGGCTGGGAAGCCCTCGCCGCCCACACCGATGCGGTTCTTGAAGAAGGACGCTGCGCCCCGGCCCACGTGGTCAACCTGGGGCACGGGGTGCCCCCGACCACCGACCCCACCGTCTTGACCCGCCTGGTCGACTACATCCACACCTCAACCCGCAAAGGCTAGGAAAAAGAACCCCATGGCACAGCACCAGCACCTGCACAACACCGCCCTGGTGATTGGCGGCGGCATCTCGGGCCTGCTCGCAGCCCGCGAACTAGCCCACGCCGGTAAGAAAGTCACCCTGGTTGAACGGGAAAGCCACCTGGGAGGTGCTGTAGGCGCCCACCAGCTAGCTGGCCTGGTGCTGGATTCCGGTGCTGAGTCCTTTGCAACCCGTACCGACGCCGTCCGCAACCTGCTGACCGACCTGGGGCTGGCTGACCGCATCGTGATGCCCGAGCCTCTTGGCTCCTGGCTCTACCTGCCCACCGGGCCCTACCCCTCGCCGTCCACCGGTGTTCTGGGCATTCCCGGTAGCCTCGATGACCCGGCCCTCAAAAAAATTCTGGGCCGGGCAGGCTACCGCCGCGCCAAGCTCGATGCCGTGCTGCCGCGCTCAGCCGGGTCTAACGCCAAAACCCTGGGGGAGTTGGTGCGGGTACGTCTGGGCCAGCAGGTACTCGACCAGCTGGTAGCCCCGGTGGTATCCGGTGTGCACTCGGTACACCCCGACCAGCTAGAAATTGCCACCATCGCCCCCGGTCTGCTGACCGGCCTCCGCGAGCTGGGCTCCCTTACCGCAGCCAGCGCCCGCCTGCGGGCCGCATCACCGGCAGGCTCCCAGGTCGCTGGTATCGAAGGCGGCATGAACCAGCTCTCCGAAGCCCTGGTGGATGACCTGCTCCGTCAGCGCGTGCGCATTGTCAGCGGCTTCGACACCATCGCCGTGGACCGCGACCCCGTCACCGGCGGGTGGACGGCCATCCAGCGTCAGCCCGAATACGGCGAAAAATCAGCCATTATCCGCGGCGAACTGCTGGTGGTAGCCACCGACGCCCAGACCTCCATCCGCCTGCTCGGGCCCCACCTACCGGCATCCGCCCTGCCCGCCGTTGCCCCCGGCCCCGAAGTAGCCCTGGTCTCCCTGGTTCTTGACCAGCCCGACCTAGATACCGCCCCGCGTGGCACCGGGCTACTGGTCAGCGAGGCCGCCACCGGCGTCCGCGCTAAAGCTCTCACCCACGCCACCGCCAAGTGGGCCTGGGTAGCAGAGCGGGCAGGGCAGGGGCGGCATGTGGTACGCCTGTCCTACGGGCGCGGCAAGGAGCACGACACCTCGCCTCTCTCAGAGTTAGCCCTGCACGATGACCAACTGGTCACCCTGGGCCTGCACGATGCCGACCACTTGCTGGGCGTGCCCATCACCAAGAGCCACCTGGTCGCAGCGGACGTCGTGCGCTGGCGCAGCGCCCTGCCCTCCACCACGCCGGGGCACAGGGACCGTGTCACCGCCTTCCGCTCGGCCCTCGCCGACCTGCCAGGTGCCACCGCCGTCGGCGCCTGGATTGCCGGAACCGGCCTGGCAGCCGTCACCGCAGACACCCAGGAGCACCTGGGGCGCTTCATCCAGAAAAACACCGACTCATCAGCTACTGACTAAGTAGCGGCTACTCGCCTTCAACGTCCCACATCGAAAGGTAACCCCATGTCACACCACGGTAACCCTGCAGAACACCCCCACAGCGCCAGCTCATACGGCAGCGCAGGCCACGGTGCCTACAGCCACGGCGGTAGCGGCCACGGCGGCCGTCCGCCCATGCCCACCGCCAAGGACGCGGCCGGCAAAATTCAGGGCCAGCGCCCCGGCGAAGTAGCCGAAGGCGACAGCCAGTTCCACTACGCCCTCTACACCGTTTTTGCCCGCGAAGGTGCAGCCGACCCCGCCGCTACCGGCGCTGAGGCAACCGCCGAACTCGAAGCCCTGGTTGCTGAGCTCGAAGCCAAGGGCGTGATTACCCGCGGCTTCTACGACGTCTCAGCCATGCGCAACGACGCTGACGTGATGGTCTGGGTTCACGGCGCTGTGCCCGAAGACCTACAGGCAGCAATCCGCAGCTTCCGCCGCACCAAGGCCTTCTCGGGCACCAAGATTGTCTGGTCAACCATGGGCGTACACCGCGACGCCGAATTCTCAGCCGGTCACACCCCCACCTTCGCCAAGGGCATCGCCCCCGAACGCTGGGTCTGCGTCTACCCCTTCGTGCGCTCCTACGACTGGTACACCATCAACCCCGAAAAGCGCCGCGAGGTCATGAAAAACCACGGCATGAAGGGCATTGACTTCCCCGAGGTGCTGCCCAACACTATCGCCACCTTTGGCCTGAACGACTACGAATGGCTCATCGCCCTCGAAGCCCCCGAACTGGTACTCCTCGTTGACCTCATGCGCTCCTTCCGCAACACCGAAGCCCGCCACTTCGTGCGCGAAGAAGTTCCCTTCTACACCGGCCGCCGCATCGAGGCCGCCGAGGTTGCCCAGGTGATCGCATAATGACTACCCAGCCCCCTAACGACATCATCCCCAACCAGACCGACCCGGCCAACACCGCCTCCAACGGCCCGGCCGTGCTCGATGAGAGCACCATCGGCACCTACACCAGCGAGCGTACTCTCACCCGCCCCCGCGCGTCCGCCCCGCAGGACTACGACCTGGTGATTCTGTCCTCCTTCGGCGGCCCCGAGGGGCAGGACGACGTCATCCCCTTCCTGCGCAACGTCACCGCCGGCCGCGGCATCCCCGACGAACGCCTCGAAGAAGTCGCCACCCACTACCGGGCCAACGGCGGCGTCTCACCCATCAACGAGCAGAACCGCGCTCTGCTGGCCGCCCTACGCGAGGCTATGGCCGAAAAGGGCCCGGACATCGAGATCACCTGGGCTAACCGCAACTGGGAGCCCTACGTCAACGACGTGGTTCAGAAGGCCTACGACGAGGGCAAACGCAAGATTCTTGTGCTGGCCACCAGCGCCTACCCCGGCTACTCATCCTGCCGCCAATACCGCGAAGACTACGGAATCGCCCTCGAAAAGCTGGGCCTAGACGGCAAACTGCAGATCGATAAGGTCCGCCAGTTCTGGGACACCCCCGGCTTCATCCAGCCCTTTATCGATGGCCTGGTCGAGGGGCTCGCGGACGTCCGCGCCCAGCTCGCTGCCGCCCAGCAGGCTGCCGCGGGTAACGGAAAAATCCGCATCATGTTCTGCACCCACTCCGTACCCACCAGCGCCGCCAACGAGGCAGGCCCCCGCGGCGTCGACTACGAAGGTGGATCCGCCTACGTCGAAAAGCACCTGGAAGCCGCCCGCGCCGTCCTCGCCGGAGTACAGGCCGTTGACCCCGCCCTCCTCGATGAGGTCGACTGGGAACTGGTCTACCAGTCCCGCTCCGGCCCGCCCTCCATGCCCTGGCTCGAACCCGACGTCAACGACGCCCTCGAAGCCCTCGACGGTAAGGTCGACGGCATCGTGCTCGTGCCCCTCGGCTTCGTCTCAGACCACATGGAAGTCAAATGGGACCTCGACACCGAAGCCCTCGACACCTGCAAGCGCCTCGGCTTCGCAGCAACCCGCACCCCCACCCCCGGTACCCACCCCGCCTACGTTGAGGGCCTGCGCCAGCTGATCGCCGAACGAGTCGCCTCTACCGCCCCAGCCCAGGACGCCGACGGGGTAGAAGCTGCTCGCCAGTCCGTTTGCGGCGGCAAGGGCTGGTTCGACGCCTGCAACCCCGACTGCTGCAAGTCCCTGCGCCCCGGCTCCGACAAGCCGGTGATTGCTGATTACAAGGGGTAATTTGCTGGACGGGTAGGCTGCAGGGGCAAGTTGGTGCGGTGCGTAAGCGTGCGCCGCGCCGACAGCCGCTCTCGCTCCTCGCCCGGGGGCTCGTCGCGATTCACCGCCAGCCCCGATCCACGTCGGCTTTCGGCGCACGCTATCGCACCTTCGGCACGTCTAGCTGGGCACAGGGGCACAGGAATATATTTTCCTGAACTTGCCCTAGGGGCGAGGGGACGCGCTTGACGCCGACTGGCTGGGATGAGCGAGGATTTCCGCGAAGCGAAAAAGAAATCTTCGCGAATCAGCCGAGCCTGCGAGGCTGGCATGAATTGAGCGAGCGCTCCAGCGCGAGCTCAAGAAGGTTAGTCGGCAAAAGCGCGTCCCGAAGCCCCTGAACCCAAGCTCCTAACCTCGGGACTTAAACTCTGACAAAGATTGCACGAAAGGACGCTCATTGGCAGCTCGAACATTTACCGTAGGTACGCGCGGGTCGGCTCTTGCGACCACTCAGACTGGCTGGGCTGTTCAGCGTATGCGGGAGGCGACCGGCATTGAGCTAGAGACCGTCACCGTCAAAACTGAGGGAGATGTGCTCACCGGCCCCCTGTCTCAGCTGGGTGGTACCGGTGTTTTTGCTGCGACTCTGCGCGCCCGCCTGCTTGATGGGGGAGTGGATGTGGCCGTCCATTCCCTGAAAGACCTGCCCAGTGCGCCCTGCCCGGGGCTGACCGTCGCTGCTACCCCGGAGCGGGAGGACCCCCGCGATGCCCTGTGCGCCCGGGACGGTCTGACCCTCGATACCCTGCCTGCTGGTGCCCGTGTGGGCACGGGGTCGCCGCGTCGGGCCGCCCAGCTGTTGGCTATCCGTCCTGACCTCACCATTGTTGATATCCGCGGTAATGTGGGTACCCGCCTGGCCCGTGTGGCTGGCAATGAGCACTACGGGGTGGGTGCCCACGGCCTGCACGGTGAGAAGAAGCTTGGCGCTATCACCGGTGACTGCGATGCGGTTGTGCTGGCTGCTGCCGGTCTGCACCGTCTGGGACTTGCTGAGACCATCACCGAGTACCTGGGGGCAGACAGGGTTGTGCCCGCTCCCGGCCAGGGGGCTCTCGCTATCGAAATTCGTACCGACGATGCCGGCGAGCAAACAGAGCTGGGGCAGGCTGTAGCTGCTGTCAACCACACCGAGACCCAGCTGGCTGTGACCGCTGAGCGCGCTCTGCTCCGCCGTCTTGAAGCGGGCTGTGCCGCCCCCATTGGGGCTTACGCCCTGGTGGACGCTGGCCAGCTCGTCCTTAACATCGCTGTGGCTAATACCGACGGCACCGAGCTGCTGCGGCACACCGTGCAGACAGAGACCCTGTCGGTAGAAGCCGCCGCCTTCCTCGGCACCCAGGCTGCCGATGACCTGCTGGGTATGGGCGCTGCCGCTCTCGCCGGTCTTGAAGGCGGTGCCTAGAGCTATGACTACCTATCTCATTACCCGCACCCCGGCTAAGGCCGCCGCGCTGACCAGCGTTCTTCTGGAACAGGACGCCGAAGCGCAGCTACTCTACGCCCCCATTCTTGACCCCGTAGGCACCGAACCAGAAGACTGGGAAGAAGTCGCCTTCGCCCTGATCCGCGGGGAATTCTCCTGGGTCACCTTCACCTCGGTCAACGGGGTGCTGGGCCTCGACGCCCTAGCTAAGGGGCTGGGCCAGAGCCTGGTTGAGCTCCTGGGGGCAGCCCAGATTGCTGCTGTCGGCCAGGCCACCGAAGCGGCCCTGACCGACCGGGGCCTGCTGGTCGACTTCGTGCCCGAAACCCAGTCAGCAGCCGGAATGGTCGACGAATGGCTCATCGACGAAGAATGGGACAACCCCATGGACGAAACCATCTTGGCCGTCCAGGGAACCACAGCTTCCCCGACCCTTGAAGAAGGGCTCACCGACTACGGCTACACCGTAGCCACCCTACCGGTCTACGATATGCTGCCCTACCCAGCAGAGAACCCCCTGACCGAGCAGAACCCCGCTGACCTTGACGCTCCGTCAGGTTCCGCGCTCACCCTGGGCGAGGCTGTCACCGCGCTCGCTACCACCGACGTCCTGATTGCAACCTCGCCCCTGCTGTTGCAGACCCTAGCGGACGCCGCCGGCAGCACCCTGCCCCCCACCGTTGCCATCGGGGCCAGCACCGAAGCCGCAGCCCGCAACCTACCCGAGCAGCAGCGTCCTGCCACCATCACCGTGGCGGCAAGCCCCGCCGCCGCAGACCTGGCAGCAGCCGCCCTCGCCCTCTAAGCTAAAAAGACACCTACCTGTCAAGGAAGACCATGTTTGAACCCTCAGCCCTCCCGGTGCGTCCCCGCCGCCTGCGCACCACCGGCCCCATGCGGGCCCTGACCGCCGAAACCGCCCTAACCCCGGCTAACCTGGTGCAGGTGCTTTTTGTGCGCGACGGCATTGACGCCCCCGTGCCCATCGAGTCCATGCCCGGCCAGTATCAGCACACCCTGGAAACCGTCATCGGGGAAGTCCAGAAAGCAGTAGATGCCGGCGTGCGCTGCATTGACCTCTTCGGCGTGCCCCGCGATGAAGATAAGGACGCAGCCGGTTCAGCAGCCTGGGCCGAAGACGGCATTCTCAACCGGGCTATCCGCGCTGTGCGCCAGCACTTCGGCGACTCGGTGGTCGTCATGGCAGATACCTGCCTCGACGAATTCACCGACCACGGCCACTGCGGCCCCCTGGTCGAAGACGCCTTCGGTAACACCGTCGTTGATAATGACGCCGCCGTGGAGTCCTACTGCAAGATGGCGGTTTCCCAGGCGCGCGCCGGTGCCCACACCGTCAGCCCCTCCGGCATGATGGACGGCCAAATCGCCGCCATGCGCACCGCCCTCGACGAAGCCGGCTTCACCGACGTTTCTATCTTGGCCTACTCCGCCAAATACGCCTCGGCCTTCTTCGGCCCCTTCCGCGATGCGGTGGGCTCCACCTTCACCGGCGACCGCAAAACCTACCAGCAGGACCCCGCTAACCGCCGGGAATCCCTTTACGAAGTCCAGCTCGATATCGAGCAGGGCGCCGATATGGTCATGGTCAAGCCCGCTACCGCCTACCTGGACATCGTGCGCGAGGTCGCCGACTTCTCGCCCGTCCCCGTTGCTGCCTACCATGTCTCCGGCGAATACGCCATGATTGAAGCTGCTGCCGCCGCCGGCTGGATCGACCGCAAGGCCGTAGCCCTCGAAGCCCTCATGGGCATCCGCCGAGCAGGCGCCTCCATCATCCTGACCTACTACGCCACCGAAGCCGCCACCTGGCTCAACGAAAGGTAAACCCCTTGACCGTCTCAGAAGACCTCTTTGCCCGCTCCACCCGCGTCATTCCCGGCGGCGTTAATTCCCCCGTGCGCGCCTTCAACTCCGTTGGCGGCACCCCAGCCTTCATGGTGGAAGCCTCCGGCCCCTACCTGACCGACGCGGACGGCCACAACTACGTCGACCTGGTCTGCTCATGGGGCCCGGCCCTGCTCGGCCACAAGCACACCGGCGTCATCGAAGCCGTGCACGCAGCGGTTGAACACGGCCTCTCCTTCGGCGCCTCAACCGCCGCTGAAACCGAGCTGGCTGAACTCGTGGTTGACCGCATCAACGCCGTAGCCCCCGGAACCATCGACCAGATCCGCATGGTCTCCACCGGCACCGAAGCAACCATGACCGCCATCCGCCTGGCCCGCGGCTACACCGGCCGCGACAAGATTATTAAGTTCGCCGGTTGCTACCACGGCCACGTCGACGCCCTGCTCTCAGAAGCCGGCTCCGGCGTCGCCACCCTGGCCCTGCCCGGCTCGGCAGGCGTCACCGCCGCTACCGCCGCCGAAACTATCGTCCTTCCCTACAACGACGAGGACGCCGTCCGCGCAGCTTTTGCCGCTAACCCCGACGAAATTGGTGCCATCATTACCGAAGCAGCCCCCTGTAACATGGGCGTTGTGACCCCTGCTGAGGGCTTCAACGCCTTCCTGCGCGAGATTACCCGTGAACAGGGTGCCCTCATGATTTTCGACGAGGTGCTGACCGGCTTCCGCGTCTCGTCCGCAGGCTACTGGGGCTACTCCGCCCCCGCAGAAGGTAACTGGGCCCCCGATATCTTCACCTTCGGCAAGGTCATCGGCGGTGGCATGCCCATGGCAGCCCTGGGTGGTAAGCGCGAAATCATGGAATACCTGGCCCCGCTGGGCCCCGTCTACCAGGCAGGTACCCTCTCCGGTAACCCCATCGCCATGGCCGCAGGCCTGGCCACCCTCAAGGCCGCTGACGCTACCGTCTACGAAACCATTGACGCCCGCTCAGCCCAGCTGCAGGCCGCCCTGGTTGAAGCCTTCAACACCGCCGGGGTCAACCACTCCATCCAGACCGCAGGCAACCTCTTCTCCGTTGCCTTTGGCACTGCTGATACGGGCGTGCACAACTACGAAGACATCAAGGCATCAGAAACCTACCGCTACAATGCCTTCTTCCACTCCATGCTGAACTCCGGCATCTACCTGCCCCCCAGCGCCTTCGAAGCTTGGTTCCTTTCAGCAGCGCACGATGACGCCGCCATGGACCGCATCATCGCGGCCCTGCCTGACGCCGCCCGAGCAGCGGCAGAGGCGACAGCCTAGAGTAAAACCCTATGCACAAGCGCGGTGCACTGACCTTCGCCAACTAACCTTCTCGCTGGCTCGCTAACTGGCTCCCAAGCTCGCCAGATTCGCACCGAGATTTATTTTCCTCGCGCGCTCGGAATCTCGGTGCTCATCACTAGCGATTCATGCCAGCCCCAGCCAGTTGGCTACCGGCCAGTGCACCGCGCTTGTGTTCATACTGGTATTTGGGAGCATTTACGGCTATCTCATGTGCCCCTGCGGCAGGGTGGCCAGGTTCTGGGTGTCGCGGTCGTAGAGCCAGTTCTTGTCCATGAGCAGGCGGGACAGGGCCAGACCCATTCCTAGAGCAGCGAAGATGAGCAGGACCTGCACGAAGCTGGCTAGGGCCTCATTGACATCGCCGTTAGAGAAGTGGGCCATGGACATGTAAAACATGACACCGGGAACCATAGTGACGGTAGCCGGCACCGCCAGGGAGATGCGGGAAACCCTGCGGGCATGGAAGGGAGCAATGATTTCTGAGAGTACCCCGGCGGTAAATACGGCCAGAGCGATGGCGAGGTGGGGCGCCCACCCGGCCTCTACCAGCCAGATACGACCCGGGTTTACGATTGCGGCGATTGCCCCTGCCCAGGTGCAGGAGAGGGGAGTGGCTGAGAAAAGCATGGCGAAGCCGAAGGCTGCGGTGAAGGAGGCCAGCATCTGAAGGATCAGGAGCAGCCAGAAGCCCAGGTGCGGGGCTGGGGCCTGCTCTAGGGGCAGGCTAAAGACCAGGGAGATGAGCCAGACCGAGAAGGACGCACTACCCAGGAGCAGGGCAACATAGGTGAGGCGGGAGATACCGGAGGAAAAGTCCATGCGGGCTATTTCTAGCATGCCGGTGACCAGGGGGAAGCCCGGTACCAGGTAGAGAATCGAGGATATAAAGCCCACCAGGTGGTTATCTGCGATGAGACCGGGGGCGATGAGCGCCGACATGACTCCCACATAGATACCGGCTGAGAGCAGGCCACAGAGCATCCAGACCGCCATATGGTTGAGACCCCGGTGGGCGAGGGTGGAGCGTAGGAGCTGGCCGGCGAAGGCCGCGATGAGAACGACTGAGCATTCAATGACCCCGCCACGATTGAGGAAGGCGAAGGCTGCACAGGCTAGGGCGGCAGCGAGAGCTAGGAGCCAGGGGGCGTAGAGGGGCTTTTCCTTCTCGATACGGGTGAGCGTGGCATCAGCGACGGCCGATTCGATGCGCTCGGGCAGCGACGAGACAAAGTCGCTGAGCAGGTCAATCTTGTAGGCGGAGATTCCCTTGATTCGGGTTTCGGCAATTTCGGTGCGGAAGTTGCCGCCGGAGTAGGCGGTGGTGGAAATTTCCGTGAAGTGCACCTGGGCGTGGTGTTCCTCCAGCCCTACGGCTTTGGCCAGGCGGGACATAGAGGCTTTGACGCGGTAGGCGCTCGCCCCGGATTTCATGAGAAGCAGACCCAGTTTGAGGACGACCGCTGATTGGGCTACCAGCTCTTGGTGCTGGTTGCGGGTGGAGCCGAGGTAGATGCTGTTGGTGGGCGCGGGCTCGTTCACGGTCGTCCTTGCGATTGAGGTGTATCTGCTTCTTTAAATCTAGTAGAGACAATGCAGAAAAGGACGCCGGTGGGCAAGTGATGGTGCTCAAGGCACCTACCTGCCCACCGGCGTCCTGCCTAAACGTTCACGCTACCTGAACCTTAGTCGGTGCGCACCGGCCAGGCACCGCTGACGTCCGCCTGCTTGCCAATGCGGTTGAAGTAGTCCTGCAGCTCAGCAGCTTGTTCAGCCGCCCAGGTAATCTGTTGCTCGTGTAGGGCAGTGGCGGGCTGTTCTATCTCGTCGTACTCAAAGCTCATAGCTGTCAGTAGGCGCTCAGCTGCCAGGGCATCGTCCTTGGAGGTGTGGGCGTTTTCTAGCTCGACGCTGTACTCGCTGGCCAGCACTTCCAGGGTGCGCTTGCCCTTCTTAAACTTGTGCACATGCTTATTGATGACCAGGGGGTCAAGCACCGGGTAGCAATTCAGGGGCGGGAAGCCGTAGCGGGCCAGCTCAAAATGCAGCACCGAGAAATCGTAGGCAGCGTTAAAGGCGATGACGGGAACGCCGTCGGCAAAGAGACCGCCCAACGCCATCGCAACCTCGTAGGCCACCTGCTGGGCAGGCTTGCCGTGCTCGCGGGCGTACTCGGTGGTGATGCCGTGAATAGCGGACGCCTGCTCAGGAATCTCAACCCCGGGATCAGCCAGCCATTCGCCTGCGCGCAGGACCTCACCGTCCGGAGAAACCAAGACCAAAGAAGCCGTGACGATGCGGGCTGTCTTGGGATCGATACCGGTGGTCTCAAGATCGAAGGTGGCGCGGGGAAGCTCGGTCCATGAAGTCATACCTTTGATAGTAGCCATAGAACCAGCCACACAAAAATATTTGAAGCAGGTGGCGCCCAGGCTCTTAAAATGTCAGCCACCTATGATGAACTTGGATTACAGACAAAAACCTTGACCATACACAACGGGGAGTACACGGTGACAGACGAGCAGCTTCAAACCCAGGGTGCTACTTTGCTCCTGGGCGCGCCCGGCAGCGGTAAAACCCGGGCCCTGTTAGATACAGCCACCAGCTTTATCGAGCAGGGTAACGACCCCGCCCGGCTACTAGTACTTACTCCTTCGCGTATGAGCGCTACCCGGTTCCGAGAATCGCTCTCAGCCCGCATCACCGCAACGGTTTCAACTGCCCCAGTGCGTGCCTGGCAGGCCTACGCCTTTGACCTTTTGCGACGAGCCCATATCGAGGGTTACCTACCCCACCTGGATTTCACCCCCAAACTGCTTTCAGGCCCCGAGCAGGACGTCCTCATCAAAGAGCTCCTTGACGGCCACCGCCAAGGCGAGGGCTCCAGCATCATCTGGCCTGATGACCTGCGCGAAGCCCTAGAGACCCGCGGGTTCCGCCACGAGGTGCGAGACTTCTTCGACCGCATGGCTGAGTACGACCTTACCGCTCAGTCTGTCAGCGACCTAGCGACCCGTTATGACCGCCCTGAATGGCAGGCGTTGGCTAAGCTCTACACCGAGTACCGCCAGGTGCGAGCCCTGAGAGCACCGCACGCTTTTGACCCCGCCGCCCTTATCCACGAAGCCACCAAAACCCTGCTAGCTCACAGGGATCTGCTGAACGCAGAACGCGCTCGCTTTGACCTGGTGCTCATCGATGACGTCCAAGAGCTTACCCCCTCTATCTACCGGCTTTTAGCTGTACTAGCAGGTAAGTCAGCAGAATACCTGCGGTCAACAGCGAGTAATACCCTTTCAAACAGTGCCGCTGAAAGCTCAGATCTAGAGGGTCTGCTGGCCTCAGGCCCGGCAACCATCATGACCTGCTGCACCGATACGGTCGTCCAGGGCTTCCGCGGTGCAAGCCCCCACCTAGCCTCCCAGCTGCCCGATATTTTTCCGGCTCTAACTACAGAAGAGCTCACCACCAGTTGGCGCATGGCACCTGCCATTGCCGAGCGCTGGGCCGAGCTGGCTTCCCGCTTACCCGCTGTGCCCCGGGCCGCCCACCGGCGCGTCCTGGTCCCCGCACCGCAGGAAGCCAGGGACGAGGCCCTGCTACCTGTAGGAGATGACGGTGCCCTCCTCAACCCCGAAAAAGCGGTGGATGAACGGGCAGAAGTGCTAGGCCTGGTGATTGAAACCCCCCAGCAGGAAAACCAGCTACTGGCCCAGATGATTCTAGAAGACCACCTCTACCGAGGCAGGGCCTACAGCCGCAGTGCCATTATCGTGCGTAAGGGCTCAGACGTAACCCGCCTGAAACGAGCCCTCATCAACCTGGGTCTGCCGGTGCAAACGGCAGCCTCCATTACTCCTGTGCGCGACGAACCGGCAGTGCGACCTTTCCTCGATGCCCTGGGGCTGATCCTGCACACCAGACGTCTACGGGCTAGTGAGCAAGGTCAGAGCACCCAAGTCGCAGAAACCGAAACTGAAGCCACCCAGCAGAGCAAAACCTGGGGCCTAGGGGCCGACCTTGCCGTTGCCCTACTCACCTCCCGTCTAGGTGGGGCTTCAAGCATGGATGTGCGTCGCTTACGCCAGCGCCTGCGGGCTGAAGAACTACGCGCCGGAGGAACCCGCGACAGTGACGCCCTACTGGTGGAAGCTCTCCTCAACCCGCAGCTGCTCCCTACCGGTGAAAGCAGCTCAGCTGCCCGCCGCTTAGGCAGAGTCCTTACCGCAGGTGATAAAGCCCTAGACCAGCCCGGCGCTACCGCCGAAACCGTCCTCTGGGCACTCTGGGAGGCCTCAGAACTCGCCCCCCTCTGGAAAGCCCAGTCCCTCTCAGGCGGCGCAGGCGCCGACCGGGCAGGACGAGACATCGACGCTATGATTGGTCTCTTCGAAGCCGCAGAACGGTACACCGACCAGATGCCCGGTGCCACCGCCGACCAGTTCCTTACCTACATCGACGCCCAGGATCTCCCCATGGATACCCTGGCAGAACGCACCAGCTACAGAGACGCTGTAGAAATCATGACCCCGGCCCTGGCCGCCGGTCGAGAGTGGGACACCGTTTACATCGCGGGACTACAGGACGGCACCTGGCCGAACACCACCGTCCGCGGCTCCTTGCTCGGAACCCTCGACCTGGTGGACGCAGCAACCGGACGCCTGGGGAGCAGCTCTGAGGAAACTGCTAGTCGGGGTGGGGCCGGGTATTCCATGCTGGAACGCTTGCGCGCTAACCGTTTCGATGAGTTCCGCATGTTTGCTACCGCCGCCTCTCGCGCCCGTTCCCGGGTCGTCTGCACCGCTGTTAAATCAAACGACCTAGCCCCCAGCGAACTGCTCGATATCTTCGCGCCGCACCCGAACGGGGAGCGCCCCCTCACCGAGGTGCGCCGCCCCATGACCCTGCGCTCGCTGGTGGCAGAGTTACGCCAGTGGTCAGAGGCGCAGCATCTCTCCCCGGTCAAAGCCGATGCAGCTGCCCGCCTCTTGAGTCGCCTCGCAGACCCGGGGCAGACCTCAGAGATGAACTTACCCGGTGCCCACCCCCGTTCCTGGTGGGGGCTGCTTCCGTTGTCCTCCCACACACCAACTTTTGCGGGCGACGGGCCAGTTCCGGTATCGCCGTCGCAGATCGAAAAGATCCATCGTTCTCCCCTGGATTGGTTTGTGGCAGCCTCCCGCGCCGAAGCGGCGACCGATGCTTCCCGCTCACTGGGCACCCTCATCCACGCCATCTGCGAAGATATGCCCGAGGGCAACGGCACCGATTTACGTGATGAACTGCACCGCCGCCTACCCCAGCTGGGCCTACCCGATACCTGGGAGAGCCAGAAGATGGTAGAGCGGGCCGAAGGCATGATTCAGAAGTTTGCCGACTACGTGCGTGAACTTAAAGGCAAAGGACGCTCCCTGGTGGGGGTCGAGGGCTCTTTCAGTGTTCTTGTTCCAGGCCCTGCCAAGGACGCCCTGCTCTCGGGGCGAGTAGACCGCATCGAGGTCGACCAGGTGGGTCGCTTCATCATCATCGACCTGAAGACCGGCAAGAGTAAGCCCAGTAAGGCCGATTTGGAACAGCACCCCCAGCTCGCTGCCTACCAGGTTGCCCTGGAAGCCGGTGCCGGGGCCCTGATGCAAGAAGCCCTGCACCGGGAGAACCAACATCAAGAAATCTCCACCCAGCAGAAACAAATCCCCGTCCTCGACGGCCTGCAGGAGCTCTCAGGCGGCGCCATGCTCCTACAAATCGGTGGAACCACCAAGAGCTACTCTGAGCAGGAGCAAGCCCCACTCACCGCCGAAAGCATCTGGGCAGTTGACCTTATCAACCGGGCCGCTGAACTCATTGCGGGGGAGTACCTGCAAGCTCGCCACACAGCCGCAGGCTCCTACAGCATCGGCTGCGCCCTACCCGATATCTGCCCCATCTGTTCCCGGGGCCGTGCCGTCACCGTCCGCCCCGCCCAGTAAGGCTGAACCATGACTGAAAAGAAGCCAGCAGAAAACCTCCTGACCCCCGAAGCTATCGCAAAAGCCCTGGGCCGCCCCCTGCCAACGGCTGAGCAATCTGCCATTATTAGCTCCCCGCTGGTGCCCCGCCTCGTGGTTGCTGGTGCAGGCTCCGGAAAGACCGCAACCATGGTTGACCGGGTGGTATGGTTGGTGGCCAACGGATTTGTACGTGCTGATCAGGTGCTGGGTGTGACCTTCACCCGTAAGGCTGCCGGTGAGTTGCGCGAGCGTATGCGCTCCCGTCTTGAAGAGCTCCGCCGGCAGGGGCTGGTGCGAGAGAACCCGGATCAGGGCGGTGAAGAGATTACCAGCGACCCCACAATTTCCACCTACCACTCCTACGCAAACACCCTGGTGCAGCAGTACGGTCTTCGTATTGGGGTGGAGGACGACGCCCAAATGCTGGGCGGTGCCCAAAGCTGGCAGCTGGTCGCTCAAATTGTTGAGCACTACGAAGGTAAGCTCCCCGAAAAAGATGTTGCCAAGTCAACCATGGTGGAATCCATCATCAAACTCTCATCTGAGTGCGCTGAGCACCTGGTCAGCCCCGATGCCGTCATTGACTGGTGCACAGAGACCCTGAAACAGGTGGAAGACCTGGGCAAACCCACCGTCAAAGGGGCAACCAGCGAACAAAGAGCCCTAGTACAGGGGCTGCAACTGCGCATTTTCTATGCGGAGCTGGTCAAACGCTATTCAGCGATCAAAGAGCAGATGCAGGTGATGGATTACGGCGACCTCATCGCTAAGGCTGCCCAGATCGCAAGAACGGTACCCCAGGTTGCTCAAACGGAGCGGGAACGTTTTAGGGTCGTGCTGCTAGATGAGTTCCAAGATACCTCTCACGCCCAGATGCAGCTCTTCTCAGACCTCTTCGGTGCCACCGCTGATGCACCTGCCCACCCGGTCATGGCGGTGGGTGACCCTAAACAGTCCATCTACGGCTTCCGCGGTGCTTCAGACGGTCAGCTCTTTAGCTTCTACGACTACTTCCCGGCAGACGACCGAACCGCCAGCTACCTCACCGTGGCCTGGCGAAACGACACCGCAATTTTGGCAGCAGCCAACCGGGTAGCAGAACCCCTGAGCGTGAGCCCTGACTGGGTCAAGCGAACCCACGCCATTGAGGTGCCGCCCTTGGTCGCTCGCCCCAACCCCACCGAAGGGCGGGTGCTGGTGGGCGAATACCTCACCGATCTGCAAGAAGCCCGGGCTCTTGGCCAAATGATTGCCGAGCAACGCTCCACCTTCGCTGGCCGTCCCCTGTCCGATATGCCCACCATGGCCGTACTCTGCAAAAAGCGTGCCATGATGGAACCCCTGCAAGAGGCATTCGATGAGCTGGGCGTTCCCTATCAGGTTGTAGGCTTAGGCGGTCTGCTCGATACTCCTGAGATTGTGGACCTTGTGGCCGTCCTACGGGTGCTCAGCGACCCGGGGCGCTCAGATGCCCTCATGCGTATTCTGGCCGGGGCCCGTTGGCGCCTTGGCGTATCTGACCTCCTTGCCTTTGGCGAGTGGGCAGAGACTCTCAAACGCCAGCGCGAACTCGAGATCAGGTTCGGCATCACTGCCCAGGCCGCTGCTCTACGCGCTGAGCAGGAAGTCCTTGACGAAGTAGAAGCTCTTAGCGAAGCTGCCGAACGTGGCGCTACCAACGCCCGGGAGCTTAAGGACGTCGGCGAGCAGGCCCCGGCGTCCGCTCAGGACTACCGGCGGTTACTTCAGGCAGCAGCCCCTGACGTCACCGACGGTGCTTCCCTCATCGAAGCGCTCGAAAACCTACCCCAGGAGGGGTGGGAATCAGCCCGCACCGGTCGGTCCATTAGTGCTGAGGGGCTTGGCCGCCTGAGGGCAGTTGCGGGGGAGCTCGCCTACCTACGCCAGTTCACCGCTGATGACCTCACCACCCTCATCAGCGAAATTGAGCGTACTCTTTTACTGGATATTGAGCTAGCTGCCCGCCCGGGGGCACACGCAACATCGGCCCGCAGACACCTTGACGCCTTCTACGATGTGGCCGCTACCTACGAGTCCACAGCCCCCCGCGTGAACGCCCTGCTCCTGGCAGCTGCCAACGGCCAGCCCCTGGAAGAGGGGGAGGACAGCGTCCGCTTTGCCCTCAGCGCCACCGGCGCCTCGGCATCGGGGGTTAGTGGCTTCTTAGCCTGGCTCGATGCGGCAGCCCAGCAGGAAGCCGGGCTCGAAATGGCAGCAGAGGCCCCCCGCCACGACGCGGTGCAAATTCTCACCGTACACGCTTCAAAGGGGCTGGAGTGGGACCAAGTGTATATTCCGGGCATGGCTGCCGGAGACTTCCCCGATGCTAAGGACGAACGCTGGACCAAGCAGTCGGACACCCTGCCCTGGCCCCTGCGCGGGGACGCCGCCTACCTACCCGGCTGGCGGTCGGACTTCGATCACTTGCAGGATCTCGGTGATTTCATGGCCCAGCTCTCGGAGCAAGCGGTAGAACACCGCACCCTGGAAGAGCGCCGTCTGGCCTACGTGGGGTACACCCGTGCCCGATCCCTGCTCGTTCTGACTACCTCGGCCTGGAAGGGAACCACGGCTAAGCCCCGCCTCATGTCTGATTTCGTCGCCGAGTTACTCGATGCCCCTGTTGAGTTAGCTGAAATTCTGAGCGAGCTTGACCCTGAGCAGGTAGGTACCGTCAACCCCCAGTCAGCCACGATTACTACCGCCCTCTGGCCCTTCGACCCCTTTGATGGGCCCCACCAGATGACCTGGACCTCCCTACAGGAACTCGAAGCAGCAGGCCCTGCACCCAGCCCGAACGAGAGCAAACAGGGCAACCTAACAGGGCTCAGCCCCCGCCAGGTAGTCGAGCGTGCGGCCCAGAACGTGCTGCGCGGTGGGCTTGAGGCAGA
This sequence comes from Rothia nasimurium, assembly GCF_928392795.1. Classification (GTDB taxonomy): domain Bacteria; phylum Actinomycetota; class Actinomycetes; order Actinomycetales; family Micrococcaceae; genus Rothia; species Rothia nasimurium_F. The sequence continues at coordinate 232,031 of NZ_CAKMTJ010000001.1, forward strand.
TGCGCTCGCTGAAGCTCTCGCTGCCCTCCCCGACCCCACCCCGGAGCAGGCCCAAGAGACACGAGACGCTATCGAGGACTGGCAGGAAGAAACCGACCTGCTCCTGAGCCTGCTGGCCGCACCCGCGGAAAACAGCTCCTTCGAGCTACCCGGCCATCTGTCAGCCTCCCTGCTCGTCAATCTGGTCAAAGACCCGCAGGCCGTCATCGACAACATGCGACGCCCCATGCCCCAAAAGCCGGGTATCGCGGCCCGCCAGGGAACCATCTTCCACAGCTGGGTTGAAGACCACTTTGGCACCAGCGGCATGCTCGATATGGACGAAGATTTCGATGACGACAGCACCGAAGAAGAGCTCAATATCCCTGCCCTACGGGAAAACTTCCTGGCCAGTGACTGGGCAGGGCGTGAGCCCTGGGCCCTGGAATACCCCCTTGAAACTCCTCTGGCTGGGATCACCGTACGCGGCCGTATCGACGCTATCTTTACTCGGGTAGACGGGGACGGCGCAACTATCTGGCAGCTGGTGGATTGGAAGACGGGGCGCCCCCCGCGTACCAAGAAGGAGCTCAAGGAGCGCTCAGTGCAGCTCTCCCTCTACCGCCTGGGCTTTGCTCGCTTGCAAGGGGTGCCCGAAGAAAATGTAGAAGCCCACTTCTTCTATGCCTCCACCGGAGAGAGCATTGAAGTTACCAACTTCTCCACCCGGGCAGAGTTAGAGAAGGCCCTGGAACGGGCCGCCCAGTTAGCCGGCTAGGGCTCCAACAGCTCGCAGCTCAGCTTCGAGGTGATCGAGCATAGAAACAGCCTCTGAAATCATGACCCGGTCTTCTAGCTCCACCCCGCGAATCAGCCACTGGGCCAGACCGAACTCCGCATAGAGGTTAGCTCGAGCTTCGAGGTTCCGGTCGGGCTCCTGGGGCATCTCTTCACGGTAGGCCGCAAAGACCCTCTCCCTAAAGAGGGGGTCTTCGCAGGCGTACAGCCAGGCGAAGTCAGCAGCGGGATCACCGACGCAGACCTCTGACCAGCCGGTGATCTCAACGATTTTCTTCTGATTAAGCACCAGGTTGTCTTCGTTGAGGTCCCCATGAATGACGCGGGGGCGGAAGTCCCACATTACTGAATCGTTGAGCTGCTCTTCCCAGCGGGTGAGCAGTCCGGAGGGTACCTTGCCGGTAGCTACAGCCAGGTCAAGCTCGGCAAGGCGGCGCTCGCGGACCTGCTGGCCGGTGTAGACCGGTAAGTCGGCGTCCTCAACGATGGTGTTGGGGAAAACGTGAATGGTAGCGATGTGGCGGGCAATCTCGTCCGCAATATTGGGCTGGCCCTCGCGGGTTCGGTGGGAGAGGTCCGCTAAATCGTCGATGTCGTAGTGGGAGCCGGGGTTGTGGGTGTAGATGAAGGCCTGCCGCCCGTCGAGGGGAACGGTACCCACGATGGTGGGTACGAGGAAGGGCAGGCGGGCTCGGAGCCCCGGCGTAAAGGACTGGAGGATGACGTGTTCCGCTTCGAGGCGCACGCTCGCTTCGGGGTGCTTGGGGGCGCGGACGCGCCAGCGCTTGTCGGCTGAGTCAATGATGATGGCTGAGTCGAAGTCGAGGGCGTCGTCGGCTGAGGGCAGGGCGGCTACGGGGTAGAGCCCGGGAACCCCAGCTGATACGATGGCGGCAAGTTGAAGCGGTGTTGAAGTCACACTTTTAAGGGTACAAGAGAAGTTGGAACGAACCCGATATGAATGCTGAAAATATGACTAATCTGTCGGTAGCTGGTTCGCAGTACGGGACGGACGCTGCTCCGACCCCGGGTGGGCAGGGCTGGTTTTCGCCGTTGGGGCGATTGCCTCTGACTACCGACCGGGTGCGGACCACCGGCGCGGTGCGAGAACACTCCGGTTTCTTTGGGCACCTGGGGCGGGCTCTAACAGAGTGGCCGCTACCGACCGATGCCCCGTCAAACGACCTTTACCCATGGAAAGTTCGACCTGCCCTCATCGTTCTGGACGGGGGCAAGGTGCTCGTTGCAGAAACAGGTAACGGCCCCGAGCCACTAGACCTGGCCGGTGTCTTTGACCTGAACAGCGAAGCCTTGCTGAGCTACACTTCACTTGATCGCCACCAGCACCCTTCCCTGATTTTCGCTGGGAGCCGGGTGCTGGCGTCCGCCCCGGAGCAGGTGGGGGAGGGCTCCGCAGAGCCTCAAATGGAGCAGCCTGTGCTGGTACTCCTGGCCGACTTTGACCGCTACCTTAGCCTGGGTGATGCCCCGCTCAATCTTCAGGGATTTGAAAATCAGGAGCAGACCCTGGCCGAGGTGATAGCTGCCCGGTCTGGTGGTAGCTGGGTGAGCGTCCGCGACTATGCAGCCTTCGCCTATGAGGGCCAGGGAGCCGCCTTTGCCTGGGGCGAGGTGCTGGCGGCAGCGGCGTCCTTGAGCGCCTGGCATACATCCTCTGGTTTTGATGCGCGGACGGGCGCCCCCACCTTTGCCATCCGCGGCGGCTGGGTGCGGGTCACGGACGAAGGGCGGGAGCTGTTCCCGCGCACCGACCCGGCCGTTATTACAGCTGTTACCGCTGAGTGTGAGGGGGAGAGCAAAATCCTGCTGGGCCAGGCCCGGGCCTGGGGCAAGGGACGTTTTTCTACCTTCGCCGGTTTTGTTGAGGGTGGGGAAGCCCTTGAAACTGCTGTGCTCCGAGAGGTCTACGAGGAGTGCGGTGGGCGGGTCACCTCGCTGAGGTATCTAGGGTCGCAGCCCTGGCCTTTCCCCAGGTCACTGATGTGCGGTTTTCTCGCTGAGATTTCTAATCCCCAGCACGTTGAAGCGGACGGCGCTGAAATTGAGGAAATTCGTTGGTTCAGCCGAGCCGAACTACTTGAAGCCCACCGGTCAGGCGCTGTGCAGCTGCCCGGGCCGAGCTCTATTTCCCGCCGCCTGATTGAGTTCTGGCTGGGACAATCTTTAGAAGATACATTCAGTGCATAAAAATGTAGTGCTGGGGGCCGTTTAGGGGACGAATTGCGTGGTAATCTGTGAAATACCTGCACGTTACCAGTCACACATCTGGGTGTAGGTGCATATCATTCACTCGCACAGAAAGAGCAGAACACACATGTTCTCTGTAGCCTCGTCCTACCATGCCCTGAAAAGGGTAGCGGCAGCCACCCTAGCCGGTGGCTTGCTGGCATTGAGCGCCGCACCAGCTGCCAACGCAGCTGGATATACTGGCCCCTGGTTTGTCCCTGATAAGCCCTATGCAACCACAGCCCAGTGGGTGCCCGGTAATACCATTACCGTCGGTGAACTTGCAGATCCCGATGTCTTTCAGGAAAACGGTACCTATTATGCCTACGGCACCACAGCGGGTGGGCGCAATGTTCCTCTGATTACATCTACCGATCTGAAAAACTGGACGACTAATAAGCAGTACCGTCCTTATCCCTTTGTCCAAATGGATAACGGTAGTACACAACTTATTCAGAACGGAGGAGACCCCTGGTATAACGATACACTCGCTGTTCCCGGCTCCTGGGCTAAGCGCCAGCCTGCATCGTATCAGTGCAACGCAAATACCTCTGGCTGCTACGAAATCTGGGCTCCGTCGGTGGAGAAACTGTCCAACGGTAAGTACGTTATGGCCTATGTAGCCGTCAACCGCTACGACGGTAACGCTATTGGTCAGCAGTGTATCGGCCTGGCAGTAAGCGATAAGCCCACCGGCCCCTTCATCGATACCTCATCACAGCCCGTACAGTGTGGGTCGGACCCCAAGGGTGCCCTTGACCCCGACCTCTTCCGCGACGCCAACGGCAAGCTCTACATGTACTGGAAGAACGAGGGCACTCCCACAACTCGTACTAATTTCTGGGTACAGGAAGTCAGCGCTGATGGTAAGCGCCTGGTGACATCCGCGCAGAAGATGGGGCTTGAAACCCAGGCCCTTAAAACCACTACTGAGGCAACCAAGTGGCGCTGGTTCGAGACCTGGGAGATGCCGCTGATTGAGAACCCCTCTATGGTTAAGTATGGCGGTTCCTACTACATGTTCTACTCCGCCTCAGAATACTCCACGAACAAGTACCGTACAGGCTACGCCAAGTGCTCAAGTCCTACCGGCCCCTGCACTCGTGTGCAGAACACCCCGATTATGTCAACGGATGCAAGCCAGAACATGTTTGGCCCCGGCGGTGCGTCGGCCTTCGTGGATAAGAACGGAGCGCTCCGCGTAGCCTATGCTGCCTGGCTGAGCGTTAACGGGCAGGGCGCAGCTGACTATAACCATTGCCTTAATAGCACAAAAGTCTCTTACTTTGAGTATGCTTTATCAGACAAACGTTGTTCTATGTCTAACCAGCGTTTCTTCCACGTTGCCACCGTTGAACGCGATTCTAATGGCATGATGGCAGTGAGCCGCAAGTCTGAGTTTGTCCCCACCCTGGGGCGTGCTTCCACGCAGCTTTCCTTCAACGATGTGAAGTCAACAGACATGTTTGCTACCGAAATTACCTGGTTGGCCCGTACCGGTATCACCACCGGCTGGTCGGATGGTACATACAAACCTGTTACCCCCATTGAACGCGGAGCAATGGCAGCCTTTATGTACCGTCTTGCTGGATCCCCACAGTTCAATGCTCCTAGTACTCCTTCATTCTCTGACGTTCATCGCGATCACCCCTTCTACAAGGAAATCGAGTGGATGAAGGCGGCTGGTATTACGCGGGGAAACCCTGATGGAACGTTTGATCCTCAGGGCAGAGTCAGCCGTGAGGCAATGGCAGCCTTCATTTACCGTGCATCCGGTCAGCCGGCGCACAGCGGTACTACCGGGTTCACAGATATGCACATGACCGGTTTTAAGAAAGAAATTTCCTGGTTCAAGACCCAGGGAATCGCAACCGGTTGGGAAGACGGATCTTTCCGTCCTCAAGATCCGGTGAACCGAGACGCCATGGCCGCTTTCATGTACCGTTTCACCCAGAAGGGACCCATGATTGGCTACCCCTAAATAACACAGCCACATTTAGGTACCTAAGGCTCCTCAACGAGCCGAAGATATGATCTCCCGGCACCCCGCCTCTAGCACTCAGAGGCGGGGTGCCGCCGCCCTATCATCGTCTGGCGGCACCCGGTAGACTAGAAAGCTGGCGTGGCCGCTACCGGCCACAAGGACTGCGAGGGTAGGGGAGAAGCACCATGATTCACGATAAGCTCAGGGCCCAGCCCATTACCCTGTCTGCCCCCAACCCCGAGACTATCCTTGAGGGGCTTGACCCCGAACAGCGTCGGGTGGCTACCGAATTGGCCGGGCCCATGTGCGTGATGGCGGGTGCCGGCACCGGCAAGACCCGGGCCATCACCCACCGCATCGCCTACGGTATCGCCATCGGTCGCTACAACCCGCGGGCCGTCCTGGCTCTCACCTTCACCAACCGGGCAGCCGAAGAAATGAAGGTGCGCCTGCGCCAGCTGGGTGCCGCTGGGGTCGTAGCCCGTACCTTCCACTCAGCTGCCCTCGCCCAGCTACGCTATTTCTGGCCCCAGGCCATCGGCGGGGCGCTACCCGAGATTATCAAGAACAAGTCCCAGTTCATCATCGAGTCAGCCCGCCGCCTAGGGCTGGCTACCGACCGGGCCATCGTGCGCGACCTTGCCAGCGAAATCGAGTGGGCCAAGGTTTCCATGCTCACGGCCGACTCCCTCATGCCCCACCTGGCCCACCGGGAGCTGCCGGCAGATATCAGCCCCATCGACATGGTGCGCCTGCTGCGCACCTACGAGGAGCTGAAGGACGAGCGTAACGTTATCGACTTTGAAGATATCCTGCTGCTGACCGTCGCCATCATCGAGGAAAACCCCGATATCGCCGCCCAGATTCACCAGCAGTACCGCCACTTCGTGGTGGATGAATACCAGGACGTCTCCCCCCTGCAGCAACGCCTACTGGATGCCTGGTTGGGGCGCCGCGATGACCTGTGCGTGGTGGGCGATGCTTCCCAGACTATCTACTCTTTTGCCGGGGCAACCAGCCGCCACCTGCTCGAATTCCGCACCCGGTTCGAGGGCGCTACCGTGGTTAAGCTGGTGCGTGACTACCGTTCCACCCCGCAGGTGGTCGACCTGGCTAACCGCCTGTTAGCGGCCCGCCGTCAGATGCCCGACTCCACCCGCTACTCCTGGGCCCCGCCCCTGCAGCTGGTCTCCCAGCGAGAGCCCGGGGCCAAACCCGAGTGGTTTGAGTACGCCGATGACGAGCAAGAAGCAATCGGTATCGCTGAAGACATCAAGGATCTCATCGACAAAGAGGGCGTTCCGGCTGCCGATATTGCCGTTCTCTACCGCACGAACTCCCAGTCCGCTGCCCTGGAACAGGCCCTCACAGACGCCGGAATCAACTACCAGCTTCGCGGCGCAGAACAGTTCTTTGACCGGCCCGAAGTTCGCGCCGCTATCAGCATGCTCCAAGGGGCAGCCAAGGGAGCTGAACCCACCGACAGCGTCACCCAGCTTGTGAGAGATAACCTCAAAAACCTGGGGTGGTCAGCCAAAGCCCCCCAGCGTTCCGGTCAAGAACGAGCCCGCTGGGAGTCCCTCGAAACCCTGGTGTCCCTTGCCGACCGCCTAGCTGACGAGCGCAGGCAGGCGCGGGAGCGGGCGTCCGCTAACGGCGCCACCGACCTACCCCCGGAGTTCACCCTCTACGAGCTGGTAGCCGTGCTCATCCAGCGCTCCCAGCACCGCGATGCCCCCTCCCTCAACGGCGTCACCCTCGCTTCCCTGCACGCTGCCAAGGGCCTGGAGTGGGAGGCAGTCTTCCTCTGCGGCCTCAACGAGGGCCTTATGCCCATTTCATTCGCCCAAACGAGCGACGAGGTCGACGAAGAACGCCGTCTCTTCTACGTCGGTATCACCCGCGCCCGCTCCTACCTGACCTTGAGCTGGTCGCGCTCGCGCACCCCCGGCGGACGGGCCGGGCGCAAGCGCTCCCGCTTTATCAACGACATCGCTCCCAAGGGGGTCTAATGGCTACCTCGCGTGAGATTCTGCCCGCGACGGCGTCCCGTCCCGAGATTGAGGTGGTGCGCTCTACCCGCCGCACCCGCACGGTACAGCTAGCGCCGCATAAGGACGGACGCCTGCGCCTGATGGTCCCCGCCACCTCCACCGACGGGGAGATCGAGGACTACCTGCGCCGCATGCTACCTAAGGTAGAGGCCCGTCGGGCCCGCAAGGACGCCGGTGCCCAGCGGGGTGCCCGTGATGAGTTTTTGCGGGAGCGGGCAGACTATCTGCGTGCTACTTACCTGCCCGAAGCCCCAGAACCGGTGTCGATTCGCTGGGTGACCAACCAGAAACAGCGCTGGGCTTCTGCCACGGCAGCCGAGCGCACTATCCGCATCTCGCATACACTTCAGGGCGCACCGGAGTACGCCCTGGATTCAGTGATTTTTCACGAGCTCTGCCACTTTCTAGAGCCCAATCATTCATCTGCTTTTAGAGCCCTTGAAGCCCGCTACCCCCACCTTGAGAAAGCTCGAGGTTTCTTGGAAGGCGTCAACTTTGGGCAGAAAAAACAAGCAGAGGGTGCCTGAAAGAAGGGGGTCTAGGGAAGATGTTTCCCTAGACCCCTGTCGGCTATTCCTTGTCCTTGCTGTCGGTTCCCTCAGTGGGCTCGTCGTAACCGCCGGCTAGAAGTTTTTCAAGGGCCGCGTCGAACTCGTCCTCGCTGGCGTTGAGCAGGGCCCGGCGGGAGGTGAAGCCTGCGGGGTCATCCAGATCCTCACCGGTGGGTAGAGTCTCGGGGCCCTCCCAGAGCTGGTCACGGGCCTCGAAGCCGTGGTTTTCTTCGTAGTGGCGCCAGAAGGCAAGGGCCTCGCGCATCTTGCGGGGGCGCAGCTCAAGACCAACCAGCTGGGCGAAAGCGTGCTCTGCGGGGCCGCCGGTGGCGCGACGGCGGGCCATGGTCTCAGCCAGCTGCGGGGCCATGGGCAGGTTTTTGGTGGCCTGCTCGGTGACGAGGCTGACCCAGCCTTCAATCAGGGCCAGCAGGGTTTCGAGACGGTCAAGGGTCAGCTGCTGGTCTTCGGTGAGCTGGGGCTTGAACATGTCGCCGGCGAAGGCGTCCATCATGGCCTCGGGGTTTGAGGGGTCGAAGTCGATGTCGTTAGCGGCTGCCTGCATACGCTCAATATCAACGTGAATACCGCGGGAGAAGCGCTTGATAAGGTCAATGATGTCCTCACGCAGCCAGGGGTTGGTCTTGTGCAGGCGAATCAGGGCAGCTTCGCGCACGGCAAGGTAGAGCATGACCTCTTGGGCCGGGATTTCCAGGCCTTCGCCGAAGGCTGCAACACCGGCCGGTAGTAGGGCTGAGCGCCCCTGGGCCAGCGGGATACCAATGTCGGTGGACGAGACGACCTCTTCGGCCAGTTTGCCGATAGCCTGCCCCATCTGCATACCGAACATCATGCCGCCAAGACCGGCAAAGAGATTGCCGCCGCCGAGCATGCCGGCCATTTCTTCGGGCATCTGCTGCTGGATAGAGGAGGTCATGGCTGATGAGACTTCTTCGGCAACGGGGCCGGCGATGTCTTTCCAGGTGGCAAAGGAGTTCTCAACCCACTCGGCTTTGGCCCAGGCTTCAACACCGAAGGCAGGACGCTCGAAGATGGTCACGGGGTCCAGCCAGAGATCTGCCAGGGCAGCAGCGTCACGGACTGCGCCTGCCTGGGATGAAGTCACCGAGGGGTCTTCACCCATGGCCAGTACCTGGCGGGCATGCTGCTTTGCCATATCCCAGTTGACGGGTTCGTCGCTAGACTGGGCACTCATCATCGAATTGACCTGGGCGAAGATACCCGAGAGCATGGCCGGGTCGAGGGGGATACCCATGTTTTTGAGGGCATCGGCGTCGAAGCCCGCGGCCCCGTTCATGGCTGACGGATCAAACCCCTGCTCCTGTAGCTTTTTGAGGAACTCTTCAAGGGGGTCACGGCCAGCTGAGTCGTAGGGGTTGTTGGTCACGTTCTGCCTCGTTTCAATAGGGGGCTGCGGCGCCCGCCGCTACTGTTTCTCACTAGCCTACCGACCTCGTCGCGTACCCCGGGATGCTTTTAGCCCTGAGCCAAGTGGGAATTTGCTGGGGAGTGGGCTGGGCTGGGCGATTTTGCTAGTAGGCTAGTCCTATGGTTTTTTCGAAGAGGGACAAAGCAGGCGCCCGCCCCCGTGAACGTCGGGCTGATTTGCGCACGGTGAGCGCGGTGGGGGCCCTAGGCCTGTCGATGTTTTCGCTGGTGATTCCGGTTGATTTCGTGACCGAATCACCCGGCCCTACTTTCAACACCATCGGTGAGTTCGATAGTAAGCCGCTCATTGAGATTGAGGGCGCCCAGACCTACCCGGTAAGCGGCAACCTCGATATGACCACGGTATCGGTTGCAGGCGGCCCCAACACTTCTCTCTTTGCGGTTGGAGCGCTGGCAACCTGGCTGGAAGACTCTACCGCGGTACTGCCCAGCGATTTGATCTATGCTCCTTCAGTGACCAGTGAACAGGTCACCGCGCAGAACACTGCCGATATGACCAACTCTCAGGAGGTAGCTCAGGCGGCTGCCCTCACCCAGTTGGGCATCGACTACACCGAGATTTTAACGGTGTCAGGTGCCGTTGAGGGTGGCCCCAGCCAGGGCATCCTCCAGGAGGGCGATGTGGTTACCGCTCTCAACGGTGAGCCGCTGGCAAGCTACACCGACCTGACCGCGCGGGTGAACGCGTCCGCCGGGCAGCCCGTTACCCTCACCGTGACCCGCGACGGCAGCGAGCAGGACGTTACCGTCACCCCCTCCTACAATGAGCAGGGGCAGCGCTACGTGCTGGGCCTCTACATCGCCCGCTCTTTTGAGTTCCCCATGACCGTCAACTACGGCCTCGAAGAAGTGGGCGGCCCGTCGGCCGGCATGATGTTTGCCCTGGGCATTATCGATGAGCTGACAGAAGGTGAGATGACCGGCGGTATTCACTTTGCCGGAACCGGCACCATCGACGCGGACGGCACCGTAGGCGGCATCGGCGGCATTGAACAAAAGATGCGGGGAGCTGCGGACGCCGGTGCTACGGTTTTCTTGGCACCGGCAGATAACTGCGGTGAGGTGGTCGGTAATGTGCCGCGTCGCCTGAACGTTATTAAGGTTGCTACCCTCGATGAGGCGGTAGATGCGGTGACCCGCATCGGCCAGGGTGAAGACCCTGCCACCTTCCCCACCTGCTCCTAAACCAGCAAGTAGTAGGGGAGTATCACCCTAGAGCTGAAACAGTAAGCCTACTCTCGAAACTCACAGCTTTCTTTGGCACAATAGTGTCTTATATGTAGCGTCGCCCACTGTGCGGCGTCACCCACCACACAGGCCGCATCTTTGCGGCAGACACGAAACACAACTGAAGGATACCCGTGAGTACCGGAAGCACCCCTCCCCGTTCATCATCACGCGCTCCTCAACGTAGAAACCGGCCGCTGACCGTGACCGTGGCAATCATTGCCGCCCTGGTCGTAGCCTTTGTTTTTGCAACCCAGGTGTACACCGACGTCCTCTGGTATAACCAGCTGGGCTACCTCAAGGTTTTCATCACTCAAAACCTGACCCGCGGTGCCGTCTTCCTGGTTGCAAGTATCGTTGTAGGTATCGCCGTCTGGGCCAGCCTCTACTACGCCTACAGGCACGGCCAACTACAGACTCCCAGCCCTCGCCGCCGTCCTACAGGGCCCCGAGTGGATGCCAACGGCAACCCTGTGCCCGACCCCTACGGCGATATGCAGGACCTCTTCAACCAGAACATGGAGCGCTACCGCCAGGGTATTGAGCGCATGCGCAAGGCCCTTCTGATTGCTGTACCGGTTCTCCTGGGCGCCTTCGTCGGCAGTGGGGCGATGACCCAGTGGGAGACCGTCCTACTCTTCTTCCAAGGCGAAAGCTTTGGTACCACAGACCCCGAGTTCGGCCGCGACTTGGGCTACTTCATGTTTACCCTGCCCTTCCTCAATGTGGTGACCGGCCTGCTGAGCACCGCCATCATCTTCTCAGCGATGGCAGCTTTGGTCATGCACTACTTCTACGGCGGCATCGTAGTGGGGGAGCGCGGTATCACTACCACTGTGCACTTCCGCCGCCACATCGCAGTGCTCGGTGCCCTCTTCATTCTGCTGCGCGGCATCACCCTGTGGTTGGCCCGCTACAACGCAACCCAGGACCAGTCTGGCTCCTGGGCCGGTGCTATGTATAGCGACGTCAATGCGATCATCCCGGTGAACGCGATTCTGGCAATCGCCTCCCTGCTGGTCGCTGCCCTCTTCGTCCTGGCCGCCGTGCGCGGGAACTTCCGTCTGCCCATTATCGGCACCGCCGTGCTGGTGATTGCTTCGCTGGTCGCCGGTGGCATCTACCCCTGGGTTGTGCAGCGCTTCCAGGTCGTACCGAACGAACAGGCCGCAGAAGCCCCCTATATCCAGCGCAACATCGACGCTACCCGCGCCGCCTACGGCCTGGACCAGATCGAGGTTCAGAACTACGACGCCACCACCTCAACCGCAGCGGGTGCCCTGCGCGGTGAGAGTGAGACCATCTCTAACATCCGTCTGCTCGACCCCAACGTGGTCTCCGGCGCCTTCGCCCAGCTGCAGCAGTTCCGCCCCTACTACCAGTTTGGGCAGAACCTCTCGGTTGACCGCTACACCATCGACGGAACCGAGACCGACACCGTTATCGCCGCCCGCGAGCTCAACCCCGACCAGAATGCCGGGTCATCCTGGGTTAACCAGCACGTGGTCTACACCCACGGCTACGGCGTTATTGCCGCCTACGGCAACCAGGTTGAAGCTGACGGTAAGCCCAAATTCATCCAGTCGGGTATTCAGGCAACCGGTGCAATTAGCGGCGACTACGAGCCCCGCATCTACTTCGGCCAGAGCTCACCCGACTACTCCATCGTGGGGGGCACCGCCGAGGACGAACCGCTAGAACTTGACCGCCCCCAGACGGCTGACGACGAAAGCGGCGCGGACGCCAAATACACCTTCAGCGGCAACGGCGGCCCCGTTATCGGTAACGCCTTCAACCGTCTGGCCTACGCTATCAAGTTCCAGTCCTCAGATATTCTGCTGTCGGATGCCGTCCGCCCCGAATCCCAGATTCTCTACGACCGTGACCCCTCAGAGCGCGTGAAGAAGGTTGCCCCCTACCTGACCGTAGACGGCAACCCCTACCCGGCTATCATCGACGGCCAGGTGCTCTGGATTGTGGACGCATACACCACCAGCAATCAGTACCCCTACTCGCAGGCAGCCCAGCTTGATAACGCAACCTCGGATTCAGAGACCGCATCCGGCGTAACCCAGGCCCTGCCCAGCCAGCAGGTCAACTACATCCGTAACTCGGTCAAGGCCACTGTAAACGCCTACGACGGCTCGGTTACCCTGTACGCCTGGGATGACCAGGACCCGGTTCTGAAGAGCTGGCAGAAGGTCTACCCCGATACTGTGCGCCCCTACAGCGAGATGTCGGCTTCCCTGATTGAGCACGTGCGTTACCCGCAGGATCTTTTCAAGGTGCAGCGAGAGATTCTCAATGCTTACCACGTGACCAATGCAAATAGTCTCTACAACGGGGACGATCGCTGGTCGATTCCCAACGACCCCACTAACGACAGCGGCCGCCCCCTGCCCCCTTACTACATGTCCCTGCAGATGCCGGGTGAAGACTCAGCTCAGTTCTCACTGACCACCAGCTTCATCCCCCAGCAGTCAGACAGCAACACCCGTAACGTCATGTACGGCTTCCTCTCCGCTAACGGTGACGCCGGTACCGGTAAGGACGGCGAAAAGGCTGAAGGCTACGGCAAACTGACCCTGCTTGAACTGCCCCGCTCCTCGGTGGTCCCCGGCCCCGGCCAGGCCCAGAATGTCTTCAACTCCGATACCGCTGTCTCGACCGAGCTGAACCTGCTGCGCCAGGGTGCCTCCGACGTCATCAACGGTAACCTGCTGACCCTGCCCGTGGGTGGCGGCATCCTCTACGTCCAGCCGGTCTACGTGCAGTCCTCCGGCGATGCCGCCTACCCCTCTCTGCGTCGCGTCCTCGTGGGCTTTGGTGAGCAGGTCGGTTTTGCACCCACCCTGGAAGAGGCCCTGGACGAACTCTTTAGCGGTTCCTCCGGCGCTGAAACCGCCGCTGACGCCGGTGTGGATGAAACTGAAGCCGCCCAGGCAGCGGATGGTACCGCTACCAACACCGATAGCGCTAGCCTGACCGGTGCCCTGCAGGACGCCCGCCAGGCGATGCAGGACGCGGACGCCGCTATGAAGGCTGGCGACTGGGCCGCCTACGGTGAAGCCCAGACCCGTCTGAACGAAGCTCTGCAGCGCGCCATTGATGCTGAAGGTATCGAGGGCACTGCCACCACCGAGGCAAGCCCCAGCCCCTCACCCTCCAACTAGGAGTTAGGCTGTAGCAGGCTTAGGTAGATAAGGACGCCGCCTCCCGCACTCAGCGGGCAGGTGGCGTCCTTTTGTGTAGAGTGCATCACAAATGCCAGTTTTGGCTTGCACTGCTTGCGGGAAGTGCGTATAGTTATATGAGTCGCCGCGGGGTGGAGCAGTTCGGTAGCTCGCCGGGCTCATAACCCGGAGGCCGCAGGTTCAAATCCTGCCCCCGCAACCATTTGATAAGTCGCTCCGTTCGGTATGAATCCGATCGGGGCGACTTTTTTCTTGCCCTTTTCATCTTCCATATATTCGGAAGTGGGTACACGAGAGACTAGAAATGAGTCGCCTAGTAGCTCACTAAGGGAAAGATTTAGAATCCCGCCAATGCTCAGAAGTTCGTTCATTGTAAACGAAACCTCAGCGCGCATTTTGAGTGAGACATTAGCAGCGCTAATGCCAAGACGATTAGCGAGCTCCTTCTGGGATAGACCTTCTCGGCTTAGGGCTGGCTTGATTTTGCGAGTTATAACTTGATTGACCCCAATTGATAGGGGACTAGGGGTTTATAACTGAGGAAGTAAAATAAAAAGAAACCATATCATTCCATGTCATGCAGAATGATATGGTTTCCTTGTCAAGTGGCGGAGAGCTCTAATCCTTGTTCCTGCCGATGTTCTTCTGTAGATATTCGAACCAGCCAAAAAAATTGAGCGCTAGTACGCAGGGTATTACATAGAGCAAGAGCCCTGTCCAGGAGAAGGTTATGTCCTCAGTGCTGTTTCTGACCAAGAGGTCTATGTTGAACTGGAGTCGTAGGAAGTAGATGAAAAGTCCTAGTGCTAGCCCAAAAATGTTCAATGGAACAAGGTGTTTCCAGAGGGTATCTTTCGAACGGGTTGTATTGCTCATTTATACCCTCAGATCCTTGCAAGCGTTGACGATATCCGTGTAGCCTATGACACGTCCAAGAAGAAAACTCATTTCTTTGCCCCATCTTTCTGTAACTATGTCTTGCGTATTTTATTGGTCTTGGTTATTGAGGATTTCGCTCATTCCTTGTGCAAACTCGGTAACTCCACCTATTAAAAACGTAAGCCTCAAGAATAAACGTCCTTGATGAAATCAGGGAAGGCTAGTTGTTTAGAGGTTCACCAGCATCGTGCTCATTGAGTACCTTGATAGTTGCTGCAACCGTGGTAGCTGTCAGTACTGAGATGCTTGCGCTCGCTGCCACCAGGGTTGTGGCTATCGGGGTAATTAAATGTCTGGAATTCATCACCATCGTTCACCTTTCCGCTTTAGTGTAGCAAAAATCTGTTTGTTTTTACCCACCCTTTTTTAGGTTGCATGATTGTGACGAAGGGTTGAGTTTCATTGTTTGAGCAGGTTCGTGACTTGAGTTGAACCTTTGTGATGTAAAACTTATTAAAAATTTAAATAATTAATGTGTGCAGTCGTACCTGAAATGCTTTACCGTGATACTTTTTAGTATCACTCATTCGCGCCAGCTTTGGGCTCGCACCCCGTGAAGGCTGGCCATCACTGCAAGAGGAGCAACAAGTATGACTGTTGCCAATAGAAGAACCCTAACTCGCGGAGCTCTCTGGGCTGCGCCCGTCCTCCTGGCATCTGCTACGATTCCTGCCTATGCTGCCTCCCAGCTGGGAACCGCAAAGACAACTGCGGGCAAGTACTACCATATGGTTTCCACGACAACCCCTTCAGGTTGCAACGTCAGTACAAATCCCCAATACGGTTATATTGATACCCTGCCCTACCGTTCGCAAGCCGGCAACTCCAATGCTAACCGAGACCCGAACACCTCAAGCGGTTACTGGGTCGAGGGTACCGCCGGTACCGTTAATAACGTCACTATCGTGACGACCTATACCTTTAACCGCGCAATCCAGCTTGATACCTCTTCGACCAGGTGGGGTGCGAATATTATCCCCTCCGGCTGGACCGTCACCCAGGTTGATAGCTCCACCATCCGCGTTACCTACACTGCAACCACATGGAACGTATCTACTACCGTTGTCGGTTCTGGGGATGCAACAGGTTTCTTTTTGAACTTCCACGTTACTGATGGCTGCTATCGTTCCAGAACAGTCACCATCAGCTCGACCACCGTCATGACCTATTTCGACGCCAACGGCAAGCAGACCTTTACCAAGAACACAGGTTCTTCCGGTATCTAGGTAGGCATTGCCTATCGTTAACTAGCTGTACACTGTGAGGGTGCTGAATTCTTCTTGGCACCCTCACTCGCATTTGTTTATTAGGGAACTCATGTCTAAATACACACCACGCCACGCCGCGCCCAAAAACACTGGAAAACGTCGGGCAACGGCTCTTTCACTCACCGCCCTGCTGGCCCTGAGCATGGCCCCGGCCAACGCAACTGACACCGCACCCCTGACAGAAAACAGCCAGGCCGTACAAGAAGCAGAAGCGCTCATTCAAGAAGCCCTCACCAGCGAGGGTAGCAGCCCCGCAGCTATCTACAACGATGCCCCCGAAGCGCTCACTAGCGTAAACTTCTACGACGCTCCGGCCCAGCTACCCGCCGCTAACGGCGCCCTCATCAAGAAGGAAAACTTCACCTTCAAGGTCGACGCCAACAACGTCATCGCCCACCCCGTAGCCCAGGCCCAGCGGATTATGTATAAGTCCACCGACCACCGGGGCAACCCTGTAGCTGTCACCGGCACCGCACTCACCACCACCAAACGGTGGGCTGGCCCCGGCGAGCGTCCTATCATCGCCATGGCCCCCGGCACCCAGGGCATCGGGGACTCCTGCGCCCCCTCCAACCAGTTCGCAGCGGGAACCGAGTACGAGAGCCTGGTCGTTACCTCCTTGCTGAACGCGGGCTACAACGTCGTCATCACCGACTACATCGGCCTGGGCACCGCTGGCACCCACAGCTACCTCAACCGCGTTGACCAGGGCAATGCGGTGCTGGACGCCGCCCGCGCAGCTACTGCCGTTGACCTCGGCCTGGGTAGCGCTACCTCACCCATCGGTCTCTGGGGCTACTCCCAGGGTGGCGGCGCGGTGGCGTCCGCCGGTGAACTCCAGGCTAGCTACGCCCCCGAACTCAACCTCAAGGGTATCTACGCCGGCGCCGTCCCGGCTAACCTGCAGGCCGTTACCAGCTTCATCGACGGCGGTCTTTACACCGGTTTTTCCCTGATGGGCGTAGTAGGCCTGGCCGATAGCTACGGCATCGACCTGAGCCACAAGCTCTCAGCCGAAGGTCAGGCAGCCCTTGAAACCGTGCGGGAGCAGTGCACCCTTGACGCCGTGGGTACCTTCGGTTTTAAGAACACCCGCACCCTGACCGCCAGCGGCCAGACCCTGGCCCGTGAAATGACCACCGACCCCCAGGTCTCGCAAATCATGGCTCAGAATAACCTGGGCCAGCAGGGCCGCAACCCCCAGGTGCCCATTCTGATTGCTTCGTCCTGGGGCGATGACGTGATTCCCTACCAGACTAACCGCCAGCTGGCTGCCGACTACTGCCAGCAGGGTTCCCGCGTCACCTTCTACACCCTGGCCGGCGTCACCCACGTGGCGGGTATCTTTGAGGGTATTCCCCGCGGCCTCATCTTCCTAGACCGCCAGTTTAAGAGTCTTCCCAGCATTAACTCCTGCTGGCAGTTCTAGGGTTTAACCGAGACCGTGTATCTATACCAGTAGGCCCGGGTCACCTTACGGTGGCCCGGGCCTACTGCACGTCTTTTTCGGGTGCCTCTCTCACGGGGAGAGGCTGACTCACGGTATAGGCAACTCCTTTACCCTGTGCTAACTGATGAGATAGAAAAGGTTTAGATACCTGCTGACAGGTAGCTGACCACGCCCCAGGGGGAAGTAACGGTAACGCGGTACTGGGTCTTGATGACCGAAGCGCTGGTGGTGGCAGCATCGCCGTAGGTTGCTGCCGGCATGCGGGTCATGAAAGACACCACGCTGGCACCGGCCTGACCGTTGGCAATGTTGCTCATGACCTCAATATCCCAGCTCCAGCCGTCGCGGCCGTCTGCTGTGGTGTAGTGGTTGCCGTAGCCCCAGGTGTGCATAGTGTTCTTGGTGACCATAGGAGCATCTGCAAAACGCAGGTAGTTGTAGAGCTTTGCATAGGTGGTGTCTGCACCCTTGAAGTCGTCGTTGAGGCGAATCATGGGGACGTTTGCACCAACTCCGCGGGTACCGTTGGAGCCATAACTTGCACCGCCGTTTGTAAAAATAAAGCGGTCGCTACCGGTAGGAGTGGGGCGATAGACCACATCACCTGCAACGTTTTCGATAGTTACAGAAATGATGGTTCCCTGGCCTACACCATCGATGCCGTTCACTGAGTTGATGTCAGCATCAGGCTTACCGCCTGCCGGGTAGGTCGGAGGCCAGGTGTTGGCGGTTGCGCTTGAGCTAGCGAGGGGGTTGCCTGCCTGAGCTCTGGGTAATGAATTGTCGAAAGTAAATGCTTGCAGCCCGGTAGCGCAGTTACTGGTGGGGTAGACGGCCCACTCAAGCTCTTTAGCTACAGAACCGGTGAAGTTACCCTGGGAAGGCCAGACATTGGACCAGGGGGCAGAAACAATTTTTCCGTAGGTGCAGTTATCTTCAACTACGGGGGCGGACGCCGCAAAAGCAGGTACAGATGTGCTGGCAAGAATGACGGGGGTTGCCCAGGCTGCTCCGCGTGCCAGGGTGCGACGCTGGATCTGAGGTGTAGTCACGGTAGTTTTCCTCTAGTGGTGGTGCAAGGTTATGGATGATTCTGTAACAGCTGTTGAAACAACAGTATCACCAAATCGTTTATTTGACACGTCCGTGTTCGAATGCTGAAAAAAGCTTTTCTGGTGATACACAGAAAAAGCCTAGTCATACCTTTTTTGTCTAGAAATTTTGGGCTAAAAAAGTATTTTTGATATCTAGCTAACTTTGTGCTTGCCTCTATGAAAGGACGCCTGTGTTTCCATTGTGAGGTGGGCGGAAAGCAAAAAGGCTGGCCGCACCTGGTGGTGCGGCCAGCCATTGTGTGTGAAGACTAGGGGAGCTTAGGCTGCGTGAGCCCAGTGGCCTGCAAGATCTGCTGCGAGCAGGGTTCGCAGGGTGGGGGTGTACTGGGCGGGGATGCGGCTGAAGCGATAGCCGTCGATAGTCAGGGTGTTACCCAGGAAAGGAAGGTTTGTCAGCTTGGCCTGCTCAAGTGATTGCAAGTCAAGCGAAAGGCTGTTTCCGGCCTGGAAGGAGTTCTTGAGAATCAGAACTCGCTCGTTGGTGATAACCAGAAGGGAGTCGCCAAAGCTGCCGAGCTTACCGGTCGCTACATCGACAACTGTCTCGCCGCGCACCATGGAATCAGCCATGTGGAGAGCCTTGTGAAACTTCTTGAGCCCACCGTGGGAAGAGTGGCGCTTGACTGCAGAGCTCAGTGAGGCGCTGGTGTAGGTGTCGGTGGCCCAGTTTGCAAAAATCATGGTGCTCTTCCTGTGATAACTGGTGGGTTGTTTGTGAACTGTACCCAACTATACACATATTTGTCCCCCAAAGGGCAGGTGATGCTCAAAAAATTTGTCCCCCGTTTCTTGAATCACCTTAGATCACCCCCTGTTTGGGCTAGTGGGGCCTTTTTCTGGGAAAATGCTGGGGGATAGCGTGTGATAAAAATTTACCCGTGAAATATCGTGCTAGCTAGAGGGGGAGCTTGTGCCAGGTTTTTGGGGGACAAGGTCCTGTGGCTCCTGTCCCCAAGGGGGCATGCCACAATAGATAGCAGTACTACTTCGATCTCAAGGGCTATACGCACATGAAACCCCTCATTATCGGTATCGCCGGTGGAACCGGCTCAGGCAAAACTACCCTGACTAACTCCCTGCTTGAAAAGTTTGACGGTCAGGTGGGTGTGATTTATCACGATAACTACTACAAGCGCAACGACCACCTCACCTACGAGCAGCGCTGCCTGCTGAACTACGATGCGCCCGAAGCCTTCGATAATGATCTTCTAGTGACCCACCTCAAGGCTCTCATCGAGGGTCAGACCATCGAGACCCCTGTCTACGATTTTGCGGATCACAACCGGTCGGATGAGACTCTCATTGTTGAACCTCAGCCCATTATCATCCTCGAGGGCATCCTAATTTTTGCTGAGCCCGAAATTCGCGACCTGTGCGATATCAAGCTCTTTGTTGATACTGATGCCGATGTGCGCATCCTGCGCCGCCTGCGCCGCGATGTCATTGAGCGCGGCCGCACCATTGAATCGGTTGAAGCCCAGTACCTCACCACCGTCAAGCCCATGCATGAGCTGCATGTAGAGCCCTCCAAGCGCCATGTAGACATGATTATCCCCGAAGGTGTCAACGTGGTGGCCCTCGATATGCTGTTCCACCGGATTACCGGCCAGATTGGCAGCCAGTCAGACCGCCCCTAGCTACTGCGGTCAGTATCGACTAATGCAGAGCTGTTAGCTCCTGTAGATACAAAGGCGGGGCCCACCTCCTAAGGAGGTGGGCCCCGCTGTATAGGGTGACTCTTGTTGAGTCTGTTTACTGCTTGCCGGCCTTGAGGGCTGCTAGGCGGGCATCGAGTTCTGACTGACGGCCAAGTTCTTCAAGATCGTTGAACTGGGCATCGAGGGAGGACGCCGCGAGTTCCTGCTGGCCGCGCACGCGGGCTTCCTCACGGCGGACCTTATCTTCAAAGCGAGAGATTTCGCTGGTGGGGTCCATGACATCAAAGGCCTTGAGGGCGTCATTGACCTGGGACTGGGCAGTAGCTGACTTTTGGCGGGCAACGAGTTCATCGCGCTTACGCTTGATTTCGTTCAGCTTCTCCTTCATCTGGGTCAGGCCGGTCTTGAGCTGTTCAACCACAGCGGTCTGAGACTCAATCTGAGGCTTGATCGCTGAAGCTTCGTTCTCTGCCTGCATCTGGCGGCCCAGGGCGATCTTGGCCAGGTTATCGAACTTGTCAGCGTTGGCGGTGTCGCCTGCTGCGCGGAATTCGTCAGCCTTATTGGAAGCTGCCAGGGCCTTGGAGCCCCATTCGTTTGCCTCGCGCAGATCTTCGGCGTGGTCTTCTTCCAGCATGCGCAGGTTACCGATGGTCTGGGCAACAGCCTGTTCTGCTTCGGTAATGTTGTTGGTGTAGTCACGCACCATCTGATCGAGCATCTTCTGGGGGTCTTCTGCGGCATCAATCAGGGCGTTGATGTTGGCCTTGGTGAGCTGGGCGATACGGCTGAAAATGGTCTGCTTAGCCATGAGAGTACCTTTCTGTGGGGTGAGGAAAGCATGAGCGGGCTTGCTGTGCCTTCTTTTATTCTGTCAAGGGGTGGGCTAGATAGTGTTCTGCCACACCTTGTAGTTACTACGTTGTCAGCGAAAACTAAGCCTGTGCACAGGCCCAGGCTGGAGCTAGCTGTGAGAGACGGACGGACGCCGGTGGGCTAGAAGTTGCCCCCGGCACCTCCGCCGTCGCCCCAGCTGCCTCCACCGCCGAAGCCTCCGCCAAAGGTGCCACCGCCCATACCGCCGCCGAAGCCACCTGAGCCAAATCCACCTGATCCGAAGCCGCCGCCGGAGCTGTGGTTGCTGCCCCCGAGTAGGGTGCCGAGCAGGATGCCGCCCAGCATAGCTGAGTTGTAGTTACCGCCGCTGGAGTAGCCGTTGCGCTGGTTGAAGCGGTCCACGTCGGAGCGGGCGATGCGCTGGGCTTCCCCGGCGAGGCGGATAGCGTCATTGGCGTGGGACAGGGCAGCGATGGGGTCGCTGTGCTGGAGCTGCTGGGCCTCACCGAGGTGGCGTTCTGCCTCGCGCAGGCGGGTGCGGGCTTCGGCCTTTACGCCGCCTCGTCGTGCCCAGACATATTCGCTTGCTGACGACACCTGGGCCTGGGCCGATACCAGGGTGTGCCCCAGGGTTTCGCGGGCGCTGCGCTCTTGTTCGTGGGTCTGTCGTACAGAATCTAGGGCAGTATCTAGGTCTGATCGTACTTCGTGGAGCCGCTGGTTGAGCAGGTAGGGGTCAATCAGTCCGGCGGAGCGTTCGGCCCGAATCTGGCCGAGCACAGCCTGAACCCCGGCGGCAGCACCGGAGAGCTGGCTGCTGCTGCCTGCCCCCGTGCGGGCTAGTTCCTGGGCTTGGGCAACGTCGCGATCAGCCAAAATCAGGGCATTATCGAGTGAGGCTGCCATCTTGCCCAGGTCGGTTTCAGCGTGATGAATAGACTCGAGTAGCCCCTTGGCCTGGCCGAGAGCTTCTTCACCGGCCCGCAGGGCGAGAATGGCCTGGCTTCGCTGGGTGCCCAGCAAGTCTTCTGCCTCCTTGGCCTCTTGCCGAGCAAAATCTAGGCGGGCCTGGGCTTCACTGATGTTATCTGCCACCGCCCCGAAAGCGCTGGGGGAGTAGAGGGTGCTGAGGCGGTCGAGGGCTGCCTGGGCGGCGGGAAAGAGCGATGCTGCTGAGGCTATGCCCTGGTTGAGGGTGGCGAGAGCCTGGGGCGCGGTTTCTTCAAGCTTGCGCAGGTTGGTGAAGTTGGCAACCTGCTCGTTGAGGGCCTTCTGGGCGTCCCCGGTACGGGCAAGAATCTCGTTCAGCCAGGCCCGCTGGTCAGCTTCGGTATCGGGGATTTCATCGTCCAGCTGTTTTTGCAGCTGGAAGGAACGCTGCATGTGGTTCTTAGCCGCCTCGATGGCAGCCAGGAAGGGTTTGACCTCGTCATCGCCGTACTGTAGCCGGGCGAACTCGACCTCCTGCTGGGAGTGGGCGATGGCGTCATCGGTGGCGACCAGCTGGGCACCTGCCCGGGTACGCAGCTCTTCGATAGAGGGCAGGGGCTGGGATGAGCTAGGCTGCCCGCTGCGGCTGCCGCCTGTGTTTTTACGCGCGGACGCCCGTGAGCGGCTAAAAGCCCAGGCCCCGCCGCCAGCGACGGCGGCTACACCCAGGAGGGTAGCGCCACCCACGAGCGCTCCCGAAGCACCTGATGCCACTGAACCAGAACCGAGTTCAGACTCGATGCCGGTGACCGCAGCCAGCGCAGCGGCCTCGTAGTCGGAGTTCGCTAGCTCAGGGTAGATGTAATTCTGATAAATCTTCTCCTGCTGGCTCGTAGAAAGAACCGAGGTAGAGCCGGCCATAAAGTAGGCCTGGCGGGCTTCGGTAGCGATGACCAGTACTACGTCGTTGGTGCCCATATTGTTGAGGGTGGCAAAGTCGCTGGTCCACTCTGAAGAAGAGCTCGGGCTTTCGAACTGATCAATAGTTACAACAAAGAGATTGACCTGTTCGTCACTGGCAAGCTGACTGATGGCGTCCTCTAGCGAACTGGTGTCCCCTAGAACCGAGGTGGTGTCGCTGACCCGAACCCCGGCGTCCAAATCGTAGGGAGCCGCTGCCAGGGCAGCGGGCGATACTCCCAGCGCCAAAGCAAGGGCAAGCAGGGCAGTGGTGGCAGGTTTGCGTGACATGGGGTCTCTCTTCTAGAGGTCAGCGGTACTTGAGCACTATTGTAGCCCTGCTCACCCCACTCCCTTTTGAGGTAGCTAACGGCGTTCACCCTCAGCTCAGGGCGATGTGCTCATCAGCTCTATGTACAGCAAACACACAGCTTTGCTTCATCTCTAACACAGACCTATAGCGCATAGTGGGAGCTAAGAAAACACCGCAGGTGCACCTCTTGAACAGGTGCCCACATCAAAAGATCTCGAAAGAAAGCTGCTTGAGATGTCACAAAACTCGTGGGAACCCACTCCCGATTCGTCGTCCGCTGATCGTACCGTTCCTATGAACCAGCAGCAGGTAGCGGCCTCCGCCGCGGGCGCCTCCAGCCAGGACGACCCCACCACCGCTTTTGCTGCCCAGCAGGCTCCTGCCGCCGGGGCCTACGCCTATGCAGGCGCTACCTCCGGTGCTGCCTACACCGGTGACTACGCTGCTCCTACCGGCCAGCCCGAACAGAACAAGGGCAAGCACGCAACCCGCACCGTCCTAGCAGCAGCTGCTATCGCTGCCCTGGTCGGTGGCGGTATCGGCGGTGGGGTAGTAGCCGCAACTTCCACCGGTTCAGCCTCAAGCATCACAAC
Source organism: Rothia nasimurium (assembly GCF_928392795.1). Taxonomy (GTDB): domain Bacteria; phylum Actinomycetota; class Actinomycetes; order Actinomycetales; family Micrococcaceae; genus Rothia; species Rothia nasimurium_F. Next base: position 255,598 of record NZ_CAKMTJ010000001.1, read on the forward strand.
CACCAGCTCGGGCACCACCATCGTCAATAACACCGATTCCGTCAACGCTGTTACCGCTGCTGCTGCCAAGGCAACCCCCTCCACTGTCACCATCGCAGCCACCTCATCGAACGCGTCCGGCTCCGGCTCCGGCGTTATTCTCGATGCTGAGGGGCACATCCTCACCAACACCCACGTGGTCACCCTCGACGGGGCCACCGCTAACGCCGCCATTGAAGTTCAGCTTGCCGATGGTAGCGTCCGCTCCGCCACCGTGGTTGGCACCGACCCCACCAGCGACCTGGCCGTCATTAAGCTGGACGATACCAGTGGCCTGACCCTCACCCCCGCTACCCTGGGCGACTCTGATGCCCTGAATGTTGGCGATACCACCGTAGCCATCGGTGCACCCCTGGGACTGTCTAACACCGTGACCACCGGTATCGTCTCGAACCTGGTACGAACCATCGAGGTAGCCTCATCGGCAGCCGATGAATCCACTAGCGACTCCGGCAGCAGCACCACCGACCCCTTCGGCAGCTCGCCCTTCCAGTTTGAGATTCCCGGCCAGCAGAGTCAGAGCACCACCTCAAGCTCCACTATCGCCATCAACGTCATCCAGACCGATGCTGCGGTAAACCCCGGCAACTCCGGCGGCGCCCTCATCAACTCCAACGGTGAAGTAATCGGTATCAACGTGGCTATTGCCTCCACCGACTCATCCAGCACCTCCACCAGCGGCAACATCGGCGTTGGCTTCGCTATCCCCATCAACTACGCCAAGCGGGTAGCCCAGGAAATCATCGATAACGGCTCAGCCACCCACGGCATGCTGGGAGCTACCGTCTCTACCTCACCCGCCAACAACGACTCATCCGAAGCCTTTGGCGACGGTGCCCTGATTCAGGAAGTTACCAGCGGAGGAGCGGCTGCAGCCGCCGGCCTGAAGTCAGGCGATGTTGTCACCGCCGTTGACGGGCGCAGCATCAGCGAGGCAGCCGAGCTGACCGCCGCCGTCCGCCAGGCAGCAGCAGGTGACACCGTCACCCTCACCGTTGAGCGCAACGGCTCAACCCAGCAGGTCACCGTGACCCTGGGAGATGCCGCTAACAGCTAGAGGGTTCCACCAGCAAAGCCGTGCTGGCGCCAGGCCTCAAACACCGCAATCGAGGCACTATTAGCCAGGTTGAGGGAGCGGCGGCCCGGAACCATCGGAATCTTGACCCGCTGGGTAACGTGCGGGTCATTCTGTACGTGCTCAGGCAGCCCGACCGATTCGGGGCCAAACATGAGCACATCCCCCTCTTGATAGTCAATATCAGCGAAGTTAGTGGTGGCCGTGGTGGTAAAAGCAAAGACGCGGGCCGGGGCTAGGGCCTCCCAAGCGTCCTCGAGGGTCTCGTGCACGGTCATGACCGCCAGGTCATGGTAGTCGAGGCCAGCTCGGCGCAGGTTAGCGTCCTCAAAGTTAAAACCTAAGGGCTTGACCAGGTGCAGCTCTGCGCCGGTGATAGCTGCAAGGCGAATCGCGTTACCGGTATTGCCGGGAATTTCAGGAGTATAAAAAAGAATCTTGAACACCCCAACAGTTTACGCGCCCGCCGCGAAATAAAAGCGCGATGGGAGCTGTTGAGAGGGTGAAGCAGTCCATAGCCTGCCCCAAGAGCGGGGGAGTATGATGGAAGGCTGAATTGTTTTGACCAATCGCCACGGAAAGGCCAGCGCCCATGCCCCGGGTCTACCTGGACCACGCCGCCACCACCCCCATGCTCCCTCAGGCTATTGATGCCGTGGTGGAGCAGATGAAAGTGGGCGGCAACCCCTCGTCCCTGCATTCAGCGGGCCGTTCTGCTCGCGCTACCGTCGAGTACGCTCGCGAACGTATCGCGCGGGTTGCCGGCTGCGACGCCGCCGAGATTATCTTTACCTCCGGTGGTACCGAGGCAGATAACCTGGCGATCAAGGGGCTCTACTGGAAACGCCGCGAAGCCAACCCGGCTGCTACCCGCATCGTTGTATCGGGCATCGAGCACCACGCTGTGGGCGATGCCGTTGAGTGGCTGCAAGCCCACGAGGGGGCAGAGGTGAGCTGGGTAGCTCCGGACGCTAGCGGTGTAGTCAGCGCCGAAGCGGTTCGACAGGCGGTGGGTGAGAGCCCAGAGACGGTTGCCCTGGTCACCGTCATGTGGGCCAACAACGAGGTGGGCACCGTGCAGCCCGTCGCAGAAATCGCCGCGGTAGCTGCTGAACTCGGCATTCCCTTTCACACGGATGCCGTCCAGGCCTTTGGCACCCTGCCGGTGAACTTCAAGGAATCCGGCGCCACCACCATGGCCATCTCAGCCCACAAAATTGGCGGGCCCATGGGAATCGGCGCCCTCATCGCCACCCGCAGCGCCCAGCTCATGCCCGTACTCCACGGCGGCGGGCAGGAACGCTCCGTGCGCTCAGGAACCATTGACGCCGCCTCTATCGCGGGCTTTGGCGCAGCAGCTGCCGAAGCAGGGCAGAACCTACTCGCCGAAGCAGGCCGCCAGGCCGAATTGCGAGACCGCCTGATTGAGGGCGTCCTAGCAGCTGTTCCCGAAGCCCAGCTGCGCGGGGCCGCCCCCGAAAGCGCCCAGGACCGAGCAGCCGGCATCTTCAGCCGCCTGCCCGGCAATGCCCACTTCACCTTCCCCGGCTGCGAGGGCGACTCCCTGCTCTTCCTGCTCGATATGGCAGGGGTAGAGTCGTCCACCGGCTCAGCCTGCAACGCCGGGGTGCCCCGCCCCTCCCACGTCCTGCTGGCTATGGGGCTGAGCGAGGACGAGGCCCGCGGCGCCCAGCGCTTCACCCTGGGGCACACCACCACCGAGGACGACGTCACCGCCCTTCTTACCGCCCTCCCCGACGCCTGGGCCCAAGCCAAAAAAGCAGGTATGGCAGGCCACGCCCCGGACGCCGCCCGCTGGAACTAGCTCGATAAGGCGGTAGCCCGGGCAGGCACCTGGCCACGACCCTCTCGGGACTCGCGCGGGGCGCTCGCCCGATTCACGCCAGCCCCGAGCCAGCGGCCAGGGTTGCCTGCCCGCCCCACCGCCCAAACCCACCGCCCAAAACTTCAACTATTACTGAATGTAGGACTTAACCATGAAAATTCTTGCTGCTATGAGCGGTGGCGTGGACTCGGCCGTTGCCGCCGCCCGCGCCGTTGAAGCTGGCCACGAGGTGGTTGGCGTGCACCTGGCGCTCTCCCGCATGCCCGGCACCCTGCGCACCGGCTCCCGCGGCTGCTGCACCATCGAGGACTCCATGGACGCCCGCCGGGTCTGCGACCAGCTGGGAATTCCCTTCTATGTATGGGACTTCTCCGAGCGGTTTAAGGAGGACGTGGTCGATGACTTTATCTCCGAGTACGAGCACGGCCGCACCCCTAACCCCTGTATGCGCTGCAACGAGAAAATCAAGTTCGCGGCCCTGCTGGAGAAGGCCGTGGCCCTCGGCTTTGACGCTGTAGTGACCGGCCACTATGCCAAGGTCATTACGGACGAGAACGGCAACCGGGAGCTGCACCGCGCAGCGACCTGGGCCAAGGACCAGTCCTATGTTCTGGGTGTGCTGACCCACGAGCAGCTCAAGCACGCCTGGTTCCCTCTGGCCGATACCCCCTCCAAGGACGAGGTGCGCGCGGAGGCCGCCGAACGCGGCTTCTCGGTAGCTAAGAAGCCCGACTCCTACGACATCTGCTTTATTCCCGAGGGTGATACCCGCGAGTGGCTCGAAGAGCACATCGACATGACCGAGGGCGACATCAAGGACACGGACGGACGCGTGCTCGGCAAGCACCGCGGCTCCCAGGCCTTTACTGTGGGCCAGCGCAAGGGGCTGGCCATTGGGCACCCTGCCCCCGACGGTAAGCCCCGCTTCGTGCTAGAAATCCGCCCCAAGACTAACGAGGTCATCGTGGGCGGTAAGGACCTGCTCGAAATTGACGAGATCCGCGGTATCCGCGAAACCTGGGCCGGTCTGCCTGTAGAAGAAGCTGCAGCCTTCCTATCCGAAGAGCCCGTAGAAGGTGCCCGCTCGGCGTCCTTTGACGTCACCGCCCAGGTACGAGCCCACGCAGACCCGGTGCCCTCAACCGCCCACCTGGAATGGGTAGCCGACGACGAAGCCGCTGAGCCCGGTGCCCTGCGCCTGGAAACCGTGGTGCGCCTGCACGAGAAACTGCGCGGTGTGGCTCCTGGCCAGACCATGGTGATTTACCAGGGCACCCGCGTGCTGGGCCAGTCCACCATCGCCCGCGCCTACAGCCTCGACCGAGCTGACATCACCGCTAAGTAACAGATTCCATGAATAGGTGAAGCAGGCTCGCGCTCGCTGCTGAACCATTTGAAGCTTCTACACCCGGATAAGTCCACAGGGTGAAATCTGTGGGCTTGCCCCTGCAAACAGCACCTGAGGTTTTTAGACTAAACACATGAACACAACTCCGAAGGCCCACGATGTGCAGGCCCACGCTGACTTTGATACCCGCGCCACCTCGATGACGGGGGTTGACCCGGCAGTATTGGAGGAGCTGTTTACCATGCGTCAGACCATCGACAATATGGACGCAGCCCTGGTACATATTCTTGCTGAGCGGTTCCGCGCAACCCAGCGCGTTGGCCACCTCAAGGCTGAGCATTCTCTGCCGGCGGGGGACCCGGGGCGGGAAGAAGCCCAGATTAAGCGCCTGCGCTCGCTGGCTGAAGCTGCCCACCTTGACCCGGAGTTTGCCGAGAAATTCCTGAACTTCATTATTTCTGAGGTTATAAGGCATCACGAGAAGATTGCGGCTGAGGCCGAACAGAAGTCCTAGCCGCTCAATTTTCAGCCCGCAACCTACGGCCACCGGTAGGTGGTAGAAAGAGTTCCCTATGCCTGTATCGAGGCCTGCTCGCCCTGCCCTGTATTTGCCGACCGATGCCGAAATGCTGGCTGCTCGTAAGGACCTAGAGAGCCCGCTGACCTTTGATGAGCACCTGACGGTTCGGGCTACCGGCCTGGGCGCCTGGGCAGGGGATGATGTGTTCGATGCGGTGACCCGTGTCCGCGGTGAGCTGGGGGAGCCCCATATTAGTTACCTGCCGGAGCTGGCTGACCGGGGCTACCGGGCAACCCTGCTGGCACGGTCGATTGCGGCCCTTGATGGGTTGAGCGCGGACGGCACCGCCGCGGGTTGGCGGCTCACGGGTGGCTATGCCGCTGAGGGGGAGGCTGCCAGGTCGCTCCTGGAATCTGATATCAATATCCTGGCGGACGTCGTGGGGAAGGAAAGCGGTGCTGCCCCCGGAACCATTAAGTTGCGTCTGCTGGGGCCGTTGAGCCTAGCTGCCAGTACCTACTTAACCAGTGGCGAGCGCGTCCTCTCAGATCATGGTGCCCGACGCGATGTTGCTGAGGCCCAGCGGGCTGGTTTTCACGGTGTGGTGAAGCTGCTGAAGCAGGCTGTGCCCGGCGCGCAGGTGCTGGTGCAGGTAGAAGAGCCTCTGCTGGTTGAGGTGGCGGCAGGTCAGTTGCCGACCTCTAGCGGCTACCGTACGCTGCGGGCTGTGCCGCGTCATGAGCTGGTGACCCTGCTGGGGGCTTTGCACGATGAGCTGGAGGGCTTGGGTGCTCAGGTCGTCACTCGGACTGATTATGTGAAGCTGCACCCTGAGGTCAGACAGACCCTTGCTATCCCCCTGCTGTCGATGGCAGGCCAGCCTACCTCGGCCTGGGAGGCCCTAGCCCCCCGCCTAGAAGCTGAGCGGGGGCTTTACCTAGAGGTTGTTGACCCGCTGGTCCGAGTGCCTGCTGGCGACCTGGCCCGGGGGCTGTGGCGCACCTGGTCGGATCTTGGTCTGGGGAAGAAGCTTCTCAACCAGCTGGTACTGACCGAAACCGGTAGCCTGGCTGCCACTGACCCGCAGCGGGCTACCACCGTGCTAGGGCACCTGACCGAGACAGCCCGGGCCCTGTCTGAAATCGCCCAAGACGCCTAAACCGGCTCACTGCCTAACCCCGGTACACTAGGGGGAGGCCCATTGTGAACCTCACCAGGAGACCCACCGTGAAAGAAACCATTCTTGTAGTTGACGACGACGATGCCCTGTCAGAGATGGTGGGTATCGTGCTGGCGCAAGAGGGCTACGAGACGGTCTTCTGCGACGCCGGTGACCGGGCCTTTGAGGCTTTTGCTACCCACCACCCCGGTTTGATCCTGCTGGATTTTATGCTGCCGGGTATGGACGGTATCGAGGTCTGCACCCAGATTCGCGGGGAGTCGGACGTGCCCATCATCATGCTGACCGCTAAGGGCGATACCGAGGACGTGGTCAAGGGGCTAGAGGCTGGTGCCGATGACTACATGACCAAGCCCTTCAAACCCGCTGAGCTGCTGGCCCGCGTCCGCGCCCGTCTGCGCCCGCGTGAAGACCGCCATAACGAACCACTGCGTATCGGTAACCTCACCATTGACCTGGCAGGGCACACTGTGAGCCGCGAGGGTGAAACGATTCAGCTCACCCCTCTCGAATTTGAACTTCTGGCGAACCTGGCCCGCCAGCCCGGCCAGGTCATGACCCGTGAGGCTCTGCTGGGTAATGTGTGGGGCTACGAAAAGACCGTCGATTCTCGCCTGGTCAACGTGCATATTCAGCGTCTGCGCGCCAAGATTGAGCGCGACCCCGAGAACCCCGAGATCGTGCTGACCGTGCGCGGTGTGGGCTACAAGGCCGCGGCAGGCCAGCGCTAAACAGTGGCTGGTACTTCACCTCGCGCGTCCGCTCGGACTACTGCTCCCGCTGGCCCCTCCCGGGCCTACGGGCCCCTGGCCAGCGCCCGCAGGCTCTGGCAGCAGTCCCTACAGTTTCGCGCTGTGGTGGCAGCGGCCGGCCTGCTGCTGGTTGCCTTCGTCTTTGTGGGCTCTTTTATCTCCCACCAGATTGCTAACTCCCTCTTCCGGGGCAACTTAGAGCAGGCCCTCGAAGAGTCGTCGGCCGGTTTTAGTAATGTGCAGACCCTGATCAACGGCTCTGATGCCACCGGCCGCACCGAGATCCAGCGCGATGTCTCGCGTTTCTTGACCGTACTCGAGAGCAGTAGCGCCGATAGCAACCGCAACTGGGTGCTTCTCAAGGACGCGAACGCCACCACCGATGGCTTTATCGTGGAGCAGGCCCAGAGTAGCGAGGTCACGGTCAGCGACGTGCCCCAGGCGCTCGCCCAGAGCGTGAGTGAGGGCACGGGGATTTACTGGCAGTCTTCGAGTATTACCTCAGCGGACGGACGCCGCACCCCGGTTCTGGTGGTCGGCACCAGTATCTCGATACCCCAGAACCCCGACTACTCCCTCTACCTGATTTATGACCTGTCGACCTCGCAGGCGACCGTGCAGTACATCAACCTGGTGGTCTGGGTGGGCTTCGGCGTGCTTCTGGTCGTGGTGCTAACTATCGTGTGGATGATTGCCCGTTTTGTGATCCGTCCGATCAGTTCTACCGCTATCACCGCTGAGAAACTGGCAGCCGGTGACCTGGATCAGCGTGTGCTGGTACGCGGCCAGAACGAGACGGCGCGCCTGGGTATGTCTTTTAACCGTATGGCTGACTCCCTGCAAGACCAGATTTCTCGCCTTGAGAAGCTGTCAACCATGCAGCAGCGCTTTGTCTCTGACGTGTCGCACGAGCTGCGCACCCCGCTCACAACGGTGCGCATGGCAGCCGATATGCTGCACGATAACCGCGATAATATGGAGCCCCTCTACAAACGCTCCACCGAGCTGCTCTATAACCAGGTGGACCGCTTCGACTCCCTGCTGGCTGACCTGCTCGAAATTTCCCGCTTCGATGCCGGCTCCCAGACCCTCGATACGGTGTCGGTTGATTTTATGGCTGTGCTCGATGAGGTGCTCAAGGCTGTAGAACCCCACCTGATGCGCACCAACACCAGTTTGACCGTGCACACCGACTACACCGAGATTATGGTCGATATGGACCACCGCCGCATTGAGCGGGTGCTGCGCAACCTGCTGTTCAACGCCGTAGAGCACTCCGAGGGGCAACCGATCGACGTGTACGTTGACGCTACCGAAACCACCCTGGGCGTGGCGGTACGCGACCACGGCATTGGCCTGAGCCCCGAAGAAACCGAGCAGGTCTTCAACCGCTTCTGGCGGGCCGACACCTCCCGCAAACGCACCCTGGGCGGCACCGGCCTGGGGCTCTCCATCGCTGCCGAGGACGTCCGCCTGCACCAGGGCACCCTCGAAGCCTGGGGAATCAAGGGGCAGGGAGCCAGCTTCCGCATGACCATCCCCATCGACCAGGACGTGCCCATGGGCCCCTCCCCGGTCTTGCTGAGCGGCGAACCCCTACCCCCGCCGTCCGCTCCGGATACCGGTGCCACCCCGACCGTGAACCCCGACGCCTCAACCCCCTCGGAGCCCACCGTTGAACCCTAACCTTTCCCGCCGGTCAGCTCTCGGCCTCGCCCTCAGCTCTCTTGCGACCCTCACCGCCTGCGCCGCCATTCCCACCGACGGCGAAGTCAACCACTACGCCGACCCACAAGCTACGGGGAACACCTCTACCACCGGCAGCACACCGGAAGGACCCGCCCCCGGAGCCCGCCCTACCGATATCATCGAGGGCTTCTTACACGCGGGAGCTGGAGTAACCGACGACTACAGCGTAGCCAGACTGTACCTGACTGAAGACCTCGCCCAGTCATGGAAGCCGGACGGACGCACCCTGGTGTACGATTCATCGTTCACCACGGCATCCGTCAGCGACTCAATCTACCGGGTGATAGTTCCAGCGAGCACCCTGGTCGATGACCGGGGACTGGCTACCTCGTACACTACCGTGGCTGATACCGAGATGGAGTTCGCTCTACGGCAGGTGGATGGGGAATGGCGTATCTCATCCGCTCCCGACGGAACGGTACTCAGCAGGGCTGAGTTTGCGGACGTATTCAACCCCTTCACCCTCTACTTCTACGACCCCACCTACACCTACGCTGTGCCCGATGTGCGCTGGTTCGCCGAACGCACCACGGTAGCTACCTCCCTGGTGAGGGTACTCCTTGAGGGGCCTGCCCCCTACCTCACCGGGGCCGTTGCTACCGCAGTACCTGCCGATACCAGCTTGACTCGGAACTCCGTACCCATCGATAACGGGGTAGCTGATATCCAGCTCTCCGGGGGATCCGCCCTCACCGCAGCTAGCGCCCTGGAAACTGAGCGCCTGCGCACCCAGCTCACCCAAACCCTCACTACTCTTGCCTCGGTTACCACGGTTCAGCTCACCATCAACGATCAGATCGTGGCAGCCCCCACCCTAGAAAACTACCGGGAGCCCGCAGTCAACCCTGAGGTTGCCAGCAACATCGTGGGTATTGAAGATAACCGCCTCATCGCACGGGCAGCCCTTGATGATACAGCCAGCCAGCAGACCATCGTTGAGACCTCTGCCCAGGCTCTCATTACCCTGCCCGCTATGAACTACACCCGTAACTACTACGCCTACACCAATACGGGGCAGAACGAGGTGTGGCTGGCTAATTCCAACGGCGCTCGCTCGGTCTATCGGGGCACCCACGTGTTGGCCCCTTGCTTTGATCACCAGAACTGGTTGTGGGTGGGGGAGCAGGACGGCTCCGTGCGGGTTATCGCCGCAGGCCAGGAAGATAGTAGCGCTAAGGACGTCACCAGCTGGACGGACGGGGAACTCCTGCACAGTATTTCTATCGCCCGTGACGGTAGCCGAGCTGTGTTGGTGACGTCATCTGTTGACGGAAGTAATTACGGGGCCTGGGTATCTGCTATCCGCCGATCGGCAGACGGCACCCCCACTGAGCTCCTTGACCCCGTACAACTGGGGGCAGACATGAGCCCGCGGGGTGCAGAATGGGTCAGCGACGTTGAGGTCTTTCTCTGGAATAGCGATACCACCCAGACCGAGCTGGTTTCGTTGACCGGTGAAAATGCCCAGTACGATTCCCTGCAGGGCATTACCCGCATCGTTACGGGTAACGTTATCGACCAGGCAGTAGCTATGACCCGCGACGGTGGGCTCTATATCGTTGCGGGCCTGAGCTGGACCCGCATAGAAAGCAGCCTCAGCGAAATCAACTACGCCGGCTAAGAGAAATGGTCTGGACCACTTATCCCCAGCCCTGGCAGGTAGCCGCCTGACCCTGCCAGGCTGGGGGTATGACGTCCACCCACCCTCTTCTGCCCGATATGCTGACCAGCTGGCGGCAGACCACAGAACTCTTCTTCCCCAGGGTCTGCGCCAGCTGCCAGACCTACGGGCCCAGCATGCTGGCGTCCGCTGCCCTCTGCCCCCTGTGCGACCGGCTGGTGCGCCTGGCCACCCTCAACCTACAGACCATTACCCTGCCCGGCACGCAGCTGTCGGTGGTGTCTGCTGGCCGCTACGAGCACGAGCTGGGGCGTTGCGTCCTTGCCTACAAGGACGCCGGCCGCACAGACCTGAGCCCCTACCTCGCTTCGGCTCTGGCCCGGGCCCTAACCTGCCTGTTAGAGCTGAGCGAGGGCGAGCTGGAGCCCGCAGAACCCATCTATCTGGTTCCCCTGCCATCGAGCAGAGCTTCTGCCCGACGGCGAGGCTACGCCCCCGCCCCGCTCCTGGCCCGTGCAGTGCTGCCCCTGTTGCGCTCCCCGGTGCCGGTCAAGGTGGCGGACGCGCTCGCCCAGGTTCCTGCCTGGAAGCGGGGAATGCGCGGTGCCAAAGGTGCCCAAGCCCAGAAAACACTGGGCCTCGAAGAGCGCCACCGGCAGATGCAGGGAAAACTTACCCTGGGTAAGCCTGCCCTGCACCAGCTGGGGCGTTACTACCGTCTAGAGGGGGCCCGCTGTCTGTTGGTTGACGATGTGTTCACCACCGGAGCCTCCCTGAGGGAAGGCTACCGGGTGCTGACCAGTCAGGGCGCCACCGTGCTGGGCGGGGCAACGATTGCCTATGTTCCCAAGCGGCAGCCATATAGCACAGGGTGAGGTGGGTCACCAAAATATTGAGTCCTTCCTGCGAAAAGAACCGTAAAAGCCTTAAAAAAATGACTTAGGCCACAAAAGGGCGTAGAGTTGCGTTAAGGAATCCACAAGATAGATTCCCCAATACCCGGCAGTCACAGGGTCGGGTATTCACCCCCTGAGAATGGAGGGAATTGTGGAACTCAACATCACCGGCCGCAACGTCAAAGTAAGTGAACGTCTGCAGGAACACGTTGAAAGTAAGATCACCAAGTTCGAAGCTCTAGGTGACAACGTAACTGACATCGAAGTCAAGTTCACCAAGGAAGGCCAAAACGGCCCCGCGGCTATCCGAGTGGAAATCACCGTTATCGGCCGTGGCCCTGTGCTCCGAGCAGAAGCAACCGGTCAAGATAAGTTCGCAGTTTTCGACGAAACCTATGGAAAGCTCCTAGAACGCCTCCGTCGCGCCCGTGACCGCCGCAAGACCCGTCGCGCAGGGGGCAAGCACCCCGTATCGGTCTCAGAAGCAACTGGCTCACTGCCCGTTATTAGCGACCAGGTCGCCCTCACCGAAATTCAGACCGAAGACCTACCCGTCGAAGAGGCGGCTTTCGCTGGAGAATACGACCTACATGAAGAGGCAGACTCACCCATCGAAATCCGTCAGAAGACATTCCCCGCTGATTACCTGACCCCCGAAGAGGCAGTTGACCGCATGGAACTTGTAGGCCATGACTTCTTCCTCTACGTCGATAAGGCAACCGGATCCCCCGCAGCGGTCTACCGCCGCAAGGGCTGGTCCTACGGCGTCATTACCCTCGAAGAAGGTACTACCGACTAAGGTCGATACCAGCCCGGCCTAGGGCCCTCTGCCATACTCCTACCGCAGGTAGGGGAACGCAGGGGGCCCTGCCCTGTGCCCGGCCCTACCCCTGTGAATCTAAAAGGTAGGCCCGTCAAGCCCACAGGTGAACGGCCCCAGCCCGTTTGCGGACTAAACTAGAATAGAGTGAGCACGGTGGGCTCACCCTGCCCACCTCCCATACCAAACCAATCAAGGAGCAAACTTCAGTGGCATCTCTCTTGGAAAAGCTACTCCGCAGCGGAGACCAAAAAGTCCTCAAGCAGCTGCGTGCTTACACCGATGCAGTGAACTCACTCGAAGACAGCTTTGTTGCGATGAGCGACGCAGAGCTACGCGCTGAGACCGACGCCTTCCGCAAGCGCGTTGAGGACGGCGAGTCACTGGACCTTCTGCTCCCCGAAGCTTTTGCTGTGGTCCGCGAAGCCTCTAAGCGTACCCTGGGCAAGCGTCACTACGATGTGCAGCTCATGGGCGGTGCTGCCCTGCACCTGGGCAATATTGCTGAAATGAAAACAGGTGAAGGTAAGACCCTGGTCGCTACCGCCCCTGCCTACCTCAACGCCCTCTCAGGCAAGGGCGTGCACGTGGTGACCGTGAATGACTATCTGGCTGAATACCAGGCTAACCTCATGGGCCGCGTCTTCCGTTTCCTGGGCATGGAATCTGGCGTCATCTTGGCTAACCAGACCCCCGACGTCCGCCGTAAGCAGTACCAAGCGGACATCACCTACGGAACCAACAACGAATTCGGCTTCGACTACCTGCGTGACAACATGGCCTGGACCAAAGAGGAACAGGTGCAGCGCGGGCACAACTTTGCCATCGTCGATGAGGTCGACTCTATTCTGATTGACGAAGCCCGTACCCCGCTGATTATCTCTGGCCCCGCCATGGGCGAAGCCAACCGCTGGTACGGCGAATTCGCCCGTATCGCCCGCACCCTGGTAGCCGGTGAAGACTACGAAGTCGATGAAAAGAAGCGCACCGTGGGTGTGCTCGAATCGGGTATCGATAAGGTTGAAGACCACCTGGGTATCGATAACCTCTACGAGTCACAGAACACCCCCCTGATTGGCTTCCTCAACAACGCTATTAAGGCCAAGGAACTCTTCAAGGGCAACAAGGACTACGTCGTGATGAACGGCGAAGTCATGATTGTCGATGAGCACACCGGCCGTATTCTGGCGGGCCGCCGCTACAATGACGGCATCCACCAGGCTATTGAGGCCAAGGAAGAGGTCGAGGTCAAGCCTGAAAACCAGACCATGGCGACCGTGACCCTGCAGAACTACTTCCGCATGTACGACAAGCTCTCGGGCATGACCGGTACCGCTGAGACCGAGGCTGCCGAGTTCATGAACACCTACGAGCTGGGCGTCGTGCCGATTCCGACCAACAAGGAAAAGAAGCGCATCGACCAGCCCGATAAGGTCTACAAGAACGAGATCGCCAAGTTCAACGCGGTGGTCAAAGATATCGAAGAGCGCCACGCTACCGGCCAGCCCGTGCTGGTAGGTACCACCAGCGTCGAGAAGTCTGAGTACCTGTCTAAGCTGCTGGTTAAGGCCGGTATTCGACACGAGGTGCTCAACGCGAAGAACAATGCCCGTGAGGCTGCCATCGTGGCCCAGGCTGGCCGCAAGGGTGCCGTCACCGTGGCAACCAATATGGCAGGCCGCGGTACCGACATTATGCTCGGCGGCAACCCCGAGTTCGAGGCCGTTGAGACCATGAAGACCCTGGGTCTTGACCCCAATGAGAAGCCCGAAGAGTACGAGGCTAAGTGGCCCGAGGTACTCGCTGCGGCAGAGCAGGCCTCTGCTGCTGAGCACGAAGAGGTCAAAGAACTGGGTGGCCTCTACGTGCTGGGTACCGAGCGACACGAATCCCGCCGCATTGATAACCAGCTGCGCGGACGTTCGGGCCGCCAGGGCGACCCCGGCGAGTCCCGTTTCTACCTGTCACTGTCTGACGACCTGATGCGCCTCTTCAACGGCCAGGCAGCTGCCCGCCTGATGGCCGGTGCCCCCGACGATACCGCCCTGGAAGCTAAGATTGTTTCCCGCGTGATCGCCAACGCCCAGGGCCAGGTTGAAGCCCGCAACGCTGAGCAGCGCAAGAACGTGCTCAAGTATGACGATGTGCTCAACCGCCAGCGCGAGGCCATGTACAAGGACCGCGCCCAGATTCTGGCAGGCGATGACCTCAAGGAACAGATTGCCAAGTTCCGCACCGAGGTCATTACCTCAGCAATCGATGCCCAGGTAGGCGAAGGTCACGCCGAGGACTGGGACTTTGAGAAGCTCTGGGAGAACCTGCGCACCATCTTCCCGGTTACCATTACCCCCGAAGATCTGGCTGAAGAAGCGGGCGACAAGACCAAGGTCACCCGCGACCAGATCGTCAAGGAAGTGCTGGCCGACGCTGAGATGCAGTACGGCGAGCGTGAAGAGTCCGTGGGTGAGGACGCCATGCGCGAGATTGAGCGCCGCGTGGTGCTCTCGGTCATCGGTAAGCGCTGGCCCGAGCACCTCTACGAGATGGACTACCTCAAGGAAGGTATCGGCCTGCGTGCTATGGCCCAGCGTGACCCCCTGGTGGAATACCAGCGTGAGGGTTATGCCCTCTACCAGAGCATGATGGGCGGTATTCGTGAGGAGACCGTGTCGATGCTCTACAGCGTGGACCTGTCGAAGCAGCGTACCCAGCAGTCGAAGATTCAGCTGAAGATTCCCGCGCAGCCTAAGTTCCTGCAGTACTCAGCTCCCTCTGAGTCCGGTAAGACCGAGGTGCATACTGAGGCCGTGAACGACCGCAGCAACGAGCAGATTTCGATTCTGAACCAGCGCAAGAAGTAGTTCAGCACAAGAAATCGCTCAGACCAAAGGCCCCGAATCCTTGATGTAGGATTCGGGGCCTTTGCTGTCACTAGAGGTTTTGCCCGGTGTGCCTTGGGGCGCTCTAGCTTTAGAGGGTCTTATCGGTTCCCAGGTAGGAAAGGACGGCCTCGTGCAGGTGGCCGTTGGTGGCTAGGGCGTTGCTGCCGTGGGGGCCGTCCGCCCCAGCCAGGGAGGTGAAGCGTCCGCCTGCTTCGGTCACGATGGGAACCAGGGCGGCCATATCGTAAAGGCCGAGTTCGGGCTCGGCAGCGGCGTCGACGACGCCCTCTGCCACCATCATGTAGGACCAGAAATCGCCGTAGGCTCGGGTGCGCCAGACGGTGTCGGTCAGGTCGATGAAGTTATCGCGCAGGCCCAAATCGCGCCAGCCGGTGAGGGAGGAGTAGGAGAGGGACGCGTCCTCGAGCTGGGCGACAGAGGAGACCGAGATGCGGGTAGCCTTGGCGAGGGAGCGGCCGGTGTAGGCGCCGGTGCCTTCGGCTGCCCACCAGCGGCGCTGGAGGGCAGGGGCCGAGACGACGCCGACGACGGGCTTGCCGTGGTCGAGCAGGGCGATGAGGGTAGCCCAGACGGGCACTCCGCGCACGAAGTTCTTGGTGCCGTCGATGGGGTCGATGACCCACTGGCGGGGGAAAGACCCGGTTTCCCCGAATTCTTCACCCAGCACTGAGTCACGGGTGCGGACGCGGGAGAGCTGGGAACGGATGAGCTGCTCGGCTTCGCGGTCGGCGTCGGTGACGGGGGTGAGGTCGGGTTTTGTGTCGACGGCGAAATCGTGGGAGGTGAACTTGGCCAGGGTGAGGCGGTCTACCGCATCAGCCATGATGTGGGCCAGGCGCAGGTCGTCGGTGTAGTTAGTCATGGTCATTTGCCTTGGGGTTTAGAGGTCTACGACGCCGAGTTCTTTCTCGGTGTCGCCGGTTTCTTCATCGACGCGCAGGAGCTTGCGCAGGGAGTCCAGGCGTTCGGAGCCTGCCGGGCCTGCTTGGCCTGCTTCTACGTAGGCTGACAGCCCGCAGTCGGGGGCGGACGCCGAGTGGGTACAGCCCTTAGGGCAGTTGGCTGAGCCCGGGGCAAGGTCGGTGAAGGAGGCGACCAGGGTGTCGGGTTCGACGTGGGCTAGACCGAAGGAACGGATACCGGGGGTGTCGATAATCCAGGTGCCGGGGGCTGACTTCTGGGGCTGGAGGGCCAGGGCTGAGGACGAGGTGTGGCGGCCGCGCCCGGTCACGGCATTCACATGCCCCGTGGCGCGTTCTGCCCCGGTCAGGGCGTTGACCAGGGTTGATTTGCCCACACCGGAGTGGCCCAGGAGCACAGAGACCGAGCCATCGAGATACTCAGAAAGCTGCTCAACCAGGGTGGTGTCGAGCCCCTCGGAGCCTTCCTCGCTGGGAGCGCGGCCGTCCTTGGACTTAGACAGCAGGATGGTGAGCTCAACGTCCCGGTAGTAGTCCAGCAACCATTGCGGGTGTTTGAGGTCGGTCTTGGTGATGCAGAGAATGGGGGTGAGCCCTGCGTCGAAGGCGGCTGCTAGGGACCGGTCGATAAAGCCGGTGCGGGGCTCGGGGTTTTCTGCGGCGACCACGATCACCAGGTTGTCGGCGTTGGCAACGACGACACGCTCGACGGGGTCAGTATCGTCGGCGCTGCGGCGTAGCAGGTTGGTGCGCTCTTCAATCCGGACGAGGCGGGCTAGAGTATCGGGCTTGCCGCTGGTATCACCCACGAGGGCAACCTTGTCGCCCACCACGATGGGGGAGCGGCGCAGCTCGCGGGCGCGTACGGCGGTGACAACCCGTTCGCTGCTCTTGCCCTCATCGAGGATGGCGGTGTAGCGGCCCCTGTCTACGGTGATGATGCGGCCGATTTCGGCGTCCTTGTGGGCAGGGCGGTCCTTGGTGCGGGGGCGAGAGCCCTTCTTGTTGGGGCGGACGCGCACATCGCTTTCATCCCAGGATCGGCGCATTAGGCGGCACCTGCCTGCCACTGGTCCAGCATGTTCTGCCACAGCCCAGTGAAGTTGGGCAGGGTCTTGGAGGTGGTCTCGACGTTCTCAACCACGATGCCCGGTACCACCAGCCCCATCACGGCAGCGGCGGTTGCCATGCGGTGGTCGGCATAGGTATGCATGAGGGCCCCGTGAGCTACGGGGGCGGTGACGCGAATACCGTCCGCAGTTTCTTCGGCTGAACCGCCCAGGCGGTTAATCTCGGCGGTCAGGGCGGCAAGCCGGTCGGTTTCATGGCCGCGCAGGTGGGCGATACCGGAAAGGACGCTGGTCGCCGGCGAGAGAGCGATGAGGGCAGCAACGGTGGGGGCTAGCTCACCGGCCTCGGCTAAATCGAGCTGAACACCGGGCAGGCCGGACGCCACGCCGCCGGCAGGGCCGGTGACGGTCAGGTTCCCGTCGGTTAGCTCTACCCGGGCCCCAAAGAGGGGCAGAATCTTCCGCCAGTGGTCCCCACCCTGGGTAGTGGACTCAGGCCAGCGCGGAACCGTTACCGAGGCCCCGGTGGCTACCGCAGCAACCAGGAAGGGCCCAGCATTCGACAGGTCGGGCTCAACGGTGACTTCAAAGCCGGGGAAGCCACCGGGGGCAACTGTCCAGGTATCGGTGCCGTTGAAGTCGACGCTAATACCGAGCTCACGCATAGTCTCAACGGTCATCTCAATGTGGGGCATCGAAGGGACCGGGCCACCCTCGTGCCGCAGTACCAGACCCCGCTCAAAACGGCAGGCAGCCAGCAGTAGGGCAGAGACAAACTGGGAAGAACCCGAAGCGTCAATGGTCAGCTCGGGCACCTGCACCGAACCGGCAGAAACGACCGTGAAGGGCAGGGAGCCACGACCGGCGTCCTCAACCTCAACCCCCAGGCCCCGCAGGGCCTCAATCACAGGCAGCATGGGGCGAACCCGCGCATGCTCATCGCCATCGAAATGGAAAGTACCGGGCAGCAGGGCAGCTACCGGGGGCACAAAACGCATCACAGTACCCGCCAATCCCACATCAATGGAGCCCTCACGGGCAACGGTCGCAGAAAAATCTAGGGGAGTCACCCGCAGGTCAGGGCCAAAGGCACTACCGGTTTCAATCTCTTCAAAACGGGCACCCAGAGCAGTCAACGCAGCCACCATCAGCTGCGAATCGCGCGAATGCAGGGGAGCATGAATCACCGAGGGGCTATCGGCTAAAGCCGCCAGCAGCAGGTAACGATTGGTGAGCGACTTAGACCCGGGAATCTCCACCCGGGCATGGGCACCGCCGGGCACCGTAACGGTGGGCGCTAGCCAGTCTCCAACGGCAACTAGGGGCTGCTTGGTCGCATCAACCACAAATAAAACCTACTTCGGAATCAGTTATTACGGCGTACTCCCTCCCTATTTTAGGTGGGCGGGGCAGCAAACAAGAAAACCCCGCACCGAAATAGCGCGGGGTTTATCGAAAGTTCACGGGGTCTTACACCCGGTAGGGGCCAGCTTAGGCGAAGAGGTCCTCAACCTTTTTCTGGGCGTCAGAAGCGGCGTCCTGAACATCGGATGCCAGCTGGTGGGACTTCTTAGCTACCTGATCACCCAGCTTGGAAGCTCGCCAGGCCAGTGAGGGGTTACCGTCGGTATCAACAGCTGAGATAGCAATAGCGCCCAACAGGGAGCCATTGAGCACAGCAGCATTGCGGCGGGCAGTCTTCTCTTCCTTAGTCTCAGCCTCGGTAGCGCGGTACTCAACGTAAGAGTTAATAGCACCGGTAGCCAGCAGGACGCTCGCAGAAAGACGAGGCAGCTTACCCAGGGCAAAGAGGGCACCGGCAGCTACCTGAGAGCCAGCCAAAGCCTGACCCACCAGCTTCTCCTGGCCGCGCAGCACAGAAAGCTGAGGGGCAGAAGTAGCAGCTAGGTTAACCACCTTAGCCAGGTGCTTGGACGATTCGGGGTCACGCAGACGGTCAACACCCGAGATAATAAAGCTTGAAGCCAGCAGAGGGCGAGCAAAACGGCGAACCAAAGACATGAGTTCCTCCTTCACGGGGTGCGAGGCCCCTTTGCGGTGTATCACAGATACCTAACACTACTAAGCATACATATAGACCGGCGGGTTCAGCCACTTTATTGCACCACTAGCGCAAAATTACTCTGGTGCTGGGGAATAAACTCGCCTCTCTGTCGTTACACATGACGAGATTTGTTCAAGGTTTCGCAGGCTCACGCTGGATGGAGCCCAGCAGATTCCGAGCGCGCGAGGAAACAAATCTGCGGGCGCAATAGGCGCAAGCCTGACCCTCACGCCCCGCCTAACGGCGGATTCCGTTCGCTCTTGTGTGCTCGCGCGCTCGCACCCGCTCACTTCATCGAGCCAACAGCTTCGCTGTGAGCCTGTTCAACCAGTACAGGCTTCGTTGTACTCGGCGCGTAGCTGCGTCCATTGGCAGGTACAGTAAGACAAAAGACCACAGCACACCTGGAGGGAAATGACAGCCACGCCCCCGGCCCCCAGCACTGAACCTGCGCCGACCACCGACGTCCTCGCCCCCGAAGGCAACGAACCCGATGTGCGCTCCCGCGAAACCGACGCCGAGCGCAAAGCCCGTTTCGAACGAGAAGCCCTACTATACGTAGACCAGCTCTACGCCGCCGCCCTGCGCATGGCCCGCAACCCGCAGGACGCCGAAGACCTCGTCCAAGAGGCCTACATGAAAGCCTTCTCCGCCTTCCACCAGTACAAGCCCGGAACCAACCTCAAAGCCTGGCTCTACCGGATCCTCACCAACACCTACATCAACGTCTACCGCAAACGCCAACGCGAGCCCTACCAGGCCAACACCGACACCGTCGAAGACTGGCAGCTAGCCCAGGCTGGAGCTCACGACTCCAAGGGCCTACCCTCTGCGGAAAACGAAGCCCTTGCCCACCTGCCCGACAGCGACATCAAAGAGGCCCTGCAGTCCATCCCCGAAGACTTCCGCATGGCCGTCTACTACTCCGATGTCGAAGGGTTCTCCTACAAAGAGATTTCCGAAATCATGGACACCCCCATCGGCACCGTCATGTCCCGCCTGCACCGCGGCCGCAAACTGCTCAGAGACAAACTCACCGACTACGCCGCCGAGCGCGGCATCAAAACCACGACCACCGGCAAAGCCGGCGCCCGCCAAACCGCTAGGGCCTAAGAAAGGAGCCACCAATGACCGCCGTACACAATTCGAGCCCTTCTACCCCCTGCGAAGAGCGCCTGGCCAAAATCTACACCTACATTGACGACCCGCTCAGCTGCCAGGACCTCGAAGAACTCCAAGCCCACCTGGCCGAATGTGAAACCTGCGCCAAGGAATACGACCTAGAGTGCATCATCCGCCAAGCAGTGCGCCGCACCTGCAAGGAAACCGCCCCCGTCGACCTCAAAAGCCGTATCCGTGCCTGCATCGACGACATCCATACCGGAGGGCACCCGGCAGCTAATTAGCCAATAACAAAGGGCCCCTGCTCGCTTCTGCGAGTAGGGGCCCTTGTCGATTGCCTTATGAGTTGGGGCGCTTACCGTGGTTAGCGCTACCCTTACGGCGATCCTTACGCTTGCGACCGCGCTTGCTCATGAGAGCCTCCTTGATCAAGGTGGAGTGCCCGTCAGGATAACGGAGCACAAATGGTCGATAGCACCTTAGAATAGGCACTTCTCACTATTTTCGCATACCTTGGCTAGCTTTGCACACCCCGGGTTTGTCACAGGGGCAGGCACCTGCCAGAGACTTCCTTAAACGGGCTCTGAAATCTGAAGCCAGTTGTACCAGCCGCGGTGCAGGACCAGCCAGGCAATCAGGCCGTAGCCAGACTGGCCGGGGCGGCCGTCATTCGCTGCCAGGTCATTGCGCCACTGCTCATGGTGCAGCAGGGGGTTGAAGGTATCAACGTAGACGTGGTTACGGCGGGTCACCACATCGGCGTAGGCTGCCGACAGATCGGCAATCTTGCGGTTACGCTCAGCATCGAGAGTGGGCGGGGGGCCAACAACCAGAACCTTCACGTTGTTCTGGGAGGCCATATCAACCATATTCGCCAGGTTCAGGCGGGAGCGGGCACTGGTGAGGCCCAGGTCGATGTCGAAGGTCGAGGGGGCAATGACCAGGCGATTTTCGTGGCCCTGGGCAAAGCGGCGGCTGGCTTCTTCAAACCAGCGAGCGTTGAGCTGTTCACTGCCTTCTCCGGGAGCTGCTAGGTTATAGGCCGAGATGGAGGCAGAGGTCTGGGGCGTGCGTGCCATGACGCGCCCGAACCACCCGAGGGTGCGGGGGTCCCCGACGCCTGCGAGCAGATCATCGCCAACGGCTACAAGTCGAATTTTTCGCTGATCCACGTGTTTCTTTCTACAAGGTTGAGGGCTAGGTAGCCCCGCAACGTTGGTCTCGTTCGTTCTGTACCAGTCTAAACCCTGGAGCCCGCCAGCGCACGGTGGGCGCACCGCAAACGGGCAGTGCCCGGGTCTTGAAGATCAAGACCCGGGCACAAGAGCTGGGCAAAGCCCTAGCCTAGCGGTCGAATACCTCGGAGATGAGGTTATCGAGCTCGCGCTGGTGACGTTTACCGGTACCGGCTGCGGGGGAAGCAGCTGCCGGGCGGGAAATCAGCTTCATACGGTAGTCAATCTGGGGGAGCAGGTTGACCGCCATGAAGGGCCACTGGCCCTGGTTGGCAGGTTCGTCCTGGGCCCAGACCAGTTCCGCATTGGGGTAGGCAGCAATCTGCTCCTTGATCTCTGCGGACGGCAGGGGGTAGAGCTGCTCGACTCGCACAATTGCGGTGCTCTTGTCGCCGCGCTTGGTGCGCTCTGCTTCCAGGTCGTAGTAGAGACGGCCCGAGACGAAGACCAGGCGGGTCACGTCAGCGGGGTTCAGGTTACCCTGGTCCTCGATGACGGGCTTGAAGCTACCGCTGGTGAAGTCTTCAACCGATGAGGCAGCAGCCTTGAGGCGCAGCAGCTGCTTGGGGGTGATAACGATCAGCGGCTTGTGCGGGCGGGAGTGGGCCTGGCGGCGCAGCAGGTGGAAGTGGTTAGCCGGGGTCGAGGGAACAGCAACGGTCATGTTGTTCTCGGCGCACAGCTGCAGGTAACGCTCCATACGGGCTGATGAGTGGTCAGGGCCCTGACCCTCAAAACCGTGGGGGAGCAGCAGCACCAGTGAGGAACGCTGGGCCCACTTCTGCTCTGCTGACGAGATGAACTCATCAACGATGGTCTGGGCGCCGTTGGCGAAGTCGCCGAACTGGGCCTCCCAGAGCACCAGGGAGTCCGGGCGCTCTACGGAGTAGCCGTACTCGAAGCCCATGACGCCGTACTCGGAGAGCAGGGAGTTGTAGATGGAGTACTTACCCTGGGTTTCTGAGAGGTTAGCCAGGGGGTTCCACTCTTCGTCGGTCAGAGAGTCGTGGAGCACGGAGTGGCGCTGGACGAAGGTGCCGCGCTGGACGTCCTGACCGGTCAGGCGCACATCGCGGCCTTCCAGCAGGAGGGAGGCGAAGGCAGCAAGCTCGCCGAAGCCCCAGTTGATGTTGCCCTCGGTTGACATCTTGACGCGCTGTTCAAGCAGCTTCTTGAGCTTCTTGTGCACGGTGAAACCCTCGGGAATTTTGCCGAAGGCCTGGCCAATCTGAGCCAGGGTCTCAGCAGAGATAGCGGTCTCGCCGGCAACGTGAACGGAATCCTCATTCTGCTGTGCAGCAGGGCGCTCGATGTTAGAAACAGCGGCAGCATCTGCGGTGACTAGGGGAGCGGAGGACGACTGGGCCTCGTGGGTCTCGGTGAAAATCTGCTCCAGGCGGGACTGGTAGTCCTTCAGAGCACGCTCGGCCTCGTCCTGGGAGATGTCGCCGCGGCCGACCAGGGCTTCGGTGTAAATCTTGCGGGTTGAGGGCAGTTCCTCAATCTGCTGGTACATCTTGGGCTGGGTCATCGAGGGATCGTCTGCTTCGTTGTGACCGCGGCGGCGGTAGCAGACCAGGTCAATGACGACGTCCTTGTTGAAGGCCTGGCGGTAGGCGAAGGCGATGGAGCCTGCGCGGACGACGGCCTCGGGATCATCGGCATTCACGTGCAGCACGGGAGCTTGAATCATGCGGGCGATGTCAGTGGAGTAGGTTGCGGTGCGACCATCGCGCGGGGTGGTGGTGAAGCCCACCTGGTTGTTGACCACGATGTGTACGGTACCGCCGGTGGTGTAGCCCTCAAGCTTGGACATCTGCAGGGTTTCTAGCACGATGCCCTGGCCAGCGAAGGCTGCGTCGCCGTGAACCAGGATCGGCAGTACGGGGTAGTTGCCGATGCCCTGTTCAGCCAGGGTGTCCTGCTTAGCGCGGACGATACCCTCAAGCACGGTGTTGACGGCTTCCAGATGGGAGGGGTTAGCGGCCAGGTAGACCTGGGTCTGGTTGCCGTTGTGGGAGGTAAAGACTCCCTCTGTGCCCAGGTGGTACTTGACGTCGCCGGAGCCACCGGTCAGGCGGGGATCCATCTGACCCTCGAACTCACGGAAGATCTGGGCGTAGGACTTACCTGCAATATTGGTCAGCACGTTGAGACGACCGCGGTGGGCCATACCGATACCGACCCCATTCAGGCCAGCGTCTGCTGCTTCAGAAATCACCGAGTCAAGCAGAGGAATCAGGGATTCGCCGCCCTCCAGCGAGAAGCGCTTCTGACCCAGATACTTGGTCTGCAGGAAGGTTTCGAAAGCTTCAGCGGCGTTCAGGGTGCCCAGCACACGGAACTGCTCGTCACGGGAGGGCTTGGTGTAGCCGTGCTCCAAACGATCCTGGAACCACTGGCGCTCTTCGGGATTCTCGATGTGCATGTACTCGACACCCAGGGTGCGGGTGTAGGCCTCGCGCAAAAGCTCAAGAATGGTGCGCAGGGGCAGGGATTCTTTTTCGCCAAAACCGCCGGTGGGCCAGTAACGGTCAAGGTCCCAGAGGGTCAAGCCGTAGTTTTCCAGGCGTAGATCGGGGTGGGAGAGCATCTGGTAGCCGATGGGGTTGGTCTGGGCTACTAGGTGGCCGCGTACACGGAAGGCGTGAATGAGCTGCTGGATACGGGCAACCTTGGAAATTTCGGCTTCGGGGTTGACCTGGTTGTCGCGGGCCCAACGGACGGGCTCAAAGGGGATGCGCAGGTCTTCGAAGATCTGGTCGTAGAAGCCATCGCCACCGAGCAGGTAGTGCTCCACAATCTTGAGGAACTCGCCGGAGCCTGCGCCCTGGATAACTCGGTGATCGTAGGTCGAGGTCAGGGTCAGAATCTTGGAGACGCCGTTGCGGGCGATGACCTTTTCTGAGGTGCCGCGGTACTCGGCAGGGTAATCCAGGGCGCCGGCGCCGATAATGGCCGCCTGGCCCTTAGAGAGACGGGGGACGGAGTGGACGGTGCCAATACCGCCGGGATTGGTGAGCGATACGGTGGTGCCGGCGAAGTCTTCAACGCCGAGCTTGCCCTCGCGTCCGCGCTTGACGATGTCGTTGTAGGCTTCCCAGAACTCTGAGAAGGAAAGCTTCTCTGCGCCCTTGATGTTGGGCACAACCAGGTTGCGAGAACCATCGGGGCGGGGTAGGTCAATGGCCAGGCCAAAGTTGACGTGGGCGTGCTGGATAGCGGCGGGCTTGCCCTTGGCGTCCTCACCGTAGCTGACGTTCATGGAGGGGAAAGCAGCAAGGGCACGGATAATGGCGTAGCCGATGATATGGGTGAAGGAGACCTTGCCGCCTCGGGTGCGTGCCAGGTAGCTGTTGATCTCGGTGCGGTTATCGATCAGCAACTTGGCGGGAATGGCGCGGACGGTGGTTGCAGTGGGTACGCTCAGTGACTCATCCATGTTGGTGGCAACCGCCTTGGCGGGGCCGCGCAGGGTGACAATCTGGTCTTCTTGGGGAGCGTCGCTCACGGGTTCTTCCTTCGGGGTAGCGGGCTTGGTCGCTGAGGGGTTGCTTGCCTTGGGTGCTGCCTTCGGAGCGGACTTGGGGTCAGCTTCTGGAGCAGGGGTCTTGGGGGTAGAGGGAACTGGCGCCTTGGAGGGGACTTCACTGGTCGGGGCGGACGCCGCAGCAGGCTCCTTTGCCTGCTGGGTGCTAGGTGCGCTCCCGGTTGTGCCTGCCCACTGGTCAAATAGGGGCCACCATGTCTCGTCGACTGAATTGCGGTCCTGCTCGTACTTTTCAAAGAGCTCTTCGACGAGCCACTCGTTACCCGCGAACTCTTCGGGAACCGTATGTTCTGGCTGGTTTGGCACTTCTCTTACGCCTCTTCCATCTCTTGTGATTGCTGAGTGCCAAAACCGCTTTTGGCACGAGGTGGGCGGGCATCGCACACTACGTTGGGCGCGTGATGTACCGCATATCTTTGTCTAGTTTAGAAGTGTTTTGGGGGTTCGTCCAACGCACTACTTTCTATGACATCTCACGTACGTGCTGTCCGGTATAAATGGGCTCACGTTTCGCAGGTGGTGAAAGGGGGCCCACTGAGTAAACCGCTAGAGATTCGCTAGAATTGACCACTATGGAAGACCCTTCTAGTTGCTGTGCAAGCTCGCAGCCCTCACGAGCGCCTAGGCGCATAGAACCCCTACACCAGACCACGGGCGTCCGTACCCTAGAACAGACGCACCTAGCCCAGCAGGCGGTGAGAGTCTAAACCATGGAATGGCTCCTGCTTCTCATCGGTTTTGCCCTGATTCTGGGTACCGGCTTCTTCGTGTCCGTAGAATTTTCGCTGGTAGCCCTTGATCAGTCCAAGGTCCAGCAAGAAATTGATAGGGGAGACGCCGCAGGCGAACGGGTGCTTGCCTGCCTCAAGTCCCTCTCAACCCAGCTATCAAGCTGCCAGCTGGGTATCACCATCACCACCCTGCTTACCGGTTACACCCTCGACAGCGGTATCAACGCCCTAGCCGGCGACACCATCGCGTCCTGGGGGCTGGCCCCCTCTGTGGCCTCGGCGCTCACCCTGATTTTCTCTATGGGTATTGCAACCTTGCTCTCCATGATTATCGGCGAGCTGGTGCCCAAGAACCTGGCGATTGCCGAGCCCTACCGCGTGGCCCGAACCCTGGCCCCGGCCCAGCTGCTCTTCACTAAGGTGATGGGCCCCATCGTCCGCACCGCGAACGGGTCAGCAAACTGGGTACTCCACCGCTTCGGTATGGAAGCTAAGGAAGAACTCTCGGCAGCCCGTTCACCCGAAGAGCTTTCTTCAATGGTGCGCCGCTCAGCCGACCTGGGCACCCTGGACTCCGACACCGCCCGCTTCGTCGATAAGACCCTCTCCTTCGCCGAACTCACCGCAGCCGACGTCATGACCCCGCGCCGTAAGGTCATCATGCTCGAAGATACAGCCCCTGTCAGCGACGTCATCGAGCTGGCCCGCACCACCGGCCACTCCCGCTTCCCCCTCTACCGGGAAGACCAAGACAACATCGTGGGCGTCGTGCACGTGAAGAAAGCTGTGGGCCTTCCCCTCGATAAGCGCGACACGCTGGAAGCCGGAACGCTCATGGAGGACGTGCTGCAGGTGCCCGAAACCGTGCACCTGGACTCCCTGCTCATGCAGCTGCGAGAGGGCGCCCTACAGCTTGCCGTGGTGCTCGACGAGTACGGTGGCACGGCCGGCATCACCACTCTTGAAGACCTGGTTGAAGAAATCGTGGGTGAAGTCTCCGATGAACACGACACCAACTCCTTCGACGAACGCCCCCTGCGCGTGGGCAATGGCGACTACATTTTCTCGGGCCTGCTCCGCCCCGACGAGGTCAAGGACTACATCGGCACCCTCGATGTGGATGATGACCCCGCCTACGAAACCATGGGCGGCTTCATGATGGACCACCTGGGCCGAGTTCCCGAAACCGGCGACGTGGTGCCCGTTGAGGGCGGACGCCTGCGCGTAGAAAAGATGGAACAGCGCCGGGTTGACCGCATCCGCTTTATTCCCGAAGCCCTCACCACAGATGACCTCGCCGCTCGAAAGGAGGGGGCCCGATGAACGACTGGGTAGCTATCGCCCTGCTCTTTGTGCTCCTTGCCGGTAATGCCTTTTTCGTGGCCGGTGAGTTCGCCATTATGTCGACCCGCCGCTCCCAGATTGAGCCGCTGGCTGAGACCGGTAATAAGCGCGCGGTCACCGTACTTTATGCGCTGGAGAACGTCTCGCTCATGCTGGCTACCTGCCAGCTGGGTATTACCGTCTGCTCCCTGCTGATTCTGAATGTTTCAGAGCCCGCCCTGCACCACCTGGTGTCTGCACCCCTGGAAAGCTGGGGCATCCCTTACGAGGTGGCTAGCGCTGTAGGCTTTGCATTCGCGCTGATCCTGGTGACCTACCTGCACGTTATCTTCGGTGAGATGGTGCCCAAGAATATGGCGGTATCGCTGGCTGCCCAGGGCGTTGCCCTGTGGATTGCCCCGCCCCTGGTCACGGTCTCGCGGGTGCTCAAGCCCCTGGTGGGCTTCCTCAACTGGATTGCCGACCATACCCTGCGCCTGATGAAGGTGGAACCTAAGGCTGAGGTGGCCTCAACCTTCACCCTTGATGAGCTTCAAAGCATTGTGGCTCAATCAACCGCAGAGGGAACCGTGGACGATGGCTCCGGCGTGCTGTCTGGCGCCCTGGAGTTCAGCTCGAAGACCGTTGCTGAGATTATGGTGCCCGGTGACCAGCTGGTTACCATGAACTTCCCCTGTACGCCCGCTGAGCTGGAAAAGGCTGTTGCCCACACCGGCTACTCCCGCTTCGTGATGAAGGACGAGCAAGACGGCACCTACATGGGCTACCTGCACATCAAGGACGCCCTGGTCTACGAGGCTGATCGCATGGACCAGCCCATTGCCTGGTCTAAGCTACGTCAGATGTCGATCGTCAAGCCCGAAACCGAAATCGATGAGGCTCTTGCCACCATGCAGCGAAACCGGGCCCACCTCTCCCACGTGGTTGACGCCCAAGGGCAGAGTGTTGGCGTGCTCTTCTTGGAAGACATCCTCGAAGAACTGGTCGGTGAAATTAAGGACACCACCCAGGAGCACGTACGCCGCCGCGAGGAGGCCGCTTCAAAGCACAGCGCCGACTAGTTTCCTCTAGCTAGCTACCGGTTTCTGCCGGTGCGCGGACGCCCGCCTCGCCTTTCCTGCCCCGTGGCAGGGAAGGTAGGACGGGCGTCCTTATATTCCTAGCGGGGCGCGGGTGTGATGCGGTGTACGTACTTTTTATTTGCGAACCGTTCGCAGAAAGGAGTAGGCTGGCAGAAGCCCTATCCCTTACTGCGTACCAAAGGACAGCGCCATGCGAAAGATTTTCCCCACCGTCTCACTGCTTGCCATATCGGCGCTGGCCCTCTCTGCTTGCGGGTCAAGCGGGACGAGCGCGTCCTCGTCCTCAAACGACGGAACCCTGCAGGTCGTCACCACCACCGACGTCTATGCCGATGTGGTGGCGGCAGTCGGCGGCGATAAAGTAGAGGTCACCCCGCTCATCGCCTCAACCGCTGTGGACCCCCACTCCTACGAAGCCACCAGCCAGGACCGCCTGACCGTGAAAGACGCTGACCTGGTTGTCGTCAACGGCGGCGGCTACGATACCTTCCTCACCGAAATGGCCGGCACCGATAACCCCGACCAGATTGTGGTGAACGCGGTAGAACTCTCGGGCCTCTTTAGCGCCGACGACCTGGCCCACATGGCAGAAGAGCACAGCACCACCGGTGAAGACCACTCTGACCACGTGCACTCCTACAACGAGCACGTCTGGTACGACCTGGACACCATGAAGAAGGTAGCTAATCAGGTGGCAGCCGACCTGGCTGAGCTCGACCCCGCCAACGCGGACGCCTACACCAGCGCCGCTGCAACCTTCTCCACCGACGCTGACCAGCTACTTGACCGTCTCAAGGCTATCGACACCGAAGAACGTACCTACCTGGCAACCGAGCCGGTCTCGGGCTACATGCTGGAGGACGCCGGTTTCACCGACTCCACCCCGGCAGATTTGACCGCAGCGGTCGATAGCGAAAGCGATATCGCCCCCCTGACCCTGCAGGAAGCCAAAGACGCCCTCACCGGCGGCAGTATCGACCTGCTGGCCTTCAACGAGCAGACCCAGACCGCCCAGACCACCGAAATCTATACCTTCGCCCAGGAAGCCGGAGTTGCCAGTGTCTCCTTCACCGAGACCCTGCCCGAGAATACCGGCTACGTGGACTGGATGACCCAGAACATCGACAACCTAGAAAAGGCAGTAGCATAAAGCCTATGGCTCACTCTTCTACCCAGCTCGCCCCCGCCCTTACGGTGACCGGGGGCGGGCTTTCCTTTGGCCACCGTACCCTGTGGCAGGACCTCAACCTCACCGTGGAACAGGGCGAATATTTTGCCGTCCTGGGGCCCAACGGCTCGGGCAAATCGACCTTTATCAAGGTCATTTTGGGTCTGACCCAGCTGAGCGCCGGCAAAATTTCGGTTCTGGGTGCCCCTGCCCGCCTGGGGAACCCCGGCGTCGGCTACATTCCCCAGCAGAAGGCAATTGGTACCGAGATGCCCCTGCGGGCCCGCGATTTTGTGGGGCTGGGAGTGGACGGCCACCGCTGGGGCTTCCGTATGAAGAACCGGGCCTACCGGGAGAAGGTTGACTCCCTGCTCGATGCGGTCGGTGCCAGCGACTACGCCAACGTGCCGGTGGGGCTTCTATCGGGCGGCGAGCAGCAGCGCCTGCGTATCGCCCAGGCCCTTGCCAATGACCCCAAGATTATCCTGGCAGATGAGGCCCTGCTTTCTTTGGACCTCAACCACCAGTACGCCGTCTCAGACCTGATTCACCGCTATAACCGGGATCACGGGGCTACAGTCGTTTTCGTGACCCACGAGATCAACCCCATTATCGACCATGTAGACCGCCTGCTCTACCTCGCGGGAGGACGCTTCACCGTGGGGTCGGTGGAGCAGGTCATGCGGAGCGAGGTGCTCACCGACCTCTACCAGACCCCGGTATCGGTGATACAGACCAACGGCCGCTACGTGGTGGTGGGCGGCGAGCACGGGGAGCACCACTGCGCCCTGGAAACCGACCACCCCCAGCTACTTGCACCCGTGAAAGGGGTAGATAACCGATGACTTTTGCGGACTTTATGGGCAAGGTCTTTGTCTTTGACCGCTACGGTGAGCTGGTGGCCCTGCTGAGCCAGTCCATTATCGCCGGGGCTATCTTGGGTGTTATCGGTGGCTTTGTAGGGCTCTTTGTGATGCTCCGCCGTCACGCTTTTGCGGTGCACGCCATCGCCGAGATGTCTTTTGCCGGAGCTGCCCTCTTCCTGCTCCTGGGCTATAACGTGGTCACCGGTTCCCTGGTCGGCTCCATTATCTCTGCCCTGCTGATTGCCCTGATGGGCGCCCGGGCCCACGAAAACGATTCAATCATCGGTGCCCTGATGCCCTTTGGTCTGGGGTTGGGAATCCTCTTCCTCTCCCTCTACTCGGGCAGGGCAGCGAACAAGTTCTCGCTACTGACCGGTCAGATTGTTTCTGTTGACTCTGCCCAGCTGACCTCTATGATCATCGGTGGGGTAGTGATTATTGCGGCCCTGGCCATCATGTGGCGGCCGCTCATGTTCGCCTCGCTTGACCCGGTGGTCGCCTCAGCCAAGGGAGTGCCGCTGAAGGCTCTTTCCATTGCTTTCATGATTGTGCTGGGTATTGCCACAGCTCTGTCGGTGCAGGTGGTGGGCTCCCTGCTGGTTCTGGCCCTGCTGATTACCCCGGCAGCGGCAGCCCTGCAAATCACAGCCTCACCCCTGCGCGCCCTGATTCTTTCAGTGCTCTTTGCAGAAACAGCCATGGTGGGCGGTATTCTCCTGGCCCTGGCAGGCTCCCTGCCTATCAGCCCCTACGTGACCACCCTGTCCTTCCTCATCTTCGTGGTCTGCCGCCTGGTGCGAGCCGTCCGCCAACGCTATTCAGCCTCGGGGCGCGTCCGCTCATCTGAAGCCGCAGTAGCACCTAGCCCTGCTGATGGGCAGAGCAGTTAGCGCAGACCCCGGTAATCTCAATGACGTGCTTGACCTCGGTGTAGCCGTTCTTTGCCGCAATCGCCAGGGCTAGCTCTTCAAGCTCGGGAATCTCAAATTCCCGGGCAGCCCCACAGATACGGCAGAGCAGGTGATGGTGGTGGTGCTCAGAGTCGCAGCGGCGGTAGATAGCTTCGCCGTCCTCGGTCTTGAGGGCCTCTACCTCACCGGTGCCCACCATGGACTGCAAGAGACGGTAGGTGGTTGCCAGCGACACCTTATCACCGCGCGAGAGCATGAGCTGGTGCAGGTCTTGAGCAGAAATAAAGTCTTCGAGGGTTTCGAGGGTTGCGGTGACTGCCCGGCGCTGTTTAGTGTTGCGAATTTCGGTGGGCTTGCTGGCTGACGACGCTGAGTTGGTGTTCACGGGTCATTCCCTCGTCTAAAATCGGTCTCTCTCTGTGCCTACTGTACACCAGGTTTCCCTGGGCAGAAACGGCCCTCGCGCGGGGCGAAAAACAACGTTTTCAGGTAACAGCGTATGTGTTCAGCAGAAAGAAACCGTCAGCTCCAACTAGTCTGACTGTGGTGGGAGCTACTAGGGTGGTAGGTATGAAACTTACGAAATACACCCACTCCTGCGTCAGGCTCGAAAAGGACGGCGCCGTGCTGGTGCTCGACCCCGGAAACTTCTCCGAGGTCGAGCAGGCGCTGGACGGGGCCCACCATATTCTGGTCACCCACGTGCACCCCGATCACTTCGATGAGGGCAAGGTGGTTGCTTTTCTGCGAGAAAACCCGCAGGCCACCATTCACGCCCCCGCCGCTGTCATTGATACCGTTCTTGCGGCCCTGCCCGAGGCTCTTGCAAAGTCAGTGGAAGCTGATGGGGAGCTGACTCTCTCGTCCTTCTCTATCAAAACCTTCGGTGGCAACCACGCTGTCATTCACCCCCTGCTACCGGTGATCGATAACGTGGGCTACCTGATTGACGATAATCTCTTCCACCCGGGGGATTCTTTTGTGGTGCCCCACGGCATTGAGGTGGGCACTCTGCTGGTGCCGATTCATGCTCCCTGGAACAAGATCCAGGAGGTTATTGACTTCATTATCGCTGTGCGCGCTCCGCGGGCCTTCCAGATTCATGATTCACTGCTTGCCGAAAACGGTCGAAACATGATTATTGGCCATGCAACCAACTTTGGTCAGAAGTACGGCACCACCTTTGAGTACCTGGCCCCCGGCCAGTCTGTAGAGATTTAGGAGTAAGCCCATGAGCACTGTTTTTACCAAGATTATTAACCGAGAACTGCCCGGCCGTTTTATCTGGGAGGACGAGCAGGCAGTTGCCTTCTTGACCATCGAGCCCTTCCAGTACGGCCACACTCTGGTGGTTCCCAAGGCTGAGATTGACCACTGGGTTGACCTACCCGAGGAGCTCTCTGCCCACCTCTTTGATGTGGCTCAGAAGGTATCGAAGGGTCTGATGAAGGCTTTTGACCCCACCCGCGTGGGCATGATTATTGCCGGTTTTGATGTGCCCCATACCCATATTCATGTGTGGCCCGCTGTTGACCAGAGCGAGTTCACCTTCGAGCAGGCTAACCGTAACCCCGATGCGGCTGCCATGGATGAGGCTGCTGAAAAGCTGCGGGCAGCCCTGACCGAGCTGGGCTACGGCGACTCGGTAGCTTCCTAGCCCCCTCCGCCAGGTAGGTACCATCTAAATCAGAAAAACCCACCAACTAGGTGGGTTTTTCTGATTTAGATGGTCTTTTCTGGTGTAGTGGCTGAGTGTCTGGGGCGTAGGGGCCGACGGCCTAAAAATAAGTAAAGTGTGTTTGACATAGCTTCGCGCCTGTATGTAAAGTTTATTTCACATCAACTGTAAAGTAACCTTTACATAAGGAGATAGCATGAGCATCGACAAGACCCAAAGCACCTGGGGCCGTTCTCGCTTCGGTGGTAGCCAAGCAACCCTGATACTTGTCAGTATTCTGGGTGCAACTGCACTGGCCCAGCTACTGGCCTGGGGCATTATTGTCATTAGTTCTGAGCAGGTCACCTGGTGGTGGGTGCCGGTTGCCTCGTTAGCTTTTATTCCGGTGTTAGCCGCCACCTTCTGGGTAGTTTTGGTCGACCGAAACACCGTTAAAGGAACCACCCGCAACCCAGAATCCAGCATCGAAAACCACTGGTACGGAAAGGCAGCGGAAACTACCTTTCACCTCATGATTGCAGTGATGGGGCTGGGTGCCGGGGCTTTCGCTATCTTCGACTGGCAGGTATCGCCGTCCCTTCTGCTGGCGTCCGTCACCGTGCTGGCCATGCTGGTCTTCCTTGTGAGCTACCAGGTCTACAAGCGTAAGGGTGCATAGCCCGTGCAGAACCAGCTCAAAGAACTACGCGCTGAGCGGGGCTACTCTCAGCAGCAGCTCGCCGACGTGCTCGGAGTGTCACGCCAGACCGTCATCTCAATTGAAAAAGGACGTTTCGACCCGTCCTTGCCCCTGGCCTTCCAGCTCGCTGAAGTCTTCGGGTGCCGGATCGAGGATATTTTCTTTCCCGATGCACCCGAGAACAACTAGAAGCGAGAAATGACCAGGAAAATCGGAAAAACCCACCAACGAGGTGGGTTTTTCTGATTTAGATGGTACCTAGGGCAAGGGACGGGCGGGCCTAGGCGTTCTTGATAGCCTCCATGGCTTCGCGCAGGGCCTTAGCCACCCGCTTCTCACTGACCGTGTAGGCGGTGCCGAGTTCCTGGGCGAAGAAGCTGACGCGCAGTTCCTCAATCATCCAGCCCACCTGCTCCAGCTCGGGAGTCGGCACCGTGCCCCCTGGCAGGGACTGCACGGCCTTATCGTAGGCGTCCTCAAGTTCCTGCACGGTCAGCATGAGCTGGTTATCCCGGTTGACGTTGGGCCCCAACTTTTCAATGCGCTTGGAGATCGCCTTGAGGTAGCGGGGCAGATGGTGTAGCTGAACCGCACCGGTCTCGGTTACAAACCCCGGGTAGACCAGGTTCTCCAGCTGGCTCTTCATGTCGCTCATGGCGTGAATGACAGCAAGCGAGGTGGACTTCTTAATGAGCTTCTGAACCTTAGCTGTTTCCGACAGAATATCGGCAACTAGCTTGGTCATCACGAAGACCGTGTCAATGAGATCAGCCCGCACGCTATTGAACAGGGCAGTGTACTCCGCCCTGGTAAAAGGCGGGGTAGCGGGTACCAGCTGGTCAATAGCAGCTACCGTGCAGTCACTAATGAGGGCTTCAATTGACCCGTGGGGGTTTTGCGTAAAGACCAGTTTTTCGCGGTTGTTCAGGTGCTCCGAGACGTAGCGCTCGGGCGAGGGAGTATTGAGTTTGAGCAGGCGAATCACGCCCCCGCGCTGGGCTCGGGTAGCTTCAGCCTCGGTGGGGAAGATCCGCACAGCAACGGACGCCCCCTCATCCACCAGGGCCGGGTAGCCTGCCACCGTCTGGGTAGCAATGACGCGCTCGACCTTGCGGGGGAGATCCTGCTCCGGCCAGTCGGTTAGGCCCGAGACTTCCCGCACGGCCTTGCTGCCGGGGCCCACCGGGGCGGACGCCTGGGCCCCCTTGGCCCAGGGCACGGCGCTACCAGCGGTGCTGGGAGCTGCAGGGGGCACCGACTTGCTACCGGCGTCCTGGCCCCCCTTCTTACCTGCAGCAAGAGCCGCCATCTTGCCCATGGTCTCGGGGCTTGCGCCCAGAGAAGCTGCCAGGGCGGAACGAATCTCAGCGTGCAGAATCCCCTGGAGTTCAACCAGGTCCTTACCCTCACCCAGAATCTTGTTCTGGTGGTTGCGCACCTGGAAGGTAAAGCGCAGGTGCTCGGGCACAGCCTCCCAATTAAACTCGACCGGGTCTACCACGTGCCCCCGCAGGCGGCGCAGCACCAGGGCCAGGGACTCAGTGAGCGAGTCGGTAGCGGGGGAGTAGTCGGCGTTGAGCTTCTCGACGGCCTGGCGGGCAACGTCCGGTGCCGGAACAAAATTCTTGCGAATCTGCTTGGGCAGGGACTTAATCAGGGCCGTCACCAGCTCCTCCCGCAGACCCGGAATCAGCCACTCAAAAGGAGCCGGTTCAAGCTGCCCTAAGAAGAGCACCGGAACCTGCACCGCGATGCCGTCCGTCTGCGTCTGAGACGAGCGCACCCCACCAATCTGCACGCTGGGGGCGTACTCGTAGCGCAGGTCAAGGGCCAGCTCCCCGCCGGAGGTGCGGGCAGTCCAGGTGCGGGGGAAGAGGGACTCGTCGTAATCGGCGGCCTCTTCGTCGATCAGGTTTTCGGGGGTGAAATCCAACAGATGCTCATTGACCCGGCGCTCTTCCTTCCACCAGCGGTCAAAGTGGCGCTCAGAGACAACGTGCTCGGGTATGCGGGCGTTATAGAAGTCGAAGAGGACAGCGTCATCGACCCGCAGGTCGCGGCGGCGCAGACGAGCCTCAAGCTCCTCAACCTCAGCCAGAGCCTTCTGATTGCGGGCAAAGAAGCGGTGGCGGGTCTGCCAATCGCCCTCTACCAGGGCAGACTGAATGAAAATCTCGCGGGCAGCTACCGGGTCAACCCGCCAGTACTGGATACGCCGGTCGGCAATGATAGGCAGCCCAAAGAGAGTGACCTTCTCATGAGCCAGCACCGAACCCTGGCGGGCAGACCAGTGAGGGTCAGAATAAGAGTGCTTGAGCAGGGGACCAGCCAACTCTTCCACCCACTCGGGCTCAATCTGCGCGTTCACGCGCGCCCACAGGCGGGACGTCTCTACCAGCTCAGCAGATACCAGCCAGACCGGATTCTTCTTAAAGAGGGCAGAGCCCGGGAAAATCGCGAAGCGGGTTCCGCGCGCCCCCCGGTACTCGTGGCGGTTCTGCTCATCCTGCATGCCGATATGTGACAGCAGACCTGAGAGCAGTGACTTGTGCACCTCGGTCTCACTGGCAGCCGGGTCAATATCGCGCCCGCCCTCAACCGTAATACCGGCCGAGCGGCCAATCTCCCGCAGCTGGGCAAAGAGATCCTGCCACTCCCGAATCCGCAGGAAGTTCAGATACTCCCGGTGGCACATCTTACGGAACTGGCTCGACGACAGCTCTGCCTGCTTTTCGTTGATGTACTGCCACAGCAGCAGATAGGAGGTGAAGTCTGACTTCTCATCCTTATAGCGGGCGTGCAGGGAATCGGCCTCGCCCCGGTGCTCGGCGGGGCGTTCGCGGGGGTCCTGAATGGTCAGGGCAGCAGCCAACACCATAATTTCCTTGGCAACCCCGCGTTTAGAGCCCTCAACGATCATGCGGGCCAGGCGGGGGTCAACCGGCAGGGCTGCCATAGCCCGTCCGGCCGCAGTCAGCGGTGAGGACGGACGCCGCCCCCCTCTACCGCGTGCCCCGCGCGTATCGCGGGGGAGGGCGTCCGCACCCTCACGGCCGGGGGTAGCAAGAGCTCCTAGCTCGCGCAGCAGGTTAACGCCGTCGTTGATAGCGCGGGTTTCGGGCGGCTGAACGAAGGGGAACTTCTCAATATCGGCGGGGGACTTAACCACGCCGATTGCGGTCATCTGCAGAATGACCGCGGCCAGGTTGGTGCGGAGAATCTCGGGGTCGGTGAACTCGGCCCTGGCCTGGAAGTCCTCTTCGGAGTAGAGGCGGATGGCGATACCGTCAGAGACACGGCCACAACGGCCCGAACGCTGATTGGCTGAGGCCTGCGAAATACGCTCGATGGGCAGGCGCTGCACCTTGGTCCGCGCGGAGTAGCGCGAGATACGGGCGGTACCGGTATCGATCACGTACTTGATACCGGGCACGGTCAGGGAGGTTTCAGCCACGTTGGTTGCCAGTACGATACGGGGCCGGCCACCGGGTTTGAAAACCTTGTGCTGCTCAGCCATCGACAGGCGGGCGTAGAGGGGCAGCACCTCGTAGTCGGCCAGGCGGCGGGTGGATCGCACCATATCCTCGATAGCGTCGGCCGCGTCGCGGATTTCACGCTCGCCCGAGAAGAAAATCAGAATGTCGCCGGGGGCTTCTTCAGAAAGCTCCCGGATGGCGTCAAGCACGCCCTCAATCGGGTCGCGGTCGTCGTCCTCGAGGCCGTCACCGGCGTCCGCCTCGTCTTCCCCGCCGTCGCCGGTGCGGGGTTCGCTGAGGGGCCGGTAGCGGATCTCAACCGGGTAGGTGCGCCCGGAGACCTCGATGATAGGCGGGGCATCGTCGGGCAGGGTTGCCTCGGCGATTTCTTTTTCTTCGGCACTGAGGCTGTCATCGACGATGCCGACACCGGGCACAAAGCTGGGGGAGAAATGGCGGGCGAAACGCTCGGGGTCGATGGTGGCTGAGGTAATGACGATTTTCAGGTCGGGGCGCTGCGGCATAATGCGCTTGAGGTAGCCCAGAATGAAGTCAATGTTGAGGGAACGCTCGTGAGCCTCATCAATGATGATGGCCGAGTACTGGCGTAGCAGCCGGTCGTTCTGAATTTCGGCCAGCAGAATACCGTCGGTCATGAGCTTGATAGCGGAGCCTTCACCCACCTCTGAGGTGAAGCGCACCTGGTAGCCCACCGTTTCGCCGATTGTCTGCCCCAGTTCTTCGGCGATGCGTTCAGCCACCGATCGGGCGGCCAGACGGCGGGGCTGGGTATGGCCAATCATGCCCTTTTCTGCCAGCCCCAGTTCAAGGAGCATCTTGGGGAGCTGGGTGGTCTTACCCGAGCCTGTTTCACCCGCGACGATGGTGACCTGGTTGTCGCGGATAGCTGCCATGATGTCGTCCCTGCGGGCAGAGACGGGCAGGGCCTCGGGGTAGGTGATTTTTTCGGGAATCAGCGGGGTGTAAGGGCGGCGCTGGTTCGGTTTCTTCCCGCCCTGCTTGCCCCGGGGTGCTGAGCTGCGGACGCGACGCTGGGAGCGGGCGGGAGCGTCCTTCCCCTCACGAGATTCGGACGCCTGCTTCCCCCTGCCGCTGCGCTTTTTGGCAGGCTGGGGTTCGGCGGGCTCGGAAGCGCGGACGCCCGCGCTGTGCATGGCAGCGGCGATGGCAGACAACGAGGGGGCGGGGGTGCGGGAAGAATCTGAACTAGACATACTGCCCTCTATTTTAGGGCAGAGCAGCTGCTACGGGGCAGGTTTCACTGGGCGCGTGAAGCCTATCGACTATAGTCGACAAAAACTTCAAAAAGGAGAAGTTTATCGACCATAGTCGATAAACCCTGGTTAGGAACAGTCGCGCCCCGCCCTCCTGCCGGTGGGCAGGGGAGCGGGGCGTGGGCGTCCTGACAGAAAAGTTAGAGGCTGGCAGCGACGGGCAGGACGAGCTCCATCATGTCGGTGAAAGCGGTCTGACGCTGCTCGGCGGTAGTCTCAACACCCTTGAAGAGGTGGTCTGAGACAGTGAAAACAGAGAGGGCCTGCACACCGGCGGCGGCAGCCACAGCGTAGATACCGGCGGTTTCCATCTCAACAGCCAGCACACCCATCTCAGCCCACTTAGAGGCGTCAGAGAAATCAGAGCGGTAGAAAACGTCAGAAGACAGCACGTTACCCACGTTGAGGGTCTTGCCCTGGGCCTCGGCCTCCTTGGCCACAGCCGACAGCAGGGGCCAGGATGCGGTGGGGGCAAAGGTGCCGGGGAGCTTGTAGTGGTGCATGAAGTTGGAATCGGTCGAAGCTGCTGAGGCCACGACTAGATCAAAAAGGTCAAGGCCCTCAGCCATGCCACCGCAGGTGCCGATACGGATCAGGTTCTTCACGCCAAAGGTGTGAATGAGTTCGTGGGCGTAGAGGCTGGCCGAAGGGATGCCCATGCCGGTGCCCATGACCGAAATGCGCTGGCCCTTGTAGTCGCCGGTGAAGCCGAACATGTTGCGTACGGTGTTGAACTGCACGACGTTCTCAAGGTAGGTATCGGCAATGAACTTGGCGCGCAGCGGGTCGCCGGGCAGCAGGATGGTTTCGGCAATTTCAGCGCCGTTCGGAGCAATGTGCGGGGTATTGACGGCTTCTGCCATGTCACTCTCATTTCTGGTGCGAAAGGGTGGGGTTTTCGCCCCTAGTCTACCCGGCTTCATATAAGCAACCCTGCTTAGTAATTTGGTAGGCTGGGAAGGAATGCCGAAAGGA
Organism: Rothia nasimurium; assembly: GCF_928392795.1. Taxonomy (GTDB): domain Bacteria; phylum Actinomycetota; class Actinomycetes; order Actinomycetales; family Micrococcaceae; genus Rothia; species Rothia nasimurium_F. Next base: position 294,514 of record NZ_CAKMTJ010000001.1, read on the forward strand.
GTATTCAATGAAGAAAGCACTCTACCTCACCCTGGTCGCAGCTTTTGGTGCCTCGATTAGCGGTGTCATCGGTCTGTTGCGGGCCTTCGCGCTCCCAGAGCAAGAACTGACGCCCTATCTTATCGGTATGACGATTGGGGCAGTTGCCCTGACTTTCATCAGCCTAGCTGCCCTGCGCTTCCCCGGTCCCGACCTTCACCTAATCTACCGTCGACAGTTTACGGATCGCCCCTCCGGGGCCTTCCTGCTGGGCGCGGTGTTCGGGCTAGGAATAGGCCTACCCCGTATCGACCCGCAGGACTTTATCTTCGATGCTATCTTTTCTATCATTTTTGCCCTGGTTATCGGCGTGATAGCAGCAGTCTGGGTTGCCTTCCGTCGGCCTGCTCCTGACCTAAACTAGGCACATGGAGCTACGCTACTGGGCACTCACCGACGCCCCTGACCTTTACTCGATTTACCGCACATCATCAGGCCTCGAGCGGCAGATGCCAGCCCTCGCCAGCGAAGAGGACGCCCGGAACCTCATCGAAACCAGCTACCTACCGGCTGAAAACCGGGCTATTTTCTGCCTCAGTGACGAGGGACGGCCCGCAGGGCTCATCGGGCTGAACTTTACGGCCCGCAGCGATACCGGAGCCTGGGACAGGGCCTGGGTCTACTACTGGCTAGCTGACCCCTATCGCGGGCAGGGCTACACAAAAGCGGCTCTCACGGCGGTGTGCGCCTGGGCCCTGGGCGATCCCAACCCCGCACCAACCCTACCTACTCTCGATACCGGCCTGCTGGCGTCCCTACCCTCACCCCGCCTCCGCCGTCTGGAACTGGGCTACCGCGCCAACAACCCCGCGAGCGGAGCCGTTGCCGCCGCTGCCGGGTTCCAGGTTGAAGGGATTGAGCGGGAGAAGTTCCTCTACGCCGGGCAGACCTACGACGCGGTGATAGCCGCTAGGCTCCGCAAGGACGGACGCACCCCGGCTAGCCAGCACCACCACGAGGCAGTTTCCCGCCCCGGCTTCCACCACGTTGAACTCTGGACCGAATCCCTGGCAACAGCCCTACCATCCTGGGCCTGGCTCACCCAGCAACTAGGGTGGACGACCTACCAGGAGTGGCCCGGCGGAATCTCCTGGCAGGCTCATGATGGCTCCTACCTCGTCCTCGAAGAATCCCCCGATACCACCGGCCCCCATAACCGTACCCACGCTGGGCTCAACCACGTGGCCTTCACAGTGCCGTGCGCGGCCTTGCTCGATAAGCTCCGTAGCGAGGTTGCCAGCCACGGCTGGAGTGAACTCTTCGCAGACCGATATCCGCACGCAGGCGGCCCCGACCACTACGCCCTCTACCTCGAAAACAAGCAGGGGTTTGAAGTGGAACTCGTCGCCCCAAACTAACCCGCACTTAGTCTGAAAACCCCGCAACTAGTTGCGGGTAAAACAGAACAAATGCGGGGAAGAAGGCGGACGCCGGGCACAAAAAGAGAAGGTATGCCAGCGCTTCGCGCATTCTGGCTCTGCTTATGTTTAGCCGGCTAAAAGGCCCCACTGGGGCCTTTCTTCACGCCGGGCACAAATAGAAAAGACCTGCCAGCGCTTCGCGCATTCTGGCAGGTCTTTTCTATTTGTGCCCTCGAAAGGATTCGAACCTTCGACACCCAGCTCCGGAAACTGGTGCTCTATCCACTGAGCTACGAGGGCAACACTGAACCTTCACAATAGATAGTGAAACTCAGACCTGATTACTCTATCAGAAACCCCGCCCCACAACACAAACCGATTACAGTAGGAACAAAGACCAGCGCACCGAAGGGCTGAATCAATGACCACACTCACCGGCAACTACGCGGGAACCAACCACCCCTCCCAGACCTTTGACTTCTACCCGCCCAGCGCACCCACCGGTGAACACCACCCCGTGCCCCTACTCATCTACGTCCACGGCGGAGCCTGGCGATTCGGCGACAAATCCTCCTTCCTGCTAGCCGATAACGGTCTACACCGCATCCGCGAACGCTTCGCCCACGCCGGCTACGCCACAGCCTCTATCAACTACCGGCTTAGCCATGAGGCCCTCTTCCCCGCCCAAATCAACGACCTCAAAACAGCCATCCGTTACTTCAAAACCAGGGCCGAAGACTTCGGAATCGACCCCAACCGTATCGTCCTCGCAGGTGGGTCAGCGGGCGGGCACCTGGTCCAACTGGCCGCCGCCACAGGCCACCTGAACGAGCCCTACCTCGAAGGCCTCTCAGCCAGCGTGCTCGCTGCCCGCACCATCGCAGGTGAGTCGGATTCGTCCGTCCTCTGTGCCGTCTCAATCTACGGGGTCAGCGACCTGCGCACCATCTTCGACGACCGCGTGGCCTGGGGCTTCCCCTACGACCACCCCGAAGATGACGGCGCCGAATGGCGCCTACTTGGCTCCACCTACCCCGCCCCGGCAGGTAGCCCAGCAGAGGTTAACTGGGCCAAAGCCCACCCCATCGACTACGCCCAAGAAGCCCAGAGAACCGGCGAACGTACCCACGCACCGGTCTATTACATCCACGGCACCGCAGACACCTGCGTGCCGCCCAACCAGTCCGTCGAGGCCCACCGTGCCCTCTCAGCCGCCGGAATCGCCACCGAACTGACCCTGATTGGCGGGGCGGAGCACTCCGACCCGGCAATCTACGCCAGCGAGAGCACCTGGGAACATATCATTCGCTGGGTAGGTCTACAGCTCACCCTGTAGACTTGACCCTATGACTCCCGAAGAACTCTCAAGTGCAATTGACGGCGCGCTGACCGCAGCGTTTGAAGCCGGTGAACTGACCCTAACCGACGGCGAAACCGCCCCCGCTGTGCGCGTAGAGCGCCCCAAGAACCGCGACCACGGCGACTGGGCCACCAACATCGCCCTGCAGATTTCCAAGAAGGTTGGCCTCAACCCCCGAGAGGTAGCCCAGATCCTGGCCGCCCGCATCACCGAACTTGCTGGTGTAGCAAGCGTTGATATCGCAGGCCCCGGCTTCCTCAACATCACCCTGGACGCCGCCGCGGCGGGTGAGCTGGCCAAGACCATCGTCGAGCAGGGCTCAGCTTTTGGCACCAATGAGACCCTAGCCGGCCAGACCATCAACCTGGAGTTCGTCTCAGCTAACCCCACCGGCCCCATCCACCTGGGTGGCACCCGCTGGGCCGCCGTCGGTGACTCCCTGGCCCGCATCTTCATCTCCCAGGGCGCCAAGGTCGTGCGCGAATACTACTTCAACGACCACGGCAACCAGATTGACCGCTTCGCCCGCTCCCTGCTGGCCCGCGCCAAGGGTGAAGCCGCCCCCGAGGACGGCTACGGCGGTGAGTACATCACCGATATCGCCAACCGGGTGCTAGAGGTCCGCCCCGACGCTCTTGAGGCTGAAGATCCCCAGGAAGTCTTCCGCGCTACCGGTGTTGAGTTCATGTTTGAGGACATCAAGGCCTCCCTGCATGACTTCCACGTTGACTTCGACGTTTACTTCCACGAGAACTCCCTCTTTGAAAACGGCAAGGTAGATGAGCTGCTTGAGAAGCTCAAGGAGTCCGAGAACCTCTACTTTAAGGACGGCGCCTGGTGGCTCAAGTCCACCGACTTCGGCGACGACAAGGACCGCGTGGTTATCAAGTCTGACGGCAATGCCGCCTACATCGCCGGTGATATCGCCTACTTCCAAGACAAGACCAAGCGCGAAGAGAACCCCGCTGATCTGGCGATCTACATGCTGGGTGCTGACCACCACGGCTATGTAGCCCGCCTCAAGGCCGCTGCCGCTGCCCTGGGCGATGACCCCAACATGGTTGAGGTCATGATCGGCCAGATGGTTAACCTGGTCAAGGACGGTACGCCCGTGCGTATGTCCAAGCGCGCCGGTACCGTGGTCACCCTTGAAGATCTGGTTGAGATTGTTGGCGTGGACGCTGCCCGCTACTCCCTGACCCGCTACTCGGTTGACTCCAACATCGATATCGACCTCGACCTGCTGACCAAACAGTCCAACGAGAACCCGGTCTTCTACGTGCAGTACGCCCACGCCCGCACCTGCGCTATTGCCCGCAATGCTGAGGCAGCCGGCGTCACCACTGACTCCGTCGATACCTCCCTGCTGAACTCAGAGGCAGATTCAGCCCTGCTGGCTGCCCTGGGCCAGTTCGCCGGTGCCGTCAAAGAAGCCGCTGACTTCCGTGAGCCCCACCGCGTGGCCCGCTACCTGGAAACCCTGGCCGGTGCCTACCACCGCTGGTACGGTGTCTCCCACGTTGCCCCCAAGGGCGATGAAGAGGTCACCGACCTGCACCGCACCCGCCTGCTGCTGAACAACGCTACCCGCCAGGTATTGGCCAACGGCCTGGGCCTGCTGGGTGTAAGCGCACCGGAGAAGATGTAAATGGGCGCAGAAGCCGCACTGTTCAAGCCCGACTGGCTGAGCTACCCGTCCGCCCCGGCCGACCTTGACCCGGTGATTTGGATGCCCTCCTTCACCCGCTCCAAGACCGGCGAACTTGAGGTAGACGGCATCCCCGTCAGCCGCCTGGTCGCTGACTTCGGAACCCCCGAATACGTCTTTTCTGAGACCACCTTCCGCGCCCGCGCCGCTGAATTCCGTTCCGCTTTCGAGACGGCCTTTGAGAAGCACGGGGCTGAGGTCTCGGTCTACTACGCCGGTAAGTCCTTCCTGGCGACCGCCGTGGCCAAGTGGGCTGAGGAAGAGGGCCTGTGCCTCGATACTGCCAGCGGCGGGGAGCTGGCGATTGCCATGCGGGCCGGGGTGCCCGGTGCGAAAATCGCCCTGCACGGTAACAACAAGTCGGCGGGCGAGATTGCCCGTGCCCTACGCTACGGGGTAGGACGCCTGGTGGCCGACTCGGTGCCCGAGGTGCAGCTGATTGCGCAGGTGGCAGCCGAGCTGGGCGTCACCGCCCCGGTCATGCTCCGCGTGACCCCGGGCGTCCACGCCTCGACCCACGACTTCATTGCTACCGCCCACGAGGATCAGAAGTTCGGTCAGTCTCTGGCAGCCGGTACCGCGCCGCTGGCAGGTCTGTCGATGGAAGAGCTGACCGAGCTGGGAATTACCGCAGATGATGCCTACGCTACCGTGGCTGCTGCTCTGGCCCTGGCCAGTGAGCACATTGACCTGCGCGGTTTGCACTGCCACATCGGCTCCCAGATTTTTGAGGCCGAGGGCTTCGGTAAGGCCGCTGAGAAGGTGCTGACCTACATGCAGCAGCTCAACGAGCGCTTTGGCGTGGTGCTGCCCGAGATTGACCTGGGTGGCGGCTACGGTATCGGCTACACCGAGCAGGACACCCCGCGCGGTTCAGCCGATATTGCTACCGAGCTGGCTGACATGGTCTCTAAGACCTGCGCCAACGTGGGTATGGCCATTCCCCACCTCTCCTTTGAGCCGGGCCGCTCCATCTCGGGCCCTTCGGGTATCACCCTTTACACAGTCGGTACCATCAAGGATGTGGCGATTGAGGACGAGAACGGGGACACCCGCGTGCGTCGCTACGTCTCGGTCGACGGTGGCATGAGCGATAACCCCCGCCCGGTGCTCTACGAGTCCGACTACGCCGTAACCCTGGCTAACCGGGCTCCGGCAGGGGAACAGGTCCTGACCCGCGTGGTGGGTAAGCACTGCGAATCCGGCGATATTGTGATTCGCTACTGCTACCTGCCGGCTGACCTGGCAGCGGGAGACATTCTGGCTGTTCCGGCCACCGGTGCCTACAACCACGTTATGGCCTCGAACTACAACTACCTGACCCGCCCGCCGGTCATCGCTACGGCGGAGGGCAAGGAACCGCGCGCTATTATCCGCCGCGAAACTGAAGAAGACATGCTGGCCCGAGACCTGGGTCTAGTTTAGGGTTCTTCATCAGGACGCCGCCTGCCAGCCTCCCTGCCTGCGGGCAGGGGAGCGGTGGGGCGGCGTCCTGCCATCAACCACTCCGTGAGAAAATAAAGTTCATACTCTGGGTTATGCTGTCTTACCCGCTAGCATGGTGAGCGTACCCCCTGAACCTACATTTCCCATCTACGTCAGGAGACGCTCTTGGGCAACACCACCATCAAAGTAGCGCTACTGGGCGCCGGTAACGTCGGCTCGCAGGTAGCTCGTATGCTGACCGAAGACGCTGAGTCATTGCAAGACCGCATTGGTGCACCGGTTGAGCTCATCGGTATTGCCGTGCGCGATACCTCGGCTAAGCGCCACTACGAGGCCGCCCCCGAGCTCTACACCACCGATGCAGATGCTCTGATTGATGCTGCCGATGTGGTCATTGAACTGACCGGTGGTATCGAGCCTGCCCGAACCCGCATCCTGCGCGCTCTGAACGCCGGTAAGTCGGTTGTCTCTGGCAACAAGGCTCTGCTGGCCAAGCACGGGGTGGAGCTGGCAGCAGCTGCCGCCAAGAGCGGGGCCCAGCTCTCCTACGAGGCCGCCGTCGCCGGTGCTATCCCCATCCTGCGCCCTCTGCGCGATTCCCTGGCCGGTGACCAGATCACCCGCGTGCTGGGTATCATGAACGGCACCACCAACTACATCCTGGACCAGATGGACACCACCGGTGCCCAGTTCTCCGACGCCCTGGCCGAGGCCCAGCGCCTGGGCTACGCCGAAGCTGACCCCACTGCCGATATCGAGGGCCACGACGCCGCCTCTAAGGCCGCAATCGTTGCCTCCCTGGCCTTCCACTCTGACTTCACCATCGACGACGTCCACTGCGAGGGCATTACCTCCATCACCGCTGACGACGTGGCGGCAGCCGCTGCCGACGGCTATGTCATCAAGCTCCTTGCCGTTTGCGAAAAGGACGGCGAGGGCGTCAACATCCGCGTGAACCCCACCTTGGTGCCCCGCAGCCATCCGCTGGCCTCCGTCCACGGGGCTTTCAACGCGGTCTTCGTACAGGCTGAAAATGCCGGTGAACTTATGTTCTACGGGCCCGGTGCCGGTGGTGCCCCCACGGCCTCCGCAGTACTAGGTGACTTCGTTTCCCTGGCTCGCCGTCTGGTGTTGGGCGGTCCTGGCATTCCCGAGTCCTCTTTTGCTCAGCTAGCAGCAACCCCCATGAATGACGTGGTTTCCCGCTACTCGGTGGGCATCGTGGTAGAGGATAAGCTGGGGGTTCTGGCTAACATTGCCCGGATCTTCGCTGAACACGGGGTTTCCATCGAGACCATGCGCCAGGCCAAGGGGACCGGCGACGGCACCAGCGCCTCCATCCGCATCGTTACCCACCGGGCCACCGACGCTAACCTGCGAAAGACCATGGCGGTAGTCGATGCCCTCGATACCGTCCGCGATATCACCTCCGTTATCCGTGTAGAAGGCTAAACACCGATTCTTATGTCACTTCCCATGATTGACGGCTCAGACGAGCCCTTCGTCCAGCCCGATGAAATCCCCGTTGGCGCGCGCGTGACCGTCAAGGTCCCGGCCTCATCAGCTAATCTTGGCCCCGGTTATGACTCCCTGGGGCTGGCGCTAGCCCACTACGATGACCTGACGGTCACCCGTGTGCCGGGGGTGGGGGAGTTGACCTTTGATCTGACCGGTGAAGGTGCAGATGAGGTGCCTCGGGATGCCAGCCACCTAGTCGTCAAGGCTATGGTGGCTGCCTGGAAGGCCGTGGGGCTCTTCGAACTGCCCTCCCTGCATATTCAGGCCCACAACCGTATTCCGCACTCTCGCGGTATGGGCTCCTCCGCTTCAGCAATCGTGGCTGGCGTGACCGCAGCCAACGGCCTCTTGCCAGAGCAGCACCAGCTAGATGCTGAAACCGTGCTGCAAATCTGTTCGGGTATGGAAGGGCACCCCGATAACGTCGCCCCCTCCCTCTACGGCCATGTTGTGATTTCTTACGGGGACGACTCTGGCTGGCACTCCCTGCCCGTACCGGCTCACGAGAACGTACTGCCGGTCATCGCAATTCCTGACTACGAGGTGCCGACCAAGGTGGCTCGCGGTCTGATTCCCGAGACCGTTCCCCACCGGGAAGCCGCCGCCAACTCCGGCCGAGCTGCCCTGCTCACCCAGGCCCTGGCGTCCTACCCCGACTATCTCCTGCCCGCTACCAGCGACCTGCTGCACCAGTCCTACCGCGCCGTCGCCATGAAACCATCGGCTGCCCTGGTCAAGTACCTGCGCGGCAAGGGCTTCGCTGCGGTAATCTCGGGGGCCGGCCCCACCGTCATGACCCTAGCAAACGGGGCGGACGAACGCGCCCGGGTGCGCGAGGCCATTGAGGCCTTCGCCACCGAGAGCGAGCCTAACCAGCACGAGAATAGAGCGGTGAGCTGGCGGGTGCTCGATATCGATATCGACACCAATGGTGTTATGCTTACTTATGAGGAAACCGCCTAGGGCGATTCGGCCTCTTTGTGGCTGGGTACGTCTGAGCCGTCCTCATCCCACGGTTAAGCAGGTCTGTAGAAGCCTCAGCGCCTCATAGCCTTTCACATTCGCCCCGCTCACGTAGCCGAGGCAATCCCCACCGGGAGTACCGCCTACCGTTTGGTAACCGGGATACCGGTATTCGGTCATCTGCTATTTTCGCTCACTAGCGGCTTTAGCGCCTGACCTCCTTGAATCAATCACTCGCCCGCTCTGGGCATGGCACATCTGTTGTGCCAGAACAAACCGCGAAATCAACGACATTTCGAGAGAAGGAATCTTCGTGGCAGAAAACACCGACCTGACCGCAGGTACGGAGGCCGCAGCAGCGGCTGAGCAGAAGTCCCCCAGTCTGAGCACCCTCAAACTCGCTCAGCTCCAGTCCCTGGCTTCCCAGCTAGGTATTACCGGCGCCCGCCGCATGCGTAAATCAGACCTGGTTGAGGCTATTTCAGCCCACCAGCGTGGCTCAGCTGTAGCCGACCGTCCTGCTGAAACCGCAGATCAGGCAGAGAAGCCTAAGCGCACCCGCACCCGCAAGACCGCAGCCGAGAAGGCTGCCGAAGCAGAAGCTCCCGCCGAGGCTCAGCCCGAGGCAGAGAAGCCTAAGCGCACCCGCAAGACCGCAGCTGAAAAGGCTGCCGAAGCAGAGCAGCCCAAGGGGCCGGACGCCGCCGAAGCCGCTGACGCACCTGCTGAAGCTACTTCTGAGAAGCCCGCTACCAAGCGTCGCGGTAACCGCCGCGCCACCAGCTCAACCGTAGCTGCTGAGGCCCAGAAGGAAACCAAGCCCGATACCTCTGCCCTTGAGGCGGTTGAAGCTGCCCTTGACGGTCTGGAGTCTCAGAAGGCTGCCCGCAACGAGCAGAACGAGGGCGAAGAGGGTGCCAAGCGCACCCGTACCCGCACCCGTACCGACCGTCGTCGCAAGAACGAGGGCGAGAACGTTGATTCCGCCGAGCAGAACGACACCTCCGCTGAGAACGGCGAGAAGAACGAGCGTTTTGAGCGCAAGAACCGTCGTGACCGCAACGACCGCGATAACCGTCAGGACCGCGGCGACAAGCAGGAGCGCGACAACCGCGACCGCGGCGGCAAGAACGACCGCCAGAACAACAACGGCCCCGATGAAGACCGCCGTAACAACCGTAAGAACCGCCGCGACCGTCAGGCAGAGCGCCGCGAACGCCGTAATAACCGCCGCGATGACTACGAGCCCGAGATCAGCGAAGACGATGTACTGATTCCCGTTGCCGGTGTGCTCGACGTCCTCGATAACTACGCTTTTGTGCGCACGTCCGGTTACCTGCCCGGCACCAACGACGTTTACGTTTCCCTGGCCCAGGTCAAGCGTTACGGCCTGCGCAAGGGCGATGCTGTGGTCGGTACCATCCGCGCCCCCCGCGAAGGCGATAACAACAACCGCCAGAAGTTCAACGCCCTGGTACAGCTGACCTCCATCAACGGTCTGACTCCCGAAGAGTCCAAGGGCCGTCGCGAGTTCAACAAGCTCACCCCGCTCTACCCCAAGGAGCGCCTGCGCCTGGAGACCGACCCCAAGAAGCTCGGTACCCGCGTTATCGACCTGATTGCCCCCATCGGCAAGGGCCAGCGTGGTCTGATCGTGGCGCCTCCCAAGGCCGGTAAGACCCTGATGCTACAGTCCATCGCTAACGCGATTACCACCAACAACCCCGAGGTCCACCTCATGATGGTTCTGGTGGACGAACGCCCCGAAGAAGTCACCGATATGCAGCGCACCGTCAACGGTGAGGTCATCGCCTCAACCTTTGACCGCCCGGCAGATGACCACACCACCGTTGCCGAGCTCGCCATCGAGCGTGCCAAGCGTCTGGTGGAGCAGGGCCGCGACGTCGTCGTCCTGCTGGACTCCATGACCCGCCTGGGCCGTGCCTACAACCTGGCAGCGCCCGCTTCAGGCCGCATCCTCTCCGGTGGTGTAGATGCAGCTGCCCTCTACCCGCCCAAGAAGTTCTTCGGTGCTGCCCGCAACATCGAAGAAGGCGGCTCACTGACCATTCTGGCGACCGCCCTGGTCGAGACCGGCTCCAAGATGGACGAGGTCATCTTCGAAGAATTCAAGGGCACCGGCAACATGGAACTGCGCCTTTCCCGCCAGCTGGCAGACAAGCGTATCTTCCCCGCCATCGACCTCAACGCGTCCTCAACCCGTCGCGAAGAGGCCCTGCTCTCACCCGACGAGGTCAAGATTATGTGGCGCCTGCGCCGCGTGCTGGCCGGCATGGACCAGGAGCAGTCCCTGTCTGTTCTGCTCTCCAAGCTACGCGAGACCCAGTCCAACGTCGAATTCCTGCTCACCGTTGCTAAGAGCGGCCTGGGCCACGGCGAATAAGGAAAGGACATCACCGTGATTGAATCTATCCAGGGTCTGCTCGACGAGCACGCAGACCTCCAGAAGCAGCTGGCTGACCCCGCCGTCCACGCTGACCAGGGCAAGGCCCGTAAGCTGGGTCGCCGCTACTCAGAGCTTAACGGCATCGTTGAAGCCTACAACCGCGTCAACACCCTGCGCGACGACATCGAAGCTGCCCGCGAGATGGCTGCCGAAGACCCCGACTTTGCTGACGAGGTCAAGGAGCTTGAAGCCCAGCTGCCCGAGGCTGAAGAGAAGCTGCGCCGTCTGCTGATTCCCCGTGATCCGGACGACGGCCGCAACGTCATTCTCGAAGTCAAGGGTGGCGAAGGTGGCGACGAGGCCTCCCTCTTTGCTGCTGACCTGCTACGCATGTACACCCGCTACGCCGAGTCTAAGGGGTGGAAGACCGAAATGATTTCCTCCCAGACCACCGACGTGGGCGGCTACAAGGATGCTCAGGTAGCTATCAAGGGCACCTCGAATGACCCCGCGGAGGGCGTCTGGGCCCACCTCAAGTACGAGGGCGGCGTGCACCGCGTGCAGCGTGTTCCGGCGACCGAGTCCCAGGGCCGTATCCACACCTCAGCTGCCGGTGTGCTGGTCTTTCCCGAGGTTGATGAGCCCGAGGAAATCGAGATTAATCAGAACGACCTGAAGATTGACGTCTACCGTTCATCAGGCCCCGGCGGGCAGTCGGTGAACACCACCGACTCCGCTGTGCGTATTACCCACCTGCCCACCGGCATCGTGGTTGCTATGCAGAACGAGAAGTCACAGATTCAGAACCGTGAAGCTGCTATGCGCGTGCTCCGTGCCCGCCTGCTTGCCTGGCAGCAGGAGCAGATTGACGCCGAGAACGCCGAGAAGCGCCACTCCCAGGTGCGCACCATGGACCGTTCAGAGCGCATCCGCACCTACAACTTCCCCGAAAACCGTATTGCCGACCACCGCACCGGCTACAAGGCCTACAACCTGGACGCTGTGCTCAACGGTGACCTTGAGGCTGTTGTGCAGTCCGCTATTGAGATGGACGAGGCTGCCCGCCTTGAGAAGCTCGGTCAGGAAGACAAGTAAGCGTGGCTGATTTTAGCCTGGAGCCCGGCGAAGAGCTTGATTCAGCCCTTCGCCGGGCTGCGCTCTATCTTGGCGCAGCCGGTATTGACTCAGCTGCGGTGGACGCGCAGCTTCTTGCCGCTTATCTACTGGAGAAGGACGCCGGTGAGCCGGTATCGCGGGGCCGTGTTCAGTCCCTGGCCCTGCTGGGACATCCGGCACCTGAGGGCTTTGCCCGTCTGGTGACCCTGCGCGGTGAGCGCCTGCCCCTCCAACACCTGACCGGCCAGGCCCACTTCCGGGGCCTGACCCTGTCGGTAGGGCCGGGGGTTTTTGTGCCCCGACCCGAGACCGAGCTGCTGGTGGAGCACGCCCTCACCGCCTACCGGGGCATGGCTGAGGCCCTGCCCGCCCAGCCCCTGGTGGTTGACCTGTGTACCGGGTCAGGTGCCATTGCAGCTGCCCTTGCTACCGAGCTAGCCGCAGATGAGCAGGTGCCGACCCCACGCGTCCTCGCCGTTGAACTCTCAACCGACGCTGCCGCCTGGGCCGAGCGTAACCTGGGCCCAGCCGGGGTGGAACTGGTAGCGGGCGATGCCCGCACGGCCCTACCCGGCTACGAGGGAACCGTGACCCTAGTGGCTTCCAACCCGCCCTATATCCCTGCCGGGGCAATTCCTAAAGATCCAGAGGTTCGCGACCACGACCCGGCCCTGGCTCTTTACGGCGGGGGAGAGGACGGCATGGAGCTACCTACCGCCATCGCAGCCCGAGCCTATGCTCTTCTTGCTCCCGGTGGCTACCTGATTATGGAGCACGCCGAAACCCAGCGGGAACTGATGCGGCAGGCCCTTGCCGCCGTCGGCTTTGAAGGTATCGAATCTATTGATGATTTCGCGGGTAAACCCCGTCACACCTCGGGCTATAAACCGCTACCAGGCACCTAAGAATGTGAAAGAATAATGAGCGTGAAAGCAACCATTGTTAGTGCAACCGACCCTGAGACCCTGGGTGACGCCATCGCGACCGCCAACTCAGCAATCGGCGCAGCCAAGACCATCGTGATTCCTACCGACACCGTGTACGGTATCGCCACCGACGCCTTCTCCGTTGCGGGCGTTGGGAACCTGCTTGCCGCTAAGGGCCGTACCCGGCAGATGCCCCCGCCGGTACTCATTTATGACCAGTCTGTGCTGCCGGGTTTGGCCGATGAGATTTCTGAGGACGCCCGCGCCCTGGCTACCGAGTTCTGGCCCGGTGCTCTCACCCTGATTTTCTATTCTCAGCCCTCCCTGAACTGGGACCTGGGCGAGACCCAGGGCACCGTTGCCCTGCGTGTGCCTAACGACCCTGTAGCTATTGAGCTTCTGAAAAACCTGGGCCCTCTGGCTGTTTCTTCAGCCAATAAGACCGGGCGCCCGGCAGCTACAACCGCCCAGGAAGCTATGGCCCAGCTGGGCGATGACGTAGCCGTTATCTTTGACGGTGGACCCCGCCCCGAGAACCGTCCTGAGGGCTTTGAAGCCAAGGATGCCCTGCCCTCCACCATCGTGGACTGCACCTCTGACCGCCTGGTCGTGGTGCGCGAGGGTGCAATTTCAGTAGAGCGCCTGCGCGAGGTCGTGCCCGGTGTGCTAACTCGCGCCGAATTTGAGGCCCAGGAGAAGGCCCGCCGCGAGGCACCAGAAGCTCCTCTAGTCGCTGCAACGGAGGCGGTGGAAGACACCGAGTTCTCACCGCGTCATATGGACGAATCTGCTGCTGATGAGGTGGAGGATACTCCCGGGCGCCAGGCTGCTGCACCCGCTGCCGGATCGCTCGCTGCGGGTCTGGTAGGCGGCGCTAGCGGTACCGCCGCAGTCGACCAACGCCGCACAGCAAGCGCTCACTCGCCTGAGACCCGCGTGGTGAAGGACGATACTAAGCCCTACTCGGTAGCTGATGCCCGTTCGCTGGTATTCGGCACCCAGAAAGAAGCCCCCGCCGAGCCACTAATCGAAGCGGATGGCGAGGGCAACGAAACTCCTACCGTCTAGTTTTCAAACTTGCGGTCCTGCCTGGTGCCTAGCGCGCTGTGGGCGGTGCGAAGCACCTCGCTCACCCGTGCTTGGGGTACCAGGCCATTTTTTTGAGCCCATGAATCGTCGATATCCTGGCCGAACCACATCACCTCAACCCGGCGGACGGGCCCGGTTAGACGGTCCCCCAGGAGCTCAGAGACCCTGTAGCCGGTGGCTACCAGAGCCCGGCAGAGGGGGGCCGGTAGGTGTAGGGGGCGGCGGCGTCCTGCGTCAATAAGGACGGACTCGGTGGTTGCCCCTTCCCAGGGCTGCATTACGATGGCGGGCAGAGGGCCGGTGAAACTGGCTACCCGGTAGACGAATTCTGCCAGGGCGTAGTTGGAGGAGACCGGGGTACGCCGCGGGGTGCGCCCGGCGACGGACGCCAGTGGGGAGGAAGCAATTTTTGCGAAAGCCTCGGTGGTGCGGCGACCACGGCCCTGCACACTCGTGGCCCGGATAATGCAGATATCGACTGCGTGATCCCCGGCTACAGCGACGGGGGAGTGAGAAGGAGCCGCCGGGAATTCTGACGCTTCAGAGCCGGGAGCCTGCCCCTGAGCCGCTGTTTCTTCGATAAAGGCCCGCAGGGCCAGAAGTACTTCTTCGCCCAGGGCCTTTGAGAAAGAGTAGGCAGAGAAAGGCTGTGTTTCTTCGCTCGGAGTGAGCGTAGGAACAGGCCCAAGCACAGCTGCCGAGCTGAGGTGAATCACCCTGCTGACACCGGTGCGCTGGGCTGCGATAGCGATAACGGCAGGGAGTAGGGCATTTGCGCCCAACAGGGGAGCTAGGTCTTCCTGATCAGGGGCAGCCAGGCCCGAAGCATTGATGACAACCTCGCACCCTGCGAAAGACTCGGCGAGAGTGTCGATGATACCGTCCAGCTGACGGGCCTCGCGAATGAGCTGCTCAGCTTCGGCCGTGCGGGTCAGCAGGCGGGGAGCTTCAACAGCATCAACCTGAACACCTTCAGCAGCCAGTCGGGCGACAATCGAAGATCCCACAAACCCGCTTGCCCCAATTACTTTCCATGTGGCCTGAGTCATGCCTTTGCTCCGTCCGTGTAGTGGTTACCGGTAGGTCGTCTGCGACCCTACCCCTAGGGTGACACAGGTCAGGCAGAAATACACGTAGGACAGGCTGTAAAGGGGTGCGCTTCGGGGTAGCTGGTCGCTGGCGCTGGGCTAATCCACAGGTGAATTCGCTAAACTTAGATAGAGTTGTGTGAATTTTGCCTTGACCCCGGCATAAACACACGTGTACAGGTGGCCTCACCCCACGAAAGGACCTGTTTGCCCATGGTATCTGCCCCGACACCCCAGGTGCGCCCCCAGGAGCGCATTGTTGCTGTAGTGGTGACCTATAACCGCCGTGAGCTGCTTGAACAGACCCTAGCCGGGATAGAGGCGGGGGAGCTGACTCCCGATACGGTCATCATCGTCAATAATGCTTCTACCGACGGTACCGAAGAGTACCTGGGCAGCTATCGGAGTTCACTGGCTACCGACATTGTGCACCTCCCGCAGAACGTGGGCGGCGCAGGCGGCTTCACTGTGGGCATCGACCGGGCCCTAAACCGCCATGCAGCAGACCTGGTCTGGGTCATGGACGACGACACCGAACCTACCGAGAACACCCTGTCTGAGGCCTACCGGGCTTGGGCTGACTATTCCCCGGTGCGGGCAGAGCGACCGGCCGTCGTGGCCTCTAAGGTGGTGTGGACCAACGGCCAGGACCACCCCATGAACACTATGCGTACCATGTTCGCCGCGGGCCCTGACCGTACCGCGCGGGCAGCCGCTGTGGGTGCCCGCCCTATCCGTTCGGCGTCCTTTGTGTCAATCCTGATGGACGCTGCCGCCATGCGGGCCACCGACCTGCCCCTGGCAGACTTCTTTATCTGGAACGATGACTTCGAATACACCACCCGCCTGATTCACCACAGCAACGGTATTGCTACTGAGCGGTCGGTAGCCCGCCACCACACCAAGACCTTTGGCACCACAGACGCCAAACCCGGCCCCCGTTTCTACAACGATGTACGCAATAAGCTCTGGGTTTTTTGTGCCCGTCGCACCCTAACCCCGCTGGAAAAGCTGCTCTACGGCGGTTCGACGGCCCGCCTGTGGGTTAGCACCCTGCTGCGCACCGATGAGAAGAAGACCTACACCGGCTACTTCCTCAAGGGGCTTCAGGACGCCGCCGCCGGCTACCGCTCCAACAGTGAGGTGCTGGACGGCGTCTACCAGCTTGAAACCCCCCAGCTGGCCCAGCGTATCAAAGCAAACTACGGGAGCGACCCCAAGTTCTCTGTCTTGATGAGCGTTTATGCCGGGGATCAGCCCGAGCACCTGCGCCTGGCCCTAGCCTCGAATACCGAGGGCCAAACCCTGCGCCCCAACCAGCTGGTGCTGGTGCAGGACGGCCCCGTGAGCGCTGAGCTTTCTCAGGTTATCGCTGATTTTGAAGAGCAGAGTTCCCTGCCGGTGACCGTGGTGCGCCTTGCCGAGAACCACGGGCTAGCTGCCGCCCTGCACGAGGGGCTCACCTACTGCGACTACGATATTGTGGCCCGAGCAGACTCAGACGATGTTTCTGCTCCTGACCGTTTTGCCCAGCAGGTTCCCCTGCTAGCCGCCGGCCAGTACGACGTGCTGGGTAGCGCCATGTACGAATTTACGGACGACCCCGCCCGCCCCGAGGCCGAACGGAAAGCGGTAACCGGGGCGAGAGCTATTCGAGAGATGCTTCCGAAGCGCAATCCCATGTTGCACCCCACCGTGGTCTTCCGCAAGAGCGCTGTAGAGGCTGTTGGCAGTTACGTTGAGGTTCCGGGAGCCGAAGACTACTGGCTCTGGGCCCGCATGAGTCGAGCTGGGTTCGTCCTGGGCAACCTGAGCCAGCCCCTGGTAAGCTACCGGGTTGCTACAGCTTATACCCGACGCGGTGGGCTAGAAGCCCTGCGCAAGGACCTCCAGGTCCAACGCAGGCTCTATACCGGGGGAGTAGTGAGTCCCGTACGCTTCACCCAGAACCTAGCCATCCGCGGTGTCTACCGCCTAGCACCAGAAGAACTGCGTACCCGGGCCTTTAGAGCCATGACCGGCAGAACCCCGCAGGGAAAGAAAGAGAAGGGCAGCAATGTCTAAAGAAGCGTCCCCGCAGACTACCTCTATTCCCATTCTGACATCGAGCACCGAGCGGAAGACCTGGTGGAAGTACGTGCAGATGGGGCTCGACTCCCTAGCCTGGCTGATAGCCCTTCCCGCTGCCTTTGTTTTGCGCTATGGCATGGACCTTAGCCAGATTGATGCAGGCGGACTCACCGCGGTTGCCCTGGTGATGGTCGCCCTGCAAATCGGTGGTGGCCTGATGATGGGTCTCTACCGCGGAGTCCACAGCTACGGCACCCTGCAAGAGGGCAGCAAGCTCTATCCCCTGATATTAGCTAATACCATCATTATGCAGATACTGCTGATGGTATCGTCCCGTGCCTTTGGAGTACCCCGCTCGGTGGTGCTCATTGCCTTCCCCATCGCAGTTTTGCTGATGATGGGCTTCCGCTACAGCAAGCGAATCTATGAGGAAAAGACTAACCGCCCCAGCGGTAAAGATGTGCAGCGGGTGATTGTTTACGGTGCAGGTTTTCTGGGCCGCAACCTGATTTCAACCCTGATGACCGACCCCAAGGCCAAGTACCTGCCGGTCGCGATTGTTGACGATGACCGTTCGGTGCGTAACGCCCGTATTCATTCGGTTAAGGTTGAGGGAACCAGCGCTGATTTGGCGGCCCTGGTAAAACACCACCAGGCTGAGAAGGTGCTCATTGCTATTGGTGAGGAGATCCCTGAACGGCGTTTGGTCCGCATCGCCCAGAGCATGAAAGAACTGGGTGTAGAGACCATACGTATCAACTCTGCTGTTCCCGATATTGGTCACGGTCGCCGACGCAGTGAAGAGAATAATGAGCGCGAGCTTCTTGAGAAGATTCGCGGCACAATTGACTACAAGATTGACCATGATCTCATCCGTAGCTATGTGCAGGGTCGACGCGTGCTCGTGACCGGCGCTGGCGGGTCGATTGGTTCTGAGCTCTGCCGCCAGATTAGTGCCTACCAGCCGGCTGAGCTTATGATGCTCGACCGCGACGAGTCCCTGCTCATGGATACCCGGTATTCTCTGACCGGCCTATCAAGCCTGGACGACCCCAGCGTGATTCTGGCGGATGTACGGGATGCTGAGGCATTAGAGGCGGTCTTTGCTGAACGTCAGCCTGAGGTTGTATTTCATGCTGCCGCTCTTAAGCATGTCTCTGCTCTTGAGGCTTACCCCAAGGAAGCCTATAAAACTAATACTCTGGGTACCGCAAACGTACTTAAGGCTTCAGCTCAGGTTGATGTTCAGGTTTTTGTGAATATCTCGACCGATAAGGCTGCCGACCCCACTACTGCCCTGGGGCAGTCCAAGCGCAGCGCGGAAATGCTGACGAGCTGGTACGGCGAGCAGACCGGGCGTACCTATGTCTCGGTGCGCTTCGGCAATGTTTTTGGCTCTCGCGGTTCTATTAAGCCCCTCTTTACCAAGCAGATCCTGGACGGCGGCCCCCTGACCGTGACCGACCGGAACGCCACCCGCTACTTCATGCTGATTCCGGACGCCTGCCTGCTGGTCATGCTGGCCGGGGCAATCGGACGCAGCGGCGAGGTGATGGTGCTCGATATGGGCGAGCCGGTCAAGATTCTCAAGGTGGCGGAGCATATGCGCAGCCTCTATGAGCGCTTCGACGTGGCTATCGAGGTTATTGGCCTGCGTGCGGGCGAAAAGCGCGACGAGGTGCTTTTTGGCCAGGACGAAGTACACCAGCGCAGCGAAGAGAACGAAAATATCATGAGGGCTCAAGCTCCCAGGCTTAATCCCGCTGACCTTGACTACGCCCGCTGGCTTGAAAACTACCGCAGCCACCGCGGGTACGAGCGCACCGAGCACCGGGGGCAGGAGGCCTAATGACTACCTCAGAACTTCTGGCCCTGCTTCTGGTGCCCACCGTTGTCGGCCTGGTCGCCGGTCTGCTCTTACCCTTCGCCGTGCGTCCGCTCCTGCATCGCTGGAACCTGGTCGACATCCCCACCGCACGGTCTTCCCACAGCTCCCCGGTCTTCCGAGGCATGGGGCTGGCAACCGCACTTGCAGCGGTGCTGGCCTACCTGGTTGCCCTCATCGACGGACAGATTTTTACCGATCGGTCTATCGCCCTCTTCGTGCTCTTTGGCATGGTGGCATCGGGCGCCCTGGGCTGGATGGAGGACTACCGCGGGGTCTCTATCAAGGTTCGCTTTGCGGCCCAGCTGCTCATCGGCGCTATCGTCACTCTGGGAATGACCCTGATGCTGGGGACCTCCATCTTCTGGGTTCCCCTAGGCGTCTTTGCGATCGCCGCCTACATCAACGTGGTGAACTTTATGGACGGCATTAACGGTATCTCGGGCCTGCACGGCTTTGCCGTGGGTGGGGCTTATGCCTACGCGGGCTGGGTCAACCAAATGCCCTGGCTACTTGCCGGGGGAGCGGCTGTGGCTGCGGCCTACCTTGCCTTCCTGCCCTGGAATGTACGTACCGGTAAGAACGTTTTTCTAGGGGACGCCGGTTCCTACTTCCTGGGGGGAGCTATCGCTTCTATGGCGGTAGGGGCTTTCCTTTCGGGGGTTTACGTGGAATATATTCTTGCCCCCCTGCTGGTCTACCTGGCAGATACCGGGACCACGCTACTGCGCCGAATCGTGCGGGGTGAACAGTGGTACAAACCCCATCGCACCCACGCCTATCAGCGGTTGACGGACGTCGGTTTCAGCCACCTGGGCAGCGCGACACTTGTGACGCTTACTACTTTTGTGGTGACCGCTGTGACAGTGATGGCCCTGCCCTTTGAAACCCAGAACGCTGTTTGGTCTGCCCTGTTAGTTGTGCTTATCTTGGCCCTTTACATCTTTTTGCCGACCTTGCTCGGGAAGGTGCGTCAGAAAAATGGGGCCTAAGCCGCTGGGCATCAACGAGATGCCCTGGTTAAAAATCTTCCGGTCTGTCTCGCTGGCTTTGGCTATCTTGGCCCTAGTCGGTACGATAGTTGGTGTACTTATCGCAGGTAAACCGGCTGCGGGTGGGTTCCTTACGGGGCTTACCCTGGTTTATCTCAGTTTCGCGGTCGGAATCATGGTTGTGATACCGGCTGAGAAGAAGTCGATGAAAGCGGCGGCAGCGGCTCTAGCGGCCATGTATCCGTTCAAGATTATGGTTTTCACCGGCCTCTTAGTGTTCGCCCCTATACCGCAGGATTTTCGTAACGGCTGGCTTCTCACCGGAGCCGTCCTGGCACTGGTGGCCCAGCTTGTCATTGAAACGAAAATTATCTCGAAACAGAGAATCCTCTATTTCGATTCGGTAGGATGAAACTAGGCAAAGGAGCATACACCCGTGGGCAACACCGACGATAAGTGGTACAAGCAAGATAAGCAGTTACGCTCTGCTGGCGACCTGGTTGCCGGTGGCGGAACAGCCGGGGCCTTTATGACACTTCTGTACGTCATGATAGGCATTGGTATCTGGAGTTTGGTAGGCTATGGTCTGGACCACTTACTAGGTACAACCTGGATTGCTTGGGTAGGCGGATTCGTTGGCGCCTTTGGTGGTATCTACCTGGTATTTATCCACATGCAGCAGCGTAAATAAGACCAACTGAAACCGGTTGGCACACACATACTTTTGATTCTTTAAACCTCTGAGGTTGCTGGAGCCAGCGGCCAACACGAAGCAATGAAAGGACTTGCCTTGATTTCAAACGGGCTAGTTGTCGCAGCGGGAGAGCAGCAGGGCTACGTTCCGCCCACTATCGATGATATGCACCTGCCTGCCATCTTCACGATCGGTGATTTTGAGTTCAGCAAGCAGATGCTTCTGGTCATCCTGTCGGTGGTCATCGTTGCTGGCTTCTTCCTCTTCGCTGCCCGCAAGCGTGCCATGGTTCCCTCACGCACCCAGTTCGTGGGCGAAATGGGGTACGGCCTGGTCCGTAACAGCCTGGGCAAGGAACTGATTGGCGCCCACCACTACAAGCCTTTCGTTCCCCTGCTCTTCACCGCCTTCTTCTTCATCCTGGTCAACAACCTCTACGGTTCAATTCCCGTCGTCCAGCTGCCCACCATGTCTCACGTAGGTTCTGCCTACGCCCTGGCAGGTATCGCCTACCTGACCTGGGTTGGTGTTGGTATCAAGCGCAAGGGTCTGGGGAAGTTCTTCAAGGACATGACCATGCCCTCCGGCGTTCCTTGGCCTGTTTACATCATCTTGATTCCGATTGAGTTCATGTCAAACATGCTCATCCGCCCCGCAACCCACGCCCTGCGTCTCTTCGCTACCATGTTCGGTGGCCACCTGGCGATTATGGTTGCAGCATCCCTTACCCAGTACCTGATTGTTGAAGCAGGCGGCATCGCTGCTATCGCCTCGGTCGGTTCAGGCGCCCTGGGTCTCTTCCTCTACTTCCTGGAACTCATGATTCAGGTTATCCAGGCCTACGTCTTCACCCTGCTCCTTGCGGTCTACCTGCAGGGCTCGGTCTCAGAAGGCCACTAAAAATATAGGTTTTCTCCGTCGGGCACACCGGCGGACGAGAAAAGCAACCCGCTTTAGCGGGGAGTGTCCACATCAAAACTCTGCCCCTTACACAACACACAAACCGCAAGGGGCACTGTGAAAGGAAACAAACATCATGGAACTCACCGGTTCACTTACCGCAGTTGGTTACGGTCTGTCAGCTATCGGCGGTGGCATCGGCGTAGGTCTGATCTTCGCAGCCTACATGACCTCTGTTGCCCGTCAGCCCGAGTCACAGCGCACCCTGCAGCCCATGCTCTTCCTGGGCTTCGCACTGGTTGAAGCACTGGCAGTTCTCGGCCTGGTTCTTGCGTTTATCAAGTAATTTTTGGCCCCGCCGAAAGATTGACCAAACTATAGAACAGGAAAACCCCCTATGTCTCACTTAATGGCAGCAGCAGAGGGCGCGAACCCTCTGATCCCCAATGTCTGGGAAATCGCCATTACCGCCATCGGGTTCCTGCTCCTCCTCTTCATCGTCACCAAGTACGTTGTCCCGGCATTCGAAAAGATTTACCAGGACCGTAAAGAAGCAATTGAGGGTGGTCTAGCCAAGGCTGAAAAGGCTCAGGCAGAGGCCGCGGCAGCACGCGAAGAGTACGGCCAGCAGCTCGAAAGCGCTCGTCTGGAAGCTCAGAAGATTCGCGAAGAAGCACGCGCCGAAGGCGACGCCATCGTGGCAGAAGCTAAGGAGCGCGCAAACGCTGAGGCCGCTCGCATCACCGAAAACGCCCAGAAGACCATCGAGGCAGAACGTGCAGCTGCCGCAGCATCACTTCGTACCGAAGTTGGCGCTCTGGCAACCTCACTGGCTGGCAAGATTGTGGGCGAATCCCTCAACGATGATGAGCGATCCGCACGTGTAGTCGATCGTTTTCTTGCTGACCTTGACGCGCAGCAGCAGGCAGGTGCAGCCCGCTAATGTCAGCAGTATCGACTGAATCACTGAACAAGGTGGAACAGGTTCTGGTGGCCCAGCCTACCGATAACCCGACCCACCTCGCAGAAGAGCTCTTCGCTGTTGTCGACGCTATCGACAGCAACGGCGGGTTCCGGCGAGGTCTAACCGATCCTTCCCGCGAAGCAGCGCAGCGAGCAGGCATCGCCCGCTCCGTTCTGGGCGGCAAGATTTCCGACGCCGCTCTGGCTATCGTTTCTGCAGCAGCAGAAGCCCGCTGGAGTGAAGAACGCGATCTGGCTGATGCCCTCGAAACAACCGCTGTTACCTCAGTAGCGCTTTCTGCTGAACAGCGCGGAGGTATCGATGCACTGGAGCAGACCGTCAACGAACTGCTGACCTTCATCAACACCGTTGATGCCTCAGCAGAAGCACAGGCTGCTCTTGCCGATACCAGGGCAAGCAAGGAAGCACTCAAGAAGCTGGCTGTCAGCCTCGGTGGCCGTGTAGCCACCGCTGAAGGCAAGCTTCTGCTAGAACGAGTTGCCACTGCGGCCCGCGGAACCACCGCAGCCCGTCTGGCTAACGAGTTCGTAGAAATCATCGTCAAGCGTCAAAACCGTTGGATCGCACGAGTTACCTCAGCAACCGCGCTGACTGCAGAGCAGATTGCAAAGCTGCAGGGGTCACTCAACAAGACCTACGGCAAGGAGCTGAAGCTCGACATCACCGTAGACCCCGCACTTCTGGGCGGTCTGCGCGTGCAGGTAGGGGACGAAGTCATCGATGGCTCGCTGTCCACCCGACTGTCAGAACTCAGCCGCGCTTTCGCATAGGCGATTTACACAGTCGAGACCTCGACGGTGATTTAGAAGATACACAGACGACATCGGGCAAGCCTAAAGGCCCAGCCCGAGCACGTCACACAAGTTTCGGTGGGCCTGCCGCCAGTCGGCAGGCACACCAACAAATTAGGAGAGCAGGGACATAAGATGGCCGATTTGACCATCAACGCCGATGATGTCCGTAACGCGCTGAATGAATTCGCAGCGTCTTACGAACCCGGCAATGCAGAGCGCGTAGAGGTGGGTCGTGTTGCATCAGCATCCGACGGCATCGCACGCGTTGAGGGCCTTCCCTCAGTAATGGCTAACGAGCTGCTTCGCTTCGAAGACGGCACCCTTGGCCTGGCACAGAACCTCGACACTCGTGACATCGGTGTCATCATCCTCGGTGACTTCACCGGCATTGAAGAAGGCCAGGAAGTTCACCGTACCGGCGAGGTTCTCTCAGTACCCGTAGGCGACGCCTACCTGGGCCGCGTAGTTGACCCCCTGGGTAACCCCATCGACGACCTGGGCGACATTGAAGCCGAAGGCCGCCGCGCCCTCGAACTTCAGGCTCCCGGCGTTACCCAGCGTAAGTCAGTTCACGAGCCCCTCCAGACCGGTCTCAAGGCAATCGACGCCATGATTCCGATTGGCCGCGGCCAGCGTCAGCTGATCATTGGTGACCGCCAGACCGGTAAGACCGCTATCGCGGTTGACACCATCCTGAACCAGAAGGACAACTGGGCAACCGGTGACCCCAACAAGCAGGTTCGCTGTGTCTACGTTGCTATCGGTCAGAAGGCATCAACCATCGCAGCAGTACGCGAAACCCTCAAGCAGCAGGGCGCACTGGAATACACCACCATCGTGGCTTCCCCCGCATCTGACGCAGCAGGCTTCAAGTACCTGGCTCCCTACACCGGTAGCGCCATCGGCCAGCACTGGATGTATGGCGGCAAGCACGTCCTCATCATCTTCGATGACCTCTCAAAGCAGGCAGAAGCCTACCGCGCGGTATCACTGCTGCTGCGTCGTCCTCCGGGCCGCGAAGCATACCCCGGTGACGTCTTCTACCTCCACTCCCGCCTGCTCGAGCGCTGTGCAAAGCTCTCCGACGAGCTGGGTGCAGGTTCAATGACCGGCTTCCCGATCATTGAAACCAAGGCAAACGACGTTTCAGCCTTCATTCCCACCAACGTCATCTCCATCACCGACGGCCAGATCTTCCTGCAGTCAGACCTCTTCAACGCTAACCAGCGCCCTGCGGTCGACGTAGGTATCTCCGTCTCCCGTGTTGGTGGTGCAGCACAGACCAAGGCTATGAAGAAGGTCTCCGGTACCCTCAAGCTCGACCTTGCTCAGTACCGCGCCATGGAAGCCTTCGCAATGTTCGCTTCCGACCTGGACGAAGCCTCAAAGGCCCAGCTGACCCGCGGTGCTCGCCTTACCGAGCTGCTGCGTCAGCCCCAGTACACCCCCTACGCAGTTGAGGACCAGGTTGTCTCAATCTGGGCAGGCACCAACGGCTACCTCGATGACCTCGAAGTTTCAGACGTTCTGCGTTTCGAATCAGAGTTCCTCGACCACCTGCGCCGCTCCACCTCAGTACTGCAGGACATCGCAGCATCAGGCAAGCTCGAAGACGAAACCGTAGCAGCTCTCAAGACTGCCATCGTTGACTTCAAGCAGGGCTTCCGCTCAGAAGGCACCAGCCACCTCGTTGAGGCCGGTCACGAAGAGCACCAGCCCCTGTCAGACAGCGAAGTATCACAGGAAACCATCGGTTAGCGATTTTCCTAGCAGGTGAGACGCCCCTCCAACAGAACCTGGGGGAGGGGCCCTCACCCTAGGAGTGAAAGGAATCTCTATGGGAGCCCAGATTAGGGTTTACCGCCAAAAGATTACTTCAACATCGTCTATGAAGAAGATCTTCAAGGCGATGGAGATGATCGCAACCTCACGCATTAACAAGGCACGTAAGAGCGCAGAGGCCGCTAGCCCCTACGCAAATGCGCTGACCAAGGCCGTCACTGCCATCGCGACCCAGCACCACATTGAGCACCCCCTGCTTAACGCACGCTCAAAGGCAAAGACCGGTCGCTCTGCAGTTCTCGTCCTCACCAGCGACCGCGGCCTTGCGGGTTCATACTCCTCATCCGTCCTCAAAAAAACCGAGGGTCTTATTGAGAAGCTCCGCGGTGAGGGACGTGAAGTCAAGCTCTATCTCATCGGTCGCAAGGCAAAGTCCTACTTTGACTTCCGCGAACGCGAATACGAGCAGGCTTGGGAAGGCAACACTGACAACCCCAACATCGAGATGGCCGTTGCAGCACGCGACGCCATCCTGGCAGCCTACGAAAACGGCGAAGTCGATGACCTTCATATCATCTACACCGAATTCGTCTCCATGGTCAGCCAGGAAACCCGCGTCCTGCGCCTGCTCCCCATCGAGGTAGCAGACGCACGCGAACTCGGTGAAGAAATCCTGCCCGGCGAACGTCTCGAAGACGACCAGTTCCAGCAGAACTCAGTCTTTGAATTCGAGCCCAGCCCCCAGGAAGTTCTCGACGAGTTGCTGCCCCGCTACATCGCCTCCCGCATCTATGCGTGCCTGCTAGAAGCAGCGGCCTCCGAACTGGCGTCCCGCCAGCGCGCGATGAAGTCCGCAGGTGATAACGCTGACGAGCTCATCAAGAAGTACACCCGCCTGATGAACAACGCTCGCCAGGCAGAAATTACTCAGGAGCTCAGCGAAATTGTTGGCGGCGCCGACGCACTCGCCTCCTAATCCACCAGACAACTTTCCACTCTCTACATAGGTAAGTGAGAACAATGACTGCCACTCTGAACGAATCGGCTACCGCGCCGGCTCAGGGCGCAACCGGTCGCATTGCTCGCGTTATCGGCCCTGTCGTTGACGTTGAGTTCCCTGCCGGCCAGGTACCTGACATCTACAACGCGCTGACCGCTGATCTGACCCTCAACGGCACCACCCGTAAGATCACCTTCGAGACTGCCCAGCACCTCGGTGACTCACTGGTACGCGCAATCTCCCTACAGCAGACCGACGGTCTCGTCCGCGGCCAGGCTGTAGTTGATACCGGCGCTCCTATCTCCGTCCCCGTAGGCGACGGCGTCAAGGGCCACATCTTCAACGTTCTCGGTGACGCCCTCGACGTCTCCAACGACGAAATCAAGGCCGACACCTACTGGCCCATCCACCGCGCAGCCCCCGGCTTCGCAGACCTCGAAGGTTCGACCGAGATGCTGGAAACCGGCATCAAGTCCATCGACCTTCTGACCCCCTACATCAAGGGCGGTAAGATCGGTCTCTTCGGTGGTGCAGGCGTTGGTAAGACCGTTCTGATCCAGGAAATGATTACCCGCGTTGCCCGTAACTTCGGTGGTACCTCAGTATTCACCGGCGTTGGCGAGCGTACCCGTGAAGGTAACGACCTCTGGGTTGAAATGGAAGAAGCTGGCGTTCTGAAGGATACCGCTCTCGTGTTCGGCCAGATGGACGAACCGCCGGGAACCCGTCTGCGCGTTGCGCTGACCGGCCTGACCATGGCGGAATACTTCCGTGACGTTCAGAACCAGGACGTTCTGCTCTTCATCGACAACATCTTCCGCTTCACCCAGGCAGGTTCTGAGGTTTCAACCCTGCTCGGCCGCATGCCGTCTGCTGTGGGCTACCAGCCCAACCTGGCCGACGAAATGGGTCTGCTGCAGGAGCGTATTACCTCAACCCGTGGTCACTCCATCACCTCCATGCAGGCGATTTACGTTCCTGCGGACGACTACACCGACCCCGCACCTGCAACCACCTTTGCCCACCTGGATGCAACCACCGAGCTCTCCCGTGAGATTGCTTCACGTGGTCTGTACCCCGCGATTGATCCCCTGTCCTCCACCTCCCGAATCCTGGACCCCCAGTACATCGGTCAGGAGCACTACGACACCGCAATCCAGGTCAAGGCTATCCTGCAGGAAAACAAGGAACTTCAGGACATCATCGCCATCCTCGGTGTTGACGAACTCTCCGAAGAGCAGAAGGTCGTTGTTTCACGTGCCCGCCGCATCGAGCAGTTCCTCTCACAGAACACCTACACTGCAAAGCAGTTCACCGGTGTCGAGGGTTCAACCGTGCCGATCAAGGACACCATCGAATCCTTCCAGATGATCTGCCGCGGCGATGTTGACCACATCCCCGAGCAGGCCTTCTACAACATCGGTGGTATGGACGACGTCATGCGCCGTTACGAGGAAATCAAGGCACAGTCTGGAGCCAAGTAATCATGGCACTGAAAGTTGAAGTCGTTTCCCGTGAACGAGTCGTGTGGGTTGGCGAAGCCAAGTACGTGCGCGCACGCACCGTCGATGGCGACCTGGGTATTATGCCAGGTCACATCCCCACCATGGCCCTTCTCGCTGAAGACGGTGAGCTTCTGATCGAGGCAACCAGCGGTGAGAAGAAGACCACCCGCCTGCACGAAGGTTTCTTGACTGTCTCTAACGATCGAGTCACCATCGCAGCGAAGCACGCACAGATCTAATCTCTGCTGCTCTACACCAAAACACCGCCCTTCCCCAGACCTGGGGGAGGGCGGCGTCCTTGTTATGAACTAATATCTTGTTTCAAGAAAGAAGGAGCTGTTTAGAATAGACGGGATTCTACGTCGTCCACTCCGCGCATAGCATCGTAGTCGAGAGAGACGCAGCGGATGCCGCGGTCTTCTGCCAGAGTGCGAGCCTGGGGCTTGATGCGCTGGGCTGCAAAGACACCCTGAACCGGAGCAAGCAGGGGATCGCGGTTGAGGAGCTCTAGGTAACGGGTGAGCTGTTCTACGCCGTCAATATCCCCTACGCGCTTGAGCTCAACAGCCACAGAGACACCACCGGCGTCCTTGGCCAAAATATCAACCGGACCGATAGCTGTGGGATACTCACGGCGCACCAGGCGGTAGCCAGCACCCAGTAGTTCAATCTGCTCGGCCAAAAGACGCTGGAGGTCGGCCTCAACTCCGTCCTTAATAAGCCCCGGGTCAATGCCCAGGTCGTGACTCAGTTCCCCGTGAGTGCCAAAGACGCGAATAACTAGCTTGTCGTCGGTCTTGGCGGCCTGAACCGTCCAAAGCTCGCTCACATCGGGGTCAAGCTCCTCTGCTATGGATGTTCCCTCGAACTCTTCACGAGGGGAAATATGCAGGCGGCAGGGTGGGCTCATCCAGTTCAGAGGCTTATAGGAGCCACCATCGGAGTGAATCAGCACAGAGCCGTCATTTTTGATCATGAGCAGGCGGGTAGCGCGGGGCAGATGGGCATTGAGACGGCCCATGTAGTCTACGGAACAATCAGCTATTACTAAACGCACCGTACCACTCTAACAGGTGGCTTGGGTGGGCACAGCGGCCCGTGCAAGAATAGGGGAATGCCTCGTCGTTCTTCATCTAAGCCCCGCCGCCCCAACTCTAACTCCGGGGCCGCCCCCAGCAAGTGGCAGAAAGCCCGCCCCGCTGGGCGCGATATTTCCCGTATCCTTGACCCTGCCCCGCGAGTGGAGCGGGCCCAAGACGGGGACTGGTATGTGCAGTACATCCCCTCTATCAATGCACTGAAAACCTATAAGTGCCCCGAATGTAAGCGGCCTATCCAGCCCGGGGTGGCGCACCTAGTGGTCTGGCAGCAGGACCACATGTTTGGTGCCCAGCGGGCTATCGAGGAACGCCGCCATTGGCACGAGCGGTGCTGGGCAACCCGTAGATTCTGGTAGAACCCGGCGGATTGCACCAGAACTAGGGCGTTAGAAGCGTAGAAAAACCCGGTAGCGGCCACTGCTCAAAGGCAGAGCGCTACCGGGTCAAGGAAAGCGGATGGGTCGTTAGAGCTGGTCCTGGCGGGGCACGAGTACCTCGTTGACTAGTATCAGCAGGGACGCCGCCACGGGAATGGCGATGAGGGCACCGAGCACACCCCAAAGAGAGCCGCCGGCTACCACTGCGATAATGGCTACAGCACCGGGTACTGCCACAGCCCTGCTCATGATGCGGGGGGAGATGAAGTAGGCCTCAATTTGCAGGTAAATCAGGTAGGGGATAAGGAAGAAGAGGGCGGTCTGCCAGCTGTCGATGAGCGAGACAACCGAGACCAGGACGGCGGCGCTGACGCCACCGACCAGGGGAATGAAGGCCAGGAGCAGGACGAAGAGCATGAGCAGCTGGGCGAAGGGTACGCCCACGATCAGCATGATGATGGCGGCGCAGGTGGCGTTACAGATAGCAACGAGAGCCTGGCCCATGACGTACTGGCCTACGGAGCTGGTGATTTTTTCGGTGAGGTAGCCGACTCGTTCACGCTTAGAGGCAGGGGCCAGGCGGATGAACCAGGCCTTAATAGTGGGTAGGGAGGCGAGCACGTAGATGGAGAGGAAGAGCACGATGATGGTGCCTGTGGTGACCTCTGCCAGAGTGGAGCCTGCATTCATGAGGGAGTTAAGAAATCCGCTGACCACTGACGTATCGGAGGTGAGCTGTGCAAAGAATTTTTCCACCTCAGCATCTACCGCTGAACGGATGTGATACTGCCGGTCCAGACCCGAGAAAAAGTCTGAGTTGAGGAAGTTCTCAAACTGCTGGGGGAAGCCGGTGATGAAGGAAACCGCCTGTCGGGCGATGAGGGGAATGATCCAAAAAATGAGGGCAGTAGCTGCCAGTGCGAAGAGAAGGAAAACAAGGGTGACGCCTGCTCCGCGTGGCAGGCCCCACTTCTCTAGTTTTCGCACGGCTGGGTCTAGCCCCAGGCCGATAAAGACTGCACCGGTGAGCCAGCCTGCTAGGGCACCAATGTTGAGGACAAAGTACATGCCCATCCAGGCAAGCCCCACACCTACAGCCAGCATAAATCCGAAGTAGATAGGGTTGCTGATGTAGCGGCCCTTGCCGGGGGCCAGCGCGTGGGTTTCTGGGGGAGCTGGGGGAGCGCCGTCCTTATTGTCTTTCAGATGGGCAGGTTCGTCGGGTAGCTGCAGCCGGTGACGGGGGCGGGCACCCGGGATAGCTTGTAGCGCGAACTTGTTATTTTGCTCTTTTGTGCTGGTGCGTGGCTCAACGGGGGCGGACGTCTGCGCGTGCCTCCTGCGGGAGCTGAGGGAGCGCAGGATGCGGGATGGGGAAAATGATGAGGACATGCTGGCTACTCGGGTAGGGGTGTAGTTACTGTGTTCTACCTTATCGTGATTCTGCCCTGGGCTAGAACTAGGGCAGGGGTGCCCGCTTACCGGCTGAGCTTTGGCACCATAGAGTGTAGAGATATTTGTCGTTGTGAAAGGAAGGCCAATGGCCGGGATTGACGATCAGAACCTACCCGCTTCGGTACGAAATGCCCTGGACCTGGGGGCTGCTGAGTCGGCAGGTTCCAGCGCTGAGCCTGCTGAGGAGAGCTCCGCTGCCAGCTGGCGACTCGACGTGACCGATGTAGCCCAGTTCCAGCAGCTGGTGCAGGAGTCCAACCGGGGTGCAGTGATTTTTGCCCTGTGGGCGCCCCACTCACCGGCGTCAGTCCAGATGCTGGAGCAGGTCGAGGCCCTGGTGAACTCTGCCGGTGGCAACCTGCTGCTGGCCGCCGTCGATATCACCAAGACCCCCGAGATCGGGCAGGCCTTCCAGATTCAGGGTGTGCCTGCGGCCGTGGCTGTGCTTGCTGGCCGCCCGGCCCCGCTCTTTAACGGTCCCGTTGAGCCCCAGGCCCTGACCGAGGTGCTGGGCCAGGTGCTGCAGCTCGCCGCTCAGCAGGGCCTACCCGGTGGGTTCGAACCGGTATTGTCAGAGGCCGAGAAGCCCCTACCGCCCCTGCATAGGGAAGCTATTGAGGCTCTAGATCGGGGCGATTACCAGGGAGCGGAAGCCGCCTATACACGCGCGCTCAACGAGAACCCGGGCGATACGGACGCTAAAATCGGCCTAGCCCAGGTGCACCTGCTTCACCGCGTCTCTACTTTAAACCTGGCGGAAGAACGCCAAAAAGCTGCCGCCGACGCTACCGACGTGCAGGCCCAGCTCAACGTTGCCGACCTAGATGTAGCTGGCGGGCATGTGGAAGACGCCTTCAACCGTCTTATCGCCCTCTTCAAGGCCGTGGATGCGGAGACTAAAACCACGGTGCGCGAACGCCTGCTGGAACTGTTCGAGGTCGTAGGCTCAGCCGACCCTCGCGTCACAAAGGCCCGCTCAGCCCTGATGATGGCTCTTTTTTAAGGAATCACCCTAGCGGGGGAGGGAAAGGCCCGTGATGCTAGCTACAGTGGAGATATGGCACACGAGAACCTTCCCCCGCAGAATGAACCTTACGACCAAACCCGCAACCGGCCTGTAGAGGCACCCAGCAGCGGCTTGACTGAGCCGGTTTCAGCGCCGGTAGAAGCTGAAGTGGCAGAGGCCAGCAGGGGCAGCGCAGCCCTGGAGATCACCAACCTGGTGAAGGTCTTTGGCCAGCAGGCCGCGGTAGACGGAGTCAACCTCACCGTGCCCCGAGGCTCCTTCTACGGGCTGGTAGGACGCAACGGCGCAGGGAAGACCACCACTCTCTCCATGGCAACGGGCCTGCTCAAGCCCACCGCCGGGCAGGTACTGGTGGGCGGTCTGGACGTCTGGGCCAACCCCCTAGATGCTAAACGCCGGGTGGGCGTGTTGCCTGACGGCGTCCGCCTCTTCGATAAGCTCACCGGCGAGCAGCTCCTCACCTACGCCGGCCGCCTGCACGGGCTCGATAAGGCAACCGTGGCTGAGCGAACCCGCGACCTGCTCACGGCTATGGACCTGACCGGGGCCGCCGGCCGCAAGGTCGCCGACTACTCAGCCGGTATGACTAAGAAAATAGCCCTGGCCTGCGCCATGATCCACGCACCCTCTCTGCTGGTGCTCGATGAGCCCTTTGAGGCGGTGGACCCGGTCTCTGCCTCGAACATCCAGGATATTCTCAAGGCCTATGTGGCAGGCGGTGGAACCGTCATTATCTCATCCCACGTCATGGACCTGGTTCAGCGCCTGTGCGACCACGTTGCCATTATGAACGCCGGCCGTATTTTGGCCTCTGGCACCGTGGAACAGGTTCGCGGCGGCGTATCGCTAGAAGAACGATTTGTTGAACTGGTGGGCGGACGCGTTGTATCGGAGGGAATCTCATGGTTGCAGTCCTCCTAAAACTTAAACTCGACCACTTCCTCGCTATCTTCCGTAACGGGAATGCCTGGGCTATCGTGGGCCTAGTCTTTGGCCTGCTCTACGGGCTCGGCGCCGTAGTGGTCGTGGCTGGTTTAGGTTTCACCCTGCAGAACCCTGCCGACTCCCTACTGATTCTGGGGGTGGCAGGTGGTCTGCTGACCCTGGCCTGGTGGCTGATACCCCTGGTCGCAGCCGGTGCCGACCCCACCCTTGACCCGGAGCGCCTCGCACCTTACCCCATTACCGTCCGCCAGCTCATGGGCGGCCAAGCCCTGGGGGCTCTGATTGGGGTGCCCGGTGTGCTGACGGTACTAGCCGTCCTGGCTCTGACGACCTCTAACTTCTACTCGCTAGTGGCTACCCTGGCTTTCATCCCGGCAGGTTTACTGGGCCTTGCCCTTGCCATTTTGGGCGGACGCCTGACTGCGGTAGCCTCTATACCCGTCCGCTCGCGACGCTCAGTGAGTAACGCCCTCACCCTTCTTGCCTTTGCGGCCCTGATTTTTGCCGGGCCCCTGATGCTGGCGACTATCACGGGCATTACCAGCAACACCGAGCAGCTCCGGCAGGTTCTCGGCTACCTGCAGTGGACCCCTGTAGCTTCAGCCTGGGCTATTGCCCCGCAGGTAGGAGCCGGTCGCTACGGCATCGCTCTAGCTCTCACCGCGCTCACCCTGGTCTACTGTGGCCTGGCCTGGTTCATCTGGCAGTTCTTTGCGGCTAAAACCATGGCCAGCGTGGGAGAATCCACCGGGGTGCAGGACGAAGGCAAAACCCTGGCCCAGGGTAACCTGGGGCTTCTCGGGCGCTTCCCGGCCACCGTGCGCGGGGCTATCGCCGCCCGTACCCTCGATATGATGCTCCGGGATTCCCGGGCCAACCTCAACGTGCTCATGATGCCGCTCATGTATATCTTGATGGTTTTTATCTCGGGAAGCTTTATCGTCTCAGCGAACGGGGTAGAGGAAGAGATGACGAACCCTATGGCCTTCGTCATGGCGGTTGCCTTTATACCGGCTATGGCAGGCTACTCCCAGTCTGCCCTGGCTTCTTTTGAAGGTTCGGCCTTCTCCCTGCATGCCCTCTCACCCCTGCGCGGCATTGACGATAGGCTGGGGCGGGCCTACGGCATGATGATGCTCTACCTGCCCATGATTGTGCTGGGCACCCTGGCTTTTGCCCTCCTGACCGGTCATGCTGCCTGGGCTCTGCCCTTGCTGGTGAGCTCCCTGGGAACCTACTTTATCGCCAACGGCATGGCCAACTACCTCGACACCGTCTTCAACGCACCCGTGGTACCACCGGGAACCAGCCCCTGGAAGACCCCGGAACAGCCAGACGGTATGGCTAAGACCATGGCCCGAGGTTTCCTGCTCTTCGTCCCCATGGCTCTCTCCCTGCCGTCTCTCATCGGTATGGGGGCCACGGCTATTACCGGTAGCTTGCTCTGGTTCTGGCTGGGTACCGTCGTCACTGCCCTGATTGGGGTAGCAGCCTTCTACCTGGGCGTCCGCGCCGGAGCGAAAAACTACGAACGGCACGTAGCAGACATGTACCAACGAGTAGCCCGCTACAGCTAGCCCGCCCCTCAACCTGCTAGAAGCAGGTAACCCCACCAGCGGCGTCCGGCCCCTGCCCCACAGCAGGAGCCGGACGCCGTCTTGACGGGGGCACTACACTGGTAGACAAGACCAACTGCTTTGAGATAAAGGAGACCCGGCATGTCATCAATTCCCGGCATCGAAGACCCCTTCCCCGAAACTGCCCACTCCGGCGGCACCGCCCTGTTAGAACGCGAAGAAGTCCAGAACGTCGAACCCGGCGACCACGAACGCTTCGCCCACTACGTGCGCAAAGAAAAAATCATGGAGTCCGCCCTCACCGGCAAGCCTGTGCGCGCCCTCTGCGGCAAAAAGTGGACCCCCGGCCGCGACCCCGAAAAGTTCCCCGTCTGCCCCGAATGCAAGGAAATCTACGAGGGCCTAGCCCCCGGTAACGACGAGAACTAAAGAGCAAACATTACTCCCGTTCTTCAGAACCACCACTCAGGAAACACATCTACATGACCTCTCCCCAAACCTCGCGCCGTACCCTGGCCACAGCCGGCCTTTGGGCAGCACCCATCGTCGCGTCCTCAGCCCTTGTGCCTGCCTATGCCGCTAGCACCAGCGTCATTACCCCTACTCTGACTGTACGCTGGGGGCTCTTCTCCCAGGTCGCTATCGAGGATGCCAGCGCCGGCTACAACACCAAGGTCGGCGTAGCCTCAACCTTCGGCGGTACCAGCAACACCAGCGGTGACGTGCAGTTTGACGACTCCACCGGCCTCATTACGGACGGCGCAACCGGCCTGGTTGCCAACGGTGAGGGTACCTTCACCCCCGGCGGTAGCCTGGGCGGCTTCAACTCCGGCACCTACGGCGGCACCGGCCTCTGGTTCTCCAGCCCCGAAGACACCACCGGAGCACCCGTAGCGGGCACCGCCATCCTCGCCGCGGGAGCCTCCTTCCGCCTGGACTACGTGGTCACCTTCCCCGACGGCTGGGACCCCTTCCCCATCGACAGCGCGCGTGACGGCGAAACCCGCCACCTGGTCAAGCAGAGCGGCGGCAGCGCCGTAACCGCCACCGGCGTCAACAGTGCCGAAATGACCGCAACCTACGGAGCGCAGACAACCAACGGCCAGCAGCAGACCGTGAGCGTCACCTACACCACTAATGAGACCATCACCCTCACCTCCGACGGCTCAAGCACCTCAACCCTGGCCCAGCTACTTCTCAGCCAGGCCCCGGTCTACTACGGGGACAACCCCGAAGCCGACTTCGAGGTCGTTCTGACCGTAGTCTCGGGCGCCATCGTTATCAACGCCACCGACGGCCGATCTGAGACCATCAACCTCGCCGGTCAGACCCTGACCAACCTGCTGCCTGCCCTGCCGGTAGCCTAGTCAACCAGACTCATCGAGAGATGACTCATAGCCCCATTCCCTCCCGAATGGGGCTAAACTTTTGTGGTGCCCAAAAACCTTGAGGGCAGCCACAGAGGGAAGGGAAGATACGAGATGAACGACAGCCAGCTACCACTCTTCGGCGAAGGTTCCAACCCGCCCCTGCCACCGGCCTACCCCGACCGCGCCGCCTGGGGAACCGCGCCTAAGCTCCGCGCCTGGCAGGCCGAGGCCATGACCAAGTATTTCACCGAGAACCCCCGCGACTTCATGGCCGTGGCAACCCCCGGTGCAGGTAAAACCACCTTCGCGCTCACCGTCGCCAAGGAACTCTTCAACCGCGGCACCATCAACCGCATGACCGTGGTTGCCCCCACCGACCACCTCAAACGCCAGTGGGCCGATGCTGCCGCCCGGGTTGGCATCTCCATCGACCCCAACTTCAAAAACTCCGACGGCACCATGGGGCGCGGCTACCAGGGCGTCGCCCTCACCTACGCCCAGGTCGCCAACAAGCCCATGCTGCACCGGGCCCGTACCGAAAACGGTCGCACCCTGGTCATCATGGACGAAATCCACCACGCCGGCGACTCCCTCTCCTGGGGCGATGGCCTGCGAGAAGCCTTCGAACCGGCCACCCGCCGCCTGGCCCTGACCGGTACCCCCTTCCGCTCCGACACCGCAGCCATCCCCTTCGTCCAGTACGAAGAGGACGCCGACGGCATCCGCCGCTCCAAATCCGACTACTCCTACGGCTATGGCCCTGCCCTCAAAGACCACGTCGTGCGCCCCGTCATCTTCATGGCCTACTCCGGCCAGATGCGCTGGCGCACCTCCGCCGGCGAAGAAATGGCCGCTAACCTGGGGGAGGGATTTACCAAGGACGTCACCGCCCAGGCCTGGCGCACCGCCCTCAACCCCGACGGCGAATGGATCCCCACCGTTCTGGCCGCTGCCGACAAACGCCTGACCGAAGTACGCCGCACCGTCCCCGACGCCGGTGGCCTGGTCATCGCAACCGACCACGCTGACGCCCGCGCCTACGCCAAACAGCTCCAAAAAATTACCGGCGAAAAACCCGCCCTGATTCTCTCCGACGACAAAGAAGCCTCCAACAACATTGAAGAGTTCTCAGCGGGCCTGGCCCGCTGGATGGTCGCCGTCCGTATGGTATCCGAAGGCGTGGACGTTCCCCGCCTAGCTGTTGGCGTCTACGCCACCTCCACCTCCACCCCCCTCTTCTTCGCCCAGGCTATCGGCCGCTTCGTGCGCTCGCGAAAGCGCGGCGAAACTGCTTCGGTCTTCTTGCCCTCCGTGCCGCAGCTCATGATGCTGGCCAACGAGATGGAAACTGAACGGGATCACGCCCTGGACCGCAAGGGAGCTACCGACGAGGTAGTCGACCCCCTCAACGAGGGCTTGGACGACCACCTGATTGAAGAAGCCAACAAGGAAGAAGTAGCCAGCGACCAGCTCACCCGCGGCAAATTCGAGGCCATCGGCTCCCAGGCATCCTTCCACGGGGTGCTCTTTGACGGGGCAGAGTTCTCAACCGGTGGCCTTGAAGTTGGCTCGGATGAAGAGCAAGACTTCCTCGGCATCCCCGGCCTACTGGACGCTGACCAGGTCGGCACCCTGCTACGCGCCCGCCAACAGGACCATGCCTCCCGGCGACCGGCGTCCGCCGCTCCCCAGGTCGTTGACCACCGCCAGCTCAAAGACCTACGGAACAAGCTGGCTAAAAACGTAGCAGCCTGGGCTGCCCGTACCGGCAAGCCCCACGGCTCAATCCACAACGAACTGCGCCGCATCTGCGGTGGGCCTGCCGTTGCCCAGGCCTCAGCCGAACAGCTCCAAGCCCGCCTGGACAAGCTACAGGACTGGTTCGTGGGGCGTAAGTAGGTACTCTTGCCTGGGGCCAGTGGTTGTGGTGCCAGCAGGCACCCTTAAACGCCAGCCCCGAGCCAGCCTGCTGGCACCACAACCACCGGCCCCGTAGGGCAAGCCCCCGAGCCAGCCTGCTGGCACCACAACCACCAGCCACCATAGACCCAATCCCGAGCCAGCCTGCTGTGACCACAAGCACAGCCACTAGAACATCAAATTTCCTGGGCTACAGCACCTCGGCGACCGTCACCCCGGCGTCCTCAAGCTCATCGCTCACCTCATCGAGGGCGTCCTCATCAACCGGAGCCGTCAAATCAAGCAGCACCCGGGTCTCATAGCCAGCATCTACCGCATCCAGCGCAGTAGCCTTCACACAAAAATCGGTGGCAATGCCCACCACATCAACATCGGTAATATCGCGCTCAGCCAGCCAGTCATCCAGCGACACCTTTGGGGTGTCGTCCTGGGCCTGGGCACCGGCCTCGCGCTCACCGGTCATCACCGTATCCTCGGGAGCCAGCAGGCCCTCAAAACCCGAGTAGGCAGCCTCAAACTCGCCCTTGCGGAAGTAGGCCTCGATGTAGTCAGTATCCAAATCCTCGTGTAGCTCAGCCCCGCGGCTCTCCGCCTTACAGTGCACCGGCCAAGAGTCCTTGAAATCGGGGTTCTCGGAGAAATGGGTGCCGGGGTCAACGTGCCAGTCCTGGGTGGCAACAATCGCCTCGTAGTCCCCGTGATGGTTCTCTACAAACTCGCTAATGAGGGCAGCAACCTCGGCGCCACGCTCGGTAGCGAGCGAGCCGCCCTCGCAAAAGTCGTTCTGAACATCAACAATAATGAGTGCTTTTGACATCGTGTGATCCTTCTTCTTAAGAGACAAATTCTGTGGGAATGACCGGGTCGCCGGGGGAGAGACGGGTAGCGGCTACCGGCAGCTCCGTGAGGGAGCGGGCATGACGCTCGGCAGCTCGGCGCACGCCCTCAGCCCCGGTAAAGCCGGGCTGGACCTGCCCATCGACCACCAGGTCTACCATGAGCGGTCGATCATTGGAGTCAGCAGGAGCCTCGATATCAAGACCAACCACCTCTGCGGTAGCGGTACCTGCGGTATCAAGGCGTCGAACGGCGGTTTTCTTGCCGCCCACAGAGGCTTTACCCGAAGACGCCTTAGCTACAGGCTCCATGACTCCCTGCGAGTTCTCGCGCAAGACCACCTTGTAGACCATGGACGAGGTGGGAACCCCGGAGCCCGTGACCAGCTTGGTGCCCACCCCGTAGGCGTTGACGGGGGCAGCGGCGAGTGAGGCGATAGCGTACTCGTCCAGGTCACTGGTGACGGTAATCTTGGTGCCGGTGTTTCCCAGCGCATCGAGCTGTTCGCGCACCTTCTGGGCCTGGGCCACTAGGTCGCCAGAATCCAGGCGCACAGCGCCCAGCTCCTGCCCGGCCAGCTCAACGGCAAGGTTCACAGCTTTCTCAACATCGTAGGTATCGACCAGCAGGGTGGTGCCCACCCCCAGAGAAGCCAGCTGGGCTTCAAAAGCCTGGCACTCGGAGTCGTGCAGCAGGGTGAAGGCATGGGCGCTGGTGCCGACGGTGTGGAGCCCGTAACGGCGGCCTGCCTCAAGGTTCGAGGTGGCGGTAAAGCCGGCAATGACGGCGGCGCGGGCGGCAGAGACAGCAGCCTGCTCATGAGCCCGGCGGGAGCCCATCTCCAGGCAAGGACGTTTGCCGGCAGCAACCGTCATGCGGGAGGCCGCCGTGGCAACAGCAGAATCAAAGTTGAGGATTGAGAGGATAAAAGTCTCGAGCAGGCAGGCCTCTGCAAAAGAGGCCTCGACCTGGAGCACGGGGGAGTGAGGGAAGAAAACCTCGCCCTCGGCATAGCCCCGGATAGAACCGGAAAAACGGAAGTTAGCAAGGTAATCCAGGGTCTGCTCATTGACCACCTTACGGGAGGCCAAAAACTCCAACTCTTCGGTATCAAAGCGGAAGTTCTCTAGCCCCTCAAGCAACCTGCCGGTGCCCGCCAAGACGCCGTAGCGGCGTCCGCCCGAAAGCCTGCGGGTGAAAACCTCGAAGACGGTGCGTCGGTGGGCAGCGCCTGAGGCTAGGGCAGCCTGCACCATGGTCAGCTCATAGTGATCGGTGAGGAGGGAAGTTTTTTGAGTCACGGGTATAACTTTATCCTTTGACCGTGCCCAAGCCCAGCCCCACCGACGCGGTTCTGCTTGCCCCGAAAGTGAACGAGCTAGGGTACAGCGAAAGAAGAGCCCTATGATAGATAAGGTACAAATGACCTAAGGAGTACACCCTATGCCTTCGGCTGCCTCAGCCACCGACACTCTGGCAGATCTTGAACTTGATCTCGCCCTAGATGTGAACACCCAGCTCAACCTGCCCTGGGCTGTGATTGTCTGGGACGACCCGGTTAACCTGATGAGCTTCGTGACCTATGTGCTGCGCACCCAGTTTGGCTACAGCACGGAAAAAGCCCACCAGCTCATGATGCAGGTGCACACCGAAGGTAAGGCCACCGTCTTTAGCGGCTCCAAAGAAGAAGCCGAACGGCACACCACCGCCCTGCATACCTGGGGACTGTGGGCAACCATCGAGCAAGCAGGTGCATAGTCTTATGGCTGAACCCTTTACCCCAACCTCCCGTGGCATTACCGCCCGCTTCACCCCTGAAGAGGTACAGGTGCTTACCCGCCTGTTTGAGGACGTCGCCCTGGCCCTGGAGCCGGAAGAAGACCCCAATGCTGACCCCCTGGCGGCCCTGGTGGGGATCTCTGAGACCGCCAGTGTGCCCAGTGACCCTGCTGTTGCCCGTATGCTGCCGGTAGCCAGCGACGATCCGGAAGTCGCTGATGAATACCGCCGCTTCACCGACCTTTCCCTACGCCGGGCCAAAATAGAACACCTCACCCAGGCCTCCATGGATTTGCAGGCCGGGGTTGTGCGGCTAGATACCGAGCGGGCCAATAGCTGGGCTGCTGCCCTCAACGACGTGCGCCTAACCCTAGGCACCCGTTTAGGGATTAACAGCGCTGAGGACGCCGACCGCATCGGCGAACACACCGACTGGGACAGCGTAGAGAGCACCGAAGACTACATGGCCCTGCTCTACAACTTCGTCACCTGGCTGCAAGAAAGCCTCATGCAGAGCCTCCTGCTGGGCTTGGACGAGCCCGGGGCGGGGCCGTCCGCACCGTAAATAATCTTTCGTGACCGATTATGACGCTCCACGCGGGCGCCGGGGCGTGATAGTCCACTCAAAAGCCGGTCGCTGCGATGGGCGCCCTACAGTTTTCTTCAACCTTTAGCTAATGTCAGGTGTGTAATGAGCGAAACCAACCCGAAACTCGTAACCCCCTGGGGTAGTCAGGTGCTTGCCGAACCCACTGCAAGTGCCCCCATCGGCGTGTTCGATTCGGGAGTGGGTGGCCTAACCGTTGCCCGCGCCATCATGGACCAGCTACCGCACGAGTCGGTGATTTACGTGGGCGACACCGCCCACGGCCCCTACGGCCCCCTGACCATCGCCCAGGTGCGAGCCCATGCCCTGCGCATCATGGACGAGCTGGTGGACTCCGGGGTCAAGCTCCTGGTGATTGCCTGCAACACGGCGTCGGCCGCTGTGCTGAGGGACGCCCGCGAGCGCTACACCCGCAAGTACGGTATTCAGGTGGTTGAGGTTATCCAGCCCGCCGCCCGCCGAGCAGTGGCGGCAACCCGCAACCGAAAAATCGGCGTCATCGCCACTGAAGCTACGGTGACCTCCCGCGCCTATGAGGACACCTTCTCGGTCATGAGCGACCTCGAAATTTACTCCGTGGCCTGCCCCCGCTTCGTAGAGTTCGTCGAAAAGGGTATTACCAGCGGCCCCGAACTGCTCCAGACCGCCGAAGAATATCTGGCCCCTCTCAAGGCCGCCGGTGTCGATACCCTGGTGCTGGGCTGCACCCACTACCCCCTGCTTACCGGCGTCATCTCCTACATCATGGGCGATGACGTTACCCTGGTATCGTCTTCGGAAGAGTCGGCTAAGGACGTCTATAAGGCTCTGCTGAGAGCCGGCCTAGAGCGCCCTGCCGCCCTGCCGCCCTCCCACGAATTCCTGGCCACCGGCGAAACCGAAACCTTCGAGCACTTAGCCCGCCGCTTCCTGGGGCCCGAGGTCGCCAAGGTACGCCATACCAACTCGGTGGCAGAACGATTCCCCACCGGCTCCCTAGCCGTCGTTCCTCCCGAACTCATCACCCAGACTGTTACCACCCCGCGCATTACCATCACCACAGACACTCCCTAACCCACAGACACACACAGAAGAAGGAAGGCCACTGATGCGATTGACCGTCATAGGCTGTACCGGTTCTTTCCCTGGGCCCAATGCAGCGGCCAGCTGCTACATGGTCTCGACTATTGATGACCTGGGAAAGACCTGGCGCATTATCGTCGATATGGGCAATGGCGCCCTGGGCACCCTTCAGACCCACATCAACCTCGAAGATATCGACGCCATCCTGATTTCTCACCTGCACCCCGACCACTGCATCGACCTCTCAGGGCTGCACGTAGCGGTCAAATGGAACCCCAACGGCTGGTCTAAGGGACCCATTCCCCTCTACGGGCCCAGCGATATTCACCAGTACCTGGTCAACACCCACGGCCTGCCCATCGAACCGGGCATGCACACCGAGTTTGAGTTCCATGAGTGGACCAACCACGCCGAGGTCAAAATCGGCCCCTTCACAGTGACCCCGCACGTGGTCGTACACCCCACCAAGGAGCCCTACGCCCTGCGCATCGAGTGTGAAACCGGTGAAGGCAAGACCGTGCTCACCTACTCCGGCGACACCGACTCCTGCATCGGCCTGATTGAAGCAGCCCGCGAGGCAGACCTTTTCCTCTGCGAAGCGGCCTACCAGGAGGGCCGCGACGACGCCCTGCGCGGCATCCACCTGACCGGCAAACGTGCCGGTGAAGCGGCAGCCGAGGCAGGCGTCCGCAATCTACTGCTCACCCACCTGCCCATCTGGAACGACCCCGCTATTGCCCTGGCCGAAGCCAAGAGCGTTTTTGACGGGCCGATATCGGTGGCTGAGGCCTCGGCAACCTACCGGGTCAACCCCCGCCGTAGCCCCGAGGAATACGCCAGTAACCCGCAGACCACCACCCTGAACGTTATTAGCCGCCACCAGGGGAGCTAGCTGCCGCCCCTGCCCACAAGTAGCCAACGCAGACAACACGGGTGCAGAAAAGCGCCCGTGTTTTTGTGCGCCCCGGGCAACAGACGCTAGGCTGAAACCATGACAGAAAACATGGCAGCACCCACCCTGCGCGGCGATGGCCGCACCCCCGACCAGCTCCGCCCCATCACCGTCACCCGCGGCTGGTCAAAGAACGCCGAAGGTTCGGCCCTGATTGAATTCGGCAACACCCGGGTGCTCTGCACCGCCTCACTGACCGAGGGCGTGCCCCGC
Organism: Rothia nasimurium; assembly: GCF_928392795.1. Taxonomy (GTDB): domain Bacteria; phylum Actinomycetota; class Actinomycetes; order Actinomycetales; family Micrococcaceae; genus Rothia; species Rothia nasimurium_F. The sequence goes on from NZ_CAKMTJ010000001.1 coordinate 337,363, forward strand.
TGGCTCAAGGGCCAGGGCACCGGCTGGGTCACCGCAGAATACGCCATGCTGCCGCGTGCAACCAACACCCGTAACTCCCGTGAATCGGTCAAGGGCAAGATTGGCGGCCGCACCCACGAGATTTCCCGACTGATTGGCCGCTCCCTGCGCGCCGTCATCGACACCGCTGAACTGGGCGAGAACACCATCGTGCTCGACTGCGATGTGCTCCAGGCGGACGGCGGCACTCGCACCGCCGCTATCACCGGCGCCTACATCGCCCTGGCCGACGCTATTAAGTGGGCCCAGGCCCAGGGCATTATCCCGGCTAAGGCTAAGCCCCTCACCGGCTCTGTTGCCGCAATTTCTGTGGGCATCATCGACGGCGTACCCATGCTGGATCTGCCCTACGAAGAAGATGTGCGCGCCGAGACCGACATGAACGTGGTCGTTACCGGCGAAGGCAAGTTCGTTGAGGTTCAGGGAACCGCAGAGGGCGCCCCCTTCGACCGAGACGAACTGAACTCCCTACTCGACTTGGCCCTGCACGGCACCGCGCAGCTAGCCCAGATCCAGCGCGAAGCCCTGGAGGACTAATGCCCGCCAAAATCGTTCTTGCCACCCACAACCAGGGGAAACTGCGCGAGTTCCGCGAGATGCTGCGCGGTGCTATCGAGGGGCTGGACGTTGACACCGAGGTGATCGACGCCGGTGCAGCAGGTGCCCCCGACGTGGTTGAAGACGGCGTCACTTTTGCCCAGAACTCCCTCTTGAAGGCCCGCGCGGTAGCTGCGGCTACCGGCCTGATTGCTATTGCCGACGACTCAGGCCTGTCGGTCGACGTGCTGGGCGGTGCCCCCGGCATTTTCAGCGCCCGCTGGGCCGGCCAGCACGGAGACGATGAAGCCAACCTCAACCTGCTCTTAGCGCAGCTTTCAGACATCGCCGATGAACACCGCCGCGCCCGCTTCGTCTGCGCCGCCTCGATGGTTACCCCCGAAGGTAAAGAGGCTGTGGAGGAGGGGGAGCTTGCCGGAACCCTGCTGCGCGAGCCCCGCGGTGAGGGCGGGTTCGGCTATGACCCGATCCTGGCAGCCGACGGTTTCACCGGCGAATACGCTGGCCTCTCCTGCGCCCAGGTGCCCGCCGATGTCAAGAATGCCATCAGCCACCGGAGCCAGGCTCTAGCCAAGCTTCTTCCCCACCTACAGGCCGCCCTGGCCCAGTAACAATTCTGTACGAGGTACCCTATGGCAGCGCACCTTACACTCATTGAACAGATGAAGGCTCTTCCCGTGGTCACGGCGGTGATGGAGCAAGCCGGTTTGAACATTCCCCGCGACCGCTGGGACGTTAGAACCACCGGCTCTGCCCACATTATCGTGAACATGGGGGCGGAGCTGAGTGTGCGTATCGCCAAAACCCAGCAGACCGGGCACCTGGTAGCCCGCCGCACCGAGATCCTGCGGCGGCTACCCCAGGACCTTCCCTTTGCGGTATCCCGGCCCATCACCCGGGTTATTACCCGTAACGGTTTTACCGCTGTAGGGCTAACCTGGATCAAGGGTGAACCCCGCCTACAGGGGGCGGCCCCGCCCAAACAGCTGGCCAATCTGGTTAGGGCCATTCACTCTGTTGACTACAGCGGCTACGGGCCCTACCTCGATATGGTGCACGAGCACTGGGGCGGGCGCGATAACTGGGAGGTGCTCCTACGCGAGCAGGTGGTGCCCCAGCTCCTGACCGGTGCCCAGAAGGTAGCCCACGCCGCTATCGACCGGGTTCTAGAACTTGAACCCGCCCCACCTGTGCTGATCCACGGTGATCTAGCCGGCCACAATATTCTCTGGAACGGCGACAAACTGGCCGGTGTTATCGACTGGGATCACGCCTCTGTAGGGGATGCAGCCGTTGACCATGCCGCCCTGGGTAACTTCTACGGCTGGGATTCCCTCTCTAAAGCGCTCGATGAAACCCAGCTGGAACGCGCCAAAATAGTGGCCCGCCTGCTACCGCTGCAGTCCCTGGCCTACACCATGCGCAACGGCATGGGCGGAGCTATCCAACGCCTGGCCGTGGAACGCGCTGACGAATGGTACCTGGACCACCGCACAGAGGTGCTTGCAGCTTAGGAACCCTAGCGAAAGAAGGGCAGGCAGGCTCACGCTCACTGCCGACCCTCTCGCTGGTTCGCTAGCGCTCACAAGCGATTCACGCCAGCCCCGCAGCCAGCAGTTTCGCTGCGAGCCTGCCTGCCCTTACCTACACCCCAAGCTGCTTGAACCAGGCTACCTCAACCAGGTTCAGGGCTTCTGCGGCGTCGGTAGCAGGGGCGAGGTCTGCCGGGAAAGTATCGTCGCCCCAGAGCGCCCCGAGCAGGGAGCCGACCAGAGCCCCGATTGAATCTGAATCGCCGGTGACAGCAATTGCCGCCCCCAGGGCCTCCCTCACTGCCTGCTGCTGGCTCAGCTTCTCCGCAGCGACATCCGCCTCTGCCCGCAGGACTAGGAAGAGGGCGTAGCCGAGCACATCGGGGGCTACCAGGAGTTTGCCGAAGTGGGGGCGGGCGTCCGCCACCTGCGCCTCGTGCTGAGCCAGGCGGACGGCGGTGCCCAGCGCCGTGCGGGTGAGTGCGGCATCGCCGGGTAGGGCCTGGCTTTTTTCCACCGTACCTAGCCAGTTCAGCACCTGCTGGGTGCATGCTTCAAGCACACCGGGGCGGGGAGCCTGCGCGGCGCCCTGGCTGGCGCTACCCAGCAGATAGCGAATGAGCAGGGCGTAGGCGCTCGCAGAGATGATGGCCTCGGGGTGACCGTGGGTGAGGGCCGCGGCGTGGGCGGATAGCTTGATGACGGTAGCGTCATCGGCCACCGGCAGGTAACCGAAGGGGGCAGAGCGCATGAGCGCCCCGGTGCCCAGGGCCTGCGGGTTGATGTTTTTAGAGATAAACTGCATTTCCCCCGTGGCAAGGGCTGCCAGGGTTGCCTTGCCCGGGCCGCGCTGCTGGTGCATCACCTGAAGCGCATTGAGGGGGCGGGGAAGGGAATAGGGGGCGGTCTCGGGTGCCGGGTGGCCGGTGCCGGTGTACCAGCGCAGGTAGGCTAGCCAGATACAGGCCAGCTCATCGGCTGCCTGGCCCTCGTTGTTCCATTCCAGCACCTCGGTGAGCCCGTCGAGGGTTGCCAGGGTGAGCTGGGTGTCGTCTGAAACGAGCAGGGGTTCCTGAGCGATAGCCGCGATAAGGTCGGCTCCTGTACGCCCGCCCCAGTGCTCAGCAATCTGTTCTACGGTGCTGGTCTCTAGGGGGTAGCCCAGGGCATCCCCCAGGGCGGTACCCAGCAGGGAGCCGCGTAAGGCCGACCGGTAGGCGGGGGAGAGGGCATCGGGGGCAGGAAAAACAGAAGTCATGCTCCCTATTCTAAAGCGGGGTAAGAGCGGGACCACTAAACTGGTGGTATGCGTATCTTGCACACCTCTGACTGGCACCTGGGCCGCACCTTTCACGGTACCTCCCTGCACTCCTATGCCGAGCAGCTGCTCGATGAGCTGGTGAACCTGGTTCAGGAACAGGGCATCGACGTGGTGCTGATCAGCGGTGACGTCTATGATCAGGCCCAGCCCCGCACCGAGACCGTGCAGCTTTTTGACCGTACCCTGACCCGCCTGGTGCAGGCCGGGGCGCAGGTGGTAGCAACTAGTGGTAATCATGACTCGGCTATTCGCCTGGGCTTTGGCTCTTCTTTGCTGAGTGTTGCGGGCGTGCACCTGGTGACCTCGCAAACCCAGGTGGGCCAGCCCGTCCTGCTGGCTGCCGGGGGCGTTGAGGTGGCCTTTTACGGCATACCCTACCTAGAGCCGCGCCCGATTGCTGCCCGCTGGGGTACCGAGGCCAGCCACGCGAGCGTGCTGGCTGAAGCCATGAGGAGGGTGGAAGAGGACGCCGCCACCCGCCAGGTTGCCGCCACGGTGGTTCTTGCCCACTGCTTTGCCACGGGTTCAGAGCCTTCAGAGTCAGAACGCGATATCTCGGTGGGCGGGGTACAGCAGGTGCCGGTGAGCACTTTTGCCGCTGCCAGCTATACAGCCCTGGGGCATCTGCACGGGCGGCAGAAGGTCACCGATACCGTCAGGTATTCCGGCTCTCTGTTGGCCTATTCTTTCAGCGAGCAAAACCACCGTAAGGGGGCCTGGATCATCGATGTAGCCCCTGACGGCGCTATTGAGGTGAACGAACATACCTGGCAGACCCACCTTGTGCTCAAAACCCTCAAAGGCACTCTCGACGAGGTGCTTGCCGAAAGCACCGTGGCGGCCTACGGCCGGGCTTTTGTCAGTATTACCCTGACCGACGCTGAGCGCCCAGCCGCTGCCCTCGATAGGCTCAAAGCCCACTACGAGCATGTCCAGGAACTTTTCTTCGCTCCCGAAGGCGCTGAGAGAAGCCAAGAGCACAGCTACCGCCGCACCCGCGAGAGTCAGAGCGTTCAGGCTATCTGCGAGTCCTTCTACGAGCATGTGCGCGGTCGTGCCCTCAACGAGGCTGAAGCCACCTATCTCACCGACGTCCTAGACCAGGCCCGTACCAGGGGAGCGAGCGACTAAATGCGAATTCACCGACTAGAACTGACCGCCTACGGCCCCTTCCCGGGCACCGTCACCATCGACTTTGACGATCTCAACCGAGAGGGCATCTTCCTGCTCAACGGCCCTACCGGCTCGGGCAAGTCATCTATCCTCGATGCCATCTGCTACGCCCTCTACGGCTCCACCTCATCGGGGCGCACCGACCTGAAATCCCGTTTCGCTGACCCCCATGTGCAGCCCCGGGTGCTGCTGGACTGCACCATCGGCACCGACCGCTACCGGATCGACCGTAGCCCGGCCTATGAGCGCCCCAAGAAACGCGGTGAGGGTACAATCACTGAGCAGGCTAAAACCCTGATTGAGAAGTTTGATACCGCCACCGGCAGCTGGGAACCGGACCCGGCCATCACCCGCCACAAGGACGCCGGCGATTTCATGCTCTCTGTGCTGGGCCTCAACGCCCAACAGTTTAACCAGGTCATGCTGCTACCCCAGGGGCAGTTCCAGCGTTTCCTGGTTGCTACCTCCGGGGAGCGGGAGCAGCTGCTCAAGCAACTCTTCGGCACCGAGGACTTCGAGAAGGTACAGGACCTGCTCCACCGATACGCTAAGGACGCCGCCGCGGCAGCCCAGGCTGCCCAGCAGGATTTGCGGGTGCTAGAGCAGCGGGCAGAACGTGCCGAGCAGGCAGCCCGGGCCGACCAGGCACAACGGGCCCTGGGGCAAGAGGTAAACGAAGATACCGAAAGCTCTTCCGCTTCTGAAGACTCCGCGCCCGCCCCTGTAGTGGACCTTCCCGACCACCTGCGCCAGGTCCTCAGCCAGCTAGCAGACCTCATTCAGAGTCTAGAAGAGCGGCGGGATAAAACCGCCCATGACCTCGAAACACTGGCAAACGAGCACACCGAAACCGCCCAGCTGCAAAAAGACTGGGAGACCTTCCTCAAGCTCGCCCAGGAACAGGAAACCCTGGCAAATGAAGAGAGCCAGATAGCTGCCAGCCGCACCCGCCTCGAAGAGCACAGGGTAGCTGCTGAGATTCTGCCTCGGGTAACAGCGGCTGAACAGGCAGCAACCGCCTATCAGCAGGCAGTAGAGCGGGCAGAAACCCACCTGGGCAGCACCCGTACGCTCCTGGCGTCCGCCCGGGAAAACCTCACCGAAACCGCCCTCGAATACGACCTACTCACGCAAGCCCAGGCCGCACTCGAAACCACCCTCACCGACGCGGCCAGTCAGCAGCTGAGCGAACTCGCCAGCGCCCACATTGACCAGCTCACCCGCTACCAGCAGGCAGAAAAAGACATCGCCAACCTGGCCGCTCAGGCACAGGCCAGTACCAGCACCCTCCAGGGTCTGATCGTCCGCCGCACCCAGCTCACCCAGGCCCTGGCAGAAGCCCAGCAGAGCCTCACCCAGCAGCGCCAGGACTACGAGAAAACCGAGCAGGCTACCGCCCGCGAAGAAGCCGCCCGCGCCCTGCTGGCCCAGGCCCGCGACCGGGTCACCGCCGCCGACCGCATGACCCAGGCCCGCACCAGTCTAGAAGCCGCCCAGCGGGCCTCCCAAGTAGCCGAAGAAAGCCGACGAAAGGCGTCCGCCCAGGCCGAAACCCTACAGCGCCAGCGCTTTGACTCAGCCGCCCAAATCTTGGCCGAAGCCCTCACCGACGGCCAACCCTGTAGCGTCTGCGGCTCCACAGACCACCCCGCCCCCGCCAGCTACGACCAGAACACCCCACCCGTCACCGAAGAAGCCCTCACCCGCGCCAAGCACCAGCGCGACGCGGCAGAAGCAAAAGCCCAGCAGGCGCTCGCCGCCCTGAGCGCAGCCCAGAGCACCCTCGACCAGTTGGTAGAGCAGGGCACCCCCGAACCCGAAGAAGCCCGGGCAGCCCTGACCTCTGCCCAGGAGAACCTCAACCAGGCCCAGGCTGAGGTAGCCCACCGCAAGGCCCTGGCTCAGCGCATCGCAACCGCCGAAGAAACCCTTGAGACCAGCCGGGCAGACCTGGCCGAAGCCGAACGCCAGCACACGAGCGAAGAAGCCAAACTGCAGCAGCTCATCGGCCAGCGAGAAAGTCTTGAAGCCGAGCTGGCCCCCCACCGACAGGGCCCAGGCCTAGCCGACCGTATCGCCACCCTCAACCGGCTGACCAGGCAGCTGCCCACCCTGCTCGCCGCCTACGCCGATCGGGAGCGGCAGGCCCAAGCCCAGGCGTCCGCCCAGGAAGAACTGAACAAGGCCCTACAAGAAGCCCAGTTCAAGGACGCCCAGCAGGTAAAAACCCAGCTACTCACCAAGGCCCAGGTCGGCCAGCTAGAGCAACAGATCACCACCCACCGCGACCGCACCCTGGCAGTCACAGCCCAGCTCACTAGCCCCGCTCTGGCAGCTATCGCCCAGCTCCAGGCGGACGGCGGCCAACCCCCTGCCCCCGAACAGCTAGCCCAGCTCAAGGCAGCTATCGCCCAGCTCAGCGCCCAGCGCGATAGCTTCATTAGCCATACCACCCGCCTGACAGGTGCCCGCGAGGAGCTGCACGAGGTGCTGAGCCTACTCGAAGCAACCCTAGAAAAGAGCCGCCTGCTACTCGAAGACGCCCACCTCAAACATGAACTCGCAGCGACCGCCACAGCGGCCCCCGGCAGCGATAACCGCCTGCACATGACGCTGACGTCCTACGTGCTGGCCTACCAGCTCGCCGAGGTCGCCGAGGCAGCCAGCGAGCACCTCGAAAAAATGACCCACGGCCGCTACCGTCTGGAACACACCGACCGGGCAGAGGGACGCAACAAGAAATCCGGCCTGGCCATCGATATCTTTGATGCCTGGCACAACGCCAGCCGCCGCCCCGAAAGCCTCTCGGGCGGTGAAACCTTCATGGCATCCCTGGCCCTGGCACTGGGTCTTGCCGACGTCGTGCAGCAGGCCAACGGCGGTATCGACATCGACACCCTCTTCGTTGACGAAGGCTTTGGCTCTCTCGATGATGAGACCCTCGAAGAGGTTATGACCACCATCGACTCCCTGCGTGAGCGCGGGCGGGTCATCGGCCTTATCTCGCATGTGGCCGAGATGAAGAACCGCATTAACAAGCACATCGTCCTTACAAGCTCGCCCCAGGGGTCCTCCCTGGTCGCAGATGCAGGAGCAGCGTGAGCCCCCACCGTAACCCCAAGAATCGCAGCTCTTCTCCCCGCACGGGGCTGGGCTACCGGCGCGACCGCCAGCGGCCCAGTAGCCCTGACCTGCGGAATAACCTGCGGGAGAGCGTCACTCGCCTGCGTGTTTCAACCGAGTACGCCCGCACCCGTATTCGCGATCTGCTGCTGGCCCACGGCTGGCGCTTCCTCTTCTTCTCCCTGCTCATGCGCCTGCCCGCGGCTATGGTGATGCTGGCGGTGATGATGATGCTGGCTGTGCAGAACAATGAGGCCACTCTCGGCGGGTACGCCGCCGGTACGGTGGGGTTGAGCGCGGCTCTCATGGTGCCGGTCTATCGGTCTATCTCTGAGCGCTGGGGCCAGCGAAGAATCTTCTTCGCTGTTACCGTGCTCAATATTCTGGCCCTGATGTGGCTGATGCTGGAATCCCTGCGCTTTGCTGAGACCAGTAGCGGGTCTATCGGCCGCTTCCTCGCAGCCTGCGCGGTGACGGGCGTGACCACCGTGCCGCTGGGGGCGGTGATGCGAAGCTACTGGAGCGCCGAGTACCTCACCACCAAGGACCGCCGTAAGCTCAACGCGTCCATTTCGCTTGAAACCATGTTCGACGTCATCGCCCTACCCGCCGGGGCCGTGATTGCCGGTATCACCACGGTCTTTTTGACGGCCCAGTCAGCCCTCTTCGCGGTGATTGTGCTCGATGTTCTGGGCCTGCTTATGCTGCTGTGGCGCCCGGAAAACCTACCGGTTGAGACCCGTGACGTCAGCGGGGGCAACCGCCGCAAGCCCCTGCGGGGTGTAAGCCGCTCCCTGCTCTGGATACCCCAGCTAGGCACCATCTGCTTGGGCCTATCCCTGGGCGCGACCCAGGCAGCTATCGTGGCCTACGCCATTTCAACCGACCAGATAGGCGTCACCGGCTTCCTGATCGCCCTACTCGGTCTGTGCGCGGTTATCTCTGCCCTGTTTGTGCTCTTTGAACGTCTGCCCATGTTCGGGTGGGGGGCCTGGCTGGTGAGCGGGGTATGCCTGACCCTCACCGCCATGACCCTGTCTTTGCCCACCTCAGCTATGGGTATGGTGATTCCTCTGATTAGCGTGGGTCTTGCCTACGGTATTTGCCTGGTCACCATGGACTCGGTGGCCACCAGCCTCTCGGTGCGTAAGAACCTGGATCTGGCTCTTTCTACCCTGCAGGCCTGTTCCCTGGGCGGTATCGCGGTGGGGTGCGTGTGGGCAGCCGATTTGAGCGGCTCCTACAGCTACCAGGTGGCCCTGATTATTCCTCTCATCGCCGCTGCGATCTACTTCTGCCTGGGACATCTCTACGGGTTCTTGTGGCGTCGCACCTACGAGGAGCGCCTGGCCCTGCTGCCCTAGCGCGTCCTCTCATCACTCCAAGCACAAGGGGCCCTACCGTCAGCTGACGGTAGGGCCCCTTGGTATAGGTTGAGGGAGCGGACGCCCTCGCGGCTAGTGGCCGCGCTTAATCCAGTTCTCGAGTTCGGGGGCTTCTAGGCCGATGCCGGTGGAGTCCCCGTGGCCGGTGAGCACAGCGGTGGATTCGGGCAGGGTCAAGAGCTTGGTTGAGATTGACTCGATGATGGTCTCGAAGCTGGAGAAAGAGCGGCCGGTGGCGCCGGGCCCTCCATTGAAGAGGGTATCGCCCGAGAAGAGCACGCCCTCTGAGTTCTCCCAGGAGAGGGTGGGGGCGTAGAAGCAGACGGAGCCGGGGGAGTGGCCCGGGGTTGCCAGGACGTTCAGCTCGGTGGAGCCGATGGTAATGGTATCGCCCTCTGCCAGGTCTTGGTCGAAGTCCCAGGAGGGGTAGACCATCTCCCAGAGCGGACGGTCTGCCGGGTTGAGGTAGACCGGGGCCTCGAAGCGGTCGGCGGCTTCCTTGGCTGAGCGGATGTGGTCGTCGTGGGCGTGGGTCAGCAGGATTTTCTCGACGGTGCGCCCTGCAACCTTGGCTGAAATCTTATCGACGTCGTGGGCGGGGTCGATGATGACCACGGAAGTGTCGTTGCCGATAATCCAGACGTTGTTATCGACGTCCCATGTGCCCCCGTCCAGGGAGAAGGTGCCGGAGGTGACAACTCGTTCAATGCGTTCTGTCATGGTGATAACTCCTAGAGCTCAACGACCGAGCGTAGAACCTTGCCGGTCTTCATGGTTTCGAAAGCCTCGTTGACCTGGTCAAGGCTGATGCGTTCTGAGACGAAGCCGTCCAGGTCGAGGTTGCCCAGCTGGTAGTGCTGCACGAACATGGGGAAGTCGCGGGAGGGCAGGGTATCGCCGTACCAGGCTGACTTGATGGAGCCGCCGCGCCCGAAGACCTCATCGAGGGGAGCCTGCCAGGTGGTGCCGGGGGCGGGCACGCCTACCAGAACGACGCGTCCGGCCAGGTCACGGGCCTCGAAGGCCTGCTTGAAAGTGGCTTCAACGCCCACAGCGTCAATAACCAGGTCGGCGCCGAAGCCGTCGGTGAGCTCCTTGATAGCGGCTACCGGGTCCTGGTTTTTAGAGTTGATCACATGGGTAGCGCCGTGCTCCTTGGCTCGGGCCAGCTTTTCGTCGTCAATATCAACGGCGATGATGGTGGTTGCCCCGCCCAGCTTGGCGCCGGCAACAGCGGCAGTACCTACACCGCCGCAGCCGATGACGGCAACTGACTCGCCGCGGGCTACTTCACCGGTGTTGAGCACAGCGCCCAGACCGGCGGTGACGCCGCAGCCCAGCAGGCCGATAGCGGCGTACTGGTCTTCGGTCAGCTCAGCATCAATCTTGGTGCACTGGCCGGCTGCCACCAGGGTCTTCTCGGCAAAGGAGCCGATACCCAGAGCGGGGGAGAGCTCGGTGCCGTCCTCAAGGGTCATCTTCTGGGTAGCGTTATGGGTGGCGAAGCAGTACTGGGGCTTGCCCTTCTTACAGGCCCGGCACTCGCCGCAGACAGCCCGCCAGTTGAGAATGACCAGGTCGCCGGGGGCGACGTTGGTGACGCCCTCGCCCACCGCCTCGACGATGCCGGCTGACTCGTGACCCAGCAGGTAGGGGTAGTCGTTGCCGACCCCGCCCTGGACGTAGTGGTGGTCGGTCTGGCAGACACCGCAGGTGAGCACCTTCACTAGGGCCTCGCCCTTGATGGGGTTGGGCACATTGATGGTAACAACTTCAACGGGCTGATCCTTGGCCAGAGAGACGACGGCCTTGACCTTGTGCATGGGGCTCCTTCGATAGCGGGAGGGGAAAAATATCGGCAGGTAGCTACCTGCTGCTACTCTCTACGCTACCGTGTGGTCCGGCTCGCTGCCAGCTCGTGAGACCGCATGACGGGCCATGAAGTCAGCGGATGCCCGACGGGCTTGCCCGCTGGTCAGGGCACTAATATGGTCGCGGCCCACTAGCTCGAGATAGGCGGACGCCGGGTGCGGCAGCGCCGCGGCAAGGGCAGGAAGTCCGGTGGCTAGGGTATCGTCGCTGCCGGCAAAGAGGAGGGTGGGGCAGGCAGGTAGTTTGTTCGGTGTGAAAGGCTCAACCGGCTGGGCTGTAAAAGCGGCCAGCGCAGCGCGGGGCAGGGGGCTGGTATCGAGGACGGCCTGGAGCCCCTCTGGTAGGGAGGTGCCGGGGGCGGCGGAAGGCGCCGATAGATAGGACTGCACCTCATCGAGGTGGGTTGCTAGGGGCAGGCCTCCGAGCGTCAGGCTCTGTACCAGGTGCGGGGAGCTGAGCGCTACCTGCCAGCAGATGCGGGCGCCCAGAGAATAGCCCAGCAGATGAACCGGTGTATCTACATCTGCCAGAGCCTGGCCAAGGGCTGTGCCCAGGGAAGTCACTAGCCCTTCTTGCTGCCAGGTGACGGCTATCTGCCCGCTAGACTTTCCTGCCCCTTCGTGCCCTGCTTCTTCGAGCCGGTGATAGGGCAGGGTGACCAGATGGACATCTGCCCCTGCCCGCTGCAACTGCCGCACCCAACCGGTCCGTTCCCAGGTCACCTCGGGGGTGGAGGCAAAACCGTGCACCGCCACCACCTGCTGGCCCTCAAGAAGCCGGGGCGGAGCGTCCGCCCCAGCAACGGGGGCACAGTAAATCTCGACCGAAAGACAGGGCTCGCACATAGGGCCTACTCGGAGTCCTTCTTCTCCTGCTTCTCGGCCATCTGCTGGAAATCAACACCGTTATGGGCCAGGCGAATCTTGCGGCCCTCTTCGATGAGGTTTTCCTTCTTCTCCTGCTGCTTGATCGCCATGGTGTCATCGCGAGGGGGCAGCTGAAGCTCGTCCTCGGCCTTGATGCCTGCCTGCAGCTCGCGGCCGCGCTGAATCTCAGCGTCAATCTGGGCGCCGAGCAGCAGCACATTGTTCATAATCCAGATAAACAGCAGCATCACGATAACGCCACCGATCAGGCCGTAGGTGGCATTGTAGGAGCCGAAGTTCGAGACGTAGAAGGTGAAGCCCAGACCAGCAATAGCCATCACGACCAGGGCAATAGCGGCGCCGGGGGTGAGGAAGCGGAACTTGGGCTGCTTGACGTTGGGGGTGGCGAAGTAGAGCAGGCTAATGAGCACAACGGCCAGAACCAGCATGATGGGGTAGCGCAGCCACATCCATACGCCGATGAAGCCGCCGAGTTCGATAGCGGGCACGGCGTTCTGCAGGGTGGTCAGCACGTCCTCGGAGGACAGCAGTACCAGCATCATGGCAACAACAATCAGTACCATGGCAGCGGTGACCAGCAGGTTGAAGGGGCGCAGCTTCCAGATGGGGCGACCCTCTACTACACCGTAGATCTTGTTCATGGCACGGCCAAAGGCGCCGATATAGCCTGAGGCAGTCCAGAGGGCGCCGACCACACCGGTGACCAGGGCCAGACCTGCGGCGTTTGAGCTGGTGAGCTGGGTGATGGGCTCTTCCAGCAGGGTCAGCATTTCAGCCGGGGCGTAGTCTTCAAGGAAGTTGAGAATCGCGTTGGTGGTCTGCTGGCCCTGCCCAAAGACACCCAGCAGGGAGACCACAGCCAGTAGGCCTGGGAAGATAGAGAGCACCGTGAAGTAGGTCAGGGCGGCGGCCAGATCGGTGCAGCCGTCGTTGGTGAATTCGCTCAGGGCGCGCTTGAAGATGTACTTCCAGCTAGAGCCGCTCATATCTGAGAGCTTGGCGGGCTTGGGAGCCTCTTTGTGGGCGTCCTCTGTAACGGCCCGGCTAATGGTTTGTTCTTTGAGAGCCATGGTGTCGTCCTTAGGGCATGCGGTGATTTAATCAGTAAACATCTTATCAGTAGCATGATAAACCTTTGAGCTGGCTGAGCGTCTGCTTCGTGATAAAACAGTAGCTGCCCCGGCGCATGATGCCGGGGCAGCTATGAGACAGGGTAGCCCACACGGTAGTGGGCGGACGCCGGTGGGCTAGTTATCGATACCCAGCACCTTAGCGGTGTGGGCAAAGAGCTCATCAGCCAGGTCGTGGTTGTCGTTGAGCTTGACGCCGTAGCCGGGCACCAGTTCCTTGATGCGGGGTTCCCACTGGTTTATCTTGGCGGGGAAGCAACGGGCCAACAGGGTCAGCATGATGGGGGCGGCGGTTGAGGCGCCGGGGGAGGCACCGAGCAGGGCCGCGATGGAGCCATCTCCCGATGCGATGAGCTCGGTGCCGAACTGTAGCACGCCGCCCTTCTTGGCGTCCTTCTTAATAACCTGCACGCGCTGACCGGCGGTGATGAGCTCCCACTCATCCGCTACCGCGGTGGGGTAGTACTCACGCAGAGAAGCTACACGCTCGTCGCGGTTCTTGAGCAGTTCACCGATGAGGTATTTGGTGAGATCTACGTTGTCCAGGCCTGCGCGAATCATGGGGACCAGGTTGTCCGGACGCAGGGAGAGGGGCAGGTCGAGCAGGGAGCCCTGCTTAAGGAAGTTGGTCTTAAAGCCAGCGTAGGGGCCAAAGAGCAGGGAGCGTTTGCCGTTCACGTAGCGGGTGTCGAGGTGGGGCACAGACATGGGCGGGGCACCCACCGAAGCCTGACCGTAGACCTTGGCATTGTGCTTGAGAGCGGTTTCTTCGTTGGTGTTGCGGAAGAAGAGGCCCGAGACGGGGAAGCCGCCGAAGCCCTTGCCTTCCTTAATACCTGACTTCTGCAGCAGGTTGAGGGCACCGCCACCGGCACCCAGGAAGACAAACTTGGCACGAATGGTCTGGCTGTGCTCGGAGTTCAGGCGGTTCTTGACCTTGACCAGCCAGCTGCCGTCACTCTGCTGCTCGAGGTTGGTGACCTGCTGGCCGTACTGGACGGTGACGCCCTGCTCTACCAGGTAGTCCACCATCTGCTGGGTGAGGTTGCCGAAGTCTACGTCGGTGCCCTCGGGTGACCAGGTGGCGGCAATCTTCTGGTTGGGGTCGCGGCCCTCAACGGCCAGGGGAGCCCACTGGCGAATCTGGTCAAAATCGGTTGAGAACTTCATGCGCTCAAAGAGCTTCTGGTTCTCGAAGGCCTCAAAACGCTTGCCCAGGTAGCGCACATGGTCTTCACCGAAGACCAGGGACATGTGGGGTACGGGGTTGATGAAGCTGGCGTCCTTGATCTTGCCCTCTTCAACCAGGGAGGCCCAGAGCTGGCGGGAAACCTGGAACTGCTCGTTAATACCCAGCGCCTTAGCCGGGTCTACGGTGCCGTCGGGGCCTGCCGGGGCGTAGTTGAGTTCGCAGAGCGCTGAGTGGCCGGTACCAGCATTGTTCCAGGGGTTAGATGACTCCTGGGCTACCTGATCCAGACGCTCCAGCAGGGTGATATTCCAGGTGGGCTCTACTTCCTTGAGTAGGACGCCCAGGGTTGCGCTCATAATACCGCCGCCCACTAGGACGACATCGGTCTGTACTTCGTTTGCCACGTGATTGACACTCCGTCACTCTAAGACTGTGGTGCCCGACGCTGGACACCGGCTGGGGTGGAGCCGCTCGGCCCCGTTCTCATCTTTAGCGTAGTACAGATAGGGCGACGTACCTAACACGTACGGTTCTTTGACGCACTTTTGCGGACGCCCGCGGTGGGCTAGTCGTCGATGTGCACGGTGGAGAAATCATCGATGCAGGTGGCGCTCACCGTGTAGGTGCGCACCCTCTGGCCCTGGGTAACGCCCGAGACAGGGTAGGCCAGAGGAATTGCAGATAGCAGGTTGGCTACCTGGTTATTGATGTCCTTGTAGGCTTCCCGCCATTCGGCGATATCGGTGCGGGTATCAGCCTCGTCGATAGCCTGGCGGATACTGGCGTAGCTGGCAGTAGCCTTGGTCGGTTCGGCAGCTGCTGCTGTGGAAGTGGGGGAGGGGCTGGCACTGGCGCTTGTGCTCGGGTTGGGTTCGCTGATGGTGGTGGGGGCGGACGCTGCCGGCGTCAGTACATGCCCTAGAAAGGTGGTGGGGTCGCGGAAGGCTCCGATAAAGCCGGTCAGTTCTAACCCGTAGTCGGGGTGGGCGGTGGGTACGTCCTCGGTACCGGCGTCCGACCAGCGGTAGGGTTTGGGCACGATGTTGAAGCCTGCCTCAACCAGGTTTGCCGAAATCAGCGAGTAGATACCTTCGGGCGAGGGTAGGGAAGGCAGGGAGAGATTGACCGGGTAGTAGAAATCAATGGCCTGGTTGGCGTAGGTGCTGGCGCGCAGGAGTTCCTGGGCGCGGGTGAGGTTATAGGTATAGACCTGCGCCATGTCCTCTTTCTTCATCTGGAAGAGGGCGGGGATGAAGTCGGGCGCGGTGTTGGTGCCCTGGGGGTAGTAGGCCTCGACGATAGCGGCCCTGTCGATGGCGCGGGCTAGGGCCTGGCGCACCCGGGCATCGTCGAAGGCCGGGTGGGAGAGGTTGATACCGATATAGGCAATTGCGTAGGGGTCGCGGGACTGCACCGCATACCCGTCCAGGGCCAATGGGACGTAGTCCTTGAGGGCCACCTGGTCGTAGGCGTCGATGCTGCCTTCGAGCAGGTTGTAGTAGCGCTTTTCGGCATCGGGGATGGTGAGGAATTCGATGGTGCCAAGGTCGGGGGCCTGGCCCCGGTAGGAGCTATTGCGGGTGAGGACGGCAGTGCTGCCATCCCAGGAGCTCAGCGTAAAGGCACCGGTGCCTACGGGGGAGCTGGTGAGGTAGCCGTCCGCCCCGATACTGCTGGGTAGAACAACCCCGTAGGCTGGCTGGCTCAGGGCCTTGAGAAAACTGCGAGAAGGTCGGCTGAGAACGATGTCAAGGCTAGTATCTGTAGGTGCCGACCAGGCGGTCACCAGGGGCTTAATCTCGTTGCCGTCTGCGGCTTTAGCGCTACCAAAGAGCTGATGAAAAGGCTGAGTCATACGGGTGAGAGCAGTTTTTCCCAGAGTAGACCAACGCTCGATATTGGCCAGTATGCTACTGGCTGTCAACGGGGTGCCATCGCTAAAGGTGGCATTCTCAACCAGATTAAAGGTGTAGGTGAGACCGTCCTCGCTAGTCTCCCAGCTGGTTGCAAGAGAAGGGGCGGGCTCACCGGTGTTGACATCAGATCGAACTAGAGGTTCTAGAATTTGGGCGCTGATGCGGTGGCTTTCTACCCGGTAGGTCGCTGCTGGGTCAAGGGTGAGTACTTGCGCGCCCTGGGCAAAACGGAAGGTGGGACCTGCACTCTCGGTGGCGGAGGCGGACGCCGCGGGGTCGGCCCCGGTGGAGGTTGAACAGGCGGAAAGGGCTAGGCCGGCGGTCAGCAGGGAACCGTAGTGAAGCAGGGTGCGACGGGTGAGGGCTGGTGCTGCCATGAGAGAATCCCCTTCGTTCTGAGGCTCGTTGGCCTAGGCTGTGGCCGCCAGGTTCTGGTTATCAAAAAACCCGTCCAACCATGGATAAACCGGGCTGAACGGGTGTTTCGTCAGTGTGCGCGAGGAGGGACTTGAACCCTCACGCCGTAAGGCACAGGAACCTAAATCCTGCGTGTCTGCCAATTTCACCACTCGCGCATGCGGTGCTGTCAGCACAACAGTGTCTATGCTACAACACCTTGAGAGGTTTTGCTAAATACGGCCGCCCCTAGGAGTCGATACCTAGGTCTCGGCGGAGCTTGGCAACATGGCCCTTAGCGCGGACGTTGTACTGGGCGACCTCAATCATTCCCTTCTCGTCGATGACGAGGGTGGAACGGATCAGGCCCACATAGGTCTTGCCGTAGTTTTTCTTTTCGCCCCAGGCCCCGTAGGCTTCCGCAACCGCGTGGTCTTCATCGGAGAGCAGGGGGAAGGTGAGCTCCTGGTTCTCGGTGAAAGTATCGAGGGCCTTGACGCTGTCGGGTGAGATACCCAGGACGGCGTAGCCGTGCGAGGTGAGCGAGGCTAGGTTGTCTCTAAAATCGCAGGCCTGGGTGGTGCAGCCGGGGGTGGAGGCCTTGGGGTAGAAGTAGACGATCACCTTCTGCCCTGCGTAGTCGGCCAGGGAGACGGTGCCACCTCCTGCAGCGGGCAGGGTGAACTGGGGTGCGGGGGTTCCCGGAGTAAGTCGTTCCACGGGCGTCCTTTCACATGGTGAACAGAATAGGGGTGCAGCCTACCGGGCTGCGGCCTTGCTACCAGCTTATCAGGGGCAAGGAACCCTGATTTTTAGCGGAAAAACAGGGTTGTTCAACAATTACTCAGTGTACAGTTGGTTATGTCAAGCACCTGTCATGTCTAGGCATATAAGTGCTGAGTATGCTTATAATGGTGCTATGCCAGAAATTCGTAATTGGTCGATTAATCGACTCCTCTCAACTGCAGCGCGCATGCTGGAATACAGCTGGAATGATCAGCTGAAGTCACTTGGGCTTACCCATGCTGGCGTAACAGCTCTTGGCGTCATTGCCCGCGAAGGCATGATTTCACAGGTGAAAGTTGCCTCCCTTGTGGGTGTGCAGGCCCAGACCATGGGCAAGACCCTTGCGCGACTCGAAGCGCACGGGCATGTTTTCCGCACCCGTAACACTATTGACCGCCGCAGCTACCTTCTAGGTATCACCGAAGAGGGGCGGCGCGTGCTGGCCGAAGCAGAGAACATTGACCGCAAGCTTGGATCTGCCGGCGAGCTCTCAAACCCTGAATTTCGCGAAATGCTCATTCATATTATTGAAGGCCTGAGCGAGCACCATGCTGGTAGCGAGGTGCTCGATGATGTTGCCGGTGAGCACACCGCCCAGATTGGGGCTATCACTAAATCTTTAGCAGAGGCTCCGTCGGCAGAAGCCGACGTACCCGAGGCTAATGTCACGGAGCCTATCGTTGAGCGCGTCAATACCGCTGTTATGGACGTTATTACGCCAGAGATGATTGCTGAGTACCGTAAATAGTGCTTCTGGGCCTCCTGCTGATACGGCGGGAGGTCTTCTGTATGGGCTGTATATATACGCTTTTTATGAAGGTGCTCACAAACGCCCTTTTCGGCTTGCGCGCCTCAAAAAAGGTGCGTATAGTAGAACCCGTTGCTGAGAAAGGTTCTCGGTCTGACAAGTAAATATGCGCCTCTAGCTCAATTGGCAGAGCAATTGACTCTTAATCAATGGGTTCTGGGTTCGAGTCCCAGGGGGCGCACAGCGCAAGAAGCCCGACCGGCTAACCGGTCGGGCTTCTTTGTGCCTAAAAGCGGCTGCTGGGGGTGTAAATGTGGCGCTTATGTGGAAGTGCTCACAAAAGCCCCTTTCGGCTTGCACGCCTCAAAAAAGGTGCGTATAGTAGAACCCGTTGCTGAGACAGGTTCTCGGCCTGACAAGTAAATATGCGCCTCTAGCTCAATTGGCAGAGCAATTGACTCTTAATCAATGGGTTCTGGGTTCGAGTCCCAGGGGGCGCACAGCGTAAGAAGCCCGACCGGCTAGCCGGTCGGGCTTCTTCTTTATTCATCCTGGTTTATCTACGTCTAGTCTTCAGGTGATACCCAATCTTTTGTGTGCGGGCTTCACCCTGGGGGAGGGCTAGAGCTCCCAGGCCTCAATGATGACGCGCTTAAAATCTTCAATATCAAGTGCCTGATCCAGTACGCCGCTACCTTCTGTTGTCTGGACGGTCATGTGGGGATCAAAGGTGAGAGAAAAAGAGGTGCCGTTCGTGGATTCTAACCCAAAGGAAAACTCTGAAAGGCTAAAGGTGCGGGCGGCATTTGTGTTGTCGATAGAAGTGGGAGTTCCGGTGCCACGAACTTCGGGTAGGGAGAGCGGGGCGATGACGGCCTCTCGCGGGGTATCCCTGTAGCCGATAAGGAAGTGGCTCTGGTTTTCTTCCTGATGGGATGCCAAATCGGGGTTGCGGTAGATAGATGAACCTGTAGCAAAAACCAGGTTGTAGGCCCCATAGTTAATAATCTGACTATCAAAGACAGTGTGCAGGGCCTTGGCAATTTCACTACTGGTGAGCTGGGGTTCAGTCATACCATCAGTCTACGTGCTATAGCTGAAGTCTTGGCTAGAAAAGTGCTACTGATTGCCTAAAAGTCTTTAAATGACGATGTGCAGGTTTGTGTCGTTTGACCAGGCTAGACCGCTTTACCCCTCTCCGTTGGTGTCTGAGGGGTGAGCTGGCTGTGTCATATTCTAAGACCGGTTTGACCGGTGTGCCCTCGAGCACCAAGAATAAAGGGTATGACAACACGCCAACAGTCACAGATTATTCTTGTGGTGCGACTCGTGAACGAGTGCGCAGCATAAGTCTTTGATGTGTCTTACGGCGTGCGCACCCTTCGCTCAACCAAGCGGAGGGTTTTTTTCTAGGTTTATCCGCAACCCGGCACTACCTACACCCAACGGGCGCACCCACCGCTCACACACAAGATCATCTTCAGACCATCGCGAGGATCACCAATGACAGCGGGAAATCCCATCAACCCTGCAGATCTAGCTAAAAACCTGGGCAACCGTAGCAGCTCAGAAACCTCACCGGTAGAGCGTATGACCGGCTCGCAGGCCATCGTCCGCTCCCTCGAAGAACTGGGTGTTACCGATATCTTCGGCCTGCCCGGCGGCGCAATTCTGCCCACCTACGACCCCCTCTTTGACTCTGAAAAGCTCAACCACATCCTGGTGCGCCACGAGCAGGGGGCAGGGCACGCTGCAGAAGGCTATGCTATCGCCAGCGGCAAGGTCGGCGTAGCTATTGCCACCTCGGGCCCCGGTGCCACCAACCTGCTCACCGCCATTGCGGACGCCAACATGGACTCTGTGCCCATTGTCTGTATTACCGGCCAGGTCTCCTCAAAGGTCATCGGCACCGATGCCTTCCAGGAAGCCGACATCGTGGGCATGACCATGCCCATCACCAAGCACTCCTTTATGGTGCGCGATGCCCAGGAGATTCCCCGCTGCATCGCCACCGCCTTCAAAATTGCCGCAACCGGCCGCCCCGGCCCCGTCCTCGTTGACATCACCAAGGACGCCCAGCAGGGCATGATGGACTTCTCCTGGCCGCCCGCTAACACCGACCCCCGCGGCTACAACCCCGTGACCCGCGGCCACTCCAAGCAGATTCGCGAAGCGGCTAAGCTTATCACCGAGTCCCAGCGCCCCGTCCTCTACGTGGGTGGCGGTGTCGTCCGCGCTGAAGCGTCCGATGAGCTGCTCAAGCTTGCTAAAACCATTGGTGCCCCCGTCATCACCACCCTGACCGCCCGCGGTGCTTACCCCGACTCAGACCCCCAGAACCTGGGCATGCCGGGCATGCACGGTACGGTTCCTGCTGTAACCGCCATGCAGAAGTCTGACCTGCTCATTGCCCTGGGTGCCCGTTTTGACGACCGCGTCACCGGCGTCGTCTCGGAATTTGCTCCGCACGCCAAGGTCATCCACGTCGATGTAGACCCCGCAGAAATCTCAAAGATTCGTATTGCCGACGTACCCATCGTGGGGGATCTGCGCTACGTGCTTCCCGAGCTTAACGAGATTCTCGAGGGCGAGTTTGCCTCTGAACTTCCCGACCTTTCGGACTGGTGGAAGCTGGTTAACCGGTTCAAGGAAACCTTCCCGCTGGGCTACACCAAGACTGACGACGGCCTGGGCTCCCCCCAATACGTCATCGAAAAGCTGAGTGAGCTCACCGGCCCCGATGCCTACTACGTCACCGGTGTGGGCCAGCACCAGATGTGGGCAGCCCAGTTTATCCAGAGCGAAAACCCCCGCCACTTCATCAACTCAGCAGGTCTGGGCACCATGGGCTTCTCCGTCCCCGCCGCTATGGGCGTCAAGGTTGCCTTCCCCGACTCTGTCGTGTGGGCTATTGACGGTGACGGCTGCTTCCAGATGACCAACCAGGAACTGGCCACCTGCGTGCAGAACAACATCCCCATCAAGGTTGCCATTATCAACAACTCGTCCTTGGGTATGGTGCGCCAGTGGCAGAACCTCTTCTACGATGGCCGCTACTCCAACACCCACCTCAAGACCGGCATGGGTACCGAGCGCGTACCTGACTTCGTCAAACTGGCTGAAGCCTACGGCTGCGCAGCCCTGCGCTGCGAGAGCGATGCAGACGTAGAAGAAACTATCAAGCAGGCCCTGGCGATTAACGACCGCCCCGTCGTCGTAGACTTCAACGTCAGCCCCGATGCCCTGGTCTGGCCCATGGTGCCCGCCGGTGTATCGAACGATCAGATTCAGATTGCTAAAGATATCTCACCCTCCTGGGGCGAAGATGAGGAGATGCTATGAGCCGCCACACCCTCTCGGTTCTTGTAGAAGATAAGCCCGGCGTGCTGGCCAGAGTCTCAGGTCTCTTTGCCCGCCGCATGTTCAACATTGATTCCCTGGCCGTTGGTCCCACCGAAGTTCCCGGCATCTCCCGCATCACCGTGGTGGTCGACGCCGAGGGCGTGCTGCTTGAACAGGTCACCAAACAGCTCAACAAGCTGATTCACGTGCTCAAGATTGTGGAACTGCCCGACGAACAGTCGGCCCAGCGAGACCACATTCTCATCAAGGTCAAGGCGGACGCGGCAGCCCGCATCCAGGTCACCCAGGCCGCCGACCTCTTCCGCGCCAAGATTGTAGACGTCTCTACCGAGTCCGTCATTATCGAGGCCACCGGCTCTGCCAATAAGATTAACGCCCTGCTTGAGGTGCTTGAGCCCTTCGGCGTCCGTGAGATTGTGCGCGCTGGCACCATCGGGCTTTCTCGCGGCCCCCGCTCCATGAGCGAAAAGGCCCTGCGTGGCTAGGGCAAGAGCCGCCCAAAAATATCGTTCCAAAATATGAAACCTGCGTCTCAAAATCAGCCGAACCTACTAGGCTAGAGACTAACGGTTCATCACAACCAAGGTTTAGCAGCAGCTGCTGCCCCTCAACCGATCAAGGAGATCGAACACCATGGCAAAGATCTACTACAACGACGACGCAGATCTGGCGAACATCGCAGAACGCTCCGTCGCCATCATCGGCTACGGTTCCCAGGGCCACGCCCACGCCCTCAACCTGCGTGACTCCGGCGTAGACGTCCGCGTCGGTCTTGCAGAAGGCTCAAAGTCACGCGCCAAGGCAGAAGCAGAAGGCCTGCGCGTCCTCACCGTTGCAGAAGCAGCAGCAGAAGCAGACGTCATCATGATCCTCACCCCCGACCAGGTTCAGGCAGAGGTCTACAAGAATGACATCGCCCCCAACCTCAACGAAGGTGACGCCCTCTTCTTCGCCCACGGCTTCAACATTGTCTTCGGCTACATCGAAGCTCCCGAGGGTGTCGACGTTGCCATGGTTGCCCCCAAGGGCCCCGGCCACACCGTCCGCCGCGAATTTGAGGCAGGACGCGCAGTACCCGCCCTCGTTGCCGTTGAAAAGGACGCCTCAGGTAAGGCCCTCGACCTGGCCCTGGCTTATGCCAAGGCTATGGGTGCAACCCGCGCAGGCGTTATCGAGACCACCTTCAAGGAAGAAGCCGAATCAGACCTCTTCGGCGAGCAGGCAGTTCTCTGCGGTGGCGCTTCCCAGCTGATCCAGTACGGCTTCGAAACCCTGACCGAAGCTGGCTACCAGCCCGAAATCGCCTACTTCGAGGTGCTGCACGAGCTCAAGCTGATCGTTGACCTCATGATTGAGGGCGGCATCGCCAAGCAGCGCTGGTCCATCTCAGACACCGCCGAATACGGCGACTACGTCTCAGGCCCCCGCGTGATCACCCCCGAGGTCAAGGAAAACATGAAGGCTGTTCTGGCCGACATTCAGGACGGCACCTTCGCCAAGCGCTTCATGGAAGACCAGGCAGCCGGCGGCCCCGAGTTCAAGGAGCTGCGTGCCAAGGGTGAAGCCCACCCCATCGAAGCAACCGGCCGCGAACTGCGCAAGCTCTTTGCCTGGAACAACTCCGTTGACTCAGACTACGTCGACGGCTCAGTTGCCCGCTAAGCCAAGCTACTCTCACCTGCACCAGCAGTGAACTCTCAAGAGCCGGCTACCTCACCCACCCAGGGCAAGGTAGCCGGCTCTTGCCAACCCCCAGTAAACTGGGGGAGCGGTCTCGCTACAGCCGTACGGTGAACTGTAGCCTAACCACCGCACTCCTGCTCTTTGCCGAGCACCCCTACCAGCGGCGTCCTTAGGGTCCGAAGCGCCAGCTGCCCCACTTTCTCTAACCGTCACCCGCTATCTAAGGAAACCACCTGTGACTGCAAAACCCGTCGTTCTGCTCGCTGAAGAACTCTCACCCGCCACCGTTGAAGCCCTGGGCCCCGACTTTGAAATCCGCTCCTGCGACGGCGCCAACCGCGACGAACTCCTCCCCGCCATTGCCGATGTAGACGCTATTCTGGTGCGCTCAGCCACCCAGGTCGACGCAGAAGCCATTGCCGCCGCCAAGAAGCTCAAGGTCATCGCCCGCGCAGGTGTTGGCCTCGACAACGTCGATATCAAGGCCGCCACCAAGGCCGGCGTCATGGTGGTCAACGCCCCTACCTCCAACGTCATTTCCGCCGCCGAACTCACCGTCGGCCACATCCTGGGCCTGGCCCGCAACATCGCCGCTGCCGACGCCTCCATGAAGGCCGGCCAGTGGAAGCGCTCCGCCTTCTCAGGCGTTGAGCTCTTTGAAAAGACCATCGGCATTATCGGCCTGGGCCGAATCGGTGGTCTGGTTGCAGAACGCCTCAAGGCCTTCGGCACCGAAATTATCGCCTACGACCCCTTCGTCACCTCAGCCCGCGCAGCAGCCCTGGGCGCAGAACTGGTTGAACTGGATGAGCTGGTAGAGCGCTCTGACTTCATCACCATCCACATGCCCCGCACCCCTGAAACCCTGGGCATGATTAACGCCGAGAGCTTCAAGAAGATGAAGAAGACCGCCTACGTGGTCAACGTAGCCCGCGGTGGCCTGATAGATGAAGCAGACCTCGACGCAGCCCTGCGCTCGGGTGAAATTGCTGGTGCCGCCATCGATGTCTACGTCAAGGAACCTGCCAAGAACGTGCCCTTCATTGAGCTGCCCAACGTCGTTGCCACCCCCCACCTGGGTGCCTCAACCTTCGAAGCCCAGGAAAAGGCAGGTATCTCGGTTGCTAAGTCTGTGCGTCTGGCCCTTGAGGGCGACCTGGTGCCCGACGCCGTCAACGTCGCAGGCGGCGCAATCGACAAGGACGTCCGCCCCGGCGTCCCCCTGGCAGAGAAGGTCGGCCGCATCCTCACCGCCATCGGCGGCGACGAAGCCCTCACCCGCGTCGAGGTCAAGATCGCCGGTGAAATCGCCACCAAGGACGTCACCTCCCTCAAGCTCTCAGCCCTCAAGGGTGTCTTCACCGACGTCGTCTCAGACAAGGTTTCCTACGTCAACGCCCCCGTGCTAGCCGAACAGCGCGGCGTTGAGGTCGAGCTGGTCACCACCACCGATACCGAGTACTTCCGCAACGAAACCGTACTCACCGGTGCTCTCGCTAACGGTGAAGTGGTCTCCGTCGCCGGTACTGTCACCGGCCCCAAGCTCATCGAAAAGCTGACCAACGTCAACGGTTACGATATCGAAATCCCCATCACCGACCACATGCTGGTGCTCGAATACGAAGACCGCCCGGGCGTTATTGCCGCTATCGGTACCCTGCTGGGCACCGCCTCCATCAACATCGCCGGTATGCAGGTCTCCCGCAACGACAAGAAGGCTGAAGCCCTCTGCGTCCTTGCCCTGGACTCAGCCCTCTCAGCCGAGGTGCTCGAATCGATCAAGCGCGTGGTCAACGCCTCCCGCGCGGCGGTTATTAACCTGGCTGACTAGCAAGAAGCGCGGGTGGGCTTTCCCGCCCACCCGCGCCTTTCCAGCTCGGGAAATAGCGTTCGCAGTGGTTGGTGTAAACGGGTAAAGTGGTAGCTATGACTTCTACCCCGTACTACATCACCACTGCGATTTCTTACCCCAACGGTGCCCCCCATATCGGGCATGCTTACGAGGTTATTGCCGCCGACACCATGGCCCGCTTCAAGAAGCTTGATGGCTTTGACGTGCGCTTCATGACCGGTACCGATGAGCACGGGCAGAAGATGCAGACCACCGCTGCCAAACAGGGCAAGACCCCCAAGGAACTGGCCGACGAGAACTCAGCCCGCTTCCGCGCTATGGCTGATCTGGTAGGTGCCGACTACGACCGCTTTATCCGCACCACCGATGCCGACCACTACGCAGCCTCCCAGGCCATCTGGAAGAAGATGGAAGAGAACGGCGATATCTACCTGGATAAGTACGCTGGCTGGTACTCCGTTCGCGACGAGGCCTACTACACCGAAGACGAAACCGAGGTGCGGGACGGCGTCCGCTACGCCATCTCAACCGGCACCGAGGTCGAGTGGACCGAAGAGGAATCCTACTTCTTCCGTCTCTCCAAGTACGGTGACCGCCTGCTGGAGCTCTACTCCACCGAAGGCTTCGTCTACCCTGAATCCCGCCGCAACGAGCTGGCCGCCTTCATCAAGA
The DNA here is from genome assembly GCF_928392795.1 of Rothia nasimurium. GTDB lineage: Bacteria > Actinomycetota > Actinomycetes > Actinomycetales > Micrococcaceae > Rothia > Rothia nasimurium_F. The sequence goes on from NZ_CAKMTJ010000001.1 coordinate 362,991, forward strand.
ACGGTCTGACCGACCTTTCTATCTCCCGCACCACCTTCGACTGGGGCGTACCCGTGCCCGGCAATGACAAGCACGTCATGTACGTGTGGGTGGACGCCCTCACCAACTACCTCACCGGCCTGGGCTACCCCGATACCGAGGGCGAACTCTTCACCAAGTTCTGGCCCGCTGATCTTCACCTGATTGGTAAGGACATCACCCGCTTCCACGCCATCTACTGGCCCGCCTTCCTCTGGTCAGCCGGCCTTGAAATCCCCAAGCGGGTCTTCGGCCACGGCTTCCTGCTGGTTGACGGCGAGAAGATGAGCAAGTCCATCGGCAACGTAGTTGACCCTGCCGATCTGGTCGCCAGCTTCGGCCTGGATCAGCTGCGCTTCTTCCTGCTGCGCGATGTCTCCTTCGGCCAGGACGGCTCCTACTCAGCCGAAGGTATCAAGAACCGCATTAACTCCGACCTAGCCAACGACCTGGGTAACCTGGCCCAGCGCTCCCTCTCCATGGTCGCCAAGAACTGCGACGGCAAGGTTCCGACTCACGGCACCTTCACCGCAGAAGACACCGCCATGCTTGAGATGGCAGCGGCCCTGTACGAGCCCGTCCGCGCTGACTTCGATGAGCAGGCCTTCCACCGCGCCCTGGAGCGCATCTGGCAGGTTGTGGGTGAAGCTAACCGCTACTTCACCGCCCAGGAGCCCTGGAAGTTGCGCAAGACCGACCTGGAACGCATGAACACCGTGCTCTACGTGACCGCCGAGGTACTCCGCATCGTCGCTACCCTCACCCAGCCGGTTATGCCCACATCCATGGGCAAGATGCTTGACCTGCTGGCGGTTGCTCCCGAGAACCGCCTCTTCGCAGCGCTTGATCAAGCCCTAGTGCCCGGCACCGAGCTGCCCGCCCCGGCTCCCGTCTTCCCCCGCTACGAGGAACCCAAGAACGCCTAGGCTACGAGCAGGGTATCCAGCAAACGTATAAGGACGCGGCCCCCACCTTTCGCGCGAAAGTCGGGGGCCGCGTCCTTATGCTTACACCCGAGAGGCTAGAACCAGCCGAGCTCAGTGACCTTGTAGTAGACCATCTGAGACAGGGCAATGTAACCCCAGCCGTTCAGGTGCAGGCCGTCGGAGGAATACAGGGACGGGGGAATCTGCCCGGCCTCGTAAGCCTTGCGGTCTTCGTCTGAAGACCAGACACCTGAGCCAGAAAGGGCACCGTAGCGCAGCCAGGACTCCTGGGTGGTCTCGCGCAGGTAGGTCTCGGGGTTCATGAACTTAGCCCCGTAGGTGCTTGCCGCCCACTCGTTGTAGGCCTTGACCTTCTTGACGCGGTCAGAGTCGAGAGTATCGCCCCTCGATGCAAAGTGGCCCATCACGATGGTGCGTTCGGGCGCAAGATCGTAGCATCGCTGGGTGTCCTGGGTGATGCGGTCGTAATCGCTGATATTGTTACGGCCAATCTGCAGCACATGGTAAGAAGAGCGGCTAATCATTTCCTGGTAGGAGTAGAACCAGGCTGCCTCAGTATTGGCGGGGGCGTAGATTTCTTCCCCGGGCACGACGCGGGTAAATGTGTAGGTGCCTTCGGTGCTACCCGCTTCGAGGACGCCCGCTACGCCACCTACATAACCGGGTACGTAAGCGCTGACACCCCAGGCAACATATGTAGAGTCTGACAGGGTGATGTTGACGCTTCCGCTGGCCGGGATACGGTCGTTGGGGAAGGAGAGCTTATAGATGTTGGTTGCTACGCCTCGGCGGGCTGCGATCATGGTGGAGGTTTCGCCACCGCGGCCGAATTCTAGAATCGGTGCTGAAAGGTAGCTGCTGAGCAGGGCTTCCATGCTTGCATTGAACCCCGCAGGCACGCCTTGGTCGGCTTGGGCACCTTCGAAGGAGGAGCTACCCCACAGGGCCAGGGAGGGGCCGGTGACGGTGGGGTAGGTGAAATCTGAGGGGAAGACGCTGGCGGTTGCGTCTGCTGCGTGGGCGGTAGCGTTGATGGCTACGGTTCCTGCTGCGGTGGCAACACCGGCCACACCTGTGAGTGCGGCAAAGCGCATGAGGCCACGGCGGCTGGTCTGAAGTCCTTGCTGGTCAAGGGAGGTCATGGCGTTTGTAGTCTGCTTTCTGTGACGAGGTCGTCGTGGATTCATTCGATGATTGTGGTGATGCTGCTTCTTCATAGTAGTTAGAATTGAGGCTGATTATCTAGGGAGGACGCCGTGTCATTACTTACGAACCGTTGTGTAAAAGGGCTCGCTGTGCTTGGTTGTTTCACAGCTTTAGGGTTGGCCGGGTGTTCTTCGCAGCCTCAGAACTTTGATGAGTTGACCGCAGAGACTGCCAAGACCGAGCACATTGACAGCTTGCAGTCCTGGATTTTCCCGCCTGCTGAGGCTGAGTCTGCCCGCCGGGCTTTTGTGGAGCGCTGTGTGGCTGAGGCCGGCGGTAGCTACAAGGAGCCCGAGGTTGGGCTGACCCTGGATTCGGCTGTCTACACGGGTCGCACCACCGAGGAGCTGAAGACTTCTGGTTACGGCCAGCTGCCTGCCGCTGAGGGGCGGGCGACCGCCAGCTTTGACGAGGCGGGGCTGGATGCCTACCTGGGTAAGGACGGCGAAACCTTCACCGTGACTTTCATGGAGTACTCCAGCGGCGAGCTAAACTCGGCTGGCTGCATGGCCCAGAGCTATGAGTACATCTACGGCTCTGTAGAGAGCGGTGTGAAGGCGGCCCTGCTGGCCCCCGAGTTCGCCCAGGCTATTGAGACCAGCCTGCGGGCCGATGAGAACTACCTGGCCCTGCAGGAGTCGTGGGCTACCTGCATGAAGGACGCGGGGTTCGGCCAGGCCTCGAGCACCGACCAGGCAGCCTATAGCGCTAGCCTGCTGGGGGCTGATAGCGCCGAGAAGATGCTGCAGGCCGATATCTCCTGCCGTGAGAGCATTTCCTTTGACTCTTCTATCACCGATCTGAAGAACTCCTACTATGAGGCTGTCTACCAGCGTCTTGAGCAGTTCTCTGAAGAATTAGAAGCTACTCACGCAACCGCCCTTGAACGGGTTGAAACCGATAAAGCCGACCCCAAGAATACTTCACCGGTGACCGTCCCAACCCCCACCGCTAGCCCCAGCGCTAGCTAAGGCGGGGCGGGCGTCCGGCCCCTGAGAGAAGCGGACGCCCGCCCCACCCTGCTAGCTCACCTCCTGAAGGGCGGCAACTGGCGGTATGCGGGAGGCTGATCGGGCCGGGAAGAAGACCGTGGCCCAGGCCAGGAACAGGCCACCTGCAAGAATTGCTAGGTAGTGCCAGGGCTGTAGACCATAGACTAGATCAAGCCCCAGTATCGGGAAGACCTGCATCAAAAGTAGGGCCGTGACTGCTCCAGCGGCCGTGCCCCAGATCAGGGCAAAAATAGCCAGAATCAGGGTCTCGTAGCTGACCGCTGCCTGTAGTTGACGGCTGGAGAGGCCGTTAATACGGAGCAGGGCGTAGGAGCGGCGGCGCTGCTGGGTGGTCAGTAGCTGGGTGTTGGCCAGCCCCACGAGTGAGACGAGCAGTGAAGCTGAGAGTAGCCCCAGAATTACCCAGAGAACGGCGCGCATATCCTCCTGGAGCCGGGTTTTCTCAAAGGTTACGCCTGAGAGCTCGCCTGCCTCCTGGCCGATAAGGTCAGCGATAGGGTTGAGTACCGAGGAAGAGTTATTCCAGCTGATATCGGGCGTGAAGTTGACCTGTAGTAGGCCGGTATCTGTTTCTAGACCGGTCGGAGGCATGAGCTCTGAGCCGCTGATGAGCTGGCCATTCTGCGTGGTGATGAGGATACCGCGCAGGGTTGCCGGGGTGATACTGACGGCAAGTTCCACAGAACCCTGAGTACCTTCGATATAGAGCTCTTGGCCTTCGTCAATACCGAGAACATCTGCATCGAACTGGCTCAGAAGCACCGTCCCTTCGGTGAGCTTCTGGCCGACGTCTTCACCCTGTAGACGGGTGAGGGTCTCTGGGTCTGCGGAGTAGACCGTTGTGTCTAGCCAGCTATCGGTTGCGGTGATGAGCCTGCCCTGCGGCAGGGCGATGAGGGCGGCGTCCACTCCCTCTATCTGAGCGATCTGGCGCTCTATCTCGTGCAGGCGGGCGGTATCTGGCTCGGTCAGTATCGCTTCAACGTCGTAGGGGTAGTTACGGTCAAGCTCTGCCAGCATACTGTGCTGCATGGTGGAGTAGCCGGTGAGGGCTGCGCTGACAAAGGCTGCACAGATAAAGACCATACGCACGGTCACCGAGGCGGACGCCCTCGATTGGGCGATATTGCTGTGGGCCAGGGCCGCGGTGGAATAGGGCTTGGCACAGCGCCGCAGCAGGGCCAGACCCGGGGCTGCAAGTAGGGGAGCGGCTAGCACAAAGGTGAAGGCTGCAAGCACGGTAGCTACTACAATCAGGGCTGAGTACTGGCCAGCCAACCCCGAAACCGCGCAGAGGACCGTGATGCCTGCAAGGAACAGGCAGAGTAGCATCAAGGGCCAGGTGCGGCGTGTGCGCTGAGCTACCGGTGCCTCATGCTGGCTATTGAGTGCTGCCACCGGTGGAATCTTTCGGGTGTTCCAGACCGGCTTGAGCACAGCCAGCAGGGTCACCACGGTGCAAATCAGCAGAGCGATGATACCTGCTAGTGGGTTGTAGGTGACCCGACCCGTGGTATCGAGAGCAAAGGCTGCTAGGTAGGCTGTGAGGACACCGGCCAGGGCTGAAAGGGCCCCCAGGGCGGCAGCCTCAAGCAGCAGCATACGCACCACCGTCTGACGGGTGGCACCGAGGGTGCGCAGCAGGGCCAGCTCGCGGGAGCGGGCCGCTGCATGCACCTTATAGGTGCTGGTGATAATGAAAGCGCTCATCAGCAGGGAGAGAGCCCCAAAGCCAAAGAGGATAGAGAGCAGAGCGGTGTAGCTGCCAACGGCCATACTCACGTCGTTCCTGATTTGCTCTTCAGTCGATGAGACGGTAAAGGCAGGGGAGTTGGAGAGTGCCTGTTTGACTTCTTCCAGAGAGGCAGAAACGGGTTCTTTGAGCTTTAGAAGTACCTGCTCATAAATGCCGTTAGTAGTATTACCCCAGTGTTTTCGGCTGTGTTCTATGTAGGTAGCTACCCCGGTGCCCGGTGTAAAGACCATATCTGCCCCTGCGTTGTAGCCGACGGGGCGTTCGTAGATACCTGTGATGGTGTAGGTTGCCTGGGGGAGGCCCTCTTGCAGGTCGGTGTGCTCGGTAACGGTAGAAAGGTCATCTAAGGTGATGCTTTCACCCACCCCTACAGAGAGAGTTTCGGCTATCCGGTCGGTAATCACTACTTGGTAGCCTGCGGTAGGTAGGGCACCTTCAACGAGGGGATAGGGGAAGAAATCAGCATCTGGCATATCGGTCTGAAAGATGCTGTGTGTAGTCGCCTCACGCCCGTCCGTAGCCGGTACATGGATGCTGGAATCGGTAGTGGCTACCTTCCAGACTGATTCAACCGCAGGCAGGCTTGCTACCCGATCAGCTTGCTTCTCGCTGAGGAAGGGATCAGAGGCATTCCCCTGGGCAAAGCTACTGGTAGTTTCGACAACTGCATCGGAGGTGGAATATTTTTGGTCAGCTGCCTGCCGCACCTCATCGTAGAAGGAGGTGTTAATCAGCAGTACGGCGGTGAGGAAGAAGGCTGAGATGGCGATGCCGATGGAGGTCAGGGCAAAGCGTAGGCGGTGCTTGCCCAGGTTGGAGAAAGCGACGGTACTTAGGGTGGTGGCCATCTTAATCACCTAGCCTTGCCAGGGCTGAGAGCACACTGGTCTGGGTGGGGGCTTCGAGCCCACCGGCTAGCTGGCCGTCCTTGAGCAAGAGCACCCGATCAGCGTAAGAGGCCGCAAGCGGGTCATGGGTCACCATCAGAATAGTCTGCCCCTGTTCCCGGCTGGCCTGCTGCAGGAGCCCCAGAACCTCGGTACTGGTCGCCGAGTCGAGGGCGCCGGTGGGTTCGTCCGCAAAAATGACGGCCGGGCGCGGGAGCAGGGCTCGGGCGATTGCCACCCGCTGCTGCTGCCCACCGGAGAGCTGGGAGGGCAGGTGCTTGAGGCGGTCCTCAAGACCCAAAATGCGCACCAGCTCATCCCGCCAGATGGTATCTACCGCCACCTTAGCCAGCCCCAGGGGCAGCTCCATGTTCTGGGCCGCGGTGAGCGTCGGGACCAGGTTAAAGGCCTGGAAGATAAAACCGATATTACGGGCCCGGAACTCAGCTAGGGCGGAATCTTTGAGCCCCGTCAGCTCTACGCCCTTGACCTGTACGGACGTCTGCTCCCCGGGGTCAGGGGCATCGAGAGTTGCCAGCGTGTGCAGCAGGGTTGACTTGCCGGAGCCAGAAGGGCCCATGATGGCGGTGAACTTGCCCCGCTCAAAATCAATGGAAATGTTGCGCAGGGCGTGCACGGGGGACTCACCCGCATAGGTTTTAGAAAGATTCCGGGCAGAAACAGCGATAGGAATAGTGTGTGAGGTGCTCATATACCCAGTATGGCAAGGCGGTGGGGTAGGGCACATCGCACTAGGGAGTGAAGCGAAAGGGGCGGGCCTCATACCTAGGTATGAAAATAGGTTCTGCAGACTCACGCTCGCTGCCGACCCTAATAATTTTCAGTATTGAAGGTTAAACCAGCCCCGCCTCGTAGGCAATAATCACTGCCTGCACGCGGTCGCGGGCCTCAAGCTTAGCCAGAATATGCGAGACATGGGTTTTGACGGTCGCCTCAGAAACAAAGAGCTGCTGGGCCATCTCACCGTTCGACAGGCCCTGGGCAATGAGCAAGAAGAGCTCGCGCTCGCGGTTGGTCAGGCTGGCAATCTTTTCAGCGTGTTTCTGGGGCGCCTGCTGGGTGGGTGCACCTCCTGCCAGGTGGGGAATCATCTGTTCAAGCAGCCGCTTGGTGGCGCTGGGGGCGATGACGGCGTCCCCGCGCTGCACCGTCCGAATGGCCCCGAGAAGCTGCTCGGGCGGGGCGTCCTTGAGCAGGAAGCCGCTGGCCCCGCGCTGAACCGCGGCGTATACGTAGTCGTCGATATCGAAGGTGGTCAGCATGACCACCTTGACCTCGGGGTGGGCGGCGATGATAGCTCCGGTTGCTTCGATGCCATCGAGCACCGGCATGCGCACGTCCATGAGCACCACATCAGGCCCCAGCCCCGCGGCCTGCAGCTCGGCGACCAGCTCGATAGCCTGCTGACCATCCCCGGCCTGGGCCACCACCTGCATATCGGCCTGCGAACCAATCAGCATAGCCAGGCCAGAACGTACAAGCTGCTGGTCATCTACAAGAAGAACTCTAATCACGGTTTTACTCTATCGCTCCTGGTCATCATGGGGGGCTGGTAAAAACGGGTCTAGGGCACGAAGGGAATCTGGGCAAAAACCCTAAAAGACCCGTCGGCTAGGCGGCCGTAGTGCAGGGTGCCGTGGTACATATCGACACGTTCGCGCATACCCAGCAGCCCGCGGCGGGCACCGGGCAGGGGCTCGGTGGGCTCGGCCTGGGGCAGGTTGGTGATGTCGATATCCAGGGTCTGCTTACCCTCGCTAATGGTGACGGTCACCAGGGGAGTGCCCGGGCAGTGCTTGGCCACGTTGGTCAGGGCCTCTTGCACAATACGGTAGATGGTCAGGTCGGCACCCTGCGGCAGTTTCTCTTCAACCCCCGATACCGTGCTAAAGCGCACCGGTATGCCCAGCTTCTGGGTTTGCTCAATGAGCTGGGGGACGTTGTGCAGGGCCGGGAGGGGCTCAACGGTAGTGCCCTCATCGGTGCGCAGGACCCCCAGCAGGGTACGCATCTGTTGCAGGGACGACCGCGCCGCCTCAGAAATCGTGCCCAGGGCGGCTAGTTCCACGGGCTCATTCTGCGCGGACGTCCCCGCCCCGCTCCCAGCCTGCTGGGCAGCGGCAGCGTAGCGGGCGCCGTCCGCCTGGGCAATGATGACGGAGAGCGAATGCGCCACGATATCGTGCATCTCCCTGGCGATGCGAGCCCGCTCGTCCAGGGCTGCGAGTGCCCGTTCCTGTTCCCGCTCATGTTCCAGCTGGCGGTTGCGCTCAATAAGTGCCCGGTGGCGGTTCTCGCGTAGCCGCCGGGAATCCCCAAAGAACCAGGCAATAGTAACGATGGCCGCACAGATAAAAGCAGCGGTCAGAGCGGTAACGTAGAACTCAAAAGCTGTGAAGTCATAGACCAAAAAGGTACGAGCAAAAACAAAGCCGCCAACAAGCGAAGCAAGCAGAGCCGCAAGAAAAGTTCCAATACGGACTGGGCGCGAAAAATAGCGCACCAGATGGTAGACCATCACCGGGGCTGTCCACCAGGAGCCCACCGCAGGGTACTGAGCAGGAATAGTGACCAGCAGCGATACCACCACCAGAACCAAGACCAGGACCGGACGGGAATACCGGAAGTAGAGACTGGACGTAGCAACTAGCCAAGCAACGATGTAGATCAGTGCCCAGGTGCCCTCCATCATGGAAAGACCAAAGGCAAGAGTTATCAGTAGGGTCAGTATCTGCCCCAGGGCAACAGCGATCGCATTGACCAGCTTCTTACGGCGCTGAGTAGCAGCCAGCTCTAACTGAAGGGTATCCACCCTCCTAAGTCTAAAAGCAGCCCCGGCCCCGGGAAGGTGGCGGCGGGCGTCCGCACCCTAAATTCATACCGCAGTATGAGCGCCTAGCGCCACCGGCCGGGCAGTTTCGGTAGGCTTATACCCATGCAGTACATCTCAACCCGCGACGCATCCAAGACTCCCGCCCGCTTCACCGACATCCTGCTCGGTGGCCTAGCCCCCGACGGCGGTCTCTACCTGCCCGAAACCTACCCTGCTCTTGACGAGGCCACCCTCACCCGCTGGCGGACCGTTCTGGCAGAAGAAGGCTACGCGGCGCTGGCAGCTGAGGTGCTGCAGCTCTTCATCGACGATATTCCTGCCGACGATATCAAGGCCATGACTGCCCGGGCTTACTCCTACCCCAAGTTTGCCTCCGAAGAAATTGTTCCGGTTACTGAACTGGAACCCGGTATTTTGATCGGCCACCTGTCCGAGGGCCCCACCGCCGCCTTCAAGGACATGGCCATGCAGCTGCTGGGTGAACTCTTTGAGTACGAACTGGGCCGCCGGGGCGAGACCCTCAATATTGTGGGCGCAACCTCGGGTGACACCGGTTCATCTGCCGAGTACGCCATGCGCGGCCGCCCCGGCATCAAGGTCTTCATGCTCACCCCGGCTGGCCGTATGACCCCCTTCCAGCAGGCCCAGATGTTCGGCCTGGACGATGAAAACATCTTCAACGTTGCCCTCGACGGCGTCTTTGACGACTGTCAGGATGTGGTCAAGGCTATTTCTGCTGACGCTGCCTTTAAGGCTGAGAAGCGCATTGGCGCAGTCAACTCTATTAACTGGGCCCGTCTGATGGCTCAGATCGTCTACTATGTTTCCTCCTGGATTCGTGCGACCGAAACCAACGACCAGAAGGTTTCCTTCTGTGTGCCCACCGGTAACTTTGGTGATATTTGCGCCGGTCACATCGCCCGCCAGATGGGTCTGCCCATCGACCGCCTGATTGTGGCCACCAACGAGAACGATGTGCTGGATGAATTCTTCCGCACCGGCGACTACCGGGTGCGCTCATCGGCTGATACCTACGAAACTTCCAGCCCCTCCATGGATATCTCCCGGGCCTCAAACTTTGAGCGCTTTGTCTTTGACCTGCTAGGCCGTGACGCCGAGCGGACCGCTGACCTCTTTGGCCTCAAGGTGCGTCAGGGCGGATTCTCCCTGACCGATGACCCGGCCTTTGCCGAAGCTGCTGAGCGCTACGGTTTCGCCTCTGGCCGTTCAACCCACGCCGACCGCGTCGCCACCATTCGCGATGCCCACGAGCGCCTGGGTGTGCTGCTTGACCCCCACACCGCGGACGGCGTAAAGGTCGCCCGCGACTGGGCTGGGAAGGTTGATACCCCTATCATCTGCCTAGAAACCGCCCTGCCGGTTAAATTCGCTGAAACCATCCTCGAAGCAACCGGCGCTGAGCCTGCCATCCCCGAGCGCTTTGCTGGCATCATGGACGCCGACCGTCATGTCATTGACCTGCCCAACGATGTTGAGGCGGTCAAGGAACTGATTGAGAAGAACGTCTAACCGTTCGCTCACCACTTATAGAACCACATGCCTTGTTGAGCCCCGATTAAACTCTGGGGCTGGTGACAAGGCATGTGGTTCAGTTTTATAGTGTGGCTATGAAACAAGAAAAAGAGTTCTTTGCGGCGGTACTGCGCCTGGCCAAGCCCCACACCCCCAGTGACCGTGAACCGAATACAGCAGAACGTGAGGCAGCAATTGCTGCCCTTGAAGAAGCTCAGATAGTGCAGGCCTGCGACTGCGGCACCTGCCTGACCTACGATTTGCTATACCCGGGCGAGCCCATCAATCAGGACCTGCCCCGCACCTACCTGGCTGCAAACACTAAGGATGGGGATACGCTCGTCCTCGCCCATCTGGTAGGGGATAAACTCGTTACCCTCGAAGTAGCCCCCACCGGCAATAAACCGGTAGAGGTACTGCCGGCTATCGGCGACCTTACACCCTAATTCAATATATGAAACCACCAGTCAAAATATGGGCAAAGCTGCGCTCGCAGGACTAGCCTTAAACCATGACTGAAAACAGCTCCATCAACCTGGCCGTCATCCCCGGCGACGGCATCGGCCCCGAAGTAGTAGCCCAAGCCCACCGCGTCCTCACCCGCGCCGCCGAACTCGACAACATCACAGTCACCTCCACCGAATACCCCCTCGGTGCAGAACACTGGCTCGCAACCGGTCAGACCCTCACCGAAGAGACCAAGACCGCCCTCGCCCAGCACGACGCCATCCTCTTCGGCGCAGTGGGAGCCGACCCGCGCTCGTCCGCCGTGCCCAGCGGCCTGATCGAACGAGAAATCCTGCTCAACCTGCGCTTCTCCTTCGACCACTACATCAACCTGCGCCCCTCCCGCCTCTTCCCCGGCGCTGTTTCACCCCTGAGCAACCCCGGCGACATTGACTTTGTAGTCGTGCGTGAAGGTACCGAAGGCCCCTACGCCGGTAACGGCGGTGTACTGCGCGCCGGTACCGACGCTGAAATCGCTACCGAAGTATCGGTCAACACCGCCTACGGTATCGAACGCCTGGTGCGCTACGCCTTCGAGCTGGCCGCCAGCCGCGAGAAGAAAAAGCTGACCCTAATCCACAAGACCAACGTGCTGGTCAACGCTGGTGCCCTCTACAACCGCATCTTCACCAAGGTCGCCGAAGAATACCCCCAGGTCACCACCGACTACCTGCACATTGACGCAGCCACCATTTTCTTCACCACCGACCCCGCCCGCTTCGATGTGATCGTCACCGATAACCTCTTCGGGGATATTCTTACCGACCAGGCCGGTGCCATTACCGGCGGCATCGGTTATGCAGCCTGCGGCAACATCAACGCCGACGGCACCTACCCCTCCATGTTTGAACCCGTGCACGGCTCTGCCCCCGACATCGCCGGGCAGAACAAGGCCAACCCGACCGCGACCGTCCTGGCAGCTGCTATGCTCCTGCGCCACCTAGGCTACGAGGCTTCAGCCGCCCGAATCGAGCAGGCCGTTGAAGCTGACCTGGCCGCCAACCCCGGCGCAACCCGCGCCACCGACGAAATCGGCGACGCAATCCTTGCCCAACTGGGCTAAGCCTCTAACCCCACCGAAACCCGGTGGGGTCTTGCGTAAGCTAGCTAACAGAGCGAAAGACCCTGGGGTACCCTAGATAAGAGACCCCACGACACAGTTTGAAGGATGAGCATGTCACTCGAATTCACCATCAACCGCAACCCTAACCCCGCCAGCGCCGAACGACGCGCCGAAATCCTCGCCGACCCCGGTTTCGGTAACTACTTCACCGACCACATGGTGCGCATTGACTGGCGTGGCACCCACACCGACGGCGGTGAATGGACCAATGCCCAGGTCCTGCCCTACGGCCCTCTGAGCCTGGACCCGGCGGCTTCCGTTTTCCACTACGGCCAGGAAATTTTTGAGGGCATCAAGGCTTACCGCCAGGCAGACGGATCCATCACCACCTTCCGCCCTGAAGAGAACGCCTCCCGTCTAAATAAATCAGCAGACCGTCTGGTGCTGCCCAACCTGCCTGAAGAACTCTTTGTTGAAGCCATCCGCCAGCTGGTCACCATCGACGCCGACTGGGTGCCTAGCGGCGACGGTGAATCCCTCTACCTGCGCCCCTTCATGATCGCCACCGAGGCTTTCTTGGGCATCCGTCCGGCCCACGAGGTTTCTTTCTTCATCATTGCGTCCCCTGCCGGTAACTACTTCGGCACCCCCAAGCCCGTTGATATCTGGCTTTCCACCACTTACGCCCGCGCTGGCGTGGGCGGCACCGGCGAGGCCAAGTGCGGCGGCAACTATGCAGCCTCCCTGGCAGCCCAGCTGGAGGGCGAGGCCAACGGTTGTAAGCAGGTCATCTTCAAGGATCCCAACCGCGATGACGCTATCGAAGAGCTGGGTGGCATGAACGTCTTTTTCGTTTACAAGGACGGACGTATCGTCACCCCCGAGCTGACCGGCACTATTTTGCGCGGTGTGACCCGTAAGTCCATCATCAAGCTGGCTGAGGACCGCGGCCACACCGTGGAAGAACGCAAGATTACCCTGAGCGAGTGGCGCGAGGGTGTAGCAAACGGTGAGATTACCGAGATTTTCGCCTGCGGTACTGCTGCTGTGATTACCCCCGTGGGTAAGCTCAAGGCCGCTGACTTTGAGGTCCCCTCGGCATCAGGTGCGGACGGCGGCGAGGTCACTATGGCCCTGCGTCAAGAGCTGGTTGGTATTCAGACCGGCAAGGTTGAGGACCGCCTGGGCTGGAACGTGAAGCTGGTCTAGTCTCTCTTCTGGTAGGTACCACCTAAATCAGAAAAACCCACCAACTAGGTGGGTTTTTCTAGTTTAAATGGTCTTTTCTAGTGGTGCTTGGGGAGCGTTAGGACGTCCGTCAGGCCTAGTTGCGCACAGAAGGCTTCGTCGTGGCTGACCACCAGGAGCGCACCCTCATAGGAGGCTAACGCCTGCACCAGCCAGTCCACCGAGGCCATATCGAGGTTGTTGGTGGGCTCGTCCAGAATCAGCAGCTGCGGTGCCGGGCTGGCCAAGAGGACGCTTGCCAGGGCCACGCGGAAACGTTCGCCACCGGAGAGAACACCCACGGGCAGGTGCACCCGTTCCCGGCGGAAGAGCAGCCGGGCCAGATCATCGCGGACCTGCTGCTCAGTCAGCGTTGGGTTGGCTGCCATGACCAGCTGCAGCATGCTCTGGTCCTGGGGGAGTGTCAGCCGCTGGGGCAGGTAACCGGTGTTCGCTACCCGGTAGTCGCAGGTGTACTGGGCGGTTTCAGCAGCCTGAGAATCACCCATGATGGCCCTCAGCAGGGTGCTCTTACCTGACCCGTTAGACCCGGCTAGCCGTAGGCGCTCTGGGCCCTGGACAATCAGCCGCTCAGGCAGGGGAGTAGTAGCAGCCGCCCCGTCGTCCACCTGCTCCTGCTCACCCTGGTGGGGATGGGCGTCCGCACCGGTACCCTGCCGCAGGGTGAGTTCCAGCACCCGTTTACCTGCTGGCACCCGAGTGTCGGGCAGGTCAAGGTAGATGGCCTGGTCCTCGCGGATATCTCGCTCCCGGGCCTGCCTGGTGACAGTAGCGGCTTCCAGTCTGCCCTGGTGGGTCTGCCGAATCTTGGCCGCCGACCGCTGGGCTGAGGAGGCGGCCAGCCCCATCGACATACGCGAACCCCGCCGGTTAGCCTGGGCGGTCGCTCCAGCCCGGGCCGCGCGGGCCAGCTTGGTTTCTGCCTCGATGCGCTCCTGCTTTTCCTGCCGCTCAACCTGCTTGGCTTCGCGCAGGTGGCGGGCGGCGGCGTCCTGCTCGCTGTCGATGGCCTGCCGGTAGGCGCTGTAGTTACCGGTGAAAGAGCGCAGGGTTCCCTGCCTGAGTTCTAGCACTTCATCGACTCGCTCGAGCAGGTCGCGGTCGTGACTGACCGCGAGCACGGGGCAGGGCAGAGTATCTAGGAGCCGGTAGAGAGTAGCGCGGGCGTCGGCGTCAAGGTTGTTGGTGGGCTCATCCAATAGTAGGACGCCGGGGCGGGTGGCAACTAGGGCTGTGAGGGCTGCGGTGACGGCCTCGCCGCCCGAGAGCGTGCCGACGGTGCGCCGCATGAGGGCCCGGGCGTCGGTAGCGGCTAGGGCGGGGGAGAAGCCGGACGCGGCCAGGGCAGCCTGGGCTTGCTCGGCGGCGTCCCAGTTATCACCGATCCGGTCGTAGAGATCTTCGGAGTAGTCGCCGGCTTCTAGCGCGGTGAGGGCGTCGAGGACGTCGGTGATAGCGAAGAGGTCGGCGATGGTGGTCTGCGGGGTGAGCCCTAAATCCTGGGGCAGATAGGCGACGGTACCGGGCCGGCTGATGCTGCCGCTCGTTGGTTCTAGCGTGCCTGCCAGAATCTTGAGCAGGGTTGATTTGCCGGAGCCGTTATCGCCAATGAGGGCTGTAACCGGGGCACTGACAGCGCCGGTGAGGTTTTCAAAGCAGGGGGTGCCGTCGGGCCAAATCAGGCTGAGGCTGTTAAAAGAAAGGTGGGGTTCAGATACGGAAATAGGCATGAGGGTGCGATCCAATCAGCGTCAAAGAGGTGAAGTGCTGAAAACCGCGGTGAGGGGTTTCAGCGTGGTCTAGAGAACCGCTGAAAAATCCACTGGGGGAGCCTTCCGTAGGGAACAAGAACTGGTGATTACTGTAGGACAGCGGGGCGGACGATGTCAACCAGGTTACTTGGCCCATAGAATGAGTTGAGAAATAAGGCGAAACCCCATCAGTTCTTACTGACAGTGGAAGGAAAAGATGACAGAGGCACCTAAGGACCTTGGAAGCCCAGGTGAGCCTGGAGCAGGCAAGAAAGAAAAAAGGTACGACCTAGGATTTTGGTTGGTTACAATCGCCTGGGGAACAGGTGCCTTCGTGTATGGCTGGATGCTTGCGGGGATTCTCTATGACCGTGAGTATTGGAGGCTTACCTTTGAAGCGCTAGGGTGGGCTGACTGGTCTCTTGCCGGATTCTTCGGCTGTGTAGTAGGCGGTTTGAGCTTCTGGGCTTCTTCTGCCAAGGAGTCAGTTAAGAAGGAAAGTAAACAGCTTTTCCGTATTGTAGTAGCGGTTCTTCCTGCTCTTTTTCTGGTCTCTGCCTTAGCAGTTCTTACCCTTACTCTTGCTACCTATGACGTTTACTGGAAGGACGCCCGGCAGGGGATAGCTACTGCCTTTGCGGCCTTGATTGCCGCTGTGGGCGTGGTGGTGTCTGTGGCGGTCAGCTATAAGACGGGTGAAGAGAACCGTCTTTTGCAGAAGCAGACTGAACAGCAGAAGCTAGATGCGGAACTGATTAAGAGCCTGAACGATAGGCTCCATGAAATCATTTCCCGCCGTTATGGAGGCAAACCGCGTGAAGTTTCGGCCAGTTACTTCCAGCTAGCGGCTCTTTATCGGGATTGGGAAACACTGGCTGACAATTCCGAACTGGTGAAGAGTCAGAAAGGTAGCCAGCAACGGAATATTCTGAAGCTCCTCTTTGGCGTCTATCAAGAATCAGATGAAAAAATTTCCTCAGAGCGCAGTGAAGTAGATGTTCGAACCCTCAATTCTGTGATTCAGGATATCTTTCCTCTTTTTGAGGAAAGGGTAGATAATGAGTCTAGTAGCGCTCAGAAGGAAGAGATTGAACCTAAAACTCCAGACGGCCAGCAGGGCACCTTTGACCTCAGCTACCTTGACCTGCGGGGTCTTGACCTCAGCAGTCGAGAGCTGACGAAAGCAAACCTGGTGCGTGCTCATCTGGAGGGTGCGAACCTGGTGGCTGCTCATCTGGAGGGTGCGTACCTGATGGGTGCTCATCTGGAGGGTGCGAACCTGGTGGCTGCTCATCTGGAGGGTACGTACCTGGGGAGTGCTCATCTGGAGGGTGCGAGCCTGGTGGCTGCTCATCTGGAGGGTGCGAGCCTGGTGGGTGCTCATCTGGAGGGTGCGAACCTGGTGGGTGCTCATCTGGAGGGTGCGAGCCTGGTGGGTGCTCATCTGGAGGGTGCGAACCTGGCCGAGGCTTATCTAGACAAGGCCTCATTCTCCCTTGGACCCGTTAAATATACACAGAATCCAAAAGTAAGAAGCAGCATAATCAACCAGCTAAAGGTAAGTGACACTCTCCCGGCAGAAGCTGAGCTGCTCAAAGCCAAGGACTTTGACCGGGACCTGGTTAATGAGATTATCCAAGCCCACAAAGATGAACAGGCAGGCAAAGAAGAGTAGGCTAAGGCCAGCCTTCGCCGCCCAGCCCTGGGGGAGTCCGGTAGTCTAGAACCATGCGCATTGCCCGATTTACTGTAGACGATACCCTGCACTTTGGCCTGGTTGAAGGTGAGCCCGGCGAAGAGACCATCACGGTCCTCTCCGGCGACCCCTTCTACACCGGCATTAACCCCACCGACAAGCGATACCCCCTAGCGGACGTCCGCCTGCTGGCCCCCATCATTCCCCGCTCCAAGGTCATTGGTGTGGCCCGCAACTGGCGCGACCACGCCTCCGAGCTGGGCAACGAAACCCCCACCACCCCCCAGTTCTTCTTCAAGCCCAACACCTCCGTCATCGGCCCCGGTGACCCCATCGCCCTGCCCGAATGGTCAGACAACGTCTCCTTTGAGGGTGAGCTCGCCGTCGTCATCGGCCGTATCGCCAAGTCCGTGCCCCTGGACCGCGTGCCCGAAGTTATCTACGGCTACACCGTCGCTAACGACCTGACCGCCCGCGATGCTCAAAAAACCGACATCCAGTGGGCTCGCGCCAAGGGCTTCGACGGCGCCTGCCCCCTCGGCCCCTGGATTGAAACCGACCTGGACACCGACGACCTCGCCATCCAAACCTGGGTGGACGGTGACCTCAAACAGGACGGCACCACCGCCGACATGGTTTTTTCCGTGGCCGAACTCGTTGCCGCAGCCAGCGAATACTTCACCCTGCTGCCCGGTGACGTGATCCTCACCGGTACCCCCGCAGGGGTAGGACGCCTGAGCGCAGGTAACGAGGTCGAGATTGAGGTAGAGGGCATCGGCTCCCTGATCAATACCGTCCGCGCTGAGTAAACACCCCCCCTCAGCAAAGTTCCGCGCCGAAGAAAAGCGGCGAGTAAACTAGAACCCACCACCAGCTTTCAAGAAGAAAGGGATGTGCCAACATCCATGAGTGATTACGCTCTGAAACTTAACGACCCCAGCGAAACCCGCGTCCGCTTCTGCCCCTCACCCACCGGCACCCCGCACGTGGGCATGGTGCGCACCGCCCTCTTCAACTGGGCCTACGCCAAGCACACCGGCGGCACCATGGTCTTCCGTATTGAAGACACCGATGCTGCCCGCGACTCCGAAGAATCCTTCAACCAGGTGCTCGAATCCCTGCAGTGGCTGGGCATCAACTGGGACGAAGGCGTCGGTATCGGCGGCCCCCACGAGCCCTACCGCCAGTCAGAACGTATGGACATCTACGCTGAGGTAGTAGAGAAGCTCAAGGCCGGAGGCTTCGTCTACGAAGACTTCTCCACCCCCGAAGAAGTTGAAGAGCGCCACAAGGCCAAGGGCGAAGACCCCAAGCTGGGCTACGACAACTTTGACCGCGACCTGACCGAAGAGCAGAAGGCCGCCTACCGGGCCGAGGGGCGCCAGCCCGTCCTGCGCCTGCGCATGCCCGATGAGGACATCACCTTCCACGACCTGGTACGCGGCGACATCACCTTCAAGGCCGGATCCGTACCCGACTTCGTGGTCGTCCGCGCCAACGGCAAGCCCCTCTACACCCTGGTCAACCCCGTGGACGACGCCCTGATGGGTATCACCCATGTGCTGCGTGGCGAGGACCTGCTGTCCTCCACCCCCCGCCAGATCGCCCTCTATCGGGCCCTAGTTGAGGTCGGCGTCACCAGCTTCATCCCCGAATTTGGCCACCTGCCCTATGTCATGGGCCAGGGCAACAAGAAGCTCTCCAAGCGCGACCCCGAATCCAGCCTCTACAACCTGCTGGATGCCGGCTTCATCAAGGAGGGCCTGCTCAACTACCTCTCCCTGCTGGGCTGGTCCCTCTCCCACGACGAAGACATCTTTACCATGGACCAGATGGTGGCTGCTTTCGACATCAAGGACGTGCTGGCTAACCCCGCCCGCTTTGACGTCAAGAAGGCTGAGGCCATCAACGGCACCCACATCCGCCTGCTGGAAGCAGAGGACTTCCGTAACCGCCTGGTTCCCTTCCTGCACAAGGCTGAATTGGTCTCAGCCGAGAGCTTTGAGCAGCTGACCGAGCGCGAGCAGGCTATTCTGACTGAGGCCGCGCCCCTGGTGCAGGAGCGCATGCAGCTTCTGGGCGAGGCCCCCGGCCTGCTCGGCTTCCTCTTCACCGCAGATGAGAACATTGAGGTTGCTGAGGACGCCGCCAAGCAGCTTAAGGAATCAGCACCGGCAGTTCTGGATGCGGCTATCACCGCAGTCGAGGGCCTAACCGATTTCACCGCTGCAACTATCGAAGCTGCCCTGCGCGAAGCTATCGTCGACGGTCTTGAGATCAAGCCCCGCCTGGCCTTCGGCCCGGTGCGCACCGCTATGAGCGGCCAGCGCATCTCACCGCCTCTCTTTGAATCCATGGAGATTCTGGGTAAGGATTCTTCCCTTGCCCGTCTGAAGAAGCTGCGAGCTTCTCTGGCCTAAAAAATATCGAGGTTTAGCTCACGCCCCGCCCCGTTTCCCTGTCTTCAGCAGGGGAGCGGGGCGGTGCTTTTTTCCTACCAGATGCAGGTAAAAGGGGCGGGTGAGGACGCCCGCAGCGACTTTTTCAGGAATTTTTACAAAAATTTTGGGGCCAAAAACCGCTAGAAATAAGGGTAAATACGAGGTGAACTACTTGAGTGTGAGCCAGCTCTACAGATTTCAAGTTGCACGCACTCAAAAGCTCGTATAGAGTTATTACTCGTTGCGGCGATGACTTCCGAAAGGAAAACAAGCCGGAGCAAATAATAATGGGATATGGTGTAATTGGCAACACTACGGTTTCTGGTACCGTCATTCTAGGTTCGAGTCCTGGTATCCCAGCGAACATCTTGATTCAAGATGTTACGGCCCCATCGTATAGCGGCCTAGTACTCCGCCCTCTCACGGCGGCAACACCGGTTCAAATCCGGTTGGGGTCACAGGCTAAAATCCCTCGCTTCTGTTGAAGCGGGGGATTTTTTCATACCCGAATGTAGCCAGCCTGGCCCTGATCTCTTCCCCTGAGGCTAGCCCTGGCGGAGTCTGGCAGAATCTAGGGTAGTGCAGATTACACTTCTTCAATTTGCCTGTAGGTGAACCCCTTGTGTATAGTTTTATCTGTTGCCGGAAACGGTAACAGCTCGAAAGAGTTTCGGCCCCATCGTATAGCGGCCTAGTACTCCGCCCTCTCACGGCGGCAACACCGGTTCAAATCCGGTTGGGGTCACAGGCTAAAAGCTCCACATCTACCAAGATGTGGAGCTTTTCTTTTGTCCTCAGCTTTATTGAGCCCCAAGACCCTCAACCTACGCTAAACATGCGAGAATAGGGTGCGTGCACAAGGAAACAATCACCCCCGCTCTCGCAGCCGTCCGCGACGCCCGCAACACCCTGGCGGCAGCGTCCTTTCCCCTCATCACAGCTTCCGCTGACGACGCGCGCAAAGAATCCCGTACCGCCGTCACCCAGCTCGATGACTACATTCTGCCCAAGCTAGCAACCCTAGACGCCCCGCTCACAGTGGTCGTGGGCGGCTCTACCGGCGCCGGTAAGTCAACCCTGGTCAACACCCTCATGGGGGAGCCCGTCACCCGCTCCGGGGCAATCCGCCCCACCACCCGCCAGCCCGTCCTGCTCCACCGCCCCGAGGATGCCGACGCCTTCACCCCCGAGCGAATCCTGCCCCACCTGGTGCGGGTACCGGTAGCGCCCGGTGAAGCCCTGCCCGGGGCCAACCCCCACAGCGGCCAAGACGAGCTGGTAACCGTGCCCGTAGAGTCCCTGCCTGTCGGCATCGCCCTGATTGACGCCCCCGACTTTGACTCGGTCTCAGACGAGAACCGCCGCCTGGCCCAGCAGCTCCTGCGCGCCGCTGACCTCTGGCTCTTTGTCACCACGGCCAACCGCTACGCCGACGCCGTGCCCTGGGAAATTCTGCGCCAGGCAGCAGCCCGCGATATCACCATCGCTGTGGTGCTCAACCGCGTGCCCGAAGGGGCCGAGGACGAAATCGAAGCCGACCTCACCCGCATGCTCACCGAAGCCGGTATCACCCCCGCCCTCATTCACTCTGTAACCGAACAGGAACGCGACGAACGCGGCCTGCTGCCCTCCGTCGCCCTGACCCCGCTCATCTTCTGGTTACGCTCCCTGGGCGCTGACGTGGACGCCCGTTCAGATATCGCCCGCCGAACCCTCGAAGGAGCCGTGCGCGGGGTAGCCCAGCAGGCTATTACCCTGGCCCAGGCCGCCGGGGAACAGCAGGACGCCGAGACCCGTCTGCGCGCGGACGTCACCACAGCCTTTGAACGCGCCCTGGCTAATCTCAACGAGGCTACCCAGGACGGGCAGATGCTCCGCGGCGAGGTGCTGACCCGCTGGCAGGACTTTGTGGGCACCGGCGAATTCTTCCGCCAGGTCGAAACCACCATTGGCAAGGTACGCGACCGGGTAGCCGGCTTCTTTAGGGGTACCCCGCCCACTCGCGCCGTTGAGGTGGAACAAGCCCTCGAAGTGGGCCTGCACTCGGTCATCATGGAAGAAGCGGCAGCTGCCGCCGAAACCGCCCAGCGTCGCTGGCTCGAAGACCGGGCCGGCCGTGCCCTGCTGAACGGGGACGACCTAGCCTCCCTCGGTGAGAACTTCTCCGAAGAAGTTGCTGAATCTATTCGCGCCTGGCAGCAAGACGTCATGGACATCATCGCCGCTGAAGGTGCCGGTAAGCGCCAAAAAGCGCGGTTCATGTCGCTGGGCGTCAACGTCACCGCCGTAATTCTCATGGTCGCGGTTTTCTCTATGACCGGCGGCTTGACCGGTCTAGAGGTTGGCATCGCTGGCGGCTCAGGCGTCGTTGGCCAGAAGCTGCTGGAAGCAATTTTCGGTGAGGACGCCGTGCGCCGCATGGCAGCCGGTGCCCGCAGCCGCCTGGAAGAGCGCATACAGGAACTCCTCATCAGCCAGCAGGAACGCTTCACCCAGCGTCTTGATGAGACGACCGGGGCAGCTGACCCTGAAACCCCATCGGCGGCTGACCTAACCGCAGCAGCCCAGGCCCTGACCCGGGCAGGGGAGCAGCTGGCGTCCGCCTCCACCACCAGCGATTCAGCATTCACCGGCACTGACACCGAGTAAGCGAGAGTAACCACCGTGACCACCACCGATACAGCTGTCGCAACCACAGCCCTAGCAAGCCGCGTCGATGCCCTCACTACCGCCCTGGAACTGGGCGAGGGGCGCGTAGACCCCGAAACTATCGAGACCGCCAGGGGGGTGCTCACCCGCGCAGCAGCCCGCCGCGAACTCTCCGCCGAACACACCGTCATCGGCTTCTTTGGCGCAACCGGTTCGGGCAAGTCAACCCTCTTCAACGCGGTCGTAGGCAAAGAAATCGCCAAGAGCGCTGCCCGCCGCCCCACCACCTCTACCGCCCAGGCCGCTATCTGGGGCAGGGAAGGTGCAGAACCCCTCCTGGACTGGCTGGGAGTAGATAACCGCACCTACATGGACGAAGACCCCGCCCAGGCAGCAGAGGCCCTCAACCGCGCCGATGTGCCGGTGACCGTGGGCATGTGGAACAAAATCCGCCGTTCGGTGGGAGCTGGCAAGACCGAACAGGCCACCGGCGGGCTCGTGCTCCTTGACCTGCCTGACTTCGATTCGGTAGAGGCCTCCAACCGGGCAATCGTTGAGAAAATGGCCCAGTGCGTGGACGTGCTGGTCTGGGTCATGGACCCCCAAAAATACGCCGATGCCGTGATTCACCAGGACTTCATCCGGCCCTTAGCCGCCCACGGGGCAGTGACCCTGGCCGTGCTCAACCAGGTAGACCGCCTGGATGAAGCCGAAGTGCCCGCAGTCCTGGACTCCCTCAAGCTCCTACTGGCCCAGGACGGGCTCACCTCCACCCTGCTTGCTGATCCGTTGGGGGTTTCTGCCCGCACCGGCTACCAGATACCCCGCCTGCGCGAGATTCTCGGCCAGGTGGCCGTCGCCAAGAACGCTGCGGTAGCCCGCATCGAAGCTGACCTGGCGGGCGTCCGCACAGATTTGGCTGGTCAGGACGGCGGGGGAGAGCCCGCGGGCATTACCGCCGCCGCAACCACCCGGCTTGAGAACGACTTCTACGCTGCCTCAGGTGCAGAAGCCCTGGTCAAGGCCGCGTCTGACTCCTATAGGCTGCACGCTGCTTCGTCTACCGGCTGGATTGCAACCCGCTGGCTGCTCAAAATCAAACGCGACCCCCTCAAACGCCTAGGCCTGCATAAGGAGCACGACGGGGCTCCCATTTCTAAGTCATCCCTGCCACCGCTGGGAGCCCCCCAGAAAGCGGCCCTCTCAACCTCCCTGCGCACCTTCGCCACGAGCGTCTCAGACGGTGTGGAAGAGCCCTGGAGCCACTCCATCAGGGCAGCAGCCCGAACCTTCGAGGGCCAGCTCCCCGGCGAAATTGAGCGCGCCGCAGCCACCGTGCACTACGATGCCCAGAAGAAGCGCTGGTGGTGGCACCTGCTCAACGCCCTGCAATGGGTCGGGCTGGCAACGGCTCTTGTGGGCCTGCTCTGGCTCACCGGCCTAGCTCTTGCTGGCTACTTCCAGATCGTCCTGCCCGATCCGCCCACAGTTGAGGGCTTCCCCCTGCCCGTCCCCACCCTGCTGGTGGCCACCGGCGTCCTGCTGGGCATACTGACAGCGGCCCTGGGGCGGGGGCTGGCGGCGGTGGGTCACCGCATCTACGCCAAGAACATCCGCCGCCAACTCGAAACCAACCTGGCCGATGTGGCGGCCCGCTGTGTCACCGCCCCTGTACAGGATGAGCTAGCCCGCCTAGAGGGCTACCGCCAGGCCCTGCACGAGGCTCGATAAAACAAAAACTCCCCGCCCACCGACACCGGTGAGCGGGGAGTTTCTGTGTATAAGCTGCTGAGTAAGGCTTTAGCTACGTAGCGCCTCAGTCAGCGCAGCAGCAGCCTCGCACACTACTTCGGCGTGAAGACGGCCGGGCTGGCGGGTGAGGCGCTCGATAGGGCCCGAAATGGAAACCGCAGCGATGACCTTGCCGGAGGGGGAGCGCACCGGGGCTGAAACGGACGCGGTTCCGCGTTCGCGTTCGCCGACGGACTGGGCCCAGCCGCGGCGGCGGACGGCTGCCAGCATGGTAGCTGAGAATCGGGCATTGTGCAGACCCTCGACCAGGCGGGCATGGTCTTCCCAGGCGGTTAGGATCTGGGCTGCAGAACCGGCTTTCATGGAGAGCTGGGTGCCTACGGGGATGGTATCGCGTAGGCCGATGGGGCGTTCTGCGGAGGCTACGCAGACGCGCCAGTCGCCCTGGCGGCGGAAGACCTGGGAGGACTCACCGGTGACGTTGCGCAGGTTGTTGAGCACGGGGCCGGCAGCGGCAATCAGGCGGTCTTCGCCGGCGGCGCTGGACAGTTCGCCCAGGCGGGGGCCGAGCATGAACCGACCCTGGACGTCGCGGGCCACCAGGCGGTGGTGGGTTAGGGCGACGGCGAGACGGTGGGCGGTGGGGCGGGCTAGGCCGGTTGCTTCAACGAGCTGGGAGAGGGTGGCGGGGCCTGCTTCGAGACAGTCAAGAATGTGTGCGGCTTTATCGAGGACGCCGACGCCTGAGCTGCGGTTATCGTGCATGGTGACTTTTCTTTCGCCTGTGGTCGTGGGCCGGGCTTCGGCCCAGGTGAGTGGTTGCGGTGGGAGCCTTTCGAGTGTGAAAGATCGAGAGCTAAAGGATTGTGTCCGTATAACCTATCATGACTTCTCATATGGTGATATGCAAGTTCATTTATTGGAAAGATTTTCTTCGGCGGGTCACACTTGTTAAAGCATCACGAGAAAACTTTATGGAGGACTCCATGGCTGGTATTACCGACCATACCCCGCGAACTTTGGCTGAAAAGGTTTGGGACGCGCACACTGTAGTGCCCGGCGAAAACGGCAAGCCCGACCTGCTCTACATCGACCTGCACCTGGTCCACGAAGTCACCTCACCCCAGGCCTTTGAGGGTCTGCGCCTCGAAGGACGCCCCCTGCGTCGTCTCGACCTCACCATCGCAACTGAGGACCACAACACCCCCACCGAGAACATCTTCTCCACCATCGCTGATCTGACCTCCCGCACCCAGATCGAAACCCTGCGCAAGAATGCCGAGGAATTCGGCGTCCGTATCCACTCCCTGGGCGATAAAGAACAGGGCATCGTGCATGTGGTGGGCCCCCAGCTGGGTTTGACCATGCCCGGTATGACCGTGGTCTGCGGTGACTCCCACACTTCAACCCACGGCGCCTTCGGTGCCCTGGCCTTTGGCATTGGTACTTCTGAGGTAGAGCACGTGATGGCTACCCAGACCCTGCCTCTGGCTCCCTTTAAGACCATGGCTATTAACGTAGAGGGCACCCTTAAGCCCGGTGTGACCGCCAAGGACATCATTCTGGCTGTTATCGCGGAGATTGGCACCGGCGGTGGCCAGGGCTATGTGCTTGAATACCGTGGCTCAGCCATCCGTGCCCTCTCCATGGAGGGCAGAATGACTATCTGCAACATGTCCATTGAAGCAGGTGCCCGCGCCGGTATGGTGGCCCCCGATGAGACCACCTTTGACTATGTCAAGGGCCGCCCCCACGCGCCCACCGGCGAAAACTGGGATGCCGCTGTTGAATACTGGAAGACCCTGCCCACCGACGAGGGGGCAACCTTCGACCGGGAGGTCTTCATCAACGCCGACGAGCTAGAACCCTTCGTCACCTGGGGCACCAACCCCGGTCAGGGCGTCCCCCTCTCCCAGGCAGTGCCCTTCCCCGAGGACTTCGAGGACGAGAACGAGCAGAAGGCCGCCTCCCGCGCCCTGGAATACATGGACCTGACCGCAGGTACCCCTATGAAGGACATCCCCGTCGATGTGGTCTTCCTGGGCTCCTGCACCAACTCCCGTATCGAGGACCTGCGCGCTGCCGCTGAAATCGTCAAGGGTCAGAAGCTGGCCGAAGGCGTCCGTATGATGGTGGTCCCCGGCTCTCAGAAGGTACGTGCCCAGGCCGAAGAAGAGGGTCTGGATCAGATTTTCAAGGACTTCGGGGCCGACTGGCGTTTTGCCGGTTGCTCCATGTGCCTGGGTATGAACCCCGACCAGCTGGCTCCCGGCGAACGCTGCGCCTCAACCTCCAACCGCAACTTCGAAGGACGCCAGGGTAAGGGCGGGCGCACCCACCTAGTCTCACCCCTGGTTGCCGCCGCTACCGCCATCCGCGGTACCCTGTCCTCACCGGCTGACCTCTAAGCACCCCACTCGCACTAGCCCGGCTTGATCGGGCGGAAACGGATTTTTTGATGGAACCCATTAAGAAGCACACCGGCATCGGGGTGCCCCTGCGCGCCTCCAACGTCGATACCGACCAGATTATCCCCGCTGTCTACCTCAAGCGCGTCACTAAGACCGGCTTTGACGATGCCCTGTTCGCAGGCTGGCGCAAGGACGAAAACTTCATCCTCAACCAGGAGCCCTACAAGCAGGGTTCCGTGCTGGTTGCCGGCCCCGACTTTGGTACCGGCTCCTCTCGCGAGCACGCGGTCTGGGCTCTGAAGGACTACGGTTTCCGCGTGGTGATCTCAGCCCGTTTCGCTGATATCTTCCGCGGTAACTCCGGCAAGCAGGGCCTGGTTGCTGCCCAGGTAGACCAGGACAACATCGAACTGATCTGGAAGCAGCTGGAAACCGAACCCGGTACCGAGGTCACCGTTGACCTGGAAGAAAAGACCGTCACCGTTGGTGCGCTGACCGTACCCTTCCAGATTGATGACTATGTGCGCTGGCGCCTGATGGAGGGCCTGGATGATATCGGTCTGACCCTACAACACGAGGACGCGATTACCGCCTACGAAGCCAAGCGCCCCGCCTGGTTGCCCCGCACCCAGTAGCTGTAAAACCAGCCCACAGCTTAACCATAAGGACGCCGTGCCCCGAGCACCGGCGTCCTTTCGGTGTTCTGCCTGGCCCGTCTAGATAGGTAAAAGCTGTGGTATGGCTAAGAACACCGCCTGTACAACAACCAGTGCACCTAAGTGGGGTAAAGTTGGTAAACGAGAATTGACGCGTAAAGTAACGCGAATCAACACCCTAACAGTTTTGACGATTGGACATACATGGTCAGCGCACTGCGTATTGAAGGTGGCACCCCTCTGAAGGGCGAGGTAAACGTCCGCGGTGCTAAGAACCTGGTCCCCAAAGCCATGGTTGCTGCCCTGTTGGGCTCCACCCCCTCGGTGCTTCGTAACGTTCCCGAAATTAAGGACGTGCAGGTTGTTACCGACCTGGTAGAGCTGCACGGTGTGTCGGTGGACTACAACATGCAGGCTGGCGAACTGCGCATGGATCCCTCTAAGGTCTCCGTAGCTAACCACACCGATATTGAGGTGCACGCAGGCGACTCCCGTATTCCGATTCTGCTCTGCGGCCCCCTGCTGCACACTATCGGGGAAGCCTTTATCCCCGACCTGGGTGGTTGCAAGATCGGTGACCGTCCCATCAACTGGCACCTGCGCGTGCTGGAAAAGTTTGGTGCCAAGATTGAGAAGCTGCCTACCGGTATCTCCATGAAGGCTCCCGCTGATGGTCTTAAGGGTGCCCAGATTAACCTGGAATACCCCTCTGTCGGTGCCACCGAGCAGGTTCTGCTGGCGGCCTCCCGTGCCAAGGGCAAGACCGAGCTGACCGGCGCTGCCATTGAGCCTGAAATTATGGACCTCATCGCCATCTTGCAGAAGATGGGTGCCATCATTACCGTCGAAACTGATCGCCAGATCATCATCGAAGGCGTCGACGAGCTGACCGGCTTTAATCACGTGGCGATGCCCGACCGTAATGAATCAGCCTCCTGGGCTTCCGCGGCCCTGGCCACCGGTGGCGACATCTTCGTGCGTAACGCCAACCAGAAGGATCTTTCCACCTTCATCAACGTCTACCGTAAGCTGGGCGGCGGCTTGGACATCACCGATGAGGGCATCCGCTTCTTCCACCAGGGTGGCGACCTCAACCCCCTCTTTGTTGAAACCAACGTCCACCCCGGCTTCATGACCGACTGGCAGCAGCCCCTGGTTGTTGCTATGACCCAGGCTAAGGGCGTTTCCGTCGTTCACGAGACCGTGTACGAGAACCGCTTTGGGTTCACCGACGCCCTGGTGCGCATGGGTGCTACCGTGCAGCTTCACAAGGACTGCCTGGGCCCCACCCCCTGCCGCTTCGGCCACCAGAACTTCAAGCACTCAGCCATCATCACCGGTAAGACCCCCCTGCGTGGCGCCGACATCAACGTGCCCGATCTGCGCGGTGGCTTCTCCCACGTGATCGCTGCCCTGACCGCTGAAGGCACCTCAAACGTCACCGGCGTTTCAGTCATCTCCCGCGGCTATGAGCACTTCGTTGATAAGCTCACCGCCCTGGGCGCTAACTTCGAGGTCACTGCCTAAGATGAGCAAGAACAGCGCTTCTTTGAGTGATATCAAGCCCACCAAGCTGGGGGACGCGGTCTACACCGTAGCCGGTACGCTCTTGCGCCCCCTCTACAATCTGCCCATGAAGGCGCAGATTGAGGGGCGGGAGAAGCTACCCAAGAGCGGTGGGTTTATCGTGGTCTCAAACCACCTGACCGTGGTCGACCCGATTACCGCAGCCTACCCTCTCTTCCTGGAGGGGGTCCTACCTAGGTTCTTGGCCAAAGAAGCGTTATTTCGGGTGCCGGTGCTTGGCTGGCTCATGCGCCAGTGTGCCCACATTCCGGTAGCCCGCGGTTCAGCCCGGGCGGGCCAGTCTCTTGAGGTTGCCCAGAACGTTTTGGACGCCGGGGGAGCGGTCATTATCTTCCCCGAGGGCACCCTGACCAAGGACCCCGAGATGTGGCCCATGACCGGTAAATCGGGGGCAGCCCGCCTGGCCCTCGCTTCCGGGGCCCCGGTCTACCCGGTGGCTCACTGGGGCGATCAGGACTTCTGGCCTCGCCGCGGGAAACCTCGTTTTGGTTGGCCCCGCAAGAAGGTCAAAATCGTGGTAGGTGATCCGGTTGATTTCAGCGACCTGGTGCAGCGTCGCGAAGCCGGTGCTCGCTATACCCACGACGAGCTGAATGCCGTCACCAACCGTATGCTTGATGACGTTACCAGCCTGCTTGAAGGCCTGCGCGGGGAGAAAGCCCCAGCCGGGCGCTGGAATGCCGTGTTGGACGTCCGCCAGTCACCTGACCAGTAACCGCTAGGGGAGGCCCGCACCCATGACCAATGTGAAGCACCAGAAAATCGCTGTTCTTGGAGCAGGCAGCTGGGGCACCGCTTTTGCCAAGGTTCTTGCGGACGCCGCCGCCAGCTCAGGCACCGACCGGCAGGTTGTGCTGTGGGGGCGTAATCCCACTACGATGGCGGCCATGCAAGAGAGTCGCACCAATGAGGGCTACTTTCCCGGGGTGAAGCTCCCCGACAGCATGGTGATGACCGCAGATGCCGCTGAGGCTCTGACCGGGGCCAGCATTGTGGTCCTGGCTATTCCGGCCCAGGTGCTGCGTTCCCAGCTCGAGGTCTTCGCCCCTCTGCTGGAAGAGGACGCCCTGCTGGTCTCCCTGGCCAAGGGCCTTGAAATGGGCACAGGCCTGCGCATGAGTGAGGTCATGGTTGAGGTGCTGCAAAGCCACCTGATCGCTAGCGGTGCAGCCCCCGAAGCCGTAGAGGCTGTTCCCGGGCGGGTGACCGTGCTCTCTGGCCCCAACCTGGCTAAAGAAATTATTGCCGAACAGCCCACCACCAGCGTGGTTGCGGCCCTGAGTCAGGATACCGCCCGGGAGATTGCCGCCGTCTGCGCTGCCGACTACTTCCGTCCCTACACCAACACCGATATCGTTGGCGTTGAAATTGGTGGCCTGGTCAAAAACGTGATTGCCCTGTGCGTAGGCATGTGCGAGGGCAAGCAGTACGGTGATAACTCCAAGGCCTCGGTCATGACCCGTGGCTTGGCTGAGACGACCCGCCTCGCTCTGGCCCTTGGCGGTAAGAGCGAAACTGTGAGCGGCCTGGCAGGAATGGGCGACCTGATTGCCACCTGCGCTTCGCCCCTCTCCCGTAACCATACCGCCGGTCGGCTCCTGGCTGAGGGGATTGCCCCTGACCAGCTGCACACCGTCATGACCCAGACTGCTGAGTCCATCAAATCAGCTCCCGTTGTGGCAGAACTCGCGCGAAAAGTAGGGGTAGAAATGCCCATTACCGAGGCTGTCACCGCTGTGCTCGACCGTAGAATATCAGTTGAAGAATTAGCCCCCGCCCTGCTGGGCCGCACCCTTAAATCTGAGGAAAGCACCCCGGCAGGCTAGGGCAGACGGGGCTTTGCCCCGCCCACGACCCAAAGGACGTTATGACCGAAACCAGCACCAAACCTACTGTCGCCCTGCTGTGCGGTGGGCGCTCGTCGGAGCACTCCATCTCACTGATTACCGCCCGAGGCGTCCTCGGGGCTATCGACCATAACAAGTACGATGTGGTCACCATCGGTATTACTAAGGACGGCCGCTGGTACCTGACCGATGAAGCTGCCCTGATTGAGCTAACCGAGGCTACCGCCCTGGCAGAGTTCCCAGCTACAGGCAAGCAGGTCTTTTTGCCCCTAGGCGGCGGTGATAATCGTCTGCGCCTGATTGATTCTGCTGATTCCACCAGTGTTGAGCTGGGCCCGGCTATCGACGTGGTCTTCCCCCTACTCCACGGCCCCTTTGGTGAGGACGGCACCGTGCAGGGCCTGCTGGAAATGGCAGATTTGAAGTACGTAGGCTGTGGCGTTGCCTCGTCCGCGGTTGGTATGGACAAGCATTTCATGAAGGTGGCCTTTGAGGCCGCTGGCCTGGACGTTGGACCCTACGAGGTTGTGACCCACCGCCAGTGGGTACTTGACCAGGCTGGTGCCCGCGAGCGCATTGAGAAACTGGGCTACCCGGTCTTTGTGAAGCCTGCCCGTGCGGGGTCCTCCTTTGGTATTACCAAGGTTGATTCGGCTGACCAGCTTGATGCTGCTATTGCTGAGGCCCAGGCCCACGACCCTAAGCTCGTGATTGAGGCTGGCATTGTGGGCCGGGAGATTGAGTGTGCTGTGCTCGATGGGCACCGTTCTGAGCTGCCTCGGGCCTCTTACCCCGGTGAAATTGTTGTGGTGGATGAGCAGCACGGTTTCTACGATTTTGAGGCCAAGTACGTTTCGAAGACTTCCGCTGAGACCCGTTGCCCGGCTGACCTGCCCGCTGAGGTTTCTGAGCGGATGCGCCAGCTGGCTGTTGAGGCCTTCCTTGCCGTTGACGGTGAAGGCCTGTGCCGCGCTGACTTCTTCTACACCGAGGACGGCCGCCTGGTCATTAACGAGGTGAACACCATGCCCGGCTTCACCCCGATTTCTATGTATAAGACCATGTGGGAGAACACCGGCCTGGCTTATGGTGAGCTGATTGACGAGCTGATTTCTCTGGCTCTAGAGCGCCCCCTGGGCCTGCGCTAGACCCGGTAGCGGTGCTGGCCTAAGCCCCGCACCCGTAGCTGTGAATGACCCCCGGTACCTTACTAGGTGCCGGGGGTTTTTCTTTAGCTATCTGTGCCGCTGTCGATACCGGTGAGGGTGTCATCGAGGTTGGTGCACTGCATCTGCTGGGGTATCTGGGCTACAGCAGATGATAGTTCTGCCAGGACGGTGGACGATGAGACTCTATCTGCATCAAAGGTGACCTGCACCGCGGGGTCACGTCCGAAAGTTTCGGCAACCCAGGTGCCGGTGGCTGTTTGCTCGGTGGCAGTGGCAAGTTCTTCGTCGGCGGGTTTGACGATCCAGTCCACCCCGTTGACGGAGACACAGGTATCTGAGACGGGGGCTGTGCCGAGCTCGACTCCGCATTTGAGAATGACGGCGCTGGGGTCGCCCCAGGCAGTTGTCGCCTGGGCGGTGGTTTCGCGCTGGGAGAGTCCACTGACGGTTTCTGGCATAGCAACCAAAGCGTAGGCGCAGGTGGGGTTAGCAGCGTCGGGGGCCGGTTCAAGGGTGACGGCGCCTGCCCCGCAGCCGGTGAGGCCGAAGGCTGCCAGGAAGAGAATAAGAGGTTTGTGTGGTGTTCTCACCCGGCTATTCTATAACTTTCTTGAGGGCTTGGAGCTGGTAAGCGGTCTAGCTAGCCGGGGCGGTGGCAGATTCGGTAGGGTAGGGGTAGGGTTGCTCCGGGTACGGCAGCCTGGTTTTGAGCGATGGAAAGGAGGGCCCGTGCAGAAGAAGACCTGTTATGCTGCGGGAACGGCTCTGGCTGTATCCCTTGCCCCCCTGACCCTGCTGGTCGGCTCGACCCTGGCAGGCTCCCAGAGCGCCTACGCAGCTGATCCAACTGAGAGCTTCACCTCTACGGTGAGCCCTGCCCCCACTGGTTCCTCCCCATCGAGTGACTTGCCGAGTGAGAGCCCCACCGTCACCGATTCTCCCAGCGCTACCGAGTCACCCGGTCCTGAAACTTCTGCGCCAGAGTCTCCTTCGCCCGAGCCCACAGACCCTGAGCCGACTAGCCCAGTGCCCGTTGCCCCAACACCCAGCCCCGAACCGAGTTCGTCCGCCCCCTCGACTCCTGTGCCAGAACCGAGCGAGAACCCGCTTCCTTCGGCTAACCCTGAACCTGCCCCCAGCCAATCGGCGATTGAGATTCTCCTGCCTCCAGGGGAAACTGCTGACCCTGATGTGACCGGTGGAGCTGCCGGGCTCCCTAGCCTGCCAGCCCCCCAACCTACGGGGCAGCCTTCTGAGGGTATCGGTCAAACCGACACTAGCCCAGGTTCGATACCGGTTCAGGGCTCGCCTGTGCCCTCTACCCTGGGCAGTAGTGTTGCTGGTGCCCAGGCTCCTGGGCGAATGGACGCCGATACAAGCCAGCTGGAAAGCTCCCCGGTGGGTGGAACAGTCCTGGGTATTTTCTCAAGCAGCCAGCAAGACCCGGGGTACTCAGGGGCACCTGAGTGGGTAGAAGGGTTCTTGAATGCAGCGGTAGCTCAAGAGAAATCTTCCTCGACGATTGATCCCAACCAGGCCGCCGGTGTTGCCGGGGCCGAAACCCAGGGGCACCAGGCCGGGGCAGTGACCGGGGGGAGTATCTTCCAGCGCGGCAACACCATTATGAACGGTGCCCGCCCCCTGCTGATTTTTACGGGTATTGCCACGGCGGGCCTGGCCCTGGTGGTCTTTAACTTTGTCTGGCGTAACCGTGCGCCCAGGAACTAGGAGCCCTATGCAGACCGTTGCCCAGGTGAGTGAGGGCCAGCTTCTTGCCCTGTTTATGCCCGTGCTGGCCGAGCACAATGAGCGGGCGGCGGACGTCCGTGCCGAGCTAGGTGCCCCCGGCGCCCTGGTCCTGGGGCCGGGGGACGACTCCGCTGCCCTCGATCTGCGGGGCGGGCTGACCGTCATGAGCACCGACACCCAAACCGAAAACCAGGACTTCCGCCGCAGTTGGCCTTCGGGCTACACAACCGGCGGGTATGAGGTGGGCTGGAAGGCCGCCACCCAGAACCTGGCCGATATCGCAGCTATGGGGGCTACCCCGGTCACCCTGCTGGTATCCCTCACTCTGACCCCCGATACCCCCGTGAGCTGGGTGCAGGACTTTGCCCGGGGGATTACCGAATCCTGTACTGCCCAGGGGGCTACCACCTGCACGATTGCCGGGGGCGATATGGGCTCAGGCAGCGAAATCTCGGTAACTGTTACCGCCGTGGGCCTGACCGACCGACCCATCACCCGAAGCGGTGCCCGCCCCGGGGACGCCATGGTCTTCGCCGGTGCTCTGGGCACCGCAGCTGCCGGCTTAGCCCTGCTCGACTCAGCCCCCTTCACCGCCACCGAAGAGCTGACCGCCTGCGTCCGCGCCCAGCAGCGCCCCCGCTCGCCCCTTCACCTGGGGCCGGAGGGCGCCGCCTACCTGACCTCCCTCATGGATGTCTCCGACGGGCTGGTGCGCGACGGCGGCCGTATTGCAGCGGCCTCCGGTGTGGCCCTCGACCTCGACTCGACGGCCCTGGCCCCCTGGATTGACAGGGTAGGCCCTGCAGCCCTGCTCACCGCAGGCACCCCAGAACAGGCTGACGCCCAAGCCCTACGCTGGGTGCTAACCGGCGGGGAAGACCACGGCCTACTAGGCACCTGCCCACCTGCACAGATACCGCCCGGATTTACTAGAATTGGTACGGTACAGGCAGGTGACGGAATCACCGTCGACGGCCGCACCTACACCGCGAAAGGATGGGATCACTTTGAGGCAGGTTCCCGCTGACTGGTGGCTGAACTGGCTACTGCGCGCTCGCACCCAGCTGGTGGAGCACCGATCCCTTCTCAACCGCATTAACGTCTTCCCCGTGGCCGATGCCGACACCGGGGCCAACATGGTCGCCACCCTCGGCCGGGCCGCCGACACCGCAGGCATGGCGGACGAGCCCACCCTCGCCCTCGCCGCCCGGGCAGCCCTGCGCGGGGCCAGGGGAAACTCTGGAACCCTGCTAGCTGTCTGGCTCCTGGGTCTAGCTGAGGAACTGGGGGAGGCCGGGCAGCTGCTGCCTTCTACTGTTCAAGCTCTGACCCCGCAGGCGCTCGCCGCTGCCTGGGAACGAGGGGCCCAGCAGGCGTCCGCCGCTCTGAGCCAGCCCGCCGACGGCACCATGCTCACCCTCATGCAGGCTCTTGCTACCTGCCCGATGCCAGATCCTACCGATGAAGAGGACCCCTGGCAGGTCTACCTCACGAAGCTACTGGCCGTCTCAGAGGCTGCCCTGCGAGCTACCGCCGAAGCAGACCACGCCCGTAACGGCTGGGTTGATTCCGGAGCCCTGGGCCTGCACCTGGTCTTAGTGGCCCTGGCAACAGAGCTGCTGGGAGCCGCCCCGCAGGCTACCTACCGCGACCTGCTCCAGGTGGGGGCGGCGTCCTTACCGCCCCGAAGCACTCGGCAGCGCTCGGCGGCAGAAGCCCGCGTTGAGGTTATGTGCGAGATTTATCTTCCGGTGCTCGAAGTAACCCAGCTGCGCAGCGCCTTAGAGACGGTCGGGGACTCGGTCTCCATCGCCCAGGTCGAAGCAGGGAATGAGGCCCTGTGGGCTATCCACGTGCACGTCCCCGAGGCCGAGGACGCCCTGGCCCTCATCCGCGCTGCGGGCAAGCCCCTCAACGTGCGAACCACCTCCCTGGATGACCCCGCCCACCGGGAGCCCAGCCCCTAATGACAGCCCGTAAACGAAAGACCCCGGAATTGAGCGAGCAGGCAAAGGACGCCCTGGCCCGGTACGCCGCAGAAGACCGCCTCGATAACGCCCCCCTGACCGACTACCTGGGGGCGACCCTGGCCAAGTCCTTTAAGACCCATCTGGGGCTAGAAACCGTGGGGCAGGCCCTGGACTACTACCCCCGCAAGTACCTGCCACGCGGGGAACTCACCCCCTTCTCATCCCTGGTCGAAGGCGCCGAAGCTACCATCGTCGCCAGGGTAGTGCGGGTGACAACCCGCCAGATGGCATCGCGCCGCGGATCCATCACAGAAATCACCATCACCGACCAGCTAGATCAGGTTGGCCAGCCCGAGCCCACCTGGCAACCCCCTAACCCCAACGCCTACCGGGGAGCGGCCCCACCGGCGTCCTACACCCGGGGCTACACCAACCCCCGTCTGCACGGCAGCGCAGGGGGCTCCACCGACACCCAGCTACCGGGCACCCAGCCCAGCTACCGGCTGGGAGACATCTTTGGTGGCTACGCCCCCGAACCCTACTCGCTGACAGCCAGCGGCACCATGACCCTAAGCTTCTTCAACGCCTGGACAGCAGCCCGCGACATTCACGAGGGTGACCATGTCATGTTCTCGGGCAAAGTGGGCTCCTACCGGGGCGAAATCACCCTGACCAACCCCCACTACGCCGTCATCGCCGGAAAAGAACTGGCCGCCACCCCCGGCGCCAGCGCCGAAGCGATAGAGCGGGCTGCCGCGCGGGCGTCCGCCCCCATACCGGTCTATAAGGCCAGCCCCAAGTTCCCCACCGATAAGGTGGCCGCAGCCATCGAGACCCTGATTGAGCGCATCAACCTCAAGGAGCTCGAAGACCCCGTCCCCTTTACCGTGCGCAAGAGCCGCAAGATCCCCTCCCTGGAATGGACCTACCGGGCCGTGCACACCCCCGATACCGAAGAAACCTGGCGGGCAGCCCACCACTCCCTGCGCTACCGCGAGGCCTTCGTGCTACAGGCCGCTCTGGCCCGTATTCGTGCAGCCCGAGCCGCCCACCAGACCGTTGCCCGCCCCTATGTAGAGGGCGGTTTCGCGGACGCCCTGCTGGAAGCCCTGCCCTATCAGCTGACCGAGGGCCAGCAGGCCGTTGGTGCAGAAATCCGCTCTGACCTGGCCAGCTCTTCCCCCATGAATCGCCTGCTCCAGGGGGACGTGGGCTCGGGCAAAACCGTGGTGGCCCTGCGCGCCATGCTGCAGGTGGCAGATAACGGTGCCCAGTCAGCGATGCTGGCTCCCACCGAGGTTCTGGCTGAACAGCACTACCGGTCGGTCTGCGAGATTCTGGGCGACATGCTGGCCCCGCAGGACGGTTCCGGGAGCGCCGGGGCGGGCGTCCGCGTCGTGCTGCTCACCGCCTCCCTCAAAACCAAGGCCAAACGGGAAGCCCTGCTGGCTATCGCCTCGGGCGAGGCAGATATCGTCATTGGTACCCACGCCCTGCTCGGAGACTCGGTGACCTTCGCCGCCCTCGGGCTGGTCGTAGTCGATGAGCAGCACCGCTTCGGCGTTGAACAGCGCGATGCCCTGCGCGGGCCCGGCGGGGAGCTGCCCCACCGGCTGGTCATGACCGCCACCCCCATACCCCGTACCGTCGCCATGACCGTCTTCGGCGATCTCGACACCTCGGTGCTTGACCAGCTACCGGCCGGCCGCCAAAAAATTACCACCCACGTGGTGCCGCTGGCAGAGCACCCCCGCTGGGCCGACCGCATCTGGGCCCGCGCCCGCGAAGAAATCGATGCTGGGCACCAGGTTTATGTGGTGGTGCCCAAAATCGGTGGGGCCGATACCCCCGGTGACGCCGAAGCAGGCCAGACCCTCTTCGGGGCGGGCGGGCTCACCGGTAAAGGGCTGGGCTCCCAGGCTGCGGCGGGGGAGAGCGCCCGAGGTTCGCTGGCCTCGGTCGAGAGCACCCTGGAGGAGCTAGAGGACGTTCCCGCCCTGGCCGGGGTGCGCATCGAGGGGCTCCACGGGCGAATGGATACCGCCGAGAAGAACCGGGTCATGACCGAATTCTCCGCCGGTCGCGTTGACCTGCTGGTGTCTACCACCGTGATTGAGGTGGGTGTGAACGTGCCCAACGCAACTCTCATGATCATTATGGATGCCGACCGCTTCGGTATTTCTGGCCTCCACCAGTTGCGCGGACGCATCGGCCGCGGCTCCCTGCCCGGCACTTGCCTGCTGGTCACCAAGCAGCCGGCGGACGGCGTCAGTCGGGAGCGACTGGCAGCGGTAGCGGCCACCACCGACGGCTTCGAGCTTTCGCGGGTTGACCTGGAACAGCGGCGCGAAGGCGATATTCTCGGCGCTGCCCAGTCAGGGAAGAAGTCCACCCTCAAGCTGCTGCGGGCCCTGACCGATGCCAAACTCATTGAGCGGGCCCGGCAGGACGCCTTCGGAATTATTGAGGCTGACCCCACCCTGGCTAAACACCCCGATCTGGCCCGCACCATCGACCGGGCCCTCGACGCCGACCGCGAGGCCTTCCTGGGGCGCGGCTAGATGCGGCGGTGGAGGACGGAGCCCCCCCCGCACTTATTCTGATATACCCGCAACTAGTTGCGGTCAGAACAGAATAAATGCGGTCAACCAAGGCCTACCGTTCAGCACTACGTCACCACATGCCCTGACATCACATCCACCTTTGTTCCCGCCCCTGCCTGACGGTACCCTTATAACAGTCCCCACCCCCTACCATCACGAGCGGAGCGCAGCCGAATGAGCCGCATTATTGCAGGAGCCGCAGGCGGTCTGCGCCTAGCGAATGTCCCCGGTGATAACACCCGCCCCACCACCGACCGGGTTAAAGAAGCCCTCTTCTCTCGCCTGGACACCTACAACATGCTGGACGGTGTACGCGCCCTCGACCTCTTTGGTGGCTCGGGTGCCCTGGGCTGCGAGGCCCTCTCGCGCGGGGCCGCCCATGTGGACTTCGTAGACCACTACCCCAAGGCCGTTACCGTCATCGAAAAAAACATTGCCGCCGTGGGCAAGACCGCTGGCGGAACTGCTCGCGTGCATAAGATGACGGCCCGCACCTACCTTTCGGCGGGGGCGTCCGCCTGGGACCTGGTCTTTATTGACCCGCCCTACGCCGTGACCAACAGCGAGCTCGAAGATCTGCTGGCCCTGCTGGCGCCCCGCCTGACCGAGGGAGCGGTGGTGGTGGTTGAACGGGCCTCCCGCACCGACGAGCCCGCCTGGCCCGAAGGCCTTGAAAAGTTTGCCGAGAAAAAATACGGTGAGACCGTGCTCTATTATGTGGAGCCCGCCGTCTAGTTTAGGGTGGAACTATGAGTGAGAACACAAACAACCCCGGGTATCAGCCCCAGCCGACCCCAGAAACGAACCAGGGAGCGTCCGCGCCCCTGCTGACCGAAAACACCCTGGTGGTGCAGCAAACCCGCAGCTTCATGAGCAATGACTTTGAGATGCAGAGCCAGGACGGGCGCGTGCTCGGCCGGGTGCTCACCACCGGCTCAACCGCGGGCCGCCTGCTCAAGGGCAACCGCACCTTTGACCTGGTCGACGGTAACGGGAACCTTCTTCTCAAGATCGTTGACCCCTTTGACTTTGGCCTGGACCGCTACGAACTGCTGAACCCCGATGGTTCCCTCTTCGCCCACGTGCAAAAGCAGTTCTCTTTCATGCGCAAGCGCCTGACCATCGAACTGCCTGGCCTCACCCTGGAGCTCGAAGGTAGCCTCTTTGAATACGACTTCAACATTACGGTCAATGGCCATGTCGCTGCCCGCGTCGCCCGCGAGTGGGGTGGCCTGGTAGCTGGTCTGCGCGGTAAAAGCCGTTACGGGGTGAACTTTGACCCCGGTGCCCCCGAACCTGTACGGCTGGCCATTCTGGGTGGCCTGGTGGCCCTC
This sequence comes from Rothia nasimurium, assembly GCF_928392795.1. Classification (GTDB taxonomy): domain Bacteria; phylum Actinomycetota; class Actinomycetes; order Actinomycetales; family Micrococcaceae; genus Rothia; species Rothia nasimurium_F. The sequence continues at coordinate 401,638 of NZ_CAKMTJ010000001.1, forward strand.
GATTTGATTCGAGCTAAGGACGCCCGCAACTAGCAGAACCTAGCCGCTGTAGGCGCGCAGGTGGGCGGCGGCGTCCTGCAATACTTCCGGGCGCTTACAGAAGGCAAAGCGCACGTAGGTCTCTACCTGCTGCCGATAGCTCTCGGTGGTAAAGGCGGTCAGCGGAATCAGGGCTACCCCGGCCTGCGCGGGAAGACGCTGGCAGAGTTCTTCTGCCGATTTGAGGCCCTGTTCAGCTAAGACCTGTGATACATCGGCCACGGCGAAGAAGGTACCGGCCGGGGGAGTCACCGCCCAGGGGGAGCCTGCTAGGTTTTCCACCAAAACCTGACGCTGCTGGGCGTAGCGCTCTTTGACCCCTGAGTAAAAATCGTCACCCAGTCCCACACCGATAGCTGCAGCAGCCTGTAGAGGAGCCGCCGCAGAGTGAGTGAAGTAGCCCTTGACCAGGCGAATAGGGAGTATGAGGTCTGCCGGGCCGGTCATCCAGCCCACCCGCCAGCCGGTGGCAGAATGGGTTTTCGAAATTGCGGAGACTGCCACCGTCCGCTCAGCCGCTCCCGGGAGGGTCTGAATGGGCTGGTAAGGGCCGTCAAAAACCAGGTGCTCGTAGACCTGATCGGCCAGAATGACCGCGTTGAACTTGGTCGCCAGCTCTACAATCTTGGTCTTGGCTTCGACTGAGAATACCGCTCCGGTGGGGTTATGCGGGTCATTGACCACCACCAGGGCAGTGCGGTCAGAAAAAGCCGACTCGAGGGCGTCCAGGTCGGGTTCAAAGCTGGGCGGCACGAGCGGAACGGTGCGGACGCGCGCCCCGGCCAGGGCGGCAGCGGCTGGGTAGAGGTCGTAGTAGGGCTCAAAGAGGATAACCTCGTCCCCGGGCTCTACCAGGGCCGCTATGGTGGCAGCGAGAGCTTCAGAGGCACCTGCTGTTACCGTCACCTGGGTATCGGGGTCGAGGGTAAGCCCGTAGAAACGCTGCTGGTGCTCGGCAATTGCCTGGCGCAGAGCCGGGTTGCCCGCAATCGTGGCATATTGATTGACTCCGTCCGCCAGGGCCTGCGCTGCGGCGTCAAGCATCTCGGCGGGCCCGTCCGTGTCTGGAAAACCCTGGCCCAGATTCAGGGCACCGTAGCGGTGAGCAAGGGCCGACATCTCTTCGAAGATGGTAGAGCGCCAGTGGCCGTCCGCCCCCATCAGCCCGGCCGCTATCCCAACCCGTTCAAAGGCCCGTTGCTTCTTCTCAGTGGCCATCCGGTGCCTACCCCGCTCTCGTCTAGCCCACCGCCGTACGTGCAGGGCGGGCGTCCGTATCTTTGTCTGAACCCAAGATTACCGGCCTAGCCCTGTTGCCCAAGAGAGCATGACTTAGTGTGTCATACCTAACCAACCTGCGGTAGCCTAGAGACATGCAATTGGTTGTCTGCCCCGGATCCTTTGACCCCATCCATAACGGTCACGTCGAAATCATCACCCGCGCCGCAAAAATCTACGGTAACGTCATCGTCGCGGTCTCCCACAACTCCAAGAAAAAGTACCGCTTCACCCTCGAAGAGCGCGTCGCCATGGTTGAGGAAACCTTCGCCCTGTTCGACGGGGTGAGTGCCAAAGTGCTACCCGAGGGGGAGCTACTGGCTAACTTCGTGCGCGACCAGGGGTCCGTGCTCATCGTGAAGGGGCTGCGCAATACCGCTGACTATGAATACGAGGCTCCCATGGCCTCGATGAACCGGCACATCGCCGGGGTTGAAACCAGCTTTATCGCCGGAGACCCCAAGTACAACCACATCTCATCGACCATCGTTAAAGAGGTCGCAGGCTTCGGTGGGGACGTGCGGGCTTTCGTCCCGCGCGCGGTGCAGCGAGCCCTCTACCCCGAGCATTAATGTGGTCAGCCAAACAAGAGGTTAAACCTAGAGCGCTTGATTCGGCCGGTCTTAAGCCCCTAAAATAGGTACTTGGTTTAAAACATTCGATAGGGAGTTCGTCATTTCACGAAAAGATTCATCGCCCCTTAAGATCTCGGTTCGAGATCTAGCTCATCGCCCGGGCGCAATGGAGACCCTTGATGAAGTTCTGCCAGCGCCAAGCGACTTTGGCAACGCTCTGATTGAGGCGGAAGAAGGCAGCGACATTGACCTCAATGTTCGCCTGGAATCCGTTTCAGATGGTATCTTGGTAACTGGTACTGCAACTGTCACCGTTTCCGGTGAATGCAGCCTCTGCCTAGACCCGGTTGACTTTGATGTTACAGCCGATGTTCAAGAGCTTTTTGTTTTCGAGAAGGCCCCCGAAGGCGGCCCCGAAGATGAAGTAGATGAGCAGTACGCCGTAGAGAACGATGAAATTGATCTCGAACCGGCGCTGCGGGACGCAGTGATTCTTCAACTGCCGTTCCAACCTGTTTGCAGTGACTCCTGCCAGGGCCTGTGCTCCGAATGCGGCGCACGCCTAGAGGACGACCCTGAGCACCACCATGAGGTCATCGACCCCCGGTGGAACGCGCTATCAGCGCTGCTCGATGCGAACGACAAATAAAACTTATAAAGCAACAAGAGAAAAGAGATAGCTGTGGCTGTTCCCAAGCGGAAAATGTCCCGTGCTAACACCCGCGCCCGCCGTTCCCAGTGGAAGGCTTCCGTTCCTCAGCTGGTCAAGACCGTAGAAAACGGTCGCGTCACCTACTCCCTGCCCCACCAGGCAAAGCTCGTGACTGACTCAGCTGGCAACGAACTCTTCTACGAGTACAAGGGCCGCAAGGTAGCTGACGCCTAATTCGCGCCTTATGACTAACTCTGCATCACAAGAGTTTCTGAAACGTCTCGGTATCGACCTCGATACCGAGACGTTTCAGCTTGCAATGACTCACCGCTCCTACTCCTTTGAAAACGGCGGCATACCCCACAACGAGCGCCTAGAATTCCTGGGCGACTCCGTGCTGTCCCTGGCCGTCGCCTCAGAGCTCTACAAGAAGTTCCCTGACCTGCCCGAGGGCGAGCTGGTCAAGCGCCACCACGTGATTGTTTCTACCCGAACCCTGGCCAACCTGGCCCGCAGCCTCAAGCTGGGGCCCTGCGTCCGACTGGGTAAGGGGGAGAAGAAAACCGGTGGTGCCGATAAGGACTCCATCCTGGCTGACACCATGGAAGCCGTATTCGGTGCCGTGTATATGAAGCACGGCCCTGAGGCCGCCCACCAGCTCGTGCTGGCCCATACCTCCCACCTGCTGGATGACAACAAGACCCTGAATATCGGGCGCGACTGGAAGACTGAAATCCAGGAATACGCTGCCGCCCAGGGCACCGGCGAGCCCGTCTACGAGGTTGAGGGCACCGGCCCCGACCACGCCCGCCGCTACACCGCCAAGGTCCTCCTGGCCGGGAAGGTCATGGGGCAGGGCAAGGGCACCAGCAAGAAGGAAGCCGAGCGTATGGCTGCCGAACAGGCCTACTACAGGGTCTACGGCTAGGCCAAGCAAGACTTTACCTACACAAAGAGGGGCGGCTCCACCGAAAGATATCGGTGGAGCCCCCCTCTTGTCGTGCTACCAGGCTGATGCCTTGCTGCGGCTAGGGCAGGCTGATTTCGTCATCCCTACCCACAATGTTGATAGAGGTGGTCTGGGTGGGAACCTGCTCTAAACGCTCGGCTGCCAGAGCCCGTACTCGCTTGCGGACGGCCAGCCAGCCAACCACCAGCACGGGCACCACCAGAAGCATGGCCGCCAGGGCGTAGGTGCCGATGGGGTAGTCGAAGGCGATGAGCACCAGTACACCCACCAGGAAGGCCATGGTGAGCCAGTTGGTGACGGGCGCTAGGGGAGCCTGATACTCGGGGCGGACGCGCTCACCCCGGCGGGCCATGGCCACAAAGCGCTGGTGGGGTAGGGTGATGGCCATCCAGCCAATCACGATACAGACGGCTGAGATGTTGAGGACGATCTCAAAGGCCTCTGAGGGCTTCCAGTAGTTGATGGCTACACCGAGCAGGGCCACGGCGCCGGTGAGCAGGATACCGCCAATGGGTACGCCAGACTTGCTCATAGCCCCGGTGAAGCGGGGAGCTGAGCCGTTCATGGCCATGGAGTGGGTGATACGGCCTGTGGAGTAGAGACCCGCGTTCAGCGATGAGGCCGCTGCGGTAATGACCACCAGCTGCATGATGGGGGCAGCGTAGTCGACCCCGATAGAACCGAAGAAGGTGACGAAGGGGGACTCGTCAGCTGAGTAAGCGTCGTAGGGCAGCAGCAGGGAGAGCAGCAGTACGGAGCCTACATAGAAGAGGGCGATACGCCAGACCACGGTATTGATGGCCTTGGGGATAGCCTTGCGGGGGTCCTTGATTTCACCCGAGGCTGTACCGACCAGCTCAATACCGGAGTAGGCGAAGATAACGCCCTGAGAGACCACCAGGGCAGCCAGCAGGCCGTTGGGGAGGAAACCGGACTCCGCGATATGGGTAAAGCCCACGGGGGAACCGGTGGGGGTACCAAAAATGACGAAGAAGATGCCAATCACCATGAAAAGCAGCAGGGAGCCCACCTTGATGAGGGCAAACCAGAACTCGAGTTCACCAAAGATCTTGACCGAAATTAGGTTCATCGAGACCACCACAACAATGACGACCAACGCCACAACCCACTGGTCTATCTGCTCAATAGCCGGGATGTACTGGCCGAACCAGTTGAAGTAGATAGCGATAGCGGTGGCATCGACGATGGCGGTGGCGGCCCAGGAGAACCAGTACATCCAGCCCACGAAGAAGGCCCATTTTTCGCCGTAGAATTCGCGGGTGTAGCTCACGAAGGAGCCGGACGAGGGGCGGTAGCTGACCAGTTCACCCAGCTGCCGCAGAATCAGGTAGCCGAAAAAACCTGCGATCGCGTAGAGGAAGATGAGGGAGGGGCCGGCGTCGTGCAGGCGTCCGCCCGCGCCGAGAAAGAGGCCGGTTCCGATGGACCCGCCCATGGCAATCATCTGAATCTGCCGGGGCTTGAGGCCCTGCTGGAAGCCCTCTTGCTCGTGGGCGAAGGACGGCACATCAGCGTGCTGCCCCGTGGGGGTTGGGGGTGTCGACAAAAGTCTCTCCTTTTACAGAAGGGTTGGTTCTGCCCCTGCCGCCCGCCATATATCAGTAGGCTGGTGACAGGTGAGAATGCACAGGGTCTATTCTGCACCTGATATGTTCAATATGTGGGCACCACGCGGTGCATATTTTTTCATTTTTGGAAAGGCGGAGTGAATATGCCGGAGTTACCCGAGGTCGAGGTGGTCCGCCGGGGCCTAGCCGGGCACATTCTCGGCGCCGTGCTGGAGCGCGTGCAGGTGGTGGACGGACGCTCGGTGCGGCGCCACGAGGCCGGGCCGGTGGACTTCGAGAGGCTACTCACAGGCCAACGGATTATCGATGTGGCAAGACGAGGTAAGTACCTCTGGCTGCTTTTTGAGAACAACGAAGACTTTGCCCTGGTCATCCACCTGGGCATGAGTGGCCAGGTGCTCCTCAAAGACCCCGAGATGCCAGCAGAAAAACACCTCAAGGTGCTCATAGACTTAGCAGGAGCCACCGACGAGAGTGGGTGCGAAGCCCCGCTCACCCTGCGCTTTGTGGACCAGCGTATCTTCGGCGGCATGTTTGTAAGCCCCCTGCTCCCCGTACACAACGCCGCCGGGGAGCCGGTGCCGGGGGCGTCCGCGTCCGCACTGGGGCTACCCCTCATCCCGCAGGCCGTTGCCCACATCGCCCGCGACCCGCTCGACCCCCACTTCGACTTCGGGCAGTTCAGACGCACCATGCTGGGCACCTCCACCGGCATCAAGAAGCTCCTGCTCGACCAAAGCGCCATTTCCGGGGTAGGCAACATCTACGCCGACGAGGCCCTCTGGAGAGCCCGCCTACACTACGCTAAACCGGCCAAGAGTATCTCCGCCTCAACCGCCCGGGACTTGGTGGACGCCGCGCGCACCGTCATGCGGGATGCCCTAGCCCAGGGCGGCACCAGCTTCGATGCCCTCTACGTCAATGTCAACGGGGAGTCGGGCTACTTCGACAGGTCCCTCAATGCCTACGGGCAGGCAGGCCAGCCCTGCCCCCGCTGCCTAGAAGCGGGGCGCACCTCGCTGATGGTGCGGGAGCCCTTCGGGGGCAGGAGCTCCTACCGGTGCCCTCACTGTCAGAGAAGACCTCGGGGCATGTAACAACATCAGGGAATAGAAAGTCAGGCAGAGCGCCTAGGCCAGCAACCCTCTTGGTCTCGCGCGGGGCGCTCGCCCAATTCACCGCCAGCCCCGGTCCAGCTGGCTGTCGGCGCTCTGCCTGCCTATTCGAAAAGGGCTAGTTATTAGTTCCTACGAAATCTGCGTCCGTAGTAGTCGCCCAGCCGCTCATACCCTTCTTCCAGGGAGATGGCAGGGGACCAGTCCAGGAGTTCCCGGGTGGTGCGCTGGTCGAACCAGTGGGCGGTGGACAGCTGCTCGGCTAAGAAAGAGGTCAGCGGGGGAATCTGCCCGGGGGCACAACGGGCCCAGGCCTTTTCCATCACCAAACCCAGCCCATAGGCCACGGACGCCGGCAGCGAGTAGGCCGGGGGCTTGACGCCGCAGGCGGTACACATACCGGCGATAATCTCACCGACCGGGCGGGGCTGGCCGTTGGTAACCACCAGGGGTACCCCGCGAATCGCTTCCAGGCGCTGGTAGCCGCGTACGAAAGCGTCCGCCCCGTTATCGATGTAGAGGGTGTCAATCATGGCGGTGCCCCGATTGAGCAGGGGTAGACGCCCAGCAGCGGCGCGTTCTAGGACGCGCTCCACCAGCTGGGTATCGCCGGGGCCCCAGACAATGTGGGGGCGCAGCACACCCACCCAGAAGTCGTCCGCATTGTAGCTTAGGGCCAGCAGCTCAGACTCGGCCTTAGACCGGGCATAGTTACCGCGGGCCTGGTCGGGGCTAGCGGGCGGGTTACCTTCGCCCACGATGGAGGCTCCAGTGTGGGCTACAGAGGGCGAAGAGGTGTGCAGGAACTTGCCGATACCGACTGTGCGGGCGGCATCGAGCAGGGTGCGGGTGCCCTCAATATTGACCTGCCGGTAGTCCTCCCAGTCTCCGACCACAGACACCTTGGCTGCCAGGTGGATAACACCCTGAACGCCGGTGACAGCCCGGCGGACCGCCAGCTGGTCTGTGAGAGAACCCTGCACCTGGTCGAAGCGGTCAGCCAGGTGGGCAGGGAGCATCTGGGCGATACCGGAGTCCCCGCGCTGAAAGGCCCGCACAGAGTAGCCGGCACGGAGCAGAGCAAAGACGACCTCGCGGCCAAGAAGCCCCGAGGCACCGGTGACCAGCACCCGCTCATCGCGAGTAGGCTGACAGAACTCGGGGGCGAGCGGACGCAGCGAAACTACCACGCGATAACCCCCTTTCCCAGACGGGCCTTTTTCCCCTGGAGGAGTTGCTCAGCCCAGGCAGCAAGAACCGGGCGGTCAATCTTCGAGTTGTGTCGCACATCGGTGGGGTGCTCAGCAACAACCAGCACAGCCGATACCTCTACACCGGTCTCAGCCAGTACCCGCTCCCGCACCCGCTGGGCTAGGTCGGCTGGTGCCAGGCCGTTGTGGGTTTTCTTGCCCCGGAAGGTGGGGCCAACTTCGGCCACGATGAGGACGGACGCCGCCCCGGCCGGGCCGGTAGCAACAGCGGCTGCCCGGCGCACCTCAGCATCGAGCTCGGCAGCCTGTTCCAGGGCAACCGGGGTGAGTACGCCCTGGGCGGTCACCAGCACGTGGGCAAGGCGGCCCTCAACCCAGAGGCGTCCGCTGGCATCGAAATGCCCCACATCGCCGGTGCGGTGCCAGCCGGGGGTGGCGCTGGAAGCGCGTTCGGTGACCCAGAGGGTGTCGTAGCGGTCCTTGATGTGCGGGGCTGCCACCAGAATTTCACCGGTGATACCGGGTTCGCTGGTCACCTGCTCCGAGACCGTGCCGTCTTCAAGCAGGGGAGCGATCTGCAGGGCTGCCCCGTGGACGGGGGTACCAACGCAGACACCGCCGCCAGCGCCGAGGAGCCCGGCTGCCGCGTCCTGCTCGGCCTGCTGAATCTGGGCGTAGGAGACGTCGGTGGTGGGCAGGGACTCGGTCATGCCGTAGGGGGTGTGCAGGGAAGCTGCCGGCAGCAGGGTCTGCAGGCGGGCCAGCAGGGGAGAGGTAATGGGAGCCCCGGCGGAGAGCAGGGTGGTGACCTGCCCCAGGGCAGAGCGCTGCTGGCTGCTGAGGCCATCGACGGTCTCGAGCACGTTCATCAGGGCTGCCGGGGAAGCAAAGACCGTGGTTGCCCCAATTGCCGAAGCTGCGGATGCCAGGGCTGCGGCGGTGAGGGTCTTAGGTTTGGTGACGTCCATGGCCGGGGTGACAGAGGTAGCTCCCAGGGCCGGGCCCAGCAGGGCGAAGGGGGCAAAGCCCGCAACCAGACCGCTGCCGGCAGCCAGATCGTAGGTGGCTGCGATGGTATCCCGCATAGCCGCTAGCTGGCGGTGGGTGTAGACCACGCCCTTGGCCGGGCCGGTGGAGCCTGACGTGTAGAGGATAGCGGCGTCCGCATCGGGGTCAGGGTCGGCTACCGCAAAAATCTCAGGGGCTGCAAAGTCATCGACCGCACCCACCACGCCCAGGGCCCGGGCAGCGGCAGCGGGAAGGGAACCGGCTGCAATACGCTGGCCGGGCCAGCCCAGGGTACGGGCCAAGGTGAGGGCAGCCGGAATACCGATGAGCCAGGACGGGCGGGCCCCCTTGAGCGCGCGCGTCAGCCCCGCAGCGCCCAGGCCGGTATCGGCCACAACAATCACGGCCCCAATTTTGAGGCAAGCATAGATGAGGGTGGTGAGCTTAATGCCGGGTGGCACCAGCAGATTGACCCGGTCGCCGGGCTTCACCCCGAGCCGGTGCAGGCCAGAGGCAACCCGGTCTACTTCGGCAGCTAGTTCAGCCCACGAGAGCTGGGCGGCTACCTCGGTGCCGTCCCCCTTGCTGCTCATATCAACGATAGCTAGGGTGGTGTCGTCAGCCCGGTCTGCCAGCTCGGCTCCCATAGGGCGGTAATGAGCGGACGCCGGCACCCGGGCAGCGCGCGCGGTGAGGTGGAGGTCCCGCTGGGTGGTGCCGGTGACAAAGTGCTCGGTCAGCCAGTCCAGAATGGGGCTGGCGATGTCTTCGTCTTCGGCAACCAGGTGGCTGGCGGTTTCAAAACGGTGGATATCTGCCTGCGGCAGGCGGGTAGCCAGGTCGGCCATGTAGCGGCGCTGAAAGACCGGGTCTTTAGTTCCCCAGAGCATCAGGGCAGGTACATCGAGCTCGGTAATACCTTCGGCAATAGAGACCATAGGGCGGTAGCTGGCAGCCGCTTCGGTTGCCGGTATGTCGGCCACGAAATTTCGCACGCCCACCCGATGCTCGGCGGTGGTGTAGGGAAGCTTGTAGGCCTTCTTGACCGCAGCATCAAGCCCGCCCTGGGCCAGGCCCAGAGTCACGTCGATAAAGGCGGTTGATTTTTCGGTCGCCCAGGAATGTAGAGCCGGGTTGAGGGCTGCCTGCAGGGCTACCGGGATCTTCTCACCGGCGTCATGAAAAACAGCGGTGTTGGTCAGCACGACACCCGAGACAATCTCACGGTGGCGCAGGGCCCACCCCAGCGAGATCAGCCCGCCCCAGTCATGGGCCAGCGTGACAAGGGGCAGCTCGGTAGTATCAAGCCCAAGCGCGGCGGTAAAATCACCGAGGTCAGCGATACGGTCTGAGAGCGAGCGGGTTAGGCCGGTGCGCTCCGAATAGCCCATATCGAGCTGGTCTACCGCTACAATGCGCCAGGGCTGCTCGGCAACAGTGGCGGCAGCGATGACCGACCGCCAGAGATAGGACCAGGTGGGGTTACCGTGCACCGCCAGTACGGTACCGACCGGAGTGCGCCCGGCGGCCTCGAGCGCCGGGCCATTATCGAGGTAGTGCCAGCGGCGGCTAGCCCCGGCTTCTTCTACCGGGGCGGACGCGGGCACCTGCACCTGCTGGGACCAGGCAGGGTCAACGCCGGGCCAGAGAGCAGGAACAGGAGTGAGCTGAGAAAACGTCATAGCGGCTCCTACCAGGTGATTTCCATGAGCGCGGTGTTCAGGCCGGAGCCCACACCCATGCAGAGAATACGGTCACCGGCTACGAAGTGGGCGCTTTCCTCAGCCAGGGTCATGGGAAGGGCGGCTGCCGCCACGTTACCCCAGACCGGGAAGGTCATGGGGATGCGCTCGCGGTCGATACCCACGGCTTCAATAATGGCGTTGGTGTGGGCGTTAGAAATTTGGTGGGTTACGTAGGAGCGCATGTTGCCCCAGTCCCAGCCGTTCTGGTGGGCTTCTTCCCAGGCCTCAGCAACCAGCTGCAGGCCGTGCTTGAGCAGACCCGCGGCGTCCGTATTCATCCCCTGGTCGGCTTCACCGCCAATGCAGAGATTGCGGTGCTCGGTTCCCGCGCGGGAAACCGAACCGATAATCTTGTGGCCCGCCGGGTGCAGGTCGGAGCGGCCAATGACGGCGGCCGCAGCTCCCGAGCCCAGGGTCAGGGTAGCGAACTGGGCCAGCACATCGTCTCGGGTTGAATCGGGGCGGTTCAGCTGGCGCAGGGCGGTGGCGTGCCAGGGGGAGGGGTCTTCACCGTCGACGATGAGGGCGTAGTCGATAGCCCCGGCATCAATCATGGTAGCGGCAACCGTAATGCCGTTGACGAAGCCCAGGCAAGCGTTGGTGATATCGAAGTTCAGGGCGTGGCGGGGCAGACCCAGGCGGTCGTGAATACCCACGGCCACGGCTGGTTCAAAATTATCGCGGGTGACCGAGGTGTTAATAATCAGCCCGATTTGTTCCTTGCTGATACCGGCCTGGGCGATAGCCTGCTCAGCAGCCTGCACCGCGCCGTCCTCAAAATGCATGGAGGAGCCCCAGGAGCGGCGCTCGCTAATACCGGCGAGGCGCTCGAGTAGGCCCTTGGGCATCCTCAGCCGCTTGTAGGTGGCCGCTAGTTGCTCGTCAAAGTAGGAGCTGGTGACGACCTCCGGCGGTAGCACCCTGGTTACCGATAGCAGGGAGGCGTTCTTGTGGCGAATATCTGAATTAGCGGTCAATCTACTCTTCTAGCCTTAGTGCGGACTTGGGTAAGCCCTTATTTGAAGAAACAGGGCACTTTTTCAATAATATGCCCCGGCGGGGCAGGTGCGGTGATTGATGGTGCGGGTTCATCTCACACCGAACAGGGGCGCGGGCCTGCGGTAAAGTGGTAAGCCGACCCAAACCCGTTTTTACCCAACCGATGGGGCCCACCACTATGTACCTAAAATCTTTGACCGTGCGCGGCTTTAAGTCTTTTGCGTCGGCCACCGTGTTTGAGTTTGAGCCTGGCTTGAATGTGCTGGTGGGGCCGAACGGGTCGGGTAAATCGAACGTGGTGGATGCCCTTGCCTGGGTGATGGGTGCCCAGGGGGCTAAGCAGCTGCGTGGTGGCGCCATGAAGGACGTCATTTTTGCTGGCGGTGGTTCCCGCGGTGCGCTGGGGCGCGCCAAGGTTGAGCTGGTGATTGATAACGAGGACGGCGCCCTGCCGCTGCCTCATGCTGAGATCCGGCTTTCGCGCACCATGTTTTCTGCAGGCGGTTCTGAGTACGAGATCAACGGGGAGCCTGCCCGTCTGGCTGATGTGCAGGACCTACTGGCGGACGCTGGCGTGGGCCGGGAACTCTACACCCTGGTGGGGCAGGGGCAGGTCGATAAGATTTTGCACGGCACCGCTGATGACCGGCGCGAGTTGATTGAGCAGGCTGCTGGCTTGCTCAAGCACCGTAAGCGCCAGGCGAAGACCGCGAGCAAGCTTGATGATTTGAAGACCAATCTTGACCGGCTGGAGGATTTAGCCGGTGAGCTGGCTGAGCAGCTGGAAGGACGCCGGGAGCAGGCTGACGCGGCCCGGGCAGCTAGCGAGGTGGCGGGTCGTGTTCGCAGTCTGACCGCTGATCTTCTGGCTCATGACGCGCGTGCCATGATGCAGGAGCGGGAGGCCGAGCAGGCCGCTGGCCAGCAGGCTGAGGCTGCCCGCCTACGGGCGCAGGAGCGCAGCCGCACCCTCGAGGGGCAGCTGGGGGAGTTGGCCAAGGCCCGGCAGGTAGCCCAGCAGGCACTTGATGAGGCCACCCAGCGCCGTACCTCCCTGAAAGAGGTTGCCCACCTGGTGGAGACGGTTCAGCTGGTGGCCGCTGAACGTTTGTCCGCCTCCCACCACCAGGAAGAAGACCAGGACGCCGCCACCCGCCTGGTTTCGGCTCAGCAGGCCTGTGCCCGTGAGGAAGAAAACCTTGAACGGGCCCGGGAGGCGGGGAAAGCGGCTGAAGAAGAACTTACCGCTGCCCACTCTGCCCTAGAAAAGGCTCGGGCAGAGCAGAGCGCAGCCCAGCAGGCCCTGGCTACGGCCGACCAGCAGGTGCGGGACTATAAGGAGAACCTGTCGCAGCTTACCGCCCAGCTGGCTACCGCCCGCGTAGCTTTTGAGCGAGCCGGTGAAGAGACCGCCCGACGAGTAGCTGAGTATGCCGAAGCTAAAGAGCAGGGGGCTTCAGCCGGTGCTGATACCGAGCGGGCCCAGGCAGCTGTGAACGGCTACCGGGAGCAGCTAGAGCGGGCCGAAGCCGAAGAAGAAAACCTGCGTCGGGCGCGGCAGCGGGCGAGCGAAGCGGTGGAGTCCAGCCGCAAAGAACTGCATCAAGCTCAGGTAAAGCTTCATGCTGCTCAAGCTCGCTGCGAGGCCCTTGAGGCGGCCTGGCAGCATGACGATGCCGAAAGTGGCGATAGTGAAGGTCTCCGCCAGCAGGCCCTGGAGCAGGGAGCTCAGGAACTTATTTCTCTACTTGAGATTGAAGATACCTGGCAGGCTGCTGTGGCTGCTGCCTTGGGCCCCTATCTGAGGGCCCTCACCCTGACGAGCGGTGAGTCCCTGCCCGCTGGAGTAACCCAGCTTTATTCCTTTGAGGGTGACATTGAGCAGATTGACCTGCATGAACTATCTACATCTCAAGCTGAGGTTTATCAAGCCCGCCCGCTGGCGGACGTCCTGACCGCACCGCAGGCCCTCAGTCGCGCCCTCGCCGTGCTCACCGCCGATATCTACCTGGCTCCCGACGAGGAAGCCGCCCGCGCCCTGGTAGCTGCCCACCCGGGTATCCGCGCTGTAACCCCCGACGGAATCGTGCTAACCGCAGGCTCAACCCTCTACCCCTCCCAAGAGCGTCCCCTGACTGAACGCTACGCTGAACTCACCCGAGCTCAACAGACCCACCGGGAGCTTGCCCAGCAACAGGAGCAGGCAGAGAGAGCCCACCAGCAGGCTGAAGAAGCACTAAAGACTGCTCAGAAGGCTGAAAAAGCCCAGGCCCGCACCACCGGCTCACTCACGGCCCAGCTAGCTGCCGCCCGGGCAGACCTTGCCACCCTCACCGGCCGAGCAGAAAGCTCACAGGCGGCCCTTGACCGTCTGCAAGAAGCCGCCACCCGTGCTGAAGAAGCCCAGAAAAAGACCCAAAGGCATGTGGAGGCCGCCCAAGAGGCTCTGGCTCGGGCTCGCAGCACAGAACCCCAAGCCGATAGCGCTACCCTGCGCGAGGCCGTCCGCACCGCAGAAAAAACCCTGGTCGAAGCCCAGGAGGCTAAAACCCTCGCCGAGGCCACAGCAACCTACGCCCGCGAAAAAGAGGAGGCTGCTCAGGCCCGTCTCGCCCAGGCCCAAGAAGCCCTTGCCGCCCTCGAAAAGGCTGAGGAAGCTCGTCAGCTGCGTCAACAAGAGGCCGCTGACGCCGGTCGTCGTGCCCGCAGGGTAGCTGCCTGCGCCAAGGCTCTGGCGCTGGCCCTCGCGCAGGTGGAGAGCCAGGAGTACGAGGAACACAGTAAGGCCCTGGCCCGTGCTGAGCAGGCCCAGCAGGTGCTCACCGCTACCCGCGAAGAACTGGCCGGTGCCCAGACCTCCCTGGCTGCTGCCCTAACCCTGCAGGCTGAATCGTCGGCCCAGGGTGCCCGCGTTGAAGCCCGCTGGGAAGCCCTGACCCAGCGGGTAGATAGCGAGTTGGGGCTCAGTCTTGAGACCCTGCTAGAGAGCCACAAGGCCAGTGACCTACCCCGGGAGGACATTGAGACTGACCTGGCGACAGCCGAGGCAGAGCTGGCCCGCCTGGGAGTTATCAACCCCCTGGCCCTTGAAGAATATGAGGCCCTCGAACAGCGCCATAGCTACCTGCGCCAGCAGATTAAAGACATCAAGACCTCGCGGGCAGACCTGTGGGCCGTGATGAAGGACGTGACCGGCCAGATTGAAACCTCTTTCAGTCGGGCACTGGCCGATGTGCAGGTGGAGTTCAGCCGGATTTTTGCTCTGCTCTTTCCCGGCGGGCAGGCCGAGCTGGTACTGGCAGACCCCAACGACCTGGAACACAGCGGCCTTGATATCCGGGTCAAGCCTGCTGGCAAGAAGGTTACCCGCCTTTCCCTGCTCTCTGGCGGCGAGCGCACTCTGGCCTCTTTAGCTCTGCTGCTGGCAGTCTTTATGGCTCGCCCAGCCCCCTTCTATGTGCTCGATGAGGTGGAAGCGGCGCTTGATGACCGGAATCTAGGCCGCCTGCTGGAGGTGCTGGCGGAACTGCGGGAGAAGTCCCAGCTGCTGATGATTACCCACCACCAGCGCACCATGGCTCAGGCCGATACCCTTTACGGCATTTCCATGCGGCAGGGGGTTTCGAGCGTGCTCTCGCACCGCCTGGCGGACTAGGGCAAGCTACTTGCCGGTGTAGCCTTCGTCAGCTATGTCTGCCGGGAACTTGGGGCGGTAGCCGGGGAACCAGCCAATAGCCGCAAGAAGAAGCAGAGCGCCGGCCACGATAAAGGCGGGGAAGAAGCCCCAGGCGTCGATAATAAAGCCAGCTACGAGCGGGCCGACGATCAGGCCGATGTCTGAGACCATCTGGTAGTAGGCCAGGGGCTGACCGCCTGAGCGCTTGTTGCCCACAATATCTGATACAGCAGCCTGCAGGGAGGGGCCGAGCAGGGCCGAAGCAATGCCCAGAAGTACAGCTGCCCCCACAAAGACAACCGGGTTGGTAATCAGGCCAAAGACGATGGTGACGATACCTGCCAGAATCAGCCCGGAAAAGACCATGGGGCGGCGGCCAATCTTATCGCCCATCTTGCCCGAGTAAATCTGGATTAGGGCGTTACCGGCTGCGTAGGTGGCCAGGGTGAAACCTGCCAGCTTGGCTCCGGCAACGGCGGCGTCGTAGCCGGCTTCACCGGCGTGTAGGTTAGCTAGGAGGGCTACGGCGGCGAGGGGAACTACGGTGGACTGTAGGCCGAAGACGCTCCACCCTACCGCCAGGTTGGTCACGAGGGCTGCCTTAAAGTTGGTGAACTTCAGGGCGTCGGCCAGCTTGAGTTCGGGCTTGGGTACGGCGATACCCTGGGTGTTGAGGTTGACCTCTTGCGGCTCGTCCTTGAGCTGGGTGAGCACTACCAGGGCAGCGCACAGGAGCATTGCCGCATAGACAAAGAAGGGTGCCCGCATACCCAGGGACGAGGCCGCTGCTCCCAGCACGGGCCCCAAAATATTGCCCAGCAAAAATGAAGTGGCAAAGTAGCCCGATACCTTACCCCGAATAGTGGGGGGAGAGTTGCGCACCAGAATACCCATGGCCGCTACGGTAAACATGACCGAACCGGTTCCGCCTACAATTCGGGAGGCAATCAGCATGGGGTAATTGACTGAAAGCCCGGCTCCGATGGAACCCAGCCCCACAATAATGAGGCCCGCCGAGTAGATACGGCGCTCGCCGAAGCGGGAAATGAGGCGCCCGGACGCCGGTGCGAAAGCCAGGCGCGAGAGGGCAAAGGCTGAGACAACGAAGGTCGCTGCCATGGCTCCCACATCGAAGCTGCGGGCAAAGCCGGGGAGCACGGGGGCGACCAGGCCGTAGCCGAGGGCAATGAGGAATGAGGCGGCAATCAGGACTTTAATTTGGGTCGGCACCTTGACGGTTTCGGTGGCGCGGGGCTTTTGGTTGCGGCTTTCCTGCCGTACGGATTCGGGGATGATGGGGATAGCCCCGGTGTCCATGGAGGGGGTGGGTATGTGGTTACTCATGTGCGTGTGTTGTGGTGCCTCTGTGCGGTATCTATCGTTCCGAAAAGTATCTTAGCTCACAATGCCTGCTGTTGTGGGGTGGCGCTGTGCAGAAGTGCATTCTACTCCCATCATCGGGGCTGTATGGAGCGTGGAGAATATGGCAAGCTAGAAGGGTGAATGATTCTCTAACTCTCATTGTGTACATACTTCTGGGTGTGCTGATTTTAGGCGGCGTGCTCGCAGTTCTGTTGCGCGGCCCTAAGGCCCCTCAGGGCGGCTACGAGGGCACTCGCGATTCTGATGACCTACCATCAGATAGCGCTGACGGCCCGGTTACCACGATCGAGCGTCCGGCGTCCGCTCAAGGCCGTCTGGTGCGTCTGCGCGCCCGACTCTCCCGCTCTAACAACCTGTTGGGCAAGGGCCTGCTGGCCCTGCTGTCCCGCGACAAGATTGACCAGGACGTCTGGGATGAGGTCGAGGAGACCCTGCTCCTGGCAGACCTGGGTGCTGAGCCCTCAGCCCGCCTGGTGGAGGCCCTGCAGCAGCGTGTGCGCGTGGAGGGCACTGAGAATCCCGCCCACGTCAAGCAGATGCTGCGTGAGGAGCTTCTTTCAATCGTGGGTGAAGATACAGACCGCTCCCTGGCGCTAGACGGTACCGACGGCAACCCCGGCGTCGTACTGGTCGTCGGTGTAAACGGCGTGGGTAAGACCACTACCGTGGGCAAGCTGGCCCGCGTGATGGTTGCCGAAGAGAAGAACCTCCTGCTGGGTGCCGCCGACACCTTCCGCGCGGCAGCTGCCGACCAGCTCCAGACCTGGGGCGATCGCGTAGGGGTCGACACCGTCCGCTCCGATAAGGACGGCGCCGACCCGGCTTCCGTTGCCTTCGAAGCTATCCGCGAGGGCAAGGCCCGCGGCGTCGATACCGTCATGATTGACACCGCCGGACGCCTGCAAAACAAGGCCGGCCTGATGGACCAGCTGGGCAAAATCAAGCGCGTGGTCGAGAAAGAAGCCCCGGTCACCGAGGTGCTCCTGGTCATTGACGCCACCACCGGCCAGAACGGCATGATCCAGGCCAAGGTCTTCTCCGAGGTCGTTCAGATTACCGGTATCGTGCTGACCAAGCTTGACGGCTCAGCCAAGGGCGGCATCGTGGTCGCTATCCAGGAAGAGCTGGGTGTACCCGTCAAGCTCATCGGCCTGGGCGAAGGCCCCGACGACCTGGCACCCTTCGAGCCCGGTGCCTTCGTTGACGCCCTCCTCGACTAAAGCGCAACCTGAGTTCATCGAGGAGCCGGGGGAACTGTTTGAAACAGTTCCCCCGGTTTTTCATGCCCGCCTAGAGCGCCGGTAACCTGCCCGTTACTGCCCGAAACACTCCCGTAACCCCTGTTTTCATGCCCGCAACACGGGGAGGGCACCTGTAACCAGGGCGAAACTCCACGCGCAAGCAGCCGAAACACGCGCAGAGAACAATAGAACCTGTCAACACACCAAGAGCCGGTCTACCGGCACACAGGTTTTCTATACGGGTTTTGAAAGGGGTAACAGGCATGGAACTCACCGCCAGTGATGTTTGGACCGTGGTCGCCGCGGCACTTGTTCTGTTCATGACACCGGGTCTCGCTCTCTTCTACAGCGGTATGACGCGAGCCAAGTCAGCACTCAACATGATGATGATGTCGGTCATCTCAATGGGACTTGTCGGCGTGTGCTGGGTGCTCTGGGGCTACAGCATGAGCGGGGGAGATGCCCTCATCCACGACATCGTCGGCTCACCCTTCAACGATTTTGGCCTATCAGCTACGCTTGCGGACGGCGGCACCAACCTCCTCTCGGTAGCCTTCAGCTCCACTTTCGCTATCATCGCGGTGGCTATCATCTCAGGGTCTATCGCAGACCGCGCCCGCTTCGGGGCCTGGTGCATCTTTGTGCCCCTCTGGCTCACCCTGGTCTACTGCCCGCTGGCCTTTATGGTCTGGGGTGGCGGTCTCTTCGGCGAAGAAGGCTTCATCGGGGCTATGTTCGGCGAAGCGATTGACTTCGCAGGTGGCTTGGTTATCCACATCAACGCCGGCGTCGCCGGTCTCATCCTGGCCCTGGTATTGGGCGCTCGCAAGGGCTTTGGGGAAGACCCCAACCAGCGCCCCCACTCCCTGCCCCTGGTCATGCTCGGCGCAGCTATCCTCTGGTTCGGCTGGTTCGGTTTCAACGTGGGGGCTGCTGCGGACGGCGCCCAGGCAGGTCTGATCTGGGTCAACACCCTTGCTGCCCCGGCAGCTGCCATGCTCGGCTGGGCCCTACTTGAACGGGTTCGCGATGGCCACGTGACCTCCCTGGGTGCGGCGTCCGGCCTGGTCTCGGGGCTGGTCGCTATCACCCCGGCCTGCGCAAACGTCGATCCGGTCGGAGCTCTGGCCCTGGGCTTTATCTCGGGTATCGCCTCAGGCTGGGCCGTGGGCCTCAAGTACCGATTGGGCTACGACGATTCCTTGGACGTTGTGGGTGTACACCTGGTTTCCGGTCTCATCGGCACTTTGGCTCTGGGTTTTATTGCAACCCCGGCTACCGGAACTGCAGGTCTCTTCTACGGTGGCGGTCTAGGCCTGCTGGTCACCCAGACCGTTGCAACCCTAATTTCTATGGCCTACTGCGCGGTTGTGACCCTGCTGATTGTGATCCCGATTCACCGCACCATGGGTTTCCGGGTCAGCGAGAAGCAGGAGGTCCAGGGGATCGACTTGGCCCAGCACGCTGAAACCGCCTACGCCATGTCGAGCGGCACCTCCGGTGCCTTCGCTAAAAACTAGAGGGAATTCACGCTATGAAACTCATTACCGCTTTGATTCAGCCCGAAAAATTCGACGACATCCGCCAGGCCCTCGAAAACTTTGGGGTCGACGGGATGACGGTGTCAGAAGCCCAGGGCTACGGACGCCAGCACGGGCACGTAGAGGTCTACCGCGGCAAGGAATACGATATTCGTCTGATTCCTAAGGTTCGCCTGGAAATCCTGGCGGACGCTGACCGGGCCGAGGACATCATCGACCTCATTATCGCCACCGCCAATACCGGTAGCGCCGGGGACGGCAAAATCTGGGTGAGCAGCGTGGACGAGGTAGTTCGAGTCCGCACCGGAGAACGCGGCGTCTCCGCCATCTAAACACAAGCGACATACAAATTTAGGGCAGATCCACGGTTTCGTGGGTCTGCCCTTACTTTTTGCAGTCTGGGTAGGAGAGCTGGCAGGGAGGTGCGGACGTGGGTCAGGGCGGCGGCGGGGGAGCGCCGGGTAGACTAGGGGGCATGAAACTTGTCTCCTGGAATGTTGATTCACTCAATGCTGCACTCACCAGTGAGTCGGCCCGTGCCCTGCTCTCCCGCGATGTCTTTGCCTCCATCGCCCTGCTGAAACCCGACGTCCTTGCCCTCCAAGAAACCAAGCTTTCAGCCAAGGGACCCACCAAGAAACATCTCGAAGCCCTGCATGCCTACTTCCCCGACTACAAGATCGCCTGGGTGTCTTCCGACGAACCCGCCCGCAAGGGCTATGCGGGCACCATGTTCCTCTACAAGCAGGAGCTAGAGCCCACCGTCACCTACCCCCGCCTCTCTGCCCCCACCACCATGGATGCAGAAGGACGCATGATCACCCTGGAATTTGAGGACTTCTACGTCACCCAGGTCTACACCCCCAACGCTTCAGACGGGCTGCGTCGCCTGCCTGACCGCCAAGTCTGGGACCGCCTCTACGCCGATTATCTTGCCGGTCTGGACGCCTCCAAGCCCGTGCTTGCAACCGGCGACTTCAACGTTGCCCACACCGAAATTGACCTGGCCAACCCCAAGGCTAACCGCCGCTCACCCGGCTTCACCGACGAAGAACGCGAGGGCTTTACCCACATTCTGTCTAGAGGGTTTACCGACACCTTCCGCCACCTGCACGGGGACGTCACCGGCGCCTACACCTGGTGGGCCCAGCGGTCCCGTACCTCCAAGATCAACAACACCGGCTGGCGCATCGACTACTGGCTGGTTTCCAACCGCCTTGCAGAAAAGGTGCGAGCCTCAGAGATGATTGACTCAGGCCCGCGCCAGGATCACACTCCGATTCTCCTCGATATCGACCTGGGCTAGGTAAAACCTAATCTAATCGGTTAGAAGCCCGAGGGCCCCTGTACCGCCAGGGGCCCTCGGGCTTTGCTGTGTCCGGGTGATGGGGGCAGGACGGTCGTTCAACAAGGGTGAACTGATATGTGAGAAAAACCGGGGTAAATGTTTAATGTTTTTAAAGTTTTAGAGCGGTAGAAACTGCAGAATCAGGCTTAAGCGGGGGAGCGGCGAAGGCTGCGCCCGTGTATTCTCGGGCTTTTTAATGCGTGGATTATTTCGGCTACGTTTCGCCGACTCTTTGCTGCGGACGAGCGGTGTGTTGCCCAACTTGATGTGACGGGTGCGACTAAATATACTCAACTCAACACGTCAGTATATGTTGGGCATCACAAGCCTGGCAGTATCTGTAAAGGCTCACACACAATGTTCGTTACCCAGAAAGAGTTCGCCTCATGATTAAGTATCTGCTGAGGCGAGCAGCTACCTACGCCGTCATGATCTTCTTAACGACGACCGGTGGCTACTTCCTCGCCGTTACCTCGCTGAACCCCGCCCTGCTTGAACAGGAACGCATTCCCCGCCCCTCACCGGAGCAGGTTCAGCGCAACTTCGCTGCCCTGAACCTCGACCCCACCATGAGTGCCTGGGACCGCTACGTCCAGTGGCTGACCAACGTTGTTCTGCACTGGGACTGGGGCCGCAGCCCCAACGGCGCCTACATCAACGCTGAATTCGGTCAGCGCGTGTGGGTATCAACCCGCCTCTACCTGGTGGCCGTGATTCTCTCCCTCATCATCGGTGTAGCCCTGGGCGTTTACTCAGCAGCTCGTCAGTACAAGTTCTCTGACCGTGTGATTACCGGCTACTCCTACCTGGTCTACATCCTGCCCGCCCCCATTGCCTACTTCCTGGTCCAGCTGGGAGCTGTAGCTATCAACAGTGCAGCGGGGGAGCGTATCTTCTTCGTAACCGGTATTTCCTCGCCAGGCCTCACCCCGGGTAGCTTCGAATACTGGGTAGACTTGGCAGCCCACTACATCGTGCCGACCTTCTGTATCACGATTATGAGCTGGGGCGGCTACCAGATTTCCCAGCGCCAGTACCTGCTCGACAGCGTCAACGCCGACTTTGTGCGCACCGCTCGCGCTAAGGGCCTCACCCGCAACCAGGCCATCCGCCGCCACGCCCTGCGAGTCTCCTTCATCCCGGTAGCCCAGTCCATCGCCTTTACCGTTCCCTCCATCTTCACCGGCGGCTTCTTCGCCGAGGCCATCTTCGCCTGGCCCGGTATTGGTCTCTGGTCAATCCAGGCAATCGGTGCCCAGGACGTCAACGCGGCAGTAGCAACCCTGGCCTACGGCTCCTTCATCTTCGCAGTTGGCGCCATCATCGCTGATATCGCCACCACCATCGTCGATCCCCGAGTGAGGATCTCATGAGCAATTCACCTTCCATCGACCACAACAACCTCACCGGTATTATCACGAGGGTCGATCAGACTAACGCTGACTTCGACATCATCAGCAAGAAGAAGATTATCTTCCGCCGCTTTATGCGTAACAAGACCGCGGTCTTTGGCCTGGTCGTCCTGCTGCTGGTGATAGCTTTCGGTCTCTTTGGCGGCTTCCTCTCCAAGTGGGACACCACCACCATCGACCCCTTCTATATCTCCACCGGCCCCAGCGCCGAGCACTGGTTCGGCACTACCAGCGCAGGTACCGACCTCTACGCCCAGATGGTTGAAGCTGTCCGCACCTCGGTCTTCATCGGTCTGATCGTGGGCGGTGTCTCCGTCATCTTTGCAGCTATCTACGGCTGCGTCATGGCCTACTTCGGCGGCAAGATCGACAAGACCATGCTGTTCGTCCTTGAGACCCTGATTATGGCGCCCAGCCTGCTGGTTGTAGCGATTGTCATCAACGGTGCTGGCGGCCAGGCCATCCGCGATAACCTGCCCGGCTGGCTCATCCTGACCATCGTGCTCCTAATCTTCAGCTGGATGTACACCGCCCGTGTGATTCGAGCTATGGCCATGTCGCTCATCTCCCGCGACTACGTCAAAGCCGCCCGCTACATGGGTGTGCACCCCCTCAAGATTGTCTGGCGTCACCTGGTTCCCAACATCGGCTCCCTGATGGTGCTTGAATTCACCCGCGGCATCACCGCAGCAATTCTGGCTGAGGTGTCTTACACCTTCATCGGTATTGGCGTGAAATACCCCAACTTCTCACTGGGGTCACTCATCGCCCAGGCCTCAAGCCAGATCAACACCCTGCCCTGGATGTTCTGGATTCCGCTGCTGTTCTTCTTCCTGCTGGTTGGCCCCCTGGCCCTGATGAATGACGGCTTGCGCGACGCCTTCGATCCCACCTCCCTGTCCGTTGGCAAAGTTAAGAAAAAGAAGAAGTAAATGAGCACTACACCAGTACTGAGCGTCCGAGACCTCAACGTAAAGTTCAATACCGAAAACGGTATTGTGCACGCGGTGCGCGGCATTGACTTCGACCTGTACGCGGGCAAGACGCTGGGCATCGTGGGCGAATCCGGCTCGGGTAAGTCGGTTGCCTCTATGGCGATTATGGGCCTGCACCCCACCACCGCAGATATCACCGGTTCCATCAAGTACAACGGCACCGAACTGCTGGGTCTGACCGATAAGCAGATGTGCGACTACCGTGGCAAAGAGATTTCCATGGTCTTCCAGGATCCGCTGTCATCACTCACCCCGGTATTCACCATCGGCCACCAGCTGGCTGAGGTACTCAAGGCCCACAACAAGGGTATGAGCGATAAGGCTATTCAGGCTCGCTCCGTGGAGCTCTTGCGTCTGGTCGGCATCCCCTCACCCGAGAGCCGTCTCAAGTCTTTCCCCCACGAGTTCTCTGGCGGTATGCGCCAGCGCGTCATGATTGCTATGGCTATTGCCAATGAGCCGCGCGTGCTGATTGCCGACGAACCCACTACCGCGCTGGACGTCACCATCCAGGCGCAGGTTCTTGAAGTCATGCAGAAGGCTCAAGAGGAGACCGGCGCTGCCACCATCATGATTACCCACGACCTGGGAATCGTGGCTGGTATGGCAGACGAAATCATGGTGATGTACGCCGGCAGGGCAGTTGAACACGCCGCAGCTGCCGACCTCTACAAGAAGCCCTCCATGCCCTACACCATCGGCCTGCTGGGTGCTGTTCCCCGCGTGGACCGCAAGGAAAAGACTTCCCTGGTGCCAATTGAGGGAACCCCGCCCAACCTGCTCAAGCCCGTGGTGGGCTGCTCCTTCGCAGCCCGCTGCCCGGTAGCTACGGACGCCTGCCTCACCGAAGAGCCTGAGCTCAAGCTGATTGCCGGTACCGGCGAGAACCACCGCTCAGCCTGCCTGTATGCAGAGAAGTTCGTCAACGAACGTCCTGAACAGATGTTCCCCGTACCCTCTATCCCGGTCTCCGCCCTCGACGGCGTACCCCGCGAAGAGCGCGCCAGCGTGCTTGAGGTAAAGGACGTCAAAAAATTCTTCCCCCTCACCAAGGGCGCCCTCATCAAGCGCCGTGTGGGCACCGTCAAGGCAGTCAACGGCGTTAGCTTCGATATCCGTGAGGGCGAGTGCTTCTCCATCGTAGGTGAGTCCGGCTGTGGTAAGACCACCACCCTGCTCGAAATCATGGAATTCTCCAAGGATATCGACGGCGAAATCGTCATCGCCGGTGTCTCCAACAAGCAGGGCCTGCGCGGCTCCGAACTCAACGCCCTGCGCAAGAATCAGCAGATGGTCTTCCAGGACCCAACGGGTGCACTCGACCCCCGCTTCACCGTCTACGAAATCCTGGCTGAGCCCCTGCAAAACCAGGGCTGGGCAGTCAAGGACATCAAGAAGCGCGTGCTTGAACTGATGAAGACCGTCGGCCTGCAACCGGACCACGTCAACCGCTTCCCCAACCAGTTCTCCGGCGGCCAGCGCCAGCGTATCGGCATCGCCCGTGCGCTCGCTGTCAACCCCAAGCTGGTGGCTCTCGACGAGCCGGTCTCTGCTCTTGACGTTTCTGTTCAGGCAGGCGTCATTAACCTGCTGGAGAAGCTGCGTGTCGAACTGGGGCTGAGCTACCTGATGGTCGCACACGATTTGGCTGTGGTGCGCCATGCCTCTGACCGTGTGGCCGTTATGTATCTGGGCAGGGTTGTTGAGATTGGCAATGTGGACGAGGTCTTTGATAACCCCGTGCACCCCTATACCCGAGCTCTACTCTCTGCCATCCCTGTGCCCGACCCCGAGGTAGAGGCCAACCGCCAACGCATTGTGCTCGAAGGTGACCTGCCCACCCCAGTGAATGCACCGGAGGGCTGTGCTTTTGCAACTCGTTGCCCCATCTTCAAGCTTCTTCCTGAAGATAAGCAGAAGAACTGCACCGAGAATGTGCCTGTTCTAAGCCGGGCGAGCGAGGACCACCAGTACGCCTGTCATTATCCTGAACACGAAGTTGCTATGAGCTAAATTACATGTATAGTATGTAATCGAAATCACTTCAAGCCCACTTTTACCCATCCTCTTTACAAAGGAGAAGAGAGAATGAACAAGAATGTAGTTCTGAACCGCCGCACCCTGCTTTGGGGTACCGGCATCCTGGGAACCACTGGTCTGCTGACCGCTTGCGGTGGTTCTGGCGGCAACACCACCAGCGCCGCAACCGCCAGCATGGCAGCAGCCGGTGATGAAATTAAGGTCGAAATCAACGAGCAGGACGTCGCTAACCTGCAGACCGGTGGCGTCGTCAACCTGCCCGTTAGCTCCCTGGGCCCTGATTTCAACATCTCCTCCCAGAACGGTAACTCAGCAAATAACAGCTTCGTTCTCTCCACCTTCCACACTTCGATGACCAGCGGTATCTGGCAGTCAGACTTCGACGGTACCCCCAGCATCAATCCCGACTTCTGTGAGTCCTACGAGTCTGAAACCGTTGATGGCGTGCAGACCATCCGCGTCAAGCTGAACTCCAAGGCTAAGTTCAACGATGGCACCCCCATTGATATTGAGTCCCTGCGCACCTCATGGAACGTCTTCAAGTCCACCGAGGGCGACTACAACATTGTTACCTCGGGCATGTACGAGTTCATCGAGTCCATTGAAGAAGATGGCGACGCCTTCTCTGCTGTTGTGACGATGAAGCAGCCCTACTACCCAGCAGATAACCTCTTTGGTACCCTGCTACACCCTGCCATGGCAGACCCGGCAGTCTTCAACGAGGGCTGGACCGACAACCCCAACCCCGACTACGGCGTAGGCCCCTTCAAGCTGGAAGAATGGAACTCAGCAGAAAAGCGCCTTTCCGTTGTTCCCAACGAAAACTGGTGGGGTACTAAGCCCATCCTGGACCGCATCACCTTCCGCCAGATGGAAGCTGCCGCAGCCCGCGCAGCCTTCCGCAACGGCGAAATCGATGCAGTGGGTGCTCGTACCCTGGCGGCCTACAAGGACGTTGAGGGAACCCCCGATGCTGAGCCCCGTCGCGCTCTGCGCCTCTTCTCCGGCGGTTTGAACCTCAACCCCGCCCGTATCCAGGACGCCGCCCTGCGCCGCGCAATCTTTGCAGGCACCGACCGCAAGGCCCTCTCAGATATCCGTTTCCAGGGCCTGAATTGGACCGAAGAGACCCCGGGCTCCATGCTTCTGTTGCCCATCTCTGAGTACTACCAGGACAACTTCCCCGCCGATCGTGGCGTTGAGGTTGCCCAGAAGATTCTGGAAGATGCCGGTTACACCAAGAACGGCGACTACTACGCTAAGGACGGCGCTAACGCTAGCTTCCGCGTGACCAACTTCGGTGACGACCCTGGCTCAGCTGCCCTGGCTCAGACCATGGTTGAACAGATGAAGACCATCGGCATTGAGTGCTCCATCGACCAGCAGCCCGACGCTAACTTCGCCTCGGTGGTTGGTAACAAGGAATACGACATGACCTTCTCAGGCTTCACTGTTGGCTCCGATGCAACCTCAGTAACCCGTCAGTTCTACCACTCATCTAACCTCGATGGTGCCGCAGGCTCTGAGGAAATCGATGCCATGATCGCCGAGATGGAAAAGATTGAGGACGACGCTGAGCGTAACGCAAAGTGCAACGAGATCGAAAAGAAGTTCATGGCCGAGTTTGCAACCCTCGGTACCGTCTTCAATGGTCCCGATATCCACTACTGCAAGACTAAGCTGGCCAACTACGGTGCAGCTATGTTCGGCGGTCACTCTGCCAACCCCCACCTCTGGGCCCGTGTTGGCTGGATGAAGGACTAAGTCCCTTTGATCTAGAAAACTCCTAGGGCGAATCCCTGCTTGCCCCACTACCTAACCTGGGTGGTGGGGCAAGCTTTCTTTAATCCCGGCTAAGACCTTGGGGCTGCACTAGGTCTGTGGGTTGAAGGAGGGGGAGAGGCATTGTAAACACTGAAAAATCAAAAAATTTAGAGAAACTAATCTATTTCTGATAAAAATACTCAGCACTTACAGCGCCAGTATGTGAAATAGAGATTGAAAAAGCGTTTCTATGGCCCACATTACCTGCTAGGGTAGTCTCAATCACACAAAAGGTGTGGCGAACATTAAGTTCTGCTTATCTAAGGATGGCATCATGACTGCACGTATCAACCTCAACCGCAGGTCCTTCTTCCTGGTCTCCGGCCTAGCTGGCATGACCGGCCTACTCGCAGCCTGCGGCGGTAACAGCAATACATCAAGTGCCGAAACCGGCTCAGCCCTTACCAGCGGCGACGACATCTCAAAGCTCGTCGCCATCAACGAACGCGACCGCGCAGACCTGCAGACCGGCGGCGTCCTTAACCTCGCTGTATCCACCCTGGGCCCCAACTTTAACGTAGCCACCCAAACCGGCTACACCACTAGCAATCTTAACGTCATGGCAGCCGTCAACACCGCCACCGTCAGCGGCCTGTGGAAGACCAATGCCCTGGGTGAATACAGCATCAACACCGACTACTGCACCGCCTACGAAGCCAGTGAAGTTGACGGCGTGCAGACCATCTCCATCAAGCTCAACCCTGAGGCTAAGTTCAACGACGGTACCCCCGTAGACGTCAAGGCCCTGCAGGTTACCCACAAGACCCTCACCGAAGAGGGCTACAACATCGTTGATCCCGGCGTTTATGCCCACATCGCCTCTATCGAAGAAGACGGAGACGCTTACTCGGTCAAGATCACCATGACCGAACCCTATTACCCTATCGAGGGCCTCTTCGGCACCGGCCTGGTCCACCCCGCCATGGAAGACCCCGCAATCTTCAACGACGGCCTGCTCGATACCATCAACAATGACTACCTCTCTGGCCCCTACAAGGTCGATAACTGGGATTCCGCCCAGAAGGTGCTCACCGTCGTCCCCAATGAGAACTGGTGGGGTGAAAAGCCCCTGCTCGAACGGATCACCTTCCGCCAGATGGAAGCGGCCGCCGCCCGCGCAGCCTTCCGCAACGGTGAAATCGATGCTGTAACCGCAAACAGCCTGACCGCCTACAACGACATTGACGGCACCAGCGGCGCTGAACCCCGCCGCGGGCAGAATCTCTATGCCGGCGGCCTGGTTATTAACCCTGAACGACTCACCGACACTGCCCTGCGCCGTGCCATCTTTGCCGCCATCGACCGTCAGGCCATTGCAGCCGTCCGCTTTAACGGCCTCAACTGGACCGAAGAAGTCCCCGGCTCCATGATGCTCATGCCCTTCGCCACCGACTACCAGGACAACTACCCAACCGAAACCGGTGCAGAGGCAGCCAAGAAAATCCTGACCGATGCGGGCTACAGCGAAAATGGTGACTATCTGGCTAACTCAAGCGGTAACGCAAAGTTTGCCATCACCACCTTTGGCGACGACCCTGTCTCCTCAGCAACTGCTCAGACCATCGTTCAGCAGATGAAGGCTGCCGGTATCGAATGCACCATCGACAACCAGCCTGACGCGAACTTCTCCACTGTCATCGGTAACAAGGAATACGACGTCACCTTCTCCGGCTACGGCATCCTGGGTGAAGACGCCTCAGGTTCAGCAGAGTACTTCTACCACTCAGCCACCTACAACGGCATCGGTACCGACGAAATTGACGCCATGTGCGAACGCCTGCGCACCATCGAGTCCATGGAAGAGCGCAACGCCCTATCCAACGAAATCGAGAAGAAGCACATGGCTGAGGTTGCCACCATGATCCCCATCATCAACGGCCCCGAAATCTGGTTCTGCAAGACCAACCTGGCCAACTATGGTGCCTTCCTCTTTGCACGTCCCTACGCCAACCCGTCCGCCTACATTAACGCGGGCTGGGTCAAGGAGTAATCCCACCCCTTGAATTCAACTTTTTCGCCGGTTTTCTACGGTTTAGCCGTGGAAAACCGGCGAAAGTGTCGAAACAGGGATTCTAACTCCCAACCGCGCAAACCCGGCGGCTCCTTGCCTATATACGTTATTCTTAATAGCTGATTCTTAAATTTGTTAGCGGGCTCCTTTAAGCCCGCGACGCCCATCCAGCCACGAAAGTAGTGCACAGCCCGTGTTTAATTCACTCTCAGACCGGTTGACAGCAACCTTCAAAAACCTGCGCGGCAAAGGCAAGCTGACTGAAGCAGACATTGACGCAACAGTACGCGAAATCCGCCGGGCTCTGCTGGATGCCGACGTCGCCGTCCCCGTCGTCCGCGAATTTACCTCCCACATCAAGGAACGTGCCCTGGGCGCCGAGGTCTCCGAGGCCCTCAACCCCTCCCAGCAGATCGTCAAGATCGTTAACGAAGAGCTGGTCAACATTCTGGGTGGCCAGACCCGCCGTATCAACATGGCCAAGACCGGCCCCACCATCATCATGCTGGCCGGTCTGCAGGGCGCCGGTAAGACCACCCTGGCCGGTAAGCTTTCCCACTGGCTCAAGAAGCAGGGTCATACCCCCATGCTGGTGGCCTCTGACCTGCAGCGCCCCAATGCCGTCAATCAGCTCAAGGTGGTGGGTGAGCGCGCCGGTGTACCCGTTTACGCTCCCCACCCCGGTGTCACCAGCGAATTCGACGTACCCACCGGTGACCCCGTCCAGGTAGCCCGCGACGGTGTCGCTGAGGCCCGCGCCAAGCTGCACGATGTGGTCATCGTCGATACCGCAGGCCGCCTGGGTGTAGATGCTGAGCTCATGCAGCAGGCCCGCAATATCCGCGACGCCATTGAGCCCAACGAAGTCCTCTTCGTTATCGACGCCATGATCGGTCAGGATGCCGTCAACACCGCTAACGCCTTCAACGAGGGCGTAGACTTTACCGGCGTCGTCCTCTCCAAGCTGGACGGTGACGCCCGCGGTGGTGCCGCCCTGTCAGTTGCTTCGGTAACCGGCAAGCCCATCATGTTCGCCTCAACCGGTGAAAACGTCACCGACTTTGAGCAGTTCCACCCTGACCGCATGGCCAGCCGTATTCTCGACATGGGTGACGTTCTCACCCTGATTGAGCAGGCCGAGCAGACCTGGGACAAGGCCGAAGCTGACCGCATGGCCAAGAAGTTCGTTGACCAGGAAGACTTCACCTTTGAAGACTTCCTGGCCCAGATGCAGCAGATTCGCAAGATGGGGTCCATGAAGAAGCTGCTCATGATGATGCCGGGCGCAGCCCAGATTCGTCAGCAGCTGGAGAACTTTGACGAGAAGGAAATCGACCGCGTCGAGGCTATTGTTCGCTCCATGACCCCGCACGAGCGCGTGGCTCCCAAGATTATTAACGGATCCCGCCGTGCCCGTATCGCTAAGGGTGCCGGTGTGACCGTTTCTGAGGTCAACATGCTTATGGAGCGTTTTGCACAGGCCCAGAAGATGATGAAGAAGCTGGCTAGCGGCAATATGGCCGGTATGCCCGGTGGCATGCAGATGCCCGGTATGGCCGCTGCCGGTGGTGCTGCCCGTAAGAATAAGGGCAAGGGGAAGGGCAAGCAGAAGGCTCGTTCTGGCAACCCGGCAAAGCGCGCCCAGCAGGAGCAGGCAGCTGCGGCTAAGCAGCAGGCCGCTCTGGGCTCGGCCTTTGGTCAGCAGACCCAGGATGTGAAGCCTGAGGATTTGAACCTGCCTAAGGGCTTCGAGAAGTTCCTCAAGTAAAACCTGCTCATAGGGCGGGGGTAAGCAGTTGGCTTACCCCCGCCCCTTTAGTTGTTAAGGACGTGCGGTGGGCGGGGAAGTTCTGCTGAGAGAGTGCAAGGGCCCCTCTACCTTTCACGCTGTGGTTTGGCGCGGTACATTGGGTGTAGTAACCGCCAGCCGAGAAGGAGCAGTGCCGTGGTTGATTCTTATCTACCTGAAGAAGAGCTGAAGGCTTTTATTGAAAGTCTGCCCACCCGTCGTCTGGCGGCCGGTGCTGTGATTCGTAATGAAGCGGGGCAGATGCTGCTGGTCAAGCCTAACTATAAGGACGGCTGGACTATCCCGGGTGGCACCGTTGAGGCGGGCGAAGCGCCGCAGCCAGCCTGTTTCCGTGAGGTGGCTGAGGAAGTTGGCCTTACCCTTGAGCCGGGCCGTCTTCTGGTAATCTTCCACGGCCTGCAGATGGGCATTTGGGGCGATTCAACCAGCTATATTTATGACGCCGGTGTACTTCCTGCCGATGCGGTGATTACCCTGCAGGAAGAAGAGCTGACCGCTTATGAATGGGTAGCACCCGAAGATTTGGGTAACTACTTTGATCAGGGGCAGGCCTACCGTTTGCAGCAGGCTTTCCGGGCCCTGCAGACCGGGGCTGTGTACGAGTTCTCTAGCGATTCACCTGCACGCTAGTTATCCCTGCCTTGTGTGGCCCGGGGCAGAGCTCTGCCCGTTTGATGAAGCGTTGAGAAGGATTGTAAGCATATGACTGAATCACACCGTGACCCCGCCCAGCAGGGTGCCTCCCGCGGGGAGGTTGTGGGTTCTGATGTGCTGTGGGTGCGTCTGCGCATTGATCGTGCCCAGCCCTGGGGGAGCTGGCGGGAGCTAGTGCCTGCCCTGTACAGCGGCGCGTCTGATACCCCGCAGGGGGCGGACGCCGGTGAGCAGCTTGCCCTGCCCACTGACGTTGAGCAGCAGGTCCGGGATCAGCTAGAGAGCATTATCGGCATGATTCGGGAGCAGGCTCAGGGAGCTGACCAGAGCTACGAGTACACCGATGAAGATATCAAGAGCGTTGAGGAGCTCGCTGCCGACCCCGATAAGTTTGATGATCTGATTCAGCAGATTATGCAGGCTGAGCAGGGGAGCGAAGAGCTTGTGGCAGAGCCTGAAGAGGTTTCTACTGAGGTTACCGCAGAGGAGCTTCAGGCGCTGACCGGCGACCCCACCCCAGAGGATCTGGCCGCGATGGAAGAGCTGAACTGGGAGATCACCCCTCAGCTAGCGGGCTATTTAGAGTCGGTGGCGACGGTGACGGCCCTTGAGACGGACGGACGCCGCGCCCAGCTCTTCGTGTTGTGCGAGCGGGTGCCGGGGCAGGCGTCCTTGCGCACCGTGGAGACCGACAGCACCGGGGTGCTGCTGCCCGGTGTGCCCCTGGACGAGTTTCTGGTGCAACTGGACGCTCTCTTCCCGTATGTTGCTTGCCTTCTGCCCCAAAAGCCGGGGGAGGACTACCACCTGGCGTCCTTCTCCCAGGGTACCGATTCCCTGAGCCTTGACCCGCACGGGGTGAGTGCTGCGCTGGTGGAGCTGTCGATGGCTGACCTTGCTACCTACATGCAGCCTGAGCTCATGGCCGGTGAAGTTGAGGCGGCACCTGCCGATAAGGGCTGGTCGCTGCTCACCGCAGACCCCCGCACCCTGGCCAACCTGCTTGAAGCCATGAACGTGCCCTCGATTGTGGCTGAGCAGACCCTCTTTGGTCAGAACCTGACCTTCGTGCTCCCGGCCGATTCCACCGGCCCCGAAACCGGTAGCGTCACCGACTGGGTTAACCAGGTCATGGGCACTCCCGACTCGGGTCTGGTGGGCACCGTGTTGACTTTCAGCTGGTCACCCCTCACAAAAATCGGCTCTGCCCTTGAACGGGTCTCCAGCGAAGTGGGCAACCTGGTCTGGAGTCTGCCCGGTCTACTCCCTGCCCCCTTCAGGGAGCTAGCCGCCCGCGACCAGCTTGAACAGCTCATCTGGCTTTATGGGCTAGATGAACAAACAGCTAACCGCCTGACCAACTACGTGCTGGACTGCGAAAGCAGCGACGGGCTCGAGTCCACCATTCACGCCCTGGAACTGCCCGAAGAGCTCCTCAAAGTGCTCACCGGGGCCGTAGGTCTGGACGAGTTCGTGGGCTACCGCCGCTTCACCGTCGATATGAACGGTCTTGACCGTTTCAAGGAAAGCGTCACCGCCTACCCTAACGGCACCGATACGCTCAGCACCGTCAGCCGCGAAATCCGCCAGCGCCCCTGGCTTCTGACCGCGGACGCCGCAGCCCAGCTGGGTGCCTCAGGGGCCCTGGCACTCTGGGCAGCCCGGCGTGCGACACAGGGGCGTTCGCCCCGAGCAGCGCTGATTGCAGCAGCGACTCTAGGAGCTACCGGTGCTGCTGAGATGCTGATCGCCCGGGTCTACCAGCGGGTTGTAGCCGCAGAAAAGCTCCCCCCGATGGAGCATCATCAGACCCGCCCCCTCTCACTGACCGAAGAGCTACGGGCCCAGGCCCAGCAGGAGGAAAAGAGAAGTCCTGAGCCTCAGGCTCCCAAAGTTGTGCGCAATACCCAAAAACTGGGTCGGCAGGCTGGGCAGCTTGCCCGCCAGCAGCTGGGACGCTTCTTCGGGGCACGCGACCAACAGTAGGTACGTTCCCTCTAGCGGGGGAGTTGCCCCGTGCTAGGTCTTGATACAGTGGATTGGTGAACACTGCCACCCGTTTTTCCTTCTCACAGATAGACCCCGACTGGGAGCGGCCCACCCCACCGGCGGCGTCCTTACGTAAGGATGTTCTGGTGTGGGGCGTGGTGCTTGCAGCTACTCTTCTCTTGAATGCCGCCTACCACTCTGCGGGTTTTCTGGGGGACGATACCGAGCAGATTCGCTACTCCTATGGGGCAGCTGCTGCTATGACCCTGCCCTTGATTTTGCGCCGTATCTACCCGCTGAGCATGATGCTGGTAGCTACCGCCCTCTTCTTTGCCCTGAGTTATGTGTCCGAAATAGCGCCCGCCACCCTGAGCTACCAGCTCTGCTATTTCGCGGTGCTTTTTGCCGGCATAGCCTGGGGCAAAAACCGCACCCTGACCTGGATTGTCTACGCCCTGGTCTGCGCTGCTGCTCTCGTCTGGATCGTGATTGCCTGGGTGGTAACCGACTCGGCCTACAGCATGGCGGGCGTTGAAGAGTACTCAGGCGGCCCTTTTAGCCAGGCCACCGCCGGCTACGTAATGGCTTCCGTAACGAATCTTTTCTACTACGGGTGCGCAGCCCTGATGGGGCGCACGGCCTGGAACCAGGCCTACCAGCGGACCGTCCTTGCGGCCCAGGCCCAGCAGCTAGAGCGGCAGGCTGAGCAGATGGCCCAGGACGCCGTGACCCGCGACCGACTGCGCATCGCCAGAGAACTCCACGACTCGGTGGGCCACCACGTCTCGTCCATGGGGATTCAGGCGGCAGCAGCCCGCCGGGCCCTGAGTAAGAAACCTGAACTGGCAGCAGAGCCCCTGGCCAACATTGAAAAGCTGGCTCGCTCGTCGGTCTCTGAAATGAAGAACCTGATTCGAGTCATGCGGGCAGCCGGGGAAGCGGAGCATGGCGGCGGTTCGGCGAAAGAACCCCAGGTTGCTGAAATTTTTGACCTGGTAGAGCACATGAGCTCGGTCGGCGTCCAGACCCGGCTGCAGGTAGGGGAGCAGGACCTTGACCGCCTGACCCACCTTCACCAGGGAACCCAGCTGTCCATCTACCGCATGGCTCAAGAAGCCCTGACTAACGTGCGCAAACATTCAGCTGCCCAGAATGCGGTGCTGGCCCTGCGTACCGGCGGCAGCTTTGGAGCCCACTGGGCAGAATTAGAGGTCACCGACGACGGCCCTGCCACCGGCCCAGAGCGGGGAGAAGGCCAAGAATACATACCCGATCCCAGCCGCCACGGCTACGGTCTACAGGGTATCCGGGAACGAGCCGTTGCCCTGGGGGGTACCTGCTGGATCGGACGCCGCAGCGGTGCGGACGGCTGGAAGGTACAGGTACGCTTCCCCATAGACATTGACGAAACCCACGACCCCCACGCCTCTAGGAGCACCTCATGACCCTCAAAGTACTGTTAGCTGACGACCAAGACATGGTGAGGTCAGGTTTCGCCCTCATTCTCTCAATGGAGGACGACATCGAGGTGGTCGGCCAGGCCCGCAACGGGGCTGAGGCTCTCAATCTTGCCGAAGCCACCCGCCCCGATGTGGTTCTCATGGATGTTCAAATGCCCGTGATGGACGGAATCACCGCCACAGCCGCCCTCACCGAGAAGCTGCCGGGCACGTCCGTCCTAATCCTCACCACCTTCGACCGCGAGGACTACCTCTTCTCATCCCTGCAGGCCGGGGCCAGCGGCTTCCTGCTCAAAACCTCGGACGCCGATGAGCTGGTTGAAGCTATCCGGAAGGTTGCCGGCGGACTGGCCCTGCTGTCGCCCGAGATGACCCTGCCGCTCATTGCCCGTTTTGTGGAGCAGACCAAGGGGCAGGACGCCGCCGCGCAGGCAGGTAGCTTAGGGGCGGGCAAGAGTGGGGGAGCACGCTCCGCCCAGGAGCTGAGCCCCGAGGACGCCTTCGCCCTGGGCGCACTCACCCCCAGAGAGAAAGAAACCCTAGAGCTGCTCGCCCAGGGCCTCACCAACGCAGAAATTGCAGAAAAACTCTTCCTCGGGGCGGCAACCGTCAAGACGCACGTTTCTAACATCCTGGCTAAGACCCACAGCCGCGACCGCGTTGGCGCCGTTATCTTCGCCCACCGGGTAGGGTTAGCCTAGATTCTCAACCCAGCTTCTCAGCGTCTGCCCACAATCTCCCCCGCCCGGCTCCACCCGGCGGGGGAGTTGTTATGCTCACAGCCTTCCTAGACTTGAGGTACAAGCTACCCAAAGGAAGTGCCCCATGACTGACCGAACCATAGAAGTGCGTGACCTCACCAAGGTCTACGGCAGCGGCCCCGGTGCCACCACCGCTGTAGAAAAGGTGAGCTTTACCGTTGAGCCCGGCTCCATGACCGGCTTCCTCGGCGCTAACGGCGCGGGTAAAACCACCACCATGCGCATGATCATGGGCCTGCTTGAACCCACCGAAGGGCAGGTACTCTACGGCGGCCGTCCCATTACCGCCGCAGACCGCGCGGGTTTTGGCTACATGCCCGAAGAGCGCGGCCTCTACCCCAAGCAGGCAATCCTTGCCCAGCTCGTCTACCTGGGCCAGCTGCGCGGTATGAGCGCCAGCACCGCCCGCACCATCGCTACCGACCACCTCACCGAACTGGGGCTGGGGGAGCGCCTGAACGACAAGCTCGAATCCCTCTCCCTCGGCAACCAGCAACGGGTGCAGATCGTAGCCTCCATCCTGCACCAGCCCACCGCCCTGATCCTCGACGAGCCCTTCTCTGGCCTTGACCCTAAAGCCGTAGACACCATGGTCTCCATGATGCGCGAGCTCATGCGTGATGGCGTCCCCATCCTTTTCTCATCCCACCAGCTCGACCTGGTTGACCGTCTCTGCGACCGCGTCGTTATTCTGCACGGCGGAACCGTCCGCGCCAGCGGTAGCGCCACCGAACTGCGCGAATCAGGCGCCCCCCGCTACCTCTACCGGGGTGGGGCGGACGCCGCCTGGCTCCGCGATCTGGCCGGGGTCAACGTCCTTGACGTCTCCGGCACCGACGCCGTCCTCGAACTGGCCCCCGGCGCTGACCTGGTCAGCGTCCGTCACCAGATTTTCAGCAGCGGTCTGGAACACGATATACAGGAGTTCTCCCGCCAGCTTCCCACCCTCGGCGACATCTACCGAAAGGTCACCGGCCAATGAACACCGCACCCACCCGCCCCAGCACCGCCCCCAAAAACGCCTGGCAAATCGTCGCCACCCGCGAAATCATGGTCAAGCTGCGCGACAAATCCTTCATCGGCGGAACCATCTTCTCCCTCGTCATTATCCTGGCCGCAATCCTCATCCCTTACTTTATGAGCTCAGGGTCAACCGACTACACCGTCGCCACCAGCGACGACCGAGCCACCTCTCTGGTCGCTGCCGCTGAAGCCAGCAGCGACGAGAACACCAGCTACACCGCCACCCAGGTTGATAGCGCGGACGCCGCCCGCACCCTCGTTGCCGACGGGGATGCGGACGCCTACCTCGCCCCCACCGACCAGGGCTGGGAACTCGTCTTTGACTCTTCCCCCGACAACAGCCTGGCCACTGAACTGGGTGCCGTCATCACCTCCACCGTTACAGCCGAAAACGCAGCTGCCGCAGGCGTTGACCTCGAAGCCCTGGCCGCGGGCACCCAGGTGAGCACCAGCGTCCTCTCCGGCAACAGCAATGCAGGGCTGGCCTTCCTTATCGCCATGGTCTTCGCCATGATTTTCTACATGACCACCGTGCTCTTCGGCGTAGCCATCGCCAACTCCGTGGTCGAAGAAAAACAAAACCGCATCGTCGAAATCATCGCCACCGCCATACCGCTCGGCCAACTTCTCGCCGGAAAAATCGTGGGCAACATCGTGCTCGCCATCCTGCAAGTAGCCATCTACGCAGTCGCAGGCCTCATCGGCATGCAAATCACCGGAAGCGCCTCAGAATTCGGCTGGATCCTACCCTCGGTCGGCTGGTTCGCCCTCTTCTACGTCGTTGGCTTCGCAGCTATCGCCACCATCTGGGCCGCCGTCGGCGCCATGGCAGCTCGCACCGAAGATATCGCCAACCTCTCCAACCCCATCACCATGGTGCTCATCGCCGCCCTCTTTGCCGGTATCTACGTCTCAGGAACCTGGCTCAAGGTCGTCTCCTTTGTGCCTGTCCTATCCTCAATTGCCATGCCCCGCCGCCTACTCACCGAAGACGTAGCCCTCTGGGAGCCCCTACTCGCCCTCGCCCTCACCCTGGCAGCAGCCGCACTTCTTACCCGCCTCGGCGCCCGCATCTACCGGGCCAACATTATGCGCGGCGGTACCTCAGTCAGCTGGAAGCAGGCGCTGAAGAAATAAACACGGTCAGCTTGCTCACAACACGCTCACTCCAAAGAGCGTAACCCTAGATTAAGCGGGGATAAGCTGGCATACTTGACGGGTACTCGATTTTTCCCGGCCCCTCTCATCCGGGAGAAATTGTGTCCGCAGAGGTCATGACGAAGCCCGCCCCACGAGCTGAGACCTGACCTCGAACAGTTATAGAAAACAGGAGAAACCACTACAGTGGCTGTTAAAATTCGTCTGAAGCGTTTCGGTAAAATCCGCGATCCCCGCTACCGTGTTGTAGTAGCTGACTCACGCACCAAGCGTGACGGTAAGGCTATCGAGGAAATCGGCATTTACCACCCGACCGAGAACCCCTCACGCATCGAGATCAACTCAGAGCGTGCCCAGTACTGGCTGTCCGTTGGCGCCCAGCCCACCGAGCAGGTAGCTGCTCTGCTGAAGCTGACCGGCGACCTGGCTGCTGCCAAGGGCGAAAAGGCTGAGTCAACCGTTAAGCCCGTTGACGCCAAGCCCGAGTTCGTTGTTCCCGAAAAGGGTTCGGTCATCCTTCCCGAGGCAATCACCCCCAAGGGCGAGGACAAGGCTGAAGAAGCTCCCGCAGAAGAGGCTGCTGAAGAAGCAGCTTCTGAGGAAGCAGCTGAGTAATCATGTTGGCTGACGCTCTCGAACACCTCGTTCGGGGTATCGTCGACAACCCAGACGACGTCCAGGTGCGTGCCAAAACCGGCCGCCGGGGCGAAACTCTGGAGGTTCGCGTGAACCCTGATGACCTTGGACGCGTGATTGGCCGCTCCGGCCGCACCGCCAAGTCCATCCGCACCGTGGTCAACGCCATCAACGACGGCGACCACGTACGCGTAGACGTCATCGACACGGACAAGCGACGCTAACTGAATACTTGAAGTAAGAGGCTCTATCCCAGATATCATTGGAATAGAGCCTCTTTACTGTTGAAAGGAAATTATGAATAAAATTGAATGGCTTGGTGAAGGTAAATATAAAGATAAGTGGACTCGGGAATATGAAGGGATGGTGCCGTTAAGCGACATTTTAAAGAATATTCACCTTGGTGTAAAAAAAGGTGTATACATCTATATCACATATCAAGATCAGGGAAATCATTTATTTAAAAAATTTGAAGAGTTTAGGCTAGATAAATCGCAGCCTGGTCGAACTAGTGCAATTACGAAAGCGAGAACTCCCAGGACTTTTGTAAAGCATTTCTTAAGCTGCTTTGGTGAAGAGTTTGATGATGAAAATTTAGATGATAAAGATGCTTTTGAGAGATTGTCAGAATTTTTGAAAAATAAAAATGAAATTCTTGACAAGGTGATTGTACACTTTGGGGCGGGGGATTGGGCAATAAAAAAAGAAATGCAATATAAATTCAATGGGGATGGAATGCTTAATAAAACGAAAAAAGGTGCCAAAGGTGAAAGTATGAAAAATAAGATTAAAATAGCTCAGCTTAATTCGATTTTAGAGGGAGTTGCGGGGTGTGGAAAAACTTATTATCAAAAATCACTCTTTGAGTTAAGTGGGGAAAATAAAGATCTTGGTTTTACCCCGGAACGTAGCGAAACAGTAGTCTTTCATCCTTCCACCTCCTATGAAGATTTTGTGTCAGGTTTGCGTCCCTTGAAAGATGGAGGTTTTACGGGCAAGGCCGGCATTTTTGTGGAGCTGTGCAACCGAGCTGCAGCAGACCCCGAGCACAATTATTTACTCTTCATCGATGAAATCAACCGGGCTAATACCGCTAAAGTATTCGGTGATTTACTCATGGTAATTGAGGAAAGCAAACGTGCTCCTGTTGCAAAACTCGGTACCTATAAAAGAGCAGTGCTCACTCGCGATGAAGCTAAATCTGTAAGAATTACTACTGTTCGTCTTCAAACTGCTATTGATGCTCTGCCAGAAAAGTCGAACCCACCTGAAGAAAATTATGAAGGAGACCTTGAATATTTAGCTGTGCCTGACAATCTTTACATTGTTGGAACCATGAACTCAACGGACCGCTCTGTGGGAACTATCGACTTAGCTCTTCGTCGTCGCTTCACCTGGCATACTATGGAGCCGAAGTCCTTGGAAGATTTTGAAAATGAATTCGAAAAAGAAAGACAGGCAGAACTCGCTGAACTTTTTCGCTGGTACTCGCAGGTTAATATTAAGTTGCAGAAAATAGTAGGTCCTGATGCCAGGCTAGGTCATTCTTACTTCTATGAAAACAAAAAAACTTCTAAGCAGATTGCCCATGATTTGCTGAAACAACTGGCTGAAATTGCCTATATATTTCACCTCGAAGACCTTATGGTTGAGGAACCATTCAATCAACGCGTTGCAGGATTGCGTCTTACGAAGGAGGGGGAAGGCCTAGGCCAAAAGGTTATTGTTGAAGAGGCTTCAGATAACAATTCGGGCAAGGCTAGCAAAAAACCAGGACTAGCAGGAAACAATTCTGTGGAATCCCTCGAAAGTTCACAAGAAAGCTAGTCAGATGAACGCTCAGACTGAGTCACATTTGCCTGAAACCACACGCTGGTTTCAGGCCAGCGGCAGAGGTAATGGGGTAGGGCTTACCGTATTGCGGGCGCCTGCCATGCCGGATTCTGAAGAATATCAGACTCTCATTTTTCATATCCTCCCCAAGCTCTGGCGCCCTGATGATACTAAAGCTAAATCCTTCATCTTAAGCCAGGAGGCTTTCACCAGCTCTCGTGAGTCTCACTACACCTTATATGAGCAAGACATCATTGGTGTATCAGATCCATACCTAGTGAGCCTGCTAACCACCTTAGTAGAAAAAGCCCCAACTGAATCAGCGACCGCAGATTTAAAAGAGCAAGATGGCCTGACTGATGAAAAAACTGAATCTCGGCTATCACCCCTCTGGTCAGTGACCTCAGCACCAAAGAAAGCTGGTGTCCATAAACCACTGAATCCTGCAAACAAACAGGATATGAAAGCGCCAGAGGCCCTCTGGGCTATGCTTGACGCCTACCAGGTTAAAATCGAGCCGATTCCTACGTCCAAAGACTTCGGTTCAGCTGGTACTTCTATGTTTGCGTCCAGCAAGTTCATGAAAAAATTTGTGTACATGCGGTTTATCGAAGAAGCGCTAGTAGCCCTACGTGACCGGCGCCCTCAGTATGTGCTTCATACAGATGAGATAGCAACGGTCAAGGGGCGGATGACTCCGGAAGGCCTGATCCGACGGGCGATAACAGGGTCTCCGAAAATTGAGTGCGAATTCGATGAGCTCACTTCTGATAATCACATCTGGCAAGTCATAAGAGCCGCCACAGAACTTTGTGTTCCTGAGTTAAAAGACCACCACCTTGCAGGTAAAAAGACTAGCTACGCTAAGGCCCTGCTTGTCGCTGCCCAGCTTCGGGATGTAACTATCACCTCACGGCATGCACTAATCGCTCAGTCAACCCACTACAAGGTTCCTAGACAGGAGTCTCTAGCTGTGCGAAAGAGCTATGAGCTTGCTCGGGCTATTCTTCAGACCAGGTTCAACGCTACAGCGAACAAAAAGGAAGGCCCTGGCGTTGTTGCTAACCTCAAATACTCGATGAGCGGACTTTGGGAGCAGCTCGTGCAAGAGCAGTTGAATAAGGTTGAAAATATAGAAGCAAAACGACAGAAGGAAGTCCGGCCAATACACATATTTTACGAACGGAAAAATAATGATTGGAAAATTGCTGACGGAGGTAAGCGGCCTGATGTGGTCGTAACTTACAAGGAATCAACCTTTTATGTGGACGCAAAATACAAGGATAATGCGCTTGGTATTACAGAAGCCAGTATGGGGGACCAATATCAGATGGCCACCTACGCCTTAAGAACCAAAAGGAACGTTTATCTGGCCTATCCCATTCGCAGTGACTCTAAGCTGGTCAATAAAGAGCCTGAATTCCAGTACATTCCCTACGCGGACAAGTTTACTGATAGCCAAGAAACACCTGATACAGACGAATTCATTCAGGTGGGCCAGTTCTATCTACCGTTTCCTTCTGAAGCAGAAGCTAAACAAAAGAACTTTGTTCTAAAAGATGACAACTCGATTTCCGACAAGCTTGAAAAGTTATCTCGAAAATCCATTA
This sequence comes from Rothia nasimurium, assembly GCF_928392795.1. Lineage (GTDB taxonomy): Bacteria > Actinomycetota > Actinomycetes > Actinomycetales > Micrococcaceae > Rothia > Rothia nasimurium_F. The sequence continues at coordinate 443,224 of NZ_CAKMTJ010000001.1, forward strand.
CATAGGGGTAGAATTCGGTAAAGAAATGGAGAAAGCCCCATACCAGCACTTGCTGGCATGGGGCTTTTACCTGCCCACCGGCGTCCGCAAAACCCGGTAAAGTTAGACCCAAACCCCACACCACCTTTACCCCCAAGGAGATACGCGTGCAGGTACAGGTCGCCCGCATCGGCAAACCCCACGGCATCCGCGGTGAAGTCACCGTCCAGCTCTTCACCGACGCCCCCGAAGAACGCTTCGCTCCCGGGGCCGTACTCGACATCGAAAACTTCACCCCCGCAAGCCCCGCAGGAGCCATCGCCCCCGCAGGCACCCTCACCGTCAAAAAAGCCCGCTGGAACAAGAAAATCCTGGTCGTAGCCTTCGAAGAAGTCATCAACCGCAACCAGGCCGAAGACCTGCGGGACACCCGCCTCACCTTTGACTCTGCTAGCGAAGCAGAAACCGACGGTGACGATGAAGGCTACTACGAGCACGAACTGCTCGACTTACCCGTCTACCTGGCTGCCGACATTAAAGACGGCTACCTGCCCGAAGAACCCATCGCCATCGTCACCGGCCTGCAGACCATGCCCACCCAGGACCTGCTAGTCCTGGAGAACACCGCAGACGGCGAAGAAGTTATGATTCCCTTCGTGGAAGAGCTCGTCCCGGCCATCGATACCGAGGAGGGCTACATTATCATCAACCCGCCCGCCGGCCTGCTCGAACTCAACAGCGACGATGAAGAAGCAGAACCCGAGACCGAGAGCGAGCACAACTAACGCTCATGCGCTTTGACGTCATCACCATCTTCCCCGAATACCTGGCCCCGCTAGAGCTCTCCCTCATGGGCAAAGCCCGCGAATCGGGCAAGGTCGACCTGCACCTGACCAACCTGCGTGACTTCGCCTTCGACCGGCACAAAACCGTTGACGATACCCCCTACGGCGGGGGAGCGGGCATGGTCATGAAGCCCGAGCCCTGGGGCCTGGCCCTGGATCAGGCACTGGCTAACTCACCGGCGTCCGCACGGGCGGACGGGGGCAAACCCCTGCTGATCGTGCCCTCACCGGCCGGCACCGTCTTCAACCAGCAGCTGGCCTACGACTTGGCCGAAGAAGAGCACATCGTGTTCGCCCCGGCCCGCTACGAAGGCATTGACGAGCGTGTGCTGGACTGGGCTGAGCAGGAATTTAGGGTGCTGCCCGTATCAATCGGCGACTACGTGCTCTACGGGGGTGAAGTGGCCGTGATGGTGATGATTGAGGCCATTACCCGCCTGATTCCCGGTGCTATGGGTAACCCCGAGTCCCTGGCCGAAGAGTCCCACACCGGCGGGCTGCTGGAGTACCCGGTCTACACCAAGCCCGCCACCTGGCGAAACCAGCAGGTGCCGCCCGTCCTGCTCTCTGGCAACCACGGGGCCATTGCCCGCTGGCGCCGCGACGAGCAAATCAAGCGCACCTTCGCCCGCCGCCCCGACATGGTCAAGGCCTACCCCGCAGAGAACTGGGACAAGAAAGACCGCAAGCTCCTGCAGGAGCTTCACACCGAGCAGAAAGCTGCCCAAAAAGCTGAGCGCGAGGCCGAGCTTTCGAGCGAAGGTCGGTAAAGTAGGTAAGCTCACAAGCAACACGCGGACGCCCGCCCCGGCACCCCTGGTGCAGGCGGGTTTTCTGTGGGATAATTTTTATTTGTGTTCATGCTGGGCACGCCCCTGCCGCAGGGGGAAGAGCGACCTATAACAGCGTGAACCACCGGCTCTGACCGTTCAGAGCGCGGTGAGTAAAGAATTCATCGCAGACAGCATCAGTCTGGCACCACCCGGTGACCCCTAGACACTGCCTGCGACATACACCGAATATGTTTGACCTGCGGCAGAGATATTCACGGAGAAACTCAATGCAGACTCTTGACTTCATTGATAACAAGTCACTTCGCACCGACATCCCCGAGTTCGGCCCCGGCGACACCCTGAACGTACACGTCAACATTGTTGAAGGTAACCGCAGCCGTGTCCAGGTCTTCAAGGGCTTCGTTGTTGGCCGTCAGGGCGCTGGCGTCCGCGAAACCTTCACCGTCCGCAAGGTTTCCTTCGGTGTTGGCGTAGAACGTACCTTCCCCGTACACTCTCCCGTCATCGAAAAGATCGAGGTTGTCACCCGCGGTGACGTCCGCCGTGCAAAGCTCTACTACATGCGCGACCGTCACGGTAAGGCTGCTCGTATCCGCGAGAAGCGCGAAGCCTAAGCCATTTAGGTTTCATCAGATTTATGGAGACTGGCGTAAACGCCGACTCTTCTGAGGCAAGGCGCCAACCCTTTCTACAGGGCTGGCGCCTTGTTGCTGTCGCTGCGACCCTCGCCTTCACCGTGCTCCTGGTGGTTCGTTCCTTTTTCATTGATGTGTTCTACATACCCTCAAGTTCCATGGAACCCACCTATGAACCGGGCGACCGTATTCTAGTCTCAAAACTAGCTACCGAGCCCCAGCGTGGCGATGTGGTCGTTTTTGACGGTACCGGCTCCTTTGCCCCCTATGTGCCCGGCAGCCCCTGGGTGCGTGATCCGCTCACAACCGCGGGGCAGTGGCTCGGGCTGGTGGGCTCAGATACGGTCTACATCAAGCGCGTCATCGGGGTAGCTGGCGATACCGTCGAGTGCTGCGATGCCGAGGGCTATCTTCTCATCAATGGGCAGCGCTCCGAAGAGCCCTATCTTTACCCCGGCGACAGCGCCAGCGAGGTGAGCTTTAGCGTGCAGGTACCCGAAGGACGCATGTGGGTGATGGGCGACCACCGCTCGGCGTCCGCTGACTCCAGGGCCCTCTTAGGGGCACCCGGCGGCGGTATGATCCGCACCGAGAAAATCATCGGCACCCCGGTCTTCATCGCCTGGCCAGCCCAGCGCTTTGGTCAAGCTCCCAGCTAAAACCACTAAACTATCCTCTAAACACGTTCATAGCAGAAGGGTGCGGGCTCATGGAGCAGCAGAATTCAGACAGCATCGAGGCAGCGGCACAGGACGCCACCACAGCCTCGACCGACAAGCCCCGCGGCGGTAAGCGCCGCCGCGAAAACAGCGCGGTCAAAGAGTACGCCCTGATTATCCTCTACGCGGTGCTCATCGCCTTCCTGCTGAAAACCTTTGTGGTTCGCGGGTTTTACATTCCTTCTAGCTCCATGGAAGATACCCTGCAGATCAACGACCGCGTTTTTGTGAACGTGGCAGGTGGACTCTTCACCGAAGCCGAGCGCGGTGACATCGTGGTCTTTAAGGACACTCAGGGCTGGATGCCGGTCTCTACCAGCTCTAACCCCGTGCGTGATGCGCTTGCCTTTGTGGGGGTTATGCCCGATAGCTCATCAAACTACCTGGTCAAGCGCGTGATTGGCGTGGGTGGTGACCACATCGTGGGTACCGCCGATGGTCGTATTACCGTCAACGGCGTAGAAATTGACGAGACCTACCTCAAGCCAGGTGTAAGCCCCACCGAGCTTCCCTTCGACGTGATCGTTCCCCAGAACTCCTACTTCGTCATGGGCGATAACCGCTCTAACTCCGCTGACTCCCGCTACCATATTCAGACCGGCACCGAGTTCATCAACGACGCCGACGTCGTGGGCGAAGTCTTCGTGGTTGCTTGGCCCCTGTCTAGCTTCACTTTCATTGGTGGGGCTAGCGATGTCTTTGCCGACGTACCCGACACCGAGTAAGACCGTGCCAACTCAAGAACCGGCGTCCGCTGACCTGAGTGTTGAAGCCCAGCTTTTTGCTACGGGCAAGACCCTGGTGGCGGGCATGGACGAGGTAGGTCGCGGCCCGCTAGCTGGGCCGGTCACCGTGGGCGTTGCCGTCATCGAGGCGAGTGCTGAGCTGACGGTCGAGGGGCTGATCGACTCAAAAGCGTTGACCGAGAAAAAGCGGCTGGCTATGGCCCCGCTGATAGAGCAGTGGGCTGTAACCGCTGTGGGGCACGCTAGCCCGGCTGAAATCGATGCCCTGGGAATTACCACAGCCCTGCGTCTAGCGGGGCAGCGGGCCCTGGCTCAGGTGGCTAGGGCTGGGGCTTACCCCGACGCCGTGCTCTTGGACGGCAAACATAACTGGCTATCTGCCCCCGAGCCCGACCTCTTTGCCGAGCTTGATTCGGCTACCTCTCTCTACCGCGCCCTGGTCACCGAGGCCTGGGCAGGGCTGGCAGGGGAGCCGGGCGGTTGGTTCGGGCCGGTACAGATGGAGATCAAAGGTGATTATCGCTGCGCTTCTATCGCTGCGGCCTCGGTAGTGGCCAAGGTGGAGCGCGATCATCTCATGGACGAGCTGGACGCCCGCTATCCCGGCTATGGTTGGGCGAAAAATAAGGGGTACGGGTCAGGTGGCCACCGAACCGCTATCGAGACCCTGGGCCCCACCCCCTTGCACCGGTTGAGCTGGTCGTTGCCGGCTACCGACGCGCAAATCCAGAAGGCTATGGTGGAACGAGAGAAGGAACAAGAATGAGCCAAGAAGACCTTGAGAGCTACGAATCGGGTGCCCAGCTAGCCCTGTATGAAGAGTACAAGAATGTAGCTGAGCTCTTTACCTATATCGTTGAGACCGACCGCCGTTTTTACCTGGCCAACCAGGTGCAGGTGACCCCGCGAACTGCTGATGGGTCTCTGTATTTTGAGGTTGAGATGCAGGACGTGTGGGTATGGGATATTTTCCGCCAGTCTCGGTTTGTTAAGAACGTGAAGGTGTATTCGGTGCGCGATGTGAACGTTGAAGAACGCGCTGCCGCCGAAGACCTGGTCGTGCCGACCATGAGTGATTTCGACCCCGGTTCGGCCTAAAAGCTAGCGTGTGAGCCCGCCTCCTTCCCGTGAGGGAAGGGGCGGGTTTTTTGTATGCAGAGATGCGCGGACGCCCGGTGCAGCTGGCTGGGGATAAGGACGCGCGGGGCGTCATGGTTGCGTCACGGCTGTACCGTTTATGAGCGTGAATAGGGGAGCTATCTGGCGCTGACCTGGTGGTATAGGGAAAGGGCGATATCCACAGCCAGCACAGAGGTAGGTAGAACCAGACACAGCAGGTCATGATGGGGCTAACCCTGATACTTGAAGGAGGCCCCTATGAACCCCGCACTACAGCCAGTCTCGCCCCATGCGTCCTTGCGGCCCAAAGAAGTGGGGCGCTGGGGTGAAGATATCGCCCTGGCAGTCTTAGAGCAACAGGGCTATACTCTCTTGGCTCGTAACTGGCGGCCCGCACGAACTGAAGAGCGGCCGAGGTGGAGCGGTGAACTTGATTTGATTATGCGCGATAGCGACCAGACCCTGGTCTTTATCGAGGTTAAAACCCGTTCTGGTGCGGGTTACGGGCACCCTCTTGAATCCATTACTGCCCGGAAATGCCAGATGCTACGACACCTGGCCTACGCCTGGTTAGCAGAAAACCGGGCTCCCTATTCCACCATGAGAGTAGACGCTATTGCCCTGTGCGGGAGCCCCACGGATTTCACCTTTGAGCATCGGCAGGCGGTGGTGTAGCCGTGGCCTTCGCACGAACCTATTCGGTTGCCCTGGTGGGCGTCACCGGCTACCTCGTCGAAGTAGAAGCCGATATCTCATCTGCCCTACCCGGCTTCGTCCTGCTTGGCTTGCCCGATAGTTCTTTGAACGAGGCCAAAGACCGGGTACGGTCTGCCGCGAAGAATTCCGGGCTGCCCCTGCCACCCCAGAAACTCACCATCAACCTCACCCCGCCTACTCTTCCCAAACGCGGCTCGGCATTTGATGTGGCCATGTTGGTTGCAGCCCAGCAGGCGGCGGGGCAGCTAGGTTCATCAGGCCGCACGGTCTTCCTGGGCGAAGTCGGTCTCGATGGGAGCGTGCGACAGGTTCCCGGAGTACTACCTGCCGTCAAAGCCGCCCGCGATGCCGGTCATGAGCGGGTAGTTGTACCCGAAGGCAACGCCCAAGAAGCAGCCCTCATAGAGGGGGTTGAAGTGACCGGGGTCAGCTGTCTCGCTGAAGTGTTTGAACTTCTGGGCTGCCCCGAACCAGAAAAACTCAAAAGACCAGTTCTGGTGGGGAGCCAGAGGACCGTTGCGGAGCCCAGCAGCCCGCAGCAGAGCGCTGATATGGCAGATGTTGCCGGGCAGGCTGAGGGGCGCCTAGCCCTTGAAATAGCGGCTGCAGGGGGCCATCACCTGTTGCTGACCGGCCCACCTGGTTCTGGCAAGACCATGCTGGCAGAACGCCTCCCCGGTATTCTTCCTCCGCTCACACCGCAAGAAGCCCTGGATGTCACCGCGGTGCACTCGCTCTGCCGTTCGGGTGAGCCGCTCACCGAACTGATGACCAGACCGCCTTTCGAAGCACCCCACCACACTGCCAGCGCACCGGCGATTATGGGAGGCGGTGCCGGGCTGCCCAAGCCGGGGTGTATCTCAAAGGCGCACCGGGGCGTCCTTTTTCTCGATGAAGCCCCGGAATTTAAGCGCAGCGTTTTAGATTCTCTGCGCCAGCCCCTCGAAAGCGGCGAAGTTATTATTAGTCGCTCAGCTGCTTCAGCCCGATACCCGGCTAGGTTCCAACTCGTTTTAGCTGCCAACCCCTGCCCCTGCGGCTACAACGTGGGGCGCGGCCTAGACTGCACCTGTACTAGCCGTGAGCGAAGGTCTTACTTCAGCCGGCTATCGGGGCCCCTGCTCGACCGTATCGATCTTCATATCAGCGTTCCTAAAGTAACGGCCGCCGACCTCGCTACCAGCGGCACCAACGAAAGCTCAGAGGAAATCCGTTACCGGGTTAGCCAAGCCCGCAAAGCCCAGGCAGAAAGACTGAGTCCGCTGGGCATGGCCACAAACGCTGAGACGAACGGCAAGATTCTGCGAGGCCCTCTCAAGCTTCCATCCCAACTCACCTCGTCCCTCTCCACCGCCCTGGACCACGGCACCCTCACAGCCCGCGGCTATGACCGAGTACTACGGACAGCCTGGACCTTAGCCGATTTAGATGGAGCCACCAGCCCCAGCCGAGACCACCTTGACCTCGCCCTCTACTTCCGCAACCATGCCACTGAAAGCTACCAGACATGACACATCACGACCCCCACCACGATATTCGTAGAGCCCGCACCGAGATCCTGCGCATTACCGACCCCGAGGACGTCGCCGCCTACACCCTGCTTCGGTTAGTGGGACCGGTGCGTGCCGCAGACTACCTCACCGGCCGTCAGGAGCTCACCCCGCATCTTCTAGCCCGCCACCTTGAGGAAGCAGGAGCACACGATGTATCTGCGGCACCTGCCCTCGCTAGTGCCATCGGTGAACGGACCCAGCGGTGGAAGAGCAGACGGGCAGGTATCAGCGTCCAACAGGATATGGCTTTAGCCCGGGCCAGCGGCAGCTGGCTATGTATACCCGAAGACCCAGACTGGCCACAGGCCTTGAATGACCTCGCAGAAAAAACTCCGGTCGGCCTCTGGGGCAGGGGAGACCGCCAGCTACTAGCCCAGCTCACCACCGAAAAGAGTTATGCGGTAGTGGGGTCCCGCGATGTCAGCTCCTACGGTAACTCAGCAACAAGCCACCTGGCCGGTGAACTAGCAAACCGGGGCTATACGGTGGTCTCAGGTGGAGCCTTTGGCGTAGACGCCACCGCCCATCGAGCTGCACTCGCTACAGCAACGTCTTCCCTGCCCACGGTAGCGTTAATGGCAGGAGGTCTTGACCGTCTCTACCCCAAGCCCAATGAACGCCTGCTGCACGAGATTATTGAACGGGGCCTGCTGCTGAGCGAGGTTCCCCTGGGGCAGAACCCCACCCGTTACAGGTTCCTTCAACGTAATCGGCTCATCGCCGCTCTCACCGGGGCCAGCATAGTTATCGAAGCCCGCTGGCGCAGTGGTGCGCTCAACACCGCCCACCATGCTCTGGAACTGGGTCGCCCCGTCTACGCTGTACCCGGCCCTATCTTTTCACCGACCTCAGAAGGCTGCCACCGTCTGATTCGCGACGGTCTAGCCCAGCTTGTGACCGATGCCCGCCAGATTCTTGACGACAGAACCTCGGAGATAGCTGCAGAACAAACCAGCCTATTTGCAGCTCCTTCTGCCCACCAGCAGCTCCTGGACTCGCTCACCGAAACTCAAAGACGGGTGTGGGACGTACTGCCCCTCCGCACTCCGGCTACCGTAGAACAGCTCAGTGCTGACCTTGCGCTACCTGCCCGAACCGTCATGATTGCCCTATCCCAACTCAACCGACTCAACCTCGCAGAGCAGGAAGGCATAGGTTGGCGAAAAACCAAACCATCGGCGGAAAGCTCCGGGGGATAGAATGAAAACCTGACCTCAGCCACCGGTAGAAAGGAGCGGTACGGTGAACCCAGCAGACCAGTTACCCACCACCCTCAAAATCGGGGCCTCCACGGTTGACGAAGACCGAGAGTTCGTACGAGCCCTTGAAGCCTTTGAGCGCTACCTCACCTACGAGCTCCACCGCTCACCCCAAACAATTCGAGCCTACGTCTCTGACCTCACTGATTTCTTTGCCCATGCCCGCAGGCACGGCACCACCCACCTCTCCCACATCACTCTTGAAGTCATTCGAGACTGGCTAGCCTACCATCACCGAAAACAAGCTGCCCGGAGCTCTATGGCCCGGCGGACCTCGTCCTTGCGGACCTTCTTCACCTGGGCGGAGGAAGAAGAACTCATCCAGGCCAACCCGGCACTCAAACTCACTACTCCTAAGAAGAGCAACCACCTGCCCTCGGTACTCAGCGAAGCCCAGATGCAGGACCTCACCACAACCCTCACAACAGCTCTGGAGCAGGCCCCGCGGGACGCCCGACTCCTGCGTCTTCAAGCGGTAGTGGAGCTACTCTACGCCAGCGGGCTGCGCATCTCAGAGCTCACCGGTCTCGACCTAGCAAGCATTGACCGTCACCAGCGAACCCTGCGCGTGCTGGGTAAGGGCAATAAAGAGCGGGTTGTGCCCTTCGGGGCCCAGGCTATGCAGGCTCTCAACCAGTGGGTTGTGGCAGGACGCCCGCAGTGGCTTCCCGAGACAGAAGCAGCTAAAAGCGCCCCGGCTCAACACGCCCTCTTCATCGGCCCCCAGGGTAAACGCGCCAACCCCCGGCAGATTCGCCAAGACCTCACCACCCTCCTGGGCACCTTGGACGACACCGAAGCCACAGGCGCCCACGTCTTCCGCCATACGGCAGCAACCCACATGGTCGATGGGGGAGCAGACATTAGAGCCGTCCAAGAGTTTCTTGGGCACAGTTCTTTAGCAACCACCCAGGTCTACACCCACGTCTCGGTAGACCGCCTTGCCCAGGCCTATAGTAGGGCTCACCCCCGGGCCTAAAGGTAAGGCAGAAGGTATAGGATGGGAAGACCATGTTTTCACCAGCAGAAAAGACCGGCCAGCCCGTCCCCCTACCGCCAGAGACTATCGGCAACCCTACCGGTGGTTTTATCTTTCTGCTGGCTGTCCCCTCAGCCCTCACAAGCCACGTGACCTGGGCTCTTGAAAATCTCACTGCCCACCGGCTGACCCCCACCTGGCAAGCCCAACCCCAGAAACCGGGCTACCACCGTGCAGATATCAGCTGGCAGGGCAACAGCGGGGGAGCCGCCCTCATCGCCTCCACCCTCCGTCACTTCAAGGGCAGCTACTTTGAAGTCACCGAGCGCCGCACCGCAACCTCCGACGCCTTACGCATCATGCACACCCCCGAACTCGGCATCTGCACCTTACCGGTAGATCTCCAGGGCAACTTCACCGTGACCGAAGACCGCATCCGCTATGCCTTCGAAAAAGCAGCCGGTAATTTTGATGAACTCTACCGGCAGTTCTCTGCGGCCGTTGGCCAGCCCTGGGACGACGAACTTGAGCCCCTGCGTCCTAACGCCTCATCGGCCAGCGCTACCGTCAGGCTCCGGGCCTAAGACAAGAGAGTATGCCCCAGAGCACAGCAAAGGGCCCTTCTGCCCGAACCAGGGTTCGCGCAGAAGGGCCCTTTCTCACAAGCTAGACCAACACGGTACTATTTGCTGACGCTACGGAAAGCCGCTACAGCGTTGTGGCCACCAAAGCCGAAGGAGTTCGAGACAGCAACAATCTCACCGGCGGGAAGGTCCCGAGCCTCGGTGACAACGTCGAGGTCAATCTCGGGGTCCTTGTTCTCCAGGTTGATGGTGCAGGGAGCCTTGCGGTGGTAAACCGCAAGAACAGTCAGTACAGCTTCAAGAGCACCGGCACCGCCGAGCAGGTGACCGGTCATTGACTTGGTTGCAGACACAGCTATCTTGCCGGTGTGCTCCCCGAAGACCTCACGCAGAGCCAGGGACTCGGGGATATCACCCACGGGAGTAGAGGTTGCGTGCGCATTGACGTGCACTACCTGCTCGGGAGAAATACCGCCATCGGTCAGAGCTTCCTGCAGGGCGCGGGTAGCACCCAGAGCAGCCGGGTCGGGAGCGGTGATGTGGTGGGCGTCCGCTGAGACGCCGGTGCCAGCCAGCTCCGCGTAGATACGGGCACCGCGGGCCAGCGCGTGCTCCTCAGATTCGAGAATCAGCGCAGCACCGCCCTCACCCATCACAAAACCGTCGCGGCCGGTATCGTAGGGGCGGGAAGCACCAGCAGGGTCATCGTTGCGGGTCGATAGGGCCTGCATCTTTGCAAAGGCGCCAATCGTCATGGGGTGGATTGCAGCCTCAGAACCACCGGCAATCACCACATCGGCCTTACCCGAGCGAATCAGCATCAGGCCCAGCTCCAAAGCCTCGGTCGACGAAGCGCAGGCGGACACCACGGTCTGGGCAGCGCCACGGGCCTTCAGGTTCATCGAGACGGCAGCAGCATTTGAATTGGGCATCAGCATGGGAACCGTCATAGGCAGCATACGGCGCGGGCCCTTCTCGCGCAGAGTATCCCAGGCATCGAGTAACGTCCACACGCCCCCGATACCGGTACCGAACGCAACGGCGGTCCGCAGCGGATCACACTCTTCAGCAGCCTCAGCGTCAGGGCCGCTAAAACCGGCGTCCTCCCAGGCCTCGCGCGCAGCAACCAAAGCCAGCTGACCCGAGGGGTCCAGGCGCTTAGCCTCAACCTTAGTCAGGCGGCCCGAATCAACAGCGTCTACAGCCACACGGCCAGCAATCGAAACCGGCAGGTCGAATTCCTCAACCCAGGGCTCTTCAATAGTGGTGATGCCTGAGACACCTGCAAGCGCATTTTCCCAGGTCGTCGGGACATCCCCACCGATGGGGGTGGTGGCGCCGAGGCCGGTGACCACAACTTTACGAGTCATGCTTGATTCCTTCGAATACAGTCTTGGGTTGGAGTAAAGAATAAAAAGCAGGTTGGGCACGATAAGACCGTGCCCAACCTGGTCAACGCGACTTAGGCGTTAGCGTTAGCGATGAAGTTAACAGCGTCGCCGACGGTCTTCAGGTTCTTGACCTCTTCGTCGGGAATGGTAACGCCGAACTTTTCCTCAGCGTTCACAACGATGGTCATCATTGAGATGGAGTCGATGTCCAGGTCTTCGGTGAAGGACTTCTCGAGCTGGACGTCCTCAACCTCTACACCGGTCTCTTCGTTCACGATTTCTGCAAGACCTGCGAGGATTTCGTTCTGATCTGCCATGATGGCTCCTTCGTCTTAGTATGAGTGGCGTGGGGCCACTGATGTAACTCACCGCGCAGGGGTGCGCAGCGGTTGAGGGTTAAGCGGGCAGAGCCCACTTTAGCTTCCAAAATTGAGTGTAGCCCCTAGCCCGCACAAAGCTAAGCTGTGACGCCACCTAATTTTTGAAATAAATCTAACATTTTGTCAAAATACGGTGCGGACGCCCGCCCCACCGACCCGGCACAGGGCAGGTTAGGGGAACATAACAACCTGAGCCGCGTAGGCCAGACCCGCACCGAAACCAATCTGCAGGGCAAACTTGCCAGAAAGATCGGGGTTATCCTGGAGCAGCTGGTGGGCAGCTAGCGGAACGGAGGCAGCAGAGGTGTTACCCGCACACTCGATATCGCGGGCCACCACAACGCTCTCGGGTAGCTTCAGGGTTTTCACCATCTGGTCGATAATGCGCATGTTGGCCTGGTGAGTCACCAGCGCTCCCAAATCATCTGCAGTAATACCGGCAGCATCGAGAGCCTTCTGCGCAACCTTAGCCATCTCCCACACAGCCCAACGGAAGACCGTCTGGCCGTCCTGACGCAGGGTCGGCCAAAGCTTCTCGCCCTCCTGCACCGGGTTAGCCACAAAATCACGGTTGCGGATCTCAAGCATGGAATGGGTCATGCCCACAGCGCCCCAGCGCTCGCCGTCCGAACCCCAGATAGTGGGGCCGATGCCGGGCACATCGGAAGCACCAACGACCGCCGCACCAGCACCGTCACCGAGCAGGAAGGAAATGGTGCGTTCGGTGTTGTCGATGAAATCCGAGAGTTTCTCAACGCCGATGACCAGAACCTTCTGGGCGGTACCGGACCGCACCAGGGCGTCAGCTTGGGCGATGCCGTAGCAGAAACCGGCACAGGCAGCTGAAATATCGTAGGCGGGAGCCTTGGAACCGACAGCCTCAGCGACCAGGGTAGCTAGGGCCGGGGTGGCGTAGGGGTGGGAGATGGTTGCGACGATGACGGCATCCAGCTCTTCGCCCTGCACACCTGAGGCGGCCAGGGCGTCCTGGGCAGCTCCCACAGCAAGATCTGTTACAGAAATCTTTTCTGAGGCACGGTGGCGGGTCTTGATGCCGGTGCGCTGAACGATCCATTCATCTGAGGAGTCGATCGGGCCGGCAATGTCGTCGTTGGTGACGATCAGGTCGGGGCGGGCAGCACCGTAGCCCAGAATACGGGAGTAGCGGTTGGGCTCAACCTGCTTGAGAGTAGGCATCGTGAAGTCCTTTCGGGGAAACTTTAGGCCTGAAGAGCCTGGGCTAGGGGTGCAAGGTCATCGGGGGTGTTGATAGCGGACGCCGGCGTGCCGCGCATACCGCGCTTGGCCAGGCCCACGAGGGTACCGGCGGGAGCAACCTCAACCAGGCGGGTAACTTCCCGCTCCGCGAGAGTTGCCATGCACAGGTCCCAGCGGACGGGGCGGGTCACCTGGGCAACCAGCGATTCAAGGGCCGCTGTCCCTGAGGCAACGGGCTGGCCGTCGAAGTTTGAGAGCAGCTCAGCAGTCGGTTCTGCGGGGGAGAGGCCTGCCGCAAAGTCTGCCAGGGGCCCCTGGGCTGCCGCCATGTAGTCGGTATGGAAGGCACCGGCTACCTTCAGCGGAATCACGCGGGTCTTAGCGGGCGGGTTCTCGGCGAAAGCTGCAAGAGCGTCGAGGGAACCAGCGGCTACAATCTGCCCGCCGCCGTTCGAGTTAGCGGCGGTGAGGTTGGCTTCAGCGATAGCGGCGCGGACGTCGTCCTCAACTCCGCCGAGCACGGCAGCCATACCGGTGGGGGTAGCGGCAGCTGCCTGAGCCATGCCATCGGCCCGCACCTTGATAAAACGCATGGCGTCCTCTTCGGTGAGCACACCGGCTAGGGCTGAAGCGGTAATCTCACCCACTGAGTGACCGGCAAAAACAAGCTTCTGGCCCTCTAGGGCCTTCTGGGCTAGGCGACCGGTGACAAGACCAGCTGCCACAATCAGGGGCTGGGCAATAGCAGTGTCCTTGATGGTTTCCTCATCGGCCTCGGTGCCGTAATGAACCAGGTCGAGCTCTACAGCCTCAGAGAGACGCTCGAGGTGGGGGCGTACCCCATCGAGGTCTAACCAGCTTGAGAGGAACCCGGGCTTCTGCGACCCCTGGCCGGGGCACACCAGTGCTATCACGCGTAACCGCCTTGAAAATAGAGTGTGAGACCTAGAACTTGAAAGTTTCTAGCGCTTTGTTCAAATAACTATCCTACTCCTGTTAGCAGGTCAGCTGGGGCGGCACAGCTGTTCAATCTCAAAAGCCAAGAAAACTCACAGCTAAGGGCTTCGGCCCAAGAAAGCTAGAGGGTAAGACTGACTAGCCCAAAGACTGCCCAGAACAAAAAGCGGCCCCCACGATAATCGTGGGGGCCGCCCTTACACTCAGCGCGAATCTATGACTCGCTGTGAGCTAGGAACTGATCAGCACAGGGGCTTATGCGTCGCCACCGGCGGTACCTGAGGTGCCTGCATTGATGTTGTTCAGGTCGTACTTCTCGAAGGCCTTAGCAGGTGCATCAGCGGGGACCTCGCCTCGCTTAGCCAGCATCTGCAGGGTACGGACGACGATGGACTCGGCGTCGATCTTGAAGAAGCGGCGGGCACCGGCTCGGGTGTCTGAGAAGCCGAAGCCGTCTGCACCCAGGGTCGCGAATTCGTTGGGAACGAACTGGCGGATGCCGTCCATCAGGTCGGTCTGGTAGTCAGACACGGCAACGATGGGGCCGGTTGCACCCTCAAGCTGCTGGGCAACGAAGGGGGTGCGGGGGGTGGCGGACGGGTTGGTCAGCAGCTCACGTTCGGTCTCAAGGCCGTCGCGGCGCAGGTTGGTCCATGAGGTAACTGACCAGACGTCTGCTGAGACGCCCCAGTCCTCGGCCAGAATCTGCTGTGCCTTTTCAGCCCAGGGAACTGCAACGCCTGAGGCCAGAAGCTGGGCGCGGGGGCCGTCATTCTTTGCCTCGTGCAGGCGGTAGATGCCGCCGAGCAGGCCGTCAATATCGAGGTTCTCGGGTTCAGCGGGGTGCTGAATGGGCTCGTTGTAGACGGTGATGTAGTACATGACGTTGTGGTCTTCGTCCTTGTCACCGTACATGTGCTCGATACCGCGCTTGACGATGTGGCCGATTTCGTAACCGTAGGCGGGGTCGTAGTGGATCACTGCGGGGTTGGTGCCAGCCAGAATCGGTGAGTGGCCGTCTGCGTGCTGCAGGCCTTCACCGGTAAGGGTGGTGCGGCCGGCGGTTGCGCCCATGATGAAGCCACGGGTCATCTGGTCAGCTGCTGCCCAGAAGGCATCGCCGGTGCGCTGGAAGCCGAACATCGAGTAGAAGATGTAGACGGGGATCATGGGTTCGCCGTGGGTGTCGTAGGAGGAGCCTACGGCGGTGAAGGCAGCGGTACCGCCGGCCTCGTTGATGCCCACGTGAATAATCTTGCCCTCGGGTGATTCCTTGTAGGCCAGCATGAGCTCACGGTCAACAGCCAGGTAGTTCTGACCGTTGGGGTTGTAAATCTTGGCGGTGGGGAAGTAGGAGTCCATGCCGAAGGTTCGGGCCTCATCGGGGATGATGGGCACGATGCGGTGGCCGAAGTCCTTCTCACGCATGAGGTCCTTGAGCAGACGCACGAAGGTCATGGTGGTAGCAGCCATCTGCTTACCGGTACCCTTGAATGCACCCTTGTAGGCCTTGTCTGAGGGCAGGGTAATCTTGGGCTGAACATTCTTGCGGGAGGGGACGAAACCGCCCAGTTCCTCACGGCGGGCCATGAGGTACTTGTACTCTTCGGAGTCCTTACCGGGGTGGTAGTAGGGCGGGTTGTAGAGGTCCTTCTCCAGCTCTTCATCGGAGATGGGGATGCGCAGGTGGTCGCGGAACTGCTTCAGGTCTTCCATCGACAGCTTCTTCATCTGGTGGGTGGCGTTGCGGGCCTCGAAGGAGGCACCCAGGCCGTAACCCTTAACAGACTGAGCAAGAACGACGGTGGGCTGACCCTTGTGCTCAACTGCTGCCTTGAAGGCTGAGTAAACCTTCTGGTAGTCGTGAGCGCCGCGCTTCATGGCCCAGATTTCGTCGTCGGTCATGTCTGCAACGAGTTCCTTGGTCTCAGGGGTCTGGCCAAAGAAGTGCTCGCGGATGAAGCCGCCGGACTCAGCCTTGTAGGTCTGGTAGTCGCCGTCGCGGGTTTCGTTCATGATGCGGACGAGCTCGCCGGACTTGTCCTTCTCGAGCAGGGAGTCCCATTCACGGCCCCAGAGGACCTTGATGACGTTCCAGCCTGCGCCACGGAAGAAGGCTTCAAGTTCCTGAACGATCTTGCCGTTACCGCGAACGGGGCCGTCCAGACGCTGCAGGTTGCAGTTGACCACGAAGGTCAGGTTATCGAGCTTGTCGTTGGCAGCCAGCTGCAGGGCGCCGCGTGACTCGGGCTCGTCCATTTCGCCGTCACCCAGGAAGGCCCAGACGTGCTGGTCTGAGGTGTCCTTGATGCCGCGGTTGTGCAGGTACTTGTTGAACTGTGCCTGGTGGATAGCGTTCAGGGGACCAAGGCCCATTGAAACCGTGGGGAACTGCCAGAAGTCAGGCAGGTTACGGGGGTGGGGGTAGGAGGGCAGGTGAGTGCCCTGCTTGGTCTTTTCCTGACGGAAGCCGTCGAGCTGCTCTTCGGTAATGCGGCCTTCGAGGAAGGCACGGGCGTAGTTACCGGGGGATGAGTGGCCCTGGAAGAAAATCTGGTCGCCGCCACCGGGGTGGTTGCGGCCACGGAAGAAGTGGTTGAAACCTACTTCGTAGAGGGTAGCTACACCCGCGTAGGAGGAGATGTGGCCGCCTACGCCAATGGTGGCCTTCTGTGCGCGCTGAACCATCATGGCAGCGTTCCAGCGCAGCATGGCGCGGTAGCGGCGTTCAATCTGCTCGTCGCCGGGGTATTCGGGTTCCTGGTCGACAGGAATGGTGTTGACGTAGTCAGTGGTGGTCACCATGGGTACGGTGATCGACTTCTGGCCAGCGCGCTGCATGAGTGAGCGCACGATGAACTGTGCACGTTCGGTGCCGTGAGCTTCAACCAGGTCGTCGAAGGACTCAATCCACTCGCTGGTCTCTTCGGGGTCGATGTCGGTGAAGCTGTTGGTCAGTGCACTCAAAACGTGATCGTTCGTTTCTGAGGGTCCCACTAGTCAACCTCTCTTTGTTGTAGGGGTATATGTTCACCAGCGGCAGCCTATGTGCCCGGTGAGCCTTGGGTGTATGCCTTGCGCGGCCGGTGGGCAGGCGCTAAGACAACTTCCCTTCTATGTTGTCACAAATTGCTTCTTTTAAGGTTGTGGTTTCAAGGGTTTGGGGGTGTGAAATAGCCGTCACTTGCCCCTACTTTTTCTGAGGGTGAAATTAGCTGGCCTATTTTGGTCGTGTTCTGTTGATTTGGGGGCATGAAGCGTGTTCAGTAGGAACTAAAGGCATGCCCGGTCTCGTTTACTTTCGTTGCGGAAGTGGTGAAGGAGGGTGTGCGGGGCTTTGTTGAATTGCTAGCCCGCCATTGTCATTTGAATCTTGGAGGACGTACGTGAGCGCCACCGGTGCTACAAAAGAAACTGTTGGCCAGAAGCTGGGCCTGCCTGCTGGCAGCCTCATGCAGGAGTTTGGCTACGATGAGGATGTCGACTTCGACCTGCGCGATGCCCTAGAGGATTTTCTGGGAACAGAGCTTCTTGATGAGGATGACCAAGAAGTTGTCGATGGCATCCTGCTGTGGTGGCGTGCTGAGGACGGCGACCTGGTCGATGGTCTGATGGATGTGCTAGCTACTCTTGACGAGGGTGGGGTGGTATGGCTGCTGACCCCCAAGTCTGGTCGGGATGGGCATATTCCTCCGGTGGAGATTCAAGAAGCTGCCCCGCTGGCGGGGCTGCATGTGACCACATCTGAGTCGCTAGCTCAGGATTGGGCTGCTTTTCGCCTGGTCATGAAACAGGGGAAATAAGTGTGAGGGCCTTCTGTCAGGGTAGACAGGGGGCCCTTTTTCATGGGTTTTAGCCATGGGAAGCGGTGGTTCAGAAAAAAATTAGAAATTTTTTGAAAAAAATATAAGTGCTTGCCAAGCCGATATTTTCTGATATTTGTCTGTGTAAAATAGTCAGAAAATCGGGCTTTTTGCGCCTTGAGGGGCGGTTTCGATTTGCAAGACCGTTTGGGTCTGCGTAAAGTATTACATGTCGCCGCGAGAGATAACGCGGAAGAGGCAACAAGGGTCTTTAGCTCAGCTGGTAGAGCGCCACGTTTACACCGTGGATGTCATCGGTTCGATCCCGGTAGGACCCACAGATAAGCCCCACACCTTGGTGTGGGGCTTTTTCTTTTTCTACGGCTAGCTGTAGGTCAGGTGGGGGAGGGTGTGGGCCTATGTGTGGGCGTCTTGGTAGGGCAAATGTTGCACCGGCAGAAGGCATCGATAGGTAGACTGAAAACTTCAGTTTGACTCACACACATACTTTTAGAGGGGAAACCTATCGTGACAACTTCCCGTCGCACCCTGCTTCAGGGGACCGCCTGGGCGGCTCCCGCCGTCCTTGCGACCGCAGCTATCCCTGCTTACGCTGCATCGCCTGCAGCTGTTACTGCTTCAGGTCTCACCGAAGTTTTTGAATTCCAGCCCGCAAACAGTACAAATCCTGCGCCTTTTACCGGTACTACTAACCGTGATGGCCAGGGAGGTTTCGATCTTTACACTACTGACGGAAGCACTGCCAGCGTCAGCATAACTTCACTGACTTATCTAGTGCTGATTCCCAAAAACAGTCTCTACGAGATTACCAAGCTCGAGCATAACTTCCAGGTATCAGCAGCAGAGTGGAGCTCCTTCAGTACCTATAGCGGATCTATCGTAACTCTAGCCGACGGCACCACGCTCTCATCAGACAACTATCTGATCTACAGCACTACACGCACCGTGGCCGATTTGAGCAGTGTTTCAATTGCTGGGAATGATTCAACTCCGATTGATGGCACTGCAATCTCAACCAATATCGCTGGCCATTTCACAGACGGTGGTAACGCGATGATTCCCAGCGAGATAGCAGGCCTCTACACCGGTTACATCGCGACCTATTCAGTTAATGGCGCAGCCAGCACAACCTCGTCTACCGTTGCACCGTCTACTAAAACTTCCTAGGTCAATTTTTATAACCCACATTAAAAAGGGGAGAGCTCCACGCCGGGCTCTTCCCTTTTTCTGTTCGACCCCAAACCATGAAGTAGTCTGTGAGGGGTAACAGCTGAACTAATGGTCGCGATGCGTCAATACCGAGAAGGAGCAGCGCTCTTGATGAACCGTAACTTTAAACCTCGCAACTTTACCGCCGTATTCTTGTCGGTAACCTGGCTGCTCATATCCCTCTTCTTCATCGCCCAGGGGGCCTTGGTGACCCTCTGGTCAATCTTCGCCTGTGTAGCTCTGATCATCGGAGTTGCAGCCCTGTGGGTACTCTTCACCGACACCTACGATTCCTAAACTAAGATCACTTCTCCCGCTGTTCTCCCAGAATGTGAGAGTTTGCTTCATCTCACCCGGTGCTGAACCATAAACAGAGCAGACCAGCGTAGTCTTAAAGACATGACTGAAAACAATACTGCTCGTAAGGCACAAATTGGTGTAACCGGCCTGGCCGTCATGGGTGCAAACCTGGCCCGCAACCTGGCTCGCAACGGCTACACCGTAGCCCTGCACAACCGCTCTGTCGAAAAAACCGACGCCCTGCTCCAAGCCCACGGCGATGAAGGCGACTTCATCCGCACCGAAACCCTGCAGGAACTGGTTGACTCTCTTGAAGCTCCCCGCCGCATCCTCATCATGGTTAAGGCGGGTGGCCCCGTTGATGCTGTCATTGAGCAGCTCGAACCCCTGCTCGATGAAGGTGATGTCATCATCGATGGCGGTAACTCCCACTTCCCCGATACCATCCGCCGCGAGCGTGCCCTGGCAGAAAAGGGCCTGCACTTCGTCGGTATCGGCGTCTCCGGCGGTGAAGAAGGCGCCCTCAACGGCCCCTCCATCATGCCCGGCGGTTCTGCTAAGTCCTACGAATCCCTCGGCCCCCTGCTCGAAAAGATTTCAGCCAAAGCACCCAACGGCGATCCCTGCTGCGCCTGGATCTCAACCGACGGCGCCGGCCACTTCGTTAAGATGGTCCACAACGGCATCGAGTACGCAGACATGCAGGTCATCGGTGAAGCCTACGACCTGCTGCGCACCGTTGCTGGGCTTGAGCCCGCAGCCCAGGCTGAAATCTTCAAGCAGTGGAACACCACCGACCTCAACTCCTACCTCATCGAAATCACCGCTGAGGTTCTGGCCCAGGTCGATGCTAAGACCGGTAAGCCCCTGGTCGACGTGATCGTCGATGAGGCCGGCCAGAAGGGTACCGGCCGCTGGACCGTACAGGCAGCCCTGGATCTGGGCGCACCCGTCTCCGGTATTGCAGAGTCAGTATTTGCCCGTGCCCTGTCTTCTAGCAACGCTGAAGCCCGCAAGCAGGCCCAGGAAGAGCTACCTGCAGGCCTAATCGCAACCACCGCCGTTGCTAACGGCGATGAAGAGTTCATTGAGGACGTCCGCAAGGCCCTCTTCGCCTCCAAGCTGGTTTCTTACGCCCAGGGTCTGGATATGCTGGCCAAGGCCGGTGACGAATACGGTTGGGACCTTAAGCTCGACGTCATCGCAGGTTTGTGGCGCGCTGGCTGCATCATCCGTGCAGAGCTGCTGGGCGAAATCATGGAAGCCTACAAGAACGAAACCCCCGCCAACATGCTGCTTGCTCCCGGCTTCAAGAAGCTCATGGAAGAACTCGTTCCCTCCTGGCGTCGTGTAGTTGCTAAGGCAACCGCTGAGGGCGTGCCCGTCCCCGTCTTCGCCTCATCCCTGAGCTACTACGACGGTCTGCGCCGCAAGCGCCTGCCCGCTGCCCTGATTCAGGGGCAGCGTGACTTCTTCGGTGCCCACACTTACGGCCGCATTGACTCCGAGGGTATGTGGCACACCGAGTGGAGCGGCGACCGCAGCGAAATCAACGCTGAGGACTCCCACACCCACTAGTCGCTCCCAAGGATGACGCATAGGTGCCCCGTCTGCTCGCACAGTCGGGGCACACCCATATTTAGCTGAAACTTTCACATTGATTACCGGGTACACTGGTAGCCAGCACCCGCATCATTGAAGGAGCCCCCGTGATAAAAATGCCGGTATCTAAGGACCGCCTCGTAGCTTTTTTCGATAGCGATCAAGGACTTCCCCTCCGCTACGCTTACGGTATCGTAGTGAACAACTTCATCCGCTACTTGCGGTTTGCCGCCCGGCAAAACGGAAAGGGGCTGGCCCCCTATAGCGCAGAATTCAACAGAGACGTCACAATCGTCGCCAAGACTTTTTCACGTCCTAAAGCCATGAACCGTCTGCTTTCGTCGATTCGGGAGGCAACCTTTACCGGAAAGGTCCTGGTAGCAGATGATTCACAGAAGCACTGGTCAACTCGTGACCCACAGGTTGAAGTACTGCAGTTACCCTTCAATGTGGGTATATCTGTTGGTCGCAATAGGGCACTAGAAAAGGTGACGACACCCTATGTCTTAATTACAGACGATGATTTAGTATTCACACGGCTCACCAACTGGCAAAAGGCCTACGATTATCTAGAAGCTCACCCTGACGTTGATGGTGTGGCCGCTACCTTGGTTGAAGTACCTACTTTCAAAACCCATATTCACGGCCCTAGCCATTTGTCTCTATACCATGGAGCCGATACCCCAATATATGAAGCTGGTCATAATCTATACGGACTTCCAGTTCGAGTCAAAGTACCCAATATTTTTATAGCGCGTGCTGATTCAATACGATCTATCGGGGGCTGGGACGAAGAGCTTCGGATTTATGAACATAGTGATTTCTTTTCGCGGGCTAGCGGGAAATTGGTTTTTGTTCAGGATCCCGGGATTTTGGTTTATCACGGGCGAACACCGTGGTTAAAGACCTATAACAAATTTCGCAGTGACGGTACAGCGTCCCGACGTGTCCTTTCTCGTAAGTGGGGATCACAAGGAAATCGCCAAGTCTAGCTATCCATCGCAGTTAGCACCGGCACACATCAAAAGCCCTTTCACCGTTTTATAGATGTGAAAGGGCATTTTGCTGCGTAGAGGTGAACTTTATCCAGTGAATTATATCCACATGGTCGGGTCCACATATTCGACGGCGTCGACCAGGGGTTTTTTGTTGTCGGGGGTGCGCGGACGCGAGCGGGCAGGGATGCCGGTAATGATGGAGTCCTCGGGATGGTCGTGCACCACCACGGAGTTGCCTCCGATTGCCGAGTCTGCGCCGATGCGTACCGGCCCCAGCACCTTAGCTCCTGCACCGATTGTTACCCGGTCACCAATGGTGGGGTGGCGCTTGCCCTTTTCAAGGGAACGCCCACCCAGGGTAACCCCGTGATACAGCATGACGTCCTCACCGATTTCGGCGGTCTCACCAATCACCACCCCCATGCCGTGGTCGATGAAGAAGCGGCGGCCAATGGTGGCACCGGGGTGAATCTCAACCCCCGTCATGAAGCGGGCAAACTGGCTGAGGGTGCGGGCTAATGTACGGGTAGAGTCCTTCTGCCACAGTTTATGGGCCAGCCTGTGAGCCCAGATGGCGTGCATACCCGAGTAGTTAATCATGATTTCCACATCACCGCGGGCTGCGGGGTCGTGTGCTTTGACGGTGTCTAAGTCTTCACGCAGGCGCGCTCGGAAACTCATGGTTCTCCTCACAATCTAGGCAGGGGAGCGCGGCGGGCGCTCTTGCTGAACTCTACAACAGTCACGGCTAGAACGATATTCCGTCTCACCCACAATATTTACGTCAAGCTGAGGGCGGGCGTCCGCGCATGCCACCAGACATAGACACGCGGGCACCCCGCTGCCAACCAGCGGGGTGCCCGAGATTATCACGGAGCTAAATGTTTAGCCGCGGATATCTTCGTAGAGCAGGGTGGAGATGTAGCGCTCACCGAAGTCGGGAACAACAGCGACAATCAGCTTGCCGGCGTTCTCGCTCTTCTTAGCTTCTTCCAGGGCAGCCCAGACGGCTGCACCGGAGGAGATACCGCCCAGGATGCCCTCTTCGGTACCCAGCTTACGGGCGGTGGCAACGGCGTCGTCGATAGCAACGTCGGTGACGGCGTCGTAGATGTCGCGGTCGAGGGTATCGGGTACGAAGTTAGCGCCCAGGCCCTGGATCTTGTGGGGGCCAGCCTTACCCTCGGTCAGCAGGGGGGAGTCCTTGGGCTCGACTGCAATAACCTTGATGTTAGGGTTCTGCTCCTTGAGGTACTTGCCGGTACCAGAGACGGTACCGCCGGTGCCAACGCCAGCTACGAAGATATCAATCTTGCCTTCGGTGGCTTCCCAGACCTCGGGGCCGGTGGTGTTGTAGTGAATCTCGGGGTTAGCTTCGTTGGAGAACTGGGAGGCCAGAATAGCGTTCTCGGTGGAGGCTACGATTTCCTTGGCCTTTTCAACAGCACCGCGCATACCCTCAGAACCGGGGGTCAGCACGATTTCAGCACCGTAGGCGCGCAGCATGACGCGACGCTCGTTGCTCATGGTTTCGGGCATGGTCAGAATGACCTTGTAGCCGCGGGCAGCGCCCACCATAGCCAGGGCGATACCGGTGTTGCCTGAGGTACCTTCAACGATGGTGCCGCCGGGCTTGAGGGCGCCGGACTTCTCAGCGGCGTCGATGATAGCTACACCGATGCGGTCCTTGACGGAGTTGGCGGGGTTGTAGAATTCCAGCTTGACTGCGACGTTGCCGGGCAGATCAGCATCCAGGCGGTTGAGGCGGACGATGGGAGTGCGGCCGACAACTTCGGTGATATTGTTGTACATCTTTGACACGAGTGTACCTTTCAGGTGGAAGCGATGAATGGTTCGCCCTCTAGTTTACGAAACAAAGGGGGAGGGCTTAACTTCTAAGAAACCTGGCGTAATGTTGCCTAGCCTTAGCCAGCTTGGGATTGATGACGGCCATGCAGTACCCCTGGTAGGGGTTAAGGGCGTAGTAGTTCTGGTGGTAGTCCTCAGCCTCATAGAAGGCGCCCAGGGGTTCTACCACCGTCACGATGGGCTGGTCCCACAGCTGAGAGGCCCGCTGAATGGCGGCCTCGAAGAGGGCCTTTTGCTCCTCGTTCTCGTAGTAGAGGGCCGAGCGGTACTGGGGGCCGGCGTCCGCCCCCTGCCTATCCCAGCTGGTGGGATCGTGCGAGGTGAAGAAGATATCGAGCACGGTTTCGGCGGGAATGACGGTCTCGTCAAACTCCACCTTGACGACCTCGACGTGGCCGGTGGTACCCGAACAGACTTCGCGGTAGGTGGGGTTCTCAACGTGCCCACCGGTGTAGCCGCTGATACTGGCGGTAATTCCTTCAAACTGACGATATACGGCGTCGATGCACCAGAAGCATCCGCCGCCTACAACAAAACTTTGCATACTTCGGGTAACCGTAGGCTCCCCAGTCTTATTCCCGCCCCGGCGCTCATGACACAATAGGGGCATGACTGAACTTTCAACTCCCACCCTGAACGATGTAACCCGGGCCTTCCACGATATTTTCCCGCCCACTCTTGCCGAGAAGTGGGACGCTGCTGGTCTGGTGGTCGGGCGCGCTGATGCCCCCGTCACCACCGTTGGTTTCGCGGTGGACGCCACCGTGGCAACTGCCCGCGAGGCCGCAGAAAAAGGCGCGGGCCTGCTCATTACTCACCACCCCCTGCTGCTGCGCGGGGCGTCCTTCCTGCCCGATAGTGATTACAAGGGCGAAATCGTGCACACCCTCATTGAGGCTGGCTGCGGCCTGCTGGGCGCCCACACCAACGTAGACTCGGCCCCGCACGGCACCAACGAGGTCTTCATGAGCAAGCTGGGCATCACCAACACCGAGATCCTGGCCGAGGAAGAGACCGTACAGATTGATGGGGCGGACGTTCGCGTCGGCATCGGGCGCGTTGGCAGTCTGCCTGCCCCTGTCACCCTCAAGGAACTGGCGGAAAAAATTGCTGACTTCCTGCCAGCAACCGCCGGTGGCCTGCGCATCGCAGGCCGGCCCGATCAGAAGGTTCAAAAAATTGCCCTCTGCACCGGGGCTGGCGATTCCCTCTTTGGCGATGCCCGCGCATCGGGTGCGGACGTCTACATCACCGCCGACCTGCGCCACCACCCGGCTTCAGAAGCCCGCGAGCAGGCCCTCATCAGCGGCGACACCCCGGCCCTGATCGACTGCTCCCACTACGCCAGCGAATGGCTCTGGATGGACGGGGCCGCCCGCCTTATCACCGAAAAACTGGAGGAGCGAGGCTTTACTATCGACACCTACGTCTCGACCCTCAACACCGACCCCTGGGACTTCACTGTCTCCACCGGGCAGGTAGCGGGGTTAGCCTCCACCCGCTAGGTGCCCTACTCCCTCACCAGAAGAGTCAGGGTACCCGGCTTCTTCTCGGTGGGGGAGAGTAGCTCCACCTCAAAACCGGGGGCAAGCGCCTCGGCCAGCTCACCGGCGTCCTCAATCTCGGTCAGATTTTCCTGCACCAGGTAGCGGCCCAACAGGCCTCGGTAATGCTTGGCCATATGCGAGACCACCTTGCGGCTCCCGTCAGCCGCCACCCTCTCCACCCGAACCAGCAGATGGCGCTGTGGGGCGGGCGTCCACGCCTTTGCGTAGGCCGCAGAGCGGCCATCCACTACCAGCTGATCCCCGGCTAACTCATCCAAGGGGTGCTTGAGCTCGCCCTTCCAAAACTTAGCCAAATCACCGATCTCACCCAGCTTCGTGCCCATCGACAGCCGGTAGGCCGGAATCATATCGGTAAGACCCACCGCACCCCACGCCGCAGATATCACCACAACAGCCCTATCAGCCCGCGCCCGCGCGTCCGCCCCCAAAGAACCGTACCCAAAAGCCTCAAACAAAACCCCCGAATACACCTCGGACGCAGGCGCCGCCGGCTCCGACCACAACCGAGTATTCCGCTCAACCTCAGCCAGCAAGGACGGACCCACCTTCAGCAGCTGCCCAGCATCGGGCAAACCGCTCACCCGCACCAACTCATCCACCACAGCCTCACGAGCCCCCGTCAACTCAGGAGCCAACAACTCACCCAACTCAACCCCGGAGCCAGATGTGGCAGGAGTCTTACCCTCAGACGGCGGAAACAAAATCAACATACCCACCAGTGTAGTAAAGTAGAACCCCAGAACGGGACGCCCAGGCAATCGCGCAGCGCACAAACGCTTCGAGGAAAGTCCGGGCTCCACAGCACAGGGTGGTCGATAACGTCGACTCAGGGTAACCTGCAGGCCAGTGCCACAGAAAACAAACCGCCCCACCACGGGGTAAGGGTGAAAAGGTGAGGTAAAAGCTCACCAGTACCGCAGGCGACTGCGGTAGCTCGGTAAACCCCACCCGGAGCAAGGCCAAACAGGGCGCGCTAGTAACCAGTGCGGTGAAGCGCCCGGGTAGGCTGCTTGAACCCGCCGGCAACGACGGGTCTAGATGGATGATTGCCGCCTGCCCTCGGGTAGGTACAGAACCCGGCTTATCGGGCGTCCCGTTCTTTTAGTTTTATGCGGCGCACGCCGGGTTCTGCGGTTCGCTGGCGCTCACCGATTCAGCGCATTTTTTGATTCCTCGCTCGGAAAAATGCGCTTCATCCCAGGCTTATCGGGCGTCCCGTTCTTTACTCCCCGTGACCAAAGGGGTCGGGGTCTACGCCCGGCATCCAGGTGTTACCTTCGGCAGTCCAGCCCTCAGCTTTAACAACTTTCTTGTACTTCTTGGTGTACTTGGCGTTCAGTCGATTCACGTAGAGCTTGCCATCCAAGTGGTCAGTCTCATGCTGCATGACGCGGGCAAACCATCCGGTCGCCTCAAACTTCAGCGGGTTACCCTCACCATCGAACCCGTTGACCGTGACCCAGTCAGCGCGCTTGAGCGGGAAAGAATAACCGGGGAAGGACAGGCAGCCCTCAACCTCATCGTAGGGATCAGGATCAGCCGTCGAAATCTTACCCAGAGTCAGCACGGGGTTAACCACCACGCCCAGCGGGGGCACACCGTCCTCATTCTCAAACTTGTAGGTGAACAGGCGCAGGCCCACACCCACCTGGGGGGCAGCCAGGCCCACACCGTTCGAGACCTCCTGGGTCTCGTACATATCGTCGATCAGCTTGCGCAGCTCATCATCAAAGGACGTCACCGGGGCAGCCGGGCGGTGCAAAACCGGGTTACCGTGAATAACAATGGGCAAAACAGTCATGACATAACCTCTCACACGGGGTGAACAAAAAGGGCCGCTACGATAAAAACCGTAGCGACCCTTCTACTCGGGGTGATCGACGGGGGTTGAACCCGCGACCTCCTGGACCACAACCAGGCGCTCTGCCAACTGAGCTACGACCACCATGTTTACAAAAACTACCGTTTCTTTCACCGGCTTGTTTTGGCAACGGATACTAGCTTACACACAGTTTTGATTCCCCGCAAATCGAAAATGAGGTTATATGGGGTGACTGTGCTCACGAACTTTTGGGGCTGGGGGCCGGGCGGACGCTACCAGGCAACGGGCAGCGTCCGCACCGCCTGAACTCCTACGCAGGATTAATCTGCTGGCGGGTTGCCGCAACCTCCTGGGCAACCTTCTGGGCGGTTGCGCTATCGGGCCCGGGGGAGGGCACAAAAACCGTGCCGCGGTAGTAGCGCAGCTCGTCAATGGAATCCTGGATATCGCCCAGTGCCCGGTGGTTGCCGGTCTTCGCCGGGGCATTATAGGTGGCCTTCTCAAACCAGCGGCGGGAAAGCTCCTTGATGGTAGACACATCAATCACGCGGTAGTGCAGGTAGTCTACGAGCTCGGGCATATCGCGCACCAAAAAAGTCTTATCGGTGCCCACAGAATTACCACCCAACACAGCCTTGCGCGGCTCGGGGACCCACTGCTTCACATAATCCAGCACCAGCTGCTGGGCCTCAGCCATAGTGATGCCCCGATCCAGGTCATCCAGTAGACCAGAGACTGTGTGCATGTTGCGCACAAAATCATCCATCTGCTCAAGCGCCTCTGGTTCGGGCTTAATGACGACGTCCACGCCGTCACCCAAAATATTGAGATCCCCGTCGGTCACCAGCGCGGCGACCT
Organism: Rothia nasimurium; assembly: GCF_928392795.1. GTDB lineage: Bacteria > Actinomycetota > Actinomycetes > Actinomycetales > Micrococcaceae > Rothia > Rothia nasimurium_F. The sequence continues at coordinate 471,149 of NZ_CAKMTJ010000001.1, forward strand.
CAATCAGGGCGTCCTTCTCTAGAGAGAGGCCGGTCATCTCACAATCAATCCATACAATACGTTCATTTGAAATAGACACAGAACCAATCTACCCCTTTAGGGGCCTAACCCACAGCAGATTTTCAGAGAGCAGAAGGTCTAAGACCTGCCTGTGCCACTCAGCCGGCGGGTAAAATCAGGTGTACTCATTTGCTCGGCCAGGAGGACCATGAGCCCCAGAACAGCGCAAACCCACACCGACAGCATCCCGGTGCACCGGTATAACCCCAAGACAGCTCACTATGTTTCGGGTAGCCCCCTGCGAACCCTCATCTTTGGAACCATCGGTTCTCTGCTGGTGATGTTTGCATCCTTTGGGGTGGGGTGGCTCGCAGACGCCTCACCTTTCCGCCGCGTGGACTGGATTATCCCGCTGCGCTACACAGCACCCGGGTTAATTACCTGTATTGCCCTGCTCGTTGTGGGGTCGATGATGCTCTGCCGTGAATGGCTACGCATGGTGCAGAAGCTGCTCGTTTGGGATCAGCGTGCAAAACGCTGGGCAACCGCAGCGATTATCTGCTGGATGCTTCCCCAGCTTTTTGCTTTCCCCCTCTATAGCCGTGACGTTTTCTCCTACTTTGCTCAGGGACGCGTCATGGCCTCAGGGCTTAACCCCTATGAGTACGGGGTTTCTTCTGTCAATAACTTCTTCCAGTACGGTGCTGACCAGATGTGGTCTGAGTCGGCTCCGCCCTACGGCCCCGTCTTCCTGCTTATTGAAAAATGGGTAGCCCAAATCGCCGGTGACTCCGTAGATACCGCCCTCTACCTCTTTAGGCTGGTTGCTCTTATCGGGGTGGGGCTTATCGCCTACTACGTGCCCAAGCTGGCGAAACTCCACGGCATCAATGGCATACGCGCTAACTGGCTAGTGCTGGCCAACCCCCTCTTTATCGCCGCCTTCATCACTTCTTCCCATAACGATGCCCTGATGACCGGCCTGGTACTGGCAGGTGTATACCACGCGGCAGCCCGGCGCGATACGATGGGCGGCCTACTGGGAATTACCCTGGTGACCGCAGCCGTAGCTGTCAAGCCCATTGCCCTGGTCGCCCTACCTTTTATCGGGCTGTTCTGGGCCGGTAGGGGAGCCAGCTGGCCCCGCCGCTTTATTTTCTGGGCTATGACACTGGCTATCTCCATGGCGGAGCTCTGGGTGCTCGGAGCTGTAACCGACCTGGGCTTTGGATGGATTGGAGCCCTAGCTACCACCGGCGGCCAGTACATCTGGTTCACCCCCATTGGCTTCCTGGGGCTACAAATCAACCAAATCCTGGTGTCTATCACCGGTGATAATGCCCTGGCGAATTCGGTGCGCGATACCTTCTTCTCTCTGGGGAAACTAGCCGGCATGCTGCTGGCCGTAGTCGTCATGTTTGTGGGAAAGGACGAAAACCTCATCCGCCGCACCGGCCTGGCCCTAGCTATGGTTGTGGTTTTTTCACCCATGTTGCAGTCTTGGTATCTGCTCTGGTTCATCCCGCTGTTTGTGGTGGCAGGTGTGCGTACCGACTGGCAGCTAGATTTCTATTTCCTGACAACCCTGTTCTTTGTCATGTACGGGGTCTCAGATCAGCTTGCCGTCTCGCCCTATCTCGATAACTTTGATCAGAACATGGGCCGCCTCATTGCGGCTGTGCTCAGCGTGGCCTATGCCTTCTGGCTGGTCTTCTTCGACCCGGCAACCCGCCGAGTACTCCGCCGCGGCCAGCGCTCGTCCCTCTACGAGGTGAGTATATAGCCTCCAGATGAGAGCGGGAGCCTTCTAATCTCTTGGTCGGGGGTTCGACTCCCTCCTGGGGCGCTCAATGTATCCCTCACTTGGTAAAACAAGTGGGGGATATTTTTATTATCAAGTGAAAAAGCGGTAAGTCATCTAGTGGTCATCTACTGCTTTCAAAAATTCCTTCAACCAGCATGGCTTGAGCTGGAGCCCCCTGGTGTCGGGGTGGTGCGGTGGTTTCCCGCTTGCAGGCATAGAAAAAGCGCCCCCGGCCCAGCTAAGGGTCGGGGGCATTCTGTTTACTCTGGCGGGGTTTTGAGCAGGGCAAGCAGGCCCTGTGGGCCACCCAGGAAGACCCAGACCGCGGTTAAGACCGCCAGCCAGACCGGGTGGGTATAGCCTCCAGCGCTGTAGCCGACCTGGATAGCCCCAAGCACCACCGAGCCTAGCGCGTAGATCGCGTAGACCCAGCGGCGGGCCCTGGCGGTAATCAGCTCGGCCACCGCGTCACTAGCCTCAGCCACCGGGGCAGGGGTAGCAGCGTCCACACCGGGCAGCTCACCTACATCGCGGGAAAAAGTCGGGCCAGCCATCAGCGTTCCCCGGCCTTCCACAGCACCAGCACAGTACCCGGGGTGAGAGACTTCCCGGGATTGCGATCCTTGACCGCCTGCACACTGTAGCCGTAGTAAGTAGCAATCTTCTCCCAAGAGTCGCCAGCCTCTACAGTCCAGACCAGGGGGCCGGGGATAAAGATACGCTGACCCACGGCCAAGCGATTGGGGTCCTTGATGCTGTTGTAGTCGGCGAGCTTCTTGATATCGGCGGCGGTCGATGAGCCGAAGTAGTAGCGTGCAATCCTAGCCAGGGTATCCCCGGCGCGCACAGTCCAGTGCGGGGCGTTGAGGTTATTGCCCACGGCGGTCTGCTGGGCCGGGACGGGGGCAGCGTTCTGCGCGGCGGGGGCTACGTTGGTCTTGCCGCCGTAGAGCAGATCATTGATGGACTGGCGCAGGGTGTTCATATCGATGTACGCCGGGTCAATCTTGCCCTGGTCAGAATACTCCTTATGGCCAATCTGGATGAAGTCCTTGCCCTTGCCGTAGCCACGCTCTAGGGCAGCACCCAGGTGAGGCATGACGCGACGCTGAGCCGCGGTCCAGTCATCCCGGATGCCAGAGGATTCCATCTCAATGCCGATGAAATACGAATTGCCAACGTTGCGGTAGGCTCCGGAGACGCTACCGGTACCAGCGTGATTACACAGACCAGCTGCCACAACATATACGGTGCCATCTCGACCCAGACCCAGCTGAGAAAGCGGACCAGGCAGAAAAGAATGACCGTTGATAAGAATATTCAAGGTCGGGGCATTCGAGCGCACGAAGGCAGATTCTGGGGTAGCAGTATGATGCCAGACCACACCATCCACGCTCGCCATACCCTGCCCGGCATAACCGCGAGTCTTCCACCCAGCAGTTTCTACGATGCTGAGCTTGGAGCCATCCGGCGCGGTGTAGGAGCGGAGCTTGTCAGCCAGGTCAGTGATAAAAGGCATTGGCCTTTCCTTTCATTAAATGAGTAAGCCCCCGAACCTTGGTGGTGCGGGGGCACTGTTTTTGGGTAAAGAAAAGACCCCCAGAGTTAGGGGGTCTCAGGCTTCGGGGGTTCGAAGCAGGTCTGAATCACCGGGTGCGGGGGTGGGTCGATGCCATGCTCACGCATGATACGGCGCAGCTCAGCGGCGTACTCGACCATAGCCCGCCGGTTATGCGCCTCGCACTCTGCACGGTACTCAGCCTGCTGGGCCACACGCAGAGCGGCACGGTTTTCCTCCTTCTCAGCAGCGACCTTGCCAGAGCGCCAATCGAGAAAACTTTTCACCAGCATGGTCCCTGCACCACCGGCGCCGAAGAAGGCTAGGAGGAAGGGTAGGAAATCATTGGGCACATCCCTCACCTTCTTATTTGCCAGGGTCGGCGCGAGCCCACCGAATCGTGTAATAGCGCGCACCAAGGAAAAGCAGGATAGTCACAGAGCGCCAAAGGCTAACCCAGCGCACGCCCGGGTCTGGGTCAAAGAGAGTCCAGAAGAGCTGAACCGCAGAAGCCACCATCACAAAGAGGATGGCGGCCCTCTCGAACTGCCACAGCCCCCTCGGGGTAGATGCCACCCCTACCAGGCCACCAGCGACCAGCGACCCATTGACCAGCAGGCGAGTCCATGTCTGGACCTGCTCGTCGTGTGGGTGCGGGGGTACCATTAGCCCCTGCACACCCTGAATCAGGAAAACCGCGTAGATAGTCAGGAAGAAGGCGGTGACGACGCGGGGCTCAGAAAGCATGAGCCAAAGCCGATTAAAAGCAAGCATGTCGATTTCTCCTTCCTACGCCGGGGAGCCCGGTAGCGTCGCAGGCCAGGGGTCGGAAGTTGTAAAGCATAGGGCCCCATTACCATCAGTGGCAGTGGTTCCATTAATTTTCAGAGGCCTGGTGTACTTCCACCACCTTGAGGAAGCGAGCCTTGCGGCAAAGCCAGCTCTTGACTCACCGCGTCCTATATCATGCAGAAGCCCAGCTACAGGGTGCTGATTTCTAAAACCGAGGGCAAGCCACTCAGTCTCTACCACCGGGACGCCATCTATGGCGAGGGGGGGCCAGGCGCTTTAGCTGAATGGTAACCACCTGGCCGGTACGGTGCACCAGAATTGCACCGCCCGGCTGTGCGGTTTCGGTAGAAACCGCAGTCGCTGTTATATCTCGCCACCCAGTATCTGCGTAGGTGACCTGCCAGCCGCCTGGGGTTTTCACCCAGGCCCACGCCCCGGTGCCAGCGCCATCAGTAGAGGTGAAAGTAGCCCCCACCGGGGCGCTAGCCACAGCGGTCTGATTCTCAGGGGAAAGGGTCGAGGGTGTATCAGGGCGCCCCACGCCCACCAGCACCAGGGCGGAGGGGTTCCCCGGTTCACCCTTGGGGCCGGGAGGGCCAGCCACGCTATCGCCCTTCTGACCAGCCTCACCCTGCGGGACGCCAAGAGTGAGGGTGTAGTCAGGGGCTTCACCGCCGATATGGGCGGTAGCGGTAGACCCAGGTGGAAGGGTCTGCACCTGCTCTACACGTAGGGTCGGTGCAGGCGGGGATGTGCCGTCCTTTCCGGGGTCGCCCTTCGGAGCGGGAAGCCTAGTCACAGCCCCATCAGTAAGAGCTATGACCAGCTCGCCGTCCTCTAAGGTGATGGTGGAGATGCCCACGCCGTCCTGCCCGTCATCGCCATCTTGGCCGTCAGCCCCCACGGGTGCTGGCAGACGGGTCTCAGAGCCGTCAGTCAAGGCAAAGACCAGCTCGTCACCCTCCAGGGATATCCCAGCAACGCCAGTGCCCGGCACGCCTTGGGGCGCGGGGATGCGCGACTCGGAGCCATCAGTGAGGGTGAAGATTAGCTCGCCGCCCTCGGTGGTGATAGCGGCCAGGCCAACGCCGTCAGCGCCGGTCTCACCCCGGGTCACAAACTCCCCGGTCACGGGGTCAGGCACCGGGAGCACCTCAGCCAGATTCACCGGGTGCCCGGCCACCAGCTCGAAAATAAAAGGCTCCAGCCCCACAGCGCCGCCAGCGTGACGTAGGCGCGGGCAGGCCTGCCACGTCCAGGTGGTCGGCTGGGTGGACTCGTCAGGCACCTGTAAGGACGCAGTCACCCGGCCCTCGGTGTCCAGCTGTACTGTCACCGGCGCAGGCAGCGTCACCGCCTCTGCGTCCCGGGCAAAAGAAAAGGCCGGGGTAAACACCACCGACCCAGAAAGAGGGGAACCGTCAGGGGCGATAAAACGCCCTGTGACTTCCTCAAAAACAGCCATAAACAGCTCCTAATTCTGATACCAAGCACCATCAAAGTGCGTGTAAGAAACCGACTCGCCAGCGCCAAGCGTCAGCGAAGCGCCTCCACGATTTTTCAACCGCGCCCCCTGCTGCAACCGGGTATTAGCCGCCCGAGAAATCACCAGGATTCTCTGCCCATCCCAGCCGTGATTGAAGCCGGTCCAATTGGTGTCTGCCACCTCTGGCAGAGCCACAACTTCAGCGCCAAAAACCGAGTCCGACCCGCCACCAGCATGGGTCTGCACCACACGCCGAGAGGCAAGATTCACCCGATTTGACCCGATACCATCATTAGAGGCACCAGAGACCCAAGCCTTCGGGGCCACGGTAGAAACCACCGAGACACCAGAAATATCATTCTCGCTAGCGGCAACGCCCCATTCGAAGATTGCGTTCACCGGCTCACCCTCACCAGGGCGCAGGGTGCAATTCTTAATCCGATTGCCCTTACCCTCGATGGTGAAAAACCGCTGGTATGAGTTCATGGTGGAGATAGTGCAACCGTCAAAAGTATTGAAATTACCCAGCCGGAAGGGATGGTTCTGGCCCCGTGCGCGGGAGAAATCGCAGGCCGTAAAGACCGTGTCATCTCCGGCAAACCAGTTCTGGTCAGTCTGGGAATTGGCAAAGAAGTGGCAGGCTGAGAATTTCACAGAGGAGCGATACCCAAATTTTGTGAAGGATTCGGCCATCACCGGCAGAGACCGCACAAAGGGCTTAGGGGTGCCGCCTTGCTGGGTCACAGTCTGAGAAGCAGTAAATTTACAGCCCGTGAAAGAAACCTCCAGGGCGCCATCTAGCTGGATAGGTGAGAGAGAGGCTGTCTGATTCAGCGTCAAGTCGTGGTGCCCGTGCTCAAATTTACAATCAGAGAAATCAAGAAGCCGAGCCTGCGGGCCGACCTTGAGCATAAGAGGAGCCTGCTCAATACGCAAAGCATCGACATGCACGGCGTTGGTCGACCCAACCCCGGTGCCTACGAACTCTGCTGCATAGGAATTGTAGGGGGCTTCATCGTTGGGAGCCCCTGTCTTATTGGCAGTGCCGCAGTACATGATCTCCACATTGTGAAGCCGTGAGTCCCACATGTTTTCGGCGTAGAAACCACCTCGCCCGAAACCGGCAATACGGACATTCTCAAAGATAATCGCCGCTGCCATCTCCACGCGCACACCCTGGAAGGGGGCACGGTCGGGGTAGCCCCACTTGGCATTATGCAGCAGAGAAATATCTCTGATGGTCACGTTGCGGACGGAGCCTTCGCCATAGGCTTTGCGGCCGATAGGCACCGCCGCGCCGCCATAGAAGGTGCCGGTCAGCCGAATGGCGGTTCCGTACCCAGCTGTGCCCTGCACTGTCACATTCAGCTCGTTGATTTTCGCCGGTACTACGCCGGGAATATCAGCATCAAAGGGCATGGATTCAAATTCGTAGACCCCTGAGCCGAATTCGATGACGCCGCCACCTGCCTGGATTACCTTATTTCGCAAGTTAATCCAAAGCAGTGTATTGCGCCGTGCGCGGGCTGCGTCAGCGGCGGCGTTGCTGGAAGGGGTGGGTATCTTCTCAAAACCGTTTTTATCGGCCCGCCATACCCCATCGCCATCCTGAACAAAGTTCCGGGAAAGCGCAGCTGAGGTCTCTGTGGCCCGGTCATCGACCAGCACAGCAACGGTCTTGTCAGTGGCTACCGCTGCATCAGTGGCAGTGGCGGCCTCCACTTTAGCGGCAAGCCCCGCAATCGCCTCAGCGATAGAAGCCTCGCTAGAGGCCATCTGAGATGTAAGAGACGCCATTTTGCTGTCCAGGCGCGAAGCGGCCTCGGCAGCATATGCAGAGGCTTCTAAGGCCCCACCAGCCTTAGAGCGAATCAGGTGGTCGGTGACCCCGAAGGCTTCTGATAGATGCACGGGTATCACTGCATCCTCGCTGTGATCAGGCACGGGGATGCCCTGTGGGGTATAAAAAGTTCCCATATTATTCTGCTTTCTTTATCAAGGATTGATGATATGGGTATCGGTGTAATCTCCAGCTTTACCGAGCTGCCCAAGTGTCGCAAATCCCGCTGCCACATCTTCATAGGTGCGGTTCACCCGGGTGCTGAAAAGCACCCTTGGTGTGAAGGTGGTAGTGCCAGCTACTGGGTCATGGGAGACGGAGGTGACCAGGGCTTGGAAGCGGTGACCCCACCGCTTGGAGCAATCCATGTTGACGACAGCGCCCACCTCAATGCGCGGGTCAAAAACGGTGCCCACATCTGAGAAAACCGGGTGCTCTTTCCCGAAATAATCAGCAAGCAGCGCAGCCATGTAGGGGCCGCCCTCGCCCTGGAAAACACCCATGTCATGGGTAAGCTCAGGGCCAGCAGGCCCACCTGTTTCTACTCGGATAGGCGGGGCCTGGTAAATGCTTACCTTACCGCCGGCTCTAATTACTGGCATGGCCGAGGCGTCATCGTTTAGGCGCATCACCTCTTTGATTTCTTTAGGCATCTGGGGCTTAGAGTGAGAAAAGTAATCACGCTGGTAGCCGGTGGTCAGCTTGAAAGTGCGGGGTGTGATCTGGTCTACCTTGCAGAAGATACGGCCGCCGGGTATAGCATCCCGTGGAGTTTTCCCCGGCTCATCTTCCACCACATCAGTCTTAGCTACAGCAAAGACTGAGTATAGGCCCCACCAGCCGCGCCAGTTCCTACCCGACTCGGTATCCCCATTCTTCCAGGCATCGTAAATATCATTGAGATTCTTCACCGCTGTATCAATCTCAAAGAAATCGGTATCACCATCGAGGCTGATCCACTCGGTGATGGTATCGGAGGCCTCGAAGGTTTCTGACCCGCCCTCATGTACTACATGGATAGGGTCGCCAGTGGATTTGATGGAGATATCCACGGCTTTGCCCGTCACCGTGATTTTCGAGCATTGATGCAGAAGCTTTTTCTCCCAGGTGATTGAGGTGAAATAAGCCTCGGTGAGTGAGATCTCGGCTTTCTGCTCACGCAGGGCTTTGCCCGTGGCAAACTGCAAGGTGCCGCGCCCATCGACCCAAGAGCTGATACAAAAAGGCTCAGCGACAGCGGCTATGGCTGCCTTTCCCGAGATATGATCGCTTCCAGGCAGGTAGCCTACGGTGGGGATATCCCCGATGCGGTACTTAGCGCGGTTCTCCGTGCGGGAGCGCATGATAGCTTCCCAGGCGGTGGCGGTAGCCTGCTCCCCGTGCATAGCACCCATGACGAGGTCCCTCACCAGTCCGCGGCCCTGCTTAGCCAAGAAGACGGGGGAGCCCTCATAGGTCATTTTTGCCACGCTAGGGGAAGTGAGAGTGTTCGTCGAGTCGGTTCTGGTGAGGGTGGTCTTGTAGAAGGTTTTGTCGATGCGCACCCACAGGTTCTCTCCAACCTGGGCAGGGTAGAAAACCCCTACCAGGCGGTTGCCTTCGCCCAGTGGGGCTACTGTCAGTAGCTCTCCGGTTTTGGTTGAGATACGTACCTGCCCGTTATCGATAGCCAGCAACAGGCGTGAGCTGGTAGAGAAACGGACACCGGCGCGTAGCCAGGTCTCAGCCCTTGCCCCAATGATCTCCATATCAACCCACAGCCCGTTATGCGCGACCATCGGGGAATCTCCCTTATCCCACCCTGCTGCCCCTTCAGCTAGGCCAGCCTCCCCAGATTCTACCGAGGCGAAGTATGGCTGCTCGGTGGCTTCAGCATCTTTACCGGCGATAATCAGCCGAGCCCCACCAGAAAGATAATCCGACCAGAGTGACCCGTTCAGGTGGGTGTTGATAATGTACCCGCCGCGATGCTCGGGGTATTCTGCCCCGAAACCGCACTGTCGAGCTGTCTCTGCCAGCACAAAACCTACATACGAGCCAGGGCGGGGGGCATACCAGAGAGTATTAGCCCGCCGGGGCATACGAGAGGCCAGGGAATACCAGGCCACGGGAGAGGCCAGCTTATCCGAATCATCAATGATCTCAGAGACTAGTGGCTCGCCCATGCCTCCGGTGGTTGACTCGATGGTTCCTGTGAAAACCTTATATGTTTTCGCTTCACCATCAGCCACGACTTTGGCCCACACCTCAACGCGGTCACCAGGGGCAGGATAAGACTTCTCAAGGGGCGAAGGGTCAGGCATCAGCCCAGTTTCCCCATCATAGCCGTGTAATTCCGCTCCCCAGTGGATAGTGCCGGTTCGCATGGGAACCGAATCACCAGCGCTAAAACGCCCGGGCAAATCATTAGAGAGAGCAGCCTTCCAGGCCACTGGGTGGATGCCCATATTTTTGCCCCGCAAAGATACATGGGTGGTCACAAGAATCATGATCCGGCTCCTAGCTCTGTGATGGTGTATGCGTAGGCGGCGTACTGGGCGGCGCGGGTAGCCAGAAGGGTACGCTGGCTATTTTTAGCCACGAGCACCCGCCTGGCAGCCTGCCCAGGCGTATAAGGGGTGAGGGTGTCTGTGAATGTCAGGGCAGGCTTAGTGAGCGTGCCGGTGACCTCAATGCTGATATGGCGGGTATCTTCTGGCAGGCTCCCGGTGCCATGAGCACGGGAGAAGACTGTCTCTTCACCGGTGAGAGTCAGGCTAAGACTGCCGGTAATTTCTTGCCCCATATACCCGGTGATTGTGACAGTGGCGGCCCCTTGCACCCAGGCTGAGAAGGTCATAGTCTTGACCCCTTGCCTGGGAACCGCCACTTTCTCTGCCAGGACGGTGGGCACACGTGTGCCTAAGAAGCCTAGGATCCACCCGCCGGCATCTACCGGGGCAGGAGAGTACCCCGGAAGGGTGCTCAGGTCACACTCTTGAGGCGAGAGCGCATTACCGGTGGAAGCCCCTGCTGGCAGAAATTGCAAGCCCCCACGCTGATACCAGCGGTTTGATGTGGCGAACTGCTCCATCAAGGCCATATCAGCTGGAATCTCTGCTGAATTCTCAACCCCCCAGATACGGGGGGTTGTCAGCGCTCCGAAGATGGTAGCTGCCCTGGTCCCATCGGCAAAATGGTGGAGCGCGGCTTGGCTTTCTTGGGTGACCTCCTGGCTGGTGGGGCAGGAGACGTGAAAGAGGCCGTCCGCTGAGGTGCCGATGTACATCAAAAACCACGCCCTTTCCCGTATTGCTGGTTTGCTTGCTCCATGACTCCGTGGAATTCTCGGGTGCCGATTTTGAAAACCGGCCTCATGCACGCTTCCTTGGCGAGTAGACGACGTACTTCCCACCAGGCTGGGTTGGTTCCTGCACGTACCCGGTCAGGGGCAGCTCATAGAAGTAAGAGCGAGAAAGAGAAGCAAGCGAATCTCCCGGGGTAATCTTCACCCGCGAAAAATACACCCCCATCACTTTCTCGCGCCCAAAAAAGCAGATCAGCACAGACCGATAGGCGGGGCTGACTCTGCCCTCAGCGCGGTATGCGCCAAGGGCAGAGTCCCACTCGCCAGCACCGAAAGTGCGCTCGAATACCGCCTGGCTCATAGAGAGCTGGGAAATCTTCAGCGTGATGTACTGACGGAGTACGCAGAGGGTGTCCAGGTCATCGAATTTCTTCCAATCATCTTCACCCTCGCTCAAAGCAATCTCAATCAGATTCTCAGCTGAAGTGGATGAGAGAGCTTCCCAGCCTTGGGGGTAAGTATCGGCCTGCCCCACCTTGATTGAATCAATAGGCGGGGCAGGGGCATGTTTACCGGTGGAGACCAGCACAGGCCCATGACGGCCTGAAAAGAGCTTCATTAGGGAAGATTCATTCATCGGAGCCCTTCTGCTTGTAGAATTTCATGACCCTAGGCTCCGACCCCAATGGCCTTATCACATGCCCAACCACAGAAAACCCAGTGAAATAATCCTCATCATGCTCGCCGGTAAGGTTCCCCTGTAGCTTGACCCGACCGAAATACCAGCCAAACAGACCGCCGTCGTCGTCAACCATCATCACAGTGACAGATCTGCGAGCATTGACCACCTCAGAAGGGAGAACCCACCCGCCCAAATCTTGCAGGTCCTGCCCCTGCAGAATCTCATTGACAGTATTTTTTGAGCCCCACAAACCCCCGAAAGTGAACTTCAAGAAAAGCGGGCGAGAGCACAAGGTCTCGACCTCCCCATCAAAAAGCATAGGGTCAGTGACACCCTCAAGCTGCTCCATCGAAAACCGCTGCTTCTCCGAAGTAGACCCAAGCCAGCGCCACCCAGCAGGAGCGACATCGGGAGTTTTGACTGAAAAATTAGTCAGTGCCAAAGGCAGCGCGGACTCACCCTCTGATATGAAGATGAAACCGCGCCGAGGCAAGGTGAATTCGTCAAACATGGTTCACTACATCCTTCCGAATTTACGGTTGGTTTCTTGAATTGCTCCATAGAATTCACGGCCGCCGATATTGGTGATGATACTGACCTGCGCGAGCGCCTGAGCCAGCGCCATAGCCACTGCATCGATCGTTAGTGCGCCATTAGTTCCAGAATGGTTTGCCTCGTCAGAGCTGTTTAGTGACGGGGCAGGGGTGATTTCTGTAGCAGATAGAAGCGGCTCAGGGGTATTGACGGTGAAGTCAATACCACCCAGTGCGGTATCTGCGGCGCGGGCCATCTGATCACGACCAGCAGCCAAAGACGCTGAGAAATCCTTGACGATAGCCTGACCTGAGTAAGTGACATAGCCTCGGCCGGAGAAGGGACCCTTCTTAGCAGGGGAGAAGGGGAAGAAATCACGAATCTTGCTGACCGCGTCTTTCGCCGCGTTCACCGCGTTGCTTACACCGTTCTTGATGCCTTGGGTCAGGCCGTCCATGAGAGCGCGGCCTGAGTTCAGCAGCAGAGAACCGAAATTAGAGAACACCGAGGTAATCTTCCCCGGAATCTCACGCACGAAGCTCACCACTGCCTGCACGCCGTTCGAAACAGCCTGCTTCATGTTTTCCCATGCCTGCCGCATCAGGCTGACAGCAGCCGCCATGGCGGTGCTGATAAAAGCCTTTGCATTCTCCATGCCGCTAGAAATCGCTGAGACGATTCCAGCGAGCGCATTGGTAGCGAAGGAGAGGATTGAGCTCCAGGCGGTGGAGAAGAAATTGGTGATTGCGGTGAGGACGTTTGAGACGGTTGCTTGCGCTGATGCGAGCTGTGCTTGTATTCCGGCGACTAGGTTTGCTAGGGCGCTGGAGACAAATGAGGTGATTGCGTTCCATGCATTCGTGAAGAAGTTTTGGATTGCAGTCAAGGCGTTTGTCGCGGTGGTCTTGGCGTTCTCAAGGCCGGTGCTGATGAATTGGACGACGGCATCAAGTGCGCTGGAGACCGCGTTTTTGATGCTCTCCCATGCCTGGGTGGTCCAGGTGGTCACCGATTCCCAGATTGCCGAGATGTTGGTGACCAGGTTCCCCCAGGAGGTCTGTACCCAGGTCACGACGGCGTCGACGGCTGAGGTGACCGCTGACTTGATGTTCTCCCACGCCTGGGTGGTCCAGGCGACGATTGCGTCCCAGTTCGCGACGATAAGAGCGACTAAGGCTACTACCGCTGCGCCGATGATTACTGGCCAGGAGACGATTGCGCTGACGATCGTTCCGAGGATTCCTACTGCTGTAGTCACGACGGATACGACCGTTCCCCATGCTGCGGCTAGGCCACCGAGGGAAGTTACGAATCCTACTATCGCGCTTACGATAGGGGCTACGAAACTGATTATCTGTGCCAGTATTGCGATAAATCCTGCTACAGCAGCTACCACCGTGAGAATGACAGCGCTGAGACCAGGGAACTGTCCCATGAAATTCGCCACCCAGGTGACGGCCTGAGAAATGATGGGAATCAAGAAATTCAGTACAGCGGTCAGCCCGGTCCCCAGCGCCTCAATCACTGGTCCCAGCGCGGTAAAGAGCTGGGAGAAAGCCGGGGCAAGACCCGTGACGATTTGAGCCACGATAGGCGCGAGGGTCGCCACCAAAGTCCCAAATGTGCCGGCGAGCGCGCCAATGACAGGGCCAAGGGCTGCGAAGGCTGGCTGTAGGGCTTGTGAGGCGGTGAGGATGCCATCGAATAGCTGTTGGACGCCGGCGGCTAGGGCGGGGTTTGCCAGACCCTGGGCGATGCCGGTGACTAGGTTATTGATGGCGTTGCCTGCGATTGCCAGTGCGCTGGAGATTGTGGGCGCTAGGACCTCGAAGGCTGAGCCGAGGGCCTGGATTGCGGGGAGTAGGGCTGAGGTGCCTGCGTAGGCGCCCTCAAATACTGTGGTTAGTGCGCCTTGGAAGGCAGGGCCGCTGACTACCTGGTTGATGGTGTCTAGAGCTGCTGCAAGTCCTGCGATGCCTCCGCCACCTGCGGCGGCTGCGGCGTTTGAGATAGCGCCGAAGATGCCGATGATGTCTGCGAAGGCTGAGCCCAGGAGCTTGATGTTGGTGATTGCCCCATCAATCCAGGTGAAGATATCACCGGACGCGACGGCCGCTGTGATCCATTCGTTGAAGCGGTTGGCTATCTCCACGAATGCGGAGGCCATAGCGGGGAGGTACTGCCCGCCTACTGAGCCTAGCTTGATGATGGCATCGGCAAGGGGTCGGGCCCCCTCTGCAGCGATTTTGATGGATTCGATGAGAGGTGCAAAAAGTGCCTGCATGCCGCCGACTGCGGTTAGGCCGGTGGACAGACCCGAGAAGAATTCTCCCCAGAAGGTGCCCATAACCGTAGTGGTCTCGATGTATCCATCGATGAGAGGTTGTAGACCGTTAGCCATGAGTTCGGCTAGGCCAGCTGTGGCATTAGACCAGAAGCCTTCACCAGCGATGCGCCGGGTTTCGCGGAATACGTTGCCGAGGTCCCAGCCTGCGCCCATGACATCGGCCATGGCCAGGTGGATGTTCTGCAGACCGTCGAAGGCAGCAGCTAGGCCGATACCGAAACCCGCGAATATACCGGGGAGAGCTAGCGCTGCTGGGGCCATAGCCGCCAGAGACGCGCCCAGGGTGGTGATGCTGCCTACTGCTGAGAGCGCGACGGCCGATAGGCCAGCGATTGCAGTAGATGCAGTAGCAGCCTTAGCCGAGATACCGTCGAAGTTAGTGAAAAGGCTCCCCAGGCCGCTGCCCATCTTGCCGAGGATGTTACCGCCGGCAAGAGAGGCTAGCGTTGCGCGAGCAGCAGCAATCCCCTTGAGGTTGACGACGACATCAGCGACGCGGGTGCGGGCTAGGGCTGCGAGGGAAGCGGCGGCCTTGCCTGTGTCTGCATTAGCGTTGACGGTTGCTTCTAGGTTCTCTTTGAGAGAGTCTAGGCGCTCCTTGGCTAGGACCGTGTTGGCCTCCACATTGAGGTCGATGACCTCGTGCAGGCTTTTGAGGGTCGCTCGGATTTTGGCGAGTGAGGCTCGATCTAGCTCTGCGTAGACCTTGACGGTGCCCTTGGTGTTTTCTTTGACGCGCTCTACGGTTTTTCGGACTTCTTCGCGGAATTTGGAAGTATCGGGGAAAACTCGGATGGAGAGCTTGCCAATGGTGGCCATGGGCTTTCACCGCCTAAACGCTATGAGATTGTGAGTATGTGGGGCAGGCCCAGCCCCGGGGGGCTAGGCCTGCTGTGGTATGAGGCTTGAAAGCCTGAGATTTCGAACCGGCTTGCTGAAATCAACCGGGCGGGTGGTCTTTTTCTTAACGACCTTGGGTGGGTTCACCCTCTGCGTGGGGGTGAGTTTCTTGCCCTTGACCTTGGTGTTGGCGGCATTGGTGATTGCCGCTAGCAGGTAGGTATCAAGCGACCAGCCGAAGTGGGTTTCAGAGCCAAGCATTTCCTTCGCTCGGTAGACGGAGCGCTCTTCATAGCGAATGCGTTCTAGCAAGGCTAGGAAAGGGCGCAAGTCATCAGACCAGATGAGCTGGAAAGGATCAGCATGAAAGAGTGCGAGGAAGTCGCCGGTTAGCTCTGGGTGGTCGGTGAGGAGCTGTTCGAGCTCACACCTTTTCCCATTTCTGCTACATACGCGAGAGTGGTTTCAACGGCTTGGTTAAGGTTGGCGGCGTTGTAGAACTCCCGGCGGAAGGCCTCGACATCCTTGATAAAGGTTTCGGTGGCGATTTTCTTAAAAATCGGCTTGATTTCCTTGAGGTTGGGAGCATCAGAAGAATCTAGATCTTCGATATCTGCTACAAGCTCCATGGCGTCGATGGGGTCGACCTCGTTGAGGGGTCGGAAGTGCTCAGCGCCGGGGTATTCCTTGAAAGGCTTCTCAGCTTCCAGGCGGTCAGTGGGCATCTTGGCGCCTTTCTTCTTTGCGGTTTCCTTGGCCTTGGTCATGGTTTCTCCTTATGCAGGTTGTTGTTGGGTACGAGAGAGGCGGGGTCAGCGTAGGTGCTGACCCCGCCAGTTAGGCAGTGGGGTGGGGCTGGTTATCCGCCTACGCCGGGGGCCTCACCGGCTACCGCGGTCATTTTGACGGCTAAGAAGTCCTTGTAGAGGTTGCCCTCGGCATCTGGCTCGGCTGTGACGTTGACGGGGACCTCTGTGTAATTCTCGAGGTCGTGGGTTCGCAGGCCAGCCTTGAGAGCAGCGACGTACAGGCCTAGGCCGGTAGCCCAGGCACCGTCCTCGACAACAATCAGAATCTTCCAGGCTTTCGATGTGGTGCGGATAGTGGTGACGTAGCCGTCTGCCTCTTCCTTACCGCCTGACTTGGTGATGCTGAAGAATTCCTTAGTCAAGGCGACGCCGTTGATGGTGCCGGTAATCTTCCCGCCATTGCGAGTATTCTTTCGGTCCCAGGTGCGCTTATTAGCGTCCTCGTCCTCGTCGGCCTCGAACTCAGGAAGATTTTCGGCCGAGGTGTCACCCAGCCACTTCCAGGCTCCCCAATCTTCGCCAGTGAATTCGAAAGTGCTGAGGTCAGGCCAAGGAGTGCCGACCGGGGCATAGTAGATATGGCCAATATTGGCAATGGTTGTAGCGTCAAGCGCTTCATCAAGGGTAGGCATGAGCCGTCCTTTCAATCGGTGGTAAAAGAAAAGTCAGCGACGCTAAGAGCGCTGCTGACTAGGGTTATTTCTAAAGATGATCTGCACGGCCGCCGAATACTGAAAAAGCGTCGAGGCCTCATATTGATGAGCCACGAGGTGCGGCTGTTGAATCTCAGTACACCGAGTCACCCAGCCAAGCTCTGTGACCGTATGCACGGAATCAAAGAGCCGGCCAAAGACCTCAGAGCAGGCTTCGTATGCCTGCTCGCGCTTCGAGGCGAGCGCAGCGATACTGACCGTAGCTACTGCTGAGAGAGCAGGGTTGGGGACGTTTTTGCTGAAGTGGGTTGGTGGGGATTGCTCGATGATGACAGCTGGGAGCTTCTTGAGTAGGTCGGAGGGGGGTTGGAAGTAGAGGCGGGGGCTGATGCCGGCGAGGTTCTTTTCGATGATTCCGAGGGTGTCGATGGTTCTCATGGGCTAGCCTCCAAATCGTAGACGCATAAGGGCGCGAGAGAATACGAATTTCCCTGGTTCCCAGCGTCCGTCCTTGCGCATGTAGCCAAATTCGATGCTGAGGGCGCCGGGATCATCGCTGTAGACCTCGATATCGTGCACGCCACCACGGGTTACTGCGGTTGCTGTATCTATCGAGGTCATGAATCTGCCAGTTGCTTCAGAAGATACTTTCGAATACATGCGGCTGATTTCTGTTTCTACCGCTTGCTTAGCCTTTAGCGCCTGGGCTTTGAATGCTGGCTCGCGTGATGCGACTTTTGCGGCTTCAAGCTCAAGGTTTTTGAAACCGACGAAGCTCATTTATCTCACCTCAGATGCTTGGCTGACCATGATGATTTTGTAGTGGGCTGTACGCGGAGACATGGATGAGAGCAGAGCCTCGCCGCGTTGCTCGAATCGACGCCCCTGCCAATCAATCTTTGAGTAAGGCCCACCAGGCCAGGGTTTGCCGCCGTGCACCGGGTGAAAGTACTTGATGCGGTAGGCCGTGGTGGTGGTCAGCCCCAGGTCTTGCCGCTCAGCAGCAGAGACCGGCTGGACGTTGCACCGGATGATGACCGGCTTGCCCAGGGTCTCTTCAGCGTATGGCCCATCAGATTCCACCACAGGGGTGACGGTGACAGTGTGTACGCCGTAGCGGAGCGCGGTCATCGTAGACCACCATGCCAAGCAGTTCCTCGGGCGAGGGTAGCTGAGCGCGGGGTGAAGCCAGAGGCTTTAGCCCCGCACCCTAGCTGTGCTAGGTCAGTGTCAGGAAACCAAATGTTCCCGGCGCGGGTCAGAGGGTCCACACTGTAGGAGTACCCATCTTCTGATTCCGAGCGGAAGCCCACGGCCTCTGGGTCCACTCGCGCCACTCGCGCTACCGCCTCAACCACCAAATCCTTAGCGATAGCGATAGTGCGGGCATCCCCCTGGCGGATACGGGTCTCAGTAGCTGGGCAGAGCGCAAAGAGCTTGCGCTCTGCCTTAGCTAGCTGGCGGTCGAGCCAAGTCATGGCCGACGGGTCATTCACATCAAGGGTGCCCCTCAGCTCATCATTCACCTCATCAGGTGAAATGGTCAGCAGATTATTGCAGGCCATGGGCTTTCACCGCCTTACTCGGTATCGAAGGAATCACCGGCGTCCAGCTCTGAATCATCAACCACATCAGCGGTAACAGGTTCAGGCTCAGGCGCGGTTTCTTCCACGGGGGTAGGCTCGACAGCCTCTTCTACAGCCGCCACTTCCTCAGCAGCGGCCTCGGTCTTCTTCTTGCTCCCAGCGGTCTGCTTCGGTACGAGGTTCACCTCAGCAACCAGGTCCTTGAAACCTGACGGCAGGTCCTGACCAGCCTGCAAAAAAACAGGCTGGTCAGTCTTGGGGTCTCGCACCAGCACATTGACCGCGAGCTTACGCTTTGCGGCCGCCATGACTAGAGCACCTTAGCGACCAGGGAACGGTCAGCATTGACCAGCACAGGCAGGGCAATCGCGTCAGCGGCGATTTCCAGGCCCACAGGGGGCTTGGAGTTCTCGAAAACCGCTGCCACCAGGCCAGCAGCGTCCGCCTCATCGATACCCCATGAGGGGGTGAAAGCTGAAGCGGTGGTGCCCCAGGGGGTGCCGCCGAGCTCAGAGCCAGTGGCAGAGAACTTCTCACCAGCGGCGGGCAGGAAGATTAGGCGGTCATCGGGAATCAGACGCCCTGCAGCGGTGGCCTTATCAAAGACCTGAATGACGGGTAGCCCCTGGCCCAGCAGGACGTCGTTAATGTCAGCCAGGCCAGCAGGGCGAGAACCGCCATTAGCGAGCGCAGTAGCAAAAGCAGAGTGCTTAGCCAGCTGGCGCAGGATTCGGCGGGAAGTGAGGACGGTGCCAGGTTCTGCGCCGAAGTTGCTGTTGGCGTAGGTTTCGGCGTAGAGGGCGATATCTTCGAGGGGATCGCCACCTGCGTTCCAGAGGGTGCCAGCGGTGACGTCGTGGGTGCCGGAGCGACCGAAGGACTCGTCAATCTTCAGGTCGTCCTGCTCGATGGTCAGGCGACCGGTGACCAGCAGATTGGCGCGCTCAAGCTCCAGGCGCTCGAAGTAAGCGTCGACCATGCGGGCTGCACGGCGCTTGATCCAGGCTTCCTTGGCGGTAGCGGAGTTGCGGCCGGTGGTGACGGCTTCCTGCTCGCCGAAGCGGCCCTGCTCTGAGAGAGGCATGAGCTTGATGGTGCGGGTGACCTTGCTGGCACCGGTGCCGAAGCGAGGTTCAGCGTCGAAAGCGCGGCGCTTGGCAGGCTCGGCGGGGGTGTTGCCCTCGACGGTGACGTCGACAGTTGCGCCATCGACGTTGTAGTTAGGCAGGAAGGAGGAGAGGACGCCGTCCTTTTCTTCCTTGGCGATGTAGAGCTCGCGCATGAATTCGGTCAGCGCGGCGGGGTCGAAAATGTCAGTATTCAGAGTAGTCATGCTGATGTACCGCCTTTCTTAGAGGTAGGTGATAGTCGAGTTGGCCTGGGTGGTGGGCTTGGTGAAGCCTTCCAGGGGGACGCGGGAGGCGACGACGCGGCCGTGGTCGAGCATGGGCGCTGCGACTCGGCCGTTTTCACCGGTCGCGACGGCCAGGTCATGCATGAGGTGACCGGCGAAATCAGTGCCGGTGTAGGGGCCTGCGAAGCCATCTGAGCCGATTGCCAGGGGGAAGCCCTGGGGCAGGTGGCCGTTCTTGAAGTGGGTGCCTGGGGTGAACTTCGAAAGGTCGAGGGTCACGGTGCGGGCGTTCCACTGACCGTGGGCGGAGGCGAGCCAGGACTGGTCGCCGTCGATGATGGTGGTTACGGGGGTGCCGATGATAGACATGTTTTACCGTCCTTTTTTATTGAGAAATTCTTCAGCCTTAGCCTTGCCCAGATCCTTGCCGCCGACTGCCTGGGTCCCTCGATGGCCAGAGTGGTTCTCGTAGGAGCCCTTAGCACGGGTGAAAGCGTCCAGGAAGGTGGTGAGAGCTTCGATATTGACTGAGTTATCGGGTTTGAGGAAGGCCGCGGGGGCCAGGGAGGTTTTGAGTAGCTGCAGGGCGTCAGCGTTGAGCTTGCGGGCCGTGGCCTCGGCACTCAGGTGGGTGGTGAATCGCTCCAAGGCGAATTCTTCCTTGACTTTGGCGCGTTCTTCAGCCCGGGCAGCCTCAATGAGGGCCTGCACATCTTGGCCGGGGGAGGGGTCTTCATCCCCGGTGGACTCGCCCTCGGCGTCCGAGTCTTCGGAGCCCTCCGCGTCGCCCTGCTCGTCTGTCTCAGGCTCAGCAGGTTCAGCCGGC
This sequence comes from Rothia nasimurium, assembly GCF_928392795.1. Lineage (GTDB taxonomy): Bacteria > Actinomycetota > Actinomycetes > Actinomycetales > Micrococcaceae > Rothia > Rothia nasimurium_F. The sequence continues at coordinate 491,546 of NZ_CAKMTJ010000001.1, forward strand.
TCTTCTGGCTCATCATCAAAGGTGATGGTGGTTTCACCCTCGATACCGGTGTAATCCTGCCACCAGGCGTCGATGGCCTCATGCTTCGAGTCATCGCCGTCGCGCTCACTCACGCGGGCCTTAGAGACCTCGGCTGAGGTCAGCAGCACGATAGTCTCATCGGCCTTGATACGCTCGGCCGCTTCGGCGCGTTCATCGGCCTTAGCCAGGGTTCGCACCACGAAAACGTCCTTGCCCAGGTCATGGGCGCGGGATTCGGCCTCAAGGCGCCACCGCTCAGCGGTATCAGCGTCAGGGGCGAGCGCCCGGAAGTTGTCGTAGTCGATGACGGTGCCGCCTGTCTTGGCGGCCTGCTCTGTGGCGTAGGTGCTCTTACCTGCGCCCGGGGGGCCCACGATGAGGTGGACTTTATTCATGCTGCCTCCTTAGCGGCTAGCTTGGTGTACTTGGCAATTTCTTTGTCTAATCGGCGCAGCCCATAGACGTATCCGCTTGCGCTAACGTCGTCGGGGCTGATTCCCTCGGCTTTGAGCTCTTCCCATTTTTTGGCGTATGCCTCCCTTTGGGCTTGGGCGCGTGAGAGACGCTTTTGCGCCTCAGCCGGGGTGAGCTCCTTGGCCCGGGAGCCTGGCACCACGTAGGGTGGTTTCTTCTTGCGTCGGCGCTTCTGGGCTTCCTCCGGCGTCAGGTAGGTATCACCGACGCGAGCCAGGACGGGCCCTAGCTCGCCGTGCTCGTAGCTGGTGACCCGGATGTTTTTCAGGTTCTTGTAATCATTGCCCTGCGCTGCCTCATAGAGGGCGTCGAGGTCTTGCCGGTTGAGGGAGAGCCCGGGGTCATTGGATTTGGTGACGGGAGCGACCGAGCAATTACAGCCACCGTGAATGGGCAGCAGGTCTTCCATGCCGTAAATGCGGTCAGCGGCCACAATGCACAGGCCGCATACCCCGCTCTTGGAAAGCTCAGGGTGGATAATGCGCCGGTAGCCGATGACTTTCTCAGAGCGGCGAAATTGGGCGATGCTGGCGTTTCGCTTGGTCAGCTGGGCATTATCTTTGCCGATGTGGCTGGCCCGCTGAAAGGCCGCGTCCAGGGCCTCGACCTCGCTCTTACCCTCCGAGAGTGCGTACCGGTACTGCTCGGCCGGGCGCTGCCAGACTTCCACCGGGTCAACCGGGCGGGGGTACTCGAAAACCTCCGGGGCCTCAGAGGCAGGCGGGGCACCCACCTGATTCATGAGCTCCCGGGCACTAGCGGCCGCGATCTCGTAAATCTGCTTCAGCGCCCGGGTCTCAGCCTCAGCAGCGAGCGTGGCGGCCCGCTGTACCGCGTCATCGTCATACCAGCCATCGAAAGACCCCCAGATAGCCCCCAGGGCTTCCATGAGCATGGCCACCATGCGCGAGTGCAGGGAGTCAGCCCCCATGACCGTTTGCATCAGCTTCTGACTGACTTTAGCCATGGGAACCGCCCCCTCTCACTATTCGGTGTTTTCGGTATCGAGGTTCAGACCTGCTAGCAGGCTCTGACCGCTGCCGGCATCGAGCAGGGCGTTGGAAGCGCGGTAGGCTTCCATCTGCTGAATCTGAGCCGGGGAGAATTCGAAGAAGAGTTCGGCCACGGTCTGCACCGGAAGGCCAGATTTGATAGCCAGCTGGCCAGCTTGGGCACGCTCCAGCAGGGACGACCGGCGGGCTGGAGCCCAGACCACCCGCATTTGTCGGCGGTCAGCAAGCTCTTCTTGCCCTGAGAAGCGCAGCATGTGGCTCACAGCGGCGGCAAAGCGCGGGGTGAGTCGTTTCTGCAAATCCTCGGCCTTGAAAATCTGGCCCTCGCGCATGAGCTCGGAGGACGCGGCGGATTGCTGGGCGGCATCCGATGAGAGTGCGTAGAGCGGAGCCTGAGCGGCGATAGCTAGCCGCTCGACGTCCTTGGTGATGGAGGTGATGAGCTGGTTGATATCGCCGGTGCCTGATTCCCAGATTTCGGCGGTTTGAGGAAGCATCCACAGACTGCCTGGGTCAGAGGTGAAGATATTGCTGTAATCAATCGGTTCACCGGTATCAGGGTCCTCGTGCGGCACACCCTTAATAGCTCGCTGCTTGAATGCCTGCATGGCGGTGATAATCATCTGCTGCAAGATGATGTGATTGATGCGCTGCATGTGCGGGATATGCTTTTCAAATTCACCCTTGCCGAAGCGGTTTTGTAGGGTGTAGACCGGTACGCCAGGGGCGGAGAGCTCTACGAGCCCGGGAGCTTGCGCCGATTCGTCCTCAGTGCTCCATTCGAAGCCAGAAAGGCTGATGGTCTTCTTGAAGATGACCGAAGTGCCCGGCTTATAGGCGACGCGCATATAGCCATCGCGGTAGAGGACCAGCACATCGCGGTTGGCTGTATCGTCGCGGTAAACTTTGAGGGCGGCCACATTCTTAGCCGGGTCGGTGGGGTCAGCCTCAGCGACCATCTCAGCCGGGTGCTCAGCGCTTAGTCGGCCAACCACATTTCCCGCGTCATCGTGGTCCTCACGCACCAGCAGGTAAGCCACAGAGAGCGAGAGCATCCACTCGATAGCCTGCCGGAAATGCGCGTTAGCGTCGGTTTCCAGAAGGGCGGCGTTCATAGCGTCCGTCTGCTCATCCGTGGGGCTGTTGCCCGCCCGTACGGTCTCCACCTGAGTACGGTAGAGGGTGGATGAGACAATTAGCTCAGCCAGGTTCAGCGAGGCGATATTGAGCAGGCGCTCATAGCCGTCCTGAGCCTTGGTATCAAGCTGCCAGGGGGCCGGGGGCTTGCCGTCAAGCCATGCCTGCAGCTCTTCAATGCGCGGACGCCGGGCACTCAGCTCCTTAGAAAGGCGAGCCACCCACCATTCATCACTGTCGGGGGTCTTGAGCAGGGTCTTTTCAAAAGCCACGTGGGACCTCCTTTAGTAGATACGGCGGGGTACAAAAGTTTGCTTGGGCTTCTCAGTGATGCCCTTCTTGATGAAGGTTGCGCGAGCTTCATAGGCCAAGGTGGCAGCAATCGCCGCGTCAATCTTGCGCGGGGACTTCTGCGACTCCTTGCCAATGACCTCCATGTTGCGCGAGCGCGTCCACTTCTGTGCATTCTGGAAATGCCTGACCAGCTGGCGGTTGGGAATGACTTTTGCGCGGCCGTCATCAAGAGCAATTTTCAAACGCTGCAGCGCGAAGTGCATCTTGGTATCGTGCGCGGTGTAGAAAGCGATTTTTGAGCCGGCGCTTGATGCGACGCGGAGCTCTTCGCCAAAGTCACGCTCCCACTTATCGAGCCAGTCCTGCCAGTAGGGCGGGTCAGCAAAGAAGCCGACTACCGTGAAACGCTGGAAGGCTAGGCGGACGGCTGCGTCAAACTTTTTCTCGTCCACACGCCAGTCTCGGGCTTCGGGTCCGTCAGGGCGTTCCTCAATGCGAAGTGGGAAGAGCAAGCCGTCTGAGACGCGACAGGCCACTAAAGCGGTGGCGTCATTGGTGAGCGAGCCGTCAAAGCCCAGGGTGATTTCTTCCCCATCTTTGACCAGGTCGCCCCATTTCTCGGGTAGGTCCTTGGTGGCTTTCTCCAGGGTGTCCAAGCGGAGCCAGGCGTTCGAGCCTTCCACCAGGGCATTGAGGAAGTAGCGGCGGGAATCGTTGACGGTCGAGCGCGGATCATAGATATCATCGATGATTGCCTCTACCGAGTTCCACTCCATGGCCTCGCCGTAGGATTCGATAATCGCTTCCTTCAACGCATTGATGTCACTCAAGTCAGAGAGCTGAGAGCCGCGGTGGTCATAGAGCAGGCGTTGACGGCCACGAAATTTGCCGTCCTGGATATTGCGGGCCAGGTTGTAGGTCTGCTCAGCGATGGAATCCTCACCAGGGGCGTACATGGTCGTGGTTTCCAGATACCAGGTGCCAGCGCCCTTAGCGCGCTTCTTGAGATTTCGCTTGACCGTGGCATACATATCACGCAGGCGGGGAAGGTTATAGAGGTGGGTCTCGTCAAAGACCACGAAGGTTTCCTTACCGCCGTCCTTTGATGCAGCACCGGATGAGGTGGGCACGATATCGCCACCATCAGGCAGTTTCACGCGGGTCAGCCCGACGTCCATGCCCTCAGCGGCGAGCGCGGAGAGCGGGCCCTCGGTCAGGTTCACGTAGATATTGTCGTAGGTATTGCCGGTCTGACCTTCTTCGGTGGCCATAATACGGATCATGGGGTCAACCACGCGGCGGCCCATCGGTTCGCCCGGCTCGTAGTAGTACCGCTGGCCTAGGAATTCATAGCATTCACCGCCAGAAGCCCAGCCAGCGAAGCGGCAGGGGCCAAATGCCTCGAAGAGCGCCAAGTGCGCGCCAAGACCGGACTTATCGCAGCCCTTAGGCCGGGAGAAAAAGGCCGAATCGACCAGGCGGTCACCGTGCTCATCAAGCGCATAGCAATCGACGATGAAACCGCCGAATTCATCCCCTCGACGAACCGGCGTGCCGCGCACATCACCCGGGCCATTGACCACGAAAGTCTCAATCCACCACCAGGCAAGAAAGCCCAGCGAGCGCCGAGGACTGGACCCAGCAGGCTTGATGAGAGTACGAGCCACGCCTTACTCCTCTTCTTCCAGAAAGGCCTTCCTGCGGCTACGAGCAGCCGATAAGCTCGGGATATCCTCAGCTCGGACGTCCCCAACCTCAGGGATAGTGACAATCTCAGCGCGCAGGCGGTTACGGTCATCAGGGGTAGCCCCGAACTTGGCCACGCGCAGGCGCACTTCAGAAGCGAAATCCCAGCGTCCGTTCTTCCACATGTTGTGATGAATCAGCGCAGTATCAAGCAGATAATCCCAATCAGGGTCAGAAAGCATACGCGAAGCCTGAGGCGAGCGCCTCCAATTTTCCCACCAGCGCCGGGTCATCGGATGCCACTCGGTGGGCTCCCCCTTGGTATTCAGTAAGACATCTTCAGGAAGCTCAGGCCCTCGCACCTCGCCATCCTGCTGCAGCTGAGTAAACTCCGGCCTCTTATTACGCCGAATCGCATCCTTTTTAGGAGCCGGACCAACACCAGCCATAGAGAAAACACCCCCTCACCAAACCACGAAAACACTATCTCACTAGCAAAAACTCAATTCCCCCAGACCCGTACACAGCGCGAGACCCAGAACGGAGCGGGGAGGGGCCCGCGCAGGGGCGGGGGGACCCCCCAAGGGGGGGTCAGCCAGAAATCAACCCCGGATGAACCGGCGAAGATTTCTTCTGACGCACCCGCCGGCCACCTTGCGAGCCGGTCTTCTGATTGTGATGCCACGAGCAAAGACTCTGCAGCATATGAATACGATGATCATCAGGCTCACCGATATGATCCACATCGGTAGCCTTCTCAATGCAGCGCTGCCCGGTGTCCTCGCGGATATGCACGCAGCGGTAACCGTCGCGCTTGAGAACTATCGCTCGGCGCCGCCACCAATCAGGCGGCAACGGTGTAGTACGCGAGCTCTTAGCCTTCCAAGCCACGACCACCACCGCCCATCAAACAAAAGGTAGGCACGCCCCCGCATGCTTTGAATCCGTAGAAACCATTCAAGAATATGTGTGAATCAAACTAGGGGACGCACCAGCTGGGCATGCAGGACTCGAACCTGCAACTCCGGGACCAAAACCCGGCGAGTTTCCAATTACTCACAACGCCCATCAAGCCGCCGGCGCCGCCACCTGATTACAGGCAACGACGCCGGAAGCCTCGCTCGTTCCAACCAAGGCAACGAAAGGGAAATCCGCAAGCCCAACCTCAAACATCCACAAGACCACAAAGAGTCCTACAAACTATGAGTCCATTGGACACTGTGTTAAACGACGAAAGCCCCACGCACAAGCGAGGGGCTTCCATCATTTACGTGAAGCGCATTTAGATACACTTCACCACAGCAAGACCAGGATAACACCAATCACTCAGGCCGCGCAAGCGTCCTCCAATCCAGCCCCTGACCCAACGCCTGGCCCAACTCCCAGAGCTGACCACGAGGCCACACCGCAAAGCAGCACGAGCACATTACCGCATCCACCCGGTCACCCTCCCACAATGCCATCAAAGCCGGGGCACTCACCGCGTCACCGTCCTCATCATACGAAAACCACTCAGCCTGCCCGCAACCCTCAGCCGGGCACACACCAGGCACCGGCGTCCGACGCTCCGGCGCAAGATACGCCTGAATCTGAGCAACCCACCCACGCCAAACCACAGCCCGCGACGCTAAAACGCCAGGATCAACAGACCCCACCACGTCCAGCAAAGCCAAAGCGTCCTCGAACAAATCCTCAGAGCTCAGCTCATCACGCGCACCCAGCTCCACCGCATCAACATGCAAACCCCGGCCAACACCCTCCAGCAACTCCATAGCCACCAAATCCACCGGCAAACCAGACCGCCGAGCACCAGACGACCCGCGCTCGCTTCCTTTGCTCTCGGCTGCCATCTTGAGCTGGAGCAACAGGGGAAGTTCAACGGGCGGGGTTCGCTTGCCGATTTCGTCGGGCGCGACGAGATCAACGCGGACGCGCTCCTGAGCGAGCAGTGCGAGGGAGTCACGGGCGATTGACTTCACCTCCCATTCCGCAATGCAGCCATAGCACCCGCAAGTGGGGTCATCAATCTTGTGTTCAGGCACGGTTCCCACCTTTCAGTTGGTCCATAATTTTTCCGCTGGCCCAGTCTTTCGGGTACCAGAAGTCGAAGTCAGCCCCGGCCTGCAGCAGGCCTTCACCCCAGAGCTTTTGGTCAGGGGAGATGCGCCCCTTAGCGGATTTGAGTTCGCGGAAGAGCACGCGCTTGGCGTTGGGGTTCACCAGGACCAGGTCGGGGAAGCCAGGCTGGGAACGGCGTGAGTCGTGGGTGTGGTAGATCAGCGAGTAGCCCAGGGATTCGGCTAGGTTGATGACGCGCTGTTGGAAGTCTTTTTCAGACCAGGCGTTTATTTCCCGGGCTCGAAGCTCTGTGGCGGTCATGGCAAAGGACGGTGGCACGGTGCCTTTGGGCAAGGGCTTCGGGGGTTTATTCACCCTTCCCATATCCCATACCTGCTTACTTTTCATTGGTCTTCTTCTTTCTTCTTCCTCGCCTTTTCCTCTTGGGTTTAGCGGTTTCTTCAGTTTTTGAGGTTTTTTCAGCTTGTACTTGGGTAAGGTTGCTTGCCCGTCCCGACCCGTCCCGTCCCGGAACGTCCAGACTCTCCCCACTTCGTTTCTGTCGTTTTCTGTAGAAGTCTGGCTGAACTCTGCCAGAAGAACGGCTGATACGCCCTGTGGCGCGATTTTGCGGGGCAGGCGGACGCTCGTGGGCGTCTTGACGGGGCGAGTCGGCCGGGGAGCTCTGAGAGGAAGCTAGCGCCTCTTCCTGCTCTCCAGCGGAGAGCATGATGTCCCATTCGCTCATCATCTGCTCAACGGGGTCAGCCACGGGAGCCGTAGGCGCGGGAGCGGTCACCGGAGCCAGAGTTTCAGGCTCAACGGTTCGCTCGACCGCGCTCGGCTCAACCGGGGACCAGCCGGAGCTGGAAGAAGGAGCCGTAGCGTCCTCGGACTCAACCAGCGGAGCCGCGGTTTCGGGCTCAACGCTAGGAGTCGACGAGGTGGCCGGTTCAACTTCTTCATCAAAGATGGGCGGGGTTGTGGGGTTCACGTGGAAGCCCCACTTTTTTAGCTGCTCGACGGTGGATTCACTGTAGTAAGGGTTCACCGGAGCAGGGCGCAGGCGTTTATCCCAGTGTTTGCCGTTACCTCTTGCTTGGTTACAGCCGCGGCATGAGACCAGCAACTTGCTGGGGTCTCCATTAGCTACGACCATGCTGGTGACATGGTCATAGGTGCCTGCGCGCCCGTTGTTGCGAGCATCGAAGTTTACGACGATTCCGCACCATCGGCATTGATCGCCGTCGCGGACTCGAACTTTTCCTAAGAGAACTGTGTCGTCAAGGTCTCGGTCACGGCCTCTATTCCATGCAGCCTCCTTTTCCTTGATGAGATGTACGAAATCATTGGGGTCTTCAATGAGCTTGTAGGCGACCTGGCCGTCTTCGTTCTTGTAGACGCCGGTGAAGAAACCGGCCTTCAGTGCCGCGTCGGCCAGCCGTTCCCAGTTCTGAGTAAAAACGTTCTCTGAGTCAGGTTCGAGCCCGCCTTCGCGTTTTACCACGCCTTCTTCGATGTAGTAGTCGGTGTAGTGCTGCGCGCTGTGGTTGGCGCAGTGGAAGAGAAAGCCGGTGAGCTCACGGCGCAGGGCAGGAGTCCAGTAGGGCAGGTTGTAGAGCCTCGCAAAAGAGGGGTGGTCTGACGTTGTGTCAGACCATTTCATCCAAGCCACTTACTTACCCCCGCGAGCGCGGTGGTTGGTTTTGTGGTTGTGCATGGTTGGGCTCCTTTGGTTGGCTGGTTGGTGGGGTTTGGTTGTTAGGCTGCGTAGACGGTGTGGTCTGGCGCTAGGGGTATTTCGTGGGCGATGAATTGTGCCCATTCTTTGGTGTGTGGTGGGGGCGTGTAGCCATCTGGCTTCCAGGGAAGTGGTGCACAGCCTACGAAGTTCTTGGCGCGAGCGACAACTTCTTCGTTTGTGTATGCGGCGATCATAATTCCGTAGATGTTTGCGGCTTTGGCGAAGTATTTGAGGGTTTGCGGTTCGAAGAAGTGTGGAGGTGTTCCACCTGCTTTGTTTAGGATTCCTTCGGCTTGGGCCCACATCTCTGCTGCTGAGTGGGAGCGGGCGTCGACTCCGGCGAATTGGGCTGAGCGTGAGCCAAAGAGCTGGCCGACTTCGTCTAGGCGGATTCGGGTGTCTCGTTTGTATTCCGTGACAAGTTTGTCGCCTTGTAGCTTCTTGGATTCGTAGTTGTAGTGCTCGATGGTGAGGCTGACTGAATCGTCTACGCGTGCTTTGGGGAATGCGCCGGTGATTACGCCGATGTCGGAGTAGTGGATGGCGAAATCGGTGACTTCTCCATCGAAGTTCTCTAGGGCTACCGTGGCGATGGCCCAGTAGCTTGAGTTTTGGTAAGCCGTTAGGAGCAGTCGGCCTGTGGACGCGATAGTGCAGAGGACGAATTCGCCGCGTTCTACTCTGTCCTTGTCTTTGCCGTTTTTGGAGAGGAAGGGGGCGAGCGCGGTGAGTGCGTCTTGGAAGTCTCTGGTGTTGACGGTGAGGGTTGTCATGCGCTGTCCTTTCTTGTTTGGTCCTTGTAGGGGTTGAGGCTGGTGGCTGTTTCAGTGAAGGCGGCGGGTTCTTTTCCGCTTTCGTGGTAGTAGGCCGCTCCTTTGGTGAAGCCTTCTTCCCAGGCTTGGGATTTGGCGGCGGTGAGGTGATTCACGGAGATCTGGTTGACTGCCTGACGGAAGGCTCGGAAGGCACGGGAGGCTTCGGCGCGGGAGGCTTCGGCGCGGGAGGCTTCGGCGCGGGCCTTGCGTTCCTGCCACCAGCGCAGGCCACAGATCATGCCGAATCCTGCCCAGCCACCTAGCACGATAGTGTTGAGTATCTCTATTGCTGTGTTGATGCTCATTCGGTTGTTCCTCAGATGGTGTAAGTGCCGGTTATGGCTTGCGGGGTGTATTCTTCGCGTGCTGGCTCATGCGTTCTCCTTGGGGGCCTGGAAGATGCCTACACCGTAGACTTCGAGCACCTCAATGTCAGCGGGGTGGTACGAAGCGATGACGTGTGTGAAATGCTCGTTGAAGCAAGCGACGTGGGCTATGTCGAGTACTTCTACGACCTGAGCCCAGGCGTAGGTGTGGGTAAGCGCACCCTTTTGGTAGCGGGCGCGGAAGCAGGTGCCCAGGGCCAGCTCGTCGGCTGTTTGCTTGCGCAGGGGGATGTCGCCCTTGATCCAGAGGGTCCAGCCAGACGAGCCCTGCCAGGCGCACTCAAAAACGGTGTCCCAGTGGCTAATCATGCTGTCGGCATCACCCCACCCCGTCCAGGAATAGGGCGGCTCAGGCTGGTCACGCACTAGCTTGTGTGTCAGCGTCCCCAGCTCGGGGTGTACGCACTTCGCTTCTAGCCCGTCGAGGGCGTCCCAGTCGATACGCTCCCCATCGGCGATAGCGGCGGTGAGGTTAGACCAGCCCACCAGGGGGTTCGACGCTTCCAGACGCTCCTTGTCACTCCCGTCCCTGAAACCCAGGTCGTAGGCACGCTCGAAGTCGCTGTTGCAAGTGGTCCACTGTGTCAGACGGCCAAAAGCGTCAGTCTTGAAACCGAACTTCGGATAAATCTCTTCGGGATACTTCTTCTTGGTCAATTTGTAAGTTCCTTTACCAGGTCAGATGGTTGATTTAGCGGCTATGTTTTATCGGGTTTTGGCGCCCATTACCGCAAGGAAAGCGAGAACTCCTGCGATTGCGCCGGTGATAGCGAAGGGAGCAAAAACAGCCCCCCTCGTTTGCCAGGCGAAGAGCCAAGCCCCAAGGGCCTCAATGGTTACCCCCGTGAGGGCGATAACAACGAAGGTGATGATGTAGGCGAGGATTGCGAGAAGGATTTTCATTAGGGGTCTCCGATTTAGGGGGTTAGGTATGGCTACCAGCTGATACACACGTTGCTTTTTCCGATCTGGCCGGCTGGGAAAATATCTACCTTGTAGCCGAGCTCCCCGAGGCGCTTGATGATTGGGGTGTATGAATGGTCAAACCTGCCAATAGGGAAGGAGAAGCAGCGTTCTCCTGTAATCGCGGCGGCGTGAGCTTCGGAGGTGATTACCCCTAGCGCTGCTTCGATAGTGGCTGGGTCGTCCGAGATATCAGCTAGCTCTTTTGCGGTGTAGATTTTGGTCATTCGTAAATTCCTGTCTCTGGGTCGTAGTAAGTCAAATCGCCTTCTTGGACGCGCTGGGAGCCATCGGGCAGCACCCAGACGATGCGAGTGACGGTGGACGTGGAGCTAATCAGCAAGGCCTCAGTTTCCTCTCCGCTTGCGTACCAGATGTTCTCGGTGCCGCCGGCGGACCCGGTTGACCACCCATTGCGCTCCACCCGCGGCGTCCCGTCCGTTGTGATGTAGGCACCTATGACGGGTTCGCGGGAGTAATAATGGAACTTCATGGACGGGGCGCTGGCTTGGGCGGCCGCGCTACTTTGCGCTGTTTTGGCAGGGTCTGTGGCAGCCTCCGTGGTCTGCGAGGTGGCAGGCCAGGACGGCCCCAGCCGGTCAGCCCAAACATTCAGCACAGCAGCGGTAATAATCAGGGGTAGCATGGCCATGATGCCACCCCACGGGGCGGGCTTCTTTGGGGCACTCATCGGGTACCACCGGCCAGCAGCTTGCCCTGAGCCTCAGCGGCCGCCGCCCACTGACGGCGCAAGCGCTTGATCTGCAGATTGCAGTCCTCACGCTCCTCAGAGGTCAGGGTGGGCTCAGACTCTTCGGTAACGGCCAGGCCCTCGGTAGCCTCGGCAATCTTCTTCCACACAATGTCAGGTCGCTTCATCTTTCTATCTCCTTAGTTCTCTAGCTGGGCAAAATCTTCAATGGGCGGGAGCATGCGGTCACGCAACTTATGCAAGCCCTTCGGGGTAATCACGACCTTGGGGTCGCCCACCATGAGCTCACCCGTTTTGGGGTGCCTGTACTTTGTGGCCTGAACGTCAATGAGGCCCTGCTCCACATACCGCTGCACAGCACGGTGAGCGCCGAAGCCGCGCTTGGAAGTCCAGCCGATTGAGTCCATGAACTTCAGTAGTCGGTTCTGGCCTGTTTCAACACCGGCTCGGCATAGCAGTTTCGCGGCTTGCTCAGCGGTGAAGGTGCCTCGTGCGCCCATGAATTCGTCGTATTCCTGGACGATGGGTTTCATCTGGGCGTTCTCTAGCTCTAGGCGTTCTTTGGCTTCTACTGTGCTGGCCAGTTCGCGTAGTGCCTCTGAGTAGCTTTGTGGGAGCTGGGGTGTTGCGTTGTAGGAGCCGGTACGACGGATAGCTGGGAGGACGTCGGTGGTTACCCAGTTTTGGAAGGGTAGGGCTTCTGCTTTTCGGGAGCGCATGATGGCGGAGTAGAGGCCTGGCTCGTTGATGATGGAGAGTTCTTGGTGTCCGCCAGGGGTACGCATTGAGTGCGTACCCTTTTGGGTTGGTTGTAGGGAGCGAGCCATGTCTGAGGCCATGCGGTAGCCGAGGAAGGTGGCGACGTCGGTAGCTACGAACCAGGGTTCCCCATCGATGAGTATTGCGCGGAGCTGTAGGCCGTTGAAGTTGAAGTGCTGGATTTCTTGGTTCATGGGGGTTATTCCTCGGTGAGTTGGTCGGCTAGTGCGCTGATGAGGTCGGGGCGGAAGTCCTGCCAGTAGTCGCGGGGGCTGTCGTCTTCGGGGGTTAGCTCGAAGTTGAGACGGACGAGGGGCACCGACGTAACGCCTTCGTGAGCAAGCTCTTCTGCGATTTCTCGGTTCTCGGGTTTGTCCACGTCGTAGACCTTGAGGTCGATACCCTCGATAGCTGAGGTGAGCTGCCCACCGTCGTCCTTGGTGGCGATGCCGGCGTCTACGAATTTGCGCTTGGTGAGGTTGCAAGGCTGGCAGCCGGTGGATTTGGTGTAGAGGGTGATGGTTTTTTCGGTCATGGGGGTCTCCTTTAGATGGTGGTCGGCGCTGTAGTGGCCGGTGATGGTTTTACAGTGACGGCAATAGCGGGTCATCATGAGCAGTCGGCATGTTGTAGGTGGCTGTCTGCATCTTTTACCGCGAGGTCAGCCCGGTCATAGGTCCCGAGCTCCTGGGAACATTCCTTGCAAATCACAGTCCACGTAGTCTGGTCGGGGTTTGAACGGTCCACTGTAATTTCGGCTTCTTTCTCGCCTACGGTCAGAGTTATCGAGATGATTGCGTTCTGATGATTCATTGGTTTTTCTTTCGTTGGGTGGCGTGAAAAATCGTGTTGCGGCGTCTGCGCCGGCTTCACCGAAAGGGCAGACGGGGTCAATGGCGACAGCGCAGGCTATGGAGAGCAAGCCGGTGAGCAGAGCTGCTACTAAGACGACAGTGAAACCCTCAGCCAAGAGCTGCACGAATGTTGGCATCACTTCCCTCCTCTACAAAGAGCTTGAAAGCGAGGTTTAGGGTATGGGCTACATCCTCGACGGGGGCTTCCGTGTAGGGGCCGCGCAGCTCGACGCCGTCGGCGCTGATAACGGCGACCGTGCCGTCATCCTGGCCTTCCAGCAGAGCCTCGTACTCTTGGCGGACATCGCCGATACGCTGTCGGGTTCGCCCTAGCTGGCTTTTGAGATCGGTGATGTGCTCGGTGAGCTTGGCGGTCTTCTCTCTTTCCGAGTCAAGTAGCTCTTCAATGGCTTTGACTGCACTGGGGGAGTCGGCCTCTGCGCGAGCCAGGCGAGCTTCCTGCTCAGCCTTATCAGCACGCTCACTAGCCTTGGCGGCCGCTTCCTGCAGGTTCTGATTGACCGAGGCTAAGGTGTCGTAATTCTCGGCGGCCGCGGTGATCTCGGCGCGAGCCGCGTCCAGCTCACCTTGCAGCGTCTTGCACCGACTGGCAAGAGCCTGGTTTTCTTCCTTTAGCTTGGAGATTTGGCCGCTGAATTCTTTGGCTACCTGTGCGCGGATATTGGCGATAAAGCGGGCTTTTTGCTCGTCATGGCTTTTGGCAGCAGCAGCCTTCCTGGCCCGTGCCTCACGGTTGTAAACCATCAGAAGTTCACCTCATCATCAATTACTGGAACCGGAGCCTCAGCCTCAGTACCGGGCAGAGCAGGCTCCCAGTACGCCCGGGCCTGCTTGATAGCGTCGGAAGGCTCAATGCCGTAGATGGTTTCGAGGGCGTCTATTTTGTGGTTGATGTATCGTCCGTAGCCGGTTGGGTTGAAATTGTCTAGGTTGTAGAGAATGTTGGTGCCTGTGTGCCCGATATTGATAACCCTGACCATGAAGAGTGCGTAGGCTAGCTGGTCCAGGCTCTTAGCGGCGACGGCGTCCCGGTACACATCGCCCTTGTTAGGCTCGTTGGGGTCGAAATCGATACCCAGCAGGGTCAGCATGTCAGGCAGCTCGTACCCGGTGTTGCAGATAACCTCCACCAGCGCGCCGTGGGCGGTGCCCTTGAGCTTGCCAGGCTGCCCAGCCAGATTCTCAAGGTGCTCCTTGAACCTGGGGCGCTCAACTCGCAGAGCAAGCTTGACCTTCTCGCGAGCTTCCTGCTCCGCGATTTCTTCGGGGGTCAGCTCAGGCTTCTTGGCTTCTTCCTTGACCGGAGCCGGGGTGTACCACTCAACGGCGCGGCTTGAATTATTCAGGTAAGGGCGCAAGCCGTCCTTGCCGTGCTCGTCCAGCACGTCCTGGGGGATTACGCGGGATGTCAGCTCCAGCAGCTCCTTGGGCTGGTCAGAGAGCCCAGGTAGCTCATAGGTGTAGCGACGGTTGAAAGCAGAGCCTTTGGCCTCTTCCGCTTCAAGGAAGTCATAGCCCAGCTTCACCAGGTGGTCGTAAACCTTGGGGCCAAGAGTCTTCCACTCCAGCACGCTCTCAGCCTGCTTCTGGGCGCTCTGCCAATTCCAGTCACTCCCGGATTCCGCGGCTTCGGTTAGTTTCTCAGCCAGCTCGGGCTCATCGGCGTACTTGGCGATTTCTTCGGCTTGGAAGAGGTCAATCTTCTTCTCCTTGACCGCATCAAGGACGCGCTCACCGGCTCCCAGAAGCTGGGCACGGCGGCGCACGGTCGAGGGGGACTTCGCGATAGCGGTCGCCACCTTCTCCACGGTGAAGCCGGGCAAATCAAGCATGGCCTGCACAGCGCGTGCCTCTTCAACGGCCGTGATCTGCTCGCGGTGCAGATTCTCGGTGAGCATGGCAGCAATCTGCTCGCCGTCACCCTCGAACTGGTCAGTGAAGATGCCGGGGATAGTCAGAAGCCCGGCCTTCTTAGCAGCAGCTAGGCGACGGTGCCCAGCAATCAGCATGAAATCACCCTCACGGGTGGGGTGCGCGGTCACCACAATCGGCTGCATGAGGCCGTAGCGTCGAATGGATTCGGCCAGCTCGTCCACGCCCTCAGGTGCGCCGAGATTGTCGCGGACGTTGTGGGGGTTGGCGAATACTGAGCTGACGTCGTACTCGGTGATTTTCATGGTGGTCATTGGGGCGGTCTTTCGGTGGTTGAAACGTTGCGGGAAATTTTTCGTCAAAAAACTCGGGACTTCGGTAACAGATGGGAGCGACGGGGGGGGGCTACCAGCGGGGCCAGGCCGGGCGGTTCCGGCGTTCAGCGCGGACCTGCTCAGCGGTCAACCCATGCTCCCGGCGGTAGGCGGCTAGCACCTGGTCAACCTGGTGAGCCTCAGCCCGCATGCCGACCGCTACTTCTGCCAGCTCCCGAAACAGCCGGTCAAAGCTGACCTCGCGCTGGGCCTTGAGCCCGCGGACACGGTGGTCGGCGCGTAGGCCCATCCAGAACCGCTGCTCGGTGATACGAGGTGCCGGGAGGCTCATTGCGCGTCCTCTTCCTTAGCCAGGGTGGGCATGGAATACACCAGAACGCCAACCAACAAAATCACCGCGAAAGTGCCCCCGTTATTCTGGCCAGGATTAGCCAGCGCCAGCACCGCAAAAACAGCGAAGAGAGCGAGCCAGATTTTCAGCCTCATGCCGCCTCCATCACGGGCCGGTCAATCTGATACTGCTCAGTGGTGAAGGTGGCAATCTGGCGAGTCCAGCCACCCTCAGCGGCAAAAACTTCGTTGGTGGCCCAGTCAATGGTGATGGGGGAGCGAGGCTCCAGGGCGCGGGTTAACGCGTAGTCGACGGCTGCGCGGCGCGCCTCAGAACGACGCTTAGCGTCCTTGTAATCGGGGTACTGAACCTCGCGTGAATCGAGGGTGCGAGGGGTGTCCTCGCGGGTAATCACAATGCCCACACGCTCGTGGACGGTGCCGGTCTTAGCCATTTACTTGGCCTTTCTTCTCAAAATCTAGGGGGTGAACAGTCTTTACGTGCTCTTGAGCCATTGCGTCGAGCTTCTCTTCAAGCTCCATAAGGGCTAGCTGGCTCAGGGCTACTTCGCTGATATGCCAGTCGCAGATCTGGCACCATTTCTCGTAGGTGTACCGCTGACCCATTAGGCTGCCGCCCTACGGTCTTCGATGCCCTTTTGGATATCTGCGTATGTCCACTTGGGAGCCCGGCCAATCATCACTGGCTGTGGGAAGGTTTTTGATTTGACCCAGCGGCGCAGTGTTTCACCGCTGATGCCGAAGATTCCACAGACCTCACTGCGCGAGTACAGGCGCAATTCGGCGGGGAAAGACGCGGTTGCCATTGATTTTCCTTTCGAGCGGGCGGACGCCGGCGGTAGGTCATTCCGTACCGGGCGGGTTAACGAGATACTTGGGCTATGAACATCATCGAAACTAAGATCATCTCCAGCCCTGAGGGCCATAACCCCTCAGCGGCTTCTTTGCGCGAGAACGTTGAAGTAGCGGCTCAGGGTAACCCGGTTGTCTCTATGAGGTACTTAGCCCAGGCACTTCTTCAGACGATGGACGAGTTAGAAGCTGTAAAGGCTGAAGTCGCTGAGCTTAAGAAGAAGAACTAGCCTGAGTGGGCCTGGGAGACGTCTACGAAACGGGATTCGTACTGCATCATCTTGATGTGCTCCACGTTGATTTGGGAGACTAAGCTGCTGACATGCTTCTTCTTAGTTGTCCAGTCAAAGTCTTTGCTGTTGACTCCTACGCGTAGCTCGTTGGCGAGGTGAGCAATGCGCTCCATTGCCTGGGATTCGAGTAAAAGCGCGTAGTTGTCGGTGGCGTACTTCTGCTCTTCTGCTGGATTTTCGCTCATGATTTCCTTTCGGGTGGTGCGGACGTCCGCGCTTTGGCTCTTCCGTGCTGGGCGGGTTAACGAGATACTTGGTTTGTTGTCTAGTGAAACGAGGTATAGATATGGCACAGGGCCAGTTGGTTTTCCTGCACAGTGATGGTTCGGAAGAAGTTCTTTTGGAAGCCCCTGAAGAGGTGATTGCAACGATTCATAATTTCTATGAACTTCTTCAGCCCCAAGAGGCTTTGCACGTTAACGTCATGGAGACTTGGTATAAGGGGCGTACGTTTGTGCTGAGTGCGACGGACAATTTCAGGTTTGAGTTCCACCCTTATTGGCATGAGACGGCTCCTTTGCGTCGTGATTATGCTGAGATGCTTCGTATGGACTTGAACCGTGAATTTGGTGCTAAGCGTTCAATTTCGTTTGATACCTGGAAGCATGGGGTTTGGATCCCTTACGCAGGCCCAGCAGAGGACGAAATCGACTATGACAGGTTCTGGGGTACTGACTAGCCCGTAGCTTGTTTGCGTCGGCTGGCTTCGCAGGCTCTGCATGAAACCACGGTGTTCGCTTCGGTGGCCCGTGGTTTTTTGTTGCTGTCGATGAAGTCGTAGCACCCTGATGTGCCTGAATGCCGGGTCGTGAAGTCAACTGTCTGACCGCACCAGTGGCACTTGTCGTTGTCGCGGGTTCTGATTCCTGTGAAGTCGAGCTGGGTTTTGATCACTGCATGTTCCTTTCGGGGGACGGGGCGGACGGTGGTGGTCGGCGAGCGCCAGCAAGTCTCTAAATAGAGACACATGGGTAAAAAATTAGGCTGCCACTGCAAGCTCTTCGAGGCGAGGCTCGCTGAACCACTGAGCTGGGACGCCGAAGTAGCATGCGATTGCGAAGAGTTCTACGGCTGAAACTGGTGATTCATCGGCCAGAATGCGCGACATGCGACTTTTGTCGATGCCGACTGCATTGGCTAGGTGAGTCTGTGTTTCACCCGTTTTTGCGAGGGCAATGCTGATGTTCTCAGCGATAGTTTGATTTAGGGTTGCCATGATTCCTCCTTTGGTAGCTTCATTTTATGTCTCAATTTAGAGACAAGTCAAGCTATTCTGAGATTTTTTCTGTAATTGGTGTATTCTGAAGCTATGGAAACAGGAAATAGAAAGGCCGCCGGCCTTGCAAATGCCTTCAGCAGCCGCCTGAATGAAGAGATTCGGGTATGGATGACTCGCCGCGGTGAAAATCTACGAACGCTAGAAGCTGCCACGGGCATTAGCCGTAGCCGGTTGAGTAGGACTGTGAACCGAGACGAAGCGCCCATCAACACGAACGAATTGGATTTGATTTGCAAGGCGCTTGGAATATCCCCATCAGAGATTATTGGAATTGCCGAGCGTGCCGTCCTGGCCCAGCAAGAACAAGCCGAACCCCAGCGTCCGTCCGGTCGCTACAACTCCGCCGGCGAATGGGTCCCCGCCACCCGCGACGGCTACACCCTAGCCGCCTACGAAACAGACGAGGAGAAGGGCGTTGATTACATCGACGACTAAAGACCCCTACACCCTCGCCGAAGAACTCGGCGTCCCCATCGTCTACCGCAAACTAGCCGGCGGACTCCACGCCTACTGG
The DNA here is from genome assembly GCF_928392795.1 of Rothia nasimurium. Taxonomy (GTDB): domain Bacteria; phylum Actinomycetota; class Actinomycetes; order Actinomycetales; family Micrococcaceae; genus Rothia; species Rothia nasimurium_F. The sequence goes on from NZ_CAKMTJ010000001.1 coordinate 509,979, forward strand.
GACGGAGCGAAAATCATCGTCGACACCCGCCTATCCCAAACACAAGAGCGCTGCGCAATCACCCACGACCTCATGCACGTCATAGCAGGGGACGAACCCTACCTGCACGTGCTCAGCTCACCGTCCATCGAAGCCAAGCGAGACCTTCAAGCAGCTGAACTGCTCATCGACCCGGCAGCCTTCCGCCAAGCAGCCACCATGTACCCCGACGACGGCGCCAAAGTAGCCCGCGAGCTAGGCATCACCAACCGGCTCCTCAACGCCTGGGTACGAGCGCACGGAGTCGAACTCATCGAACTAGATGAAGTGGCCTAGGGGAGTGGGCAGAGCTGGTAAGTAGCTGGGATTTTACGAAAATGACCTACCGCCGAGAAGGAGGTAGGTCATTTTGTTCAAGCTGGGCTTTCTTCCCCTTTCCTGATGAAGTAAACAGTTACTCTTTAAGCAACACACACCACTATCCCCGCAAGAGGAAACAAGCATGAGATACCCAGGCAAGAAAATGGTTCGCAAAGCCAAAAGGAAGGTCACGCCTAAAAGCGTCCGCAAAATCAAGCGCATGACCAACCCTCGCAACGCCATCAAGCTAACTGCACCACCGAAACGCAAGCCAGCTAGCAGGAAAAAGAACACCTGGCAGTCACCCACAGCTAAAAAACCTACAGGAAGCAAAAGAGCTACCGGGGCTACCGCATCCGTAGCGAGCGCAAAAGCCGGTGAATGGATTGCCACGCAGGGCAAAGAGTTGGCCAAAAATCCTGCTGGTCGAGGAGTGCTTGGGTGTATCGGCTGTCTTGGGCTAATCTTCATGCTTATCTTTGGCATCGCTGTCATTGGAATCGTTGGTAGCGCAATTTCAGATGACGAGAGCACCCAGGCAGGCGCAACATCCAGCTCAGCCTCGGCCGCCAGCGATGCACCAGAGGCCGTGGCCACGGCTGACACAGATGGCCAGATCTACGATGAAGGAACAGAAGACAACGCCTTTGCCGTCGCTGAGAATCCCGATATTGCTGACAATGCCGTAGCCGCTGTCTCTGATGACACCCAGAAGGCACCAGGTGCTCAAGAATCTCTAGATAAGCTCAACCAGCTAGAGGTAAAGGGTCGTGCCCCTAAAACCGGATACGACCGCAATCTATTTGGTAACGGATGGGTTGATACCGATAGGAACGGTTGCGATACCAGAAACGATATCCTCCGTCGTGACCTCATAGGAGCTTCATCAAAGCCTGGCACCAGAGGGTGCGTGATTCTCAGGGGAAATCTGACTGACCCCTACACTGGTGATTTCATCTCCTTCAAGCGAGGCCAAGGAACCTCCGAAGCAGTGCAAATTGACCATGTCGTTGCACTATCCGACGCATGGCAGAAGGGCGCCCAGCAGCTATCTGAAACTCAGCGCATTGAGTTCGCAAACGACCCCATCAACCTGCTTGCAGTCGATGGCCCAACCAATCAGCAGAAGGGTGACGGTGACGCTGCTACCTGGCTACCTCCTCAGACCTCATATCGCTGCGAGTATGTCTCAAAGCAGATTGACGTGAAAGCAAAATATGGCTTATGGGTTACAGAAGCAGAGAAAATAGCAATGGTCGATGTGCTAACCGCCCCGGGATGCGGAGCGAGGATTGAAACGCCTGAGCCAGAGCCTACTTATGAAGAACCGGCCGCCCCAGCACCCGCCCCTGTCCAGGAAACTGCCCCGGCCTACTACGCTCCACCTGCTGAACAGGCTCCCGTAGCGCCAGCAGCGCCAGCCCAGTACTTCAAGAACTGCACTGAGGCCCATAATGCCGGCCGCTACGACATCCCCGATAGCGACCCAGCGTACAGGCCAGCACTTGATGGTAATAAAGATGGTATTGCTTGCGAATCTAGCTAAGAGATAAAGCGAGAGCCCCGGCCCACAGAAGTGGGTCGGGGCTTTCTACTGCCCTCTGAGGGGCTAGAAATCTATTGGTCTACCTCGATGCCGCCGGGAGTCCCACGAACCGTGAGAGAGGCTGGCAGGTTGCCTGTGGGGGAGGCAGGGGGCTGGGCGTTGTCGTCCTGGTAGAACCATTCCAGGGGGACGTTGGTGGCTTGGGCGATGTTGAATGGCTCAACAAATTTGGGCGGTTAAGTGTAGAGATGCGACAGAGCAACAACAGCACCCGGGATTGGGGGCGAGAGCAGAGAATCATGGGCGGCTAGGGCAACCTTCATTAGAGGTGGATCGTGGTCATTGTGCGCAGACGCCCAAGAAGCGATTTTTAATCGTATTCTTAACCACATGAACCAGGATTCACTTTTTGAGTTGCCAGCCCACACTCACCCAGCTAAGCGCATCTACCCGAAAGACCGGACAGCCCGGCGAGAGACTGCACGAGTTTTGATTCTGGTGAAGGCCCGCCCAGAACCCTCCACCTCTTACGGCGATACCGTCTGCGTAGCTGGAATCCGAGTCGACCAAGAGGAATACCGCTGGGTGAGACTCTACCCAATACCCTTTAGAAGCCTAGAACACTACAAGCAGTTCAAAAAGTACACCTTTGTCAATGTCCCGATTATTCCTGCACAAGGTGACTTCCGCTCCGAGAGCTATAAGCCGGATCGAGACAACTTGGAGGTTGAGCCAGGTGGTCCGCTCACATCCCCCAAGCAGAGGATGAAATACGTTGAGCCGATGATTAGCGAGCTGAGCATGTGTGACATCCTCGAAATAGCCAGAAGCTCAGATAATGACAAGCTCTACCCCTCATTGGCTGTCATTCGGCCTCGCGAAATACTCGGCCTAGAAATCCATCCGTTCCCTGGGTGGAATGAAAAGCAGCGCAGGGCAATCGAAAACAGTGCTAGGCAAGGGGATCTAATGGATCTGCTGAACGACGAGCCTGAGCGCATCAAGCTTGAAGAACCGCGGTTCGCAGTTCATATGAAATATCTCTGCCAACGTGAGACGTGCTCGGGTCACAGGCAGCCGTTCCTGGATTGGGAACTTGAGGCATTTACCCGCCGCCACGCCGAGTGGCCGGATGCTGACACAGTGAGGGAAATCCAGAACCGCTGGGGGAACGTGCTTGCCGCCGAAAAGAAGCCTGTTCTCTACGTCGGAAACCAGCACAAGGCCACACTCGCCTACAGTGTGCTTGGGGTGCAACGCACCAAATGAGTCTATGCCAGCTGCAGGAGTGGTGTTGCGTTAGAGCCTATCTTGGTCATGATGACGTCCCGGTGGCAGCACTTGGTATTTGCCTCGAAGCAGAGGAGTCCGACGTTGCCGTGCTCGAGAAGCTGATGAATCTCTTCTAGGGCTTGTACCGCGTTCTCGTTTTCAAGGACTTGCTCGAAATTGTGGCGGGCAACGGCCCATTCGGTTGTGTAGGGGGTGCTGAAGCCTGCACGGTTGTCTTTGGGGTTGCCAAGGGCTGGGCGATGCAGGTAGGTCATGCCGGTGGCTTCTATTGCTATCGCTAGCTTAGTCTTTGAGAGCCCTTTCTTTCTGGAGATAGGGGTCAGTCGCACGTCAACGAGGGTTGCAATCTCATAGTTTTTGAGGGTGGCTATGAGTTCTTCAGCGGTTTTGCCCTCATAGCCGAACCCGTAAAGGTTGTATTCAGCCATAGGGCTTACCTTACCTCCAAACTGTCAATCATATATAACCTGTTACAGAGTTATAGATGGAAATGGTGCAATCTCATAGAGAGGTTCAGTCGCTGAAGGTAGCCGCTCGACTTGATGATATTGTCCGGGTTTTTCTGAATTATTTACCCTTCCAGCTTTATTTTAGTTTACCAATCTGGTAAACTAATAACTGTTGGGGCAACCGCTCCAATACAACCAAATAGTGGAGGAAACATGGAGATTGTCTCCCTCATCGTTTCTTGCATCAACACCCTACTGGTAGCGATAGCAACGGTCATCACCTACAAGATGTACCGCGACAGCAAGTAAACGAAAGCTCGCTCCGAGATACCGCAATTACCTCGGGGCGAGCCCCTCCCACTATACCGAAAGGAAACCCCCGTGAACCAGAACAGAAAAACCCTGATAGCCCTCAATGTAGCCATCCTGGTGCTATCAGTAACGCTAGTCATCATGCAGATAGCCCAGGGCAACACTGGCATGGCAATCCTCTGGGGCGTTCTTGCAACAGCAAACACAGCAACCTTGGTAATGCACCTCAAGGCAGGCGGCCGCAATGGCTAAAACCATCATCGTCAGCACCATTGAGCTAGCCACCTTCCTGGGTCTTACCAAGCAAGGGCTATACAAGCGAGGCGAGCTACCGCCGGCTGACTTCACCTCCGTTGGAGGCCGAGAGTGCTGGCTTCCAGATACTGCTGAAGCCTGGGATGCAACCTATCGGCAAAAGCACGGCGCAGGGCGTCCTGCAACTAAAAACTGAACTGCCTAGACAGCAGAGAGCCCCGGCCCACACAAGTGGGTCGGGGCTCTCTGTTGCCCATTGAGGGGTTAGAAAACTACTGGTCTACCTCGATACCGCCGGGCGTCCATCGAACCGTGAGGGAGGCGGGCAGGTCGCCTGTGGTAGCTGGTTCGATTCCAGTTTCTAACCAGGCGCGGTCAACGGCCGTGATTTCTGCTAGACGGTCGAGGTCGTCACCAGAGGGTTTGAAGGCACCAGATTCCCATCGGCTGAGGGTATTTCGAGCCACTGGAATCATCTCAGCGAGCGCAGCTTGTTTGAGCCCGGCGTGTTCGCGTGCTTTTCGCAGGCGGTCTTGGAGTGTCCAGGTGGGGATGGTCATGGGTTTATTGTATCGGATTGTTGATTTTTCACCATAGCTTTGGTGCTTTTGTGTTGCAATATCTACAGATGTGTGTGTATTGTGGTTCTTGATATGTAGCATTTGCTACATGTTCAGGAAGACGTTCTTACTTTACGGTTCTTGATTCCTGGCCTTGAGGCTTGCAACCTCAGGTGAACACAAGCAACCGCCCGGTTAGCTGCGTTAGAGCTGCAGCACTTGAGATAGAGCCAGTACCGGGAATGGCCCACAAAGGAATCATGCACGAGGGTAGCTCCCTTGGCTTGGTGCATACGATCAGACTGCCTGGACTTCCTGCAAGGAAGAAACCGGGGGTCTAATTCTCGTATCTGGGAGAGGAAACCCAGCGCCAAACCTCGGGAGCTCTTTGGGGGATGGGAATACAAAGCCTCTCGCGCTAGCGCAACCTCTAGCCGATTGGGGCGCAGCCCACTGGCTCACCTGGCCAGGCACCAACCTAAAAATACAAATGCACCCAGCCCAGACCCTGAGCTACAGTTAAACCCAATCGAACAAATGTTCTAGACCAAGAGCAGGAGGACCCCATGACCAGCAGACTCAAACTAGGGGAGCACGGAGAAGTAACCGTCACCCGCCTAGCCCAAAAGAAATACCGAGCCCGCGTCCGATACCGCCACATCGACGGAAAGATACGCCTTCTCCAAGCCACTGCCTCCACACGCTCCGACGCCTCCCGCGCCGTCCTCGCCAAGCTCAAAGACTTCACCACCGGCTCCAACGACCTCACCGACGAAAGCACCATCACCGAAGCCACCGAACGATGGTGGGAAGACTTCATAGCGAAGGGCGATAAAACCGCCGGCACCATCACCCGATACCGCTACCTCATCGATTCCTACCTGCAACCGGCCATCGGGGATGTCCTGCTGATTGAAGCCACCACCGGCAACCTGGCCGCCTTCATCTCCACCGTCCACAAAGACCACGGCGCCACCAACGCCAAACACCTCCGCATGATCCTCAAAAACATCTTCGCCCTGGCAGTCCTCCACGACGCCCTACTGCGAAACCCAGTCGACGGCGTCCCCACCGTCACCGTCAAGCGCGAAAAGGTAACCAAGGCCCTCACCGCCGAGCAAGTCAAAGACCTGCGCGGCATTCTCCACGGCGACGTGCTAGAGGTATTCGAATTCATGCTCGGAACCGGCTGCAGAATCTCAGAAGCCCTCGGCCTACGCTGGCAAGACCTCGACCTCATAGCAGGCACAGCCACCATCAACGGGGCCGTCAAGCAGGTGGGAAGCAAGACCGTGTGGGACCCCGCGCCGAAGTCGGCCGGGTCAGCCCAAACCATCTACCTACCCACCTTCACCCTTCACATGCTCCTAGAGCGCCGCCAGTGGTGCGAGTGGGTCTTCCCCTCAACCGCCGGCACTGTGCGCGGCGGCCACAACTTCCGCGCGATGCTCAGAAAACAGCTCAAGGGTACTGAATATGAATGGGTCACCCCTCACACAGCCCGTACCACCGTGGCTACCATCGTGGCAGATGGCCTAGGCGCGAGTGTCGCAGCTGCCGTGCTCGGTCACTCATCAGAGGAGGTCACCATCAAAAACTACATCGTGCAGCAGAAGGTAGCCCCGAACGTCACCAACGTACTCGACGTGCTGGCCTAGAGCTTCAAGTCATCTAATGGTCATCTAGTGTGTGCAAAAAACTATCGCTTTCTGACCTGGTGAAACTCTCACATAGCGAGAACAACCAAAATCTGACGTGGCGTAATGTGGAGTAGCGTGGACTTGCGAGCGCAAATGTTTTCAAATCTCTTGGTCGGGGGTTCGACTCCCTCCCGGGGCTGATATGACTTTTAGCCGAGGAATCGATAATATAAACAGCGGCTAGCCTCAGTAGCTCAGTGGATAGAGCAGGAGCCTTCTAATCTCTTGGTCGGGGGTTCGACTCCCTCCTGGGGCGCGCAACATATCCCTCACTTGGTAAAACAAGTGGGGGGTATTTTTTATTATCAAATGTGGTTTTCGCACAGGAAAATCAAATACTTTCGGAATACACTAGAGGGCATGTCTACAGCCAACCTGCCTGAAACGCTCAGCGGCGCACCCGCGTCCGCCCCTGTCCTGCCCCGCCGAACAGTGCTGGCAGGAACCGGTACCCTAGCCCTGAGCACTCTACTTGTTGCCTGTGGCCCTGCTGAAGAACAAATTCAGCCCACCGCCACCGGTGATGAACACACCAACGAGGCCCACGACGTAGACATCAACCAGGCACTAGACCAGCTTGAAGCAGACTACGGCATTACCCTTAGCCTGGCGGTCTATAACCACGCTACCGACAGTCTCTTTTTGCACAAGGGTGACCAATGGACGTATGAAGCATCTATCGTCAAAGTCCCCATTTCTCTCACCCTGCTCAGGCTTGCAGCCTTTGAAGAGCGCGAACTGACCGACGACGAAAAAGCCCTCGTCGAAGCGTCCATTACCTACTCCGATAACAACGCAACGATTGAGATTTACCGCAGATTTGGGTCTGACGACGGGGAATCTACGGCCAGCGCCCAGTCCCTCAATAAGACCTATGAGCTGCTGGGTGTCACAGAGACCCGATCTGCCGGAACCTGGGGCGATAACCAAACCTGGGCCGAGGACCAGGTACGCATTATGCGTGCCATCATCGATACCGTTGAATGGGTCAATGCTACCGACGCCCAGTTCCTTCTCGAAAAAATGGTTCCGCTCGACTGGTCACAAACCTGGGGCGTGGGCTCCCAATACGGGCAGACCGTGCTGGGGGAAGCTGTCACCGACGTATCGGTTAAAAATGGCTGGATCCAGGAAGATACTGGCGAATGGCACATCAACTCCGTCGGTGTTGTTAGAACCGAAAGTACCACCTATTCCATTGCCCTGTTGAGCAAGGGGTTCGAAGACCAGCAGGCAGGGTACGAGGTGGCTAGCCAGGCAGTGCAAGCCTACTTTGACCACGCCGGCTAAGCGTGTGGGTTTCTAACCTGATATAGCCAGCGGCCTGAGCCACCGCGCATACCACCACCGGCCCTAAGCGTTGAAACCCGAGTGCCCGTAACTCACAGGCCAGGGTATCAGTTTCAGTGGTGGTGCGGGGGAGCGATTCGGCACCCGGGCACAGTAATTCCTCTGGAAATGCCTCAGCAAAGAGATCTGCTAGATTTACCCGAGACTCTTTCAATACTCTCGCATTATTGATGCAGGCCCGAAGTTTAGATTCGTTCCTAATTCCGATATCGCCCTCAAGGTAGACGCTGATATCGTCTTCAGCCATGGCAGCTAAACGCTCAGGTTGAAAATCGTGTAAGGCCCGGTTCAGCTCCTCCCGTTTTGCTAGAACCGTAGACCACCACAGGCCGCTTTGAAACACCAGCAGGCAGAGGTGCTCGAACAGGGCCTCGTTGGTGCGCGGCACGTTCTGCCATTCCCGTTCAAAGTAGGTGCGGGTACGGTCATCCCGTACCCAGGCAGGCTCATCGGGAACACGTGTATTGGTCACTGTGCTGTCTCCTTCTCGCTGGTAGATGCGGACGCCCGCCCCGGTGCCCTAGCGGGGCAGGTGGTATGAGCCTAGAGGGGTAGGGCAGCCGTGCACCAGGGGTGTGAACAAAATCTGTCATGAAAGCTCTTGCCCGCGTCACAGCTTCACCAATTTTCTGCCCTTTACCGTGCGGTAGCAGCATATTCGTTATCCACAGGCATCATTTTTCTGGCTCTTAGACCTTTGCTGGTGTAACCCTTGAGACACCCGGTTCACCCACAACTCAAGGAGGAGTCATGACCGACACCGTCACTATCCGAGGCTTTATCGCAACGGCCCCCACCCAAAAATTTCTGCCCAATGGCAATATCCCGGTAACGAACTTCCGTATTGCCTCCACACCCCGCTGGTTTGATGCCACCAGCGGCACCTGGAAAGAAGGCACAACTAACTGGTACACCGTCAACTCCTTTAGAGCTCTGGCGTATAACAGCGCCCGGAGCCTGCAGGTAGGGCACCCGGTGCTGGTTACCGGCCGCCTGCGCGTCAAACAGTTTGAACGGGCGGACGGCTCACCCGGCACCAGCATCGAAGTAGACGCCACCAGCATCGGGCACGACCTCAACTACGGGCTAGCCAATTTTGCCCGTGTTACAGACCGAAAACCGGATGTCGATGAGACCGATCGTAAGTTCAACGAGCAGGTAGCCGGGGAACAGAAACTCAACCACGGCTATAGCTCTCTACCGGCTGTTGAAGAAGACCCCCAAGGCAGCCATTCTCCCGAAAAAGGCCATCAGGTTTCTGACCAGGGGCTCACCGATACGGCAGCAGACGATGAGGCTGTTGAGGCTCTGACCAGCTAGAGGGCGGGGCAGGGCAAACTCACACCAAGATTCTTGGCCGATGCCCTGCCCTAAACCCCCAACAGCTTGACATCAACCGGTAGGCTTAAACGCATGGCAGAATTTATCTACACCATGACCAAAGCCCGCAAAACTGTAGGCGACAAAGTCATCCTTAACGACGTATCAATGTCGTTCTTCCCCGGTGCAAAAATCGGTATGGTCGGCCCCAACGGTGCCGGTAAGTCAACCATCCTGAAAATCATGGCGGGTCTCGATACCCCCTCCAACGGCGAAGCACGGCTTTCAGAAGGCTACACCGTGGGCATCCTCATGCAGGAGCCCCCGCTGAACGAAGAAAAGACCGTCCTGGGTAACGTCCAGGAAGGCGTCGGCGAAATCTACGAAAAGATTGTTCGCTACAACGAAATCTCAGAAGAGATGGCCAACCCCGATGCTGACTTCGACGCGCTCATGGAAGAAATGGGCAAGCTGCAGGAAGCCATCGACGCGGCCAACGCCTGGGACATCGACTCCCAGCTGGAACAGGCCATGGACGCCCTGCGCTGCCCTCCCGGCGATTCACCCGTTACCCACCTCTCCGGTGGTGAACGCCGCCGCGTAGCGCTCTGCAAGCTCCTGCTCCAGAAGCCCGACCTGCTCCTACTCGACGAGCCCACCAACCACCTGGACGCAGAATCCGTCCTCTGGCTGGAACAGCACCTGCAGTCCTACGAGGGCGCAGTAATCGCCATTACCCACGACCGTTACTTCCTCGATCACGTTGCAGAATGGATCGCAGAAGTAGACCGCGGTAACCTCTACCCCTACGAGGGCAACTACTCCACCTACCTGGACAAGAAGCGCGCTCGCCTCGAAGTTCAGGGTAAGAAGGACGCCAAGCTCGCTAAGCGCCTGGAAGAAGAACTCGAGTGGGTTCGCTCCAACACCAAGGGCCGTCAGGCTAAGTCAAAGGCTCGTCTGGCCCGCTACGAAGAGATGGCTGCAGAGGCTGAGAAGACCCGCAAGCTAGATTTCGAAGAAATCCAGATTCCCCCGGGACCCCGTCTGGGTAACGTCGTCATCGAAGCAGAAAACCTGCAGAAGGGCTTCGACGGCCGCTCCCTCATCAACGGTCTCTCCTTCTCCCTGCCCCGCAACGGCATCGTCGGCGTCATCGGCCCCAACGGTGTAGGTAAGTCAACCCTCTTCAAGACCATCGTTGGCCTTGAGCCCCTCGATGGCGGCAACCTGAAGATCGGTGAAACCGTCAAGATTTCATACGTTGACCAGAACCGCGCCAACATCGACCCTGAAAAGTCGCTGTGGGAGGTTGTCTCAGACGGCCTGGACTACATCCAGGTAGGCCAGGTAGAAATGCCCTCACGCGCCTACGTTTCAGCCTTTGGCTTCAAGGGCCCCGACCAGCAGAAGAAGGCAGGTGTGCTCTCCGGTGGTGAGCGCAACCGCCTCAACCTGGCCCTGACCCTCAAGCAGGGCGGCAACCTGCTGCTGCTCGACGAACCTACCAACGACCTGGACGTCGAAACCCTCACCTCCCTCGAAAATGCCCTGCTGGAATTCCCCGGCTGTGCCGTCGTGGTCTCCCACGACCGCTGGTTCCTCGACAGAGTAGCCACCCACATCCTGGCCTGGGAAGGCACTGACGAACAGCCCGATAACTGGTACTGGTTCGAGGGTAACTTCGAGTCCTACGAGAAGAATAAGATCGAGCGACTTGGACCCGAAGCTGCAAAGCCGCACCGCGTCGTGCACCGCAAGCTGACACGATAAATCAAACTCAGTCAGTTTGAGCGCGGTGAACGATTCCGCATGATTTTTGGTTCCTCGCGCGCTCGGAAAATCATGCTCCATCACCGCAAGTTAACTCGATGAGCTAGATAAAATCCCTCCCACCTTCACCGGCGGGAGGGATTTTCTTTACCTGTTTACTGGTCGCGGTACTCGGGCAACCTAATCATGGCTTCTTGGGTTACGGTGGCAACGTGCAGGCCGTCGCGGGTGAAGACCTTACCCACAGAGAGGCCGCGGGAGTCCTGGGCGCTGGGAGACTCCTGAACCAGCAGCAACCACTCATCGGTACGAGCGGGGCGGTGGAACCATATGGCGTGATCTAGCGAAGCCACCTTCATGCCGGGCTCAAGCCAGGTCTTGCCGTGCTGCCGCAGAACCGGTTCAAGCTGGGTATAGTCCGATGCGTAGGCCAGGGCAGCCTGATGCAGGGCAGGGTCATCGGGCAAAGCCTCGAAGGTTTTAAACCAGACCATATTCACCGGCTGCTTCTCTTCACCGGGAGTGGTGTACAGCGGGGAGGTCACATGTCTCACGTCGAAGGGGCGGGAGAAGGCAACCTTCTGGGCAATGGGGACCTGTAGATGCCCCAGAAGGTCAGCTGCGGTGGGCAGACTCTCGGGCGCGGGAACGTCCTGCGGCATACTGGCGCCGTGATTTGGCCCCGGGGCAGGCACCTGGAAGGAAGCAATACAGGAAAAAATCGGCTGCCCGCCCTGGTAGGCCTGTACCCTGCGGGTGGAAAATGACCTGGCGTCGTTGAGGGCCTCGGCCCCGTAGGAGAGATCGCCTTCTACGTCACCGGGGCGCAGAAAGTAGCCGTGCAGGGAGTGCAGCGTTTTACCGTCGACCGTATGAGCAGCAGCCATCACAGCCTGGGCGAGCACCTGCCCGCCGAAAATACGCGGGGATTCCTTGGTGAGGGTCAGGGCGCTAAAGACATGCTCGTGGGCGGACGCTCCACCGGGGGTGAGGTTGAGCATGGCCAGTAATTTTTGGGTAGGGGAGAGACTTTCTAGGGTTTCGTGACTCATAGTTACACTCTCTCACAGCTAGCCCCATTTTTCTCATCCCACTGGAAGCGCAACTGAGTTTCTGCGATAGGGTGGTGGGTGACTAGACCGCATAAACTCGTTTGAAAGCTAGTGATATGACCGAGCCAAAACTCTCTGACTACACCGACTACGTTTACCTACCCGATGCTACAACTGCGCGTGACCTGGCGACCTATCTGACCCGGGCCCGTTCTGTAGACCCCCAGGCTGCCGTCCGCCTACAGGCTAACGGCGAGGTGCTGGGAGTGTCGGTGTGCGTGCTTGCACCTGAAACCCTGCTCGATTCGACGCCCACGGTGATTGGTCTGCGCGCTATCAAACTGGCCCAGCCTGCCGAGGTCGATCTCACGGTCGAAGCATCAGCTCTTCTTGACCGGCTCGCCCGTATTGAAGAGGCCGGGCTGGCCCTGGCCCTGCCGCCGGTTACCGTGACCGCCCCCTGGGCCGGGCGTACCGCTCCGCGCAGCGGCTGGGAGAAGAAAGGGTTTTACCTCTCTGACCATGCCCGGGCAGCGGCCCAGGAAGGTATTGCCGCGGTAGACGGGGCTTTGCCCGCTAACCCGGGGCACGCGGTGATGGCAACCGTCCGCTCCCGTATCTGGTCTTCACCCCTGCAATCCCCCGATACGACGGTGAGCCTACCCACCGGAGCTGCTTTTGCCCTTGAGGTGCTCGGGTTCCTGCCTCCGCGGGCTACCGAACCCATGCCTGTTTTCTCCAGCGGACGCTGGGCCCGCATCTCGGCCCGGGCAGGGCACGTACTGGTTTACTCGGCTGCCTCAGCCTAAAACGAACTACTGGGCCCGGTTCTGCATGGCGTGGGCTGCCCGGTCAAAGTAGGCCCACATTTCGGCGTCGTGCAGGGGCGATAGCTCCAGGGCGTTCACTGTCTCATGATGATGTGAAGATTCCCCGTGGCTTAGCCTTTGCCATCGAGGTACTAGAATTTTTGCCCTCAAAATTTGAGGGCGCTGTACCTATTTACACCAGCGGGCAGCGGGTTCGTCTGAGCTCGCCGGGCGGTTTCGTCCTCACCAAAATATTGGGCTAATTATTCACCAAAACCACTGCTTCTAAGGTGTTGAAGAGCTGGGTGAAGAACCTGCTTACAGCCGCACCACTCCTGCACAAATAGACCGCTTAAGTATTTAGTTGGTCGGGGCTCAGATGCGGAGAATTACATGGCTGACCAATAATGTAGCTGCCAGCTTTGTTCTCGATGGGCTGAGGGGTTTAAATCGACGCACCAGCTAGGATAAACCCGAAACGCCATCTTTCCCCGTTTTCCTTCACTAGCTAGAATTCCTCGTTCGGCAAGTACCTTGCGTGGAAAAGAAAAGTAACCATGCAAGTGTCCATCTGAAATGAATACCAGTAGATAATCACAAAATTCTTTAGCGGTGAAAGGGATGTTCGAGCCTGTAGCATCTTTTTGCCAGAGCGCGAGAAAGTATCCGTTTTTCTTGGGCGTTTTCCTACCCATCCGTGACTGGTAGCTGTTTTCTGATGTGCTGAAGGTAAGAGCCTCGTACTCAGAATTGTAGGGGCTTGTGGTCACCTGTTGTATTTCGTCAATTTCACCGCTTTTTATCAGCGCGTCAAGAAATTGGAAGGAGCGGATTTTTTCTCTCAAGCTTTGTACCGGAGTGGCAGAATCTGGATGGGTTTTTATTGAGCACATAGTTTTTGTCCAGCGCAGCCAGAATTTTACTTATGAGTGATTCTGCATGGCGTGGGCTGCCCGGTCAAAGTAGGCCCACATTTCTGCATCGTGCAGGGGAGCTAGATCCAGGGTGTCCATGGCCTCGCGCATGTACTTGAGCCAGGTATCCCGCTCCTTGGGGCCGATATAGAAGGGGTTATGGCGCATACGCAGGCGCGGGTGGCCGCGTTCTGCCTGGTAGGTTTTGGGCCCGCCCCAGTACTGCTCAAGGAACATGAAAAGGCGGCGCTCTGCTGGCCCCAGGTCTTCCTCGGGGTACATGGCACGGAATTCCGGGTCGGCTGCTACACGGGAATAGAACTCCCGGCAGAGCTTTTCAAAGACCGGCCGTCCGCCCACCTGGTAGTAGAAGCTACGCTCATCGACCTCTTCATGAGGGGCTGAGGGCTGGACGCTGGCCTCGCCGGGCGCAGATAAGGGGCGGAAAGCTGGGTTGGGTAAATTCATACCCACCAGTCTACTCCCGCCCCTTATCGTCAGCAGTTACCTCATGGCTCAGAACCTAGCGGTCTGCGGCCTGAACCTTCAGCGCGCGAGCCAGGGAGTCGCGTCCTTCTGCTACCTGACGCTTGAGGGCCGCGGCGTCCTCGGGCAGGCCAGCCAGGTAGGCCTCGGCCTTCTCCAGGACCTCCTGAGTGTAGAAGCGGGGGAAGAGCCCGCCGATAATCTGGCTTGAGATCTCGTGGGAGCGCTCGCGCCAGACCCCCTCGACGGCCTCGAAGTAGCGGTCGATGTAGGGCTCTGAGAACTCGGGGGCACCGCGGTAGAAACCGAGAATAGCAGAGCGCTGCACGATGTTGGAGAGCTCGCCGGTCTCCACCACAGCCCGCCAGGTTTCTGCCTTGGCCTCAGCGGTGGGGATAGCAGCCTTGGCGGTAGCAGCTGCCTGCTGGCCGTTGGAGGTGTTGTCCTCGGCCAGGGCAGCGTCAATCTCTGCTGCGGTAACGCGTCCGCCCGCTGCCAGAGATCCCAGCAGGTTCCAGCGCAGGTCGGTATCAATCTCCAAACCTTCCAGAACGGTAGCACCATCGAGCAGAGCTGCTACAGCATCGAGCTGGTCTGAGGTGTGGGCCAGGCGGGCGAAGGTACCTACCAGCTGGAACTGGTTATCAGAACCGGCTTCAGCTGCCTGAGCCAGCTGCCAGATACGGTCAGCGGCCTCAGCTCGAACAGCCTCAGCGTGGGCGGAGTTCAGGTAGGCGCGCAGGGTGTTCTCAAGGTTGAGAAGCTGGGTGCGGACGGCGGTGGAGTTAGTCTCTGCCCCGATATTACCCAGAACCAGTTCAACAAACTGGCGGGCGGGCATTTCGGCATCACGCACGGTATCCCAGAGGGAACCCCAGACCACACCGCGGGCAACAGATGAGTCAATGGCACCCAGGTGGGCAACGGCGGTGGCGCGGGAGCGCTCATCGAGGCGAATCTTGGCGTAGGCCAAATCTTCGTCGTTCACCAGAATCAAATCGGGGCGCTTGGCACCAACGGCCAGGGGCACCTCGGTAACCTCACCATCCACATCGATTTCTAGGCGGTCGGTGCGGGTGAGCACCTCCCCGTCGAGATTGTAGAAACCAATGACCAGACGGTGGGGGCGCAGGGTCTCAAAGCCCTCAGCGTAGGTCTGGCGCAGGGCCAGACGGGTAATGGTGCCGTCCTCTGCCTCTTCGACCTCGGTGGTCAGGGTGTTGACCCCGGCGGTCTCCAGCCAGAGCTTAGACCAGGCGCGCACGTCGCGTCCGCTGGTCGCCTCCAGCTCATCGAGCAGGTCATCGAGCACGGTGTTGCCGTAGGCATGCTTCTCGAAGTAGACCTTGAGGGCGGCCATAAAGTTGTCCTGCCCTACCCAGGCCACCAGCTGACGCAGCACAGAAGCGCCCTTAGCGTAGGTGATGCCGTCAAAGTTGACCTGAACATCCTGAAGGTCGCGAATCGGGGCAACGATGGGGTGGGTGGATGAGAGCTGGTCCTGGTTATAGGCCCAGGTCTTTTCTGAGGCAGAGAAGGTAGCCCAGGCCTCGGGGGCAAACCGGGTGTTCTCGGCAGCGGCCAGGGTCGACATGAACTCAGCAAAAGACTCGTTCAGCCACAGGTCGTTCCACCACTTCATGGTCACCAGGTCGCCGAACCACATGTGAGCCAGCTCGTGCAAAATGGTGATGGCTCGGCGCTCAACAATTGCCTCGGTCACCTTAGAACGGAAGATGTAGTTCTCCAAGAAGGTCACCGCACCGGCGTTCTCCATAGCACCGGCATTGAACTCGGGCACAAAGAGCTGGTCGTACTTCTCGAAGGGGTAGGGAGTTGAGAACTGCTCTTCAAAGAACTCAAAGCCCTGGCGGGTGATGTGGAAGACCTCATCGGCATCCAGGTACTCCATCAAGGACTGACGGGCGTAGCAACCCAGCTTGACCTCGCGGCCCTCGCTATTGGTGAGTGAGGAATGCACGCTAGCATAGGGGCCAGCAATAATTGCGGTGATGTAGGACGAGATACGCGGGGTAGGCGCAAAAGCCCACTTCTTGCCGTCCGCCACCTCTTCAACAGAAGTCTCAGGCTGATTAGACACCACGACCCAGTGGGCAGGGGCAGTTACAATAAACTCAAACTCAGCCTTCAAATCAGGCTGCTCAAAAACCGGGTAAACACGGCGGGAATCAGGAACCTCAAACTGCGAATAGAGGTAAACCTCGCCGTCCACCGGGTCCACAAAGCGGTGCAAACCCTCACCGGTATTGGTGTAGAGCATATCGGCATCAATCACCAGCTCATTGCTCTCAGCCAACGCCGGCAGGGCAATACGCACACCGTCAGCAGCGGTCACCGGCACCGACTCACCATTGAGCTCAATACTGTGCACCGTATCGGTAATCGCATCGATAAAGGTTTCACTCCCGGCAACCGCATCAAAACGCACCACCGTACGAGAACCAAAGACCCGCTCACCGCGCGTTAGATCAAGCTCAACCGTGTACGAATGCACACGCTGAACCACAGACGCTCTCTTCTCAGCTTCGGCACGGGTCAAATTCATTCCAGGCATGAGGAATCCTTGTCAATCAAATCTGAAGTTAGAGGCCTGCCCATCTGTAAACCACAGAAAACAAGCCACAGGGGAGCTGCACGTGACCTACAATCGTATATAGGGCAATACACAGCACATACCTTCCCAATTCTATGTGCTTGCCAGTGATTCACATAACTAAATTTCAGTGCGGTCAACCGGCCCCCACCCACCACGACCAAAGGAGACACCGTGCGTGTACACATCGCAACCGACCACGCAGGCCTAGAACTTAGCCACTACCTCATCGAAGCACTCACCGAGGCCGGCTACGAGATGGTCGACCACGGCCCCGCTGAATACGATGCCCTCGACGACTACCCCAGCTTCTGCATTAACGCGGCGCTCGCCGTCCGCGCAGACCGTGCAGCGGGTCTGGACTCCCTGGGCATTGTGCTGGGTGGCTCCGGCAACGGTGAGCAGATGGCCGCTAACAAGGTTGAAGGCATCCGTGCTGCTCTGGCCTGGAACCACGACACCGCAGCCCTGGCCCGCGAACACAACAACGCCCAGGTCGTTGCAGTGGGTGGGCGCCAGCACACCAAGGAAGAAGCCCTCGAGATCATCAAGGTCTTCCTCACCACCGAGTGGACCAACGAAGAGCGCCACGCCCGCCGCATCGGTCAGATGGCAGAATACGAGCAGACCGGCGCCATTGCCGGTAAGCAGATCGACAGCTACGAGAACTAATGCCAGAAGGGCACTCAATCCACCGCCTGGCCCGCCAGCTCACCGACGTTTTTGCCGGTGCCCAGCTGGCGGTCACCAGCCCCCAGGGAAGATTTGCGGACGGCGCCGCCCTGCTCGACGGCCATACCTTCGACTCGGCCTTCGCCCACGGTAAGCACCTCTTCGCCCGTTTCTCCAACGATCTCTACCTCAACGTCCACCTGGGAATCTACGGTGCCTTCACCTTCGGTGGAGATGAGCACTTTACAGGGGCCTCCTCGATTGGTGCTCCCCGTAAAATTGGTGAGCAAGAGGACCACCGGACCGAACTCTCAGCTGAACCTCCTGCACCCCGGCCGACCACCCGCGTCCGCCTGGTATCAGAGCACGGCTGGGCTAACCTAGTGGGCCCCACCATCTGCCGAACCCTCACAGCCGAGGAAGTGGGGGAAGTACGCACAAAACTGGGCCCCGACCCCCTCAACCAGGACGCCGACCCGGCTGTCTTCTACGCTGCGGCGGCCAAGACCAGTCGGCCTATCGGCGTAGTTCTTATGGACCAGAAGGCCATCTCGGGGGTAGGAAACATCTTCCGCGCAGAATCCCTCTACCGCACCGGCATCGACCCCTTTACTCCGGCTAAAGAATGCAGCCGACAGCAGCTTGAAGCCCTCTGGAACGATAACAAGCACCTGCTGGAAATCGGCGTGCGCGTAGGCCACATCATCACCACTGAGCCCGCCGACAGGCCCGGCATCCCGGAAACCGAGGCCTGGCCGGATTACGCTAACTACGTGTACCACCGCCAGGGCCAGGCATGCCCCCGCTGCGGGGCAACTATTGCGATGGAAGAAGTTGCCGGTCGTAAGCTCTACTGGTGCCCGGGCTGCCAGCACTAGATAACTAGCCTAGCTGTAGGCTCAGATGAGAAAAGTAGGGCCCCGGGTGTATCGCTGGGGCCCTACTTTGTTCCTATGTTTTAGCGGTCTGTCAGGTCAGAGAGGTTAAAGCCGGTGGTACCGTCGTTGCACTGTACGCTCACTGGGCCTGTGGTTGTGCAGGTCATGCCCATCCAGCTGATGGACTGCCCCTCGGGCAGTACCGTGTTGGTCTTGAACCAGTCGTGTGTGGCAGCCCGCCCGCGGGCCTGCACCGTGCGGGGCTGGGTATCACCGGGCCCCATTGATACCGATTGCAAGACCCAGTTCTTTGAGTCATCGGTCATGCAAAATACACCGTAGGTCTGCATCAGGCAGGCTACCTGGGGGTCTGGGGTCTGGAAGACGACAGAGGGCTGGTCGGCAGCTGCAAAACTATAAGCTGCTACGTCAGCCACCGGGGTTCCCGTGACGAGATCGGTGGTCACTAGAGAAACCGGGTCGATGGTAAAACCGTCGTTGACCGGGGGAGTCAGGGCCGTGGCGCTAGGGGACTGCGCAGCGGTCTCAACCGCAGAAGGTTCTGCGCTGGCAGTTTCTGTTGTTGGCTCAGCGGTGGGGCTGGGGGTGCTACTTTCGGACGGGGCAGTGGTCGCACTGCTTGCGGTGCTAGCGTCAGTTTCAGCGGGGGTAGCGGTGGTCTGGCTGCTCCCGCAGCCTGCAAGAGCTAGGACGCCGGTAGCAAGCAGGGCGCTCACCGGAATGAATCGAGCAGATAGGGGTGCTAAAGCCATGGGGAGTCAATCTCGTGGTTGAAAGGTGCGGGTGTCTATTCCAATCCTAGGGGAAGAGCAGCCGATTCAAAGGTTAGGGAAGTAGCCGATCTGTGAGTTATTTACCCGCTGAAGTCCTTGATGGAGTTGCTCAGCGCAAACCAGTGCACACCGTTATCGCAGCGGGCGGCGCCGTCTGGCGTTGCGGTACAGCTAAACTCACCGACCGTAATCGTGTGGTTGGCAGGTAGTTGGGTGCCGAAGGAGAAGGGGGCGAAGCCGGGGGTGCTGCCCTGGAGGAAGTCCTGGTGGGGTACCGTGCCGGGGTTAAGCCACATCACGCCGTAGCCGATGCGCCCCTGGGAGCCTGCTCGGTAGCAGCTCACCTGCTCTGTGCTCATGACGCAACCCGCGCCGTCCGCTGTTTGGAAGTAGACCTTGCCGTCGCCGGCGGGGGTTACCCCGTCGATGCTGGTCTGGTAGGGGGCGAGGTCGGTGATGAGGGTGGTCGCCCCGCTGTTAACCGGCGGGTTGATGGCCTGTACCGGGGTTTCGGTGGGCGCAGGGGCTGCAGGCTGGGAAGCAGGTGCCTCAGCGGCTGAAGATACCGGTGCAGCGGTGGTCTGGGTGACTGTTTCGGGTGAGCTTGAAGGTGCTGCGGCTGCTGTCTCTGAAACCTCAGCGCTGGCAGAAGCCGCAGGGCTGGATGCTGTGGGGGAGGGGGTAGCGCTGGCGGTGGCACTGTGGCTTGTGACGGGGGCGGACGCCATGGCGTCGGCCTGGGTCTGTTCGGTTGAGGAAGAGCTACAGGCAACCAGGGCAAGCGCTGCAGCGAGGGGAAGGGCCGCTTGAAGGGGGCGGGGGCGCATACTGTCTCCTTTGACGGTGGGGTGTCCCTCTAATGATAGGGGCCAACGTATATGCTGGTGAAGAGTTAAACGCCATCATGACATCGAAGGGCTACTATGCGCGATACCGGATACTTGCTGGGGCAGGCCAACCTGGTGCTCTTCGACCTAGATGGCACCCTGCTCGATAGTGATACAGCAACCGCGGTGGGTTTTAATCGGGCTGTTCGGGAGTTCGGTTTTGAGGGAGAAATCGACGACACTCAGAGCTACTTCCAGGCCTGGGCCGATATTCAGCGCGAGGACTTTCAGCGCTATTTGGCCGGTGAGCAGGTTTTTGACGAAAATCGCTTGTTTCGCACGTCGAGTCTCTTGCATCTGATGACGGGGGAGCAGCAGAGCACTGACCGGGCTCAGAAGTTTTTGGCGACCCTACAGGAGGAAACCCGTAAGGCTTGGGCTCCTTTTGCTGAGGTTGATCGGTTTTTTGAGGAGCTCGGTCACCGGTTTGGGCATCTGCAGGTGGCGGTGATTTCTAACGGGTCCCAGCTGACTGAGCAGAAGAAACTCGATGCTATCGGCTTGCACGATATGCCCCTGTTCTCTTCGGAGAGGGTGGGTATGAGCAAGCCCGACCCCTATATTTTCCGGTTTGTTTGTGCCCAGTTAGAGGTGGACCCGGCTTTTGCCGTGCATGTGGGCGATAACTATATTGCGGACGTTGCCGCCCCGGCTCGGGCGGGTCTGCAGGCTGCCTGGGTGAACCGGCATCGCCGCGGTCAGAAGGTGGCGAGGGGGAGCGTGAAGGTGCGCGACCTAGTGGAGCTGTTGGATGCGCCTGCTCCTGTTTCTCGCCGGTTTTTCTAGGCAAGCAAAAACGGCCACTCCGGAGAGTGACCGTGAAGCGAGCGGCTGACGGGATGGAAGCACCGGGTGCGAGTGCACGAGCACTCAAGAGGTGCTGGAATGACTTCCGCCAGTCCCGAGCGATAGCGAGCGGCTGACGGGAATCGAACCCGCGTATCAGGCTTGGGAAGCGTGCGCTCTACCATTGAGCTACAGCCGCGTGAGAGGGGATGACGGGAATCGAACCCGCGTAATCAGTTTGGAAGACTGAGGCTTTACCATTAAGCTACATCCCCAAATGGGTTGCCCACCGTTGTGGACGTGTTCCAGTAAACCTGCTTTCATGCGGGCTTGTCAAATTCAGTCTGGAACCGGCGTTTCTCAACACGCCCTGGGCGTAATCGGGGTGCGAGTTAGGTTTTGGGCGGTTGAACCGCTAAACTGGGTGGTGCCTTCCGTGCAAATCGGGGTGTGGCGTAGCTTGGCTAACGCGCCTGCTTTGGGAGCAGGAGATCGCAGGTTCGAATCCTGTCACCCCGACGTGAAATAGAACGACCCGCCGGAAACGGCGGGTTTTTCTATAGAACGTTATATCTAGCCCCACTCTTTTCCGGGTGGCGGTTCCAATCAAGTTATCAGGAGATCAACGGACGTGAAGACTGCCGTCGAGAAGATCAACCCGACCCTCGCAAAGATTGAGGTCGAGGTTCCCTTCGCTGAGTTCAAGACCTACCTTGACCGTACCTACAAGTCACTGGCTAACCAGATTTCGGTTCCCGGTTTCCGTAAGGGTAAGACCCCTAAGGCTCTCATCGATCAGCGTGCAGGCTTTGACTTTGTTGTTGAGAACGCTCTGAACGATGCTCTGAACAACTTCTACCAGCAGGCCCTGGTTGAGAACGAGCTGACCCCCCTGGCTCAGCCCGAGCTCGACATCGTTTCTAAGCCCGAAGAGGGCAACCGCGAAGCTGACGTGAAGCTGACCATCGAGGTCACCGTCCGCCCCGAGATTGAACTGCCTGACTACTCAGGTATCAAGGTTGAGGTTGCAAGCGTAGAGGTTACCGAAGAAGACGAGCAGAAGGCTCTCGATGCCCTGCGCGGCCGCTTCGGCACCCTGAAGGCTGTTGACCGCCCCGCAGCTGACGAGGACTTCCTGACCATCAACATCGCCGCTGAGATTGACGGCGAAGAGGTTGACGCCGCTAACGACCTGTCCTACCAGGTTGGCTCCGGCACCATGCTGGACGGTCTGGACGAGGCTGTTCTCGGTCTCTCCGCTGGCGAGGACGCCACCTTCGTCACCAAGCTTGCCGGTGGCGAGCACGCAGGCGAAGAAGCAACCGTTAAGGTTGAGGTCACCGCTGTGAAGGAGCGCGAGCTGCCCGAGGCTGACGACGACTTCGCTCAGCTGGCTTCAGAATTCGACACCATTGCTGAACTGAAGGAAGACCTGAAGAAGCAGGCTGCTGATTCCAAGGTTGCCGAGCAGGGTGCAGAAGCACGCGACAAGGTTCTTGATGCTCTGGTTGAACTGGTTGAAATCCCCGTTCCCGAGAAGGTTATTGAAGACCAGCTGGCTCAGCACTTTAACGCTCCCGGCCAGGACGATGACCACGACACCGAAGAGCACCGCGCAGAGGTTCGCGAGAACACCGAGCGTGCTTTCAAGAACGAAATCATCCTCGACGCTATTGCTGAGAAGGAAGAAGTTTCTGTCGAGCAGGCTGAGCTCATCGATTACATCATCACCATGAGCCAGCAGTACGGCATGGACCCCAACCAGTTCGCTCAGATGCTCGACGGCTCAGGCCAGTCCGGCATGATTGTTGGCGAGGTTCGCCGTTCAAAGGCTCTGGCAGCTGTTCTGGCTCAGGCTGAGGTTAAGGACGCCGACGGCAAGGCCGTTGACCTCTCCTCTTTCCTGGGTGAGACCGCAGACGCCGAATAAGTTTTTGCCTCTTGAGGCTCTAAAACTTTTCTAGCGCAAGCCCCCGCAAGGCCCTGAATGGGTTCTTGTGGGGGCTTTGTGCTGCCTGCGGGGAAAACCCGTGGGAAAAGGCGGACGCGGGCGCCGGCGTCCACTGCCTAAAAGAGGATGACCTGGGTGATTGGAAGTCAAATACAGCAAATAAGTTAAAAAAATATTTCGTAATAGGGGTTTTGAGGTTGATAAGTAAGGTGGGGCTAACTAATCTTAGGTAAGTCAAGCCTTACAAGATGTTGAGGCCTACCAAGTACACACCACGAACAGATATAGGAAAACCCGTGAAGGCCAACCGTATCTCCCTGCTCGCAGCCACCTCCGTTGTAGCACTGGCGCTCACCGCCTGTGGCGCGGGCACCACCGACGCATCCTCTGAATCCAGCGCGTCCACCTCAGCTTCTGCCAGCCAGTCAGCTGGCACCGTTACCGTCACCGATAACTACGGTGAGGTCACTGTGACCGTTCCCCCTCAGAAGGTCGCCGCAACCGATAACCGCACCTTTGAGGTTCTCGAGTCTTGGGGTGTCGACCTGGTTGCAGCCCCCATCACCCTGATTCCTGCAACCGTCGAGACCTACAAGAACGACTCCTCCATCACCGATATCGGAACCCACCGCGAGCCCAACCTGGAGCTGCTCGCTGCTGAAGAGCCCGACCTGATCGTCAACGGTCAGCGCTTCTCCCAGCACTACGACGCCATCAAGGAACTGAACCCCCAGGCCGCCATTCTCGAACTTGAACCCCGTGACGGCCATCCCCTTGACGAAGAGCTCAAGCGCCAGGTCACCGTACTGGGCGAGGTTTTCGGCAAGCAGGCTGAAGCCGACCAGCTCATCGCAGACTTCGATGCTGCTCTAGCCCGCGCTAAGGCCGCCTACGACGGCGAATCCACCGTTATGGCCGTCAACGTCTCCGGCGGCGAAATTGGCTACATTGCCCCCTCCATCGGCCGCACCTACGGCCCCGTCTTCGACATGCTGGGCCTCAAGCCCGCCCTCGAAGTTGAAGGCTCCTCTGACAACCACCAGGGTGACGATATCTCGGTTGAAGCCATTGCAGAAGCCAACCCCGACTGGCTGCTGGTTCTTGACCGTGATGCTGGCACCAGCACCGATGAAGGTTCACCCGCTGCCGCAGACGTCATCGCCGGTAGCTCAGCCCTGGCTAACGTCACCGCAATCACCAAGGACCAGATTGCTTACGCTCCGGCTGATACCTACACCAACGAATCCATCATCACCTACACCGAGATCCTCAACGATCTTGCCGATAAGTTCGAAGCCGCCAAGTAAGGCACCGGCTGAGACCCTATAACCGATGAAAAAGGAGTCATCCTGCCCTCGCGGCGGGGTGACTCCTTGAGGGCTTTTATGACGACCACCGAAACCACCCGAGTTAGCCGCACCAGGAACTCCCTGGTCAGCGGCAAATTCCTGCTAGCCAGCCTGGGAATTGTTGCCCTGCTCGTGCTCTCCTTGTTTACTGGGGAGTACGACATCTTCAACAAGGCTGATGGCGCTGCCATGTTCTCCATCACCCGCATACCTCGAACCATTGCCCTGGTGCTGGCCGGGGCAGCCATGGCTATGTGCGGTCTGGTGATGCAGATGCTGACCCAGAACAAGTTCGTGGAACCCACCACCACCGGTACCACCGAATGGGCAAGTCTGGGCCTGCTCTTTATGCTCTATTTCTTCCCGGCAGCGAACCTCTTGCAGCAGATGACGGCGGCAATCGTTTTTGCTTTTATCGGGTCGATGGTCTTCTTCCTCTTCCTGCGCAGGGTTTCACTCAGATCATCCTTGATTGTTCCCATCGTGGGCATGATGCTGGGTGCCGTTGTTTCGGCCTTCACCACCTTCTTTGCCCTTCAGACCAACCTGCTGCAGAACCTGGGTGTGTGGTTCGCCGGCAGTTTTACGTCTGTCATTAAGGGGCAGTACGAGGTGCTCTGGCTGGTGCTCCTGGTGGTCGCCGTCATTTTCTGGTACGCCGACCGCCTGACCGTCGCCGGTCTGGGCCAGGAATTCGCCACGAACGTAGGGCTCAACTACGCCCAGATTATGCTGGTAGGCACCGCCCTGATTGCTATCGCCACCGGTGTAGTGACCGTGGTGGTCGGGTCCCTGCCCTTCCTGGGGCTGATTGTTCCCAACATCGTCAGCATGTTCCGCGGCGATGACCTGCGCTCCAACCTACCCTGGGTTGCCCTGACCGGTATCGGGGTCGTGACTATCTGCGACCTGATTGGGCGCACTATTATCGCCCCCTTCGAAATCCCGGTGTCGGTGATTCTGGGTATCGTGGGTGCTCTTGTTTTTATTGGTCTGATTGTGAAGGGGCGGCCCCGTGTATCAGCAGGCAAGTAAAGAAAGCCGGGTGGGCGCGTCCGCCCTGCCCGAGATGAGCGCCGGTGCGGACGCCCGCCCCGCCTCCCGCAGGGCAGGCACCTCCCGTAGCGCAGGGGCTTTCAAGACCCCGGCTGCTGCCCGCACCTACTGGGTGCTCCTGGCAGCGCTCACCGCTGCAGCTGCGCTGGCAGCCTTTGGGCTCTTGGCCTACGCCAACCCCTTTGAGACCGGCACCCCCAAGTGGTGGCTCATTGCTGAGCGCCGCTCCAACGCCCTGATCGCGATGGCTGTAGCCGCTGTCTGCCAGGCTGTAGCAACGGTGGCTTTTCAGACGGTGACCAACAACCGCATCATCACCCCCGGTATTCTGGGCTTTCAGGCCCTCTACGCCGCGATTCACACGGCAACCATCTATTTCGCCGGGGCAGCCGGGCTGATTGCTGCCCGCACCCTCGACACCTTTATTTTCCAGCTGGTCATGATGGTGGCCCTGAGCCTCTTGCTCTACTCCTGGCTGTTGACCGGTAAACGGGCCAACATGCACGTCATGCTCCTGGTCGGTGTGGTACTGGGTGGGGGACTGGGGTCAGTCTCAACCTTCATGCAGCGAATGCTGACCCCCAGCGAGTTTGATATCCTGACCGCCCGCCTCTTCGCCTCGGTCAACAATGCTGATCCCGCCTACTACCCGGTAGCCCTGCCCCTGGTCGTCCTGAGCGTTGCGGTGCTCTACGCAAAATCCCGCACCCTCAACGCCCTCTCCCTGGGCGCACCCGCGGCTACCAACCTGGGAATTAACCACCGCCGCGAATCCATTATCGTGCTGGTGATCGTCGCCATCATGATGGCGGTCTCCACCGCCCTGGTCGGCCCGCTGACCTTCCTCGGCTTCTTGGTAGCGACCCTCACCTACCAGTTCGCCGACACCTACGACCACCGCTACCTCTTCCCCATGGCAACCGTGCTCTCCTTTGCCATTCTGGCGGTCTCCTATTTCATCATGAACCACATCTTCTCAGCCCAGGGCGTGGTGGGTATTATCATCGAGCTTATCGGTGGCCTCACCTTCCTGATCGTGATTCTTCGAAAGGGCAAACTATGATCACCCTCCACCAGGTTGCTAAAAGCTACTCCGGTGAAACCAACATCGGCCCGGTCGATGTTCAGCTGCCCGCAGGCGGAATCACCGCCCTGGTCGGCCCTAACGGCGCCGGCAAGTCCACCCTGCTCACCATGGTGGGCCGTCTACTCGATATTGACTCGGGCACCATCGAAATCGGTGGCCTGAACGTGGCTACCACCAAATCCAAAGACCTGGCCAAAGTCGTCTCGATCCTGCGACAGGAAAACCACTTCGTCACCAAACTCACCGTGCGCCAGCTGGTGGGCTTCGGGCGCTTCCCCTACACCGGGGGCCGACTCACCGCTGAAGACGAAGAGATCATCTCCCGCTACATCGACTTCCTTAACCTCACCACCCTCGAAAACCGCTACCTCGATGAACTCTCAGGCGGCCAGAGGCAGCGGGCCTACGTAGCTATGGTGCTCTGCCAGGAAACCGACTACGTACTTCTTGATGAGCCCCTCAACAACCTCGATATCTCCCACTCCGTGCAGATGATGCAGCACCTGCACAACGCCGCCCGCACCCTGGGCCGCACCATCATCGTGGTGCTGCACGACATCAATTTCGCCGCCCGCTACGCCGACTACATCTGCGCTATCAAGGACGGCAAACTAGCCCGCTTCGGAACCGTTGCAGAGATCATGCAAGATGACCTGCTCACCGATATCTTCAACACGCCCATCCAGGTAATCCAGGGCCCCAACGGCCCCATCGCCTGCTACCACTAGACCCCGTGCCCGCTCGCTCTTGCTCACAGCGTAGCGGGCACATGCCAACAGCGAACTGAGGGGCAAAAGGCAATTTTTGGAGCCCCAAAAGCGATAACCTAAGTGTCAAGCAAATCTTTGGCACCGGCGTCCGCGCGGGTGCTGCAACCGACACAAGGAGCGGAACACATGTCCTTCACCCCTGAAGCACACCAGGCCCCCGCCATGGAAACCCCCATGGGCGGCCAGGACGACTACGTCTACAACCGCCTGCTCAAGGAACGCATCATCTGGCTGGGCTCCGAGGTGCGCGACTCCAACGCCAACCGTATCTGCTCCCAGCTCCTGCTGCTCTCAGCTGAAGACCCCGAGGCAGATATCTACCTCTACATCAACTCACCCGGCGGCTCCGTCACCGCGGGCATGGCAATCTACGACACCATGCAGCTGATCCCCAACGACGTTGTAACCGTCGTCACCGGTATGGCAGCTTCCATGGGCCAGTTCCTGCTCACCGCAGGCGCCCCCGGTAAGCGCTACGCCACCCCCAACGCTCGCATCCTCATGCACCAGCCCTCCGGTGGCATCGGCGGCACCGCCTCCGATATCCGCACCCAGGCCCAGCTGATTCTCGACATGAAGAAGCGCCTGAGTGAAATCACCGCAGAGCGCACCGGCCAGACCGTCGAAACCATCCTGCGCGATAACGACCGCGACAACTGGTTCACCGCCGAAGAAGGCCTGGCCTACGGCTTCTTCGACAAGATTCTCGACAAGATCGGCCCGGCCACCAGCGCCACCGACAAGTAAACCGGCACAGAACTTTTTACAGGAGAAACGAATGATTCACCTTCCTTCATCAACCGCACCTGCCGGTATGCCCACCGACCGCTACGTGCTCCCCAACTTCGAAGAGCGTACCCCCTACGGCTACAAGCGCCAGGATCCCTACGCAAAGCTCTTTGAAGACCGCATCATCTTCCTGGGCGTGCAGGTCGACGACGCCTCAGCTGACGACATCATGGCCCAGCTGCTGGTGCTTGAGTCCCAGGACCCCGACCGCGACATCACCCTCTACATCAACTCACCCGGTGGCTCCTTCACCGCGATGACTGCTATCTACGACACCATGCAGTACATCCGCCCCGAAATTCAGACCGTCTGCCTGGGCCAGGCTGCCTCAGCTGCCGCCGTCCTCCTGGCAGCAGGTACCCCCGGTAAGCGCCTTGCCCTGCCCAACGCCCGCGTGCTGATTCACCAGCCCGCCCTCTCGGGTCAGCAGGGTGGCCAGGCTTCTGATATTGAGATCCACGCCAACGAGGTTATGCGTATGCGCGAGTGGACTGCCCAGACCCTGGCCCTGCACTCCGGCAAGACCTTTGAAGAGGTCGATAAGTCCATCGAGCGCGATAACATCCTTACCGCTAAGGGTGCCCTCGAGTACGGCATCGTTGACCAGGTGCTTGAATCCCGCAAGGCCGTCAAGCCCTCCTTCAATACCGCCGAGAAGCACGACTAAGCACTGCTCACCTTCAGACTCGGTGCGGACGCCGCCTCCCGCCCCACCTGCCCAAGGGCAGGGAAGGGCAGGGGCGGCGTCCTTCTGTCTGCCAAGCGGTAGAGAAGGAATAGCCCGCCCGGTTCAACTGTTAAGTCATAAAGACGTAACCTTGCTTGAACCGTCACATGTTGGGCTAGGCAGGTTTTCACGGTAGATTAGGTAGAGGAACCCAAGGAAAGGTAGGGTCTATGGCTCGCCTAGGCGATAGCACCACTCTTCCCAAATGCTCATTTTGTGGGAAGAACCAGCGACAGGTTCGTAAACTGATCGCCGGCCCCAACATTTACATCTGCGATGAATGCATTGAACTGTGCAACGAGATTCTCGAAGAAGAGCTCGCCGATGTGAAAGATTTGGGTGCCGTTGAAGAGCTTCCCACCCCGCGTGAAATCTTTGACCACATGCAGGAGTACGTGATCGGCCAGGAGGCTGCCAAGCGTGCTCTATCTGTTGCCGTTTACAACCACTACAAGCGTATTCGGGCCCAGCAGAGCCCTGCCTTTGAGGCCAAGGAGCTTTTGGCTACCGAGGGCGAAGACGTAGAGATTGCCAAGTCTAATATTCTCTTGGTTGGCCCCACCGGCTCGGGTAAGACCTACCTGGCCCAGACCCTGGCTAAGAAACTCAACGTACCTTTTGCCGTTGCCGACGCCACCAGCCTGACCGAGGCCGGCTACGTGGGCGAGGACGTCGAAAACATCCTGCTCAAGCTCATTCAGGCTGCTGACGGTGATATTGAAAAGGCCCAGCGCGGCATTATCTATATCGACGAAATCGATAAGATTTCCCGCAAGGCCGATAACCCCTCCATCACCCGGGACGTATCGGGTGAGGGTGTGCAGCAGGCCCTGCTCAAGATTCTTGAGGGCACCGAGGCAGCTGTTCCCCCGCAGGGCGGGCGGAAGCACCCCCAGCAGGACTTCCTCAAGATTAATACCGCCAATATCCTCTTCATCGTCGCCGGTGCTTTTGCCGGTATCGAAGAGATTGTGGGCGGGCGAGTGGGCCGCAAGGGTATCGGCTTTGGCGCATCTATTGACCAGGCTGCTAAAGAGAGCGATATTCTCACCAAGCTCATGCCCGAGGACCTACTCAAGTTTGGTCTGATCCCTGAATTTATTGGCCGCCTGCCCGTGCTAGCAACCCTGGGTAAGCTCACCGAATCTGACCTCAAGCGGATTCTGACCGAGCCTAAGAACGCCCTGGTCAAGCAGTACAAGCGCATGTTTGCCCTCGACGGGGTCGAGCTGATTTTTGAGGACGCCGCCGTGGCAGCTATTGCCCGCCAGGCTGTTGAGCGAGATACCGGGGCCCGCGGTTTGCGCTCCATCATGGAGTCGATTCTGCAGCCGGTCATGTTCGATGTACCCAGCCGCTCCGACGTCACCTCGGTCATTATTGATGAGGCTGTTGTGGCGGGGGAGAAGGACCCCATTCTGGTGCTCGAAGCCCCCGAGAAAAAATCTGCCTAAAAGTCTTTCCCGCTGTCGGTGCCTCTGCGCGCTGGCAGCGGGCTCTTGTATCCCACCCTTGATTGAAAGGACAACCCGTGGCTGAAAATACCGTTGATTTTTGGTTTGACCCTACCTGCCCCTGGTGCTGGATGACCTCCCGCTGGATTAAGGAAGTAGAGACCCAGCGCGACGTTGCCGTATCCTGGCACCCCTTCTCACTCGCCGTCCTAAATGAAGGCCGCGACCTTGACCCTGGCTACCGCAAGCATATCGATAACACCTGGGGCCCTGCCCGCGTGGCTACCGCCGTAGCAGAGCAATATGGCCAGGAGAAACTCGATGAGCTCTACACCGCCCTGGGCGAGCAGATTCACCACCAGAAGAACAAAGAGGGCACCTACTTCGAGAAGGCCATCGAAGCTGCCCTGGCTGAGGTGGGTCTTCCCGCCGAGCTAGCCCAGGTTGCCTTTACCGAGGAATACGACGAGCAGATGCGGGCCTCAACCCGTGCAGGTCTAGACTCTGCCGGTGGCGATGACATCGGTGTGCCCCTAATGAGCATTAACGGTGTGACCTTCTTTGGCCCCGTGATGTCACCTGCCCCCACCGGTGAAGAAGCTGCTAAGGTCTTCGACGGCGCTGTGGCTCTGGCCTCTTACCCCGGTTTCTTTGAGATTAAGCGCCCCCGCAACGTCGGCCCAATTTTCAACATCGAAAAATAGTAACTAGCGGGTACTAAACACCCCTACTGTCGAATACACGATAAGGCCCGGTTCCAGAAGCTCTGGAACCGGGCCTTATCTTTAGATGTAGCTGTGCCGGGGGCTGTATACCCCGTAGGCGGCTGGCTGGGGCTGGCATGAATTGAGCGAGCGCCCCAGCGCGAGCTCAAGAAGGTTAGCCGCCTAGGGGGTATACAGGCCCCATAACATTAGCTTTCTTCTTCGGTGATCAGCACAACGTCGGTGACCGCAAGCTCGCCCTCTGCTTCGGTGAGGGTCAGGTCGCGGGCGTTGCCAGCTGCCTTGAGGTCGCCAAGACCGCCGCGGATGCGGGTGAGGTCGTCCGCTGAACCGGTGATGGTTGCGGTTTCAACCTCGGTACGCTGCTTGACCTGGGCTTCTGACTTGGCCTTACGCAGACCGCCCAGGGCAGCTGCGACGG
The DNA here is from genome assembly GCF_928392795.1 of Rothia nasimurium. GTDB lineage: Bacteria > Actinomycetota > Actinomycetes > Actinomycetales > Micrococcaceae > Rothia > Rothia nasimurium_F. The sequence continues at coordinate 541,097 of NZ_CAKMTJ010000001.1, forward strand.
TGGGCAGGACGGCGGGGTCGGCGTCCGTTACGGCGGCTGCGAAGCCCTCGGTGGTGGGCCAGGGAGCGCGGTGCACTGAGCCTGCTCGCCACCAGGACCAGATTTCGTCGGTGACGAAGGGCAGGAAGGGGGCGAAAAGGCGCAGCATAGCATCGAGGGTGGTAGCCAGAGCAGCCAGGACTGAGGCCTGTTCTGCTTCGCCGACGTTGCCGTAGGCGCGGTCCTTGATGAGTTCTACGAAGTCGTCGGTGAAGTGCCAGAAGAAGGTCTCTGAGATCTGCAGGGCACGGGCGTACTCGTAGTTCTCAAAAGCTGCGGTGGCTTCGTCAACGAGGGCAGCCAGGCGGGCCAGCAGGGAGCGATCCAGCTCGTTGGTCAGGACGTCCGCGGCAGCCTGGTCGGTGATGACCGAGTTGGCGGTGGCGCCCAGGCCGAGCACGAACTTGGAGGCGTTCAGCAGCTTGATGGCCAGGCGGCGACCAATCTTCATCTGGGCCTCGTCGTAGGCGGTATCGGCACCCAGCTTGGCGCTGGCAGCCCAGTAGCGAACGGCGTCCGAACCGTACTTTTCCAGAACCTCGTTGGGGACCACGACGTTACCCTTAGACTTGGACATCTTCTTACGGTCCGGGTCCAGAATCCAGCCGGAAAGGGCGGTATCGGTCCAGGGCACGGAGTTCTCCAGGGAGTTGGAGCGTACCACGGTGGAGAAGAGCCAGGTGCGGATGATGTCGTGGCCCTGGGGGCGCAGATCCATGGGGAAGGTGACCTTGTGTAGGTTCTCGTCCACAGCCCAGCCGGTGGCAATCTGCGGGGTCAGGGATGAGGTTGCCCAGGTGTCGAGGACGTCAGGGTCGGCGATAAAGCCGCCGGGCACGCCGCGCTGGTCTTCGGTGTAGCCGGGGGCGGCGTCCGAAGCGGGGTCGACCGGGAGCATCTCTTCACTGGGGATGATGGGCTCGTCGTAGTTGGGTTCGCCGTCGGCGTCGAGCTTGTACCAGATGGGGAAGGGAACGCCGAAGAAGCGCTGGCGGGAAATGAGCCAGTCACCGTTGAGGCCTTCAACCCAGTTTTCGTAGCGGGAGCGCATGAAGGCGGGGTGCCAGGTGATTTCACGTCCGCGCTCTACCAGGGCCTCACGGCGCTCGGCATCGCGGCCACCGTTGCGGATGTACCACTGGCGGGAGGCCACGATTTCAAGGGGCTTATCGCCCTTTTCGTAGAACTTAACCGGGTGGGTGATGGGCTTGGGGTCGCCATCCATTTCACCGGCTTCAACCAGCATCTCAACGACGGTCTTCTGGGCGGTGAACACGGTGGCACCTGCCATGCGCTCGTAGCGCTCGCGGCCCTCGGCGGAGGTAATCCACTCGGGGGTGTCGGTGGCGAAGCGTCCATCACGACCAATCAGGGCACGGGTGGGCAGCTGGAGCTCGCGCCACCAGGTGACGTCGGTGGTGTCGCCGAAGGTACAAATCATGGCGATACCTGCACCCTTGTCGGGTTGGGCCAGGGGGTGGGCCTTGATCTCGACCTCTACACCGAAGAGGGGAGAGGTGACCTTGGTGCCGAAGAGGGGCTTGTAGCGTTCGTCGTCGGGGTGGGCTACCAGGGCGACACAGGAGGGCAGGAGTTCGGGACGGGTGGTCTCGATCCAGACCTTCTCGCCGTTCTCGCGGTGGAAGGAGATGCGGTGGTAGGCGCCGGGGCGTTCCTTGTCTTCAAGTTCTGCCTGGGCTACTGCGGTGCGGAAGGTGACGTCCCACATGGTGGGGGCCTCTGCCATGTAGGCATCGCCGCTCTTAAGGTCGTTGAGGAAGGCCAGCTGGGAGACCTTGCGGGAGTGGGCGTCGATGGTGCGGTAGGTGTGTGACCAGTCGACGGACAGACCCAGGGTGGTGAAGAGCTCTTCGAAGACCTTTTCATCTTCTACCGCCAGGATCTCGCACAGCTCGATGAAGTTCTGACGGGAGATACGGGGCCAGTCGCGCTGATTCTTGGCGGGCTTTTCGGGAGCCTTGAAATCGGGGTCGTAGGGGATAGCCGGGTCGCAGAGTACGCCGTAGTAGTTCTGCACGCGGCGTTCGGTGGGCAGGCCGTTGTCGTCCCAACCCAGGGGGTAGAAGACGTTCTTGCCCTTCATGCGCTGGTAGCGGGCGATGACGTCGGTCTGGGTGTAGGAGAACATGTGACCGACGTGCAGGGAGCCGGACGCGGTGGGCGGCGGGGTATCGATGGAGTAGACCTGCTCGCGGGTGGTATTCGGGTCGAAAGCGTAGGTCTTGTTGGCGGCCCAGTTCTCGGTGAACTTCTTTTCGAGGCCTTCAAGGCCGGGCTTCGCGGGGACGGTAATTTCTACGGTGTTTTCTGCGGGCGTGTCTGTGCCCTGGTTGATTTCAGCCATGTGGCCTATTCTCTCACGAATAAAAATATGTTGCAGGTTAGGCTAGTGCTATGACTACTACATCACTTCCCGCTAATCCCTTTGCCCCCGACGCCCAGGCCGGTAAGGTCGCCGTGGTGACCGGTGCCTCCTCGGGTATCGGACGTGCCACCGCCGAACTGATGGCCGCTACCGGCTGGACGGTCTACGCCGTGGCCCGCCGCGCCGACCGCCTCGAAGAACTTGCCTCGCGCACCCAGGTGCGCCCGGTCGTCCTCGATATTACGGACGCTGACGCGGTAGCTGCCCGCGCCCAGGAGATTCTGGGTGAAACCGGCGGTCGTCTCGACGCCCTGGTCAATATCTCCGGCGGTGCTATTGGGGCTGATTCTGTGGCGAACGCCGACCCCGCTGGCTGGTCGGCCATGTTCGAGCTCAACGTGATTGGCACCCTCAATATGGTCAAGGCCTTCCTGCCCGCCCTGCGAGAGAACGGCCAGGGTACCGTTTTGAATCTGACCTCAACCGCGGCTGAAGCTGGCTACGAAGGGGGAGCAGGTTACAACGCCGCCAAATTCGGTGAACGAGCCCTGACCGAGACCCTGCGCCTGGAAGAAGCTGAGCACAATGTGCGCGTGGTCGAGGTACGCCCCGGCATGGTGCACACCGAAGAGTTCTCCCGCAACCGCCTGGGCTCGGATGAGGCTGCCGCTAAGGTCTACGCTGGCGTGGACAAGCCCCTGCTGGCTGAGGACGTTGCTCAGACCGTCACCTTCGCCGTGAACGTTCCCCACCACATCAACCTGGACCACATCACCATGCGACCGGTTGCCCAGGCAGCCCAGTACAAGGTAATTCGGCGGGCCGCAGCCTCATAGCCGGAGCGGGCAGGGGGCTGGGGCGAACCAGCGTCATCTTCTTGACAGCAACTAGCCAGCTTACTTAGCATGGGAAGAGGGAGCCCACGACGGTAACCAGCTATCAGTCAAAGGAGACGATAACCGTGAAGTACAGCCCCCACACCCGCCCCGCCCTCACTGACCGCCTCGGCAGCTGGCGTCCTGCCCTCGGAATGCTGGCCCTGTTACCACTTCTGACCGCCTGCGCCGGTGGCGGTGAAACCCCATCGCAGGCACCGGCTCAGACCTCTTCCTCCGTTTCTGCCTCTGCGACCGCATCAGCAAGCACCCCTACGCCCTCAAGCTCTTCGGCGGTAGCTGCACATCAGGTTGTTGAGGACGCCTGCTTAGGTCGCTGCACCAGCTACGAAACCATTGCTGTCACCCACCCCACCCTCGGGCCGGTAGAGATTCGCACCTATGGTTGGGATATGAACCCGGGGTCAGCCCCTTCCCAGATGCAACTGGCCTACGCCGTTTATCGGGACGGTGAACCCATCGGCTTCTATGAGGGGCTGGGTAATACCTACGCCTTCATCTCTGCGCGCACCGTCATGGGCAATATGACCTGGAATCTTGCGCGGGACTCCAACGTTGACCGCTACGGCAACATCTATCTGGCAACGGATAGGTCCGTGGTGGTGCTAGCACCCACCGATACCGGGTATAGCCAGGAGGGTACTCTACCCTCCGCGCCGGTAGAGAAACCGCGGTTCGAGATTCACCCCTTCTTCGATGATGCCGGTGAGCCCGCTGCTGGTCTGCACCTCGATGCGGACGGGCAGGCCTACCTTGTTCTGGGGAAGGACGACAGCGGAGAAGTGCGGCAGGTCAGCATTACGGGGCCGCTAGGGGAAGAGGGCTCGACCGTTTACACCAGTTGCGCCAGCACTGAGCCCCGCTGTGGTTTCATTTTTGACCGCTAGGTTGTGATTGTGAGGCTGTTGGCTAAATTGTTCCCTTCGTTAGGGCTGGGGCTCGTCTTGTGTCGAAATAAGACGCGCCCCAACCCCTTTTGTTGAAAATTAAGAGCGCGGGAGTAAAGTGAAAATAGTCAATATATGAACTAAATAAGGGGTTTGAGATGACCACAGCAATCATTGGAACAGGCCGTATCGGTTCACAGGTCGCCCTCCGCCTGGCCCGCGGGGGGAGAAGAGGTACTGGTTGCGGCATCAGATCTCGAATCGGCTCAGAAATCAGCCCAAGAACTGGGGCTAGGTATTCGGGCTGGTACCGTCGAGCAGGTCATTGACGAGGCAGACACAGTTGTCTTCGCTACGATGTTCCCCGTTACCCAGCAGCTCCTGAAGGAACATTCTTCACAGTTGGTGGACAAGGTTGTTGTTGACCCATCCAACAACTTCCGGGTTGCTGACGACGGCCGGGCGGTTTCCGCCAACCCAGAAGGGTCCTCAGCTGGCCAGCAAAACGCTGCCCTGCTTCCTCAGGGGGTTCATTTCGTCAAAGCGCTGGGAACTATGAGCGCTGCTAATCTGGGCAAAGAAACTACCGGTAGCGGCGAAAAGGTTGCTCAACTGTTTGCAACGGACGACCCTGTAGCGCAAGAGCGCATTACCCACCTATTGCGTCTGGGTGGCTGGGAGCCCGTCAAGGCTGGCGGCTTGGACATTGCTTCCAGAATTGAGGTCGGTGGTGCCTGGCACGACCGCGGCGGACTGAGCGGACGGATTCTCAGCAAGGAGGAAGCGGAGAAACTGGTCAGCCAACCCCTTGCTGAGGAATCAGCACGATAAAAGCGGGAGAAGCGCACCTGCCAGTCGATTGATTGTGCTGTACAGTGGGTGGGGTCAGCCCTACCCACTGTGCTGTGCAGGCAGCAGACTGGAGCCCCATGATTCACCTGGTCGCCACCTCTCACGGAACCGATAATCCCCAGGGCCGTGAAGCCGTTAACCTCATTCGTGAGCAGCTCACCGCCCTGGTTGAGGCCCAGGCTCCGGGAACCTACAGCGTGCACGAAGCCTACGTTGATGTGCAAGAACCCTCCCTGCCGCAGGTGCTGCAGGAGCTGCCGTCCGGGGCTACCGCCGTCCTTCTGCCCCTGCTACTCTCACCGGGTTACCACACCGAACACGATATGAGGCAGGCAGCCGCAGATGCTAGCCACCTGACCACCGCAGTAGCCCGCGCCCTCGGCCCCTCAGCAGCCCTGGCTAAGCTGCAACGCCAGCGCCTCGAAGAGGCAGGCTGGGACGGCTACGACGATATCGCGCTGGCAGCAGCCGGTTCCTCCAGGGCGGACGGCCGTGAAGCCGTGCTCTATCAGGCAGAAGTTTTCAGCACCCTGCTCAGCCGGCAGGTGCCCTACGGCTTTGTTGCCGACATTGAACCCACCATCGAACAGGCCTGGGGGAGCAACCAAGCCGAATACATCTCAACCTACCTGCTAGCCCGCGGTTACTTCCACAGCAAACTCACCAAGGCTTATCAGGGTACAGAAAAGGCGGTCGTCTCCGAACCGCTGGTGCTGCCCGGTGACGCCGCCTCCGCCGCGATAGTTGCTTCGGTTGCTTTTGAAAGAGCTACCGAATCCCTCACCGCTCTTAGCGCTTAACCGCTACCGCCTCAAAGGTCTCAGCAGGCTCAACGTAGGCCTGCTGGGACTCAACCAGCTGCAGCTCCCGCTGACCCGAGGCCAGGGTATTCTTCAGCAGCTCATAGACGCTGGCAGTGGTCAGCTCAAGGGCTTCCTTCAGGCTCTTACCCGATGCGAAGTGGGAGGCGAAGAGAGCCTGGGTAACATCACCCGAGCCGTTGGCCTTCATCGGCAAGCGAGGAGTGGTAATCAGCCAGGCTTCATCGCCCGAAACCGCCAGCATCTGGATTGAATCTTCCGGGGTTTCGGGGGTGTTCACGCTGGTCACCAGCACGGTCTGGGGGCCAATCTTCTGGGCTGCAGCCACGGACTCAAGAACCTCATCCAGGGTCTTGGGGTCGGTGCCGGTTACAAAACCCAGCTCAAACTGGTTGGGGGTGATGATGTCGGCGTGCTGAATGACGCGGTCGCGAATCAGCTCCTGCACCTCGGGGGAGACAAAGCAGCCACTGGTGGCGTTGCCCAGCACCGGATCGCAGGAGTAGAGGACGTTCGGGTTGGCTGCGCGGGCCTTGGCAACGGCATCGAGGATGGCGTCGCCGATGGATGAGCCACCCTGGTAGCCAGAAATGACCAGGGCGGTGTCGGTCAGGCCGCCGCGCTCTTCAATGCCGGTGACAATTTCGCGGACGTCGTCGCCTGAGATCAGCGGGCCGCGCCAGGCACCGTAGCCGGTGTGGTTTGAAAAGAGAACGGTGTTGACGGGCATGACCTCGTGGCCAAGGCGCTGCAGGGGGAAGACGGCGGCTGAATTACCTACATGGCCGTAGGCAACAGCGGACTGAATAGACAAAATACGCATAAACACCATTGTGGCACGCTCCAGGTGCCCCGCGGAACGCGCGTTTCATTAGATGACAGAGGGGCGTGACCTAATAGCGCACCCTAGTGCGCGACCTGCGAACCGTTCAAACTAGATTGCGTAAAAATTACCCCCGGTGAAGACCTGTGACGTAAAGATGTATCCCCGTGACCTGACCCATGAAATAACTCGACCACCCTGCCCCCATAAGCCTAGACTTTCAAACAATTCACCCGAAGAACTGTTGTGAAAGGAGCGCCGTGGCACCCTCACCCGTGAGCTTTAAAAACTTTGGTCTCGGCTCACCGGCCGCAGCGCTAGAAGATCCGGCTATCAGCCCGGAGGGCACGGTCGAGCCAAACCAGCTCTCAGACGCTGAGAAAGAAGCCAACCGGCAACTCGTGGATCGCTATGCGGAATCCCTCTACGATGCAAGCGCCGAAGAAATCCTGACCTGGGCCCACGAACATGTGACCGGCAAGCTGGTGGTAACCCTCTCCATGGAAAACACGGTGCTCGCCGAACTGGCTAGCCGCTACCTGCCTGACTCAGACTTCCTCTTTCTCGATACCGGCTACCACTTCCCCGAGACCCTGGACGTGGCCCAGCAGGTAGAGGAACGCTACCCCCAGAACCTGGTCAGAGCCAAGCCTCTGCTCACCGTGGGCCAGCAGGACGCTCGCTACGGCATCAACCTCTACGGCACCGATCCCGCAGCCTGCTGCCGCATGCGCAAGGTCGAGCCCCTGGCAGCGTCCATGGCTCCCTATACCGGCTGGATTACCGGCCTCCGCCGGGCAGATTCACCGCTGCGCGCCACCACCCCGGCGCTGGACATAGACCCCAACGGCAGACTCAAGATCTCGCCCCTGGTTACCTGGAGCCTTGAAGATACCGACCGGTACATCGACGAAAAGAACCTCATCGTTCACCCCCTGACCAAGGCAGGCTACCCCTCAATCGGCTGCGCCCCCTGCACCGCCAAGGTTGAAGCCGGCCAGGACCCCCGCAGCGGACGCTGGGCAGGGTTCACCAAGACAGAATGCGGACTACACACATGAGCACCACAACAACAGAAACCCTTTCACCCCACCTCAAAGACCTAGAAAACGAGTCAATCCACATCCTGCGCGAAGTAGCCGGGCAATTCGACAAGGTCGCCCTGCTCTTCTCAGGCGGTAAAGACTCCGTTGTCGTCTACGAACTAGCCCGCCGTGCCTTCGCACCGGCACCCGTGCCCTTTGAACTGCTGCACGTAGATACCGGCCACAACTTCCCTGAAGTTATTGACTTCCGTGACCGCCTGGTGGAGCGCACCGGCGCCCGCCTGCGCGTGGCCAAAGTCCAGGACTGGATCGACCGGGGAGAACTCCAGGAGCGCCCCGACGGCACCCGCAACCCCCTGCAGACCGTCCCCCTGGTCGAAACCATCGAAGAACAGGGCTACGACGCGGTGCTCGGTGGCGCTCGCCGCGATGAGGAACGAGCCCGCGCCAAAGAGCGTATCTTCTCGGTACGCGACGCCTTCGGCGGCTGGGACCCCCGCCGCCAGCGCCCCGAGCTGTGGAACCTCTACAACGGCGGCCACCTGCCCGGCGAGAACATCCGTGTCTTCCCCATCTCCAACTGGACCGAAGCCGATATCTGGGAATACATCGGAGCCCGAGCTATCGAGCTTCCCCCCATCTACTTCTCCCACGAGCGCGAAGTCTTCAACCGCGACGGCATGTGGCTGACCGCAGGGGAGTGGGGTGGGCCCACCAAGGGCGAACCCCTTGAAACCCGCCGGGTACGCTACCGTACCGTCGGCGATATGAGCTGCACCGGCGCCGTCCTGTCTGAAGCCAGCACGGTACAGGACATCATCACCGAAATCTCCACCTCCACCCTGACCGAACGCGGCGCAACCCGCGCGGACGACCGCCTGAGCGAATCCGCCATGGAAGACCGCAAGAAGGAAGGTTATTTCTAAAATGACCCTGCTCACCCACCCCACCGATATCGAGACAGCAAGCGGGGCACCGGCGTCCGCCCAGCTCGCAACCCGCCAGACCCTGCGCCTGTGCACCGCCGGAAGCGTCGACGACGGCAAATCAACCTTCGTGGGCCGCCTGCTCCACGACACCAAGAGCGTGCTAGCCGACCAGCTCTCAGCGGTCGAGCGCACCAGCCGCGAGCGCGGCCACGACGGCCTTGACCTATCGCTCCTAGTTGATGGTCTGCGCGCAGAACGCGAACAGGGCATCACCATCGACGTGGCCTACCGCTATTTCTCAACCGCCGAGCGCACCTTCATCCTGGCTGATACCCCGGGCCATGTGCAGTACACCCGCAATACCGTGACCGGTGTTTCAACCTCCCAGGTTGTGGTGCTCTTAGTGGACGCCCGCCACGGCGTGGTCACCCAGACCCGCCGCCACCTGACGGTTGCAGCCCTGCTGGGCGTGCGCCAGGTAGTCCTGGCTGTGAACAAGATTGACCTGGTGGATTACTCCCAGGACGTCTTTGAGCAAATTCGCGAGGAATTTACGGCTCTAGCGCAGGAGAAGGGGGTCTCCGAGGTCACCGTCATCCCCATCAGTGCACTGAAGGGGGATAACGTGGTGGAACCCTCCGAAAACACCCCCTGGTACACCGGCCCGACCGTGCTTGGCTACCTAGAAACCGTGGACGTCACCGACGCTACCTCTGAGCTGGGGCTGCGCTTACCGATCCAGTACGTAATCCGTCCCCAGGGCACCGACTACCGGGGCTACGCTGGCCGTATTACCGCCGGGCACCTGACTGTTGGTGATACCGTGCACCTGGGGCAGGGGCGCACCAGCACCGTCACCCATATCGACTCCGCAGACGGGGAAGTCGCAACTGCCGCCACCGGAGATTCCATCGTGGTGCGCCTGGCAGACGACATCGACCTATCCCGCGGTGACCTCATCGCGGGAACCGACCGCCCCGAGGGGAGCCGGGAACTCACCGCTACCCTGGTAGGGCTAGCCGACACCCCGCTACGCCCCGGTGCCAAGGTAAAACTCCGCTACGGAACCTCCCTGGTGCGGGCCCGCCTCACCTCCATCGACTCCATTCTCGATATCGACACCAACCAAGAACACCCCGGCGAAGCAGTTGAACTCAACGACATCGCCACCGTCACCCTGCAACTGGCAGAAGACCTACCCGTCGAACCCTACACCGGGCGCGGACTGGTGGGCTCCCTGCTACTGATCAACCAGGCAGACGGCAACACCCTAGCCGCGGGTCTCGTCCGCTAGCAGCCCTCACAGAACGAACACCACCATGAACAAACTACTACTCATCGCCCTGGGCGGTCTGCTCGCACAACTCGTTGACGGCAGCCTCGGCATGGGCTTCGGAGTCACCTCAACCACCCTGCTCCTCACCCTCGCCGCGATGAACCCGGCCAGTGCCTCGGCAGTTGTTCATGTGGCAGAACTCGGCACCACCCTCGCCTCGGGCATCAGCCACTGGCGGTTCAACAACATCGACTGGAAGGTCGTGCTGCGACTGGGCCTTCCGGGTGCGGTAGGGGCCTTTGCGGGAGCGACCCTGCTCTCCAACCTCTCCTTAGCTACCGCCAAGCCGGTCATGGCAACTATCTTGACCCTCATTGGCATCAACCTGGTACTCCGCTTCTCCACCGGCCGCCGCGCCGCCCGCGGTACCGGCGCTCCCGCCAACCCCCGCACCCTCGGCTTCCTCGGGCTCTTCGGCGGATTCGTGGACGCCGCGGGTGGGGGAGGCTGGGGCCCGGTCACCAGCTCCACCCTCATGACCATCGGCAAAACCGAGCCCCGCCGCATCGTGGGCACGGTTAACACCGCCGAATTCCTGGTCACCCTGGCCGCCAGCCTGGGCTTTATTCTGGGAATGTGGCAGGACCTCACCGAGCACCTGCTGGCCGTCCTCGCCCTGCTGGCCGGTGGCGTCCTCGCCGCCCCCGTTGCCGCCTGGCTGGTCACCCGCATCAACCCCACCGCCCTCGGCGGGTTCGTGGGCACCTGCCTAGTCGTCACCCACCTGCCCTACCTCACCGGCCTCGTACCGGCCCTGGCCCCCTACAGCCTGCCGCTCACCCTGGGAGCAGCCCTGACCGGGCTGGCCCTGAGCACCCGAGGAGTGCTGCGGAGCCGAAACCTCACCCTCAGCCACCCCACCGGCTACAGAGAAACTATCGAACCTTCGCACCAGCCCCTCGCCACCAGCACCACACGCACGAAAGACTAAACCTATGGCTAAGACCCTCACCGCCCGCCCCGACCAGGCAGCCGCACCGGCCCGCCGTAAACCCGTCTCTAAGAAGCCCAACGGCCAGTGGAAAATCGACGGTAAAAGCCCGCTCAACGCCAACGAAGAATTCAAGCTGGCAGATGACGGACTGCACGTACGCGAACGTATTATCGACACCTACTCCAAGGAAGGGTTTGATTCCATCGACTCGGACGACCTACACGGCCGCTTCCGCTGGTGGGGTCTTTACACCCAGCGCAAGCAGGGCATCGACGGCGGCCGTACCGCAACCCTGAGCCCCGAAGAACTCGAAGACAAGTACTTCATGCTGCGCGTGCGTATCGACTCCGGCCAGCTCACCACCGAGCAGACCCGCGTAATCGGTGAAATCTCCCGAGACTTTGCCCGCGACACCGCCGATGTGACCGACCGCCAGAACGTGCAGCTGCACTGGGTCCAGGTAGAAGACGTACCCGAAATCTGGCGCCGCCTGGCAGAGGTGGGGCTCGACACCACCGAGGCCTGTGGCGACGTAGGCCGCGTCATTCTGGGCTCACCCCTGGCAGGAATTGCCGCTGACGAACTCATCGACCCCACCCCGGTGATTCGAGAGATTAAAGAAAAGTACATCGGCGATCCGGCCTTCTCCAACCTGCCGCGTAAGTTCAAGACCTGCTTCACCGGCCACCCCAGCCAGGACGTCGTCCACGAAATCAACGACGTAGCATTCGTCGGCGTTACCCACCCGGAACTGGGCGTCGGCTATGACCTGTGGGTCGGCGGCGGTCTCTCCACCAACCCCAAGCTTGCAGAGCGCCTGGGGGTCTTCGTCACCCAGGACCAGGCCGTGGAGGTCTGGAAGGGCGTCATCTCCATCTTCCGCGACTACGGCTACCGCCGCCTGCGCAACAAGGCCCGCCTCAAGTTCCTGGTCGCTGACTGGGGCGTAGAAAAATTCCGGCAGGTACTGGAAGAAGAATACCTGGGCTATGCCCTGCCCGACGGCCCCGCCCCCGAGACCCCCGCCATCACCGGCGACCACGTAGGAGTACACGCGCAGAAGGACGGTAAGTTCTACATCGGCCTGACCCCCACCGTGGGGCGCATCAGCGGCAGCCAGCTCATTGACCTGGCCAACCTGGTCGAAAAGTACGGCTCTTCGCGTCTGCGCACTACTCCCTACCAGAAGCTGGTCGTGCTCGACATCGAAGAAGATGATGTTGAGCCCTTCATCACCGAAGCTGAGAAGCTGGGCTTCTACGCGCGTCCGTCCGTCTTCCGCCGCTCCACCATCGCCTGCACCGGCATCGAGTATTGCAAGCTGGCCATCGTGGCGACCAAGTCCACTGCAGCCCGCGTCATCGATAACCTTGAAGAGCGCATGGCCGATGTGGCTGATCAGCTCCCTGCCCGCCTGACCCTGCACATCAACGGCTGCCCCAACTCCTGCGCCCGTATTCAGACCGCAGATATCGGACTGAAGGGGCAGATTATCACCACCGATGACGGCCGCCAGGTACCCGGCTTCCAGGTTCACCTCGGCGGTGGACTGGCCGACTACCAGAATGACGCCGCCGGCACCCTCGGCCGCACCGTGCGCGGTCTCAAGGTAGAGGCTGACCTGCTGGAAGACTACCTTGAACGCCTGATTCGCACCTACCTTGCGGAGCGAGCGGACGCCTCCCAGACCTTTGCGCGCTGGGCCCTGGAGGCAGACGAGCAGCAGCTAGTATAGGGCTGGCTTTTCGACGCGTCCGCCGGTTTTCCACTGTTGAGGCGTGGAAAACCGGCGGACGCGTCGAAGTTATAGGTACACCCCGGCGGACGCAAAAGCCCGCTTCAGTTTCTCTGCCAACAACTGCGGTCGGTAGATAACCTCGTGCCAGTTGGTGCGTACCACGTTGTAGCCTCTACCGCGGAGCCAGGCTTCACGCTCATTCTGCTGACCAAAAACCTGTTCACGGTTTGAACCCGCGTATTTGATATTTCCGTCAAACTCTAAAATAATCATGCACTCAGGCCACATAAAATCAGGCCGGTAGCGTCGTCCGCCGCCCTCAACCCACACCTGCTGCTGGCAGGGCGGAAAGCCAAACTCGTCTAAGAAGTAGACCACCAGACTTTCACCAGCAGATTCGGAAAGCGGATTGACCAAATCAGCCAACCTCTGTAGGCGACTACTGCCGCGGCCCGTAGCCTGACGTAAACACGTCAAGAGATCGGGGTAGAGAACCCCAGCTCTTAAGGAACTATCGGCCAGTACGAGAGCATGGCGCAGGTCGAGAACCCGGCAACAATCCACCACTGTCTGTAGGGCAGACGTTACGGGAATACCCGCTATCTCTTGGGGCTTACTCGTAAGCCCGTGCACGGTGACACCCGGTGAAGAATGAGCCCTAGAGTTCGGCGCTGCAACGTGAATACGGTCAGGAACAGCCAGTTGAGCAAAACCATAGAGAGCCGCAGCGCTCTGATGCGAAAAAACTGTTCGAGCACCCATACCTTTTGAATGGGCAACCAGCCGGGCCACATAGCGTTCACTCGGTAGGAGTGAAGACCAGCTCTGAGAGGGCACGTAGACCCCGCGACGTATTCTGACGATCTCGCCGCGGGACACTTTTTGACGCACTGCATGACGGGTAAAACCGCGCAGCTCCAGATCTTGGGCTGTCTGAACTAGGGGGTGAATATCGTGCAGGCTTTTCATGCATCTAGATTGCACCCTTGAGCACCTTTATCGCAGGCCCAAGGGGGAATCTGTGGATAACTGTGCCTTTCAGCTGGGGTTGGCTGGATTCTTCAGGCGCCACAAGGACATAAACGCGTCATAGAAGTTAGCTGCTGTGGGGTCTGCACAACTTGTCCGGACCGCGCTGGGGGCGCGTCCGTCCGGATTTCTAGCACCCTACTAAACCTTCGACGCGTCCGCCGGTTTTCCACGGTTGAGGCGTGGAAAACCGGCGGACGCGTCGAAATGAAGAGGAAGGCACAACGAGAGCGCGGAAACGGACTCGGAATCGGGACTAGGACGTCGGCCCCGGCTTGAAAAGTCGCTGTGGCAGCTGCTGCCTAGTGGGTCTCAAAAGCCCTTGCCATGACCTCTTCGCGGCGGGGGCCGGCCACCGCACACACCTCGCCCAGGGTAATCACAGCAGGCGGCTTCACGTCGGCCAGCGTTTCGAGGCAGTCACCCAAGGTTGCGTACACTTCGCGCTGGTTGGGGCGGAAGCCGTCCTGCACTGCAATTAGGGGCAAGGACGCTGGCACCCCGCGCTCGCACAGACCGGCAACGGTATGGGGGAGGGACTTGACGCCCATGAGAAGGGAGACCGTGCCGCCGTCTTTGAGCAGGCCCGCCAGCTGATCCAGCTCCGAGCTGCCTAGAGGCGCGTGCCCAGACACCACGGTGAACATGTGGGACACACCGCGCAGGGTAATCGGCACACCGGCCAGGGCGGGCAGCGCGATCGATGAAGTCACCCCCGAATACACCGTGACCGGTATACCGGACTGCTCACAGACATAGAGCTCCTCAGCACCGCGCCCGAAGACATAGGGGTCACCACCCTTCAGGCGGGCCACGGTCCGACCGGCTAGGGCATGCTCTACCATGAGCCGGTCAATCTCCCGCTGCGGCACCCGGTGCTGGCCGGGAATCTTGCCCACATCAATAATGCTCGCCTTAGGCGCCCAGCGGGGCAGGTCTTGGTGGGGAGCAAGATGGTCAAGCAGGACGACGTCCGCCCGACTCAGTGCCTCAAGGGCATGGCGGGTCATGAGGCCGGGATCGCCGGGGCCAGCCCCAATCAAAAAGACCCTGCCGACCTGCTGGGGCGCCGGTTCGCTATCCACAAGAAGAACCGTGTGCAGACCCCTGCTGCCCAGGGCGGCCTTGATCGCCTGCCGCCAGCTCCCAATCTCATCGGGCTGCTCGGCACAGATGACCACCACAGACGGGGAGATATCTTCTAGAACAGAGGGGAGTAGGCCAGCAGAGGAGACACTCACGACCTCAGCCGCCGCCTTATACTTGGGCGCAACCTGCCCCACCCGCTCCGATGCTCCGCAGAGCAGCACCGCAGCACTGGTGACATCAAGATCAGCGAACACGCCGTATCCTCTCCCTAGAAAACTCTTTACCCTTCATCCTCACACGGGGCGGGCAGCTTCACCCACTTGCGTGACCTCGCATGAACCGGAGCATCACAACCTTGTCACACGAGGTCACACGGCGGCAGCTAGCCGGCGTGCACCGGCAAACTGGCCCCGGCAATCAAAACCTTCTCGCCGGCGTCCTCACTCTCAAGATCACCATCGGCCTCGGCTGCAGCGATTTCCGCTTCGGTGGCCGGGCGAATCTGGTCACGCTCCAGCACATACATGCGGTCACCCGCCGAATTGGCCTCAGGCTCGTTCACAAAGGCCCTAAAGCGGCGCAGGCGTTTCTCGTCGCGCAGGGTTGCAGCCCACTCGTCCTCATAATGGTCAATGTGGTACTGCATATCGGCATCGAGCTGTTCACAGATGCCCAGCTTGTCGTCGATAATCACCTCGCGTAGGTGCTCGATAGCGTCGCCAAACTTTTCATCGAGGTCCTCAGCCCAGCGGGCGGTGCGCTGGAGCTTATCCGCGGTGCGGATGTAGTACATGAGGTAACGGTCAATATAACGGTAGGCGGTTTGCTGGTCGAGATCCTGCGCAAACAGGCGGCCGTGGGCGGGGTTAGCGCCGCCGTTGCCGGCAAAGTAGAGGTTCCAGCCGTTCGTGGTGGCAATAAGACCCACGTCCTTGCCCTGGGCTTCTGCGCACTCACGGTTACAGCCAGACACTGCCACCTTGAACTTGTGGGGAGAACGCAAACCCTTGTAGCGGTTTTCCGTATCAATTGCCATAGCCACCGAATCGCGCATACCGAACCTGCACCAGGCAGAACCAATGCAGGACTTCACGTTACGCAGGGACTTACCGTAGGCCTGGCCCGACTCAAAGCCCGCATCGACCAGCCGCTGCCAAATCTCAGGCAGCTGCTCTAGACGGGCCCCGTACATGCCGATACGCTGGGCGCCGTTAATCTTGGTGTAGAGCCCATAGTCAGCTGCCACCTGGGCAATAACGGCCAGCTTCTGCGGGGTAATTTCGCCACCGGGGATACGGGGAATCACACCGTAGGTGCCGTCCTTCTGCATGTTGGCCAGGTTGCGGTCGTTGGTGTCCTGCAGGGCGCCGCGGCCGCCGTCCAGGGCGTAGGACTTGCGGGTCGATGCAAGGATGGACGCCACGGTCGGCTTGCAGATGGCACACCCGTCGGTGCCCCGCCCAAAGCGCTTGAGCACGGAGTAGAAATCATCGAGGTCACCCACGGCGTAGACAGCCTGGAAGAGCTCGGCACGCGAGAGGTCAAAGTGCTCGCACAGGGCTTTCGAGACCGTCAGCCCCAGTTTCTTCATGGTCTGTTCTAGGGTCTTTTGGATCATGGGTACGCACGAGCCGCACTGGGTCCCGGCGGTTGTCTCAGCCTTGACCGCTCCTACATCGTGCGCACCGCCCTTTACTGCTTCCCGCACTGCACCGAAGCAGATATTGTTGCAGGAGCACAGCACTGCGTCGTCGGGCAGTTCTGTATCGGGCACGCCATCCCCGCTTCCTGCAGCGGTGAGAAAGGCGGACGGCTCCGCGGGCAGCTCCCTGCCTAACAGCGGCTTGAGGGAGTCATAGGGCGCGGTATCACCCACAAAGACACCACCGAGCAGGGTCTTAGCATCGGCTGTGGTCACAATCTTCTGGTACAGACCGCGAGCCGGGTCAGCGAACATGATTTCTAGGCAGTTCTCAGCTGAGCCGCGGCGGTCGCCAAAACCCGCTACTTCTAGACCCGAGAACTTTAGCTTGGTGGCTATATCAAAGCTCTCTACCTCTTCATGGCCGCCGGTCAGGTTGGCTGCTACGGCTTCTGCCATTTGGTTTGCAGGGGCCACCAGACCCCAGGTGCGGCCTAGTACGCAGGCAACCTCGCCGATAGCCCAAATAGCGGGGTCCTCCGACTGGCAGGTGGGGGAGACGACCACGCCACCGCGCTCGCCCACCTGCAAACCGGCGTCTCGTGCCAACTGGTCGTTGGGACGGATGCCGGCAGCCATCATGACTAGGTCGGCATCTAACTGGTGCACATCTGCTTCATCGCCCATACCGTTAGCAACCGATACTGAGACAACTTCACCGGCGGAATCCTTGTTGATGGTTGAGATAAATGCACCGGTTTCAACCGCGATTCCCGCTTCGCGGATAGCCGCATTGACCGCGAACCCGCCGCCCTGGTCTACTTCGATGGAGAGTAGCCAGGGGGCAACGTCGAGAATGGTGGGGTCAGCTCCTACATCTCGCAGACCTTCAGCCGCCTCTAGGCCCAGCAGACCGCCACCGACCACGATGGCGCGGGGGCGGCGTCCTAGCTTGTCGGTAAGGCGTGTGACCTCAGCAACCATGTTTTGAACATCGTCAATGGTTCGGAAGACGTGGGCGCTGTCGGAACCGGGAATGGGAATTTTGACAGCCGAAGAACCGGTAGCCAGAACAAGTTCATCGTAGGAGTAGGTCTTGCCGTCGGTTGCGCTGACGGTGCGGTTCTTCCGGTCAATGGAGGTGGCGCTCACACCGCTAATCAGGGTGACGTGGGGGTTCTCCCATAGCTCTGGGTCACCCAGGGTGAGATCGCGGTGGGTCTCTTGGAAGATCTTTTCGAGAGCCACGCGGTCGTAGGGCAGGTGTTTCTCGGCGTTGAGCACGGTAAGGTGGGAGGCGCCGGCGTCCTTTTCCAGGAAGGCCTTGGCGAACCTCCAGGCGGCGGGCCCACCTCCAATCACCAGTACTGAACGCTGGTTGGCGGTGAGGGGATTGGTGGACATCAGTGCCTCCCTAATGTGGGTTTAAGCCGGTTTAATGCGTATTTCTAATGCTAATATTAGCTTAAAGGCAAGATAAACCCACGCAAACACAAGCAGTAACGTAGAAATAGGGAGAAAACCGTGACATCACAGTGGTACCGCATCTGCACCATGGACGACCTGGAACCCAACTGGGGTGAGGCTGCCCTGATTAATGGGCAGCAGTACGCGGTCTTCCGTACCGCTGACGATTCCATTTTCGTCACCGACCATAAGGACCCTGCCTCTGGCTCCCTGGTGGTAGCTCGCGGCATCGTCGGTGAAAAGAACGGCGAGCCGACCGTAACCTCCCCGCTCTATAAAGAGGTGTACTCCCTGGTGAGTGGCAACTGTCTCTCTGGGGCTGAATATCGCCTACCTGTTTACCCTGTTGAGGTGCGCGACGGGGATATCTGGGTGGAGCTGCCTGCGTGAATCAGCGCTTGCCCCTAGCGCTCGATATGCGCGGACGCCGGGTACTCCTTGTGGGGGCCGGGCAGGTTGCTGCCCGTAAACTTGGCCCCCTCCTGCGCGCAGGTGCCCACGTTGAAGTGGTGGCACCTACTTTGGGCACCGTAATTGAAGAAGAACTGGCCGCCGGGCACCTGGTTGCCCACCGGCGTCCGTTTGCTCCCGATGATGTGACAGGTGCCTGGCTGGTCTATGCTTTGACCGACTCACCCGAGCTCAACGAGCAGGTCTTGGCTCTTTGTGAAGAGCGGGCGATTTGGTGCCTGCTGGGCGGGGCGCCGCAGGAGTCTCCGGTCTGGTCGCTAGCCCACCGCTGGCAGGGACATGAGCTGGTGGCTGTTTCTGGCGGGGGCAACCCTCGCCGGGCCCTAGCGCTACTGGGCCGAATCGCTAAGGCTTTAGGCTGGGATTAGCTTAAATTCTCCCTCTATCTCAACCTCAGGCTGCCTAGCTCAGGTGCAGAGTCATATCGTGCCAGATAGCGCCGCCGTGGGTTGATTCTGAGACCCCGTCAAGCTCAAAGCCGAGTTTCTCATAGAAGCTAATCAGCTCCTTCTTGCAGGTAAGAATCACCCCTGTTCGCTCCTGCTCTCGTGCCTGGTCGATGAGTTTTTCTATCAGGGCGGACGCGTACCCCCGGCCCCGGTAGGCCGGGCGGGTGTTGATGCCAAAAACCGTCTGGTAGGCCCCGTGCCGAGTATGGGCCTGGGGGCTCTCGTAGAGGTCATCGAAGATAACGGGGGAGTCGGTTACCAGCCCATCGATAAAGGCAACAGCTTCGCCGTCAGCTTCAAGTACCCAGAAATGCTCCCCAAAAACCTCAAACCTGGCCCGCAGGTCGCTCTCACTCGCTGCTTCAGCTGCCGGGAAGCACTCGGCCTCAATGGCGGCTAGGGAGGGCAGGTCTTCCTGCCGTGCCTGGCGAATCTCTACACGGGCGTCCTGCTGGCTGGCGGCTGCTGCGTCTAGCGCTGCTAGAGGCTGCCCGCCCACACCCCAATCGGTGCGCGGTACCTCGTTAAGAATCACCCACACCGAGCTTTCCTTGGCGCCCATCACCCGGGCATAGGTTCGGGTGAGTTCGGCAATCAGCTCGGCCTTCTTCTCATCAGACTGAACAGAGGCATACGAGACATTAATGAGGGGCATAGTGTTCTCCTGGGTAGTGCTTGAACCCAAGTCTAGCGGCGTATCAGGGGCGTGTTCATCTTGAGCGCCCATTAGACTCTCGTAGTGCTTATGTCTCAAATGGGCGGTGCAAGATTCTTGTGGACACTTAGCTCAGCTGCGTCATACTGCGTCACGGCTGCACCGTTTTAAACGCGCTCACCGTGCACTGGTGCGCAAAGCGCTATCCACAGGAAGCGCCTTTCTAGCGAAATTTGCCCGGATCAGCGCACAATCTGACCATGAAATCTCCAGAAGAAATAGCAATGGCCGTACAGACCACACAGGATCTATTTGCACGAGGCATGAACAAGGACGCCCTCGCTCGCGCGGTTGCTCGCGGCGAGTACCAGCGGCTTGGCTACGGAAGCTATATGGAAAGCGGTTTCCACTCTCAGCTTTACCCTAGTCAGCAGTATCTGGCCCGTGTCATTGGGTATGGCAGAAGCAGACTCAAAACCTCGGTGTTATCCCACCATTCAGCGGCAGCGGTACACGGTATGTGGCTACTCCATGTACCGACTGCTATCCATACAGTGGGGCAGGCACACGGCACCCCTTCACCACGGGTTGTGCGGCATAGAAACAACCGGTACGAAATCGAGAAAAGTTTAGGTGTAGATGTAACCGCACCGCTCGATACGGTTCTTCACTGTATGAGGGTGATGAAATTCGA
Source organism: Rothia nasimurium (assembly GCF_928392795.1). Classification (GTDB taxonomy): domain Bacteria; phylum Actinomycetota; class Actinomycetes; order Actinomycetales; family Micrococcaceae; genus Rothia; species Rothia nasimurium_F. The sequence continues at coordinate 561,280 of NZ_CAKMTJ010000001.1, forward strand.
AGAGGCGCTTGTGCTTGCGGATAGTTCTTTGCGGAAGATTGAGCACCAAAAACTGGCCCAGGCCTTACGGGGGCTGTCTGGTCGTGGCTCTGTGCAGGCTCGCATAATTGCAGATATCGTAAGCCCTCTCAATGAGTCGCCGGGGGAGAGTTTGCTGCGGCTTTTCTTGATGAGGTGTGGTTTGCCTCGGCCTGTTGAGCAGCACGTGATTGGGGTATATGGGCAGCAGTTCAGGGTAGATTTTGCCTGGCCAGATCTCAAGATCATCGTTGAGTTCGATGGGCAGATTAAATACACCCAGTTTGGTGAGCGTGAGGACGTTTTTGGGCGGCAGAACGAACGTGAGGCTCTCTTACGGGGGCAGGGGTGGGATGTGGTTCGAGTAGCGTGGGACGAGCTCACCCGGCGTCCGCACGAGCTCAAAATCAAGATGGAGCGAGCTTTCAACCGTGCCCGTCGCCTCTATGGGGCCACCAGACTCTCGGAGCGTCCACCAGGGGAATAAGCACTTCGAGAGTTTGGTGGACGCTCGCGGAATAGGAGAGGGAGAGGTGAGCGGACGCCGCCCGCAGGTAGGTGCGACCTGAAGTTGAGCACGGGGGCGGGGGTAAGAATTGTAATTTAGGTTCCCCTGCTCACCCTGCCAGCTGGCGGTAATCCGCTATCTTGGGGCGGGGCGTCCGCACCTGTACTACATCTTGTGCTCACACGCCTGTAATTCACGCCCCGCCCCGGCGGGCGCCTGCCAGAAAAGCTAAAAACCCGTTAGACAGCTACCGCCCCTGCCCCTAAAATGGGTAACAGTTGCAATGACCCGGCCATCACCGGCGAGCAATCCGGAAGAACAGGTTATACCTGCACACCCCCGTAAATTCGTTGCGACGAGGGGAGTGCGCGGAATAGATATAACCCCAGTAGACCCGGACGGGTAAGCCCGAAACAGCTGTCATGAAGCGACTGATAACCGGTTCGACCCTGCGCTGGGCGCAACCTGCCTCATCTCACGAGACGGTAGGTTGCCCCGGCGCAGACCCATACCCGCCCGCGCTTTTTCGGCGCGGCTCGGGGTGGGGTCGAGCCGGTTGATGTAAGCAAGGTGGTACCGCGCAGGTGCTTGCCCGTCGAGCGGACGGGGGAGGGCAGGCGTCCTTGCACCCCAAGTACTAGGCAGACAAGAACCTAAGGGCGCAACCATGACCAATAAGCCTGTTTACCCCAAGGCAAGTGCAAGCGGAGCCAGTTTTGTGGCCGCTTCCCCCTCTTTCCCCGCACTCGAAGAAGCAGTGCTGGACTACTGGAAGAATGACGGAACCTTCCAGGCATCCATTGATAACCGCGACGCCGGCGAGAACGGTGCCAACGAGTTCGTCTTCAACGACGGCCCTCCCTTTGCTAACGGCCTGCCCCACTACGGCCACCTGCTGACCGGCTACGTCAAGGACCTGGTCGCCCGCTACCAGACCCAGCGCGGCCACAAGGTCGAGCGTCGCTTTGGCTGGGATACCCACGGCCTGCCCGCTGAGCTGGAAGCGATGAAGCAGCTGGGTATGACCGATAAGCAGCAGATCATCGAGATGGGCATCGATAACTTCAATGACGCTGCCCGCGCCTCGGTGCTCAAGTACACCAAGGAATGGGAAGAGTACGTCACCCGCCAGGCCCGCTGGGTGGACTTTGAGAACGACTACAAGACCCTGAACGTGGAGTACATGGAGTCCGTGATCTGGGCTTTCAAGCAGCTTCACGATAAGGGCCTGACCTACGAGGGCTTCCGTGTGCTGCCCTACTGCTGGAAGGACGAAACCCCGCTCTCGAACCACGAGCTGCGCATGGACGATGACGTCTACAAGGAGCGTCAGGACCCGTCCGTCACCGTGGCTTTCCGCATCACCGACGACGCTAGCCTGGCTAAGCGCCCCGAGGTTGCCGCCGAACTGGCCGGTGTTGAAGCCCTGGCCTGGACCACCACCCCCTGGACCCTACCCACCAACCAGGCTCTGGCCGCTGGCCCCGAAATCAGCTACGTTGTTGTGCCCGGCGCCGGTGAGCTAGAAGGACGCCGCTTCCTGCTGGCTGCCGACCTGCTGGGCGAGTACGCCAAAGACCTGGGTTATGCGGAGGCTGAGAAGCCCGCGGACGCTGCCCGCGAGGCCGTCCTGGCCACCTACACCGGTGCCCAGCTGGAGGGCGTGCGCTATGCACCCCTGTGGGACTACTTCACCGACACCGAGAAGTTCGGCACCGACAAGGCCTGGCAGATCCTGGTCGCTGACTACGTGACCACCACCGACGGTACCGGCCTGGTTCACCAGGCTCCCGCCTACGGTGAGGACGACCAGAAGGTCTGTGAGGGCTACGGTATTCCCGTGATCCTTTCCATCGACGAGGGTGCCAAGTTCCTGGACCTCTTCGCCGACTCTTCCCTGGCCGCCGGTGCCCCCCTGGCTGAGATCGCCGGCGTCCAGATTTTCGAGGCTAACCGCACCATCATCAACACCCTCAAGGCAGACGGTGTGCTGATTCGCGAGAAGTCTTACGTTCACTCCTACCCCCACTGCTGGCGCTGCCGCACCCCCCTGGTCTACCGCGCCATCACCTCCTGGTACGTGCGCGTGACCGACTTCAAGGGCCGCATGAGCGAGCTGAACGAGGACATCAACTGGATCCCCGAGAACGTCAAGCACGGCCAGTTCGGCAAGTGGGTTGAGAACGCCCGCGACTGGTCCATCTCGCGTAACCGCTTCTGGGGATCCCCGATCCCGGTCTGGGTCTCTGACGACCCCAACTACCCCCGCACCGACGTCTACGGCTCCCTGGCTGAGCTCGAAGCCGACTTCGGCCGCCTGCCCCTGAACAAGGACGGCGAAGTCGACCTGCATCGCCCCTACATCGACGAGCTGACCCGCCCCAACCCGGACGACCCCACCGGCAAGTCCACCATGCGCCGCGTGGAGGACGTACTGGACGTCTGGTTCGACTCCGGCTCCATGCCCTTTGCCCAGTTCCACTACCCCTTCGAAAACAAGGAGTGGTTCGAGGCCCACTACCCGGCAGACTTCATCGTTGAGTACATCGGTCAGACCCGCGGCTGGTTCTACACCATGCACATTCTGGCCACCGCCCTCTTCGACCGCACCGCCTTTGAGAACGTCATTGCCCACGGCATCGTGCTGGGCTCGGACGGCCAGAAGATGTCTAAGTCCCTGCGCAACTACCCGGACGTCTCTGAGGTTCTGGATCGCGACGGTTCGGACGCCATGCGCTGGTTCCTGATGTCGTCCCCGATTCTGCGCGGCGGCAACCTGATTGTGACTGAGCAGGGCATCCGCGAGGGCGTCCGCCAGGTCATGCTGCCCCTGTGGAACGTCTACCACTTCTTCGCCCTCTACACCAATGCCGCCAATGGCGGCGCAGGCTACGAGGCCAAGCTGGTTACCGAGGCCGAGCACGTTATGGACCGCTTCATCCTGGGCAAGACCCGCCAGCTGGTTGCCGAGGTCACCGAGGCTATGGACGCCTACGACGTCTCAGCCGCCTGCGAGGCCCTGCGTACCTATACCGATGCCCTGACCAACTGGTACGTGCGCCGTTCCCGCGAGCGCTTCTTCAACGAAGACACCGCGGCTTTCGACGTGCTCTACACCGCTTTGGTGACCTTCGTGAAGATGGCGGCCCCCCTGCTGCCCCTGACCACCGAGGAAATCTATCGCGGTCTGACCGGGGAGCGTTCGGTTCACCTGACCGACCTGCCCTCACCTGCGGATTTCAAGGACGAGGCTGAGCTGCTGGCCCTGATGGAGACCACCCGCGCTGTCGCTTCTGCCGGTTCTGCCCTGCGTAAGGCCCACAAGCTGCGCGTGCGCCAGCCCCTGGCAGCCCTGACCGTGGCGGTTGCCGGTGGCAAGGACCTGGCTGGTACCTTTGAGTCAATCATCGCTGATGAGCTCAACATCAAGGCGGTTGAGCTTCTGGACGCTGCCGAGGTGGCTCCTGCCGACTTCGGTATCTCCCAGCAGCTCAAGGTCAATGCCCGCGCCGCAGGCCCCCGTCTGGGCAAGCAGGTGCAGGTTGCCATTAAGGCTTCTAAGAGCGGGGACTGGAAGGTCACCGAGGACGGCACCGTTGTGGTGGGTGCCGACAACATGGCTCTGGAGCCGGGCGAGTACGAGCTTGAAACCGTGGTCGCAGAAACCGACGGCGCTGCAGAGCGCGCCGTCTCGGTTCTGCCCGGCGGCGGCTTCCTGGTACTCGACACCACCCTCACCGACGAGCTGCGCGCCGAGGGTACTGCCCGCGACGCCGTCCGCGCCATCCAGTCCGAGCGTAAGGACGCCGGCCTGAACGTCTCAGACCGCATCGAGCTGACCATCACCGCCCCCGCCGCTGACCTCGAAGCTATCAAGAAGCACGAGGAACTGGTGGCCGGTGAGACCCTGGCTGTGGCCGTGACCTACCTCGAGGGCGCTGAATTCTCAGCGACCGTGAAGAAGGCATAAATGACCAAGGACAACATGGAGCTTGACCCCGTGTTTGCCGAGATTGCTGCCGAGGGCGCTCGCGCTGACGATGCCCTCGGCGTAGCCTCGGTCTACGCCGATCTGCTGGCTCGTGCCCCCGAGCACAAGATGGCCCCCCGCCTCGACGCGATGACCCGTGCCGTGGAAATTCTGGGCGAACCTAACAAGGCAGCCCCGGTCATCCACATCACCGGCACCAACGGCAAAACCTCAACCGCCCGCATGATTGAGCGCCTGCTCATGGCGCACGACATCCGTGTGGGCCGCTACACCAGCCCCCATATTTCCAAGGTCACCGAGCGGATCTCGATTGACGGGGCGCCCGTGGCAGATTCCACCTTTGTGCGTATCTGGGGCGAGATTCAGCCCTACCTGCAAATCGTGGACGCTGAACTTGAGGCAGCCGGTGCCCCCCGCATCACCTACTTTGAAGCCCTCACCATCCTGGCTTTTGCGATTTTCGCCGACGAGCCGGTGGACGTGATGGTACTTGAGGTGGGTATTGGGGGCTCCTGGGACGCCACCAACGTCGCCGACGCTACCGTATCGGTGGTTACCCCCATTGGCCTGGACCACACCGACATGCTGGGGGAGACCCTCGCCGAAATTGCCGGTGAGAAGGCAGGGATTATTAAGGACGGCGGCTTCCTCATCTCCGCTGCCCAGGACCCGTCCGCCGCCCAGGTCCTGCTCGAAGCCGCTCGCGCCCACAACGCCGACTACCGCTTTGAAGGCGTAGAGTTCGGCGCTGTCGACCGCACCGCCGGTGTGGGCGGGCAGCTGCTCACCATCCAGGGGCTAGCTGGCCGCTACGAAGACATAGCCCTGCCCCTCTTCGGTGCCCACCAGGCCCAGAACGCCGCCGTGGCCCTGGCCGCGGTTGAGGCCTTCTTGGGCGGGGGAGAGAAGGAACTGAGCCTCGACCTCATCAAGCTGGCCTTTGGCGAGGTGCGCTCGCCGGGCCGCCTAGAGGTAGCCCGCACCGAGCCGCCCGTGGTGCTTGATGCCGCCCACAACCCCCACGGTGTCGCTGCTTCGGCAGCCGCCTTCAAGGAGTCCTTCAGCTTCGAAGAACTGCACCTGGTGGTGGGTATCCTGGGTGAAAAGGACGCCGCGACCATGCTGAACCTGCTCTTTGACGAGTACGTTGATCGGGCAGAGTGGCGCACGGTACTGCACCTGACCAAGTCAGACTCTCCGCGTGCCATTGCCCCGGAAGAGCTTGCCGAGCTGGCCCTCGACGCTGGTTTTGATGAAGACACCATCGAGACCTACGAGAACATCCCCGATGCCCTGTCTGCGGCGGTGACGGCAGCAGCCGATGTGCCCAACCTGAACTCCGCGGTACTGGTCACCGGCTCCATCACCGTGGTGGGCGAAGCTAGTACCCTGCTCGGACTGTAAAGGAGAGATGATGGCGAGAATGACGCGCGCCCAGCGCGAATGGCGCCCGGGCCAGCCGAAAAAGCAGCGCTCTATCAAGGTCATGTTTACCTCGATGGTGCTCTCACTCGAAGCCCTGGTTGCCTTCTTTGCAACCCTGGCCATCTTTGGCCACCACTTCAACGACCCCACCTGGGTCAAGGTAGTCATTTGGGTACTGGGTCTAGCTCTGGTAGCGGCCCTGCTAGTCACCCCGGCCTTCCTGAAGAAGCCCTGGGGCTACCACCTGGGCTACGGTCTGCAGGCTGCCCTGATTCTGGTTGGTTTTGCCCTGCCCTCCATGTTCTTTGTGGGAGCGGCTTTTGCTGTGGCCTACTGGTACGGGGTGACGCGCGGTGCCCGCCTGGACGCCGAGAACGCCGTCCGCGCCAAAGAGCAGGAGGAATGGGAGAAGGCTAACCCCGCCTAGCGGGGCGTCTGGTAGGGTAAGGGTGAAAACTCACCCTGACCTATCAAAGGAGATTGTCATGACCGAGCGTACCCTGATTCTGGTCAAGCCCGACGGTGTGGAGCGTAACCTCACCGGCCAGGTGCTGGCCCGTTTTGAGCGTAAGGGCTACCGCATTGCTGAGCTGAAGATGCTGGTTCCCTCTCGTGAGCTGCTTGAGCAGCACTATGCGGAACACGAGGGCAAGCCCTTCTACGAGCCCCTGGTGTCTTACATGGGCTCAGGCCCCGTGGTTGCTCTCGTGCTTGAGGGCAACGGCGTGCTTGAGGGCGCCCGTACTCTCATGGGATCTTCTAACCCCACCACCGCTACCCCCGGAACCATCCGTGGCGACTTCGGTCGTGACTGGGGCGAGAGCGTACAGAAGAACCTGGTGCACGGTTCAGACTCAGCAGAGTCAGCAGACCGCGAAATCGCGCTCTGGTTCGGTGCCTAAAAAGACCTGCCGCTAAGCAGAAAAAGGCCGGGGCCCTCGTACTGAGGGCCCCGGCCTTTTGCTGTGGGGAGGGGTTTAGAACATCCCCATAATCACGTCGAAGAAGCGGATGAAGATAATGCCGAAGAGCAAGATGTAGACCAGGATGATAGAGAACCAGGTCCAGTTGGGGGCCGCCTGGCGGATGCTCTCAGAAGCTGGAATAACCCCGGCGTGAATATTGCGGGTGGTGACCTTCACGAAAATTGCGGTCTGCATAATCCACACAATCATGCAGAAGAGGCAGAGGGCGTTGATATCGAAGGTGGTATTGTACCAGAGCCAGAGCACAAAGGCCATGGCCAGGGTGTGGCCCACCTGCATGGCTACCCAGTACCAGCGGGCGAAGGACGCCCCGGCAATAAGGGCGGTGGAGATAGCCAGCACGATAGCGTAACCGGCGATACCGATAAAGGGGTTGGGGAAGCCAAAGGCTTCTGCCTGCCAGGTGCGCATAACGGTGCCGCAGTTGAGCAGGGCGTTGATATCGCAGACCGACCGGTGGGCGGCGTCCATGTAAATCTGTAGGCGCTCGTAGACCAGCATGGCGGCGGCTCCGAAGGCCAGCAGGCCGGGAATGAGGGTGAACCAGCCGAGCTTGCGATCGAGCTGGGCCTGGCTGATACCGCTCTCAGTATCGGGGGTGTTCACGGGGGTAGACACAGTGAATCCTTAGGCTGTATAAAACTTTCTTTCCCCATACTACGGGGCAGGCTCCAAGCCCGCCCGGTTTTGCGGGGCGGGGGCAGGTTTTCTTTACTAAGTTCCCAGGTAAGGACGCCCGGGGCGAGCTGGCTGGGACAGGGCGGCCCGGTGCGGGGTGAGTTCGGTTCTAGATGGGGTGAAAATAGCGCGGGTGTGAGAGAATGGGTGTGGTAGTGTGCCGCCCGCACGCGGTAGCGCTACCCAGCAGGCACCCCGAAACGGCCGGTGACGCACTGCCTACCCGCAGGCGTCCTTACCGTCAAGCCCCAGCAAGTGCAGCCCTAGCGCTGCCTCGGGTTGTTGCCGCTGGCCCGGCTCCCCTCGGCATGGAGCACAGAAGCCTTGACCTGCCGAGTACGCCAAGGAGCTCACGGTTGAGCCGGGTAGCCAAGGATTTCGGCGGACCACCTTCAGGGTAGGGACCGCCGACTACAGGCAAGACCACTGGTGCGGCAGGGGCATACGAACACAAGGAGAGTGAACGCTGATGAGCAGCGAACAGTCCGAGGTTGTAGAAAACCTCGAAGAAACCCAGGCTGCAGAAGCTACCGCAGCCGCTGAACAGGTTGCCGAAGTAAGCACCGAGGTGGAAGAGACTCAGGCCAAGGGCCCCGAAGCGAAGGCCGTTGTACAGGCTGAAGAAACCGAGTCTGCCGAAGAAGCTACAGAAGAGGCAGCAGAAACTGAGGCAGAGTCTGCAGAAGCAGAAGAAGCCCCTGCCGAAACCGCTGAAGAGCCTGCCGCTCCTCAGAAGAGCCTGCGTGAGCTCAAGGAAGAAGAGCTAGCCCAGGTCAACGCGGCTGTGAGCTCAAACAACCTGCTCTTCTACTCGCCCAACATGGACGAAATCATGGAGCAGCTGCGGGCCGAAAAGGAAGCCCGCCGTGAGGCCGAAGAAGCTGAGCGTCGTGAGCGCCGCCTGGCTGACCTTGACCCCGAAATCACCTCCCACCGCCGCCGTCGCCGCCGTCGCGGTGACGCCGACCTTGAATTCGAAGGTGGCAGCGAGGGCGACCCCGAGGACACCATTGTTAAGGTGCGCGCCCCCCGCCTGTCTGACTCCCACAGCACCAACCGGGTTACCGGCGTCCGTGGCTCAACCCGTCTGGAAGCCAAGCGCATCCGCCGCCGCGAAACCCGCGCCACCGGCCGCCGCCGCCAGATCATTACCGAAGCTGAGTTCCTGGCTCGCCGCGAGTCCGTCGACCGCCAGATGCTGGTCCGCCAGAAGGACGACCGCATCCAGATTGGCGTACTCGAAGACGGCATTTTGGCCGAGCACTTTGTGTCCAAGACCCAGCAGGACTCCCTGATTGGCAACGTCTACCTGGGCAAGGTCCAGAACGTACTGCCCTCCATGGAAGCTGCCTTCGTCGACATTGGCCGCGGCCGCAACGCCGTACTCTACGCCGGCGAAGTGAACTGGGACGTCACCGGCCTAGACGGTGCCCCCCGCAAGATCGAAAACGCCCTCAAAGCAGGCGACTCGGTACTGGTGCAGGTCACCAAAGACCCCGTCGGCCACAAGGGCGCCCGCCTGACCAGCCAGGTCTCCCTGCCCGGCCGCTACCTGGTCTACGTACCCGGTGGCTCCATGACCGGTATCTCCCGCAAGCTGCCCGACGTTGAGCGTCAGCGCCTGAAGAAAATCCTCAAGGACCGTCTGCCCGAGGACGCCGGCGTCATCGTCCGCACCGCCGCAGAAGGTGCCAGCGAAGAAGAGCTGAGCAACGACATCAACCGCCTGCGCGTGCAGTGGGAAGAAATCAAGGCCAAGAGTGAATCCCGCAAGGTGCTGGCCCCCGAACTGCTCTACCAGGAACCCGACCTGACCATCAAGACCGTGCGTGATGTCTTCAACGAAGACTTCACCTCCATGATGGTGCAGGGCACCGACGCCTGGGACTCCATCGAAGCCTACGTCACCTACGTTGCCCCCGATCTGCTGGATCGCCTGAAGAAGTGGGAAGAGGACGACGACCTCTTTGACCACTACCGCATCGAAGAGCAGCTGGCCAAGGCCCTGGACCGCAAGGTCTACCTGCCCTCCGGCGGCTCCCTGGTCATCGACCGCACCGAAGCCATGACCGTGGTGGACGTGAACACCGGCAAGTTCACCGGCTCCGGCGGCAACCTCGAAGAAACCGTCACCAAGAACAACCTCGAAGCAGCCGAAGAAATCGTGCGCCAGCTGCGCCTGCGTGACATCGGCGGCATCGTGGTCATCGACTTCATCGACATGGTGCTCGAATCTAACCGCGACCTGGTACTCCGCCGCCTGGTAGAGTGCCTGGGCCGTGACCGCACCAAGCACCAGGTTGCCGAAGTAACCTCCCTGGGCCTGGTACAGATGACCCGCAAGCGCATGGGCACCGGCCTGCTTGAAGTCTTCTCAGAGCCCTGTGAAGCCTGCGCCGGTCGCGGTATTCTCGTGCATGACCAGCCCCTCAAGGGCCGCTCCGGTGGCGCTAGCGACTTCATCCACCGCGCCGAACGCGATGACCGCAAGCGCTACCGCAACCAGAAGACCCAGAACCGCCGCGACTTCACCGAGGTTGACGAAGAGACCGAGCAGAAGACCGAGGCCCGCAAGGCTGCCCTGGCCAACATCGTTGCCGCCAGCGCCCACCACGAGGACGAGCAGGGCGAGACCGAGTCTAAGTCAGCCCGCAAGCGCAAGCGTCGCAAGCGCAACCGCCGCGCCGAGGCAGGCCTGGAACTGGAGACCCAGCAGAACCAGGACGCCCGCGGCGAGCAGGTGCTCACCATCGGCGACGAGGTCATTGAGCTGCCTACCGGGGCGGACGCCGACACCGAAGAGAGCATGGGGGAACAGGGCTCCTTCACCCTCGAATCCCTGGCTGCCGTCTTTGACTCCGATGCTGAGAACGAGACCGAAGGGTCTTCAGAGGAACGCTCAAAGGGCCGTCACCAGTCCAAGCGCCGGGGCGGTAAGAAGCGCGAAGAGATTTCAGCAGATGACTTCTCAGCCAACTCCGACGCGTCTATGGACGTAGACCCCGAAGTTGACTCCCGCTTCACCCAGAACTCATCCCGACTCGACGCCATCCGCGCAGGCGAAGCCCGCGCCCGAGCCTCCCAGAAGGCCGGACGCGACTACGAACCCCGCGACGGCGAAGAATCAACTACCTCATCAGGTGAGCGCTCTGGCCGTAACGACCGAGCCGGCCGTGCAGACCGCACCGACCGCCGCGGCACCCGCAACCAGGACGAGTCAGGTAAGGGCCGCACCCGCAAGCCCCGCCGCGCCTCAAGCTCCGACGTCAAGTACGTCGCCCCCATCGAGGTCGTAGCAGACCCAGCCGTCACCGGTGTCGCCACCCCCGGCAAGAAGGTCGAAGCGCCCAGCGAAACCCCTGCCGAGGCGTCCGCACCCTCAGCTGCCGCAAGCGAAGCGCCCCGCAAGAAGCGCCGCTCCCGCCGCGCCGTCAGCTCAGGTGCCGGCTCCACCGAGGTACGCACCGAAGAGGTCAAGGCCGCAACCGGTAGCTCCGTAGTAGCCAGCATCGACCAGGCTACTAAGCCCGCCGCATCCAGCGATGACGCCCCCGTCATGCTCGGCGTCGGCGTCTCAGCTGCAGATATCAAGCGGGCAGGTAAGTAAGAAGGTAATGAAAGGTAAATCAGGCTCGCAGCGAAGCTGCTGGCTCGGCGGCTGGCGTGAATCGCTTGTGAGCGAAGCGAACCAGCGAGAGGGTCGGCAGCGAGCGCGAGCCTGATTTACCGTCACCCGTACCCCTTACTACGCCCTGAGGGCTTCACCACATATCTTGCCCAGCACCGACTCACCACGTAAACTGGTGAGTCGGTGCTGTTTCCACAAGCAAGCGTTAGCGTGGACTCAGCTAGGCATATTCCACACGGAATAAGGCCAAACCATCTCAAAACGATAGAACCTGAAACCGCCCGGTATCTACTGTGCAAACCGGGTCACCACCTTGCTGTTGAGCCCGAGTTCCTTTCAGGAAGACCCGTTTTGAACCATTAAAATGACGTCAAGAAGAAGTGAGTTCCCAAGTGGCATACGCAATTGTCCGCGCTGGCGGCCGCCAGGAAAAGGTCTCAGTTGGAGACCTGGTTACCCTTGACCGCGTCGCTGGCGAGCCCGGTAGCACCATTGAGCTGCCCGTGCTGATGCTGGTTGACGGCGACAAGGTCACCGTTGATGCAAAGTCCCTGGCTTCAGCCAAGGTCACCGCAGAAAAGATTGAAGACCTCCGCGGTCCCAAGATCGTTATTCAGAAGTACAAGAACAAGACCGGTTACAAGAAGCGTCAGGGCTTCCGCGCCGAACTGACCACCGTTAAGATCACCGCGATCAACGCGTAAGTTCAGCTTAGACTGGTTTTACCCCAACATTCTTTGACCTAAGGTAGGCATCAATGGCACATAAGAAGGGCGCAAGCTCCACCCGTAACGGCCGTGACTCAAACCCCCAGTACCTCGGTGTTAAGCGCTACGGCGGCGAGACCGTCAACGCAGGCGAAATCCTCGTTCGTCAGCGCGGCACCCACTTCCACCCCGGCAACAACGTTGGCCGCGGTGGCGACGACACCCTGTTCGCTCTGGCAGCAGGCAAGGTCGAATTCGGTACCCGCAAGGGCCGCAAGGTAGTCAACATCCTTGCAGCCGCTGAGTAAGGTCTAAACACCTCACCTCAGTAGAAGGGCGATTACGGGGCAACTCGTAGTCGCCCTTTTGCGTACCTCACCTGCGCAAAGCCGCCCAAGGAGCGTCCGGCCACAGACCGGCACCGGGGCGACCCTGTAGACTAGATAACCAAACCAAACTTTTTTGAAGGAGCTTGCACTCGTGGCAGAATTTGTAGATCGCGTGGTCCTACACGTAACCGGTGGGCACGGTGGGCACGGCTGTGTCTCGGTTCGCCGTGAGAAGTTTAAGCCCCTCGGCGGCCCCAACGGCGGTAACGGCGGCAAGGGTGGCGACGTCATCCTGCGCGTAGACGCCCAGACCACCACCCTGCTCGAATACCACCACAGCCCCCACCAGAGCGCCCCCAACGGCGACATCGGCCGCGGCGATATGTCGCACGGCTTCAACGGCCAAGACCTGATTCTGCCTGTACCCCAGGGCACCGTGGTCAAGGACCGCGACGGCAACGTGCTGGCCGACCTGGTGCGCATTGGCGACGAGTTCGTTGCAGCTGAAGGCGGTATTGGCGGTAAGGGCAACGCTGCCCTGGCCTCCACCAAGCGCAAGGCCCCCGGTTTTGCCCTGCTCGGTATTCCCGGTTCAACCCGCGATATCGTCCTAGAACTCAAGTCCATTGCAGATATTGCCCTGGTGGGCTACCCCTCAGCCGGTAAGTCCTCCCTGATTGCCGCGATTTCTGCGGCCCGCCCCAAGATCGCTGACTACCCTTTCACCACCCTGATTCCCAACCTGGGTGTGGTGCAGGCGGGCGATACCCGCTACACCGTAGCGGATGTTCCCGGCCTGATTGAAGGTGCTTCCGAGGGTAAGGGCCTGGGCCACCGCTTCCTGCGCCACGTTGAGCGCTCAAGCGCCCTGGTGCACGTCATTGACTGCGCTACCCTAGAGCCCAACCGCGACCCCATCAGCGACTTCGACGTCATCCGCGGCGAGCTGGAAAACTACGAGGTTGATCCCACTGCCGGCGTCACCGTCCCCCTGAACGAACGCCCCCAGCTGATCGTGCTCAACAAGATCGACGTGCCCGAAGCCCGTGAGCTGGCTGAATTTGTGCGCCCCATGTTCGAAGAGCGTGGCTACCGAGTCTTTGAAATCTCTACCGCATCCCACGAGGGTCTCAAGCAGCTGACCTTTGCCATGGCAGAGCTGGTTGAGGCTGACCGCAAGGCCCGCAAGAAGAGCAAGAGCGCCCCGGCAGAGGATGTCGCCGTAGTCAAGCCCAAGGGCTTCCGCTCCAAGAAGCGCCAGGAATTCATCATCCGCAAGGAAGAGCGCAACCTGGAACCCCTCTTCCGCGTGATCGGTGAGAAGCCCGAGCGCTGGATTAAGCAGACCGACTTTAACAACGACGAAGCCGTGGGCTACCTGGCTGACCGCCTCAACCGCCTTGGTGTTGAAGATGAACTCTTCAAGGCAGGTGCTGTTGCGGGAGATGCCGTGGTGATCGGTGAAGAAGTGGACGCCGTGGTCTTTGACTGGGAGCCCACCATGGTCGGCGGTGCTGAGCTGCTCTCGTCCCCGCGTGGTACCGATGCCCGCCTGGAGGAGCTGATTCGCCCCACCCGTGCCCAGCGCAAGGCTGAGTTCCACGAGCGCATGGACGCCAAGGCTGAGGCCCGTGCCGAACTTGAGGCTGAGCGTGTGGCAGGTATTTGGACCGAGTCTGTCGACGAGGCCCGCGCCGCTAAGGCCAAGGCAGCTAAGGCTGAAAAGCGGGCTGCCAAGCGCGCGGCAGAGGAAGAGTAAGAGAGGCTAGGGCGGTTTTCTTCGCCCCGCTCTTATTTCACTATGTGTAAGGAGTCGCCCCGGGTAGTGTGCCCGGGGCGACTCTGCTGTATATTCATAGAAGCTAAAGTTAACACTTTAAGGGAGCTAATCAATTGGATTTGAAGGACGCCTTCCAGGCCAGCGCCGAGTCACGCGGCAAGCACCGCCGCAGCCCCATCATCGAACGCTCCGACATGCCACGGGCTAAGCGGATTGTGGTGAAGGTTGGCTCTTCGTCCCTGACCTCCATTGAGAACTCCCTGGACGAGCTGGCTATCGCCACTATCTCCGACGTGCTGGCTAAGAAGAAAAAAGAGCACCCCTCTATCGAGCTGGTCTTTGTGTCCTCGGGTGCTATCGCTGCTGGCCTGGCTCCGCTGGGTCTGTCGCGCCGTCCTAAAGATTTGGCAACCCAGCAGGCGGCGGCGTCCGTCGGCCAGTCCCTGCTGATGAGCCGCTACACCGATATCTTTACCCGCTACGGTGTGACCGTCTCCCAGGTGCTGCTGACAGCCGAAGACCTCATGGCCCGGGACCGCTACCAGAACGCCCACCGCCAGCTAGAGCGCCTGCTCGATTTGGGGGTCATGCCCATTATCAACGAGAACGATGCGGTAGCCACCCGCGAAATCCGCTTCGGCGATAACGACCGTATCGCAGCCCTCGTGGCCCACACCGTCAAAGCCGACGCCCTGCTTCTACTCTCTGACGTGGATGCCCTCTATACCCGCCACCCCGACCAGGGCGGCGAGCGCGTGAGCAGCGTGCGTAACGAAGCTGACCTGGCTGGCCTGTCGATTGGGTCGGTGGGGTCTGCCGGTGTGGGCTCCGGTGGCATGGTGACGAAGGTGAAGGCTGCCCAGGTGGCGGCGGCGTCCGGAATTCCCGCCCTGGTGACGAGCGCGGCTCACGCCCGCGCCGCCTTTGCCGGTGAGGACGTCGGCACCTGGTTCTACGCCACCGGCGAGCGCCGCCCGGTGCAGACCCTCTGGCTGGAGCACCTGGCCGATATAGAGGGCTCAATTACCGTGGATGCGGGCGCTGCTGCTGCCCTGCGCCGCCGTCGTTCTTTGCTAGCAGCCGGTGTGCTGGGGGTTCAGGGCTCCTTTGAGGGCGGTAGCCCCGTGGCGATTGTTGACGAGGGTGGCGAAGTGCTGGCTCATGCCCTGAGTTCTTATACTGCCGGTGAGACCGCCCAGATGGTGGGTCTGCACACCGAGCAGATTCAGCGCACCATGGGGGAGACCTACGACGGTACGGTAGCGCACGCCGATAATATTGCGCTGGTGGCCCCCTCCCTGTAGTAATCACCGGCCCCCAGTAATACTGGGCCCTTGCGCGGGTGCGCCGGTAGGATAGTTTCAAGGTTGTTCAACCCCCTATACATAAGGAGATGCTCATGGGCGAGCAGGTACACGTGAGTGACGATGTGATGCGGCAGGTCACCGATATGGCGGTGGACGCCCGTATCGCCTCCCGCCGTCTGGCCAAGGCCGATACCCGCTGGAAGAACCGGGCTTTGCTGGCTGTTGCCGATTCACTCGAAAAGCATTCGGCGGTGATTATCGAGCAGAACGCCCAGGATCTTGAACGGGAGCGGGAAGCCGGTATGAGCGAGGCTATGCTGGACCGCCTGCGTTTGACCGAGCACCGGGTGGTTGAACTTGCGGACGCCCTGCGTGAGCTGGTTGCCCTACCCGACCCGGTGGGGGAGCTGGTGCGCGGTTCAACCCTGCCGAACGGCCTGCGGATGCAGCAGGTGCGGGTTCCCCTGGGCGTGGTGGGTGCTATCTATGAGGCCCGCCCCAACGTAACGGTTGATATCGCTGGTTTAGCTATTAAGGCCGGTAACGCGGTGATGCTGCGCGGCGGTTCAGCTGCTGCCAAGAGCAACCAGGTGATTGTTCGTATTATCCGTGATGCCCTGCACGCTACGGGCCTGCCCATTGACTCGGTGCAGTCGGTGGACGAGTTTGGCCGTGAGGGCGCTGCTGCCCTGATGCTGGCTCGCGGTCACATTGATGTGCTGATTCCGCGGGGTGGTCGCAGCCTGATTCAGTCGGTGGTGCAGAACGCTAAGGTGCCGGTGATTGAGACCGGTGAGGGCAACTGCCACATCTTCCTCGACGTCACCGCTGATCCGGCAAAGTCCGCTGAGATTCTGGTCAACGCTAAGACCCAGCGGCCCGGTACCTGCAATACCGTAGAAACCCTGCTCCTGGCCGAGGGCGCGAAAGCCGCCCCGGGCGTCCTTGCGGCCCTGGCTAAAGCGGGGGTAACCCTGCATGCGGACGCCGCCACCCGCGCTATCCTGCCCGAGGGCGTAGACGCGGTAGAGGCAACCGAGGAGGACTGGGCCACCGAATACGGCTCCCTGGACCTAGCTGTTAAGACCGTGCCCGATGTGCGCGCCGCTATTGCCCACATCCGCGAATACTCCACCGGCCACTCCGAGGCGATTCTGACCAACGACATCGCCAACGCCGAGAAGTTTATTCGCGACGTTGACTCCGCGGCAGTGTACGTGAACGCCTCGACCCGGTTTACGGACGGCGGCCAGTTCGGCCTGGGTGCGGAGGTTGGTATCTCGACCCAGAAACTGCACGCTCGCGGCCCCATGGGCCTAGAACAGCTCACCACCACCAAGTGGATCGTGCGCGGCGACTGGCACAGCCGCGACTAAAAGCAGAAAAATCGCACCTGCTACCGGGTAAAGTCCCGCTCATAGAGCGTGAAACCCGGTAGCATGGTAATAAACCCATACTTTGACCGCACTGGCGCGGCCACACACCGCCCAGCCTCGAAAGGTACACACACATGTTTTCATCTGTACTTGCATCAGGCGCCACCGTACTTGCCTCAGAAGAAGGTAGCCACCAGCTCGAACTGCTCGGTATGCCCACCTACTGGTTCGCCATCATCGGCTTCATCTTCTTCGGCCTGCTCTTCCTGATTACCATCTCATTCTCAGGCCGCGGCGTTGTACGCCCCGACCACGCAGCAGACCACCTCTCCCACGAAGAGACCGAGGCCCTGCGCGACTACCAGAGCAAGCACAAGCGCTAAACTTTTCTCCACCACACTTCGGCGCGGTGCCCGCACCACCCCGGTAACCGGGGGAGCGGGCCCGCGCCGAAGCCGTACATACAGAAGCGAGCAGGAGACCCGTGATTCGTCCCGCCCATGAAATCCGACGTGAGCTCGGTATCCCCGAACCCGACCCCGCCACCACCCGCGTGGGGGTCATGGGTGGCACCTTCGACCCCATCCACCACGGGCACCTGGTTGCGGCCAGCGAAGTCGCTGCCGTGCTCAGCCTCGACGAAGTAATTTTCGTGCCCACCGGCAACCCCTGGCAGAAGGCCAACAAACAGGTCACCGCCCCCGAACACCGCTACCTGATGACGGTGATTGCCACCGCTTCCAACCCCCGCTTCACCGTGAGCCGGGTCGACATTGACCGCCAGGGCCCCACCTTCACCATCGACACCCTCACCGACCTGCGAGCCGAGCGCCCCAACGACGAGCTCTTCTTCATTACCGGTGCCGACGCCATGAGCCAAATTACCACCTGGAAAGACGCCCACAAGATGTGGGATCTCGCCACCTTCGTGGCGGTCACCCGCCCCGGCCACGAACTAACCGTGCCCGAAGAAGCGCAGGGGCGCGTCCGCGTCATTGAGATTCCGGCCATGGCGATCTCATCGACCGACATCCGCGACCGGGCCCGCAACGACCTGCCTGTCTGGTACCTGGTGCCCGACGGGGTAGTGCAGTACATCAATAAATACAGCCTCTACACCGGCGACGAAACAGGCGCCCCGGGCGGCGGCTACGTAGCTGGCCTGCCCCGGCTGAAATAAAACCAAAGACCACCTCAGCTAAGAACCTTCACCACCTGTCTGGCTTGGTAGCATTAACCACAAGAACCAGGCATCCCACTCAAGGAAACACTGTGAGCACACGACCCGATCAGGCCACGGACGGCCAGAACGACGAGACACCCGCCTACCTCACCGAAAGTTACACCACTGAGGACGGGCTAGAAATCCCGCCCCCGACCCGCCCCATGGGCCCGCGCCGTCTGAGCCGCTACTACGAAGAGGTCGCTGAATACCTGCGCGCCCTGCAGCGGGGGGACGAAGAGCTGCCCGAGGTGCCCATGTTTATGGGGGCCATCGAGGGTGTAGAGGTAGAGCAGGACGCCGCCCGCTCCCTGGTTGACCTGTCGCAGATGGGCAGCATCAGCACCGGTGAGGGCGAGAAACTCGACGTAGATTTCGATAACACCCGCGCCACCGTGGTTGAAGACCCCCTGGCCCACATTGACCAGCAGGTTCTCGGTGCTGACTACTCTGAGCCGGCTGAAGCTACCGAGCAGGTAGACTTCGCCGCTGCCGCCGGCGAAATCACCGGTGAAAGTGACTTCGTGAGCGTTGGCGAGCTACAGGTAGAGGAGCCTGAGGCTGAGGAACCCGTCGTCACCACAAACCCTGAGGCAATTGCCGCTATCATCGCCCGCGCCCAGGCTAAGGACGATGAATATAGGGCGACCCACCCCGAAGAAGAAGCCCAAGCGGAGCTAGCCGAAGACACCCAGGGCGGGCCCGTCACCGAACTCTTCACCGCCGGCCAGCATACCCCGGACCTGCCCGCGCCCGTCCGCGCGGTTGACGCCCAGGGTCTTGACCTCACCGAAATCGACAGTGCCGATGTGACTGACCCAGCCGCCAGCACCCTAGCCAGTGACAGCACCGGTGCGGTAGACTCTGATAGTTCTGAAGAAACTGCCGAGGCACCCGAAGGGTACACCTACGAGCCGCAGGCAGAAGAGGACGAAGAGACCACCGAGTCTGCACCTGAGACCCCGGCGGCGGCTCCCGGCCCCGACCAGGAAGAAGATGCTCAGCGCTTTAACTTCGCAGGCACCGTCAAACAGACGGACGAAGCCCCCTCCGGCGACCTTGCCGAAGTGGAACAAGAAGCAGCAGCAACCTACAGCCCAGAAACATCAGAGGGGCGATCCGCCGGCGCAATCGTAGCCGTCGTGGGCCTCCTGCTTCTCGTGCTTGTACTGGCCACCGTGTGGTTCCTTTTCTTCAGTTAAAGATTTAGTTGAATGAGACCCCAAAAGGTTTGGGGAATGATTTGCTCGGAAAGGGCGAAATGACTGCAGCTGCAGAGTCTATTGAAGCGTTGAAGGTAGCCGCACGCGCGGCCGACGACATGCAGGGAACCAACCTGCTGGCCGTCGACGCTTCTGACATTATGGGTTTGATTGACGGCTTCCTTGTCGTCTCAGCCCACAACGAACGCCTGGTCAACGCGATTGTTGACGAGGTTGAAGATAAGCTCCGTGAAGAACTGGGCCTCAAGCCCCTGCGCCGCGAAGGCCGTGCTGAGGGCCGCTGGGTACTCCTGGACTTCGGCGACATCGTAGTGCACGTACAGCACGAAGAAGACCGCGCCTTCTACGCCCTCGACCGCCTCTGGGGCGATGCCCCCCGCATCGACCTGGGCCTAGACAGCGAAGCCGGTGACGTCGACACCGAAGGCGCCGAAGCTGACTTCGAGATCATCACTCCCGAAGCGGACCTGATGAACCAGCGCGAAGATTAGATTCTTCTGTGAGGACGCCCCACCCGCCTTCCCGATATCGGGGGAGTAGGGTGGGGCGTCCTTTTGTGGACAGGGGTTGAACTGCCCATGAATATTGTGTGATGCAGTTCATAGGTGCTGGTGGGGTCTCGATTTGCATGAGCCCTTGTGGGTGCCATAAGATAGAACAGTCGCCGCGAGAGCGGCGGATAAATGAATAAGGGGCTATGGCGCAGTTGGTAGCGCGTCTGCATGGCATGCAGAAGGTCAGGGGTTCGAATCCCCTTAGCTCCACGGGGGTATGGCGCAGTTGGTAGCGCGTCTGCATGGCATGCAGAAGGTCAGGGGTTCGAATCCCCTTACCTCCACCATCAAGACCGTTCCTGTGAAAGTTTCACAGGGGCGGTCTTTTTTGCTTAAGGGTAGAACTAGGGTGGGCGCTCGGGTTGAGGGTGGGTGGTGATAGGGAGGATGTTTTAAGTCATAGAAACTATTGACTTTCGATAGGTGGCTATTGATAATCGATACATGGATACATTTGCACGGCGAATCCTCATCGCCACACTCACCCTATTCATCGTCGTCCTCTTCCTCGGCCAGCTCCTTGTGCCCATCGCAGCCAATGAATCAGCCGAGGTCCACCCCGAGGTGCTCCACCTTGTAACCCCCTACTCAACCCTAGGAATAGCCTCCCTGCTCTGCTTTCAGCTAGCTGCCGTCCTGCTGTGCAAGCTACTGGGAAAGAGCGCCACACCCGGCTTCTGGAATGGCGTCACCCGGGCTCTTATTCAGGCGGTGGGGGCGCTCTGCGTCCTGGGCTTTGTTATCCCTGCTGGGGTGGCGATACACTTGTGTGTCACGATGAATGCCGGCGGCGTGCTCATTCTGCTTGGCCTAGTGATGTCAATTCTGGCCGCAATCGGGTTTATTTGCGTCACCTGTTTAGCGGTCCGCACCTATGATAAGGCCCGCACCGAGCATGAAGAATTGGAGGCCGTCATTTGATCAAGGTCAAGCTCAATGTGTTGCTTGCCGAACGGGGTATGAGCGTCAACGAATTCGCGGAGGCTGTTGGCATTACCCCAGCTAATATCGCTGTACTGAAAAATGGGCGTGCGAAAGCGATACGCTTCACCACTCTCGAAAGCATTTGCAAGGTACTCGACTGTAGTGTGAGCGACGTTCTCGAATTCGTGGACGACGAAGGGCCAGCTAGCTTCGAGCGGTAGAGCACCGGAGAAGTAACTAGGCAGGAGGCTCGACCTAAAGAGTCACATCTCGAAGGGCCCAGGAGTTCTTTAGATCCTCAAGCCCTGTGAAACCTTGGGGCTGGGTACACCACGGATAGGGCTATAGGGAGTAGAGCCGTCTCTGGTTCTCTCGCAGAACCGGGGCAAAGTCCTCACCGCGCTCAGCCGAAATGCGCTCGACAAGCCGGCGCAGGCGTCCGCCCACTTCCTGCGCAAAAAGCTGGGTATCGAGCGCGTCGGTAGGCTGCTCGGGTAGGTCCGTCTCCAACAGCAGGCGGTCTGCGGGCACCTGGCGGACGTACGCCCGTCCGCGCTTGCTCTCAACCATCTGCGGATGAACCGAAATGCACCCACCTAACCGCACCAGCCGAGTCAACTCGTCGCTCGTTCCCCCAAACCGGTGAACCACCGGGACAAGAGGGGAACCGGGCACATCAAGTTCCTCAAAAAGGTCAAGCATCGCCGTTGTTGCGCGGACGGCGTGCAAAGAGAGCACATAGGGCTTCTCGGCAGGTTGCCCGGCAGTAGCCTGGAGAACCGCACTCATAAGACGGCGCAGGGCCCCTAGCTGCAGGTCTGCGGGGGAAGTCTCCAGGCGGCGGGGCAGAAAATCTAAACCAATCTCACCAATCAACCGGGTGCTTCTCACCTCAGCCTCAAAAATCTCAAGCTCAGCTTCAACCTGGGCAGGTGAGGCTACCTGCCAGGGGTGAAAACCAAGTGACAGCGGGGGGCCAGCTGGGGGAGTAGTTTCCCGAAGCTGCCGGTAGGCTGAGGGCTTGAGGGTCTGGGCAACCACCTGGACGCCCTGGGCCCGCAACGCCTCGTCAAATGCTGGACGAAGCGCCGGGGCCAGGAAGTCATAGTGAAAGTGGGTATCAAGCAGCATACTAGCGGGGCCGAGGCAGGTGCTGAGCCGCAGCGTCCTTCTCTCCCATCTGGGAACCAAGATAGGGAGGCGCCGGAATCTCTTCCATACCGGCCAGCTGACGAATCACCTTACCCGCCAACATCTGCCCCATAATCGGGGGCATGTAGCTCATCGACCCCAATGTCTCACCCTTAGCCTTTGCTCCGGGGGCCTTCTCCACCTTGAAGGGCAGCTCGGTGGAAAAGAGTACCTCAAGACCGTAAATCTGGCGCTTGCGGCACTCAGCGCGAACCACCTTCGACATAGAACAGTTGTAGGTGCGGCGGATATTAGCGAACTGCAGCATGGTCGGGTCAAGACGATTCGCCGCGCCCATGGACGCCACTAGATTCAGGCCCCGCTCAGCAGCCCACTGGTAGACAGCCAGCTTCTGGGTGATGGTGTCGATGCAGTCAATGACGTAGTTAGGGCGGGGGAACTTATCCAGGGTCTCAGCCAGGTTATCGGGGGTAAGGAAGACCCGCTCGGCGGTGACGGTGCAGTCGGGCTGGATCTCCTTAATCATGCCCTCCATGACCTCGGCCTTGACCTTGCCCAGGGTGGAGGTAAAGGCCAGGGCCTGCCGGTTGATGTTGCTTTCTTCTACGACGTCGCGGTCCAGCACAATCAGGTTACCCACACCGCCGCGGGCCAGAGCCTCAGCGCAGGCTGAACCAACGCCGCCAAGACCCAGTACCATGACGGTGGCGTCCTGAAGTTTCTGCAGGCCCTCGTTCTTAAAAAGTAGCCTCAACCGGGCAAAACGTTCGCTCTCAACACCCACGGGGTCTCCTCGAAAAGTCAGTGTGTCTAACCTGGTCATTATGCCATATGGGTGGGGTCAGGGCCTGTGCCTGATGGGTTGAGGTCTTGAGCTGCAGATAACCCAGTCGGTAGGATTGAGGTATGACCACCAAAATTAGTATCAGCTTAGCGGACGAAACGGTTGAGGCTCTCGACCGTTTTATCGCACAAAGGAAATTTGCTTCTCGGTCATCTGCCATTAAAGCAGCCATTGATCAGATGACATCCGTAGACCTCACTGATGAATACGCCAGAGCACATCGGGAATGGGCAGAGTCTGGTGAAGAAGATGTATGGGGTCAGACTTCAGGAGACGGTCTTGTATGAGACGGGGCGACGTCTACTGGGTAGATTTTGAGCCTGCCCGAGGGAATGAACCCAACAAGAAAAGGCCAGCCATCATCGTAAGTAGGGATGAATCGAATACTTATGTAGCCCATCACGGTATAGGGACGCTGACGGTTGTTCCATTGACCTCTAATACTAGATTTATTGCTTCGTTTCAGGTGCTCTTGACCCAGGACGAAATCGGCCTATCTACCGACTCAAAAGCCCAAACAGAACTTATAAGAACAGTATCTGTGGATCGTATTGGCGACTATATTGGTACCTTATCGAGAAATAAAGTTTGGGAACTAGATGAGGCTTTGAAAGTTCATTTGAATCTGTAAGCAGCCAAATCAGGGTAGAGGTATTGGTATTTGAAAACAGGTAGTGCACGTTTCTCGGAGGAACTTTAGTGACGATTTATCACATAGCTTTGCCCGAAGACTGGGAACAAGCGCAGAAACTTAAGGTGTGGGTTCATTCGACACGTGGAGTGAGTATCAACGAGCAGGGATTCTTGCACGCTTGCGCGGATATGGATCAGGTAAAGCGAGTTTCAGACTTCATCTATGGTGACAGGCCAGATATTCTCGTCCTTGAAATCGACCCCCGTAAATTAGAGTCTGCTGGGTTCACTGTTCGATGGGAACCAGCAGACCCTTCTAATCCTAGTTCCGAGTTGTTTCCGCATGTTTATGGAGGACACCTACCCCTGTACCTGTTCAAAGTTCTCCATCGCAAGTAGGTAGTACAAGCACATCCAAAGATTGGTGGCACGCGAAAGTGCGTTATATCGCTGAGCGTGCACCTGCCGTGTGCACGCTCAGCGATATGACGCACGGTCGCCAGATAGGCAACGTAGCCTAAGGCGAACCAAGGAGAAAAAGGGTGATTCAGCATCAACCACTTAGGTCTATTTGCGGTGGCATGATGCTGTTAAGATAAAAACGTACCGGGCAAATCTGCCCGGTACGTTCAAAAATCAAATAGAGGAGGTTTAGAAGTGGTAACGACACTTCTGAACCTAGTTCTGATTCTAGCTGCGCTGGTAGCGATTGTCGACAGCCTTAGTACTTGTTAGTTCTTGGGCACGGGCGGGCCCGCCAGCAGGAGCACCACAAAGAGCAGAACCACGAAAGCAAGTAGCAGGACGCTGGCCAGGGCGGGCTTGGCCAGGACCCAGGCCTGGGCTTTCTCGAGAAGGCCGGACGGCGCCGCCCCGCCAGGTGCCAGACGCCAGCCCCCGCGCAGTAGGCCCCGCTTATCGAGGAAAAGCTCAAAGGGAACCGTCGCAAAGGGAATCACCGACAGCAGCAGACCCGCGATACCCACGGGAGCCTTCCACTGCTGGTTCACCCAGGTAAAGACAGTCACAACGCAGTAGCTCAGAAAAACAAACCCGTGAATACCACCGGCAATGGGCACAATATTGGTCACGCCGGTACCCCGCAGAATCAGGGCCGTAATGAGCAGGGCCCAGGTGATCATTTCAGCGGTGGCAAACGTACGGAAGAGCGCCCGAGGGGTGGGCTTAGAATCTGGTCGCATGGTGTCCTCAGCACAAGAAAATAGGGGAAAGTACACTGATTATTCAGCACCCTACTTTACAGGGTCAGCCCCGGTGGGGCAGAACCCAACCGTGCCCCAGCTCTAGCGCAGTTCAAGCCACCCGGAGCCGTCCGCGTCCTGCCCGTACCGGCAGGCATTCAACATACAGTTGTCTGCATCGGTAGCTGGTAGGAGACTTAACACAGTGCCTAGAAGTACGAATAACCATTAGAGGTGGAATCTTTGCCTAGTACATCAGTAGACAATATTGCTCAGGACTTGGTCCTAGCGTGGCGTGGCGGGGAAACTGTATTCCCAGAGCACCCCCAAGAAGTAGGCAGCCGGTACTTCCTCAGAACGCCTAACAATGATTCTCAGACAGAAAAAATAGTGTTTATTGGAATCAATCCATCCACTGCAACATGTTTGGGTTCCCTTACGCAGGGTGGCGACCCAACTACCGCAATGATTACGCGCTTCTTTCCTGTCGACTCAGAAGGTAAACCAGTTCAGTTTCAGTCAATGACACTCATTAACTTAATTCCGTTGATCGGTCAGCCGCATGATTTACCCCTGTGGAGTGATGAAGAGGGAAAAGAAAAAATTAAAAGAACTTTAGAGGTAACTCGACATATCTTTAGTGTATGTCTGGCTGAAGCTGACCGAATTCACTTGATGTGGGGTAATCCTAAAGACCGCAGATTCCCCTGGAAAAAAGAAATACTCGCCAGCATCCAAGAACTGATAGAGGATACTAAGAAACCAGAGGCAAAAGTGCAGGCCTATGCATCGAAGGCTGGTTATCCAATGCACCCAGGTTTTGGTGGTCTTTCACATTGGTCCAGAGCTGAACTGTCTATTGTTGATCGTTGAGAGAAAACCTAGTGAATATACTTTCATTGCTAGAAAGAGGTATGAATAATGACCCACAAAATCTTTGACATGCCCGTCGCCGAGGTCTGGCCCCACTACCTGGCCAAGGTGGAACGCAAGGGGCAGGACACCACCCTGGTTGAAACCGTCACCTGCTGGCTCACCGGCTACAGCCGGCCCGACCTGGCCCGCCACCTTGAGGGGCGGACGTCCTTTCGCGACTTCTTCGCCGCAGCCCAGCTCAATCCCGCCGCCAGCCTGATTACCGGCTCTATTTGCGGGTACAAGGTGCAAGACATCGAAGACCCCCTCATGCAACAAATCCGCTACCTGGACAAACTCGTTGACGAGATCGCCAAGGGGCGTCCGCTCGAAAAAATCCTGCGAACCCTACCCTAATCCAGCTGAACTGGCTTACGCCAGTGCTTCGCCCAGAGCCTTATCTACGATGGGCAGGGCCTGCTCGTAATCTGCAAAAGCGGTGGCGGCGTCCGAAATTTTACCCTCAGCATCAAACATTGCGCGGCTCAACTTGATATTCACCGCCGCGGGTATCAGCACCAGGCCGTAGTTCGGGCAGATCAGCTCAAACTGCGCAGCTGACTTGAGACCCGCCCCAAAACCATAGGACACCACCGCAACCGGCTTACCCTTCCATTCAGCAAACAGGTAGTCCATGGCATTCTTCAACACAGCCGGCAGACCACCGTTGTATTCAGGCAGGGCCACCACAAAACCGTCAAAGCCAGAAACCAGCTCAGACCAATCGCGGGTGTGCTGGTGCTGGTAAGGAGCCCCCGACTTAGGGGAGGCTGGCTCATCGAAGTGAGGTAGGTTCTGCTCCACTAGGTCAATGATTTCGTAGGTGTGGTTACCTAGGGCAGCCAGCCGCTCCTGCGCCCAGGCGCCCACCACCGGGCTAATGCGGGTAGGACGGGTAGAACCAAGAATAATGCCGATGTGAGCCATGAAAACTCCTCAAACTAGATAGGACGATTTACCCTAGTCTACGGCGCGCAGGCCCCAGAGGGCTTCAGCCTGCCCTTAGCAGATGCGGTAGGGGAAGTGCGGGAACCCTAGTGCCCTGCAAAGACCATGAGAGCAGCGACCAGAATAAAGAGGGAGCCAAAGACCCGGTTCAGTATCGTCTGCCCGCGCTCCGAGTGTGATAGCCTGGTCAGGGACTTGGCAACCACAGCAAAACCACCCCACATGACCACAATATCGATGGCCACCATAGTGCCCGCCAGCACCAGATACTGGGGCAGCTGCGGGGCGTCCGGCCGCACGAACTGGGGCATGAAAGCCAAAATAAAAACAATGGCCTTGGGGTTAGACATATTGACCCAGAACCCCCTATTAAACAGTGCCAAGGGGGAACCCGGTTGCAGCCGCGCACCCGGGCGGGTGCGGCGTCCTTGCTCCTGCGGAGCGGACGCACCCGCCCCACTTTCTGCCTCGTCTCGGGCTTGCTGCGAGGTTTGAGGGCGGGCAAGAATCATGCGTAACCCGAGGTAAACCAGGTAGACAGCCCCACCGTAGCGAATCACATCGAAAAGTACCGGCGAATTAGCGACCACCACACCCAGGCCAGCGGCCACAATAGCGATCTGAACCACCAGGGCCAGTTGCTGCCCCATGACCGTGAAAAAGGCCTTCTTCCAGCCGTGCAGCAGGGAGGTCGTCATGGTGTTCACCGCACCTGCCCCCGGGGTTAAAGAAATCACCAGGCAGGCAGCGACGAGGGAAAGCCAAAGGGTAAGGGTCATAGCTCCTCATAGTAGCGAAAAACCCACAGCGCAGAGGAGGCTGCTTCACACAGTGAATTCCGGGGGGCAAGGACTCTGAACCCTGCCGCACCTCAGTAAACTAAAACTCATGAACACCCACCAGCAGCGCCGCGTCCTCTGGGCCCTGGCCCTCACCCAGGTCTTTGGCACCATCGGGGTGGGTGCAGCTCCCTCCATCGGCGTGCTCCTGGCCAGCGAGGTCACCCAGAACGAGGCACTGGCTGGAATTGCCCGCACCGCCTCCACCTTCGGGGCCGCACTCTTTGGCATACCGTTAGCCAACCTCGCAGCCCGCACCAGCCGCCGCACCGCCCTCACTACCGGCTGGGCCACTGCAAGCATCGGCGCCACCCTGCTAGCCTTCGCCGCCTCCACCACCAGCATCACCCTGGTAGCCCTGGGCCTACTCCTCATGGGAGCAGGCTCCGCCGCCGCCCTCCAAGCCCGCTTCGCAGCGACCGACCACGCCACCGACGCCAACCGCGGCTCAGCCCTCAGCTTCATCGTCTGGGTGGGTACCATCGGCTCTGTCCTCGGCCCTAACATTGGCACCCCTGCCGCCGCGCTCGCGCCATCCCTGGGCACCAACCTTTACAGTGCAGCCTTTGCCCTGGCGGCGATTGCTATGGCCACCGCGACCCTGCTGGTCTTCACCCTCCTCCCCGGTACTGACAAGGACGCCGCCCCCGGCCTACCCGGGGCAGGGCAGGGGGAGCGGGCGTCCGCGCCGAAGAAACCCACCCTGGGCGCAAAAATCGGGGCCTTTACCCGCGAAATTGCGGGCAACCGGCAGGCTCGGGCTGCTGCCACCAGCCTGCTGTGTGCGCACATAGTGATGGTGTCGGTGATGACCATGACCCCGGTGCACATGAACCACCAGGGTGCCGGTATCGAAATCATCGGCCTGACTATCAGCCTGCATGTGCTGGGCATGTACGGGATCTCACCCCTGATGGGGCTGGGCGCAGACCGGCTGGGGGAGCGTACCATGATACTCATCGGCACCGCCCTGCTCTTAGCAGCGGTAGCCCTTGGCGCCCTTGCCCCGCACCGGGAAACTGCCATGGTGGTTAGCCTAATCCTGCTCGGGGTGGGCTGGTCGGCAACCTTTGTTGCGGCCTCCGCTCTCTTTGCGGCGTCCTTGCCGGCTGAAAGCCGCACCCGGGCAGCAGGTGGCCTAGACTCTCTCACCAACCTGGGCGCGGCAATCGCTGCCCTGGCTTCGGGATTTATTATGGCAGCGACATCCTTCCCGGCCCTGGCCTGCATTTCGGCCCTGGCCTTGCTGCCCTCATTCGTTCTCAACCGGTCGGTCTCTGGGCGGGGTCGGTAGCAGCGAGGGACGGGCGATGAGCCCGCTAGCGGGTCAGCAGCTTGTGGAGCTTGCGCACCGCGATTCGACCAGCCCGGTTAGCCCCCACCGTCGATTGGCTGGGGCCGTAGCCGATAAGGTGCAGACGGGGCTGGGTGGCTACCTGGGTACCGTCCATCTGAATAGCGCCCAGCTCGTTGCGCAGACCCAGCGGGTCAAGGTGGGCGAGCGCCGGTTTAAACCCGGTAGCCCACAGGATAGCGTCAAGGTCGGTGTGGCTGCCGTCAGCCTCAATCACGCCGGTTGCGTCGATGCTGCCGAACATGGGGCGGCGGTTCAGGGCGCCGCGGGCTTTGGCGGCCCTGGCGTAGGGCGTCCACCCCAGGCCGGTGTAGCTGACGACCGACCCGGTGGGGATCCCAGCCTCAGCGTCGGCGGTGACGCGGGCTACCACGTCGCGCCCGTATTCGGTGTTGAACTCGGTTTTGCGGAAGACCGGTTCGCGCCGGGTGTACCAGAAGGTGGTGGCAACCCGCGAGATTTCCTCTAGTTGCTGCACCGCTGAGATACCGCCGCCCACAATCGCGACCCGCTGGCCGGTGAAGTCCTCGAGCCGCAGGTAGTCGCGGGTGTGAAGTTGCCGCCCCTGAAAGGACGCCTGCCCCGGGTAGGCGGGCAAGATGGGGTTATTCCAGGTGCCGGTGGCATTGATGATTGCTGCTGCCTGCCAGGTGCCGTTGGTGGTGGCGAGTTCGAAGGGGAGGCTGGGGTTGCCGGTTGCGGTAACGGCAAGGACGGCGACCGGCCGGGCGATAGCCAGTTCTTGGGCTGCCTCAAAGTCGGAGAAATAGGAGGGGATAGCCCGTTTGCTGGGCTCGGTCAGCTCTACATGGGGCCGGGGAAAGTCGGGGAGGTCAAAGATGTTGTTGACGGTGGCCATGGTCAGGGAGTCCCAGCGGTGGCGCCAGGCGCCGCCGGGCCCTTCAGCCGCATCGAAGGTGATGTAGGTGAGTGGGGCTGTGGGGTGGGTCAGAGCATTGGCGTAGCCGCGCTGGGCTAGGTGGTAGCTGGCCGATAGGCCGGCCTGTCCGCCGCCGATGACGATGACGGTGGCCTGGCGGATCATATGATTCATAGGTGCTCTTCCGCTTGAATGGCGATAGTGTGCGGGCTGGTCAGCATAGTCTGTCTCAACCCGCAGGGTGGTGGGCTACGTGAAGTAAGTAAGGCGTTACAGTTCTAAAAACTCATCCAGGGGCATGCTGGCTATCAAATGAGGGGTGCCGCTTCCATCGGGAGCGAAGATGAGGGTCCAGCCTGCGTCTGGGTAGAAACCGTAGGCTTTATCGAATTTACCCTGGTGGGTAAAAAGGACGGTGTTGGTTCCCGCAGGTGGGGGAGTAACGGTGCGGTTGCGCAGGCCCTGGAGTGAGGCTTCAAGTTCTTGGTCATCGGTGAAGTTGAGGGAGCCGGTTAGGTCGCGGTTGATTTCAACCGGCACGTCCATGGCCTGATCAGCGTGCTGGTAGACAAAATAGTATTCGCTGGAGAGGGCGCTAGAAACCGGGATCCCTAACTCCTCATATTTTGCCGCAAGCTCGCTCATGCGCTCGATGCTGGACTCGGAAATGCGCTGACCGTCATCGATGAAACCTTCAGGTGCTGGTGAGGGATTGGACGGACGTATCGCCCCGGTGTACCGGTGCACAATCACGAGCCCTCCTTCAGCAAGCTGCTGGGCAAGATCGCTAGGTGTTTCAGGTGATGTATCGCCCAGGTTATCGCTGGTGGCTGTAACAAGTTCGGTGTCAGCCGAACTGGTCGCGGTGTCTGCGTTACTCTCTGATGAGCGAGCTGAAGCGGCCGTAGTGCTGCTCTGGCTCTGTGCGGTACCGGTGGGTTCTGCTGCCTGCGGTGAACTGCAGGCCACCAGTGTCAGCAGGGCCAGGGTTGCTATTGCTGGTTTGATGGATTTCATCTCTTCTCCTTTGAAGATACGTGCTGAAACCCAGTCTAAAACTCAATTACTTTCAATATCAAGTAATATGACATTGGGTGAGACGCAGCTCCGTGAATAGCAGCGCATGCCGTACGATATAACAATCACGTAGCGGCATCGCCCGGTGGCAAGGACGCCACCACCGCCCCACCTGCCCCAGGGCAGGGGAGCTGGTAGGGGCGTCCGCACCGTTTACCGCACAGCACCAGAAAGAACCTCACCATGGCCCAGTTTGCCCCGCAGCCCTCCATCACCCTACGTTTTCTCGCAGCACCCACCGACGTTATCATCGCAGGCTCAGCCGGCGTACACGGCGGACGCGTGCTTGAATGGATCGACAAGGCCGCCTACGCCTGTGCCGCCGGCTGGTCGGGCACCTACTGCGTCACCGCCTATGTGGGGCATATTCACTTCACCCGCCCCATCCCCTCGGGGCACATGGTCGAGGTGCGCTCCCGCATTGTCTACACCGGCCGCTCCACCATGCATATCGTCAACGAAGTGCTCTCCGCTGACCCCCGGGACGGCAACTTCACCCGCGCCTGCGACTGCCTGGTCATCTTCGTTGCCATGGGTGAAGACCGCAAACCTACCCCTGTTACTCCTTACGTGCCCGTGACCGACGAGGAGAAGCGGGTGCAGCAGGCGGCGCTCTCTCGCGTGGAACTCCGTAAGGCCATTGAAGCCGAAATGACTTCTCAGACCTACACGAGCGCGTCCACCGCACCCGAAGTCACCCACCGCTTCCTGGCTAAGCCCACCGACGTGAACTGGGGTGGGAATGTGCACGGCGGCACCGCCATGGAATGGATTGACGAAGCAGCCACCAGCGTCACCATGGCCTGGAGCGGCGAGCGCACCGTCGCTGTTTACGCCGGTGGAATTCGCTTCTACCAGCCGGTGCATATCGGGGACCTGGTGGAAGTGACCGCCCGCCTGGTACGTACCGATGCGCGGTCCATGGGCGTGATGGTGCACCTGCGCGCCGGCAACCCGAGGGAACGTCACGACCAGCTACCCCTAGCTATCCATGCCTCTATGACCTACATGGCAACCGACCTCGATGGGCAGCCCCTACCGGCCCGCCCCTTCACGCCCACTACCGATGAAGATAAGGCCCTTCACGCCCACGTGGCTCGTCTGCGAGCCCTGCGCGCTGAATATGAGCCCATGCCCCTGGTGGCACCCCAGCAGGCAACCGTTAAGATGACCGACTAAAACAAAAAGGGGCCCCGCACCGTGACGGTGCGGGGCCCCTTGTTGTTGTGGGGGTTAGGCGGGGTTTATTCGATGCCGCAGTTGACGGCGTCCAGGCCCAGGTCGAACACAACCTCGTTCAGGGCAGACTCAAAGGTAGCAGCATCAGAGGCATTGACAGCATCGATAGCGGTGGTCAGCGAAGCCCGCATCTCTTCGGTAGGAGCGTTGTCACGAAGCTTGGTCAGCGAGGCCAGGTAACCGTCTAAGGTGGTGGCATCCTGCTGGATACCATCAGAGGCAACCAGGAACTCATCGAGAGCAACACAGTAGGGGGAAGCGGGGTCAAGGGCAGCGGTGGTTGCCGCATCGGAGGCCAGGGCGGACGCCTCGTCGGCAGCTGCCGATGCCTCTTCACTCACCTCTTCGGTAGCCAGGGTGCTAGCAGAGGACGAGCTTGCAGCGGCAGCCGATGACTCGTAGGCAGCTGCGGACTTGGCAACCTCGTTGAGCCCAGCAAGCATGAGAATAGCGAAAATGATGCCGCTGATCAGGCTGATGAAGCCCACGACGATACCGGCAATGGCCAGGCCGCGGCCCTTCTCGCCGGTGCGCTTAATCTGATTGAGGGCAACAAAGCCAAGCACGATACCGACGATGTTCACCAGGAAACCAAAAACGAGGCTGAGAATCGCCAGGGTATTGGTCTTCTCGGTCTGAGGTGCCTGCTGCTGGTAGGGGTTGGTGTTGTAATTGGGTGCGGGGTAGGAGGAAGGCGTCTGTTCGCTCATGTCAATCTACTCGTTTCAGGTGTGTGGTGTGGGCAGGGCCTGGGCGCCCTACTCCCAGTATTTTATCAGCGGACTGATAGAGAAGCTGGGAGTACGTCCCCCTAGCGCCACTCGTCGGCCCGGCATCTCACTCGGTGGACGCACCGCCCCACCTAGGGCCCTTACCGCCCGTGAGATACTAGAGGGGTGCCCACATCTAGTACCCACCACCTCACCCAGCTCGTGCCCCTCGACTCACTGAGCGCAGGCTCGGCAACCGCCCTTGACCGGCTTATCCTCGCAGATGCCGCCTCCGCATCCGACCCCGACGGCGCTACTACCGGGGACGTGCTCGTCCTCGATGACCCCACCGGCGCCCTAACCTTCTGGGCCCTAGCGCACACCGCTCCCGGCAACCACCGGGTGATCAGCCGGCAACGCTCCTACGCAGACGCCCTGACCCTGCACCGCACTCTCACAGAAAACGCTCCGGACGCCGCCGCCCGCCTTATCCTTGCAGGGCTCGATCAAAACGGGGAAGTAGATTCCTCAACTTTCAGTCTCTATGAGGCTCTCGCCACCCACCGCTTCAACGGTGCCATCGCTCTGGGCCACCTACCCAAGAGTCACGCCGCGCTCGCCGACCTCGCCCATGATTTAGCGCGGTATCAGGCTGAGCAGGGGAGCGAGACTACCCTGATTCTGGGTGGCAATACCAAGCACATGAGTACCAGCTTCAATCAGACTCTGGGCCGCAGCTTCGGGCAGGTGCGAGGTCTGCGGGGTAAGGGCAAGCACCGCTGCCTGTTCGCTACAGCACCGGTCCCAGCATCTGAGTCCCCTCGCCCCGCCGGGCCCCTACAGGCTGTCGGTGGCGTGTTCTCAGGTGGCAAGCCCGACCGGGGCGGCCAATTGCTGGCCACCAACGTCCTCACTGCCCTGGCGAAGCATGCCCCTGCCCGCCCGCTGACCCTGGTAGATCTGGGGTGCGGCAACGGGTCGGTGACCCTCGAGGTTCTAGAGCACCTGCCTGCCGGGGTGGAGGTTGCCCGGGTCTGGGCTACCGACCTCGATGTGGACGCTGCCCGGTCAGCTGCCCTTAACCTGGGGCAGGACGCCCGGGTTCAGGTGAGCTGGGACGACGCCGGTTCCCGCCTGCCCCAGGGGGTAGCCGACATCGTCATGCTCAACCCGCCCTTTCACACCGGAACCGCGGTTGACCTTAGCCTGGTGGGCCCGCTGCTTGATGCTGCCCTGCGCCTGTTGACTCCCGGTGGGCAGCTCTACCTGGTGCATAACTCACACGCTCGCTACCGGCCGCAGGTTGAAGAGCGCTTTGAACAGGTGCGGCAGCTTGAGCGCACCCCCACCTTTACCGTTCTTACAGCCCGAATGCCCAATCTTCAGGAGAACCAATGACCATCAAAATTATTGCCATCGGCAAGAAGCACGAAAAGTGGGTCAAGGACGGCATTGACCGCTACGAAACCCGTCTGCGTAAACCCTGGGATATTACCTGGCAGTACTTGCCCCACTCGTCCCTGGCAGAAGAAGCTGCCCGGGCTGAGGAGTCCCGCCGCATTCTTGAAAAGGTCGATCGTGATGACTACCTGGTGCTGCTCGATGAGCGCGGTAAGATGCTGAGCTCTCCTGCCCTGGCTCGCCTGCTGGAAGCCCAGCTGGGCTTTAAGAAGGTAGTGCTGGTGATTGGTGGGGCCTACGGGGTGGACGATTCGGTGCGGGCCCGCGCCAATACCGTCTGGAGCCTCTCTGATCTGGTCTTCCCCCACCAGCTGGTGCGCTTAATCATCACGGAGCAGATATATCGGGCCGGTGAAATCGCTGCTGGCCGCCCCTACCACCACGTGTAAAAGCCTCCCGACCTCCTCTCAACGCTAGGTGCACAAGAAAGAAGCCTCGCTTGCAGTAAGCAAGCGGGGCTTCTTTATACTCTACAGCGCCTTGGTG
Source organism: Rothia nasimurium (assembly GCF_928392795.1). Lineage (GTDB taxonomy): Bacteria > Actinomycetota > Actinomycetes > Actinomycetales > Micrococcaceae > Rothia > Rothia nasimurium_F. The sequence continues at coordinate 595,676 of NZ_CAKMTJ010000001.1, forward strand.
GCACATTGGTGTAGAGCTGATAGATGTCTAGATAGGCTTAAGTTAGACCGTATGTATTGATTTACAAGGGAAGTATAGATGCTAAGGATTGTGATTGCAGTACGGGCGGGTGTCTATAAAAACAGATATCCACCGTGGTTCCACCCGTCTGAAGCGAGTGGAAATGTGAACTCTGACCAGTAGGTTTATTGAATTGATGTTCAATTATCTTGATGTTTCCATGATCCTGTATATACAGGTTTATCTGTGATTTATACCAAGAATTGGCACAAACGCTCTTTTAAGTTGGCACAAGTGTGGTGTTTTGTTTTAGTATTACTTGTACCCACTGTTCAAATAGTTGTGCACTACTTGAGTTGTGGTAGCACGTCTTGTGTGTTTTGATCACACTCATAAAGGAAAACAATGACTCACAATATTTCACGTCGCACCCTCGCAAAGGGCGCTGCTTGGGCAGCACCTGCGGTTGTTGCAACCACTGCAATCCCTGCTTACGCTGCTTCACCCGATGTGTGCTCCACCGAGAGCCTTGCTGCCATTGACGCAGCCTTCGCTGAGTTCCAGACCAAGAACCTGGCTATGGAGCTCAACATTTACCAGCCTCTCGCTGCCTACAACGGTACTGCTACTGACGTTTACGTCAATTTCAAGAACATCGGTGATGTTGACGTTACCTACACTGCGCTGAATCCCCTGGTGATTAATATTGACCTGGTTCAGACCACTGCTCAGGAGCGCCAGCGCAGCATGACTCGCGCTACCACCTCATGGGGTCAAGTGATTGACCTTGGCTACAACGCTGCAACCAAGACCCATTCCTACCAGTGGGTATTTATCGGTACCATTCCTGCCAATGCCGGTGGTCGCTCAGAAGCTGACATGGTCTTCGGTGTTGGCGATGGTCTGGTCGCTTTCCAGGGTCGTATCAACTCCAAGATGATGATTACCCCCATGGAACTCAAGGATCCTGCACCTCTGCTGTCTGCCATCATCGCAGATAAGGCTCAGCAGCAGGCTTGCCTGAGCTACTACAACCAGAAGGTTGAAGAGCATAACTCACTCGTACAGACCCAGTACACCTACGCCGGCCCTGCTGGCTCCGGTAACCTGGCTGTTAATTCGACTATCGATTCAAGCACCTTCGGTAACTACTCACCGTGGGGCAGCCAGAGCGTTGACGGTATCTGGTAATCAATAAATGTACAGATAGTCGTGTGCGGTGTAACCGTTAGCTCTGTAATTGAAAAAGACGGGAGCTGGTTTGCCGTTGCAAGGCTGATCTGTCCTCATATAAGGGGGAGCTGGGAAGTTTCGGGAGTAGTGCCCCGAAACCTCCCAGCTTTCTTCATATGGACTGCCTCTTATGCCGGGCAGGAGGCGGGGCTAGGATGGGGTGAGACCTAGTAGCTACGTGAAAGGATGCCGCCGGTGAGTTTTCCTGAAGGATTTTTGTGGGGTGGCGCAACGGCCGCCAACCAGATTGAGGGTGCCTATGCTGAAGGTGGCAAGGGGCTGAGTGTGCAGGACGTGCTGCCGCGGGGGCTGGCGTCCGCCCCCACAGCCCAGCCGACCCCCGATAACCTCAAGCTTGAGGGAATCGACTTCTACCACCGCTACGCAGACGATATCGCCCTCTTTGCTGAACTTGGCTTTAAGGTCTTCCGCCTTTCCTTTGCCTGGTCACGGATTTTCCCGCGCGGGGACGAGACTGAACCCAACCCTGAGGGTCTGGCCTTCTATGACCGGGTTATCGACGAGCTGCTTCGCCACGGGATTGAGCCGCTGGTGACTTTGAGCCACTATGAGACCCCTTTGCATCTGGCTCGTGAATACGGCGGGTGGGCTAACCGGCAGCTGATTGGTTTCTTTGAGCGGTACGCCCGCTCTGTGATGACCCATTTTGCGGGCAGGGTTCGCTACTGGATTACCTTCAACGAGATTAACTCCGTGCTGCATTTTCCCTTCTTCTCGGGGCTTGAAGGAAGGCCTGACGAGATTGGGTCGCAGCGACTCTATCAGGCGGTGCATCATGAACTGGTCGCCTCGGCCCGTGCCACCCGCCTGGCCCATGAGATTGACGGGCAAAACCGGGTGGGATGCATGATTCTGGCTGTTCCCCGCTACCCCCTGACCCCCGACCCGGCAGATGTGCTGGCTGCCCAGGTGGCCTCGCGTGATGACTATATTTTTGGCGACGTGCACTGCCGCGGCACCTACCCCGGCTACTTTCTCCGCAAGCTTCGGGAATTAGGGGTGCAGCTTGAGATTACCGAGCAGGACCGCCAGGATTTGCTGAATACCGTCGATTTTGTCTCCTTCTCCTACTACATGTCGGTGTGCGAAACTGCGGGGGCCGCAGATACCGGTGAGGGCAACATCATCGGGGGAGTGCCCAACCCTACCCTAGAAGCTTCTGAGTGGGGTTGGCAGATTGACCCGGTGGGTCTGCGTCTGGTGCTTAACGACTTCTGGGACCGCTGGGGCAAGCCCCTCTTCATCGTAGAAAATGGCCTGGGCGCCAAGGACCAGCTGGTGGAAGGCGGGCCGGACGGGTTCACGGTTGAGGACGACTATCGCATCGACTACATGCGAGAACACCTACTCCAGGTGCAGCAGGCCCTGGAGGACGGGGTTGACCTACTGGGTTACACCATGTGGGGCTGCATTGACCTGGTGTCGATGTCCACCGCCCAGATGTCTAAGCGCTACGGGGTGATTTATGTGGACCGGAATGACGACGGCTCAGGCACCATGTCACGCTACCGCAAGAAGTCCTTTGACTGGTACCGGCAGATCATTGAATCTAACGGCCGCTCCCTGCATAACCCGCTCTCATCTGAGCACCTTATTTCTTAAGACAGCCTTGCCTCATCTGCCCAGCAGGTGAGGCAAAGCTTTCTTCTGAAACCTGGCAGGTGCCGGCCTGGTAGCCGCCTCTACTCTGGGGGCTGCCGTAGTAGCTGTAGAAACCTATGGAGACCTGAAGAGTACTGAAACAACTTCAGTGACTAGCCCCGTGACCGAGCAGGCCTCACCCAGCGCAACCGCAACTGCAAGCCAGAATGCCACCACAGACACGAGCGATACCGGCAGCTCAACTAGCAGCGCGACAGAGAGCAGCACCGATACCGGTTCAAGTTCTTCAAGCTCAACCACCTATGTGCAGCAGGCCCTTGCCGGTTCCACCTCCCACACCACCAGTAGCGGCTCCTAGTCGTGCTGGCAGAGAACTGGCAGGTCTGGACCTCCCCGGCCCAGCTTCTGGTTGATAGCAATCGTAAGGCAGACCTGGCTGCAGCGAGTGCAGCTGTGCGGGGCCTCCTGTCAGAGACAAACGCAGCTATCAACACCTTTGAGTCCACCAGCATCACCAACACCCTCACCACCTACCACCACGAATTCACAGCCCACACCCACGGCACCTGCACCGCCCACTCCTAACCAACGAAAGACCCACCCACCATGACCACCCTCCACATCAACTGGGGCAGCTGCGCCGCCCGCGGCCTCTACTTACCGTCGAGGGCGGCCTGATGACGGGAAGGGCCTAAGGGGGCGGCTATGCCTGCAACCTGCCGAAATATGGCGTAACCGGCGCCACAAGCAGGTGCTGCGGGGATAGGATGAAAGAGGTCATAGACGACCAAACCTCGCTACCAGCTCAGCCCGGTAGCGGGGGAGACCTCTTATCGAAACAGGTGATGACTCCCATGAAGGCAGCCCGCTTTTACGACAACAAAGACATCCGCATCGAAGATATCGACGAACCCACCGCAGGTGCTGGCGAAGTCCTCATCAAGGTAGCCTGGTGTGGCATCTGCGGCACCGATCTTCACGAATACCTCGACGGCCCCATCTTCTGCCCCACCCACAGTACCCCTCACCCCATCTCCGGCGAAACCGCCCCCGTCACCATGGGCCACGAATTCTCCGGTGTCGTAGAAGCCCTGGGCGAAGGTGTCACCGACCTAGAGGTAGGCGACCACGTCGTCGTTGAACCCTACATCGTACGCGACGACGTAGAAACCGGCCCCGGCAACAAGGACTACCACCTCTCCAAAGATATGAACTTCATCGGCCTCGCCGGTCGTGGTGGCGGCCTTGCCGAAAAGATTGCCGTCAAGCGCCGCTGGGTCCACAAAATCTCCAAGGACATCCCCCTCGACGAAGCAGCCCTCATCGAACCCCTTACCGTGGGCTACCACGCCGTTGAACGAGCCGGGGGAGTCAAGGACGGCGACGTCGCCCTCATCGGCGGCGCAGGACCCATCGGCCTGCTCACCGCAGCCGTCCTCAAAGCCCAGGGCGCAACCGTCATCATGAGCGAACTCTCCAGCCTTCGCCGCCAAAAGGCCCTCGACGCAGGAGTAGCCGACTACGCTCTCTCACCCGCCGAGGTAGACGTCGTTGAAGAAGTCAAAAAACTCTCCGACGGCCGCGGCGCCGACGTCGCCTTCGAATGTACCTCGGTCAACGTCGTCCTCGATACCCTCTTCGACGCCATCAAACCCCAAGGCGTCATCGTCGTGGTCTCCATCTGGGGTAAGCCCGCCCAGCTCGACATGCAAAAACTCGTCCTCAAGGAAGTTGACCTCCGCGGCACTATCGCCTACGTCAACAACCACCCCGACACCATCAAGCTCGTCGAATCAGGCAAAATCAACCTCAAGCCCTTCATCACCGGCAAAATCGCCCTCGAAAACCTCATTGACGAAGGCTTCGACACCCTCATCAACCGCAACGAAACCGCCGTCAAAATCCTGGTCACCACCGACCCCGAGCGCCTAGACAACGCTCACTAGTCCACAACCACCAGGACGCCACACCCCGGGCGGGCACCCTCACACCAGAGAGTGCCCGCCCCCACTACGTCCCCCAACCTCTCATTAAGACTTTTAGCCACAAACTGTCGCCCACCGGCGCGTAGCATTACCCTAAGAGTCTGTGAAGACGCTATATTTTTATGTATGGCAAAGAAAAAAGTTACCGTAGTATCCGCGCTTGCGGCGACCGCCCTGCTCGCAGGCTGCGCGCAAACCATCGTACCCGGCATGGGCATCGAAGCAACTGACGGCTGGGGCGGCCGCGACGATATCACCATCGAGGTAACTGCCGAACACAACGGCGCAGAGGTTCCCGCAACCATCACCGTCTACCAAGACCAGATGAACTTCGACGGCAACCAGGATGAATTCGAAGGTGAAGCCTTCTACAAGCTCACCTACGACAACCTCGCAGACCTCTCAGACTCACAAATCCGCGTCTCCGTCACCGCCGAAGACCCCGAAGCCGAGGTATTCTGCGCCATCAAGGGCACCGGCTACTCCCTCGAAGAAGGCGACCACGTCAACCACGCCAACGAAGCAGACGGCACTGGCAGCGCCACCTGCGTCCTCAACATCGACTAACAACACCACACACCACACACAGGTGGGCACCAAAGACGGTGCCCACCTCTTCCTTTAACAACACACCCACACCCACCCATAACATGCACCAACCACCCAAATATGAAAAACTAGGGCTATGACCACAGGGGCACACGAAATCCGCACCATCGTCGCAGAAGCAGCCGACGAAGCCGTCAACATCGGCTACCGCATAGGCGACAGCATCCACTCCTACCGCGAACGCAAAGCACAAAAAAACGGCCTAGAACCCGTCATCGTACCCAGCGTCGGATACGGCACCAAAAACTGGGTACGTATCCTCGGTCGCGCCCTCTACAAAACCGACCTCTTCGAAGAATTCTTCGACTCCGTCGAAAAAGGCGACCCCACCATCGAACCCGTCCGCGGCTGGCGCTCCTTCACCTCAGTCGCCATCTCCCACGCCCCCATCGACATCCACATCAACGGCCAACACCACCGCGTCCACGCCGACCGCGGAGGAGTCGTAGACGTCAAACTCAACATCACCCTAGAACCCGGCACCCACCAAGTCACCATCACCACCCCCGGCAGCCAACCCGCCATCACCAGCGTCTACATCGTCCCCGAAGACCAAACCATCGGAATCATCTGCGACGTCGACGACACCGTCATGAACACCGCCCTACCCCGCCCCTTCGTCGCCGCCTGGAACAGCTTCGTCCTCAACGAACACGCCCGCTCCGCCACCCCCGGCATGGCCGTCATGATGGACCGCCTCCACCGCGCCCACCCCACCCCCCCCTTCATGTACCTCTCCACCGGCGCCTGGAACGTCACCCCCACCCTCCGCCGCTTCCTCCACCGCAACGGCTACCCCAAAGGCACCTTCCTCCTCACCGACTGGGGCCCCACCCCCGACCGCTGGTTCCGCTCCGGCTCCCAACACAAAGTCAACACCCTCAAACGCCTCGCCACCGAATTCCCCCACATCCGCTGGATCCTCATCGGCGACGACGGCCAACGCGACCCCGAAATCTACAACGGCTTCGCCGTCCGCTACCCCCACAACGTCGAAGCCATCCTCATCCGCAACCTCACCTTCGGCGAGTCCGTCCTCTCATCCGGCCGCGTCTGGGGCGACAACCGCGCTCGCGATATCACCAAGGGCGACCTCTGGCTAGAAGGCAACGACGGCACCGCCCTCTACGAGCAGCTCAAAGACCGCGGGCTCGTCTAAACAACCGCGCTTAAACACCTTAAGGGGCACCCTTGTCAAGCCTGACAGGGTGCCCCTCTGCGCGACACGCCCCCGGCAAAAAACCTTAAAAAACAGGCCCGCGCAGCCCCCAAGACTCAAGGCTCAATTTAGGGTTGAAAGCCCCCGCCCTGATATCACGCGGGACGTCCGGTCTTAAGCCCCAGGGGGCTAAGTGGCCCCTGAACTTAAGGTCACACCATCACTCCAAACCTCACATAAAAACCCTTCATGTGGATAACTTTCCCTTAAAGCCCGCAAACGCGCGGAAGGGCTGTGGATAGCGCACCGATTTAAAAAATTTCGTAACAGACCACACTATGTAGGGCTAGATGCGCTCTCCAAACACTAGATGTAGTATTAAATCTCGGTTCGGGCGACTAGAGAGAAAAGGCCGCCAGACCCCACACCAGCTCTTTCGAGAGCCCCTATGCCAGAAACCTCCCGCAACACGCGGGATACCAAGGAGATACCCCAATGACCGTTACGGTGTACACCAAGCCTGCCTGCGTCCAGTGCAACATGACCTACCGCGCTCTCGACAAGCTCGGCGTCCAGTACAACACCGTTGACATCACTGAGGACCCCGCAGCCCTCGAACTCATCAAGGGCATGGGCTACCTGCAGGCCCCCGTTGTAATCGCCGGTGAGGACCACTGGTCAGGCTTCCAGCCCGACAAGATCAACGCCCTGGCCAGCGCCGCAGCCTAACCGCTGACCACCTGCCCGGGGAGCACCCGCCGCTACAGGCGTCCGCACCCGGGCCTTTTCTTACCCGCGCCACGCGCACACCCACCACGACCAGATCCAGGCACCAGCCCCCATGGACACCACAGATACCACCGGACAGCCCACCATCGTCTACTTTTCATCGGTCTCAGAGAACACCCACAAGTTCGTCCAGAAGACCGGAATAAAAAACATACGGCTACCGCTGAAGACCAGTGAAGACCCACCACAGGTCACCGGGCCCTACGTACTGTGCGTCCCCAGCTACGGGCGACCCGGGGGAGCGGGCTCCATACCGCCCCAGGCCGTGAAGTTCCTCAACAACCCCCACAACCGGGAACTCCTGCAAGGAGTCATCGGCGCGGGAAACACCAACTTCGGTGACCTCTTCTGCGTAGCAGCAGACAAAGTCGCCGCCAAATGCCACGTGCCCGTGCTCTACAAATTTGAGCTCATGGGCACCGAAGAAGATGTAGAAACAGTTCAAGAAGGATTGGAAAAATTTTGGATTCAAAACTCCCTGTACCCGGCCTCAGCGTAGAACCTGGTCACGAGGATCCGAGCACCCCCGAGAAATACCGTGGCATGGGGTACCACGAACTGAATGCCCTTCTGAACCTCTACGATGAGAACGGCCAGATTCAGTTCGAAGCAGACCGTCAGGCAGCCCGCCAGTACTTCCTGCAGCACGTCAACAACAACACTGTCTTCTTCCACGACCTGGAAGAAAAGATTGACTACCTGGTCAAGCACCAGTACTACGAGCCCGAGGTTTTTGAGAAGTACTCCTTTGACTTCGTCAAGTCCCTCTCCAAGCTGGCCTACTCCAAGAAGTTCCGCTTCCCCACCTTCCTGGGTGCCTTCAAGTTCTACACCTCCTACGCGCTGAAGACCTTCGACGGCCAGCGCTACCTGGAACGCTTCGAGGACCGCGTGGTCATGGTCGCCCTGTTGCTGGCAGAAGGCGACGAGGCTCTGGCAACCAAGATTGTCGAAGAGGTCATCTCCGGACGCTTCCAGCCCGCCACCCCCACCTTCCTCAACGCAGGTAAGAAGCAGCGTGGCGAGCTGGTCTCCTGCTTCCTGCTGCGTATCGAAGACAACATGGAGTCCATCGGCCGCTCTATCAACTCAGCCCTGCAGCTGTCCAAGCGCGGCGGCGGCGTAGCCTTCGCCCTGACCAACCTGCGCGAAGCCGGCGCCCCCATCAAGAAGATTGAGAACCAGTCCTCAGGCGTCATTCCCGTCATGAAGCTGCTGGAAGACTCCTTCTCCTACGCCAACCAGCTCGGTGCCCGCCAGGGTGCAGGCGCAGTTTACCTGCACGCCCACCACCCCGACATCTACTCCTTCCTCGACACCAAGCGCGAGAACGCCGACGAGAAGATCCGCATTAAGACCCTCTCACTGGGCGTTGTGATTCCCGATATCACCTTCGAACTGGCCAAGAAGAACGAGGACATGTACCTCTTCTCGCCTTACGACGTTGAGCGTATCTACGGTGTGCCCTTCTCAGACATCAACGTCACCGAGAAGTACTACGAGATGGTCGACGATGCCCGCATCAAGAAGACCAAGATTAACGCCCGCGAGTTCTTCCAGACCCTGGCTGAGATTCAGTTCGAGTCGGGCTACCCCTACGTCATGTTTGAAGACACCGTCAATAAGGCTAACCCCATTGACGGTAAGATCATCATGTCTAACCTCTGCTCTGAGATTCTGCAGGTGTCTGAGCCTTCCGTCTACAACGCTGACCTGGGTTACGAGACCATCGGTAAGGACATCTCCTGCAACCTGGGCTCCCTGAACATCGCCCTGGCGATGGACGGCGGCGACCTGGGTCAGACCGTCGGCACCGCTATTCGCGCCCTGACCGCTGTGTCTGACCAGTCCGACATCGCTTCTGTTCCCTCCATCGAGCGCGGTAACTCCATGAGCCACGCCGTTGGCCTGGGCCAGATGAACCTGCACGGCTACCTGGCCCGCGAGCACGTCTACTACGGTTCTGAAGAAGCCCTGGACTTCACCAACATCTACTTCTACACCGTCACCTACCACGCGATTCGCGCCTCCATGGAGATTGCCCGCGAACGCAAGGAGACCTTCGTGGGCTTTGAGAAGTCCAAGTACGCTTCGGGGGAGTACTTCGAGAAGTACATCAACGGCACCTGGGACTTTGAGACCGAGCGCGCCCGCGAGATGTTCGGTGACCACTTCGTACCCACCGCCGAAGACTGGAAGCAGCTGGCAGCTGAGGTTGCTAAGCACGGTATGTATAACCAGAACCTGCAGGCTGTTCCGCCGACCGGTTCTATCTCCTACATCAACGGCTCTACTTCGTCGATTCACCCCATTGCCTCGAAGATTGAGATCCGTAAGGAAGGCAAGCTGGGTCGTGTCTACTACCCGGCTCCCTACATGGACAACGAGAACCTGGACTACTACCAGGACTCCTACGAGATCGGCTACGAGAAGATTATCGACACCTACGCCGTTGCTACCCAGCACGTCGACCAGGGCCTGTCGCTGACCCTCTTCTTCAAGGACACCGCCACCACCCGCGACGTCAACAAGGCCCAGATTTACGCCTGGCGTAAGGGCATCAAGACCATCTACTACTCACGTATTCGTCAGATGGCTCTTGAGGGCACCGAGGTTGAGGGCTGCGTGAGCTGCATGCTCTAAAGCTTCAGGCGGGGTAGGGCGTTGCGCTAAAAAGGCGCGGACGCCCGCCCCGGCTGGGCGGGCCCGTCATCTTGCGTGGGTGGCGGGCTTTCTTTTTCAAGGTATATAATCTATATAACTGATAAGTTAAACTGATTATTTTAGGCTGGCGCCCTTGGAAAATTTTTCGTATGAGCAGGCGGGTACCTTAAGGTATTCGGTCTTTAGGATGCATCGACGACTGAGGAACGAGACCGACTCGCACTCGCCCCTCTCATTTGCAGAGGAAACCGTGCTTGCCCAGCTCCAGGCCGGGCCACGGCAGACCTGTGCCGAGCTGGCCCGCTTTCAGCGGATGACTCCGCAGTCCATGAACAAGATCGTTGCCTCACTGCTTCGCCGCGGCTACATTGCCTCGGGCAGGAATCTGCACGATAAGCGCCGTAAGGAGCTCTATCTGACAGAGCAGGGGAGTGTGACCATCGACTCCATCATCAGCCGACGCGACCGCTGGATAGTAGAACGAGCCGACGAAATACTCACCGCGGACGAGGCCGCGCAGCTTGCTGCGGCCCTGCCGCTGCTGCGCCGCCTTGTCGACAGGGAAACCAAAGCCGAACGCCTAGCCGCCCTGCAAGAAGAAGCGGGCGACGGCGTCCGCCCCTGAGATATTAAGCAAACCGAGCCGCTGGTGCGAAAACCGCCCAACGGTGAAAGAATAGAACCAAGCCTATTTCAGGCACTCCAACACCCCGACATGAGGAGAACCCATCACCATGAGTGAGAAGGTCGAACTGGTCAACCACGTTGAAGCCATCAACTGGAACCGCATCGAAGACGAAAAAGACCTTGAGGTCTGGGACCGTCTGACCGCTAACTTCTGGCTACCCGAAAAGGTGCCGCTCTCAAACGATGTGCAGTCCTGGAAGACCCTGACCGAAGAAGAAAAGCAGCTGACCATGCGCGTCTTCACCGGCCTGACCCTGCTCGACACCATCCAGGGCACCGTCGGCGCTGTCTCCCTGCTGCCCGACGCCGTCACCGCCCACGAAGAGGCCGTGTACACCAACATCGCCTTCATGGAGTCGGTACACGCTAAGTCTTACTCATCGATCTTCTCAACCCTCTGCTCCACCAAGGAAATTGACGAGGTCTTCCGCTGGTCCACCGAAAACGAGCACCTGCAGAAGAAGGCCCGCATCGTCATGGACTACTACCAGGGCGATGACCCCCTCAAGAAGAAGGTCGCCTCAACCCTGCTCGAGAGCTTCCTCTTCTACTCAGGTTTCTACCTGCCCATGTACTGGTCATCCCGCGCCAAGCTCACCAACACCGCAGACCTTATCCGCCTGATTATTCGCGATGAGGCTGTACACGGCTACTACATTGGCTACAAGTACCAGCGCGGCCTCGAAAAGGAGACCGCTGAGCGCCAGGCAGAGCTCAAGGACTACACCTTTGACCTGCTCTACGAACTGTATGAGAACGAAGTGGCCTACACCCACTCCCTCTACGACGGCGTGGGCCTGAGCGAGGACGTCAAGAAGTTCCTGCACTACAACGCCAACAAGGCACTCATGAACCTGGGCTACGAGGCAATGTTCCCCGCCTCGGTTACCAACGTGTCGCCCGCGATTCTCTCGGCCCTCTCACCCAACGCCGACGAGAACCACGACTTCTTCTCAGGCTCCGGCTCCTCCTACGTGATCGGCAAGGCCGTGAACACGGAAGATGAGGATTGGGACTTCTAAATACCCTAGTCAGCCTGGGTTTTCCTGGTTTATTCTAGCCCGTGATTCCGGGGGTTTTGGCTCGGTTTCGGCGCTGGGGTTTATCCTGGTTTGTTCTTAATGGCGGTCAAAAAGGCGGTCAGAAACTTCTGCTGACCGCCATTAAGAATCGCTCCCAGAAACACAAAAAATAGCCCCTCACCACACCCCCGAACAAGGGGAGTGGAGAGGGGCTATTTTTTATGCCTACTTGCCTAGGCATAGGCCGGGTTACTGTACTCAGTCCCGGCGGTGTCTACCAGCTCGTAGCCGTCAGGAGCCGAGGATTCATCTGGCTGTTCCTGTTCACCGAACGAGACAGTAACCTGGGCGGGCTGGATCTGTTTGGGAACTTGTGGGGCTCGAAGGTGCCGCCGGTCTTGAGGGGGTTTGCCGTTGTTGTTTCTCCTTGTGTTTAGGATTCGAAGATGGAGTCGGCCCACTGCTGGAGGCTGGTGGGCTAGGGTGTGTGGTTGGCTCTGGCGGCTGCGTCTCGCTGGCCGCCGGGGTCGTTGGTGGGTTCTGGCTCGGTTTCTGCGGTTCGGCGTTGTCGCTGCTCATGTTGCTGTTGCCTATCTGTGGTTAAACGGGTGGCGGGGAGAACACTGTGGTGTGTTCTCCCCGCCGGGGTGAGTGGTCTGTGAAGTTATAGGTGGCTAGGTGGCCTGTGTGGCTTCCTGGGCCAGGCGCTGCTGGTTGTAGGGTGAATCCACATAATCTTCAGCAACTTGAGGGTACTGGCCGACGCTGAGCACATCGACCTCTTCAGTTTTGAGATTTACAAGATAAAGAGCCCCACCTCCCATATGTCTAGCTGCACGGCCAGCTTTGTTGAAAAGGAGGAAGGCATATTCAGTATCGGATTTAGTCCCTACCAGTTCGCAGCCGTCTTTATCAGGATTGAACCCATCAGGGTGAGCTTGTTTGGCAAGGTTCTCTGCTTGTGCTTGGCTCATTTTGATTTCACCCATTCTGTCGGTTCGCCTGTGAAGTAGGCGTTGTCAGCGCGGAAGAAGAGGTTTCTGGCCCCTTTCTGGTTAGTGTATTTACCATTATCGATGGTGCCGGATTAAGGGTCAATGATTTTGTCTTTCCCTCCCTCATAATCTCTCAAGTGACAACATGGTCTAGTTGAGCTGGGGGCCGACTGATACGCCCTATTAGATATCCAAGATACTGACCTTGAGGTCAAGATAGACCTTGATATCCCCATCGACCAAATTCAAAAATTAGCTGGTCTGTTGCGATAGTTTTCAAGATTCGTCATTCCATATCAAAACCACATCATGACACAAGGTGACTACAAAACACTTCAGGGACAAAACCGTATCTTTCATCACGGTTTCACCACTGTAATGGAAGCTAAAGTTGCGGCAAGACTCTCTTGAACCGGGTCGTTGTCATCTGGGTTAGGGGCAAGAAAGAGACGGGCGTCGTCAAGCAGTCCATCTGGATAGCCTTTCCCAAGATCCCTGAAAATGTAAAGGGCAAACTCCATCAGGTCTGTATACGCTCCGATATCCCCATTTTCCTCTGCTAAGTAAAGCTGATACTTAATTTCATAGTAGCCATCGGGGTCAAGCGGTAGGACTACCGGCTTCCACTTTTGTGCAATCCTAACCAGCTCTTCATCAGGCACTGTCCCGTTTAACCCGTATGAGTCCATGTTCTACCTCTTTCATCCTTGAAAACCAGGTGTAGGCTGGCTAGCTAGCCCCCCGTCGTCCTTGCCCAGTGTTTTTTCTGGCACCTACCCTGAGTTTAGCTCCACCACCTTCTCCACACAGTTTTCTCGGGGTAGGTGCGGCGGACGTCCGCCAGGGCCTTCATACGGGCGCGGCTGGGGCCGTCCCACAGAATCCACTTTACAAATTCAAGGTCGAGCTTCTCGGGGCAGCTCTCGGTCATATCAGGTCGGTTGGTACCGCGGTAGGTGAGCCAGCGGCGTCCTACCCTCCACAGGCGCACCAGGCGGGGCGCTAACAGCACATAGATACGGTCAGCCTCAGCCAGTCGCCGTTCAAAATGCACATCGGAATAGCCGCCCTCAATCACCCAGGCTTCATTCTCATCCAGAAACTCGCCCACAAGAGCGCGTTCGTCCGCTAGGTCCCGCTCGATCCACCCCGGCAACCAGTGAACGGTATCAAGATGCAGCAGTGGCACCTCGTATCCGGCAGCTAATCGTCGCGCCCAGGTAGACTTACCGGCACCGCTCAAACCCAGAACAAGAATCTTCATACCTCCAGCATAAACACCGGCACCCCGCATTTATTCTGAAAAAGCCGCAACTAGTTGCGGGTAAAACAGAATAAATGCGGGGCGTAACCCGCGCACCCCACCAGCCTGCCCCGAAAGGCAAAGGGGCCACCGGCGTCCACGCCCTCGCTAAAGCGAGTACCCTAGATACAGACCCCATCGAGCAGAAAGAGAGCCATGCCCGCGCCTATCACCAGCTACCAGCAGGCCGAGAAGATTCTGGCTGCGCAGCTGTCCATTGACCTGTGCCTGCCCGAGCAGGCCATTGATATAGCGCAGCAGCACGGCTCAACCCACCTTTCGGCGCGGCGAATTCCCCTCGACGAGATGCACCCGGCCCGCCGCCGCTACCGCGACCACTGGGAGCTACGCCTGATCAATTACCGCGGGCTTACCGTCATTTGTGCCCAGCACCCGCGCGTGCGCGAGGCCGCCGACAACCTGCTGGCTGGCGATAACGGGAACTGGGTGGGGGACTATTCCGAGCTGCGCAAACTCAACGACTACCTCACCCCCTACGCCCTACAGATGAGCGGCACATCCCTCTTTTTCACCCCCGGTAGGGATTTCTTTACCCATGGTGCGGACGCCCGCCCCGGCTTACCCGCCGAGGGCTACACGGTGCGGTGGCTAGAACCTTCAGAGCTAGAGAAGTATCGCGGCAACCCCGATTTTGAGAACGCGCTCGGTTTCAAAGAGCTGCGCCCCGATGTGCAGGTACTCGGTGCCTACGCCGAGGGGGATCTGGTGGCTCTGGCCGGTGCTAGTGAAGACTCCGATTGGTGCCGCCAGATCGGCATTGACGTGCTGGCCGGTCACAGGGGTAGGGGGCTGGCCTCCTACCTGGTGAGGGAGCTATCGCAGGCAATTCTCACTGAAGGGTTTGTTCCTTTCTATGGCACCAGCCCCTCGCACATCATCAGTCAGCAGGTTGCGCTGAATGCAGGCCTGCGCCCGGCCTGGTGGGAGTTCGTTTCTACCAGCTTGAACGAAATTTCGGTGGATTAATGCTGCACCTTGACCGCCTTGACCCAGAAGACAGCGGCACTATGGCTCAGATGGTTGATTCAGCTATGGCGACCGTCCGCGCCGTCGGCAGGGGCGAGGCCCCCAGTACCTTACGACTTTATCGCCCCAAGCCAACGGTGGCTTTTGGGCGCAGGGACGAGCTCAACCCCCGCTTTGCCCAGGCCCGAGCAGCTGCTATGAATCACAGTTTTGAGCCCCTGGTTCGCACAGTAGGTGGGCACGCCGCCGCCTACCACTCGGGCTGCCTAGTGGTGGATCACTTTCAAAAAGCTTCGGACGCGGTCAGCGGCAATCATGAACGCTACGGTATTTTCGGGGCTATGTTCGCAGAGGCCCTCAAAGGCCTGGGTATCCCAGCCGGGGTAGGGGAGCTACCCGGAGAGTACTGCCCGGGCGAGTATTCGGTGTGGGGGCAACTTCCCGGTGGGCAGCGCGTCAAACTCATTGGTACAGCCCAGCGGGTAGTTGCCGGTGCTTGGTGGTTTTCTTCTGGCATAGTGGTGACGGGTGCGGATAGCCTGCGCAAGGTGACAGCAGATGTCTACCGGGCCCTTGACCTGCCCCTTGATCCCGCGACAGTGGGTGCTGCCGCCGACATCGAGCCCCTCATCACCGTCGATGATATTGAAGATGCCGTCATCGAAGCCTATGAAAGCGAGGGGTTCTAGTGTGCGGACGCTACGCCCTTGAACTGGCCCAGGACCACCCCCAATACATGGCAGGGGTTGAGATCACCGACCCCATCACCAACTACAACGTTGCCCCCACCAGCACAGTTCCCATTCTGGTGGACCGGATCGTGAGCCCCGCCGAACAGGTCACAGGTGCGGACGCGCCCGCGCGGGCAGGTGCGTCCGCCTACCCGACCGGTGGGCAGGGAAGCACCCTGGCCTTCACCCGCGAACTGCATTCGGCCCGCTGGGGGCTGCTACCGGGCTGGGCTAAGGACCCCGCCTTCTCATCGCGTGCCTTCAACGCCCGGAGCGAGACTATTTTTGAAAAGCCGACCTTCCGGGAGGCAGCTGTTTCGGGGCACTGCGCCGTACCCGTGAGCGGTTACTACGAGTGGAAAACTGAAACCACCGCAGCGGGCAAGCAGGTGAAGACCCCCTACTTTGTGCACCGCACCGACGGGCGACCTATCTACTTCGCAGGTCTGTACGAATGGTGGAAAATCCCCGCAGAATTCGCAGAACCAGGCGGGGTATTTGCAGGTAAAGAGGGGGAGTGGCTGCTCTCCTGTTCTATCGTGACCATGGATTCACCCGGGAATGGTAAATTCGACCCCGGAATTATGGCCGACTTGGGTGGCGACCCTGGCTACACAAACGAGATTGAGCGGCAACTAGGACAGCTGCACAACCGTCTGCCGATACCCCTTCACGTGGCAGCTGATACCGACATTAACGCGCATGATAGCCTGACGGCCTGGTTACGGTCAGGCCGTCCAGCTGGTGCCCCCAAGCCCACGGCCGAGCAGAAAAGGTCTTACCGTGCCCAAGCGCAGGCGTCCTTACAGCTCATTCGAGAGCAGGCTTTCGCCGAGACCACAGGCTGGGCCCTACGTGAGGTCAGTAAGGACGTCGGCAATGTCCGCAACAACGCCCCCTACCTGCTGGAGCCGGTCGAAGATTTGCTGAGTGGTCTATAGAAAGCTTGATGCGGGAGATAGGTGATGCAGGCTCATGGCGAAGCTGTTGGCTCGGGGCTGGCGTGAATCGCTGGTGATGAGCACCGAGATTCCGAGCGCGCGAGGAAAATAAATCTCGGTGCGAATCTGGCGAGCTTGCGAGCCAGCTAGCGAACCGGCGAGAGGGTCGGCAGCGAGCGTGAGCCTGCATCACCTTAAGCTTTTACAATCAAACAGCTGAGCCCCACCCCCGCTGCTGGTGAGGGGTAGGGCTCAACTGTTTTCTAGTGTACCGCTTGTCTAGAGAATGTCGTCGTCTTCGGGGAACCAGCGTTTGAAGTCCAGGGTTAGATAGAGGGCGAGGGCGGCAGCGTTGTTCTCGCTGATGCGCACTGAAACCTGCTCGTAGCCGTCCTCAAACATCTGGTCGATGCTGCGGCGAATCAGCTGTTCAGCGAGGCCCTCGCGGCGGCGGGAGGCTGCGGTGAAGAGTTCGTAGATGGTGGGGATGTCCTTGGGGTCGGTGACCACGCGGTGCTTGAGACAGAGGGACGCGGCAATAATGCGGTCGTGCTCATCAACTACCACGGGGGAGGCCTCGGCGTAGAACTCGCCGTGCTCACCCTTGAGAATGCGCTCCATCTCGGCGGCAGCGTCGGCCTGGGATGCAAATCGTTCGCCGCTGTAGGAGGCGAAGTAGAGCCGTGCCAGCGCTTCGGCGTCGTCGAGCTGCGCGGGGCGGGTGCTGACAGTTACGGGCTTACGCGCCTTTGAAGTGTGTGAAATCAGAGTAATCAAGCCGCTCATGGTTGGCCTCCTTGTGGGTCGGGTATTGATTTACACTGTGATGTATAGAATACTCTGTTGGCTGATGATTGCCTACGGTTTTACCGTTTATTCACCTTGTCAACGGAATATTGCGTCATAGAAAGTCTAGTTGACCGCCCCCGCGGGGTGAAACTAGGTGCAGTAACAGAAAGGACGGCCGGGGTGAAGTTTGCGCAGGTCAGGCGGGCTGGTAAGGCCCGCGCGGTGGTTGAAAGCGGCGGACGCTGGTACGAGCTGGGCCGGCCCCTGCATAAGTTTGTGGGGTCGAGTGATTTAGGGTCGGTGAGCCCTGCTGAACTGGGGGCTAGGCCGGTTGATGTAAGCCCTGAAGAGTTCATTGCCCCGCTGAACAAGGTGCAGCGGGTATTGTGCGTCGGGCTGAACTTCACGGATCACGCCGAAGAAGTGGGGGCTGAGCTGCCCACCTATCCCACCATCTTCACCAAGTTCGGCAATGCCCTCATCGGGCCAGGTGAGGCGATTGAACTGCCTGCTGAGAGCACCAAAATTGACTGGGAAGTCGAGCTCTGCGCGGTAGTAGGACGCCGCGGCCGCCACATCGCCGAAGATCAAGTGGGCGACTACCTGCTGGGCTACACCGTACTCAACGACGTGTCGGTGCGCGACTGGCAGGGGCGCACGTCCGAATGGTTCCAGGGCAAAAACTGGGACCGCATGACGCCCTTCGGCCCGGTCATCGTCAGCCCCGATGAACTCGACATCGCGGGCGGCCTAGCCATGACCTGCACCGTCGACGGTGAAGTACGCCAGCAGGGCACCACCGCCAACATGGTCTTCATCCCGGCCCAGGTGGTCAGCTACATCTCTACCTTTATGACGCTTGAACCCGGTGACCTCATCGCCCTGGGAACCCCCGCCGGGGTCGGGCTCTCACTGCACCCGCGCAAGTGGCTGAGCGCCGGGCAGACCGTGGTGACCTCAATCGAGGGTATCGGCACACTGACCAACCGGTGCGAGCAGGTGTGAGGGTTGCGAAACGGGAGTGGTGATTACCCTCCGCGTGCCGACCGTATTTTTGGCTCTGCGCAGGCATGCGTTTGCCGACTAACCTTCTCGCCGGTTCGCTAGCGCTCACGGGCGATTCATGCCAGCCCCAGCCAGTCGGCTCCACGCATGCCTGCGCTCCGCCCCAACGGTTTTGCGTGGCTTAACCCTCACCCGCCGCGCGGGCAGGTGGGGGTGACCTTGGGGTATTCTGTACCTTGTGTCAAAACGTTCTTTGTGGTCAGCAGATAGCACCAGCATGGTGATTCACGGCGATAATCTTGCCGTGCTCAAAAACCTGCCCGCAGAGAGCTTCCAGCTCATTTATATTGACCCGCCTTTCAATACGGGTAAGGTGCAGAAGCGTCAGAGCATTAAGACCGTGCGTACCGAGGGCGGTAGCCGGGTTGGTTACAAGGGGCACACCTACGAGACTATTAAGGGCGATATCTACGGGTATTCTGACTCTTTTGAGAATTACTGGGAGTTCCTAGAGCCCCGTCTCATGCAGGCATGGCGTCTGCTCAAGCCCACCGGTACCCTCTACCTGCACCTGGACTACCGTGAGGTCCACTACGCCAAGGTCGTGCTCGATGCCCTCTTTGGCCGCGAGTCCTTTTTGAATGAGATTATTTGGGCTTATGACTATGGGGCTAAGTCCAAGAAGAAGTGGCCGGCTAAGCACGATAACATCCTGGTCTATGTGAAAGACCCCGAGAACTACTACTTCAATTCTGAGGCGGTTGACCGCGAGCCCTACATGGCGCCCGGCCTTGTCACCCCCGAGAAAGCTGAGATTGGTAAGCTGCCGACGGACGTCTGGTGGCACACCATTGTTTCACCCAGCGGCAAGGAGAAGACCGGCTATGCCACGCAGAAGCCCCTGGGTATTCTGCGCCGCATTGTGCAGGCGTCGAGTGCACCCGGTGACTGGGTGCTGGACTTCTTCGGCGGTTCTGGCACCACCGGCCACGCCTGCGCCCAGCTTGACCGCAACTTCCTGATGATTGACCAAAACCCCGAGGCTATCAAGGTCATGCGCAAGCGTCTAAAGGCCGTGGACGGGCTCGATGTGACCTTCAAGAAGTCCCGCGCGAAGGCTTCTCTGGCGGGAGCCAAGGTTACACCTAAGACGGCTGCTATCAAGAAATCGAAAAAGTAGACCATGACGAGCGCCTACCCACCAATTAAGCCCAACCGCACCTGGTTCCTTGTGGCCCTGGGGCTGGTAGTTGCTGAGGTGATATACCTGGCCCTGCTTTACCCGTCGCTGCCGCAGCAGTTACCGGTGCATTACAGCCTGTGGGGTCGGGCGGACGGCTGGGTAGACAAAAGCGTCTGGTCGGTTTTCGGGCTGACAGGTGTATTGCTTCCTCTTCTTGCCCTTATCTGGTGGAGTGGGGTAGCTATGGGGCGCATGGCAAGCAAGGACGCTTCAGCCCAGGCCCACGACGCTTTTTCACCTCATGCAGGTAAGCAGGGGGAGCGCCAGCTGGCCGCTGCGCAGGCCCTGGGTCTGGATGCCCGGGTTTACTCAGCCCGCCGTCTTTATGCCCAGACTCAGGCTGTGGTTCCCTTCTTCGCCGGGCTGGCCCTTGCCCTGGTGCTAGCCGTCAAAGTTATTAACCTGACCATGACCGGGGTGCTGGGGGAGGCGTCCGTCCTTATTGCTCCCGTGCTGGTGGTGGGCTACTGCCTTTACTTGACAGCCCGCTCCTACCTC
Source organism: Rothia nasimurium (assembly GCF_928392795.1). Classification (GTDB taxonomy): domain Bacteria; phylum Actinomycetota; class Actinomycetes; order Actinomycetales; family Micrococcaceae; genus Rothia; species Rothia nasimurium_F. The sequence continues at coordinate 615,939 of NZ_CAKMTJ010000001.1, forward strand.
GCTGGTAAAAACTTCGATACCCGCGCCCTCGCAAAGGGCGCAAAGTAGCCTAACCAGCGGTAAAATAAGGTTTGTTCTGCACCCTCGTACCGTGCAGATGTAACGACAGCTCACCCGTTGTAGGGGTGGGCACAAACCTAGGAGACACATTTGTCCGCTCTTTCTATTTCCGTCGCAGGTGCCGCTCAGCAGGTTGAGGCTGGCACCACCGCAGCCGACCTGTTCGCAGAGAACCCCGAGATCGTCGTTGCCCGTATCAACGGCACCCTGGTTGACCTCTCCACCGAACTGACTGACGGCGACGCTGTCGAGCCCGTATCTGTCCATGAAGAAGACGGCCTGAACGTCTTGCGTCACTCGGCCGCCCACGTCATGGCCCAGGCTGTGCAGAACTACCGCAAGGACGCCAAGCTCGGTATCGGCCCCTACATCACCGACGGTTTCTACTTCGACTTCGATGTTGAAGAGCCCTTCACCCCCGAGGATCTCAAGAAGATTGAGAAGAACATGGTGAAGATTATCAAGAGCGGGCAGACCTTCCGCCGCCGCGTGGTCACCCAGGCTGAGGCTGAGGCCGAGATGGCAAACGAGCCCTACAAGCTGGAACTGCTGACCCTCTCCCAGGGCCCTGGCTCCGGTGCGGACGCTGCCGAGGGCGCTTCAGTTGAGGTCGGTGCCGGCGAAATCACCATCTACGACAACGTAGACAAGAAGGGGGAGACCGTCTGGAAGGATCTCTGCCGCGGCCCCCACGTGCCCAATACCAAGCTGATTGCTAACGGCTACGCGCTGATGCGTTCCGGTGGCGCCTACTGGCGTGGTTCTGAGAAGAACCCAATGCTGCAGCGTATTTACGGCACCGCTTGGCCTTCTAAGGAAGAGCTGGTTGCCTACAAGGAGCGCATTGCTGAGGCTGAGCGTCGCGACCACCGCCGTCTGGGTGAAGAGCTCGACCTCTTCAGCTTCCCCAAGACCGTTGGCCCCGGCCTGCCCGTGATCCACCCCAAGGGCGGCGTTATTCTGCGCGCCATGGAAGACTACGTGCGCGCCCGCCACATTGAAGAGGGCTTCGAGTACGTTAAGACCCCCCACATCTCTAAGGAAGATCTCTTCTACACCTCCGGCCACCTGCCCTATTATGCGGACGGCATGTTCCCGGCTATGGAGGACGAGGGCCAGGCCTACCGCCTCAAGGCCATGAATTGCCCCATGCACAACGAGATTTTCCGCTCTCGTGGCCGCTCCTACCGTGAGCTGCCCCTGCGTCTGTTCGAGTTCGGTTCGGTCTACCGTGATGAGAAGTCCGGCGTGCTTTCTGGTCTGACCCGCGTGCGCATGATTACCCAGGACGACTCCCACTCTTACGTGACCAAGGAGCAGGCACCTGCTGAGGTTGCCCACCTGCTCAAGTTCATGCTGTCCCTGCTGGAGGACTTCGGCATGACCGACTTCTACCTGGAGCTTTCAACCCGCGATACCGAGGGTGATAAGAAGGATAAGTTCATCGGTACGGACGAGCAGTGGGAAGAAGCAACCGCTGTGCTGGAAAAGGTTGCTGCTGAAACCGGCCTGGAACTGGTGGCTGACCCGGGTGGCGCTGCCTTCTACGGCCCCAAGATTTCTGTTCAGGCTAAGGACGCGATTGGCCGCACCTGGCAGATGTCCACCGTGCAGTATGACTTCAACCAGCCTGCCCGCTTTGGTCTGGAATACCAGGCATCTGACGGTACCCGCCAGGAGCCGGTCATGATTCACTCGGCCAAGTTCGGTTCATTTGAGCGTTTCATGGGCGTGCTGATTGAGCACTACGCCGGTGCTTTCCCTGCCTGGTTGGCTCCCGTTCAGGTGATTGGTGTGCCTGTTGCTGAGGCTTTCAACGATTACATGGGTGAGGTTGCTGCCAAGCTCAAGGCCCGCGGCGTGCGCGTCGAGGTAGATTACGGAACCGACCGCTTCCCCAAGAAGATCCGTACCGCGTCTAAGGAGAAGGTGCCCTTCATCCTGATTGCCGGTGGCGAGGACGCCGAGAACGGCGCAGTCAGCTTCCGCTTCCGTGACGGCTCCCAGGAAAACGGCGTACCCGTGGACGAAGCTGTGGAGCGGATCGTGAAGCACATTGAAGAGCGAGTTAACGAGGATCCCACAGCGTAATGACATTAATAGCTTAGATGGGCAAAATCCTGCAACGATAAGGAGGCTTATTCAAAAGTAGACACGCACCCCACACCCACCAACTAGACAACGGCCCCACCCGCGGCAAAAATATGAGCGTTAAATCTCTACAAATAACCTCAAGCCATACCGGACAAGACCGTTGCTA
>NZ_CAKMTJ010000002.1 GCF_928392795.1 Rothia nasimurium
ACACACGCAGACGACACTCCTGGTGCAACCTTCTAGCCCCCGATGACTTCGAAGCACTCACATCAGCTACACTGACCCAAGCAGCATAGCTAACCCCCGACGTGTCTACTTTCCAGGGGTCAGGCCCTTATCGGGCTCCTCAGGAGGTGGTTGATGGTGCTTTAGTGGTCTTATAATTGTCGGAACTAAAGCCAGTACATATCACTGATCTCGTTGATACAGGAAAAGAGTAGGGATTTGCTATGCATAGGGCGCGATTATTTCAGTTACGTGTTGTTGGTGCGATCGTATTGAGTTCTTTATTTTTGGGAGGGTGTTCTATGAACGGTTCTGAGGATTCTGGTGTAAAGGTTGATCCGTCCTCGTCGGCTTTTGATGCATCGGTGGATGTGAATAAGGATTTTGAGCAGGCGGTATTGGGTACAGTTGAAGCTTCAGGTATTTCTGATAGCGACTGGAGATATGCCGGAGGAGATACTTTCGGATCGGAGGATTTCAAAGCTTATGTGCCCCAGATGAGTACTTACTGTGGCAAAAAAGAAGATGGAACAGAGCTGTATAACAAGGATTTGCGTCTTGAAGCAGAGCATCGCTTTACAAAGGAACAGTACCTGAAGAAGAGTGATGATATGTGGGCGCACTGGGAGTCACAGGGGCAAAAGCCATATGTAGTAGGTTCTGATTCTTCTTCGAAGAAGATTGCCTATAAGACCGAAGGTGGTGCCCTGATTCAGTTTGATGCTGGTAAGGGCGGTCTGATGGTTTTTGCGGATTCTGCGTGTGTTTTGCCGGGGGAGCCTGATCCGTTGGCATCTTAGATTGTACTTATATGACGGGTCTTGTTGTGCGCAAATCAGTAATGGGGTGGCTAGTCCTGGGCACGATGGTGTGTTCTGGGTGCTCTATGCAGTTCGAGGATGGTGCGGTTAGTTCGGTTTCAGATTCTGAAACGAAGGTTGAGGCTATGCGGGATGATTTTCGGGTAGCGGTTCAGGAGACGGTAGAGGCTACCGGGTTAGGGACAGAACACTTTGAATGGAACGGCAGCAAACCTTATTCTGAAGTTTCTTTTGAGCCAGGTCAATATCGCGCTACTGGGTGCGGAGGGAATGCTAAAGACGGGTTTGAGTATCACTATGCTGCTGTGGTTAAAGGGGATAGGAAATATACGGCCACGGAGTGGGAGGTGCAGTCTGAGAAGGTTCGTGCTCGGTGGGAATCTTTGGGGTGGGAGGTGAAGAATGTTGCTCCGGGAACGAGGGATGCTCCTGGTATTACGATTGGTGCTTCTACTCCGGCGGGTGTGACGGTGTTGTATACGGTTAGTGAGGGCGGCGTGGATTATGTGAATGTGGATTCACCGTGCTCTGCTGAGATTCCGGCCCCGTCGTCGTCGGCTTCTACCTCGTAGCTTTGATGTTGTTGGGGTATATTTCTATGGCTAAGTAAAACAAGAGTATAGGGCATACTTTAAATTGATATGTACTGTTATATGTACGTGGTTTAGTTCCGACAATTGTTTTTTGTTTATTTTCAATGTACGGGAGCGGAACTAAACCCAGTACATATCACTCATCTTTTATCCCTATGCTTTCTCACCGGGGTAAACCTGAGCTGAAGATTCATCACCCTTAAACCCAGCAAAACACTGCGTATCAGCCTCCACCGATTCACCACCAATCCCAGCGGTATAAACCACCACAGTCCCATGAGCTAAATCGGTAGCTATCTGCATCATGCCCTTACTCTCACCGACGTTACGAACTTTCAGCCCACGAGATTCCCACGCCTGGCGAACTTTCTTAATCTGGTCTTGATAGTTCTTAGTGCCGAGGTTCTGGCCATAGGTAGTAGCCTTGAGTTCGAGGCTCCCTTCACCTTCCCCACAGGGAAAAACTGTCACATCAGCCCACGAAGCTTCCTGATATGGAAAAGGCATCGTATTATTCTTCCACCGAAACTTCGCTTCGTTCCCGTTAGCGCTAGCGGCAATAGTTACGGCAGAATACATATCTTTGAAGATTTCATTAGTGCTCGGCTCAACAGCCTCATTCTTCTGATCCACAGAACCACATCCTGACAATACAAAAACTAAAACAACCACAACCGACAAAAAAATACGCTTCATCGCATTACTCTCCTTCGCCTTACAATCTGCTGGTCAAAAGGTACTACTTGATACCTAGAATGCCATCTTAAATAGTTTGTACCGTACCCTGCTGAGATTCCTGCACCGTCGCAATCTGCTTCTATCTCGTAGCTTTTACCTTTTGGCTCATTCCCAGAGGGATAACGCTTCGTACCTATTGTTGAGCAGCGTACACCACAGGCTCCTCCACCGGGTTGCCCTTATCAAAGAACTCAGGAATACACTGTGAGGTTACTTCAATATCTTCACCAATAACACTAGCGGTATACATCAAGTTAATATCGGTATCAGTGACAGTCAGAATCTGTTTCTTATCAGGATCCTTAGGGGTTGAAAGATCTTTCACCTCCCAGCCTTGAGACTCCCAATACGCTGAAACTCGGTCGATAGCTTCCTGAGGATTTTCATAGCCTAAATTTAATCCGTAGGTATCAAACATGCCATAAATTTTGGCGATATCTTTATTATCGCAACCTGAAATATACGGAGAAAAATCAGTCCATTTAGCCTCATCCGGATACGGGAATTTCTCATACCCACCCCGCCACTGATAATCATCCCGATGCACACTAACAGACATCGTCCCCGTCAACGCAGCATAATAGTCTTCAAATACCTCATTAGCAGACGGCTCAGGCGATAAAGCAGAACACCCAGAAACACCCACCACAAACACACCCACACAAGACACTGCCAACCGACGCACCCGAACACCCCTCCTATACCTATCGTTCCACTTCATCGAGTTGCCTGCCTCGAATAATACTCCACCTCACCACGAACACCCACCACCTGATCCTCCACCACAGACACCTCACCCACAAAACTCTTACGCACCAACGAACCAGCCGACAAGGGCAACCACCTCTTCTTCTCCAAAGCCCCAACCAGCCCCTGAGGCCTCCTACTCTTCACCCGAGTCCACCAACGATCCTCAGACACAAACACAAACGACTCCCCAGATACAGGATCAGCCTCACCCACCACCATGCGCAACTGACCTGACTCAAGAACGCTGATCTGCACATCATCCACAGAAACATTAATAAAAGACACCACCCAACTGTGACGCCGCACATAATCCTCACCCGGCACCTGCACAAAACTTAAAAGGTTCTTATCCACAAACATCTCAACGATGCGTGTACGGGTTGGTTCAAGATTTGGCTCTTGTTCAAAGTACATGGACTTGCGATAGCGAAGCTCTTGTGCTGATAGATACTGGGTGGGCACTTGACCAGTGAAGGTGAAGGGGCCGGTGATGGTTCCTCTAAGGGTATAGCGGTGAGTGGGGTTGGAAGGGACGAAGTGGTGGTAGAGCTTAAAGCTAGTGTGGGTGTTGGTGAAGGCTGAGAGCTCGATGGCGTAGGGTTGGTTGGTTTTACGGATGTTGGTGATGGGTTCTGTGGGGGGTGCTGTGGGGGTGGGGATGCGGTAGAGGCGGGTGGCGTGGATGTGGTGGTGTTGTGTGTGGCGGGTCCAGGCGTAGAGGGTGTGGTGGGTTTCTTTCCACCAGCGGGGGCGGGGGCCGATGAAGGGGGCAGGGGTGAAGGAGGCTGCGCCCCAGGTCAACACAAGCCAGCCTAAAGATCCAGCAGACACAAAGCCTGCCAATAAAAATAATAGATTCTCATTGCCGAAGTAATGCAACAAGATGGACGCAACTAGGAGACCTAAGAAAAAAATCCCGCTGGCGCCAAGAATGAATAGGTAGAGGTCCATCCAGAAGGGGTCTTTGGTGAGGGCGTAGGTGCGGTTTTTTCCTGCGCCGAGGAGGGCCCAGCCACCAAGACTAATAACAATCAATCCTATACAAAAAAGAATAGCTGGAGTTATCTCGTAGGTTGTCATTAGCTAAGCATTCCTTTTAGTCCGTTAAAAATATTCCACTTATATCTGCTACCCGGCCCCCCTGTCTCCCCTACCCTCGCCCTTTAACCTGCTGGCCAAAAGCTACTACTTGATACCTAGAATGCCATCTTAAATAGTTTGTACCGTGCCCTGCCCGTTTTTGATACTAAAAACGGGCAGGGCGCGGTACAAACTAGGGGAGGGGTTCGTAGGGGCGAGCGTGATCCTGCAGGACCCCTCCACGAGGAGCTACAAAGCCTAGTGGTGCTTCTTGCCGGGCAAGAAGTGGACCACAGCGGCAATAATGCCGCCCCAGATCAGGCCGATCACCATAGAGCAGAAGGTGTTGATCAGCCAAGCTGCTACTCCGCCCAGGGCGGGCAGGTGGTGGCCGTACTCCTCAAGATGGTGCACGAACTGGTAGGGAGCCTCCCACCAGTGCATATCGTAAAGACCCAGCAGAATAATGTGGCCACCCACCCAGAGCATGGCGAACGTACCCACGACAGAAATAACGTTCATGACCACGGGCATAGCCTTCACCAGGCCCAGGCCAAACTTCTGCGCCCCGGCAGATTCACGCTGAGCCATCGCCAGGCCGATGTCGTCCATCTTGACCAGCAGACCCACAGCACCGTACACCAGCAGGGTAATGCCGATACCGACCACAGCCAGAATAGCGGCGCGGGCCCAGAAGCCCTCAGAAGCAACCTCGTTCAGGGCAATCACCATGATCTCGGCGCTCAGAATAAAGTCGGTGCGCACAGCCCCCGAGATAATCTTTTTCTCGGCGTCCTCACCCTGCACCACCGCGGGAGTTTCTTCCGCGGCGTGCTCCTTCTTCGAGAACATCTCGATGACCTTTTCGGCGCCCTCAAAGCAGAGGTAGGTGCCGCCCAGCATAAGCAGGGGGGTGAGCATCCAGGGCAGGTACTGGCTCAGCAGCAGGGCTGCAGGAAGAATGAAGACCAGCTTGTTGCGCAGGGACCCTACCGCAATTTTCTTGATGATGGGCAGCTCACGCTTGGGTTCGATATTGCGCACGTACTGCGGGGTGACGGCGGCGTCGTCCACCACCACACCGGCTGCCTTCACGCTGGCGCGGCCAGCTGCCGCTGCTACGTCGTCCGCGCTTGCGGCTGCCAGCTTGGCAAGAGCCGCTACGTCATCTAAGAGAGCCGCTAAACCACCGGCCATAGAAATCTCCTCGGGAATGAAAGGTTGTCTTGTTCCTAAGAATACTGCCCGGCGGCCCTAGGCAGGCTAAGACCCCGCACACACTTTGGCGGGCGGGGTCTGAGCTACCTCCAGATCAGGACGCCGGTGGTCGGCTAGGCGCTGACCTCAGCGCTGTCGAAGGTTGCGGTGTCGATGACCACGCGGAACTGCACATCACCGTCCACAACACGCTCATAGGCGGCATCAACCTCGTCCACGCCGATTTTCTCAATCACAGCGCCGATGCCGTGCTCGGCGCAGAAGTCCAGCATTTCCTGGGTTTCGGGAATACCGCCGATGTTGTTGCCGGTGAGTACCTTGCCGCCCCCAATCAGGCGGTTCATGTGAATCTCCAGGGCCTCCGGGGGTAGGCCCACCACCGAGAGGATACCGCGGGGCTTAAGCAGGCCCAGGTAAGAATCCAGGTCGATGGGGGCAGAGATGGTGTTGAGGATCAGGTCGAACTCACCGCGGTGTTCGGTGAAGAAACCCTCGTCGGTGGTAGCCAGGGTGCGGACGGCACCCAGCTTGGCGGCGGCGTCCGCCTTCTTGAGGCTGCGGGAGAGCACGGTGACCTCGGCGCCCATGGCGGCGGCAATCTGCACGCCCATGTGCCCCAGACCGCCCAGGCCCAAGATGGCAACCTTCATGCCGGGCTTAACGCCCCAGCGGGCCAGGGGTGAGTAGGTGGTGATGCCGGCGCAGAGCAGGGGCGCTGCCACGTCGAAATCCAGGGCGTCGGGAATGCGCAGAACGAAGCGCTCATTGACGGTGACCTTCTGGGCGTAGCCGCCCTGGGTGATGGTGCCGTCCACGTCCTTGGAATTGTAGGTGCCCACAGAGCCGTTCAGGCAGTTATTCTCGAAGCCGGCAACGCACTGCTCGCACTCGCCACAGGAATTGACCAGGCAGCCAACACCCACGCGGTCACCCACCTTGAACTTGGTGACGGCAGAGCCAACAGCCTCAACAGTACCCGCGATCTCGTGGCCTACGGCCAGGGGGAAGTGGGCTTGGCCCCACTCATTGTGGATGGTGTGAATGTCGGAGTGGCAGATACCGGCTGCCTCAATCTTGATGACGACATCGTCCTCGCGGGGGTCGCGACGCTCGATTTCGGTGACTTTGAAGGGCTGGTCGGGGCCAAATTTTTGCAGGGCCTTGACGGTGATAGGCATAGAGTCTCCTGAATGAGGTGGTGCTGTCACCTTTCACTCTACGCCTGCCCGCTTCTTGCGCTACCTACTGCGCCGCCGGTTCGCTCTCAGAGTGAGAGCTGGCGGACTCAGCCAGTTCGCGCCGGTCAGCGCGCATGCGCAGCCAGTAGGCTAGGGGGCCAACGATAGGGATAAAAAGGGTGAAGAGCAGCCACTTGAGCTTCTGCGTCTCACTCAGGTGGGGCTGGCGGTGCACGGTGAGCACGCAGAAAATGGCCAGGCCCATGGCAAGAAAGAGCAGGGGGTAGAAGAACCAGCCGAAGAGGCTGAGCTGGGTTCCGGTTTCTTCAGCGGCGCGGACGCCCGCAGCAAGTAGGCCTGTAAGGGAAAGGGCGGGGGTGGAAAAGACATCGAGGGGCATAGTGTCCATGGTAGTGGGCAGAAGAAAGAGAAGGGACCAGATCGCTCCGATAGTCCTTGTACACAACACATACAATGCGGAGTAATCTGGTCCCTTTGCGGGGGCAGACTAGATTTTTAGCGCAAATGCGGTATCTAGCCTATGAAAGCCAACTCTTAGGCCTTGCGGCGGCGGTTAGCTACCAGGGCAGCACCACCGGCAAACAGGGTCAGGGCGCCCGCGCCAGCAATCATAGAGGCGGTGAAACCGGTGTTAGCCAGGTTGCCGGAGGAGCTGCTACCCGAAGAAGAGGTAGAGGACTTGATGGCGCTGCCGTCCTCAGCCTTGTTGGTGTAGTTGGGGTCCTGCTCGCACCCTACGCCGTCCTTATCGGCATCCAGGCCCTTGTGGAAGCCTGCCTCGTCGGACTTGATGGAGCGGCCCAAAGCGTCCCATACAGCGGCGCAGTTCTCGTACTCAAAAGCGGTAGCTGAGGGGGCAGGTGCAACAACAGTGCTCTCGGAGCTAGGAGCTACGGTCGGCTCGGTGGTGGGCTCAGCGGTCGGCTCAACAGAGGGAGCGACAGTGGGCTCTTCGCTAGGAGCTACGGTCGGCTCTTCAGAAGGAGCGGGAGTAGGTTCCTCAGAGGGGGCAGGGGTGGGTTCGGCAACCGCACCGGTGAAGTTCGCGGAGAGGCGGACGGTGGTGCCAGCAACGCCGGTCGCATCAGTCAGAACAACCTCGTGGGTGCCGTTGGTGATGCCCTTACCTGCCAGGTCCAGGGAAACTGCCGCGGTGCCGTCCTCAGCAACAGCGACGGTGCCAACCTCAACGCCACCCACGGTAACCTTCAGCTCGGTCAGAGCGGGTACGCCGTAGCTACGAACGTTCAGGTCGGACAGGGAGAAGCTCAGGGTGCCGTTGACGTCGTAGCTCTCAGCCAGATCTGCCACGCGCACAGCCTGCTTGGCGAAGTTGGGGTCAACGGTGCCAGCGTTCTTGAAGTAAGAAACGAAAGCGTCTGAATCTACCAGAGCGGTGTCCTTGGCGTTAGCGCCCTGGGAGAGGGTGCCGAAGTTGTCGCCGCCGCCCAGCAGGAAGCTGGGGATAGCGACGGTGTAGGTGTCGGCGTCCTCAACCTTTGTGCCGTTGACGTACACATCGAGGATGTTGGAGCCGCGGCTTGCGTAGCCCTCAGCGTCGGGGGAGCCGGTGTAGGTGTAGGTGACGTTTGAGGAGAAGCCCAGCTGCAGGTAGGGGCGGGTTGCCATCTCGCCTGCCGAGTTCTGCTGCCACTGCTCTTCAAGCACGGTCTTGAGCTGGGCGCCGGTGAGCTCGGTGGTCCAGAGGTTGTTGGCGAAGGGGGTCACGTTGACGATGTCCATGACGCGCACGTTCTTGTTTACGGCCAGACCCAGTGAGGTGCGCAGGCCGCCGGGCAGCTCATCGCGCAGACCGCCGGGGTTGACGATGCCGATATCGGCGGGGGTGCGGCCGGTGGAGTTAGCGGCAGCCAGGTACATATCCGCTACCAGGTGACCCATGGTGGACTCGTAGTTGCGCATGTCAAAGCCACCCTGGGTGTCCTTGGCGGAGTCAAAACCGGTGGTGATGGGAGCGCTGACCTGGCCAGCTACCACAGAGCCCTGCTCGGTGGCGTAGGTGTTGGCGTTGGTGATGATGGTGTTCACGTTAGCCAGGACGGGATCAGCTGCAATCTGCTCGGCGGTGGGGGCGCTCATGCGCTTGACCAGCTCTGAGGAGTAGGCGGTGACGTTCTTCTCGGCGTCCAGGGTCAGCACAACCTTGCCCAGGTTATCGCCGTAGTTGCCGGTCTGAATAACGGGGCGGGTCTTGCCTGCCTGGCCGGGAACTGCGCCATCAATGACGTACTCGGCGTGGGTGTGGCCGGTGAAAATAGCGTCCACGGCGGCGCTGGTCTGGTTGATAATCGCGTCAGCTTCGGGAGCTGAGGTGTCTACACCCTCGTGGTACTCAGCGATAATCACGTCGGCTTCGCCGTTGCTTGCATCACCGTCAGAGAGCTGGGCGGCGTACTTGTTCACGGCCTCGATGGGGTCGGTGAACTGTACGGACGCCAGCGCTGAGGGGTCAGTCAGCTGCGGGGTTTCGGTGGTGACAGCACCAATGACGGCCACGGTGGTGCCGTTGACCTCGGTGGTGTAGTAGGGCTCCAGGGCGGGGGTGCCGTCAGCCTTCAGGACGTTGGCGCCCAGGTAGGTGAAAGAGGAAGCAGGGATAATGCGGTTGACCAGGTCGTCCATGCCGGCATCGAACTCGTGGTTACCCACGGCGCTGGCAGAAAGGCCCAGGGCGTTCAGGTAGTCCAGAGTGGGCTGATCCTTCTGCACGCTGGAAACGTAGAGGGAGGCACCTACGTTATCGCCAGCTGAGAGCAGCAGGGAGCCGTCGGTGGCAGCGGCACGCTCGGTCTGGATGGTGTTGGCCAGGCCCATAGCAATGCTGGTAGAAATACGACCGTGGAAGTCGTTAATGTTCAGCAGGGTCAGGGTGGTGGTATCGGCTGCACCTGCACCCGGAACGGGGGCAACAACCAGGGCAACAACGGTTGCACCGCTGGCTGCCAGGCCAGCAAGACGGCGGGAGAGAGAAGAAGACATGCTTATCTTTCGGTGAGAATGATGATGTGTGTCATTCAACAGAATAGCCCGCTCCGCGCCGTCTCGCCGGTGTTTACAGTGACATTTCGGTGAACAAAAAGCCCTAGCGAACCAGCTCGTGAGCCAGAGCCCGCTCTAATTCCGGCTCAAAGAAAACGTAGCCACTAGCCAAGAGCTTATCGGCGCTCGCCAGCTGGCTCGCCAACGCTAATTCCTTCACTCCCTCCTGCCCCAGGGCCAGGGCAGGTACGGCAGCAGGGATAGGTAGCAGGACGGGGCGGCGTAGCACCTTTCCTACTGTCTTGGCCAGGGTCTTTGCCGTTACCGGCGTGGGTGCCACCGCATTTACCGGCCCCTCTAACTTTTCAGTGAGAACAGCGTGCACGTAGATACCGGCAATGTCGTCCAGGCTGATCCAGCTCTGCACCTGCTTACCTGAACCAACCCAGCCACCGGTCCCGCTCAAGAAGGCCGGAAGCTGCAGGCGCAACATGCCACCCAGGGCAGACTGCACCAGGCCGGTACGCACGTTCACTACTCGAAGTCCAGCCTCGCGGGCAGGCTCACAGGCAGCCTCCCATGCCTGGCACACCTCCGCCAAGAAGCCACGCCCGGCGCTATCTTCTTCAGTGAGCACCACATTCCCCCGGTCAGCACCGTAGAACCCCACTGCCGAAGCGCAGACGAAAACCTGCGGGGCAGCGTCCGCACCCCTCTGTTGCACAAGCTCAGCCAGAGTTGTTGCCAGCAGGGTTGTGGACTCAACGCGAGAATCAAGAATCTTCTTCTTATTCTCCTCGGTGAAGCGCTGGTTGATGCTGGCCCCGCCCAGGTGAATCACGGCGTCCGCCCCCTCAAAAGCGGCGGTATCAACCTCGCCAGCAGACGGATCCCAACGGAACTCGTGCTCAGCCTCGGGTGCGCGGCGCACCAGCGTGCGCACCGTATGCCCACCACCGGTCAGCAGGGCAACCACCTGGCGCCCCACCATGCCGGACGCCCCAGCCACCACGACCGTCAGCGGCTCCTGCTGGTAGCGCTGCTGAAAATCAAGATCGGCACCGATTCGGCGCTCGCGGGCAGCAAAAACCTTCTCAAGCTGTTTCTGAGCAGCGACCTGAGCCAGTCGTTCGGCGCCAGCCCCCACCTTTTCTACGGGTGCAGGGGCTGTGGGGAGCACCCTAAAAGTAATGCTGTCACGCACCACCGTATCGCCCGGGGTGGGCAGGAAATCGTGGGTGTGCTCCCAGGCCGAAAGGGGGCCGCGGGCCAGCTCATCGGTAAAGGAATCGGCGGACGCCCGAGTATGGCGAGCTGCCCACGGCAGGGTTAGCAGGCCCGAGGTCAGGGGCAGGGCCACCCGGGTATGAGCGGTACTTCCCGGTTCCTGAGGACTGCCCTCCTCAACCACAGACCCAGCCCAGTGAGGGGTCGCCCGGGTCAGGGCACCCGGACGCATAAACCAGGTGCGCACAGTTTCCTCGGCATAGGGGTAGGCGGCGGTATAGGTAAAGTTAGCCATGGGAGCCCTCCTGGGATCAAAGGAATTTTAAGCAACCTTACCTTTTAGGAGGGGTAATGCGCAGCAGGTACGCGCGATTGATAGAAAAGAAAGCCGACCTAGAGACCTATTCATTAAGGTGGGTGGAGCAGGCTCACAGCGAAGCTGCTGGCTCGGCGGCTGGCGTGAATCGCCTTGTGAGCGAAGCGAACCAGGCGAGAGGGTCGGCAGCGAGCGTGAGCCTGCGGAACCCCTTAGATAGCCAGAGCGGTTAGTTTGGCCTCCACAGCCTCAATCAGCTCAGCCAGCGTAGTGATGTAATACTTCTCAGCCAACGTCACCGCATTCTCACCCGGCAGGCCATCCGTAGCGAAAGATCCCAGGCCAAAACCCGCCCCCGTACCAAAGCTGCTGGGTGCGGGTGCCTGGCCGCCCGCGTCCTGACCAAAAGCGCCCACACCAAAGGCGGACGCCGGGGCGCTCGCCGCCTCGCGCGTGAGGGTGTACCCGTAGGCGGTCGAATCGGCATAACTGATATTGAGCACATACTCCACCTGCACGCCGTCCTCGGAGCGCTCCACCGACAGGTCAGCATCGTCAAGAAACTCACCGTCGAGCTCCAGACCACCGTTGTACTCAAGGGCCCACCCAAACTTACGGGCCAGCGCAAAGGCGGTCTCTTTAATCTGGGTGTGCTGCGGATCAACGGCCATTGATACTCCTTGCCGAGGCGGATGTTTCGTATCTACTGTACTCGGAGTCAAAGAAAGGGGATAAAGAGAAGTGGAGACGAGCCCTTCCCAGGGGGCTCGCCTCCACTTCGATGCACTGCCCACACCCCTGCGGGCAGCTATCAGAGACGATAAATTTGAAACACACTCATACTCTGAATCGCAGGTCTGTCAGCCCAAACTCTTCCAGACCTACTACACCAAGTATGACATCTGAACCTCTGCAAAACCTGAGATTCTGTAGGTATAAAAGGGGATAAAAACTAGGCAGGTATATAGGGTTGCCCCCTATTTTGGGTCTGGCAAGGTCAAACAAAACCACCCCTAAATAGTGCAAATTTTATCTATCTGTAAAAAATTTCTAGACCTTCAGGGCGTGTTGCCCTCTCTGTCACACGCTTGGCCGGTGCTAGAGAGGGCATGGTGGTACAGTCGCTCTATTTCACCTCGTCCAGGTCAGCAGACTCGGGTACCTTGACCCGGGTATCCATATTCAGAGTCTCACCCCGGAAGAAGGGCTTGAACTCGTCCCGGCCCATCAACAGCGCCATCAGGCCAAAACCAATCACAAACGAAGCTACCGCAGTGACAAAGACACCGCTGGTACTCAGCATCTGGGTATAGCCGTACTCCGGGTCAGCCATATTGACCAGAGAAATCACCAGAATCGCGGTCATCATCACGCCACCGGTTGCTGGAATGATCAAACGGAAGACCACATTGCGGGCGCTGGTGAAAATATCGCCCCGGTAGTACTTGATGCAGGCGAAGGACGTCACTGCGTAGTACAGGGCCACAGCCACACTGGCTGCCTCAATCGTATCGGCCAGCATGTTCTCACTGATGTAGGTCATGCCCGCGTAGAAGAGAGCCGAGCAAACACCCATATAAACAGTGGAAGTCTTAGGGGTCTTGAACTTGGGGTGTACATCGCCGAACTTAGCCGGAACTGACCGGTAAACCGCCATAGCGAAAATGCCGCGGGACGAAGGCAGAATCGTGGTCTGGCAGGTTGCCAGGGCAGATACAGCCACCGCCAGAATGATGATCCAACCCCAGGAGCCCAGGGCGGCGTCCTTAAAGGGGGTGAAGACGTCGTCCGAATTATCGGGGTTAGCCAGGCCAATGCCGCCCGACCCAGCGCCCGCGTACATCAGGGCCACCACGGTCACAAACACATAGGTAACCACCAAAATAGAGCTGGAAAGGACGGCTGCGCGCCCCGGGGTGCGGTGAGGGTCCTTGGTCTCTTCGGCAATGGCCAGGCAGGTGTCCCAACCCCAGTAAATGAAGATAGCGATGAGAACAGCCTGAATCATTCCGTCAAAGCTAGCCTCAAAGGGATTGAACCAGCTGGCTTCAAACTCATAGCCGGTCACAGCCCCCGATGCCAGGGAATTAAAGACACCCAGGGCCAGCAAAACAATCGCCACGTACTGAATACCCACCAATAGCCACTGGGTCAGCGAACCGGCCTCAATATTGCGGTAGGAAATCCAAGTGGTCAGGGCAATCACCAGAACACCGGTCGCCACAATGACGTGCTTGTTGTGGGCCAGGTCGTCCTGCCCCACCAGCAGCCAGAAGTAGATAGCCGCAATCTGGGTCTGATTCGCCATAGCAATCACACCCGCAACAATCACGCCCCAGCCAGAAATCCAGCCGGTCTTCGGCCCAAAAGCTTTAGCGCCCCAGGTGAAGACCGTGCCCGAATCCGGCACCGCCTCGTTCAGCTCTTTATAAGAGAGCGCCGTCAGGAGCATAGGGATAAAACCCAAAATCAGGGCTATCGGGGCTTGGTAGCCCACGGCTATCACGATGAAGCCGATAGAGGCAGCCAGTGAGTACATGGGGGCGGTTGACGCTACCCCGATGACGGTTGAAGAAGCTAGCCCCAGGCGCCCTGCGGCGAGGCCTTTGTGGCGGAAGTCGTTGGTCATTGTCGCTAAAGATCATCCTCTGCGGTGGGGTGGGCGTAAGAAGCCTACCCCGGTGGCGGTTAAGAACAGCTTTCAGTATAGGGGTTTAAAACCAGGACGCCGCCGCGCACCATCCCTGCCAAGGGGCAGGGTGGTGGGCGGCGGCGTCCTAACGGAATAGCTACCCGAAGGGTGAACTACTTGC
The DNA here is from genome assembly GCF_928392795.1 of Rothia nasimurium. GTDB lineage: Bacteria > Actinomycetota > Actinomycetes > Actinomycetales > Micrococcaceae > Rothia > Rothia nasimurium_F. Next base: position 13,774 of record NZ_CAKMTJ010000002.1, read on the forward strand.
CGCGGGCGGCGCGCTTTTCAGCCTGCTCGCGGTCGTAGGCCTGCCAGTACTCGCGCTGGGTGAGCTCGTCGGTGCCGTCCCAGGCGTCCAGGTTCTTGATCTCGGGCAGGTCTGAGGCCTGGAAGACCGGTTCCAGGCCGGCCTTGCGCTGGGCCTCGTAGTTGCGCAGTACCTTCATGACCTGAGGCATGAGCAGGCAGACCGCGGTCAGGTTGACGATAACCATACCGCCGTTGAGCAGGTCAGCCAGGTTCCACAGCAGATCCAGCGAAGCGATGGCACCGAAGAATACGAACAGAATCACAATGACGCGGAAGATGTTCATGGGCAGGTGCTTCTCGGTGACGAAGCGGATGTTGGACTCGCCGTAGTAGTAGTTACCGATAATCGACGAGAAGGCAAAGAGGGCAATCGCTACGGTCAGGAAGTGAACCGCCCAGGGACCCAGGTGGGTTGAGAGAGCGGTCTGGGTGAGGGTGCCGGAGGCATCGCGGTTGCCGTAGGGGATATCGCCTGCAACGAGCACGATGAAGGCGGTCACGGAGCAGACCAGCATGGTGTCGAAGTAGACGCCCAGAGCCTGCACGAAGCCCTGCTTGGCGGGGTGGGAGACGGACGCGGTTGCACCGGCGTTGGGGGCGGTACCCATACCGGCCTCGTTGGAGAGCAGGCCGCGGCGCATGCCCTGGGTAATCACACCGATGAGGGTGCCGGTCACGAACTCTTCCAAACCGAAAGCACCGGCGAAGATAGCCCCCAGTACAGCGGGAACCTCACCCAGGTTCATTGCAACAATGATCAGACCCAGAATCAGGTAGAGAACTGCCATGAAGGGAACCAGGATCTCGGTGACCGAGGAAATGGTGCGGATGCCGCCGAAGATAATAAAGCCCGCAATGACCGCGATGATAATACCGAGGGTGACGCGGAATCCCATGCCGTTGGTACCGCTGATGTCAACGCCGAAGGAGCCAGCTGCTGCCCCCACGATGGAGTTGGTCTGCACGGCCACGAACACGAAGGCGTAGGTGATCACGATGAAGGCAACGAAGATGAGACCCAGCCAGCGGGCGTTGAGGCCGCGCTGCATATAGTAGGCGGGGCCACCGATGTAGGAGTCCTCGCCTTTGCGCTTGTAGAGCTGGCCCAGCAGGGACTCTGCGAAGGCGGATGCTGCACCAATGGAGGCGATGACCCACATCCAGAAGACAGCGCCGGGACCACCCAGGATGATAGCCATGGCAACGCCGACGATATTACCCACACCCACGCGGGAGGCTGCCGAAACTGTAAAGGCGCGGAAGGCTGAGATGCTCTTCTTGCCGTTGTACTCGGTACCTGCCGGGTCCTTGAGGGTGCGGAACATTTCGCCAATCAGGCGGAACTGCACGCCTCGTGTTGCGATGGTGATGCCCAGACCTACGGCTACCAGAGCGTACATGAGGAAGTAGGCCCAGAGTGCATCTGAGATGCCGGTGATAACCTCGGTTGCTCCAGCGGTGGATTCGTTAATCCAGTTCACTGCATTGAGCAGAGTATCCATGCGTGCTCCAAATCGTTATAAGGGCGGACCGGTCCGGGGTATGGGTGGGCCGGTTGCACTTGGTGGGGCGCCTTAGCTGCGGCACGGTGGGCAGTAAGGGCGGAGAATCACCGGCGCTAGGGCGGTGAACACTAGGGGTAATTCTCACAGCTCGCTTGCGATTGTGCAAAACAGGTACGGTGTGATGTTGCCGTTTCGCTCTTAGAATTCACCCTAGAAGGGGACCGCACAACCTAAAAGGGACCACGTAATATGCGGTCCCTTTTAGGTTGTGCGGTCCCCTTGCAGGTGTGCTGGGGTGGACGGACGCTAGGCGCCGGGGCGGGGTGTGTCCGTGTTGTCGGTGAAGACGTCAGGGATGCCGTCCTGGTTCTCGTCCACGCTTTCCTTCAGGGTGACTTCCTTGTAGTGCTTGTTGCGGATCGACAGGATGGTGGCACCCAGAAGTGCGGCAATGAGGGAGCCGATCATGATGCCGACCTTGGCGTCCTCGGTGTGCAGGGAGCCTGCCTCGAAGGAGAGCTCGGCAACCAGCATGGAGACGGTGAAGCCGATACCGCCGGTGACCGCCAGGCCAATGACATCGATCCACTTAATATCGGGATCCAGGTTGACCCCGCGGAAGCGGGTAATCAGCCAGGTGGTGCCGGTAATGCCAACGGTTTTACCCAGCACCAGACCGACCATAATACCGATAGCAACGGAATCTGCCAGGGCGGTCTTAAGGCCGTCCCAGCCGCCAACGGCTACACCGGCGGAGAAGAAGGCGAAGACGGGGACGCAGAAGCCGGTGGAGAGCGGACGCAGGCGGTGCTCCAGGGTCTCGGCCAGGGAGGCGTGAGCATCGGCTTGCTTAGCCTGGGCGGTCATGCGGACGGGGACGCAGAAGCCCAGAATGACGCCCGCGATGGTGGCGTGAATGCCTGACTCTAGGAAGAGGGCCCAGGTGATAAGACCCAGGGGGAGCAGGATAACCCAGGCCGCCCACTTTTTCTCGTGGAAGAACTTCTCATGCTTGTGAGTCAGCCAGAAATATAGCCCAATGGGAATGATTGAGATAATCAGGTACCAGGCGTGGAAGTTACTGGTGTAGAAGAGGGCGATAATAACGATGGCAATCAGGTCATCGACCACAGCCAGGGTCAGTAGGAAGGTGCGCAGGGCCGCGGGTAGGAAGGTGCCCACACCGGCCAGCACGGCCACCGCGAAAGCGATATCGGTAGCGGCGGGAATAGCCCAGCCGTGCACAGCGGTCTCATTGCCGTGGTTGATGGCGAAATAGATAATAGCCGGGGTCATGGCACCGCCGAAGGCGGCCGCGATGGGGACGACGGCTTTACCCGGGTCACGTAGGTCGCCCACCACGAACTCTTTTTTGAGTTCTAGGCCGGTGAGGAAGAAGAAGACCGTGAGCAGGCCGTCAGCGGCCCACAGGTGCACGTTCATCATCAGGTGGCTGAAGCCGGGAATGTTCAAGCCCAGCTCGGTATCGCGCACACTCTCGTAGAAATGTGCGGCTTGGGAGTTAGCCAGAATAACGGCGAGCACGGTGGCGGCGAGCAGAATAAAACCACCCACCGATTCCTTGCGCATAATCTCTGAGACGCGGCTGGTCTCGGCGTACGATCCGCGGGAAAAGAGCGGGTCCTTGTGAGGCGTCTGAGTCATGCCTCTCCTTAGGTCGGGTGTGTGTCTTCGCTTGCTTCAGGTTCCATTATGCTCCTTTAGCCCAGCTAATGCCGGAATCTGAGATGCAGAACTGCACACCGGCGTCCGCCCCTCATCTCACTCAAGGGGACCGCAAAACCTAAAAGGGACCGCATATTATGCGGTCCCTTTTAAGAAATCAGGTCCCCTCGGGGGGTGTACCGAGGGGCGGGCGGACGCTAGGCGCCGGGGCGGGGTGCGTCCGTGTTGTCGGTGAAGACGTCGGGGATGCCGTCCTCGTTCTCGTCCACGGTCTCCTTCAGCGCAATCTGCTTGTAGTGCTTGTTGCGAATCGACAGGATAACGGCACCTAGCAGGGCGGCGGTAACCGAAGCGGTCAGAATCGCGACCTTAGCTGCATCGTTGTAGTCGGAGCCCAGACCGAAGGACAGCTCGGCAATCAGCAGGGAGACGGTGAAGCCGATACCGGCCAGGGTGGCTACGCCAATAACATCGATCCATGCGATATCGGGGTCGAGGTTGGCACGGCGCAGGCGGGTGACCAGCCAGGTGGAGACCGTAATACCAATCATCTTGCCGAAAATCAGGGCCAGAATGATGCCGTAAGCAATCGGCTCGGTGACCGCGTCAATGAAGCCCTGGAAGCCGCCGATAGCGACGCCCGCTGAGAAGAAGGCGAAGACGGGTACACAGAAACCTGCGGAGAAGGGGCGCACGCGGTGCTCCATGACCTCGGCCAGGCCGTGGTGGGCGTCCGCCGCTTCGGTGCGCTTGTTCTTGCGCACGGGAATCATGAAGGCCAGAATGACGCCCGCGATGGTGGCGTGAATACCGGAGTTAAGGAAGAGTACCCAGACCACAAAACCGATGGGCAGCAGGATAAACCAGGACGCGGCCGGGGAGAGGTGGAAGAGCTTCTCACCCTTACGCGCTACCAGGGCGTAGAGGGCAATGGGAATGATGGAGAGGGCCAGGAAGCCGATCTTCAGGTCTGAGGTGTAGAAGAGGGCGATGATGGTAATGGCGATGAGGTCATCGACCACGGCCAGGGTGAGCAGGAAGGTGCGCAGGGCAGAGGGCAGGTGGGAGCCAATGACGGCGAGGACGGCCACGGCAAAGGCGATGTCGGTTGCCGCGGGAATAGCCCAGCCCCCGAGGGCCTCAGAGCTGCTATTGAGGTTGACCAGTACGTAGATGATGGCGGGCAGGGCAACGCCGCCTGCCGCTGCCACGATGGGTACCAGGGCCTTGCCGGGGTTGCGCAGGTCGCCCTCGACGAATTCTTTTTTGAGTTCTAGACCGACCAGGAAGAAGAAGACTGCTAGCAGACCGTCGGCTGCCCAGTGGCCGATGGAGAGTTTAAGGTGCAGGCCCCAGAAGTCTGCGCCCAGGTAGGTGTCGCGCAGGCCGAAGTAGTGCTCGGCGGCGGCTGAGTTGGCAAAAACAAGGGCGAGGACGGTGGCAACCAGCAGGATGATGCCGCCGGTGGATTCCTTCGAAAGGATTTCTGAAACGCGCTGGGATTCCTTGTAGGAGCCGCGCGATAGGACGGTGTTTTCTGATGACATAAACGCTCTTTGAGGTCGATGAGTAACGATAAACCGCCTACTCACCGGCCGCTTCTGAAGGGTTACCGGGGCGGACGCCTACAGCGCCGCGGGTGCCTACCTTCAGGTGGGGCGGTGGTGAGTTGGGCGGGCCGACCAGTCTTCCCGGCACACCTTAGTAACCTAGCTTATCAAATGCGAGGTGAGGAGGGGAATTAGATAACGGGAACAAGTTTTGGGAGCGAGCCATGCTAGCAAGAGGACGGCTTGAGGGGTACCTACCGAGACCTGGAGGCAAAAACTAGCCCTAAATAATCGATATTTTTCGCAAAACGCGCCAACACGGGTGCACCAGAAGCAGAAACCCTTTCGAAAGAAACTTAGACTAGGTATAGACAACCCCCAGTCCTCCCCATTGCACCGACCAGAGGAACCATGAGCGAAGAAACCCCCGTAGCCGCTACCGATGCCACCCGCTGGCTGACTGAAGAAGAGCGCGAAGGCTGGCTCTTTATCTCCTCCATCATGTTTAACCTGCCCGGCCAACTTGAAAGCCAGTTGCAGAAGGATTCGGGCCTCAGCTTCGTTGAGTACATGGTGCTCGCTATGCTCTCAGAATCTCCCCAGCACAAACTCACCATGACCGACCTGGCTCGGCAGACCAACACCCTGCTACCTCGACTGTCACGGGTGGTAACCCGCCTGGAGAAAGACAATTTTGTTGAGCGCAGCACCTGGGAGAAAGACCGCCGTGTCTCCATCTGCCACCTGCTGCCCGGTGGTCTGGCTAAGGTGCAGGAGGCTGCCCCCGGCCACGTCGAGGCTGTTCGCCGCATTATCTTTGATCAGCTTAATGCCCGCCAGGTGAAGTCCCTCGCCAAAATCGGTGAATCAGTCCTGGGGGACAAGCCCAGCACGGTCATTAACGTCTCGAATGTAGCCTCTCTCGACTAGGCGATTTAAACCTCTGGTGGTGGTTCCCGCTATGTCTATGCACAGTTCTTATCCACAGCTTTAAATCTGGATTATCTATAAAAAGGTGCCCCGGTCAGCCTGTTTAGGCGGCCGGGGCACCTTTTATCCCCACCTGTGGATAAGTCTGTGAACAATATCCACTTAAAAGGTGGAAAAACCGCCAGCCCTGTGGGTAAAAACGCTCAAAAGTGCGCTCATCACCGAGTTGAAGTGCCTAAAAAGTATGTTTTCCACAGTGCTTATCCACACCCGTGGATAAGTGACACCGGTGTGATTTTCGAACAACACCGGTGTATTTTCGAAAGACTAACCCCCGAGTTGCCCCATTCTGCCCCGTATTCTCTCGAACATCTTCGAAACTCCCACCCGTGTAATTCGAATATCCCCAGTTTTATCCCCACCTGTGGATAACTTTCCCCGCTCTTAAGTGGAAAACTGTGGAGAACCTACCCCGGGCGTCCGCCTGCCCCGTTTTAGACCGTTTTGCCCAGGGCTAAACAAGGGGACTTATCAAGTAACCTCCCGTGACCCCGCGCGCTCCAGTGTGTAGAGTTAAACCCAGAAAGACCCAAAGAAGGGCCTTCAACGAAAGGAATGACCATGTCAGAAAAGTACGTTCTGCCTGAACTCGACTACGACTACGCAGCCCTCGAGCCCCACATCTCAGCCCGCATCATGGAGCTGCACCACTCCAAGCACCACGCCACCTACGTCGGCGGCGCTAACACCGCTCTTGAGAAGATGGAAGAAGCCCGCGAAAAGGGCGACTTCGCCAACATCGGCAAGCTCTCCAAGGACCTCGCCTTCAACCTGGGCGGCCACACCAACCACTCCATCTTCTGGAAGAACCTCTCACCCGAGGGTGGCGACAAGCCCGTCGGTGAACTGGCAGCAGCAATCGACAACGACTTCGGCTCCTTCGACGGCTTCCGCGCCCACTTCGAAAACGTAGCCCTCACCATCCAGGGCTCCGGCTGGGCCATCCTGGCCTGGGACACCGTCGGTAAGCGCCTCGTCATCGAGCAGCTCTACGACCAGCAGGGCAACATCTCCGTTGCGCTGATTCCCGTCCTGCAGCTGGACATGTGGGAGCACGCCTTCTACCTCGACTACCAGAACGTCAAGGCTGACTACGTCAAGGCATTCTGGAACATCGTCAACTGGGAAGACGTCGCAGCCCGCTTCGACCGCGCCGTCTCCCAGACCAAGGGCCTCGTCATTCCCGAAGCCTAAACCCCTCGCGCCCCGTGTGCGGGTAAAAAGCCGGGTGCCGGCGTCCGCTCCAATGAGAGAAGGACGCCGGCACCCGGCTTTTAAGGGCCGCACCGGCCCCGTAATACTGGCAGGTCAAGCGCTGGGGCACCTAGTATGGTGAGCAACACAAAGGAGTAGACCCATGCGCCCTGCCCGCATTTTCACGCCTGCCGCCCTGACCGCTGGCATGCTCACCCTTACCGGCTGCGGCCTCTTCGGCAGTGACGCCGAACCGGTCAGCACCGCCACCCCCAGCGCGACAGATGAAACTTCGGTAGCCCGCGTCCTGCGCGTGATCGACGCCGACACCCTCAGCATAGAGCGCGACAGCACCACCATCACCGTGGACCTACTTGGCCTCGTCACCCCGCAGGCTAAACACGAAAACGAAGACATGCGCTGCCTGGCCCCCGAAGCCGCTGACTACCTGGCCAAGCTCGTTCCCATCGGCTCACCCGTCACCCTCACCTACGACGAGGCCCTCGGGATGGGCGAAACCAGCCAGCCCGACCCGTCCGTAAGCCCCACCATCACCGTCAAAGCCGCAGTCACCCTCCCCGACGGGCGCATGCTCAATACCGAAATGGCCCGGGCAGGGTTCGGCGTGGCTATTCCCGAAGGTGGCTCTACCCTTTACGACACCATCAGTGCAGCCCAAGACCAGGCCGACCAGCAGCAGGCAGGTATCTACAGCCGAACCATTGACTGCACCCTCCCTGCCCGTCTCAATTCAACCCTCACCAGTATAAATAACGCTCAGGGAATGGATCTCAAGGAGCCCCTAGAAGCCGCCGACTCTCTCACCCGCCGCCTAGAAGAATACGAAACTGCTAGCGACCTACCCCTGCTCTCAACCGTCGCCCAAACCCAGTCCGTCAAAACCCTGCGCGACGCCCTCGTCCGCGCCCGCGACAGCAAACGCATCGTCTACAACCTGGCAGAAGAAGCCGAACGAGAAAGACTAGAACGCGAAAAAGCAGAAAAGGACGCCAAGGGCGAGCCCCCGGCCGAAGCTAGCCAGCCGCCAGCTCCCGAACCCACCTCAGCCAACCCGGACAATACCCACCCGGGCGATACACCCCACCCCGAAGACCCGGAAAGCCCTACTTCAACCCCCTAAATTCACCCACAGACCAAACACAAGGACGCCGCCCCTCACCCTCCTGCCTACAGGCACGGAGGTGAGGGACGGCGTCCGCTCTGTTCAAGTGTTGTCTAGGAACCCGGGCGTACCGGAGTATCCTCCGCCTCAGCCTTCTTCTGCTGGTTCACGCTGGTACTGTTTTCAGGGTAGAAATCATCACCCAGAAGACTCTTCAGATCGTTCAGCTGGTTAGCTACCGCATCAAGAGTCACAATAGAACCAACCCACTGAGCCGGGGCAGCCTTCTGCTCTTCAAGTTCAGTGTAAAAAGCTGATGCCTCCTGGTAGATAGTTTCCCGCTCAGAAACTCGCTTTTGATCCTCAGCCGAGGCATCAGCCGAAGTATTAATCTCCCAGCTGCGGGCGTCCTCAACCTTAGCCTGGTGGGCCTGAATCTCAGCCGGAATCGTGCACTCAATGTCTTTGGAGTATAGGCCGATACCTTCGTTGGCGGCGTCCTGCTGGGCCTGAGAAATCTCGCCATAGAACTCATCTGTAGCGGTAGTAAAAGTAGTAGCCACCATGCCGGCCCGCGCCATATCCCGGTTGATAAAAGCGTCACCCGAATACACCGCAGCCTCAACATAGCCGGTCGCCCCGCGCTGGGACTCATCAAAATTCAGAGTCACCTGGCTACCCTCCGGTAGCTTCTCAGCCAGAAGGGCCTTTGACTCACTCACCAGGCAGTTAGAAGAGAGGGCCACACCGTTATCGGTGGGGGAAGAAGTGTTAATCAGGCGAACCTGCTTCTCAACCCCATCAAAACTGGCGGTAAAAGTATTAGCCGACTCAACCGACACCACCGTAGCCGTCATGCCATCAGTGTAAGTAATAGTCGGGGCACTCGCGGTGCTACCGGCCGTATCACCGGACCCACAGGCTGTGAGAGACACCAGGGCGAGAGCAAGCAGCGGGGCTAAACGCTTCATCAAGCATCACCGTTCTCAGCGTTATAGGCGGCCTCGCGGTACATACCCAGAGGGCCCTGGTCCGCAAAGGCGCGCGAGTGGTTGTAGCGGTAAAGGCGCGGCGGGCGGTGACGGGTGCCCTCAACACGCTTACCTGTATCAATAATAGACTTGGACGCCGCAATCTGGCGGCGGAAGTTCGCCGGGTCAAGCGTCCGACCCAAAATCGCCTCATAGACCTCACGCAGCTGGGCGAGCGTGAACTCCTCACCCAAGAAGGAGTGGGCGATACGGGAGTACTCCACCTTATTCTGCAGGCGGTAGAGGGCGTATTCAACGATCTCGTTGTGGTCAAAGGCCAGGATAGGGAGCTCTTCGATGGGGAACCAGCGGATGTTCTCGTGCACGCGGGTGCGGTTCACCTCGGTCTGGGGGATCGATGCCCAGTAAATCACCGACACCACCCGCTCATGCTTATCTTCCTCAGCAGGAACAGGCAGAGAGCCACCCTCACGCATAATCTTGTAATCCGGGGTGCGGTGCACATCGCCAAAAGCATAGAGCTGCTCAAGGTAACCCGGCACCAGGCCGGTCGCCCGCTGAAGGGTATAACCAGCTGCCTCTTCAAGCGACATATCGGGCTGAAGCGGGCCACCCGGCAGAGCCCACTGGCCCTTATAGGGCTCACGCAAGCGACGCACCAGCGGCAGCCACAGCGAATGGTGAGACTCGCCCTCCTTGCGGCGCAGAGCCAAAATCACGGTAGAAACAGCAAGCGAAACCGACGTATGGTCAGCATCAAGATGCTCATCGTGGTGGGCCTGGGCGGCATTCGGCAAAGTCATGTGGCTCCCCGGTCGTAGGCAGTAAAAATCAGGACGCCCCACGGCGACCTCTACACCCATTCTAGTCAATCGGTCAAGAGATAACCCCAGCCCAACACCCCGGGCACAAGCCCGGGGACAAAAACAAGGACGCCAGCAGGCAGCTACCTGCCCACCGGCGTCCTGGTGCGGAGCAAGCTACGAAATTTTCCAGCCTCGCAAGCTCGGCTGATTCGGCTAATGCCTGCGGCTCCGCAGGCTCCGCCGATTCGCCAGAATTGCTATTTCGCTTCGCGGAAATTCTGGCTCATCCCTTCGGTCGAGCTGAAAATTTCTTCGCAAGCTACGAAATTTTCAGCTCTCCCATCTCATCCCAGTCGTTGCCGTCGATGGTGCGGGAAATAATCTTGGGGGTCTCGGTCAGCCAGGGCTTCATGGCTTCCAGCCCCTTGGCGAAGTGATCCGACTCTACGTGAGCTGCCGCGGCGTCGTCCTCAAAAGCCTCAACGAGAACAACCTCGTTGGGGTCTTCCACGCTCAGTGACCACTCAAACCACTTGTTGCCCGGCTCAGCGCGGGTGGCCTCGGTGAACTCGCGGGTAGCGGCCAAAAAGCCCTCGCGATCGCCGTCCTTAACCTGGTATTTCACAACAATGAAAATCACGGGTGTTCCTTCACTCGATTGATAACAGTTCACTTACTATCTTTCCGAGGTAAAGAAGCAAAAGCAAGGCAGAGACCAACTTCCTGTAACGAAGATGCCCTTCGAAAAGTGCACATGCCTGTCACTTTTTAACGGGAAGTTGCACTTTTCAGGGGGAACCGCCCGCGGGCCGCCCAGCAGAGCAGGAACCCGGCAATCATGGTCAGCACGATGACGCCGCCGGTGGGCAGGTTGAAAGCCCAGGAAAGGTAAAGCCCCACCGTGGATGTCACTGCCCCGAAGGCCGGCGCAAAGACCATCATGCGCCCCAGGGTGGAGCAGAGCAGGCGGGCGCTCGCTGCCGGAACCACCAGCAGCGCCAGCACCAGAACATTGCCCAGGGTCTGAAGGGAAATCACAACAGACACGGTAACCACCACGTAGAGCAAAATATCCAGGGCTAGCACCGGCAGACCCGCAGCTTTGGTGCTCTCCTTATCGAGTGATACCGCCACAATCTCTTTATGGAAGAGCCCCAACACAAGCGCCAGCACAGCAGCAATGGCCGCTGCCTGGGCGACGTCCGCCCCCGAAATACCCACGATGGAACCGAACAAAAAGTCCTGCACCGACCCCGAGTACCCTGGGGCCAGGGAAATGATGGTGATACCCAGGGCGAAAGACCCGGCAAAGAAAATACCGATGACCGAGTCCTCTTTGAGCTTCTGGTTCTGGCTAAAAATCGCCACCAGAATAGCGGTGATGACGCCTGCCACCAGGCCACCCACTACCAGCGACCCGCCCACCACAAAGGCTACCGCTAGGCCTGGGAAGACCGAGTGGGCAACAGCATCGCCGATAAAGACCATGCCGCGCATGACCACATGGCAGCCCACCAGCCCGGTAATCAGGGAGGCAATCACGACCGCCGCCAGCGCCCGCGCCAGGAAAGCCAGGTTGGGGTTGAAAAGGTCTTGGATAAATTCGTAGGGAGTAATCATAGGGCTCTCTCACACCCTTCGTGCTGGCCGTGCAGGAAGGCGTAGAGTTCTTCGATGCTGTGCTGCTGGGCGGGGGCGTCCACGGCGAGGGTGCCGCGCACGCCGATAATGCGGGAGCACCAGGTGCGGGCGGCGATCATGTCGTGGGTGGACATCAGAATGGTCATCCCCTCGGCGGCTAGCGCCCGGTAGAGGCGGTTGAGGGAGTCCTGGGTAGGGGCGTCCACGCCGGTGAAGGGTTCGTCGAGAAGCAGGAGCTTGGGGGCGGACGCCAGGGCGCGGGCTAGCAGGACCCGCTGCTTTTGCCCGCCGGAGAGTTCGCCCACGGGGCGGTCTTTGAGGTCGGTCAGCTCTGCCTTGTCGAGGGCGGAGTAGACCGCCTGCCAGTCGGCGCGGCGGGGTCGGCGGAACCAGCCGATGGTGCGGGTGCGCCCGCTCATGACGGCGTTTTCAACGGTGATAGGGAAGTCCCACTGGAAGAGGTGCTTTTGAGGTACGTAGCCAATGTGGGCGCGGGCTTTGAGGGGCGGCTCGCCGAGAATATCGATGCGCCCTTGACCGGTGGGGACAAGCCCGAGCAGGGAGCGCAACAGGGTGGTTTTGCCTGCACCGTTTGCCCCGATCAGCCCGACGAATTCGCCGGGGTGCAGGGTTAGGTTGAGGCCGGTGAGGACGGGCCGCCCCGGGTAGCCTGCGTGCAGGTCGGTGATGGTGACGGTGGGGGCGGACGCCGCTGCGCCGGTTTCTCGCACGGGGGCAGGTGGGGCGGTGGTCATGCGCGGCCCCCGGTGGACTGCTCGAAGGCTTCAGCCTTAGCGGCTGCGGAGCGACGGGCTAGGAGAACACCACCGACGGTGAGGGCCAGAAGTAGCGCGCCACCACCGGCCATGAGGCCAATCGGTAGGGTTGAGTCGCTGTTCTCTGCTTCACTGCTGGTGCTTGAATCGCCAGCTGCCGCAGCGGTGGAGGTTGCCTCGGTCGCCTGGGCGCTCGCGTCCTGGTCTTCCCCCTGGCTCTCGCCCCCTGCGCTGCCCTCGTCAACCGCACCGAGGGCGTCCGCCCCGGCAAACACCTGCTCGTTGCTCACCGAGGAGCCGACAGCGAAGAGCAGGCGGGCAGTATCGCTGACCACGGTGCCATCAGCCAGTTCAGCGTGGGCGCGCACGGTCAGGTAGTAGGCTCCGGGGGCGGTGAAGACCCAGTTGGCGTGGGTGTGCACGTTGGGTTCAACGAAGATGTCCTGGGGGTCGGTGCTGTCGGAGGTCCACAGCACTTCCGGCGCTCCGAAGGTGCCGTTTTCCAGGTACATGGAGAACCCACCGGGGCCCTCTACCCCCTCAAGGGTGAAGGTGACGCCGCGGCCAAGGCGCTCCACCATCTGGGGGTTCTGGGTGTTCCAGCCGGGCCAGACCACCCCGGCCAGCTCGGTCTGTGGGATCACATAGACCTGCTCCCCGGGGGAGGCCTGCACAAAGGAGTAGCGGGGGTCATCGGGCACGGCCATCATAGCGGTGTCATCGCCGCGCAGCACCACGTCGGCAGGGTCGCGCCAAACAGGCTCGGCAGTTGAATCATCGCGGAACATGAGTTCCCAGGAGCCCTCGACAAAGGCCGGGCCCATATCAACGTGCCCAGCGGCGATCTCGTGCTGGCCGCTGATGACCGGCTCGTCGGGCGAGAGGGTCTGTTCCAGGGCGCGCTCTTCGGCGCTCTTATTCTCTTCGGCCGCGTAGGCTGCGGGGGTCAGCGCGGACGCCGGCACCAGCAGGGCTGCCAGGGCCAGGGCGGTGGTGAATCGGGGAGAGATTTTCATGGAAATCCTTGGGTTAGGTGGAACAGGTGCTAGGGGCTCACAGCGAAGCTGCTGGCTCGATGGAGTGAGCGGGTGCGTCAGCACACAAGAGCGAACGGAATCCGCCGCAAGGCGGGGCGTGAATCGCCTTATGAGCGCTAGCGAATCAGGCGAGAGGGTCGGCAGCGAGCGTGAGCCTCTAGCGCCTATCTACATATCTTTTTTCTTTTTGATCATGCTTCGGCCTTATCTGGCAGTGGAACAGTCGGTAATGGCCTGCGCGTTGGCCAGCATCATCTGGGAGTACCTGGGGGCATCTGCATCGAGGGAGTCGGAGTAGAGTTCGCAGACCCGTACCCCGGCCTCCTGGCCTACCTGCTGGAGCACCGGCGTCCTGTTCATCGACCCGCGCTCGGTGTAGAGGGCGGGTACGGCCAGGTCGTCGATGGTGCGGCGCAGGCGCTCGCGCTGCTGGATGCTGGGTTCTACGCCCGCGCCGGGGGAGACGTAGCCGGCGACGGTGAGCCCGTAGGTTGAGGCCAGGTAGCGGTAACCGTCGTGGGTGGTGACCAGGTTCTTAGCCGCATCGGGGAGCTGGCCGTAGATGCGGTGGAGTTCCCGGTCGGTGTCTGCCAGTTCGGTGAGCAGGGCTTCGGTGTTGGCCCGGTAGGTGGCGGCCCCGGCGGGGTCGGCGGCGGTGAGGGTGTCGCGTATGAGCTGGGCTGCGGCCATGGCGTTGGGTACCGAGTGCCAGATGTGGGGGTCGATTTCGCCGTGGACGTGCTTGCCCAGCACCGCCTGGGCCAGCAGGTAGACCTGGTCGCCGGGCTTGCCGAGGAAGCGGTACTGGGGCCCGGCGGGGAGCTCCTGCAGGGTGCGGGAGGGCACCGCAATGACGGTGGTGGCGGGGTCGTGTTCGGTGACCTGCCCGTCGGAGTCGGTGCGAATCACCAGGCGTCCGGTGTCGAGCTGGGCGGTGAGGTCGGCATGCCCGGCATCGAGGACGGTGACGGGCTGGCCGGTGGCCTCCTGTAGGGCGCGTGCCTGGGCGTCGGGGGAGACGCCGACGGCAAAGTGCACGGTGGTTGGGCGGACGTCGGTGAGGCCGTCCAGGGCCGCGCCGTCGGAGCTGCGGGCCTGAGCTTCAAGGTCCAGCGAGTATATACCTGTTTGGGTATATGCCCAGGACAGGTGGGTGTGGGCCTGGAGGGGCAGGGAAGTTTCCCCTAGGCTGCCCGCCCTGGCGGTACCGTCCGCCCCCGTATCTGCTACCTTCTCGACAGACCCAAAGGTTCCGGTGATAAAGGCGGCCAGCTGGCCCGGCCCGCTGGCCTCGGTGGCCCTAAAGGTTACAGAGGCGTCGCGACCCAGGTCGGCATCGCGCGGGGCACCGGAAGTGCGCAGGCCCAGCCAGATGGAATCCAGGGAGGCGTCCTCAACAATCGGAATCAGGGTGCCCCCGTAACTCTCGATCTCTTCGGCAACCGCCACTGAGGCTGCCCCTTTAGGCAGGTTGGCATCAACCGTGCGCACCAGCTTCTGCTGTTCTAGCAGCAGGCCGTTGGTGAAGGCCACATCGGCATAGGCTACGTCGCGAACGTCGCGCAGGGAGGGCTCGTAGGTGTGGGGGTCGGCCCCGGCTGGCACCAGGGAGGTCACCCGGGCTCTGTCCCCAGCAATGGCTGAAGCCAGGTCGGCCAAAATGGGGGTAGAAGCTACCACCTGCAAGCCCTCTTGGCTCCGGGCCCCTGCGCCGCTACAGCCGGTGAGAGCCAGCAGAGCGGTGAGCAGGAGCGGGAGGCAGCTGCCGAGGCGGTTAAGCTGCACGGCGGGCAGAACGGTGGCGGGTAAAGAGCAGGACGCCCGCCCCGGCCAGCAGGGTCAGGGTACCGGCTGCGACGAGGGTGCCAGTAGAAGAGGTGCCGGTGTAGGCCAGCTCGCCCCGGGCTGAGGCCTGCTGGGCCTTGGCGAGCTCATCCTCGCTCAGGGTGCAGTCACGCCCGTCGGCGGTCTTGCCCACGATGCGTACCTGGGAGCCATCGGGGCGGGTGACCAGGCCGGTGGCGCTATCAACCGAGCCCTGCCCATCGCCTGCGGGGGCTTGGGTACTAGAGCTGCTACCGGCGTCCTGCTGCTGGGTCTGCTGTTGGGCCTGGGCCATATCGCCCACCTCAAAATTCAAAGTGCCGCTAGCTGTTGCCTGCCCACCGCTCTTGAGCGGCACCGTCCAGGTGAGGGTTGCGGAGTAGACGCCGGGGGCGGTGAAGACCCAGTTGGCGTGCTGGTGGGTGTTGAGCGGAACCGAGAAGGAGTCGCCCACCCCGTTAAAGACAGTGGTTCCGGCGGATCCAAAGTTGCCGGAGAGGAAGACCGAGAGCCTACCCGGGCCCTGCAGGTCGGTCAGGGTGAGGGTGGCCGGGCCGGAGGCCTGGGCAACGAGCTCGGGGTTCTGGGTGTTCCAGCCGACCCAGGGAACGGTGGCCTGCTGGGTTGCCCCAATCAGATAGACCTCGGCACCGGCCGGGGCGATATGGCCCATGCCGCCGGGCATGGTGGTCTTGGCGCCGTCACCCAGCACAAAAGTCAGGGCGCCGGGCTGCTTCCAGGTGGCGGGGGAGGTGCGGTCGTCCTTGACCTGGGCCGAGAGATTGCCGCCGCTCAGCACCGCCCCGAAGTCGAAGTGGCCGCTGGTGGCTTTGCTGGTGCTTGTATTGACGGCCTTTTGGATGGTGAAGGCGGGCTTGTCCAGGGTGCGCGCGGACGCCCGGTTAGCCGCACCTGCCTCACCCTGCTGGGCCTGCTCGGCAGGTTTGACCAGTTCTTCGGTGGCCATGCACTGCTGGGGCGCGGTGCCCCCGCTACCGCCTGCCGCTGAGTGCTGCTGGGCGGGGTGCTGCTGAGCTGGATTCTGGGCGGTCGGTGCTCGGTGAACCTGGTTGCTGCTTCCCGCCGCCGGGGCTGCATGCTGCTGGCTGGTCTGGGTGCTGGCGCTTTCCTGGCTACCGCCGGGGGCCGGTGCCGGGTTGAAGGGAGCGTAGCTTGGTGCTGCCGGTGCGGACGCCGCTGCCTCGGTTGTCTCTACCGGTGCGGGTGCGCTGGGTTTGGGGCTAGTAGATGAAGGTGTCTCGGGTGCCGTGCTGGGGGAGGGGCTGGTGGGCTGGGCTGCCTCGGTTGGGCCGCCCAGTTCGGCAGGGAGCTGCCCCACCACAAAGGTGTAGGTCTGTTCGGTGCTGACGGGGGTGCCGTCCGCCCGGGTGGCGCTGGCGCGGAAGGTGAGCTCGTAGGTGCCGGTGGCGGTAAAGGCCCAGTTGGCGTGCACGTGGGAACCAATCGGCTGCTGAAGGGCGGGCAGTTTCTCGCGGGAGCTAAAGACCCGCTGGGTGCCAAAGGGGGAGGACTGGAAGACTTCAACTGAGCCGCCCTCTGGGGCCTTGGTATTCACAAGTTCCAGGGTGAGTGTGTCGCCGACTAGCTCACCGGGGCGGATGCCCTCGGTATTCCAGCCGGGCCACAGTACCCCGGCTGCCTGGGTCTGGGGAGCTAGCCAGATGGTTGCCCCTTCAGCGCCCAAAAAATCGAACCCGGCAGGCACGCTGACCCTGGTTTCAGCGCGGTCTTGCAGGTTGAAGACTGTCTGGGTGGGGTCTAGGCGGGTGCGGGGGGCGCCGGGTAGGTCGGCGTAGGTGAAGAGTTCTAGCTGCCCGTTGGCTAGGGCCATAGCCAGGGCGTCGGTGTGCTCGACGGTGAGGACGGTGCGCGCCGCGGCTTCTTCGCTTGCGGTGGGGGTTGCCTGGCTGGCGGTAGGGGCAGAGCTGCCCTGTTCGGCTACTGCTGGGGAGGCTGCTAGGGGGCCTGCAAGCAGGGTCAGTGAAAGGGCTGCAACCGAGAGGGCGCGGGGGAACTGGTGCATAGTGTGCTTTCTAACTGTGTGTTGTTTGGCTTTTCTCGACATATAGAATATCTTTAATGATAATCATTCTCAAGTTGGTTGGGGTGCTGCTGCCCCCAACCCCGCACACACCTAGAAAGACCGCAATGCAGACCCAAGCACCCGCGTCCGCTCCCTCACTACACCCGGCAGCTCGCAGGCGTCCCTACCGCGCCCTCATCCTCTCAGCCCTGGCCATCGCCACCCTGGTGGGCTCGTCCCTGCCCGCCGCCGCAGGCCCCGACGACGGCAAAATCGTAGGCACCCAGGCTCACATTGACGCCCCGCAAACCGTCTGGGAAAACAACAGTTTCAGCCTCTACGCCAAGATGCCCCACGGCGACAAAAATGACGCCCTCGTACCCTTTGACCAGTCTGTTCTCTGGTTGGGCAAGGGTTACTCCGCCCGTGCCGAGGCCAAAAATCAGTACATCTTTACCGTGCCCGATTCCCCCAACGCCAGCTTCCTGGGCAAGCCCGGCGACAAGCTCTACATGGCCCCCTCCCTGCCCTATGGCAACCACAACCCTGCCTGGGTCGGCTTCGGGGCAGATACCAACATCCCCGTAGAAAACTTCCGCGACGGCACCTTCACCCTGGACCTCCTGAGCGTCAATGGCCCCGGCGTCATGGAAATGTTCACCTACCGCTCCAACTACTTCCCCAACGATGTGCGCCGCATGCTCAGCTCCACTGATCCCGACTTCCAGTCGGCCGTGCTGACCCCCGGTGCCCACACCCACAACTTCACCACCTTCTCCCGCCCCGGCCGCTACGAGGTTACCTACCGCACTGTAGCCCGCGGGCTTGACGGCCAAACCATCGAGTCCAAGCCCACCACCGCCGTTTGGCAGGTGGGCGGCAATCGCCCCATCGACGGCTCGGGGGTTGCCAGCGAAACCCCGCTCATCGATACCTACAACAAGGCCCTCACCACCTCTCTTGCCGCAGAAAACTACAGCCTCACCCTGGCACCCAAGGCCACTGTGGAGCAGGATGGCGACGAATCTCTGACCGACATCACCTTCGACGCCGGGCGCACCGACATCTCGGGAACCCTCACCCTCTACAACCAGGGCTACTTCCTGACCGATGTGCGGGTTGAAGGCGGAAAAGCCACCTGGTCAGAAATGCTGGGCTCTCTAGATTCCCAGATTCAGGGCGTCTTTATTCCGGACGGATCCGCGGCAGGCTCCGGCGCCAAAGCTGCCAAGTGGGTGACCCCCGCCCTGACCTACACACCCGGGGAGAGCGCGTCCGTGCGCTCAGATGCGGGTGAAGGACGCTGGCCCGCCCCTGCCGCTGACCCCGGCAACACCCTGCTCCCCACCGGTCACCATGCCCTGACCAGCGGTGACTACACGGTCACCATCAAGCCCTCTGAACACGAGGGCTACAATCTGGTGCAGATTAAGTTCGCCGACCCCACCGTGCGCGGCTACGTTTCAGGTGGCATGTTCCGCCGGGCTGAGGACGCCTCGGGGGCTGCCAACTGCTACGCCCACATCGATAACGGGGTTGCCAGCTGCTACCTGAGCGCAGCCAACTGGCTCAAGGGCTACCACGCCATTTTCAACATCACCCCCCACCCCGATATGGACGCCCGCACCGACCGGCACACAGTCACCAGCGACTATGTGCCCGGCCAGGAATATAGCTCCAGTGGCTCCCTTACGCTTACCGACCCCGTGGTAGCTCCTAGCCAGCCTGCCCCTAGCCTCGAACCTAGCCCTGAGCCCAGCTCGCCTGCTCCTTCACCGAGCAACCCTGCTCCGAGTCCGTCCGCCCCGGTTCAGCCTGAGCCTACCGCCAGTCCGTCCGCCCCCGCCCAGCCCCTGCCTGATGCCCGCCAGTGCCGGGCACCTGAGTTTGAAGGTCGCTACCTGCTCACCGACGGGCACATCGATATCAAGGCAACCCTGGCAGGCGGGGCAGTGAAGCTGGCGCTGAAAGATGAGACCGGGGCTGTCACCCGCGAAGCTGCTGAGCGATCCCTGAATGACGTGGTGCTGGGCCTGGGCGATAACACCCGCTTTGCCCGCCAGGAGCAGATGATGGCCCCCGAGCTGGACTTCCTGGGCGAGGCCGGTAGCGAGTTCTACGGCCTGCCGCAGACCCAGCAGGCCGGTATTCTCTGGCCCGGCTGGAACACCCAGGACGTTGACTACGCCCAGCTTGCTGGGCCGGTCACCCTGCACCTGGTGCCGGTTGAGATGCCGGACGGCGCTGCCTACGGGGTCTACGAGCAGGACTTCGCCGGGGCCGTCACCCTGCACGCCGGGGGTGCTACCAAAGACACCACCATCGACATTGATTTCGCTACACACGCCCACGCCAACTGGGTCTTTACCGACCCCGGGGTCTACGGCTTCGACGTCTACTACAGCGCCCCGCTGCCCAACGGAACCACGGCCCGCAGCGAGACCCAGCGTGCGGTCTTTGCTGTAGGCGGCGCGGCGATTGACGACTGCTTGGCTGCAACTGAGAACGCCCCCAGCCCTGAGCCCAGCCAGCAGCCGGCTGCCCAGCCCACGGTACAGCCATCAGGGGAGTCTTCCGTGCAGCCCTCAGGGCAGCCCGGTGATCAGCCGACTGTCGGGGTAGATGCTGAGCCTAGTTCCACCTCGCCCGGGGCAGGGGAGTCGGCGGACGGCGTCCGCGCAGCTGACAATGACGGTGCAGCTGGCGGCGCCGGGGCGGTCACCGGCCAGTCTGGCACCGGTCAGAGCCAGCAGGCCTCGGGCAGCGGTGGCAGCCTGGCCTCGACCGGTGCCTCGGTGCTGGGCGTAGCTGCTGCCGGTGCCCTGGCGCTGGGGGCGGGCGTCCTGATGCTGCGTCGCCGTCAGCGCTAACCCCCTGCTGAACCCGCCCCCTTAAAAGTGCAACTGCCCTTCACTAAGTGACGGGCAGTTGCACTTTTAAGATGGCACGTACGCGAGCTCTCATCTTGCGATTGTTCAACAATTGTGTAATCTATGTCTATGACCTAGCACGCATTACGACGGCCTCGTCGCGTGCTCCTACCCCCAAGGAGAGACATGGCAGACGCAAACGCCCTGATCACCCCCAAAGACCAGGCCGCCAAGGGGCGCCGTACCGCCCTACTCGGCTCCCTCTTCCTCATGGCCACCAGCGCCATTGGGCCCGGCTTCATTACTCAAACCGGCCAGTTCACCTACCAGATGGGCGCAGCCTTCGCCTTCGCGATTCTGGTATCGATCCTCATCGACATCGCCGTGCAGCTCAACGTCTGGCGCGTCATCGGCGTCTCCGGTATGAAAGCCCAGGAACTTGCCAACTCCGTCCTGCCCGGCCTCGGTATCTTCCTCGCTATCCTGGTCGCCCTCGGCGGCTTCGTCTTCAACGTCGGCAACGTCGCCGGCGGCGGCCTGGGTCTCAACTCCATGCTCGGCATGGACGCCACCACCGGCGGCATCATCACCGCCGCCCTCGCTATCGGTGTCTTCCTTTCCAAGCGAGCCGGCGTCGCCCTCGACCGCATTGTCGTCGTCCTCGGCGCTGTCATGATCCTGGCAACCCTCTACGTCGCCATCGTCTCCAACCCGCCGGTCGGTGACGCCCTCAAAAACACCATCATTCCTAGTGAAGTGAACTTCACCGTTATTACCACCCTGGTTGGCGGCACCGTGGGCGGCTACATCACCTACGCCGGTGCCCACCGTATGCTGGACGCCGGTATCCACGGCCCCGAGTACGTTAAGGACATCTCCCGCTCATCCGTCACCGGTATCGTCATCACCGGCATCATGCGCTTCCTGCTCTTCCTCGCCATTCTGGGCGTGGTCGCTACCGGCGTAGCCCTCGATACCGACAAGTCCATCGCCGGTCAGGCCTTCGGCATCGCCGCCGGTGAGATGGGCACCCGCCTCTTCGGCCTCATCCTCTGGGGCGCAGCAATCTCGTCCGTCATCGGTGCGGCCTTTACCTCGGTGTCCTTCCTAACCACCGCTAAGACTTCCGTAACCGTCAAGAATGCCCTGACCATCGGCTTCATCGTCGTCTCAACCGTCGTCTTCATCGTTGCGGGCAAGGCCCCCGCCACCCTGCTGATCGTGGCTGGTGCCGTCAACGGCCTCATCCTGCCGGTAGGTTTTGCGGTGCTTCTCTTCGTAGCGACCTTCCGCGCCAAAACCCTGCTGGGCGGCTACCGCTACCCCGCCTGGCTTATCGTAATCGGCTGGATCTCCTGGCTGCTGACCATCTACCTGGGCTACAAGTCCCTCAGCGGTATCGCCGCCCTCTGGGCAGGCTAAGTTTCGGCCCCGGTAAATAAGGACGCTCCCGCCCCGCCTTCCCGTACGAAAGGCGGGGTGGGAGCGTCCTTGCGTCTACTACAACTCCTGTGTGAAGTAGTTGCGGGTCTCTGCCAGGTAGTTCCGCAGGTAGGTTCGGGCTGCCTCCCGCTGGCCGGTTTCCATCAAATTCAAGAGGTGGGCATTGCGCTCAACGTAGGGGGCGTGGAAGCCCGGAACCGTGACTTGAGAAAAGAAGAGCAGGCGCATTTCAGCCAGAATGCGCGACATAGCCTGAGTCAGACGGGCGGAGCCCGCGTGGTCGACCAGGGCCCGGTGGAAGTCCTGGTTAGCCCCAGCCATGCCCGTCACTGACCCGCGCTCTCGTGCCTCTTCAGCCCGAGCCAGGGCACGGTGAGCCTGGGGGATAGGCCCTGCCGGTGCTATATCAAGGGCAGCAGCCTGGATTGCCCAGCGCTCAATAAAAAGATCGGCAACCTGTTCCGGGCCGGGGTTAGCCACAAAAACACCCCGGTTGGGAATACGCTCAACCAGATTCTGGGCTTCAAGCAGGGTAAAAGCAGCCCGCAATGTATTACGGGAGACCCCCAGGGCGGTAGCCAGCTGCTCTTCGGTGAGCTTGGATCCGGGGGCGAGGGTACCGGCGTCCATGGCGGTGCGGAGGGTATCAGCAGCCCAGTCGGTGGCCTGGGCG
This sequence comes from Rothia nasimurium, assembly GCF_928392795.1. Taxonomy (GTDB): domain Bacteria; phylum Actinomycetota; class Actinomycetes; order Actinomycetales; family Micrococcaceae; genus Rothia; species Rothia nasimurium_F. Next base: position 35,969 of record NZ_CAKMTJ010000002.1, read on the forward strand.
TGGCTCGGCCGGGTACGGGCGATATCAGCTAACGACGGGGTGATGTCGATGTTAGTAGTCTCGGGGTTCACCGTTTCAAGTGTAGTTGGGAGACTCCCGAAACTAGGCGTGAACCCATACAAATTGTTATTTTGCTCCCTAGGGTTTGTCACGGCGACAGCTGCATGCTGTAGAAGTTAGGTGTTAGAACCTGATACCGCTGTAACGAAACTCTTCCCTATTAGAATGTTTCTATGTCACGGTCTCTTCACCCATCCCTTGTTCGTCTTTATAACTGTGCTCTGGACAGTGAATTCCTTTATTTTGATGAGACCTACACCTCTCCTGGCGACCTGCTTCATGAGAATAGTTTTTATGCGCTGACAGCGGTGCAATTTAGAGCCTCAGAATTGGACCTAATCCGCACTGACCTAATGGATATTGTGGATGGAGATTACTTCCATAGCACTGAGGCGTTGCGAACGTATGAGGGGCAGAGAGTTTTTGAAGAGATGCTGAAGTATTTCTCTGATAACCGAGAACCTTCTTTTATTACCTGCAATGTTAATCTTGGCCCGGACGATGATCTTGAGCAGGCACGCCGTCGTTGCATGAAAAACCTAGTAGAAAAATACACTCCTGAAGTGCCTTCATTGCGAGGACTTATTTTTGAAGCCCGACATGAGCGAAAAGATAATAACCGTGATAGAAGCTTCTTGAAATACCTTCGAAAGGAAGGGCTTCTAAGCGATGAAGTCGGAGCAGCATGGGTGTCTCCACAGGATGAGAGACTGTTGTGGGCTCCCGATGCTATGTGCATGGCTTATCGGCGTACTCGAACCCACAGCGATATGACAGCTCACTACTTTGAGAAGTATCTTAGCGACATAGCTCGAGTGTATGAATTTTAAAAAGATGACCCCCACCTGCCGTAGCCACAGTGGGGGTCGAGTTGCTGTGATGCTCTAGGCACCAGGGCTAACTCTACTGCCTCTAGTATCTCGAAAAGTAGTACTAAATTCAAGGTTTGGGGTAGCAATAAGCTGATCCCCCTTGTCATTAGTTTTAATCAAAATTTTTACTCAAAGACCACCAGCACCTCACCTGCCGCTAGGCGCTCGCCTGCTTGGGCGGGGAGGTCAGCCACGGTACCGGCGGTTTCAGCCAGTACCGGAACCTCGGTCTTCATGGCCTCCAGTAGGGCCACCTGGTCGCCGGCGGCTACCTCATCGCCCACGGCAACGGTGTACTTGAGCAGGGCCCCGCCCATAGGCGCCAGTACCTGCCCGGCACCCTCCTGCCCCTGCCCGTTGGCGGGGGTGGCGGCGTCCGCGCCCGAACCCAAAGAAGCAAACACCGAATCGGGCAGGCCCACCCGGTGCGGGGTGCCGTCAATCTCCAGGGTAAAGCGGGTGATGCCGGTACCCGGGAAGACGCTAGCGCCCACCGGCAGCAGGGGCTGCCGGTAGGACGCCTGCGCCCCGCTCCCAGCCTCGGGGCTGGCAGGGGCGGTGGTGGCGCCATCGCCCTGGGCTAGGGAGGGAAGGAAGGCGTCCTCAATCCAGGTCGTGTAGACCCCAAAGTCCCCGTTCTCGGCGGTAAAGGCCGGGGCCTCAAGCACCTGTCGGTCGAAGGGCAGGACGGTCGCCACCCCGGCAATATCCATCTGGGCCAGGGCGAAACGGGCCCGGCGCAGGGCTACCTCGCGGGTCGGGCCGGTGACAATCAGCTTGGCCAGCATAGAATCGAACTCCCCGCTGACCACAGAACCCGGGCGCACCCCGGCGTCCCAGCGAATCCCGGGGCCAGACGGAACGGTCATGGACTCAATGCGGCCAGCAGCGGGTAAGAAGCCACGAGCGGGGTCCTCAGCATTGATGCGGAACTCAAAGGCGTGACCGACCGGCTCAGGAGTCTCGGTAAAGGGCAGGGGCTTGCCCGCCGCAATATCGAGCTGCAAGGCTACCAGGTCAACGCCGGTGACCTCCTCGGTGACCGGGTGCTCCACCTGAATGCGGGTGTTGACCTCAAGGAAGGAAATTGTGCCGTCGAGGGCCACCATAAACTCAGCGGTGCCCACGCCCACATACCCGGCGGCCCGGAAAATCTCAGCGGACGCCCGCTCAATCTGGGCCCGCTGCTTAGCGGTCAGGAAGGGGGCGGGGGCCTCCTCCACCAGCTTCTGGTTGCGACGCTGCAGGGAGCAGTCGCGGGTGCCAACCACCACCACATTCCCGTGGGAATCAGCAGCCACCTGGGCTTCCACATGGCGGGGCTTCTCTAGGAAGCGCTCAATGAAGCACTCCCCGTTACCGAAAGCAGCCACGGCCTCGCGCGAAGCTGAGACGAAGGCGTCCTCCACCTCGCCCAGCTCTCGCACGATACGCATACCGCGCCCGCCGCCGCCGTGGGCAGCCTTGATGATGGAGGGCAGCCCGTGCTCCTGGGCAAAGGCGCGGGCCTCTTCGGGGGAGGCGACGGGGCCGTCCGACCCGGGGGCCAGGGGAGCTCCCACCGCCTGGGCCAGCTCGCGGGCCTTGACCTTATCGCCCAGGGCCTCGATGGTCTCGGGGGCGGGACCAATCCAGGTCAGACCGGCTGCCATGACCGCCCGGGCAAAGTCAGCGTTCTCCGCCAAAAAACCGTAGCCGGGGTGAACGTCGGTAGCCCCCGACTTTACCGCTACCGCCAGCACCTTCTCTATATCCAAGTAGGTTTCGGCCGGGCCGGTGCCCTCCAGGGCGTAGGCCTCATCGGCCAGGGCGGTGTGCAGGGCCTCGGCGTCCGAATCGGCGTAGACCGCCACCGACGCGATACCCTGGGCGGCGCAGGCGCCAATAATACGGACGGCAATTTCGCCACGGTTAGCAACGAGAACTTTACGCATACGGGGGCTCACTTTTCGGTCAGGGTAGGGGTGGTCTGGAGTGGGGTTAGCAGGGTGAAGCGCAGACGGGTGCCGGGCGGAGCCTGGGCCAGTAGGCGCAGGTCAGCCGGGTGTACTGTGGCAATCACGGGGTAGCCGCCGGTGACCGGGTGGTCGGCCAGGAAGACCACAGGTTCACCGCTGGGCGGCACCTGGACTGCCCCGGCCACCATGCCCTCGCTGGGCATCTCCCGGGTCACGGCCCGGGTGAGGACGTCGGTGGGCTGGGGGGCTGCGGACCCGTCGGTGGGGGTGCTCAGGACGTCCTGCCCCAGCGGGGCTTCCTGCACAACGTCAGCCAAAATCAGCCTGACCCCGATACGGTCACTGGACTGGGAGACTTCCCAGGTCACCTCGGTGAAGCGGCCCAGAGACTCGGGGGTAAACCAGTCCTCACGCGGCCCGGGCAGCGCTCGCACTGTCAATACAGTGCCCGGATCCGGCAGGGGCAGAGCTGGCGCGGGATCAGCCACCACCGCTACGGGCGGGTTGGCGAGGGAGAGCTGTTCGCCCGCGGTGAGAGGTTCGGGGCCTAGACTAGCCAGAGTATCGCGGGAGGTGCTTGCCGCTTCGGTTCTAGAGGCAAACCCTCCGCGTACCGCGATATAGGTGCGTAAGCCCCGGGTCGGTGTGCCCAGGGTGAGGGTCTGCCCGGGCTTCAGGGCAAAGGGGGCGTAGGAAGGCACAGTCAGGGGAATCTTTGCCGCCGGGGCTGAACCTTCTGCGGGATCTGTGACCTGCCCAGGGGCGTCCTCGGTAATCTGCGCCGGGGTATCTGCCCCGGTCAGGGCTAGCTCCACATCGGCCAGGGCGGTCAGCTTCAGCCCGCCAGCGAGGTTTTCGAGTACGGTGGCGCCAGCCGAATTACCGACCAGACGGTTAGCTTCAGCTGCTGCAGCCCGGTCCGCAGGCCCAGAGGGGGAGACACCCCAGTGGGTTAGTCCGGCTCGTCCCCCGTCCTGGAAGAGAGTCTGCAGCCCCGGCGCCTTCACCTCAAGTACGGGTCGGGCAGGTGCCTGCTCGTCCTCGGAGAGGTGGACGGGGGCGTCCTTGTGCTCGAGAGAGATAAGCTCCCGCACCGCCTCGAACTGCACCTGCATGCCCGGCTCTAGCAGGGCTGGCGGGTTCTGGGTGAGGTCCCAGAGGGGCGCATTGGTGTGACCGATTAGCTGCCAGCCGCCGGGGGAGGTGCGGGGGTAGATGCCCGAGAAGTCCCCGGCCAGACCCACCGACCCGGCAGGCACCGAGGTGCGCGGGGTGGCTCGTCGCGGAATATCCAGCACATTATCGTGCCGGTGCAGATAGAAGAAGCCCGGGGCGAAGCCTGCGAAGGCAACTGACCAGTGGCCGGTCGTGTGGGCGTAGATTACCGCCTGCTCGCTCATGCCCAGGTGAGCGGCGACGTCGGTGAGGTCCTGGCCGTCGTAGATGACCGGGATGGTGACCGTGCGGCCGTGGGTGCGTACATCTCCGGACGCCTGCGGCAGGTCGGGTGCGGCAAGAAAGTCAGCGGCCTGCTGGGCGGTTTCAAAGCGGACGAGCACTGTTTGGGCCGCCGGGACCAGCTCGGTCTGCCCTGCGGCAGGGTGTTGCTGCAGGTGGCCGTGCAGGTGCAGGGCGTTTTCGAGGGTTCGGCAGTCAACCATAACGGCTAGTAGGCCGAAGGGCTTGACCGTATAGATGGTGGCGTCGCGCTTGCTGGCTGTGCGCCCGCTGGGTGTATGTGCGGTGGTCATGGCGCCCCTCTCTGCCCGGTTGTGCTGAACGGCCTGTCGGTGGTTGGAGTAAACGGAGAGCTCTCAACCACCACTCAGGATTGTTCAACAATTCTGGCAGATGTGGCGCCGCCCACGCAAGCTGCGCTTTCGTTGTGACTGTTCTCTCTGGCGAATGTGACTTGTTTTCCCGAGCGGGTGTTGTTTTAACGTCCTTTCGGGAAGACGAGTCGCATTCGGTGGTGAAGCCATTTTTTGGAATGCTCTGTGCCGGGGTAAGCGCCGCTCAACGGCTCTATCTCTGTGGAAAACCTTGACGCACTGACGTCATACTTCTCGCCCTGAGCAAACCTCCGCAGCTAGGCCTCAAAGTTATCCACAGATGGTAGAAAACGGCTAGTAGAGACGCACCGTATAGGGCATTTTTAACCCATGGAACACTTGTTTGAGACTGTTAAAACTTCGGTTGAGCTTAGACACCTGGGTAAGAGCACTTCCGGTGTAAGCCGCGAATACACCAGGGGAGAGCTCTTCAAAATCGGTCACAACGCCTATATAAAGACAGCTTTATGGGACTCACTAAGCAATACCGATAGGTGTCTAGCCGGGCATGTGGCTTTCATGAAAACAAATCGGGGGTATGTGTTAAGCCATGTGTCTGCCGCTCTCTGGTGGGGTGCCCCTGTGCTGCGGTTACCGCACAAAATATGGGTGAGCCATCCGCACGATTCAGTCAAATCTCGGGGGCGGGTGCAGGTCAGTCGCAACCGGCAGAAGGAATGCGACAGTGCAGTGTTTCATCGGGGAGCCCGGGTGACATCGCCGCTACAGACGGCTATCGATTGCGCGCGGACGCTTCCGGTGATTGATGCCCTCTGCATTGCCGATTACTTTTTGCATTGCCGACTGGTTGATTATGAGGTTTTAGCCCAGCACTTGAGGGAGTTAAGCGGTCGTGGTGTTTGTACGGCGCGTGAGGTGGCTCGTTTGATGAGTACGAAGGCGGAGTCACCGCTGGAGACTGTTGCTCGGTATTGGATTCTGATGTGGGGTCTTGCGCCACCTGCGGAACAGGTGCCTTTATGGGTTGGTGGAAGAACTCTCCGACCTGACTTTTTGTGGGAGAAAGAGCGGGTCATTTTAGAAGTTGATGGCAAGGTCAAGTATGCGGGTACTTTTGGTGAGGCAGCAGAGGACGTGGTTCAGAACGAGCGCCGTCGTCAGCACGAATTAGAGAGCATGGGGTATACCGTAGTGCGCGCTTTGTGGGAAGACATTGTGGTGCACCCTGAGCGCTTGCGTGCAAAGTTGGTGAGGGCTGGAATTTGTGAAGGCTCGCGTCGTCGAATGTGACTTGAATTCCCAAGCGGGCGTTAAAGCAACACCCGCTCGGGAAAACACATCGCATTCGGCAGAACAATAGGGGTAGGACGCCGTCCCCCCGCCTACCTAGGCAAAGGCGCGGACGTTCGCACCGGCGTCCTCAAGAGCTGCCCGCACCTGCCGGGCAAGAGCAACTGCACCGGGGGTGTCGCCGTGCACGCAGATGCTATCGGCCTGCAGAGGCACAACTGAGCCGTCCACGGCTACAACTTCGCGGTCCACAGCCATGCGCACCACGCGCTCGGCCACAGCCTGCGGGTCGTGGATCACGGCACCGGCCTCACGGCGGGACACCAGGGTACCCTCAGGGGTGTAGCCGCGGTCGGCAAAAGCCTCATAAAAAACAGGAACGCCCAGGGCGCCAGCCGCACGGGCCACCGCGGAGTTGGGAAGGCAGAGAATCGGCAGATCACCCAGCTCGTGCAGGGCCTGAGCTACTGCCGCAGCCTGCACCTCGTGGTGAACAATAGCGTTGTAGAGACCGCCGTGGGGCTTGCAGTAGCGCACTTCGGCGCCCTCAACCCGCGCTACCGCCTCAAGCGCGCCCACCTGGTAAATCACCGCGTCGGTGAGTTCGGTGGCGGTCATATCCATGAAGCGGCGGCCAAAACCAGCCAGGTCGGGGTAAGAAACGTGGGCCCCAATGGTCACGCTGTTCTCCCGCGCCGCCCGCACGGTGGTGCGCGCAACCGACGGGTCACCGGCATGAAAACCGCAGGCGATATTGGCTGAAGAGACGGTCTGCATCATCGCAGCGTCATCTCCCATGGTCCAGGAGCCAAAAGACTCCCCAGAATCAGAATTCACATCAATACGTAGGGTGCTCATGGCACTAGCCTACCGCCGCAGCTGTCTGCCGGGCGCACCTTGCTGGGGCGCGGACGTCCGCCCCGGCTTAGCCTGCGCATGTTCCCTGGGCGGGGCAAGAGGGCTAGAATTGCTGAGGTCTACAAAGGAGTGCGCATGACACACGCTACCGACCCCCGCCGGGTCACCCTCTACACCTGGATTATCTCGGTGGGCGGCTTTCTCTTCGGCTACGACACCGGAATTATTAACGGCGCCCTTCCCTTCCTGCAGCAGGACTTTAGGCTGTCCCCAGCGGCAGAGGGTGTTGCGACGTCCGCACTGACCCTGGGCGCTGCTTTCGGCGCACTCCTTGCCGGGCAGCTGATTGACCGGTTCGGACGCCGCCGCGTACTCTTCGTGCTGGCTCTAGTTTTTGCCGCCAGCTCCCTGGGTCTTACCGCTGCACCCAGCCTGGGTATCTTCATCGTCTTTCGCGTGCTGGTAGGTCTTGCGGTCGGTGCCGCCTCAGCGGTCGTGCCGATTTACCTGGCCGAGATTTCCCCCGCCAACCGCCGCGGCGCGATCGTTACCCGCAACCAGTTCATGATCGTATTCGGCCAGCTCACCGCCTACGTGGTCAACGCGATGATTGGCAATATTTTTGCTCATCAGGTGATGATTTGGCGGGTTATGTTCGCTATCTCGATCATTCCTGCGCTGGTGCTTTTTGTGGGGATGTTCCTGGTACCTGAGTCGCCGGGCTACAAGCGGGAGGCTGCCGCCGAGCGCGGTGCCCTGAAGCTGCTCTGGCGCGACCCGGCTCTTCGTACCACCCTGCTGCTGGCTGCGGCTATTGGTATCGTGCAGCAGGCAACCGGCGTCAATGCCCTGATGTACTACGGCACCCAGGTGCTGCGCGAGGCGGGTTTTTCCACCGATGCTGCCCTGACCGCCAATATCTCCAACGGCGTGCTGTCGGTTCTGGGTGCCGCCGTGGGTCTCTGGTTTGTAGGACGCTTCCCCCGCCGCCTGGTGCTGACTATCGGCCTGACAGGCACCACCTTTTCCCTGGTCATGCTAGCTGCTACCTCGCAGCTGCTGGACGCGTCCGCTCGGCCTTGGGCTACCCTCTTTATCTCTATTATTTTCTTGGTCTTCCAGCAGGGTGCCGTATCGCCGGTGACCTGGGTGCTCATGAGCGAAGTCTTCCCAGCTCGCGTGCGTGGCGCCGGTATGGGTGTGGCTACCTTTGTCTCCTGGATCGCTAACTTTATGGTCTCCCTCTTCTTCCCGCAGATGGTGGCAGCCCTTGGCTTAGGCATGACGTTTGCGGTCTTCGCCGTCATCGGCATTGGCCTGATTGCCTTCACGCGCGCCGCGGTGCCCGAAACCGCCGGCCGCGATATGGACTAGCCGCCCGGCGTCCGTCCGCCCTACTACCCTAAGGAACCCTATGGCTCGCCCCGACTACGGCATTGGCCCGCTGGCCCACGCCCTGGCTACCGACTTTGGCTACGATTTTGAGTACGACGCCCCGGCTGAGGTCGATGGCCTCTGGCTAGAGACCGCCGAACTTGAGAAGACCTACATCGACCTGACCGGTCGCGTCTTTACCCTGCTGCTGAACATTTTTTATATTGGGGACGAACGCCGCTACGGCTTCGCTCTCTTTGAGCTAGAGGACGCCGCAGAACCGGGCGCTGAGCCGGATGCGGACGCTGGTGAGCAGCTGGTGCTGCAGGAGGACGGCTTGGCGAGTGCGGCTGATTTGAAGGCCCGGGTAGCTGATGTGCTGGCTGATTCCGCCCAGCTGCTGGCCGAGCAGGACGCCTACGACCTGGGTGAGGCCATTCGTAGCGTTGATGCTACCTATACTCCGGAGCAGCAGGCGGCTATTCTTGAGGCTTCGCAGGTGCAGAAGGGGAAGTCTTTCTTCGCATAGGGTTTCCCCGCCCGTGAGGGCCGCGAGAAATGTGTGTGTTTGAGAAAAGCGAGCCGAAGGGGCTCGCTTTCTCTCGTTAAAGTTTGGGCTTACACAACAGATTCCGTGGCTCCATTGGAAAACTGGGTGATTTGTGGGGTGAGCGTGGGGAGGGGTGGCTAATCTGTCAAAGTAGTCCACCTTTGTGAAATTTTGATAGATTAGATAGCCTGATAATCTGTCAAAATCTCCCAGGTTAACGAAATTTTGATAGATTAGATACCCCTCCAATCTGTCAAAATTCTTGTAAGTGGGCTTAAACTGGTAGGAACCCGAAACCCTTACACGGAGGCAGGCATGAACCACTTAGCCCGTATTCAGCTAGAAGAAGCTGTCGAAGGTATCTTTGCGTCTTACCAGCAAGGGCATCTAACAAAGACTCGGGAAAGCCAAACTATTGATTTCAAGGAAGAAGCCGGGCGCCGTAACGGGCGAGAAATACTCCCAGGTAACGCAGAAAACCCTGAGGCTGCAACAAAGTTAGCTGATGAAGTGGCCTGTCTTGCAAATTCTCCTGGTGGCGGTGCTCTCATACTGGGTGTGGAAGACGGAACTGGCAAGCTAATCGGCACTGAACTTGATGTTGATTGGTTGCGTCAGCGCATCAACAATGCTGTTCAGGTAGCTCCGGATATCGTTGTGCATACTATTTCTGGTATTCGTTTGCTTGTTATATATGTTGCTCAGGCGCGTGAGCCTGTTGCGGATACCAGCGATAGACTCCGTTGGAGGGTGGGCGACAGCTGCAGCCCCATCGATCGTGCGGAATGGTGGCAGTATATTGATTCCACACGAACTGTAGATACCATGGCGGAGAAAAGCGCAGCTGGCCCTCAGGACGTAGGTGCGGGTACAGAGCGTCTTCTAAGGAATCTTCTGGGTAGTGAAGATGCCGAGAGCCTTGATCAAATTTTGCGGAAGATCGGCGCGCTTCGTTCCGATGGTTATCTTTCAGAAGCCGGTCGGCTTTTATTGTGTGCGTCAGAGAGAAGCTATCTTAACTTCACTGCCTTTGATGTTACCGGTGGGTCTATTCTCAATAGGGTTGAGGCGCCTCTTGGGTACTCTCTCCTTGAGCAAATCAGTTTTATTGAGGAAACCATTAAAAATTTCAATACCCAAACGGAATTGACTGTGGGTCTTATGCGTCAAGGGTATAGACGCATTCCTCAGTCTGCTGTGCGTGAGGCGTTACTTAACGGGGTGGTTCATCGAGATTGGAATAGATCTGAGCCCACGGAGATTCGATGGGTTGACCTTGACTTTTCTTTGCTTGTGAGAAGTCCTGGTGGGTTTTTTGGGTCTGTGAATGCAAGCAATGTTTTGAGTAATCGGGAAGCCCGTTACCCGGCTCTCTCTGACCTATTTCGCGCTATTGGTTTGGTGGAAAAACAGGGCGTGGGTGTGGATCGTATGTACCAGTCCATGATGATGCTGGGTTTGAGGCGCCCTGAGATCTATGACGTTGAAGGCGCATATGTGGAGTGCCTTCTGATTGGCGGGCAGCCCACCATGGCTGTGCTGGAATTATTTGAGTCTATCCTCCCCGAACCGAGACGGTATGACCTTAAGGTGACGATGGTGCTTGACCTGTTGATGCGGCATGCTTTTGTTTCGGTTGCGTCGGTTGCTGAGGCACTTCAGTGTTCTGAAGCAGAGGGGGAGCTGGCATTGAGGGCTACTTTGCAAAGCACCTTTGAAGGGGAACCGTTGATTCAGTCCTACAAGGAGGCCTGGATTCTGGGTAAGAAGGTTGGGCGGTTCCTTGCCGGTAACGTAGGAAGAGATTTCTCTCCTCTAGTTCCATACCTATTAAAGGACAGGGGGAAGATGAAGCGAGTTGCCTTGGACTGGCGAGAGAATTTTGGTGCTGTTACATCTGGTGATATGGCCGAAATTTGCCGGGTTGCTGTGGGTACCGCTAAGTCAGTTCTCGAGGAGCTTCGCGAAGAAGGCACCATGGTGCTTGTTGGCCAGGGGCGGACGACGCGTTACGAGTAGTTAGTTTTCCGTTGGGGCCTGTCTGACCCCATGAGTAGAATCGATGCATGACATCTAGCATTGTTGAGCAGCATAATATGGGGCAGCTTCGTTCTCTTTTTTCCGGTTTGAGATTGAATGCTTCGCAGGCAGCTCGTGTTGCTGGTGTGAAACGGCCAGTGATTTCTACGTGGGCCTCACGTCATAACGATTTTCCGCGTGCTGTAGAGCAGGGCCTTGCATCTCGGGAGACGCTCTATGATGCTTTTGATTTTGCAGTGTGGGCTTCACATCGAAAGCAGGCAAAGCGATCTTTTGAGGAGATGCTGGTGCAGGCTGCTGTTGAGGCTAGCGTGGCTCCGGCTCTTGAGAAGAATCTTGAGTTGCAGCAGCTGATTCAGTCGCTGACGACCCTGGTACTGGTTTTTCGTGTGGTTGAGCCTATTGCCGGGGAACGCCCTGTGGCCCTGTTACGGCGCTATGCAGAGGCTTCTCCCCAAACGGTGGGGAATATGCGGCCTTTTATGCTGAAAGTTGATTCAGAAGATTTAGCTCTTTTGATGTGCCCTGCATATGTATTGGCTCGTTTCTCTAGTGATGTGTTGGGGGACGTTCACCTTTTTTCTTCCTTGGTGATGGTGCGCCAGAAGCTTGGCGAGCAGATTTCTGGTGAGTTGGGTGGATTCTTGCGGAGTATCAGTGCGCGTTTTGCTGGTGATGTGAGGCTGCATTTTGCTTCTGGTGTTGACTCGGCCCTGACTGTGCAGGTGGCACAGAATATGGCGTTGACTCAGGACTTCCGGCGGAACCTGCACCTCACTAGTGCAGGAATAGCTGGGGGTAGCGATTTTGCTAGGCTGCTGAATTTTTTGGCGGATGAGGAGCTTCTGCTGGTACCTGAGAGCGGTGGGTCTGGCCGGGAGCCTGCTCTGGTTGTTGCAGTGCTACCCCTCGCCAAATCTACGGTTGATAGTGTGCAACAGTGGTCTGATATTGAGGATTTACTGTTGGACGCTCCCCTTGGTGTGCCCGTTGTGGTGCTGGGGAGGTCAGAGGTTCTAGGTTCGGCTTTTAAAGCGAGCGAGGATGTGCCGCGTCAGGCTGTGCTTGAGGCTGGGCATTTGCTGGCTTTGGTGAATTGTGGCCAGAAGCAGTTAGTGAATGAGTCTGGTGCTCGGCTGATGTTGGGTGTTTTTGAGAATCGTAGGAGGAGCGGTTCTGGGCAGAAGCCTCTTATTGGCGTGATTGATCTTGCTGAGAAGTTTGATGCCTTTCAGCGGGAAGCACGGGAAGAAGCCTTGCATGATATCGAGTCTTTGGTGGTGGAGAGCCGCCAATCGGCGGTCCGGAGCGCTTCTGGCGAGCATCACCTAGTGAGCGGCGCGCGTGCACGTTGGGAAGACATTAGAGAGTTTGGTTTTGACGCTGTAGTGGAGTTGTCTTCACGGGCGTCTAGTATTCCAGATGCGGTGTCGGGTATTAAGCGGGATGTTGAGCGTGTTAACAGCGCTGTGTACCCCAGGTTTTCATTGGATTGGTGGGTAGATTCTGTTTCTGGCTCCTCTACGAGGACGCTTGGGGGCGCTCGCGAGGACGGTCAGTTGCGGCGCGTTGCTGGCATGACTGCGCAGAAGCTAGCTGAGCATGCTGGGGGTTCTTCTGGTGAAGGTACTGTGCGGGTTGTTGATGTTGAGGCTATGGAGCATTACCGCCAGATGGGCGTTTTACCTGCTGAGCATGATGCTTTGAGCGCAATAGATATGCTGAATCTTGAGATCGCACAAGACGGTGACCTTTTGGTTTGTGAGGGCCCGCAACCGGCTGTTTATGCGGTTCGTGGTGGTTTGATGGTGGCTAAGTCTCCGGTCTTTATTGTGAGGCGGAACTTGCCGGGCAGGGTTCAGCCTGATTTTCGGTTGGAGGTTTTTGCCGGGTTAGTACAGGCTGCGCTTGATGCTCAGGTGCGAGGTGGGGCATCGAAGGTGAGCTGGCTGAGGGCTCGTGTTTCGGGTGAGTTGCTGAATGCTGTGTTGAGCGATGTGTCTAATGAACAGGTGGATCGGTTGGACCAGCAGTTGAAGAAGGTGCGAGAGCAGAAGTTATTGCTGTGGGAGCAGTTGCTGGCCCTGGAGTCTCTTGAGAAAAATACCCTGGGGGGCCTGGCGGAGGGCTCAATCAAATTTTCGTAAAATATTGTGGCTATCGATACGTCTCCGTATCACTATATGTTGATGCATAGGAAAAATCAGAGCTGGTAGTCTTGCACCAAAGCTTACTGATGAAAGGTGAAATCTAATGGCTACTGTGAAGAAGGGTAATTCCTCTGCCTCCACCCCGGAGGAACTGCGCGATATGATGTGGGCTGCCGCCGATAAGTTGCGTGGTTCGATGAACGCGGCGGACTACATGAACTTCGTGTTGGGCCTGATTTTCCTTAAGTATGTGAGTGATAGTTTTGACGCTTGTGCACAGCAGATTAAGCAGGAGCTAATTGATGATGGCTATGAGGGGGCAGCGCTCGACGAAGAGCTAGAGGTTTCCCTCCAGGATCCTGATTCTTTCTATAGTGAGGGTGTCTATTTTGTGCCTGAGAAAGCTCGCTGGGGCTACATCACTAACTTTGCTAAGACTGACAGTATCGGTGAGGTGCTGGATGCGGCCATGCGCGAGATCATGGAGCAGAATGATCGTTTGCGTGGTGCGCTGAGCGAGATTTATAACAAGGAGAACGTGGATCAGCGCCGTCTTGCTGGCCTGATTGATTTGTTCTCTAACGCTGACTTTAAGGGTATTCGTGAGCAGACTGGCCGTTCTTCTCAGGACGTGTTGGGTGAGGTTTATGAGTACTTCTTGGGGAAGTTTGCGGCCAAGCAGGGCCAGCGTGGTGGCGAGTTTTATACTCCGAGGTCTGTGGTGCGAACGCTGGTTGATATTTTGGAGCCGGTGGATGGCAAGCTCTATGATCCCTGCTGTGGTTCAGGTGGCATGTTTGTGCAGTCTGAGAAGTTTGTGGAGCAGCACGGTGCCTACTTTAAGCAGGAGAAGGGCTATGAGCCTGCTCTGATGGTTTATGGTCAGGAGCTTAATGATCAAACCTGGCGCCTTGCGCGTTTGAATCTTGCGATTCACGGTATTTTTGGTGAGTTGGGTGATCGTTGGGCTGACACCTTTACCGAGGATAAGCATGCGGGCACGAATTTTGACTATGTGCTGGCTAACCCGCCTTTTAACTTGAAGGATTGGGACCGTCGTACTGATGATCCGCGCTGGAATTTTGGTGTTCCTCCGGTGCGTAATGCGAATTATGCCTGGTTGCAGCATATCTGGAGCAAGTTGAATGCGGGCGGCTCTGCGGCTGTGGTGTTGGCAAACGGTTCGATGAGCTCTAATACGGGTGGTGAGAATACTATTCGTGAGGAGATGGTGCGGGGTGACGCTGTGGCTGCGATGATTGCCCTTCCTGCCAACCTCTTCTTGGGTACTGCGATTCCGGTGTGCGTGTGGGTTCTTGCCAAGGATAAGGGCGCTGGTAAGCGCGGTAAGAATGACCGCAAGGGCGAGATTTTGATGATTGATGCCCGCGATATGGGCCATATGGTTGACCGGACGACTCGGGTATTTTCTGATGAGGACGTTGCGAAGATTGCGGGTACCTGGCATCGCTGGCGCGGTACTGATTCGGAGCTGAATACGGGTGAGTACGAGGATGTTGCTGGTTTCACGAGGTCTGTATCTGTGAAGGATGTTGAGGCTGAGGATTGGGCTTTGACTCCGGGGCGTTTTGTGGGGTCTGCGGCTGTAGTTGAGGACGGCGAGCCGGTTGAGATTCGTATTGCTCGTTTGCGTGAGAAGTTGAGTGTGCAGTTTGCGGAGTCTCAGCGTCTTGCTGAGGTGGTGCAGAAGAATCTGGCGAGTTTGGATTTGCCGCCGGTGCCTGTTGATAGCGAGGACGATGAATTGGGGCAGGACACCGCAGCTGAGGTTGCAGAAGGCGAGGTGAAGTAGCGATGACTTCAGCAAAGCTGGGCGACGTTCTAGATAAAATCATTGACTGTGAGCATAAAACAGCTCCAGAAACCATAGGAGAAGTCTACGCGTACTCTGTTGGTACCCCTCATCTAAAAGAGGGCAGAATTTTATACAGCCAAGCTAAACCAATTTCTCAAGAAACTTATCTGCAATGGACTAAGAGGGGAGAGCCAGAAGCGGGTGATTTAATTCTTGCTCGTGAAGCACCAGTTGGTCAGGTGGGGCTAGTAGGAAACGTCAGGGTTGCATTGGGACAACGCACCGTGCTGCTCAAAGTGAATAAGAAATTGTGTGTTCCAAGATATCTGCATTACAAGCTAATATCCCCGCGAATGCAACGGCTGATGCAGGTTTGGTCTGAGGGCTCAACTGTTGCACATTTGAATGTCAAGGATATTCCTAAGCTAGACATCGGTAACCTTCCACCACTTTCAGAGCAGCGACGTGTGGCTGAGATTTTGGGGTCTTTGGATGACAAGATTGAGGCGAATTCCTGCCTGATTGAGACCCTTACAGAGTTGGTTGACGCGCGGGTGGCTGAAGCGCATACGCAGGGTGCTGAATCTGTGAAGATTAGTGATTTGGCTATTCAGTCTAAGAATCAGTTGTTGCCTTCAAAAGCTACTGAAGGACTGGTTTTGCACTATAGTTTACCAGCTTTTGACGCTGGTACTGTGCCTGCTGTGGAGGAGGCTGGTTCTATTCGGAGCAGCAAGTTTGTTGTGAGTAGACCTGTGGTTTTGTTCTCTAAGTTGAATCCTGGGACTCCGCGTATTTGGATGGTTGAGCCTGATTCTGAGGAGTATAATTTTGCGTCGACGGAGTTTGTGGTTTTGGAGCCGCGGGATGGCGTAAGTCTGGGTACTTTGTGGGCGGTTTGTCGTGACCCGCGGGTGTCTCAGAAATTGTCGGAGTTTGCGCGTGGCACTTCGTCAAGCCATCAGCGTGTTTCTCCGAAGGATATCTTGGAGTCCAGTGTTGTGATTCCTGATATGTTAGAAGAGGAGACTACTATGATTCGCAGGTTAGTTGCCGAGAACGTTTCTCTCACCGAAACCCGCGACCTCCTTGTCCGCAACTTGATTGGATGACTGTATGAAATTTAATATCTATAAGTTGGCAACATCAGAATCAAGTTTTGAAGAAAAAATCATTGATTTCCATACCCTTTTAGGGATTAGACATGATGAAGAATGTATAAATTTAAATTCTTCGGAGAGTAGGCATTACGATGATGATAATCTAGTTTGTGGAATAGATAAATACACAAAGAAAGAAATTCCCAATGGAGAGGATCCAGAAAAAGAAATCCTGATTTGGTCTGCCTTGGTCAATAGAACAAGTCCAGGTGATCCCCTGTGGGGTAGCGACTTCTTTTCTTTGTCGGACGTTCCAAGAGAATCAATAAATTTTGAAAAGAAAAACACTACGAGTGGGCTGATTTACCTAAGGTTTATCAATAGAGTAAATGCTAATTTTCCTGCAAGTGAAGAAAGTGCAGATTGTTCACTATTTATCAATAATTATAATCTGGAGAAATATTTTATTAATTATAATGAATCTGATTTTTTAATTACATGGGGTGAAGCATGGAGGGTCACTGGTGATATTAGGGTTGAAGACTTTGGCCTTAAGGTAGTAGCTAATTTAATCCATAAAGACGAGCTGCTGCATCTAGCTGCTAAAGAAATTAGTTTGAATGGGCGTTTAGTATCAAGTCGAATCTATCGTCCCGGAGAGTTTACTCAATTCAAAATTGATTCAGATTCAGAATTGACAAATAAAATATCTGGTGAATTTAAAGTCAGGGATGAGTTATTTTCCAGTAGTCAATTAAATAAAATAAAGCTATCCGGTGCGTCGGGTATTACTTTTGGATCATCCAAGTACTGCCCTAATATTGAGGATTTGATTTCAGATATTAGTTTATTGAATAACTACTATTATAGAGACGATTATAAATCTGAGCATGAGTACTTAGATAGCCTTGAGTCTATCCCAAAGGGGTCACAACTTTATGAAGATATCATTCTTGAAATTATCAGAGGTCTGAATAGTGGCACACAAGAATATATTCTTGATCTTGAAGATGCGGACACTCTCGAAGAAGAAAACTATATATTAAATATAGGTGTATCTTCGATTGAAGAGTTTTTTCAGGTAAGACATTTATATTATGATACTCAGGCGGATGAGCATTCTGTTAAAGTATCATCAATTCTTCGTGCTGAAGTTCAAATAAGTAGCAATACATATATTTATTTTTGTGGAGATATATACAGAGTTCCTCAGGGAGCTGTTGAGATTTTAGATAGAAGTCTTGAGGAAATTAAATACATCGATGGATTGCTAGGTAAAGACTGGGACTCTTCAGTTGATGAAAGAGAGTTAGATTATAATCAATCAATCCCTTCGATACAGAATAAATTTCTATCTCTAGATCAAGTGCTTTATAAACCAGATAGAAATGAAACTGCCTATGAGATATGTGATTTATTTTCTGCCGATGGATATATGATTCATGTTAAAAAAGATGCAGGGTCAAGTAAGGGACCGGCGAATATATCTCATCTTTGTGCTCAGGCATATAATAGTACATTTTCAATGTTGAATGATGGTAATATTTCTGATGACTATGAATTAATTTTCGCAACTGGAAACATTGCATCTCAAACTTTAAACAATGAAGTTACATCTGGCTCAATGCGTAATATTAGAGGAAACCTCAATTCATACTCTGGTTTAATCAAAAAGGAGAATTTTAAGACTGTGTTATGTCTAGCCTTAGATGTGAATGGTTTTTCAGATTCTCGAACTAATATATTATCTATGAGTTATCTAAGAAAAATTACAATAAATAATCTAAAAAATAATTTAAAAAATAAAGGGATGGAGCTGTATCTCACAACCATTAAATATAGATAGTTGCCTTTATAATTTATTTAAAAATCTTATACATAGCTTTGCAAGGGTAAATTCCAAACTAGTTTTCTTGCAAGATTCGTTGCGCTCGTTGTGGGCAATTCGTGGCAGGGTCAGTAAGTTTACGTTAGTGCTATCTTCTTCCCCGGAGCTCCTTGTGAAGCGACCTCGATATAGTGACGGTGTACTCCTGTTTTTCAGGAGCACACTCAATATTTCAGTCTGTCTTTGTTCTTGATAAGTGTTTCATCTGCAACACCTAACTTCTTCGCTAGCCAGCACCGTATCACTGCCAAACCCTGCTTAGCGCGTTCATGCGCCTCTAATCCATCAGGTAAGGGGTTATCTGCATGCTTGCAGCCTTTGTAAACCTCATTGAAATTAATTGCCCAAGTCTCGGCGTCCGGTTCATCTGAAATGCCTAAGTCAGACCACGGTAGTTTTTCTGCAACCCTTTTAAAATATCTGGACGCATTTGGCTTGTTGCAGCCAATAAAATCACATCTATGCCTTTTTCCTGCTTTTTCACACTCAGGTGCATATCCGTCGTTCTCATCGTAGAGCCAAATTGCATACCCTAAGGCTTCTAGTGCAACACCTATCTGAATGAGGCGGCTTTCTGCCGCCAGATGTGGCTGAAAAATCGTCTCAACCGCAATCCAGGTAGGGCGCGACCACTTCTCATAATCATCAACCCACTCCGCAATAAGATCTCTATCAGCATCCTCCAACAAAAAGAGTGGACCGGTTTTTGAGAAGTCTTTCTTAGGATCAAAATGTCGCTGGCGACCAAACACCGAGGCGAAAGCATCAACCCAGAGCTTCTTATCTGTGCTTGCCGCAAGCTCGGGCTGGTCATCCTCCCTGACCACAGACTCAAGCTCTATAGAACAAGGATAGTTATAAACCAAGCACATCAAATCCTGAAACATTCGATGAATCCTCTGGTGCTCCTCCCAGGTCCTCAACTCAGAGGTATAGGTGCGAAGCTTTGTACTATCTCTATAAGTAAATTCGCCCTGATGCCTACCAGAATAACCAGGTAGCTGCACCCCAGGGGAAGCAGAAGCTGAGAACTTTGAGCCTAAATCAATAGCATCAACCAATGAGGCTTTCAGAAGCGCAGAAGAAAAACCCTTACCTTCTTGAAACTCTAAGGACTGCTTAATAACCTGGACACCAGACCACTGCACAAATCCCTCTAAACGGGAACTCATACCATTGACAGACTCATAAGCAAGCGGAGCAGAGCTCCTGACTATACGGTCGCATGAAAATGCCATAGTATTCATGCCGCTTGGCAAAACTAAAGCACCACCATTGGCCCTTCTGATGTGGGAGAGCGAAGCATTGCCTCCATTACTGCGAAATTGGGCAAAATCTGGAACTTCTTCTTTGCCGTAGTTTGAGAAATCCTCAAAAGATTCAGCAAGACCGAGCAGGAGTAGCTTGGCTTTACCGTCCTGAATAGTTAGATGTGCCGGAACTTTGTCTTCCCCAAAACCATAAACAAACCCAAAGTCGCTGAGCCCTTCAACTAACTTCTTACTGTTCATCCTGTCCCTTATTCCGCATCTATACTTACCAGGAAAATTTTCGATGGAACCGATGATTCACTAAAGAATCAGAAGCGGGCTCCGAGAGCACGCATCATCGTGAATGTATCAACGTAATCTACACCGAAAGCACGGCAAACATCTGGAACCAGAACGCGTTTCTTAGACTCAGGGCGCGGCAGTTCATGAGTCAAAACAGTCAAACCATGCGCTGCAGCATAGGCCACGAGAAAGTAATCAGCAATTCCCAAAAACTCATCTACCGCTGACTGCCTATAACCTTGCTGCTTTACCCAATCCGCAATCTCACCCATCGCCTGAATGGTTGCACCATCAGCAATATCCCTGAAGAAACGAGATCTGTTCTTTGCCCACTCAGTCAGAGCATCGTTGCCCTCCTTGAGCTCATCCAGCACAGGTTTAATACTTACCAGGCTCCCAGCGCCAAAATTCCAATCAAGGAACTCCCAGAAGCTCGGCACAAGGTCAAAAGCATAGTAGCGGCGGTATGCCTCAACCAAAATATTGGTATCTACCAGGAACATCACCAAGCACCAACCTCACGTGCGAAACGCTCAAAAGTCTTAGTCTGCCTAACCCCCAATAAACGTTGGGCATCAGGATACGACATCCTACCGCTACGAGCCTCGCGGTACACTGCCCGTGCAAAACGCGGCCCCACTACAAAGGGGTGCGACTTATAAAACTCGCCACCAGAAGACCCCTTCTCGGTCTTCTGCCGCAGAACCTCCAAAGCTCGAGCCTCAAACTCAGGGTAAGCCACAGACCACTGCTCAAAAGAAATCAGCTTCAAATCCCGAAGCCGATTCAGCAGAGCCAACGCACTCACCCTAAAACGCTTCGCCACAGGCAACACCGTATCCTCGCCCAAGGAACGCAGAGCAAGTCTGCTCACCTCACTGGCGGGCATGAGAAAGGCCGCTGCAAACTCATCGCACCAACGCTCAGAACGACTTAAGCTTCCACTCTCTTCAGCATCATCAGATACACCAGACTCACCCAGAACCAAATGCCCCACTTCATGGAACATCGTGAAAACCTGAGCAGCATGAGACTCTTTGCCATTCACAAAAATAAGCGGAGCGTACTCATCAGAAAGAGAAAAGCCACTGAACTCTTGAGTATCAAAAGGCCTACGGGTAGAGCCAAAATAGCCAGCCACACTTACAAGAACACCCTGATTCTCAAGGAAAGTAAAAACCTCCTTGCGAGACTCAACATAGCTCTGTGCCTTGCTGGCAGTAGAAAAACT
Source organism: Rothia nasimurium (assembly GCF_928392795.1). Classification (GTDB taxonomy): domain Bacteria; phylum Actinomycetota; class Actinomycetes; order Actinomycetales; family Micrococcaceae; genus Rothia; species Rothia nasimurium_F. Next base: position 56,502 of record NZ_CAKMTJ010000002.1, read on the forward strand.
CCACAGCTCACGCAAACGCATTGCCACAGCCTCAGGTGCGTCACTCAAGCTGGCACTACCAACCCAATCCACAACGTCCAGACCCTGATCAAGCGCATAATCACGGAACCAAACCTGCTTACGCTGCTGTGCGTAAATCTCATCGGTTAGTTCCTGAGAATAACGGCTACTGCGCCTATCACGCCTGCGAAAATCAGGCAGAGGCTTCTCAAGTGCTGGTGGCTCACTCATCATCAAGTAGCCAAAGGGAACGTGAGTGCTGTTCGCAAACTCCTGTAGCTGCTTTAAAGTCGGCTGCAGTGAGCCTTCAAGCCAACCCACCACCTTGTCGCCTAGCCGCAAATCACCAGGTTCAACACTAGCTTGTTCCAAAGCCCAAGAAATCAAAGCGGGTTTCACCGGGACCCGAACGCTCACACTGCACCCCCTCACGAAGACTGCTTAAGAAAACACCCCTATGGACATGACTGAGATAGCTTGACACCAGGCCTCTTAACGGTATGAGGGGACTCTACTTCTAATTTAATCTATTGATGTAAACCAGCGCTACACAAAAGTGAAGAAAAGCATGGCACGTTCTGGGCAGCGGTTCTATAGAGATAAGCCAACTACGGTTCCAGCGCTAGGTGAACCATAGCGCGATGAATACCTCGCACAGGGCACGACTGAGTGCTCAGAACATGCTCCTTGGCAAGTGGTTGGAAGCCCAAAAGATTGTACAGTGAGTGTGCAAAAGATTGTACAGTGACTGTACAATCTTTCGGTTTATGGCTGCTGGAAGGGCATCAAACATCAAGAGAGCAACTGATACGCCCCATTATCACTGTCACACTTCTCCCAATGATTTCCCCTTGCATAAGCTAGGAACAGATAAGACACCCCTAGCAAAGGAACAGAACCATGGCATTCATCGACGAATCAGAATGGGAAAGCTTCGCACTCGAAAAAGAAATCACAGCCCTCGAAGAAGCCAACCCCTCAGATAAGGCACCTGCCTTCAAGTACCTGAGCCTGAGGCGCTTCAAAGACCTACTCGGCGAACACCGAACCTCAGCAACACACTATGAGCGAGCCGCAGAACTCTCCCTCGTCTACGACAGGGTAGCGGTAGCGTCCAGCTCCTACTTCAGTGCCGGCAAAGCGCTCTACCTCTCTAAGGACCCCGCGGCTCATTTTAAGGCTCTGACCCTGCTTAACCTCGCAAAAAACCTTGACCAGGCGGTCCGGTAACACCACTAAAGAAGAGCGTCCAGAAAGCCACCAAATCCTCGAGGCACTCATCAAGGAACTTATTGAGTCTCTCGAGGACCACAAGTAACCACTGAGAAAGAAATCACCATGGACTTCTTGAAAGATGTTCTGAGCGGTTTGACCGTCGAAATACTATCGGCCATCGGTACAGTGGCTATCGCAGCCATCATCGGCTACTTCGGATGGTCCAAGAAAACTGATGCCGATCAGTCAAATGTTAACGCTTCAGTAAAAGTTAGAAACGGCGACTACATCGCAATCGATGGTAACGGCAACCAAGTACAAAAAATCCAGAAAATCCAAACAACAAACATTACTAACAAATACGGAGCGCAGAGAACTCAAGAAGCAGGAGATGGATCCGACATTGCACTTGCACTGTTTGCCGGCGTCGCAGCAGTCGGTGGACTCGTCACCGCAGTGAGGTACTTCCACTATTTTGCGAGTGCGCCACTGTGGATCGCACTCATCACCGCAGTAATTTCTATTGCTGCATGGGTTCTTCAGCAAAGCCGATACAGCTCCGCAGCGCGAAACAAGATGTTGCTTTCCAACCTCACGCTTTTCACCAGCTCACTCTTCCTCTCAAAAACAATTAACGCTATACAAGAGCCAGACAGTGCCCACTCACTAGGGCGAGTAGCCGATGAGATTGAAAAAATCATTCCTGCCGATTCAGGGTGGCTAACAAAATTTATCAGCCGCGCTGGTGAGTTCTTCAAAGCAGACAGTGGAGAATACCGATTGGTGTTTATCCTAGCCTTAGTTGGAATAACGCTTTCTGTAACCATCTTCATCATGGCATTCCAACGGGTGCTTGGCTCTCTACTCATTCCCGCAACCAGCGCCGGATATGTTTACAAGTGGAAGGCTCTCAACGTACTCAATAACGTGTTTGTGAACAGCAAAATCTGGGGCTACTGCCTCATGATTGCTTCAGTCATTTTTCTCTGGTGGTCAGTCACAGACCCAGGAGCAGAGTTCTGGCTCGAGCAAATCCGCAAGGTAGGTGAAGCAATTAAGCATGCAGCCGAAACTGCTATCTGACTGACAGGGGAGGGGTGAGCCCAAGTATTCACCGGCTGATAAATCCCCTTATCAGCCGCTCATTCGCCGTCCTGCTAGTAAGTGCCCTAACCTAAAACTGTTATCAACACTCCATCGTAAATTGGTAACCCACCACAGTTGCTGGCTCCTCACCAGAACTGCACACCGGGGCTCACAGAAGCCAGTAGCTGTCGGTACCAACGGTAACTAGAACGGGCGCAGGGCCAAAGGAGCCTACCGCAGACAAGTTAGGGCTGGACAATTATTCAAAATCAAAATGGTCGGGGAAAGAATCAAGATCAATAATCTGCGGGAAATACGGCAAGTCTTTCGCCAGATCGACGGCAGCTTTATAGCCAGAGATACAAGTGCCAAATTTCAGATTCTCACCAGCATCTCCAAAAAGATACAGCGTTTCTGACTCACCAAAACGAGACCGAGCAATAATTCCCTCGAACCCATCAGCATGCATTTGTGTAGCCCACTGCTGTGTCACCGAATAATCTTCAAGCGCACCACCGATATCACCAGGGGCAACTCCTGGTCCAGGTCTGCGAAAATCGGCAACCTTGAAAGTTCCAGGAAGGTCAATGCGTGCAATAAACACACCGTCCAGCTCAGAACTAGGCAAATAAGAAGCATTCACTGCTGTACGCCCTAAACGTTCCCGCAAAGCAGTCTCAGGAGTCTTTGCCAAATTCAAGCTACCCATGGGATTTAACAAATCAAAACGCCCGTTGCCCGGAGAAAAATATCTTGCATCGCGCTTTATGCCACTATTGCTTACCGGCATAAACGCACGATACCAAGCACCACCATTATCGGTGCCGAAGCCTACTAGAGTAGCCGGATGCTCCCTATAACTTTGACCCGCAACTGGTGGTTTTAGTGTACTGACATTTCGTGGTTCCTGAGATCCCATAACTAGCGTGCAGCCTTCCGATCAGCTGCGTCCATCTGTGCCTGCTGAAGCACCAATGCAAAAGCCTCTGCATCATTGAGCACGTCAATAGCACGTTTGCCACCAATAAAATCAAGCGACTCAGTCAACCAGAAAGCAACACCCCAGTCGCTCATCTCAGCCTCAAAAAGAACGTGCAAAAGCTTGCGAATGTTCTGATGAACCCCGCCGTCCACAAACTGAAAAACCGGGAAAGCATTACGACCAGCCTTATTCTTCAGGCGCAACAGATTATGCTTCTTGACCCGATCGTTAATCGCCTGAGGCGAGCATGGCTTACCTTCTGTACCTAGGTAATCCATTACAGCCTGTGTGGTTTTCATCTTGCCAAGACGTTCGTTAACTAATGCAGTATGGTTGCTAGCTTCAACAGTTCTTACAAGCTCAGCTTGAACCTCTTTGGCATGTTCTGCAGTGAGGGTTTGCGGTGAGTTCTCCTTAGCGGCTTCAATGAGAGCCTCCCGCATGTCACCACTGAGAACTTGATCTGCAAACTGCTCCGGGGTAAGAACAGACATTTTCATCTCTCCAAGTTATGTGTAGGTAAAACAATACTCAAACGGTGAGGGTCTACCCGTCTTCCGTTAGGATAAAGCTTTATAAAGCTTTATCCTAACGGAAGACGGGTACCCAGTAAATAGGCTGATGCTTGTTTCCTAGCTTTATCTTTCGGAAACACGAGCTATTTTCAACTGATACGCCCCATTATCACAGTCATACTTCTCCCATCCTTTCCCCCTGCATAAGCTAGGAACAGATAAGACACCCCTAGCAAAGGAACAGTACCATGGCATTCATCGATGAATCGGAATGGGAAAGCTTCGCACTCGACATCCTCGGCGAACTCAGCTGGCAACCCCTCCACGGCACACAAATCGCCCCTAACGCCAGAGGCGAGGACGACATCAACGGCAAGCTCCCCTACGAGCACCTCCGCGAGAAAAACGACGCCCTCGAAATCCCCGGCATGCTCCGCGAAGCCATCGCCCGCCTCAACCCCGAACTCACCCCAGAAGACGTACGAACCGTCGCCGAAAACGTCCTCACCGCCGCATCAGCTGACCCCAAAGCCGAAAACCGCGAAGCCCACAAATACATCACCACAGGCTACAAAGGCCTCACCATCAAACGCCACGACGGCAGCGAATACAACCCCACCGTACGCATCATCAGCCGCAACCCCGACGAAAACCGCTGGCTCGCCGTCCAACAAGTCACCCTCAAAACCCTCGACAAAGAACGCCGCTTCGACATCGTGCTCTACTGCAACGGCCTACCCGTCGGCATCATCGAACTTAAACGCGCAGGCGACCCCAACGCAGACCTCCGAGGTGCCCACAACCAAATCAACCAGTACCTGCACGACTTCCCCCTAGCCTTCCGCTACAACGTCCTTACCATCATCAGCGACGGCATCACCGCCCGCTACGGAACCCCCTTCACCCCCTACCCTCACATGTCCGTCTGGAACGTGGACGACGACGGCGAACTCATCGACTTCACCGCAGAAACCCCAGACCCCTCAGACTACGAATCCCAAACCGCCCTCGAAGCCCTCCTCTTCGGCGTTGCCAACCAAGAACGCTTCCTTGACCTGCTTAACAACTACATTGTGTTCACCAGCGTTCCTAATGAACAGGGCGGCGTCCAAACCACCAAAATCATCGCCAAACCCCACCAATACTTCGCTGTAAGTCGTGCTGTCACCGAAACCATGCGAGCAGTCACCGGAAACCGCCAAATCGGCGTTGTCTGGCACACCCAGGGCTCAGGTAAATCCCTTGAAATGGTCTTCTACGACAACATCGTCATGCGCCACCAGCACCTCAACAACCCCACCACCATCGTCGTTACCGACCGCACCGACCTTGACGACCAGCTCTTCAACACCTTCTCATCCACCCTAGATTTCCTGCCGGAAACCCCTTACGAAATTGAAAGTATCGCTGAGCTTCGCAGCGAACTACAGGGGCGCCAGCAGGGCGGTATCTACTTCACCACCTTACAAAAATTCGCCAAAACCAAAGATGAAAAAGACGCCGGTCTCAGCCACCAAATGCTCTCAGACCGCTCAAACATCATCATTATGGTGGATGAGGCCCATCGCTCCCACTACGACAATCTCGACGGTTTTGCCCGCAACATCCGCGACGCGCTACCCAAGGCCAGCTTCATCGCCTTCACCGGCACCCCCATCGAAAAGCTTGAAACCAACACCCAGGCCGTCTTTGGCGACTACATCGATATCTACGACCTCACCCGCGCAGTCAAAGACGGTGCCACCGTACCCGTCAAATACGAGTCCCGCTATATCCCCCTGGAACTGCCAGACGGCGAAACCATCGAAAACATCAACGATGTTGCCGAGCGCATGACTGAAGAACTCGACGAAGCAGAGCGCAGGAAGACCGAACAGGCTGTGCTGCGCATGAACACCATGTACGGTTCACCAAACCGCCTCAAGAAACTGGCTGCAGACCTCGTAGAACACTGGGAAACCCGCAGCAGCTCCATGAAACAGCTCATCGGAGTACCCGGTAAAGGCATGATCGTTGGTGTGACCAGGCAGGTTTGTGCTGGCCTCTACGACCACATCATCGAGCTCCGCCCAGACTGGGCAGGAAACGGTATTAACGACGGAAAAATCCAGGTGCTCTACACCGGATCCGCCTCAGACGAAGAGGATATTGCCCGATTCGCCCGCAACGGTCAGGCGTCAAAGACGCTACAGGCCCGTCTGAAGAATCCCAACGACCCGCTCGAGCTCATCATCGTGCAGTCAATGCTCCTCACGGGGTTCGACGCACCAGCGCTCCACACCATGTACCTTGACCGCCCCCTCAAAGGCGCCCTGCTCATGCAGGCTCTTGCCCGCGTCAACCGAACCTACAAAGAAAAACAGGAAGCCCTGCTCGTTGGTTACGCGCCCATCATCGATAACCTGCGTGAGGCCCTCGGCATCTATGCGAGTAGCCATACTGCAGGTGCACCCGGTGAGCACGATATGCAAACCGCGGCGGAAAACGCTCTCAATCTCATCACCGAAATTGAATACCTGCTGCAGCCTGTGCACGGTTGGAAGGAGAAAATTCTCGGTGAGGGTAGCCATCGCCCTAGCCCAGCAGACCGTATTGCAGCCCTGCGCATGGTTATGGGATTCCTGCTCAGTAACCGCCAGGCAGTCGAGCCCATCATTAAGGATTCGGACTCTATTGACGGAACACCACGCCGTCCCCAAAAAACAGAGAAGAGCATCTACAGCAAGTTTGTAGAACGCAGTTCCCAACTCACTAGGCTGTACAACTTTGTTGCCTCCACCCATGAAAACGACAAAGTCAAAGAACTCAAGCAGAAAACGGTCTATGTGCAGTTCTTCGAAGAGGTACGCGTAGCCGCAGCCAAGAACCTAGCCGAAGACCGGGCTAGCCGTGGCTTGCCTGTACCCGAAGACATCAAGCGCCTGCTAGAAAACTACACTGAAGGGCTCATCGAAACCGGTGAAGTGAAAGACCTTCATAAGCTTGCAGGAATTCCCGCGCCAGACCTCAACGAGCTCAACCTAGATTTTGCCCGCCAGGCAGCCGAAAATTCCAGTGAACCGTTAGCCCTGGAAGCATTGCGTAAGGCAATGCAACGACAAATGCGAGACACCGTTGGGCATAATCAGACCCGCCAGGCCTACTACGGCGAAAAGCTGCAGGACCTTGTCACAAAGTACAACAACTCGCAGCTAAGCTTCGTTGAAATCATGGAACACATCATCGAACTGGGTAAAGAGCTTAAACAAGAAGCAATGCGCGGCGAGGAGCTGGGCCTTACCTACGATGAAATGATTTTCTACGATACTCTCGAAGCTTGCGACCGAGCTGAACTGGAATATTCTGCCGACGCCCTAGCAGATATCGCCCGGGGAATCGCAAAAGCCATCCAGGGCTCACACCGGGACTGGCTCTCTCAGCCCACTCAGCGTGCCAAACTGCGCAAGGTTGTCAAGCGTCTGCTTCGCAAGCACAAATATCCGCCGGAAGGTCAGGACGAAGCCCGCCGCCGCGTCCTAGAACAAATGGAAATCATCGCGGAGGAAAGGAGTAAGAGGCAGAGAGAAGAGTGATGCACTAGCTATCACAATGTGCGTCGGCTTTCTCTGCGGTGCCTGCTCTTCGGCGCGTCTGTGGATAACCCCTGTAATGCTCGGTCATAAATCCGCCGGGCACCCCGGAGTTATCCACAGATTTTTAAAAGACCTAGTGGGAACATGAATTTTTGCCCATACTGGTGCCATGAACAACACCTTCCAGCACCCCGAACATCCGCCTCGCCCGCTACCTACCGCCCCGGCTTATCCAGCGTACTCCGGTCAGCCCAACGCATACCCGCCCCCGGGTGCCGGGCAACATGCAGGCGCTGGCCAGCGCCCAGTTGCCCATTACCCTCCAGCGGTTCGCCCGCCGGAACAGGCAAAGAAGCTCAATCCCTACGGCACGATCTCCCTGGTCATGATGCTACTCATGACCTGCATAGGGCTCGCCAACTTCATCTTCTTCGACTGGGAACTCAGCATAGCCCTGCCCACAGGGTTTACCTGGCTTGGCGCCATGGGGCTGGCAATAGGGGCCCTCTTCGTGAGAGGCCGAGAGAAAATAACCGCGATTTTTGCCCTGATTTTGGGGGTGTTGATTATCGTTGCTGCGCCGCTGTTCTTCATTCTCGCCATAACCTTCATCATGTGGGTGGGAGGAGGGTTCGCCTAGAGGATGAGGTTGCAAGCCTACCCCTCATACCCCGGTATGATTTGTCGTTTTCTGGGCATCAACCGGGTGTTGTCTGGGCAGGTTAGCACTTACACTAAAAAGAGAACTGCACCACATTTATCTCCGCTAGTGAAGGGCCAGCACCATGAGCACAACCCCCACACCCCTGCCTCCTGCACCGGAAGCTGCGCACCGGCGTCCGCCTGCCAAAAAGAAAATGAGCACCCTCACCAAGGTGCTCATTGGTCTGGCTATAGGCGTCATCGCCATCATCGCCATCGGAGCGCTAGTCGTAGGTAGCATGTTTGGCGGCAACACCAGCGCTCAGAACTCCATCCCCTCCACCGACTACCTGATTTTGAGCGACGAAGGCGTCAGCAACAAGGTGCGGGTGGACGGCACCATCGCCCCCGGTGAGGTTCGCTCCATCACCACCCACCTGACCAGCCCCATTAGCTCCGTTGAGGTAGAGGTTGGCGACCGGGTTGAGCTCGGCCAGACCCTAGCCACCATCGACACCTCCGCTGTGCAGGGCGATCTCGACACCCAGCGCACCCAGCTCGACGGGGCCGTCACCAGCGCCCAGGGCGCCCTGACCGCAGCGCAAACCGCCTACGACCAGTACAACCAGGGAATCGCCAACGGCACCAACCCTGAAATTCTGGCAGCCCTCGCCACCCAGCGATCCGCCAACGAACAGGCATCCCTGGCAGCCACCGACCTGAACGCCAAGTACCAGATGCGCGACCAGGCCGCTGCCGCCGGCGAAGACCTCACCATGATCAACGCCGAAGTCGCCGCTGCCGAGTCGGCCCTGCGCCTGGCAAACGGAGCAAAGGCGGACGCAGACACCGGCGTCACCACCGCCCGCAACTCCGCCAACACCCAGCTTGCGGCCCTCGAAACCGAACTTAACAGCGCCCGCACCGCCCTGACCAGCGCAGAAACCACCCGCGATCAGACCCTCGGTGCCCTGCAGGGCGACCTCACCTCGGCCACTCTCACCTCGCCCATCAACGGCGTGGTCATGAGTGTTGCTAAGCCCGGTGCGCCGGCAACCGGCCCCGTCGTAACCATCGGTGACGATTCCAAGCTCACCATCACCACCAGCGTCCGCGAGGCTGACGTTGCCACCATCAAGGAAGGCAACCGCGTCACCTTTACCGCCGGGGCAACCGGCACCAAGGAGTACTCTGGTACCGTCACCTCGGTTGCGTCCATCGCTGACTCAGCCCAGCAGACCAACCCTGAGGCTGCTGCCGCAGGTATGGCAGCCGGTGGTTCGCCCACCTTCACCGTCACCATCGAGGTAACCGGCAACCGAGACGGCCTCTACCTGGGCTCTTCCGTCAAGGCCAGCATTATCACCGCTGAAGAAGAAAGCTCCCTGGCGGTACCCCTCGACGCGGTCTACACCAACGACCTGGGGAGCGAGAGTGTCGTGGTAGCTGTGCCCAACGACGACGGCTCCTTCACCCTCGAAGAGCGCTCCGTTGAAACCGGCCTGGCTAACGAATTCGACATCGCCATCACCGACGGCGACGTAGCCTCCGGCGACATGGTACTCACCTACGGTGAGGCCTACCGCCACCGCGTGGGTGAAACCGTCACCCTCGATGCCGGCACCAGCTTCGGGTGGTAGACATGAGCACCCTGCTCGATATGCAAGGCATCGTTAAAACCTTCAACGCGGGCACACCCAGTGCCATTACGGTGCTCCCCGGCGTTGACTTTCACGTCGACCGCGGTGAGTTTGTATCGGTGGTGGGTCAGTCCGGCTCGGGTAAAACCACGCTGATGAACATCATCGGCCTGCTCGACCGGGCCACCTACGGCTACTACACCTTCGCGGGCGAGAATATACCCTCGCTCAGCGACGATGAACTGGCCTACTATCGCAGCCAGAACATCGGGTTCATCTTCCAGAGCTTCAACCTGGTGGGCCGTATTTCTGCCCTCAAGAATGTGGAAATGCCCATGATGTACGCCGGCATCAACCCCCGTGACCGTCGCGAACGAGCCGCCCACCTGCTAGAGCAGATGGGCATGGCCGACCGCATGAATCACAGCCCCGCGGCTCTCTCGGGCGGTCAAAAGCAGCGCGTTGCTATTGCCCGCGCCCTGGCCAACGACCCGCCCCTGCTCCTGGCAGATGAGCCCACCGGCGCCCTGGACTCCCAAACCGGTCGCATGGTCATGGACCTCTTCCACGAGCTCAACCGCGAGCAGGGCAAGACCATCGTCTTCATTACCCACAACCCCGAACTGGCGGCTGAGACCGACCGCATCGTCACCATGGTCGACGGTCGGATTACAGAGGAGGTCTCGCAATGAACGTGCGTGAATCAATCTCCCTAGCCCTGGGGAGCCTGCGCAACAACAAGATGCGCTCCTTCCTTACCCTGCTCGGCATCATCGTGGGCATCGCCTCGGTCATTACGATTCTGACCCTGGGCCATTCGCTCAAAACCCAGGCCTCTGAGTCGATCGTGAGCTCCGGTGCCAACGACCTGATGGTGAACGTGGTGCAGCGACCCACCGAGGAACAGGAAGAAGCGGGCTTGACCTCCGGCCCCATGGGTATGCCGAACGGCGAATACATTGAGCCCGCCGCCGAGTCTAAGTTCGATGAGTACGATATCGCCCGCCTCAAAGAGGCCCTGGGTGATAACATCGCGGGTATTCCCCTCGGGGCAAACTCTTACACCAGCGTAGACCTCAGTGCTGGTGAGAGCGAGGCTCCCTACGCCAGTGCCCAGTTCGTCAATATGGACTACCTTGAGCTCAACCCGGTCAGCCTGGTGGCGGGGCGTTCTCTGACGCAAGCCGACATGGATGCCAAACGACCGGTCATCCTGCTTTCAACTGATCAGGCGTACCAGCTCTTTGGCGACCCCCAGACGGCAGTGGGAAGTGAAATTGATGCGCAGTTTGGCATGACCTCGCGAAGCCTTATGGTGGTCGGTGTCTATCAAACCGAATCTGTGGGCAGCGGTATCTTCGCCTACACAGGGCCGGGCACAGTCTACCTACCGGTTTCGCTGGAGCCCGACTTCAACTCCTATAACAGCGATGGCTGGAACAGCATCACCGTGCGCCCGGCTGAGGGTAAGGACCTGGGCCAGGTCAAGGCCCTGCTCCAGGCTCACCTGACCAGCATGTACCGCAGCGACGACCAGTTCATGGCCGAGATTCAGGACTTCTCGGCGATGACCGAGCAGTTCAACGCGGTTCTGGACGGCATCAGCGCAGCCATCTCGGCTATCGCCGGTATCTCGCTACTGGTGGGCGGCATCGGCGTCATGAACATTATGCTCGTGACCGTCACCGAACGCACCCGCGAAATCGGCATCCGCAAGGCCCTGGGGGCAACGCGAGGGGCAATCCGCCTACAGTTCGTGGTGGAGGCCATGATGGTCTGCTTGGTCGGCGGTATCCTCGGTGTTCTCATCGGTGGTGGCCTGGGCATGCTGGGAGCCAATATGCTGGGCACCTTCGTCTTCCCGCCGCTCAGCGCCGTGCTTCTAGCCCTGGGGTTCTCCCTGGCCATCGGTCTCTTCTTCGGCTACTACCCGGCCAACAAGGCGGCCAAGCTCGACCCCATCGACGCCCTGCGCTACGAGTAGCAGCCCGTCTCACCCCGGGTGAGCAGACGAAAAATAAGGACGCCGCCCCGCACCTTTCTGCCAATTGGCAGGGAAGTGGGGGCGGCGTCCTTATTTCTGTGAGCTAGCTGCGCCTAGCGCAGGGTCTCACCAATCTTCAGATGGACGACCGAGGGGCCACGAGTGGCCAGGGCCTGCTGGACGGTTTCTGCCAGGGTCTCCATGGTGGCTGAGAAGCCGGTAGCGCCGAAGCCCTCGGCTAGCTTGACCCAGTCGGGCTGTACCAGGTCCACAGCCACAGGTGCGATGCCGCGGTCGCGCTCGTTCTGGCGGATCTCGCCGTAGCCGCCGTTCTCCACACAGATGATGGGTAGGTCAAGCTGCTGCTCAACGGCGGTCATGAGCTCCTGGATGGCGAACATAAGGGCGCCGTCGCCGAGCAGACAGACCACCGGACGGTCGGGCGCAGCTACCTTGGCACCGATAGCGGCGGGCAGGCCGTAGCCCAGGGTAGCGTAGGTTGCCATGTAGAGAAGGGAGTTGGGGCGGGCTGCGCGGTAGAAGGTGGTGGTGCCCATGTAGGTGACCTGGGAGGAGTCACCGGCAATGATGGTGTCCTCGGGCAGGATCTCCATAATCTTCTCGTTGAGCTCGGCCAGCTCGGGCGCGATAGCCCGCCCCTCATTATCGAGGGCGTCGAAGATGTTTTGCAGGTCGCGGGGTTCGCGAGAGCCGGGAGCCAGGCCAAGCTCGGCGAGGGCGTCCAGAAGCTGGGGGATGACGGCCTTGGAGTTGCCGGGCAGCTCAATGTCGGGGGTGATGTTGGTGAGCATCTGATCGCGGGTGATATCAACGCGAATGACGGGGCCAGCGGGGCGGATGTCGCCGTCCCAGAGCTCAGCTTCACCAATCTTGGAGCCGATGATGAGCATGGCGTCAGCCTCACGGCAGAAGGCGTGGGCGGCGCTCAGGCGCAGGTCGGCGCCCAGGGAGAGGCGGTGCTTTTCGGGGATAGCGCCCTTGCCGTTGACCGAGGTGATAACGGGCGCTTCGAGGGTTTCAGCCAGGCGGAGTAGGTCTGCTGCTGCCCCGATAGAGCCGCCACCTGCGACGATGATGGGCTTCTTGGACTCTGCTAGCATGCGGGCTGCCTCGCGCACGTCGTCAGCCGGGGTGGGCTGGGGCTTGCCCAGGGGGCGGGCCTGCAAGATGGCGGGGTCGAGTTCGACCTCGCGTTCGAGCACGTCGAGGGGCACCTCAATGTGGATGGGGCGCGGACGGTTGTGGGCGAAGGAGCGGAAGGCGTTGTGGATGATGTCCACGGCTTCTTCGGCAGAGTTGACGCGGCGGGAGAACTCGACGATGGAGTTGACGGCGCCGGTGGGGTTCTTGGTCTCGTGCAGGGCGCCGATGTCGCGGAATTCGTGCCCAACGGGGCGGCCGGGCGACAGGATAATCATGGGGCGCGACTCAGCGTAGGCGGTGGCAGCACCCGAGAGCGAGTTAAGCAGACCGGGGCCCGAGGTGGTGATGACGACGCCGGGTAGGCCGCGGGTCAGGGACCAGCCGTCCGCCCCGTAGGAGGCACCCTGCTCGTGGCGGGTGGTGACGGGGTGAGTGCCGAGCTCTTCGAGGTGGCGGTAGAACTCAAGGTTGTGGGTTCCGGGGATGCCGAAGACGGTGTCGATGCCGTAGCTGCGCAGGGTTGCCAGAATGGCGTAGCCGGCGTTGCGGCGGGGTTCAGTGGTTTCAGCGGAGCGGTCGGGAAGTGAGGGGTGAGTCATGGTGGCCTTTCGTGGGCGCGGGGTGCGGGCTTCCGCTTTAGCATACGGGGTCAATGCATAGATATACGGGATTTTCGCTCCTGAAATGTTATGCGGAGCACAGTATGTTTATGAGAGGACGCCCGGGGCGGCTTGGTTGCGCTGGGTGGCTCTGGTGGCAGATGCCCCGTTATGGTTTCATGCTGCGTCATAGAAAGACATTAAGGGTAAATATTCAGTAGACTGATTAAACATTTGCAGTCAACTCCCAGGACACCATGCCTACTCGTCACACTTATCTTCTTGCCCTTACAACTCTCTCTGCCCTCGTCCTGACAGGGTGCTCAGCTACTCCAGCTGATAACTCTGCGAGCGAAACCGCCACCCCCACAACGGCCGCAAGCAGTTCTGTAACCCCCAGCCCCACACGCAGCGCTAGCGCGACGGCGTCCTCAGTCTCTCCTACCGCATCGACCGCTAGCCCCTCGGCAAATGCTAGCGCGACCGCGTCCGCCTCTGTGCAAGCCCAACCGCGGGCTAACGCCCCCAAGAGCGAGGTGCTCGGTGGTGGCGACCAGATTTTTGCCCACCGCTACGTGGCACTCTACGGCAACCCCGGCGGCCCGTCCCTGGGAGTGCTTGGTGAGCAGGGACCGGCTGAATCTGTTGCTCGCGTCAAAAACCTTGCCGCTGAATACCAGGTGCACAGCGAAGAAAAGGTCATCCCCGCCTTTGAAATCATCACCACGGTAGCCAGCTCAGCTCCCGGGCCTGACGGCGACTACTCCGATGAGGCAACCATTGAAAGCCTGCGCCCGCTTATTGATGAGGCCCGCAAAAACGGGGTTTACGTTATCTTGGACTTCCAGCCCGGTCGTAGCACCTTCACCGAGCAGGTCAAACAGTATGAAGAGCTGCTCAAGGAACCCCACGTTGGCCTGGGTATTGACCCCGAATGGCGTATTTACCCCGGGCAGGTGCACCTGCAACAAATTGGTACCGTCGATGCCTCAGAAATTAATGAAACTCTGGACTACCTAGCGGCTCTGACCGATAAGCACCGCCTGCCCCAGAAAATGGTGGTGTTGCACCAGTTCACGCACTCCATGATTACCAACCGGGCGGCACTCGATACGAGCCACCCCGAACTGGCCCTCACTCTGCATGCAGACGGCCACGGCACCCCCGAGCTCAAGGACACTACCTACCAGGAGCTTATCCGCGATCTTGACCCGGCCATTAAGCCCTCGTGGAAGAACTTCTACGACGAGGACACCCCCACTCTGACCCCAGCCCAGACCTATGCCCTCACCCCCAAGCCCTATGTGGTGACCTACCAGTAGGTGGGCTCGGTACGGGCTGAGGTCGGACGCCGGGGCTGGGGTCAGTGTCTGTATGGGCCAGCCACAGTAACACCAAGGACCACCTCGGTTGCACCCGGCTGAACAATGGACCAGCCACTTTTCATTTTGTTGGTATTAACCTAGCGAAATGAAAAGTGGCTGGTTCATAATGGTTGGTGTCCCGCCCCACACACCTCACCGCAAACAGGTATACTTCTTCATGGCGAACCCCACCGCCCAGCACCCGGCAGCACAAGCCCTAGCCTTACCGCCACCGGTGTGAAGGGAAGAGATTCTCGGGGTTTGAAGATACTGGTTTTCCGACGCGAAAAGCAGGCTAGGGGTGCTTAAGAAAGTCGATGTACCATGACCGCCGACAGCGACTTCAAAACCCTCGTACGTACCCGTATGGCAGAAACCGGCCTGAACTACACGGCCGCCCGCGCCCGCTACCCCTGGGCAACCCTACCCATCGGCGTCGCTATCGGAGTGGTTGGCATCCTGCAACCGGGATTCTGGGGTATCGCTCTGTTCTTTACCCTCGGTGGTGCCGGGAACGGATACTTCACCGCCATCACAAACCGCATCATCCTCTTCGCCGTGCCAGAGGCCCAGCAGGGGCGGGCCTGGGCTGGGTTCCGCTGGGTCGTTTACACCTGCCTGCTTGTTGGGTACATGATAGGTGCGGTGGCGGGTGCTAGCCATGCCCTCTTGCTCATGAGCGTTAGCGGCTGCACCCTGGTGGGGTGCGCCGTCCTGAATATTGTGGTGCGGGGTAGGGCGGGGCGGAAGTCTGGGTGAGTGCTAGTTGTGCGCCGAAGTACCAGTTCGTCGCCGAAGTACCGGCACCCAGCTAGTACAACAGCGACGAACTAGTACCTCACGGCTACGCGGGTATGGGGGCAGAATCCAGCCAGACGCCGCCGTCCCCCCGATGCTGAATAGGCCTTCTGTGGGACTACCTGACTCTCGATGATTGCCACCGAACTAAAGTCTGAGCTCTCTAAGGTTGCTTTAGTAAGGAGAAACGGTTGAAGGTGCAGCATCTCTGGTTTGGTTGTGGTGACGTGTTAAAAGATTTAACATGTGACCTGGATCTGTAAAAAAATCGCGAAATTTTTGACATATCAGCGGTTTTCAGGGCTTATAGGTCAAAAAATCGGTAGATTTTGTACATGACCTGGTCTGCTGACGAACCCTACAACGACCTTCCACCGCTACCTCCGGCGAACTATGTGGAAACTACCCGCGTACTCAAGTCGGTCATTGAAGCACGCGCGGCTATCGCCGGGCTGAATGAGGCCCTGGTATCCCTGCCCAACCCGGGTATCTTCCTGCACTCTTTGGCCCTGCTGGAAGCCCAGGCAAGCTCCGAGATTGAGAACATTGTAACTACCACCGATGAGCTCTTCAGAGCCGCCACTGTATCTGCAGATGCTAGTGGGGCTACCCGTGAAGCTCTGCGCTATCAGAAAGCTCTCTTTGCTGGCCTGGATGCTATGAGGGAGCGCCACGGTCTTATCACTGCTAACACCGCCCAGGATATTTGTAGCACCATCCGAGATGTTGACACCAGGGTGCGACATAGTGAGGGCGTGTATATCGGCAACCCGGCTACTCGCCATCGTATTTATACCCCACCGCAGGGAGCTGATGTGATTGCGCAGAAGCTGGCGAACTGGGAAGGGTTTGTGAACTCTACTGGTGACTTTGATCCGCTGGTGAAGGTGGCACTAGCTCACTACCAGTTTGAGGCGATTCATCCCTTTGATGATGGGAACGGGCGCACTGGCCGTATTCTCAACGTGCTGATGCTGGTTTCTGCTGGGCTTTTGAGTGAGCCTGTTCTTTATATTTCTCAGAGCATTATTGCTCGCAAGAATGACTACTACCGCCTTCTGAATGCTGTAACCGCTGAGGGTGCTTGGGAGGAGTGGACGCTGTACATAGTTGAGGCTATGCGGGAAACTGCGGTGCAGACCCTTAAGAAGATTAAGCAGATTCAGGTGCTCCAGGAGCAGGTGAAGGAGCTTGCTGGTTCCCAGATACCTCTGGGTGTAGTGGATGTTCTTTTTGAACAGCCCTACTGCCGTATTAAGGACGTGGTGGAGCGCTGTGCGGTGACCCGGCAGACCTCAACCAAGTACCTGGGGGAGCTTGTCTCAGCCGGGGTGCTGCGAGAAGAAAAAGCTGGCAGAGAAAAGCTCTTTGTGAATGAGGGGCTAATGGAAATTTTGAAGAGTAAGGAATATTAAATGGCGCCCGAACCAATTTTTTCTGATGAAAAGATTATGGATGGAGATAGCATTGGCCTGCGTGAATTTGTTGACAAGGCTTCCAAGATAATTTTAAAAAGAGATTTAAATATTGATAAAAAAGAAAGTCAATATTTAGTTTCTGCGGGAACACATTTCCGTTTGAAATTCCCCGATGGTAATGAATTTCCTAAAAACGGGGAATTTTCTGCTGTTCCTAATATTGCGCGTAATCTACAACAGCATTTCGGACTGGAAAAAGTTAAGGACTTTTCGGAGGACGATAATCTTGTAGGGCGGAGGGAAAAGTATACTTTAGATACCGGATATCCCGCTGGCGTTATGGGGTGGGTAAGCTTGTCGAGTGCTGCGCAAGACTTTGCTCGATTTATAGAATTTCTTGAAGAAGAAGGATATTTAAGTTCTGATGACGTCGATAAGGCAAAAGTTTATGCCAAAGCTACGGGGCACCACCCTTTAGTCAAGTCGCAAGGAGAAGCTTCCAATATGAATGGAGAAAAATTTTCTGGGCTGAACCGTGAAGGTGTCGACCAAGATACTCTTAGTGCCCTGGGAAAGAATACTAATGTAATCGTGGAAGGTGTTGCTGGTTCCGGTAAGTCTCATCTTCTAGGGTCACTGCGTAGGGCTTTCTATAAGCAAGAAGAATCTAAAATTACCTACTGGGTAGCCCCGGAGGAAAATAAAAAAGATACAGATGATGAAAGAAATCGCAAAGCACAGCAGTTAGAAGTTAAAAAATCTGAAGGCTTTTCCCTGCTTTACGGTGAAAACGGTAATCAGATTGAGGTTGTCGTCTTCCACCCCTCCACCTCCTATGAAGAGTTCGTTTCTGGCATCCGCCCTAACTTCAGTAAGCAAGAAGGCGAGAGCGACTTCGTGACCCAAGAGGGCATCTTCGTGCAGATGTGTAACCGGGCGGCCCAAGACCCCGACAACACCTACCTGCTTTTCATCGATGAAATCAACCGCGCTAATACATCTCGAGTCTTTGGCGACCTCATGCTGGTACTGGAAAAGAGCAAGCGCCAAGAGTTCAAAGACCTTCCACAAGAAGGTAGGAGCGGCGCCCTCTTCGAAGCCACCTATCAGAACATGCCGGGGGATTACGTCCGCCTACAAACCCCCATCTTCAAGAACGGCAAAGAGTACAACAAACTAGCTGTACCTGAGAATCTGCACGTTCTGGGCACCATGAACACTACCGACCGCTCCGTCGGCACCATCGACCTGGCCCTGCGCCGCCGCTTCCACTGGGTCACCCACCACCCCTTCACCGCAGAAGAGCTGCAAGCGGCAATGGAAGAAAACGGTGAAGACTACCCAGAAGAAATTGCCTCCTGGTACGAAAACACCAATACCATCCTGCTTAACAAGGTTGGCCCCGATGCCCGCCTGGGTCACGCCTACTTTTTCGGCAAGGACGGTGATGAAGAAGCCATCGCTGAAGCCCTGCTGAACCAGCTCAAAGAAGTCGCCTTCACCTTCAACATCAGCCAGACCATACTCGATGACATCGGCCCTGTACACGGTCAAAAAATTATCACACGGGGATCTGGTCTGGGTGCCCGCCCCGACATCGTTGAAGAAACCTACCAGGGCTAGCCGTGGATACCCTAGGCGAACAAGCAAAACCCCCACTCCGCTACTTTCAAGCCAGCAAACTGGGTAACGGGGTGGGGCTCACCGTGCTTCAGCGCGACGCCCCAGAAGGGGAGATCTGTAGAACTCTCACCATCCATGTTCTTCCCAAACTGTGGAGCGTTAGAGATAGCCACGGTAAGGCCTTCACCCTACCCACAGGTATGAGCGCAGAAACCTTTCACACCTTCGTCTACGAAATGGAAGTGCTCGCCCTAGATGAGAGCTGGGCCTCCCATTTCTCAAGGGTTGCCCCGGCAGGCTCGAACGAAAATTCAGCAGACGAAGACGAGGAAGGTAAAACCGACCCGCTCTGGTCAGAAACCAGCGCCCGCTCGATGACTGAACCGCTCGACGTCCTTGATCTAGGGCATGCTAATGCCCTCTGGTATCTAATCCACACGCATAATATGAGCCCCGCTCCACTTGCTGACCGGGTTGACCTTCCACCATCAGGTGCCTCTATCTTGCCGGATGTTCCCGAACTGAAAATCCAGTTCTACCGGCAATTTCTGAGGCAGGCTGAAGAGGCTGTTAGACAGCGCAAACCTGTCTTTCTGCAAACCCAGGGCGAACTGAACTTTGTGCGCGGACGTATGGTGCCTAAGGGATTGATTAAGCGCAAAATCTACCACCGTGTGCCTGTGCTCTGCGAGTTCGATTCACTCACTGCCGATAACCATATCTGGCAGGTTATTCGTGCCGCGGTGCAGGTAGTCGGGCAGGTAGAAGATTCGTACCTACAGACCCAATCTGTAGAGATTGATGCCCACCTGCGCGATGTAGGAATCAAAACTTCAGCAGCACTTCTGGGCGAGAGGCTAAGTTCTACAGAGCTTTCCCGCATCGGCTCTAACCTCAGAGACGCCTACCTCTTGGCCCGCGCGATTCTCGCCAAGCAACTGGGTGTAGGCATTGAAGAGCCAACCTATGCAGGTGGCGTCATTGCTAACCTCAAGATAGTTTCCAGTGACCTCTGGGAGAGCATCGTCGCCCGCCACTTTAGAGCCGAGGCTGAAGCGGGCGCTGATGCAGAGGTAGAAGAACAGGCTGAGCTTCACCTTTACTACAAGGCAGACGGCTCACCCGCAGCTACCGCTAAAAGGCCCGATCTGGTGGTCAAGCGCGACGGAAAAACCACCGTTTATGACGCCAAGTACAAGTTCCGCCAACAGCACATTGGTGACGCTTCTATGAGCGACCAGTATCAGCTTGCCACCTACGCCTACCGCCTGGCCGCTGACGCCTTCCTGGTCTACCCCCACAAACCCGGGCAAGATTCACTGCACAGTGAGTTCCATTTACCTCAACCCGGTAGCACTACCAGCGGAAAACTTGACGCTGCGGCACTAGCCTACCGCGTCGGCGTCCTTTCCCTCCCCTTCCCTAGCCCGGAATCTTAACCAGCCGGTACCAGCGTCCGCCTGCTCCGGTTTTGGCCCAGGCAGGGAAGAGATGAGGGTCTGAGATATGCCCATCGGCCTCGACCGTGCTGTGCCCCGTTTTTGCTAGTTGTGTGAGGGAGCGTCGCAGGCAGGCCTCTAAGAGCAGTTCCCCCTGATTAGGAGCTGGGGTGGTTGTCTCTCCGCAGAGTTCAGGCTGGTCACCGGGGAAAACCGCTATGACCGCGTGCACCTGCCCGGCGGCGTCCACCGCGATTGATGAGTAGTCGTTGTAGGCTTCGGCGGCATGACGGGCCAGCACCGGCCGGTGGTCGCCCGATACGGGGTGCCAGCTGGCATGCGTCCACTCGTAAAAATCGATGTAGGCCTGCTCAAATTCTGGGTAGCTCACGCTGCGCGCAGAGCGGGCGGACGCATGCTCCCGCAGGTTCTGCGCTGATGAAGTGGGCACGGCGGCGGGCGGAACCATCTGAATAGTCTGGGCACCCAGCGAGTCGGCTAAGTGCAGGGTCGGTTCGCCCAGGTAGTCACGCATGAAGAAGGGTAGGGGAGCGGACGCCTGCGCCCGCGCCTGCCGGTAGAGGGCAGTACCTATGCCCTGACGCCGCAGATGGGGCACCACCGCAAGCTGGAGCTCGTAGCGGGTGTGGTGGGCGCGGGCCGTCCACCAGGCAACAATCCCCACCAGCTGTCCTTCACTATGCGCCAGTAGGCAGCGGGTGTGGTCATCGCGCGTGAAATCCTCAAAATACACGGCTTGCGCCCAGTCGGGTAGTTGCTCCCGGTGGTTGGCCGGGGCGCTGGAGACGGTCAGCTGCATACTAGCTATTCAGCCGCTCCTGCCAGGCCATAGGTGTAGCCCAGGCCCACACCGCCCACGGTTGAGGCCCCGCCCAGCACTACCGCGCTCATGGTGCCGGTATAAAGGAGCGGGCCCAGGCGTCGCCCGGCAACACGGAAGTCTTCGGTACTGTTGGCGCGGCGCTTGCCGAGGTACCCGAAGAAAACGAGGGCACCGAGGTAAAGCAGGATAATGGCGAGGTTCATGGGTCGCCTTTCGTGGTGATACGGCTTTAAGGTCGTGATGTAGCATACGCGATGGTTGTCACATATAGAAATTGTTGGTGAGCCTAGGAAGGCGTTTGTAGATTCCCCGCTGACCTCGATACGAGGAATACCTAATAACCGCATAAAAGTGTTGCACGCCAGGGGAATGGCGTGCAACGCTTTTGGGGTTCAGCAGAATACTTTTACCTGTCGAGCACCGTGTAATTGATAGGTGCGTTTTCCCTTAGTTCCTTGTTGGCTTTCTCCACCTTAAGCTGGGTGAGCAGGAGAAGAATGATGAGGTTGACCGCTGCCGGGATCCATAGGTACATGATGTAGAGCATCTGTAGTGCAGATTCTGATTGCTCCGGTGCGTTAGCGACGTAGCCGCTGAAAGCGAGTAGCCAGCCAGCGAGCGCAGTGCCTACACCGCCACCGATCTTGACGCCCAGTGAGGTTGCGGAGAACATGGTGCCATCTACCCTCTTCTTTTTGGAGAGGAAGGTGTATTCCGAGGCTTCAGCGATGAGTGCGTTGATGGTGCCCTGGAGGGGGCTCATTCCGATGGAGGCAATACCGGAGAAGACCAGCATCAGGGGGATATTGCCCATGTAGGCTGCCACGATTACAAGAACGCGGGCAACGAACGCGATGATGTAGCCGATGACGTTGATTTTGTACATGCCTTGGAATTTTTTCACCACGATGGGGGTGAAGAGCAGGCCAATGATGAGGGGGACGTTGATAGCCCAGGCGAAGGGGCCGAGGAGCTTGGCATCCCCCAGGATATAGGTCATGAAGTAGATGCCCATGCTCAGTGTAGTGTTGAAAATCTGGTTGAGCAGGAAGACTGCAAGAATCAGGAGATAGAACTTGTTGCTTCCGAGCAGGCCGAGGGATTCTTTGAAGCTGTACTTCTCGGGAACAGGGTTGTTCTTCTCGTGAATGATGGGGATAGCCTGGGTTTCTTCTTCAAGGACTGATTTGGGGAGCTCCTTGACGGAGAAGACGGAGAGGGTATTGACGGCGAGGCCGATGAGGGCGTAGATGATGGCGATGGTGCGCCAGCCTTCTGCGCCGCCGCCGAACATTTCGACGCCTTGAACAGTGATGCTTTGAATGAGGAGGCTGGTGCCGAACGCAAACATGAAGCGGGTTGAACCCATCTGTACGCGCTCGTTACCGTTCTTGGTGATGAGGGAGGTGAGTGCGGAGTAGGCAATGTTGTTGGCGGTGTAGAACACGCCGTTGAGGAGGGTGTAGGCGATGAAGAACCAGGCGTACTGGGCGAAATCACCGAGTGATGGCGGAATCGCGAAGATGGCGATAATCATTACGGCGCAGCCGACGTAGCCCCAAAGCATCCAGGGGCGTGCTTTACCCATACGGGTGTTGGTTTTGTCGATCATTGCCCCAAAGAAGAGGTCGGAAATGCCGTCAAAAATCTTGGAGGCAAGAATGAGGGTGCCGATAATTCCTGGGTTGAGTCCTACCGTGTCGGTAAGGTAAATCATCACGAATGATGCGAGGAAGGCGTAGACCACGTTGCCGGCAACATCGCCGGAACCGTAACCTACTACGTTGTACCATTTCAGGTATTTTGTTTCTTTCATTGTGTTACCTTTTGCCTGTTTCTCGCGCTATAGGGTGGGGGCGAGAGTGAAACCGAAGTTGATGTTTTGTGCGTTGAGTTTGTACTCGTCTAAGACTTCGGGGCCGCAGCTGTTGGACCCGATTCCGTTGTGGGCGTAGTCGAGGCAGAGGACTGTTGAGTCGGCTTCGACCAGCTCGAAATTATGGTTTTTGTTCGTCAGCTCTTCCTGCGTGTAGTGGGAGGCGCTGAACGAGAAGGGGTGTTCGGAGGCTATAGAGAGATGATGGTGGGGGCTTGATAGGTGGACGTAGTCGCAGTCGAATCGGCTACCGTTTTCCTGCGGCATGATGTAGTCCTCGTGGAGATCTTCGACGGAAGATTGGAAGGTGCCGTGGTAGCTTGCTTCGTGTTTGTCGCTGTAGCTTTCATGGGGACCCATGCCGAAGTACTCAACATCGGCAAAAGACTTGTCGAGGAAGAGGCGAACTCCGAAGCGGGGGAGATCGGGGAATTCTGGGGCGCGTTCGATGTTGAATCGAGCGGTGATTTTTCCGTCGTTTGTGATGTTCCAGAGGACGGTGCCGGTGAAGATGGGTTGCACTGTGGGGGCTACCATGCTCAGGGTGCAGGAGATGGTGACACCGTTTTCGGTGTGCGTGTATTCGCTGGTGTAGACCCTTGAGTAGGCCTGGTGGTAGTGCGCTTCTGCCCATTTGAGTTTGATGTACATGTCATTATCTGTGGGTGCCCGCCAGATATTGATGTTCATGGGCTGGGTGAGGAGGTTGTGGTCTTTGGTGGAGAGCTGGTCGAATACACCGGTTCGTCGGTTGAAGGTGTAGGTGAATCCATCGCCTTGGACGGTGTAGTGCTTACCTGTTTCGGTTACAGCGAGGTTCTGTGCGTTGTTGGTGGTGCCCAGAATATCTAGTGCCTTGGCATGGGTGGGGTTGATGGTGTGGACGGGTACTTCGTCGCGGCCGAGGAAGAGGCCTGTGGGAAGTAGTGGGAGGTCCTTCTTGAGAATGTATTCGATGTGGAGGTAGCAGCGTCCGCTGGTGAGCGAAGGTGCCTCAAGGTTAATGGTGGTTTCTTGGTGGGGGAGGAATGCCTGCTCAAAGTGGTAGGTGCCTGATGCTACTTCTACGCCGTCCTGGCTGAAGGTGTATTTCAGTTCTATGGCTTCTTGTGCGTCGGTGAAGTCAAGGTAGTTCTTGAGGGTGAGGGAGCCGGATACGGTGTCGAAGGAGACGACTCTGAGGGGGCGGTAGACGTTGCGGTATTCGAGGAGACCAACGTGGGGAGTGCGGTCGGGGTAGACAAGGCCGTCCATGCAGAAGTTTCCGTCGTGTACTTCTTCGCCGTGGTCGCCGCCGTAGAGGTATTTGGGTGTGCCATTTTCGGTGGTACCAGCGTAGATGGCGTGGTCGCACCATTCCCAAACGAAGCCGCCGCACATTGCCTGGTTCTGGTCGATGACCTGGAAGTAGTCTTCGAGGTTGCCGGGGCCGTTGCCCATAGCGTGGGCGTACTCGACGAGGAGGAAGGGCTTATTGGGGTTGCTGTTGAGGTACTGTTCGATGTCCTCGAAGGGCGGGTACATGCGGCTGTAGAGGTCGATGTTGGAGTAGTCGTAGCGGCGCTTTTTGTCGTCGTAGTAGGCGCTTTCGTACTGGGTGATTCGGGTGGTGTCGTAGGACTTGACCCAGGCGAGGGACTCTTCGAGGGTAACGCCGTAGCCGCATTCGTTACCTGCTGACCAGGAGACAATGCTGGGGCGGTTCTTTTCGCGGAGCACGCAGAGCTGGACACGGTCGAGTGTTGCTTCAGTCCATTCTGGGTTGTCTGAGATGCGTTCGTTCCAGTGATTTACCTGGTTGTCGAAGGAGCCATCTTCGAGGTACTGGACCTGGGTGCCGTGGCTTTCGTTGTCGGCCTCGCTCATGACGAGGAACCCGTACTCATCGCACATTTGGTAGAAGTAGGGGGAGTTGGGGTAGTGGCTGCTACGGATAGCGTTGAAGTTGTGCTGTTTGATGAGCCCGAGGTCGCGTTTGATGTGGTTGTAGTCCACGGTTGGGCCGGTGACGGGGTCGGAGTCGTGGCGGTTTACGCCGCGGAAGGTGATGGGCTTGCCGTTGAGCAGAATGACATTGTGTTCAATGCGAATGGTGCGGACGCCCACGCGTTCGGTGATGACCTCGTCCTGGGTTTTTAGGTGGAGGGTGTAGAGGTAGGGGTTTTCTGGGTTCCAGGTGTGGGCGTTAGGGATATGAAGGGTTGCTGAGTGAGTGAAGTTGGGGTTGGCAGCACTGGGTGTGAGCGTGGAGCTCGCTACCTCTTCGCCTTCAGCGTTGGTGAGGGTGAGCGTGGTGTGTGTTTCTTGGCTGAGGAAGCGTGCCGCGATGTTGAGGGTCGCGTCGCTGGTTTTTTCGTTGAGGTTGGTGGTGATGAAGTAGTCGTAGAGGGCGTGGCGGGGGCGGCTGAGGATGTAGACGTCTCGGAAGATGCCACTCATGCGGAATTTGTCCTGGTCTTCGAGGTAGGAGCCATCGCACCACTTGTAGACGAGTACGGTGAGGCGGTTTGAGCCGTTGGTGAGGTATTCGGTGATGTCGAATTCGCTGCTTGCGTGGGATACCTGGCTGTAGCCGATGTAGCTTCCGTTGACCCAGAGGTAGAAGCATGAATCAACGCCTTCAAAGGTGAGGTGGGCGAGCGGGGCCTGCTGATCCTGGGTGTACTGGAAGTCTAGAGTGTAAAGACCGCAGGGGTTTTCGTGGGGTACGAAGGGTGGGTCAAGAGGGAAGGGGTATTTGAAGTTGGTGTACTGGTGGGTGTCGAAGCCCTGGGTTTGCCAGGCGCCCGGGACGATGATGGGGGACGCGTCGGTGTGGGCGTATGTGGCAGTGTAGAAGTCCTGTGGTAGTTCGGAATCGTCGTTGAAGTAGGTGAACTGCCAGGTTCCATTGAGGTTGAGGAAGCGGTCGGAGGACTCACGATTGTTCACCAGCGGGCCCATGTCATGGGAGGCAGGGACGTAGTAGGCCCGGGGGGCGAGGACGTTCTCGTGGAGAACGTTGAGGCTCTCGTGGTGCTTGGTGGGGTACATGCTCTCTTGTCCTTCCTGATGGAATTGGCTGAACCTCGGGTCCTGTTGCTATCGAGAGGGCTGAGGTTCAAGCCCTACGGTGTTCATATTAGTTCAAGATTGTTGCTTTTTGTAGATATCTGAACAAAAAATCGTTCCTTTTTGTTCAAAAGACTCATTTTGAGCATGTTTTAGCTCTGGAAATGCTTGTTTTTGTTTGATATTGTTCAGTTTAGAAGAAGTCGTTACAACCGGAATGAGGTTTAAGTGCTGGCTCAACAACGCCACAACGCAATCGTTGCAAAAGTACAGGAAAAAGGCACTGTTCAGGTCCAAGATCTGGCTGGCCTGCTGAATGTATCTGCGATGACGATTCGCCGTGACCTGGCAGAACTAGAAGAACAGGGGTTACTGAGCAGGGTTCACGGAGGTGCAACCATCTCTGAATCTACCCATGAGCCAATCTTTGCTGAGAAGACCACGCTCAACGCAGAGTCGAAAGCAAAAATTGCAAAGGCCGCAGCCCAGCTAGTCCGCAGCGGCCAGTCAATTGCAATCGGCGGAGGGTCAACCAGCGCACGCCTTGCCCAAGAAATAGCTGCCCGCACAGAGCTCGAGAACCTCACCATCGTCACTAACTCCCTCCCCGTCTCTGACTTCTTCCACGGGTTAGCTGATACAAAGAACAAGCCCAAAGTGCTCCTTATCGGCGGTGAGCGCACACCCTCTGACGCCTTCGTTGGACCGCTTGCGGACGCAACCCTGGCAAACCTCAACATCGATGTTCTGTTTCTGGGTGCTCACGGGGTGACTCTGAAAGGCATGTACACCCCCAACATGAACGAGACCAGTACTAACAGAACTTTTATCGCAAACGCCCACGACACCGTGGCTGTTTTCGACTCCAGTAAATGGAATGTGGCTGGGCTATCCCGGTTTGCCTCCTGGGCAGACATCAACACCGTCGTCACCGACGAACTCACCCAGGAACGACACAACTTCCTATCCGACAACGTAGCTAAGGTGATTACCGCATGACCAACGTAAAAGTTACTAAAGGAACCCTCGCAGACGGGCGAGAAATCATCTTCTTCGATGACTCTGAACCCTACGTCTCAGGCCGGAAAACCCGAACCATCCGCGATACCCGCCCCCTGGAACCTCGCACTCTGCCTCCCCACGAAGCTGCCTGCGTGCGTACCGACCCTCTGACCGGCGAATCAATTGCTATCGCCGCTCACCGCAACAACCGAACCTTCCTGCCGCCTGCTGATGAGGACCCCCTGGCACCTGCTGGCGTAGGAACCGTACCCGGTGAAATCCCGGAAGAATCCTACGACGTTGTTGTCTTTGAAAACCGTTTCCCTTCACTGCAAGGGCCGCTAGAGACCCTCCGAGACGAGCCCCTTTTCAAGGAGACCACACCAGGTGGCCGTTGCGAGGTTATCAGCTTCACCTCAGACCAGTACGGTTCTTTTGGCTCCCTCAGCTATGAACGGGCACGCACCGTTGTAGAAGCTTGGACCCACCGCACCAAGGAGCTCTCAGCCCTCGACGGAGTCGTACAGGTCTTTCTTTTCGAAAACCGTGGAGAAGAAATTGGTGTAACCCTGCCCCACCCCCACGGTCAGATCTACGCCTACCCCTACATGCCGTCCTATACAGCTTCTGTTGCACGGCGAGCAGACGCATGGGCATCAGAAACCGGTGGAGACCTCCTGGGAGATGTTCTCGCTGCGGAACTTGCAGCAGAAGAACGAATCATTAGGAAAACCGACTCCTTTGTGGCGTATGTACCGTATGCCGCCAAGTGGCCTGTAGAACTTATGGTCATGCCCAAACGCCCGGTTCGTGACTTCACAGAACTTACCGAAGCAGAAAAAGACGAACTCACCGAGCTGTACCTAGACCTGTTGCATCGACTCGACAAATTCTTCGAAGGGGTAGACAAACTCCCCTACATCTCAGCCTGGCACCAGGCCCCCGTCATCGGTGGAAAAAACGTCTCACGCATGTACCTCCACGTTTTCTCCCTCCTGCGTGCCCCCGGAAAGATGAAATACCTGGCTGGCTCAGAATCCGCTATGGCCGCGTGGGTATCTGACACCACACCCGAGCGTATCGCCGCCCGATTCAAAGAACTTGCTTCTGACGTATAAAGGAAACACACCATGCCTGCTATCTGGAAGAACACCGTACCTGCACAGACACTCCGCAAGAACGTCGAAGACCGCTTCTATACTTCCTTTGGGGAAGCCCCTTACGGAGTGTACTCAGCCCCTGGGCGCGTCAACCTTCTGGGTGAACACATCGACTACTGCGGTGGCACCGTCCTTCCCTTTGCCCTCCCCCAACGCACCTTCGTAGCAATGACCCCCCGCCAAGACGGAAAAATTACGGCAGTCACCGCTCAGGGTGATGCCGGTTCAACCGCCCCTGATAACAATACTGAAACCGTTCAGTTTGCTGAGGTGGGCACCCAGCCCCTCTCCGGCTGGCTCTCCTACGTTGCAGGTGTTCCCTGGGCTATGCAACAGCAAAAGCAAGGCGATTTTGCTGGTTTCTCGCCGGAAGGGTTCGGCGCCAACATCGCCATCGACTCTTCCGTCCCCCTGGGTGCAGGACTCTCATCATCAGCTGCCCTAGAGTGCGC
This sequence comes from Rothia nasimurium, assembly GCF_928392795.1. Classification (GTDB taxonomy): domain Bacteria; phylum Actinomycetota; class Actinomycetes; order Actinomycetales; family Micrococcaceae; genus Rothia; species Rothia nasimurium_F. The sequence goes on from NZ_CAKMTJ010000002.1 coordinate 84,928, forward strand.
TGTAGCTCTCGGCGTTGACGACCTGCTAACCGCCCAACAGCCCACTAGAGAACTTCTCGCCAGCACCGACCAGGGACGTGCCGCACTGGCCTCAGCCTGTATCCAAGCAGAAAACGACATCGCAGGGGCCTCAACAGGTGGCATGGACCAGTCAATTTCCCTCCGTGCAGAAGAAGGCTCCGTCCTCGCCATCGACTGCCGCGACTTCTCCACCCGCCCTCTTACCATCGATGTCGCCTCAGCCAACCTCTCCGTACTCGTGATAGACACCCGTGCCTACCACAACCTCTCCGACGGGCAATACGCCGCCCGACGGGCAGCAACCGAGGTTGCCCGCGAAGCCCTGGGCGTGAACTACCTCCGAGACGCTTTCCAGGGAACCCCCACCCTCAAAGAAGCCCAAGAACTCATCGAACAGTGGGATAACAACGTAGACTCTTACAACCTGCCCGACGGAACAGACCGGGCAGTAATCCGTGATGCCCTACGCCATGTCTGGACCGAAATTGCCCGCGTTGAAGAATGTATCGCCCTCTTCGACAGCGTAAACTCACCAGCCGATGACGTATGGGAAAAGCTCGGTGAACTCCTCAACGCCTCCCACGACTCCCTCCGTGACCAGTACCGAGTCTCATGCCCCGAACTAGACACCGCAGTGAACGCCGCCCGCGAAGCAGGAGCACTAGGAGCCCGCATGACAGGAGGTGGCTTCGGTGGCTCTGCTATTGCACTGGTTCCTACTGAAAACCTGACGAACCTCGCTGAAGCAGTTGCAGAAGCATTCGACCGTGAAGGCTTCAACCCCCCAGAGTTCTTGGTAGCCACCCCCTCCCGATCCGCGGAGAAGGAGTAAGACCCCCATGTCCACCTCCACCCAGAACCAGCCACAGGGAGCCGCAGTCACCCTCAAACACTCCGGCTACCAAGCAATAATTACCGAAGTCGGTGCCAACCTCTCATCGCTCACTTCCCCCAAAGGGCGCCAGCTCGTACTCCCCGCCCCACCACACAAAATACGAGAAGCCGCTCGAGGCGCCCTCCTCGCCCCCTGGCCCAACCGCATAGCAGAAGGCCGATACACCTGGAAGGGCGCTGAGTACCAGCTGCCCATCAATGAACCCACCCTTAGAAATGCAATCCACGGACTCGCTGACTGGACCCGCTGGGAACTCAACCAAGCAATTAACACCCCCGACTCTTCATCAGTCACTGCCAATCTCCACCTAGTACCCCAACCCGGCTACCCCTTCCCCCTCAAACTCACCGCAACCTACACCCTCACCGCCCAAGGGCTCACCATAACCTTCACCGCACTCAATACTGGAGAAACAACAGCCCCCTACGCCCTCGGCGCACACCCCTACCTCATGGCAGGCACAGAACAGGAAACCCCCGGCGCAGTCGACTCATGGAACCTCACTGCTCCTGTCTCTACCTACCTCAAGGTCAACGAATCCATGATTCCCACCCAGGAATTCCCCCTCACCGAAGACCTCAATCTCGCAGATACACTCCCCCTCAAGGGCATAAATCTCGACCACGCCTTTGGAGGAATCCAAAAAACTGCTGGAGAAGCACACATCGTCCTCACCGCTCCCAACGGTGAAGCCACCCGACTAACAATCGGAGACGGTATCGAATGGTTGCAGTTCTATACAGACGGAACTCAGCGGCGAGCCCTTGCTGCTGAACCCATGACAGCCCCCGCAAACGCCTTCAACAGCGGTACAGACCTCATTGAACTAGAACCACACCAAAGCCACACCAGCTGGTGGCGAATCCAAGAAGACTAGGGGCAAACCGGCTGCATATAAAAGTGTGGGACTTTGCGTCATAGTGCCCTCATATTTTTTATGCCCGCCCTGCTGCAAATTTATGCACCCCCGTCCCCGCCCTGGGCGGTAAGGACGCTTGCCCCCGCCCGGGTGCCCTCGGCGGCTTGGCATAGCTTTGCTAGCACCTGAATAAGTATCGGTAGCGCAGGCCTGCCAGCTGGAGAACCTGCCCCGCCGCTGCCCCGCAGGCGGGTTATAGTGGTAGCGATTCTAGTGCGCCCGGCCACACTAACCCCGGGCCCAGCCCGCACCCAACCTGCCCCGCGCACTAAGCCAGCTACCCGCGTCCTAACCCTCTTGGAGAACCCGTGACTCAAGCCTTCTTCTCAGCTGACCCCAACCGCGTCATCGCCACCGGAGCCGACGGCGTCGAACGCGTCGGCCCCGTCAACGCCGCCGAAGTACCCCGCTGGGCCGGCCTTGCCACCTTCGCCCGCCTGCCCCGCCTGGATCAGGTCGAGAAAGCCGACATCGTCGTGGCCGGTATGCCCTGGGACTCCGGCGTCTCCTACCGCCCCGGCGCCCGCTTCGGCTCCAACCACGTGCGCGAATCCTCCCGCCTGCTGCGCCCCTTCAACCCGGCTGCCAACATCTCCCCCTTCAAGGAAGCCCAGGTGGCCGACGCCGGTGACATCATCGGCAACCCCTTCAACATCGAAGAAGCCCTCGCCATGTTTGAGGCAGGAGCCCACGAACTGACCAAGGACGGCGCCCGCCTGGTCACCATCGGCGGCGACCACACCATAGCGCTCGCCAACCTGCGCAACCTGGCCAAGAAGCACGGCAAAATCGCCCTACTACATTTCGACGCCCACCTGGACACCTGGGACACCTACTTCGGCGCCGAATACACCCACGGCACCCCCTTCCGCCGCGCCTTCGAAGAAGACCTGCTCGACACCGACGCCCTCTGCCACGTGGGCACCCGCGGCCCCCTCTACGGCACCGAAGACCTCGAGGATGACGCCCGCTTCGGCTTTGGCATCGTCACCAGCGCGGACGTCTACTACCTGGGTGTGCAGAAGGTCGTTGAGCTGCTGCGGGAGCGCATTGGTGATAAGCCGCTCTACGTCTCCATCGACATCGACGTGCTCGACCCCGCCCACGCACCCGGCACCGGCACCCCCGAAGCGGGCGGCATTACCTCCCGCGAACTGCTGGAAATCCTGCGCGGCCTGCGCGGGCTCAACCTGGTGGGCTCCGAGGTTGTTGAAGTGTCCCCGGCCTACGACCACGCCGAACTGACCGGCATCGCCGCCGCCCACACCGTCTACGAACTCATCTCTCTGCACGCCGCCGGGGTAGGTGCTGAGCCGACCTCACCGGCGTCCGGCGTCGCTGATATTACCTACGGTGGCAAGGAGTAACCATGAGCAAGATTGCAGCCCTACTGGCCGAAGCCAACCCTGCCGAAGCCCGCATTATGCGCCACTTCGCTGACCGCGCCGCCGGGTTCCGCCCGTCCGCTGTGCGCGACGTCTTTGAGGTGGCCATGCGCCCCGGCATTATCTCCCTTGCAGGCGGTAACCCCGACCTAGACCTGCTACCCCTCGATACCCTCGGGGCTATGAGCGCCCGCATTATCGAAGAAGAGGGCCTGGAAGTCCTGCAGTACGGCTCAGGTGCCGGCCTTGAAGCCCTGGCCGAGCTGGTGTGCGACTTCATGGAATCGGAAGGTGCCCGCCCGGCGGTCGATGACATTCAGATGACCGCGGGCTCCCAGATGGGTCTGGACCTGGCCACCAAGCTCTTCGTCAACCCCGGCGACGTAATCCTGGCAGAGGGCCCCACCTACACCGGCGCCCTGGGCGTCTTTGAGGGCTACCAGGCGGACGTCCGCCAGGTACCCTTGGACGCGGACGGCCTCGACCCCGCCGCCGTCGCTCGGGCTATTGAGGCGATTCGGGCTGAGGGTAAGCAGGTCAAGTTCCTCTACACCATCCCTAACTTCCAGAACCCCACCGGCATTTCCCTGTCGGACGAGCGCCGCGCCGAGCTGGTGCGCGTCTGCCGTGAAGCCGACGTGCTGATCGTTGAGGATAACCCCTACGGCCAGCTATCCTTCACCGGGGAACGCCGCCGCTCCCTCTACTCGCTTGATCCCGAGAACGTGCTCTATCTGGGCTCCTTCTCGAAGGTTTTCTCGCCCGGCGTGCGCGTGGGCTGGATGGTTGCGCCCTTCCGCGTGCGTAAGTTCCTGCAGATTGCGGGCGAGGCCGTAACCATCTGCCCGTCGGTGCTCTCGCAGCGCCTGGTGCTGGGCTTCATGAGCGAGGGCCTATGGGAGACCCACACTCGCGCCACCGCCGCCCTCTACGAGGCCCGCTGCAAGGCCGTGCTGGACGCCTGCGAAAATTACATGCCCGAGGGAACCACCTGGACGGTGCCCGAGGGCGGCTTCTTCACCTGGCTGACCCTGCCCGCCGGCGGCAAGTACGAGGACGCGACGGACGCCCTCGCCCCCGCCATCGAGGCCGGTGTGGTCTTTATTCCCGGCTCGGCTTTCTACGAGCCGGTAGTCGGTGAGGACGGGGTCGCCCGCAACCCCGGCGCCAACCAGCTCCGCATCGCCTTCTCGGCGATTGAGCCGGACGCCCTGACCGAGGGTGTGAAGAGACTTGCTGAGGTGCTGAAGGGCTAGAGTTCTTTGCCGAATGCGACTTCTTTTCCCGAGCGGGCGATGTTTGAACACCCGCTCGGGAAAAGAGGTCGCATTCGTCTGTGCAGGGTTCTTGGGCTGTGTGCAGAGTTTTCCCTGCACACAGCCCAAGAACCCTGCACAGATGCCTATGGCGGGGCACCTTTCGTTAACCTCCCTGCCCCATACTGGTGCCATGCGTATTTTTGCTCACCGAGGGGCGTCCGGAACCCGCCCTGAAAACACCCTTGCCGCCTTTACCGCCGCCGCTGACTCCGGCGCGACCTGGGTCGAAACCGACGTTGATATCGCCGCCTGCGGCACGCCCGTCCTGCTGCACGACACCGATCTCGACCGCACCACCAACCTCACCGGCCCCCTCTACGACTACACCGCTGAGCAGCTTTCCGGGGCGGACGCCGGCGCCTGGTTTTCGCCCGACACGGCGGGGGAGGTGGTACCCACTCTGGCCCAGCTGATTGAGCTGGCCAATGGGCGCGGGCTCAACCTCAACATCGAACTGAAATCCAATGAGCAGGGGGCGGAACGTTCCCGCCTGCTAGTTGACCGGGTCATTGAAGAGCTGACCCGCCTGCAACCGGAGCGGGAGGTAATTATCTCCTCCTTCAACCACCTGCTCCTGGCCGAGTTCAAACGCTGCGCCCCGCAGTATGCGGTGGGGGCCCTCTTCGTCACCGAGATGTTCCAGCCTGACTGGCGCTCCGTTCTAGAACTCATCGACGCCAGCGCCGCCCACCTGGAAGACCGGGGCCTGACCCGCGCGGCCGTCCGCGCCCTGCGTGAAGCCGGGTACGAGGTCAACGTCTGGACGGTCAACAGCCCCGCCCGCGCCAATGAACTCAAAAACTGGGGTGCCACCGGCGTCTTTACCGACTATCCCGAGCGGTTGCGGCACCTAGAGTAATCAGTAATCTATACCCCCTTGATTTTTCAATCAAGGGGGTATAGATTTTAAAAATGACCAAGCGATAGAAGCTTATTAAAATACTGCCGCCTGAGGCTCATGACTGGAGGTAGAAAAATGCAAGAAATTAAAGCAACAGCCCGTAAGGACGGACGCTGGTGGCTGGTTGATATCCCTAGCCTCGACAGCGCAGGCCAAGCTGCCAAACTTGATGATGTTGAGCGCGCTGCCCAGGAAGTGATTGAGCTGGTGACCGAGCAGAAGCCCGGTAGCTACAGGTTGCTCATTGACTACATCATGCCCGCAGATATCAGGGTTGTCTGGGAAGGCTCGAAAGAGCGCGACCGTAAAGCTCGTGAGGAGCAAGCTATTGCGGCTCGGCTGGCTCGGCAGACTGTGCAGGGGCTTCTTGACCGCGGGTATAACCAAAAAGAAACGGCGAAGCTGCTCGGTCTATCGAATCAGAGAGTCAACCAGTTGACCCATAGCTAGAGAAAGCGTGCAGTAAATTCCACCGGGGTGCTATACGTGCCCGCCCTCACCGCCGCCACGCGGCCGGGGCGCGAGCGTCCGCACCCTTGGGCTTGATAGGCTTGAATTCCATGGTGAACAAAATTGGCTTTGACCGTGAGAAGTACATCGAGATGCAGTCTCGACACATCCAGGAGCGCCGCGAAGAAATCGGCGGCAAGCTCTACCTCGAAATGGGTGGCAAACTCTTTGACGACATGCACGCCTCCCGTGTGCTGCCCGGCTTCACACCCGACAACAAGATCGCGATGCTGGAGCAAATCCGCGACGAGGTAGAGATCCTCATCTGCCTCAACGCCAAGGACCTGCAGCGCAACAAAATCCGCGCTGACCTGGGCATTACCTACGAGGACGACGTGCTCCGCCTGGTCGATGTCTTCCGTGAGCGCGGCTTCCTGGTCGAGCACGTGGTGCTCACCCAGATGGAGGACGACAACGCCAAGGCCGTTGCCTTCAAGCAGCGCCTGGAGCGCCTGGGCCTGAAGGTTTCGCGTCACCGCGTCATTCCCGGTTACCCCACCAACACCGACCTGATCGTGAGCGAGGACGGCCTGGGCCGCAACGAGTTCGCTGAAACCACCCGTAACCTGGTGGTTGTTACCGCTCCCGGCCCCGGTTCCGGCAAGCTGGCAACCGCCCTGTCGCAGGTCTACCACGAGAACAAGCGCGGCGTGAAGGCCGGCTACGCCAAGTTCGAAACCTTCCCCATCTGGAACCTACCCCTGGAGCACCCCGTCAACCTGGCCTACGAGGCTGCCACCGTTGACCTTGATGACGCCAACGTCATTGACCATTTCCACCTGACCGCCTACGGTGAGTCCACCGTCAACTACAACCGCGACGTTGAGGCCTTCCCGCTGCTCAAGGTGTTGCTGCAGAAGATGACCGGCACTACCCCCTACCAGTCGCCCACCGACATGGGCGTGAACATGGCTGGTAACTGCATCACCGATGATGCTGCCTGCCGCTATGCCTCTGAGCAGGAGATTATCCGCCGCTACTTCAAGGCCCTAGTGGACGAGGCCCGCGGCGGCCTGGATTCCACCCAGTCGGACCGCGCTGCCGTGGTTATGGCCAAGGCTGGTATCAGGGAAACCGACCGCCCGGTCGTTACCCCCGCCCGCCTGCGCGAAGAAACCACCGGTGCCCCCGGTGCGGCAATCGAGCTGGCAGATGGAACCATCATCACCGGTAAGACCACCGACCTGCTCGGCTGCTCGGCTGTTGCCCTGCTCAACGCACTCAAGCACCTGGCAGGCCTGGACGACAACAAGCACCTGCTGTCCAACGAGGCCCTGGAACCCATCCAGCGCCTGAAGACCCTGCACCTGGGTAGCCAGAACCCCCGCCTGCACACCGACGAGGTACTGATTGCCCTCTCAACCTCGGCAGCCCACGATGAGGACGCCCGCGCCGCCCTTGAGCAGATTAAGAACCTGCGTGGCGCTGACGTGCACACCACCACCATTTTGGGTTCGGTGGACGAGGGGATCTTCCGCTCCCTGGGCATGCTGGTCACCTCTGACCCCAAGTTCCAGAAGAAGGCCCTCTACCAGAAGCGCTAGGCTGCCCCGGTAGGGCTTTGAGTAAGGACGCCGCCACCCGCTTTTCCTGCCTGAGGGCAGGGGAGCAGGTGGCGGCGTCCTTGTTGAAGGTGTATCGGGTCTAGCCGGTGTAGGTGGCGTCGTCGACGGGGGCGCCCCAGTTGACGAATTCGCCGTCCTCGTTGAAGGGGGTGACGGCGATGTGGGTCATGGGCCCGTCGCTGGTGGCCCCGTGCCAGTGGTTGACGCCGGGTTCGAAGAAGAAGGCTTCACCGGGCTTGAGGGTTTGGGGTTCCTGGCCTTCGAGCTGGTAGACGCAGATGCCTGAGGTCACCACGATGAGCTGGCCAACGTCGTGGGTGTGCCAGTTGGTGCGGGCTTCAGTCTCGAAAGTGACGGCAAGCGACTGGAGCTGGCTGCTGGGTGCCAGCGGGTGCATATATACTTGGCCGGTGAAAGAACCGGCAGGGGCGGGCTTGCCCTGCGGGAAGAGCTGATCTGAGGGAACGGACGAAGCGGTCATAGGGGCCTCCTGAGGGTTTTGGTGAAGCAGGCTCGCAGCGAAGCTGCTGGCATGATGAAGTGCCCGGGTGCGAGCGCGCGAGCACACAAGAGGGCACGGAATCCGCCGTAAGGCGGGGCATGAGGGTCAGGCTTGCGCCTATTACGCCCGCAGATTTATTTCCTCGCGCGCTCGGAATCTGCTGGGCTTCATCAAGCGTGAGCCTGCAGAACCTTTTGCTGAGCCCCATATGTATTTTACGGCTCTCCTAGCGCACCAGGGTAGCCTGCTTGAACTCGGGGTCAGGCGCGCAGGTGACCGCGTATTTAGTGGCAGCCAGCTCGTCGATTTTGACCACGTAGTTCTGGGTTTCAAAATAGGGCGGGATACCGCCAAATTCCTCCACGGCACCGGGCCCGGCGTTGTAGCCTGCCAGCACAATATCCTGAAGTGAAGTTTCAGCCGAGGCATAGGGGGCTAGGCGCTCAGAAAGATAGGCCAGGTAGCGGCCCTGGGCGGCGATGGAGTCTTCGGGGCTGTTGATATCGCCCTCGCCCCAGATGTCCCAGGTGTCTTGGGTGAACTGGGCTAGGCCGTGGGCGCCTGCGTGGGACTGGGCGGTGGTGACCCAGCCTGATTCGGTTTCTAGCTGGGCTGCCAGCACGCCTGCGCGGAAACCAGAAACCTGGGCGGCAGCTTCAATGTCGTCCCGCAGTTCTGTGGGGGCGTAGGTCAGGTCGGTCTGCCCGCAGTAGTCCTCGTAGGTAGCAGAAAGCCCCACGACACCGGCCGACATCAGCACCGCTGATGCCACAATCTGCCAGTGCGCGACCAGCCCCGCGCCGATGCGCAGGGCTAGGTTGGGCTTGGTGCGTTCACTTGTCATCAGGTCAAGACTACTTGAAAACCCTCCTACCCGTCAGGCGCTCACCCGCCCTACACGCCCTAGGGTGATGCACCCAACCCCGGCACTCGGGGCTACTGCCAGATGCCCGTTGGTGGCGGCGTCCGCGACTTTAAGCCAGCTCTAGCTGTCGGTGACGACAATCTGCCCGCGGGCCCCGCGTTCGGCGGCGGCAAAGTTGTGGTTGACGAAGGTGTAGGTGCCCGGCTCGGTAAAGACCATTTCGACGAAGCCGCCCTGGGCGGCTGAAAGATCGAGGGCTTGGGCGCCGCCCCCGCTGGAGCCAAATGCGTCTACGCCGTTCTGTAGCAGGTATCCGCCTTCCTTGTAGACCGTGTCGAACTGGCTACCCACCACATGGAAGCTCAGCTCCCCGTTGGGCCCGGCGTTGAGCACCCAGATGCGTACGCGCTCGCCCGCGCGGGCGGTGAGCGGGTCGCGCAGGTACTGGGTGGCGTGCCCGTTGAAGAGGGTGAGGGTAGGGGTGCCTGCTGCCAGCCCCTCGGGTGAGATGTCGGTGAGGACGCCTTCACTCGGCTCGGCGGTGGAACTTTGGCTGTTAGTGGCTTCGGTCAGTGCCACCTCGGACTGCACCAGCAGGTATTCGCGGTCTACCTCGGGCAGGTCGGCGGGGTCGATAATAACCGCACCAAACATGCCCGCTGCCAGATGGGCGCTCATGGGCATGGTGGAGCAGTGGTAGAGCCAGATACCTGAGCGTACGGCCTCAAAACGGTAGGTGAGAGATTCGCCGGGGGCGATGGTGCGCATGACCTCATCGGGGGAGACTGTTCCGGCGTGGAAGTCTACCGAGTGACCCATGCTGCCATTGTTGACGAGTGTAATTTCAAAAATATCGCCCACTCGCCCGCGCAGGGTGGGGCCCATGTAGGAGCCGTTGAAGGTCCAGGCGTTGAGGTTGACCCCGGGGGCGATTTCGCGGGGGAGTTCCTGCACATCCAGGGTCTGGCGGTGCACGGTGCGGCCGTCGATGCTTTCACCGTCGGCTACGGGAGCCAGGGTGGCGTCGCGGGTCTGGTAGCTTTCAGAGATATCGCCCTGCAGGTCAATATCGCTTGAAGCAAGGGTTGAGTTACTCGCGCTGTGCCCGGCATGGGCTGAGCCGCTACTGTCGCTGGACCCTGTCTGGGTGGCGTCCGCCCCGCTTGCTACCACCGTGAAGGTCATGCCCATAGCCTTGTGCCCGACCACTGAGCACCAGCCCTCTAGGTCACCGGTGACGATGCCGACGTCCACGCTCTTGGTTGCCCCGGGGTCGATGCGGCCGGTGGAGGTTCCGTTGGAGAAGGTCAGGTCGTGGGCGTTCTTGGTGTCGGTGTTGGTGACCTCAATGACCAGGCGGTTGCCTACCGGCACCTCTGCGGTGTCGGGGGTAAAGCGCATGTCGGCGGTGGCTTCGACGGCCAGGGTGGTGGTCTGGCCGGTGGCGCTCCCGGCGGACGCTGGCGCGGCAAGTCGGGCGCGGGCCGCCGGGTCAACCGCGACCCCTAAGGCTACGATCAGAGCCACAGCCAGGGCGCCGATGAGGGCATTGCGCAGGTGGGGTACGGGAGTCGGCGCGAGCGCCTCGGGGTCGGGGGTGGGCGCCTCACCGCGGGCTCGGGCCTGAATCATGGCCTTGCGTGCACTGACGGAGGCCCGCACCCCGCGCATCATGAGGGGGATGAAGGTGAAGAGGGTAAAGGCTCCGAGCAGGGAGGCGCCGGTGCGTACCCAGGAGCCGGTGAGGGAAACCGGCAGGATGAAGATGAGCAGGGAGAGGTTGACCATGACGGTGCGGCCCGCGGCGAAACGGTTGAACTCCTTGTTGGCGGCGCGGACGGCCTTGGGGCCGCCGCCCATACGGGCAGGCAGTAGGTAGGTCATGGCACCCAACAGGGTCTGAGCCAGGAAACCGGCAACAAATATGGGGGTGACCGGGCGCAGGGTCAGGGAATCAAAGGGGGAGGTAGCGACCAGATAGGCAGAGAAAAGGACGCCCGCGGTCAGCCAGACCATACCGGCAGCTACCGAGAAAGTTGCGTAGTCGGCAGGCTTCTTGGCGGCAGCAGTGCGCACCATGAGGGCAAGAACTAGCCCCAGGGCACCGGCATAGAGCAGCAGGCCGGCAACAGCCAGCCAGGTGAGACCTGCCAGGGCACCGGCCACAGTGAGCCCCAACCCCGCGCACAGGCCTGCCAGGGCGCGGGTGGAGCGGACGACGGCGTCCGGCACCATGACCGTGCGCAGCATGGTCGGCCAGAGGGTCATCAGGGTACCCACCACCGTGATACCCACAAAGCCCAGCACATTGATAGCCTCGTGGGCCAGCAAAAGACGGCCGTGCCAGGTGGCACTCAACCCGTCATAGGCCAGCAGGGCACCAAAAGTAGCACCCACCGGCAGGAGCCAGGACGCCGCAATGTAGTAGCGAATCGTCACCCCAAAGCGGGCAGGCAGGGCAGAACGCATCTGCTGCAGCAGGGCAACCCCGTGCCAGGTCACCGCAGCGCCCACACCCACCGATCCGAGCACCGTCAGCGGGTAGAGAGAAAAGACCACACCCACCATCAGCACCACCATCGAGGCGTTGAGGGCATAGATACGGGCCAGCTGCACCGGTCGAGCGGTATCGGGGAGCTTGTGCTTGAGTAGGGCCTCGGTGAAATGCTGGGACCACACCAGAATCGAGTTGGTGATGAGACCCAGGGTGACCATGTGAACCATCAGCCAAAGGGACTCTGGAATCCACCGGTGGGTCATGAGCACAATGAACAGGGCGAACATCCACAGGGACACCGGCTTAGAGGCCCTGCGGTGCCAGGTGCGGCGGCCGGTGGCGATATCGCGGGCCTGCCGGTCGGTGATAGGTGCGCCGGGAGCGTCGAGCGGACGCGCCCCCAGGGTCAGCTGCTCGCGGTAACCGGGCCGGGGTGCGGCGTCCTTATCTGGCATCTCTACTCCAAAACTTGTATGCGTAATGCTGATTATATCAGTGTGGTTTTACGATGAGATAGCTAAGCATTGGGCATACCTCTGCCTATCGACCCTCTTGCTCCTCGCCTGGGGGCTCGTCGCAATTCACGCCAGCCCCGGCCAATAGGCTTCGGTATGCCCAATGCTTGCTAGTAACCGCACCGGTAAACTGAACAGTATGACCCTAGCTATCGTGATAACCCTTATATCCGCCCTGCTGATTGGCCTAGGCATCGTAGGTATTGTCTACCCTATTTTGCCCGGCTCCTTCGCAGTTCTCGGTGGCACCCTGCTGTGGGGGCTGACCCTGCGCGGGCCTGAGGGCTGGTGGCTACTGGGTTTAGGTCTACCCATCCTGCTTGCGGGTATGGCCGCCCAGGCTGTACTGACGGGCAAAACCCTCAAACAGCGGGCCATCCCTAACCGCTCAATCCTCTGGGGCGTGCTCGGCGCGGTCATTGGTATGTTCGTCATCCCCGTCGTTGGCCTCTTCGTTGGCTTTGCTCTTGCCCTGCTGCTGAGCGAGACCGTGCGCAACCAGGGCGATATCGCCACCTCCGCGGGAAGTACCCTGGCTGCCCTCAAATCGATGGGCATCGGCATTCTCATCGAACTAGCCGCCGCCCTGACCACCGGCACCATCTTCACGATCTGCGCCATCATCTACTTCATCACCGCCTAGGTACACCCCGGTGCCCGCATCTATTGAGTGAGAAGGTCGGTTATTTGCGCTAGGACCTCGGTTGGGGGAGCGCTCAGGTCGATACCGCGAACATGAATCCGTTTGCCCACCTCAGTCGTCAACACCTCGGGTTCTGCGTGTTCACCATAGATAAGGGTGACATCCTCCAGTTTCAGGGTGTCAGCGTAGGCGTTGAGCTGGTAGATATCGCTGAGTGTGGGATTAGCCCGCTTGTATTTCGTGTCCATCGCAAATCGGATCCTGTGGTGGTTCTTTACGATGATATCGGGGCGGATGTTTCGCCTTTCACCCGTGTCACTACTCACAAACGGAGTGGAAAGTTGACCTTGCACCATAAAATCTGAGGTCTGCTGTTGGAGAGCTTTGACCACGAAGCCTTCAAAGAGCTGAGGCATATTCAGAAGAAACCCTCGGGCAGGAATACTCCCTAGGGCGGTGTCGATACCTCGATGGCTAAGAAAGATACCGGCAAGATTAAGCGCTTTTTGATAAGACGCAGTGAGTCTTGCCCCCTGGTAAGCGGGCAGAGGCTGACCCGGGTGAAGAGGGGCTACCCCGATAAAGCGTGACAGGAGAGCACGAATTCGTGGCAGAAGCTGCACAGCCCCGTCATCATGAGGCACTAACATTTCTGCTTCAATGAGGGCAGAGAGCAGAATACGGTTCTCAGATATATTGTTGCTGTACTCGTCGAATGAGACCTCAAGAGGGTAAAGCATGCCATGATGGCGGCTGAACTGTTCTGCGGTTCTTATCCTGCCACGGAGATAGGGTAAGGACTCTTCGGCGTGCCAGTAGCCACTGATGAGCCCCTGACGAGTAGCGTCTTCAATGAGGGTGCATAAAAGGCTTATCATGGCTGAGGTCAATGTCTGCCCTTCAAGGGCTACCTCCTCGGGGCGCCAGTCAATACCGGTAGATGAGTAATCGAGCATCCAGAGCAGGGATCGTATGGGGAGCTTGGGCTCAATATGAATGACAAGGTTATCAACAGCCACGATTCCAGCTACATTCTCGACCTGTAAGTCGTAGGTTCCTGGAACATAGCTGGGCTGTACGGAGGCAATTTTCTGGTCGATGAGCCAGCGAGCCTGGGGCGTTGAGAGTTCAACAGCCCGGTGGGCTCCTGCTTCTTTGAGCTTGAGGGAACGCATAGGTTTTTTACTGAGCTAGTTCAGAGAGAATGGTGTTTAACGCAAAGCGTTCCCGGGTGCCGGTCTGCCCGTAGAAGTATTCGTCCAGAAGTGGCAGAATCTCTGAGTCCCAAATAAGTTTGAGTCCTTCTTCGGTAAAGGCCTCCTTACGCATGAAGTACGACGGACCAACTTTAAGATCTGGGTTGGGGATTCGCCGGTTGAGTTCTTTCCACGCATCAAGGACAGCACCTGAAAGGTTTTGCTTGCGAGCCCACAGCTCAAGGACGTTGGCTGTCGGCTCTTGTTCTGGGTGGAGATTGAAGAATGCAAATCGGCGGCGCATGGCTGAATCAACGAGAGCGATTGACCGGTCTGCGGTGTTCATCGTGCCAATGATGTAGAGATTAGCTGGTAGCGAGAACTGGTCTTGGGAGTACATGAGGTCTACGGCGTGGTCACGGTATTCCAAGAGAAAGTAGAGTTCACCGAAGATACGTGCTAAATTACCTCGATTGATTTCGTCGATAATAAGGAAGAAATTTTGGTCAGGTTGCTCAGCCGCGGCTTCGGCTAGTTGCCTTAAAGGTCCCTGCCGTAACTGTAGTGAAGTGGTGCCACTGACATGGTCGAGTACTGGGCGGAAGCCTTCAAAAAAGTCTTCATAGGTGTAGGCCGGGTGAAACTGAACGAGTTTGACTCGGTTTTCAGCCCCGGCGAGAATTCGTGCAAGACGACGCGCCAGATATGTTTTACCGGTACCCGGTGGGCCTTGCAAAATCACCTGATGGCGCTGGCCAAGTACACTGATAAAGCGATCAAGCCACTGCTGGGAGACGTTGAGGTTGTTCGCAGTTTTGTCGGGCAGCATGAGTTCTGGAGTTGGTTCTATGGCTTCACCACTCATATCGGTGGTGTCTGTAGCTGATACTTGCTGATCGCTGGTATCGCTGCTTGCCTCGCCAGCCCACTCTTCGCTATCGAGGTAGAAGTGCCAGTCCTCAGAGCGACGTTCTTCAGCGATTCGCTGACGAATAAGGGCAGCCTGTCGTTGCCATGAGAGGTCTTGCTCATCGTCTTCGAGCTGACCTACAAAGTGTGTAGTGATTTTTCTGAGATGGTCAGTTGAAATAATTGGCTCAAAAAATTGTGGTGCTAGAAGGTAGCAGAGGGCTTTTTGAAACCCCGCGTACCCCTTGCCTTCTACATCATCTACTAAGGAGTAGATAGTATTCTCAATTTCGTCTGGAGTTGAGAGCCGTCGTTGACGCTCCTCTAAGGAGAGGCGGCTAAAAGCTTGGCCGAACTGAATCGCAAAAACGAAGTGTCCCCACCGGTAGTTGTTGTATCCAAGACCTCCATTAAAAATGCCGGCTCGAAGTGTAGTTGTAATTTCTCGGGTTAAACCAACGGCAGGGTCGCAGCCGGCAAGTACAGAGTTAATATTCTCTAGCTTGCGCTCTTGACCAACGTTTCCAAGGGGGAGCATATCGAGAATATAAATTTCAGCAAATAGCTGCCGAGCTTGTGAAGTCACACCGCTGAGTTGAATGTTGATTTTACTTTCAAAAGATCCTCTGGTCTCATCCAAACTGAGAACATACGCATTGTAGAGCTCATCGAAATATTGAGGAATCCATATGCGCTCGCCGGTCAGAATCGACTGTTGACCGATGAGGGAAATATCTTTGAACTGTTGGGCAAGGGCTTCTACTGCCTCATAATTCCCGTATGCCATGGATATCCTTTCGTCAGTATTGATATAAAGCTACCCTTCTTGACGATGCAGAACTAGAACATCAAGTAATTTCTGGAAGAATTACTTCTCAAGATTCTGGAGAATATGTGAAAGCGCAGGTGGCGCTCAAACAGCCCACAGCCTCAGCGAAGCTACCCGGTAAACTATTGACCCGTGAAAACACTTCCTGCATCCCTACTCCTTGCCGCCACCGCCATCGTCCAGGCCCTCGGCATCTTCCGCTACACCGAAGACACCATGGCTCTTTCCGGCCAAATCTTCTTCCCCGTCCTCTTTGCGCTTATGGCCATCTACATCACCTGGCGCAACACTGAGAACAACGGCGCCTTCCCCCTGGCTCACATCATCATTGCCGCCCTAGCTGTCGTTGCCCTGGGAGCCACCATCGCCGGATGGAGCGCCAGCCTCTACTACTTCTACCCCTCCTACTACGTCTTCTACGCAGCGCTGGCCCTGCTCGTGAGTGAACTAGCCCTGCGCATTGCCGCCCTGCCCAAGAAGCCCGCCGCTGAATCCTCCGAGAAGGTCGGCCGCCGCCTGCCCGGCCGCGCCAAGACTAAGCGCGGCACCAACCTGGTCGCCGTCCGCAAGACCGCAGACCAGGACGCCACCAGCCCCGCCCCTGCCCAGCAGACAGACACCGGCGCGGCGGCGTCCGCCCCCACCGAAAAGTAGCCGCAGGTGCCCCTCTTTAGCCTCACCGATCGCCTACCCGCACGGAACATCATCTGGCCGGCCCTCACCGGCCTCTTCTTCGTAGCGGTCATGCAGTGGCACATCCGCCACTCCATGATCCTCAACGGCCAAGACTTCGAGGTCTACCGCACCGGCGCAGGCGTGGTCTTCGGCGACCTCTACCCCGGCAAAACCCTCTACAACTACTACCTCGAGGACGGGCAGCCCATCACCCTGCCCTTCACCTACCCGCCCTTCGCGGTCATGGTCTTCGCCCCCTTCGCCTTCCTCCCCCTGTGGGCAGGCGCCGGGCTCATGACCCTGCTGGCCGTGCTTGCAGCCCTGTGGGTATCGGTGCTCATTCTCAACCACGCGCGCGCTCGCGGTATCACCGTTCCCGGGGAAGCCCTGCTGGGGAGCCGCTCACTGGTTGTGGTGCTGGCTACCTGCATCACCATGTTCAGCCCCTGGGACCGCGGTATTGGACTAGCTCAGATCAACGCCCTGATCCTGCTGCTGGTGCTCATTGACCTGCTGCGCCCGGCAACCAGAGTACCCCGCGGCGTGCTCATCGGTCTTGCCGGTGGCATCAAGCTCACCCCGCTAGCCTTCGGCCTGATTTTGCTCATGCGCCGGGACATCAAGGGCGTGCTCACCCTGGGAGCCACCTTCGCAGCTACGGTTGCCGCCGGTTTCATCTTCATGCCAGCCACCGCCCGCGAGTTCTGGTTCTTTGCAATCTCAGACCCCTCCCGCGTAGGCAATATCGCTTATGTGGATAACATCTCCACCCTGGGCTGGCTCCTGCACCTGGGCCTGGTTGAGGGGCCGCTCCTGTCGGCCCTGCGCTACGGTCTTATCCTTGCCCTGCTGGTGGGTGTAGCCTACCTGATTCCGGTGCTGCACCGCCGCGGCATGGTGCTCTCCCAGATAGCCCTCAACGGGTTTCTCATGATGGCCATGTCGCCCATTTCTTGGTCCCACCACAACATCTGGCTACCCTTACTGATTGCCGCCTTCTGGCTGGACGCCTTCCCCACCTTCTTCACCCTCGCCCCCCGCGCGGTACGCCTACTGGCCGGTGCCCTAACGATCATCGGCTTCGCCGGGCTCATCTACGGACCCATGCGCATTGGCATTCGCCTCGACCCCACCACCCACAACCTCGACGAGCTCAGCAGAACTGCCCTGGCGGCGTCCTCTGCCCCCATCATCTGCCTCACCGCAGCGGTGCTGCTCTGGGTAGCGGTTGCGGTGCGCTACCGGCGGGCCCTGGCTGTCTAGCGCCTCGGACCGGTTTATGACGCGGACGCCCGCCCTCCCCTTGCACGGGGTAGGGCGGGTTTCGCTAGGGTAGAGGCATGAGCACTCCCAACGACCCGTACATTCCCTGGCAAACACCTGCCCACCACCCAGCGCAGGGTGCAGCACCCGGTGCCGCACCGGCGTCCGCCCACGTGCAGGAGCAGGTGCCCCACCCGCTTGCATCTCACCCCAACCCGGTACCCCTGCCGCCGGTCGGCTGGCGACCCGGCTACCGGCAAGAGAAGCAGGATCTGGGCTATCACCGGCTCTCCCACGCCGACCCTAAAGGTGCCTGGTGGAAGCCCCTGGTTGAAGCCGTCATCGGGGTACCGCTCTACCTGGTGCTCTCCCTGCTGTTGGTGGTTGCCTTCTCCTTTGTGCTCCTGCTGGGTCTTGACCCTGCCCTGCCCGCTGATCCCAGCTACCTCCTGCTTGCCGCAAGCTCAGAAATCCTTGAGCAAGATGCCCTGCGCAGCCCCGCTACCTTCGTCTTCCTTTTTGGGTCGGTAGCACTCATGTTCCCAGCTCTCTGGGGCGCCCGCCTGATTCTGGGGCCCAAGCCCTGGGGGCTGATTCACTCGGTCGCCGGGCGTATGCGCTGGGGCTGGCTGGCAACCTGCTGTGGTCTAGCGGCTCTGCTCGTTGTGGTTCTGCCCCTGGCCTTCGATCTTGCTGTGGGAGCCCGCTATATTCCCAGCACCAGCCTACCTACCGGCGGCCTGATCGCCATGCTGGTGGCCATTATCCTGGTCGTACCGGTGCAGGCCTACGCCGAAGAGCTGGTCTTCCGCGGCTACCTCATGCAGACTATCGGCCGCTGGCTCAAACACCCGGCCTGGGCAATTATTATCCCCGCCCCGCTCTTTATGCTGGGGCACCTCTACGACCTGTGGGGCCAGCTTTCCGTGCTGGTCATGGGCCTGGCTGCCGGGTACATTACCTGGCGCACCGGCGGGCTCGAAGCGGCTATTGCTCTGCACGTGGTGAATAACCTGCTGGCTATGAGCTTTGGTGTGCTGGGCATGGCTGACCCCTTCCTGCAGCAGGGCTCTACCGTGGGCATGTTTATCTCGGCACTGGTATCGAACGGCCTATTCGTGCTGGTAGTTATCTGGGTGGCCCGTAAGAAGGGCATAGAACGCACCCGTACCGCCCAGGTATGGGTCAAGGGCGGCCACCCTGAGGGCGCACAGCCTGTCCGGTAAAATGTGGTCTATGACTCTTTCACAGACTTTCGATGCCCGAGCCAATATTGATGATTTAGCTGCCTTTGTGACCGCCTCCCCCACCTCCTTCCACGCAGCGGCTGAAGCTGCCCGCCGCCTGACCGCAGCCGGCTTCACCGAGCTGAGTGAGCAGGACGCCTGGGGCAGCTCAGCTGCGACCGGCAAGCACTTCGTGGTGCGCGATGGTGCCATCATCGCCTGGGCCGGTAGTGCTCAGCATGAGAGCTACCGGGTGCTGGGGGCTCACACCGATTCCCCCGGCTTCAAGGTCAAGCCCAAGTCCTCGGTGCGCACCCTGACCTGGAACCAGGTGGGGGTCGAAGTCTACGGCGGGCCCCTGCTCAACTCCTGGCTGGACCGCGAACTGCGCCTAGCCGGGCGTCTCACCGTCCTGGTCGACGGGGTACTCGAAACCCGTCTGGTCGCCACCGGGCCGATTGCCCGCGTCCCCCAGCTCGCCATCCATCTGGACCGCGCCGCCAACGAGGGCCTCAAACTCGACAAGCAGGGCAACCTCTACCCCGTCTGGGGCTTCGGCGACTCCACCGGCGACGTGCTCGCCTACCTGGCCGAACGCGCCGAGGGTGGGGCCGTTGACCCCGAAAGCATCGTGGGCTATGACCTCATGTTCGCCGACGCCGCCGAACCCCGCGTCTTCGGTGAGAACGACGAGCTCTTTGCGTCGGGCCGCCTGGACAACCTCAGCTCCGTCCACGCCGGCATCACCGCCCTGATCCGCTACGCCGAGGCCGGGGTAGAATCGGCTCAGACCGCCGTGCTCGCCGCCTTTGATCACGAAGAAATCGGCTCAGAATCGCGTTCCGGGGCCGCTGGGCCCTTCCTTGAGGACGTCCTGGTTCGGCTCTCCGAAGCCCGCGGCGAGTCCGCTGAAGCCTACCGCCGCTCCATCTCTGAGTCGGTCTGTCTCTCCTCGGATGCTGGCCACCTGGTGCACCCCAACTACGCCGGGCACCATGACCCGACCGTCCGCCCCGTGCCCGGCGGCGGGCCCCTGCTCAAAATCAACGCCAACCAGCGCTACGCCACCGACGCCGTCGGCGCCGGAATCTTCGCCCAGGCATGCGCCCTAGCCGAGGTACCCTACCAGGAGTTCGTCTCCAACAACAATGTGCCCTGCGGTTCCACTATCGGTCCCATCACCGCCACCCGCCTGGGTATGCGCACCGTGGACGTCGGCGTCGGCCTGCTCTCCATGCACTCGGCCCGCGAACTCACCACCGTAGCCGACATGGCCCACCTGACCCGCGCGATTGAGGGGTTCTACCGGGTCTAACGCGGAAAGAAGCGACGAAGGTTGCGGGCCGAGGGGGCAGGCAGAGGTGCCTAGGCCCGCAACCATTCTTTCGCCTCGCCCTGGAGGGCTCGTCGAAATTCATCGCCAGCCCCGATCCACGCGGGCCGACGGCACTCCGCCTGCCCCTCGCGCCTGGCCAGTTCTGAAGGGGCTAAGTTTTAGCCACGCATAGCCTGTGCCAAAAAGCGCAGGTGGGCAGGTTCGGGCTTGCGGGTCTTCTCGGCATAGTCGGGGTGCTTCTCCAACCAGGCCTTGATGTAGGGGCAGACAATGACCGGCTCGTACCCGGCCTCAATGGCCTGGTCCAGGGCGCTTTTGACGAGCTTGGAGGCCAGCCCGTGCCCGCCGAATTCCTCCTTGACCACGGTGTGGGGGAAGATACGCTGGCTGCCCCCGCCCTCGGTGTAGGTGAAGAACTCGGTGAAGCCCGCCGGACTGCCGGAGCTATCGGCAAAAATCTCGTAGGCGCCGCGGCCACTTTCTTCGCGTTCGGTAATAACTGGGTTTTCAAGGGTTGCGTTCATGGGGAAGTCCTTTCATCGGGTTTACCTACCTCAACACTTTGCCTGATCAGGTATTCCCGGGCGGGTGGTTAGGCCGGGTGCTGGGACATGATAGAGATACGGTTAGCTGCGTTCATCGAAATCGCCAGCCACTGCACGGCGCTGTACTGCTCATCGGTCAGCACGCCCCGGGCGTAGGTGCGGGCAAAATCGCGGTCCTCGGGGCAGGGAAGCTTGGTCACCGTCTCAGCCAAAAAGAGGGCAGCCTTTTCAGTCAGGCTATATTCGCTGCTTTCCTCCCAGACGCTCACCAGAGCCCGGCGGTTCTCGCTCAGCCCGGCCTTAATAGCGCGTTTGGTGTGCACCTTCAGGCAGTAGGCACAGCCATTAATCTGTGAAACGCGCAGGCAGACCAGCTCAATCAGCTGGTCATCAAGCCCCGCTGCACGGGCAGAAGCACCGGCCTGCTTGCTGAGGGCACCAAAAGCTGCCCAAGCTGCCGGGTCGGACTTATCAAGATAAAACTCTTTGGGTATATCAGACATAGCACCAGCTTACTGGCCCGGCTCTCTAGCAGGCTGGCAGCTAGACGGGAGGGCCCGGGGCGAGCCGGTATCCTAGAGGGTGCTCCCGTCAAGAGAGGTACCCCGTGAACCACAGTCCCCAACAGCCCCGCCCAGGTGGGGTGCGCGTCCGTCCGCCCGCAGAACACCAGGACGCCCCCACCCGAGTCCCTGCCCTCGGCGAGCTGGCGGGGCTCGGCCCCTACCTAGCCCGCACTAGCCTAGCGGGTCTACTGGTGTTTGTGGCCATGTGGCTGGTCAACGCCCAGGCCCTTACGAACCCTATCGACGATGCCATCTGGCAGGCATCGCTGACCTGGCGCACCGCTGCACTCGATACCTTTTTCTCGGCGCTCACCCAGGCTTTTAATACCCTGCCCATGACAATCTATGTGCTGGTAGCCTTGGGAATCTTCACCTGGCTCTACCGCTCTACCTGGCCCCTCATCGGCCTGGGTGCCACCATGGTCCTGGCCCCGCTGGCCGTCACCGTCCTCAAAAATCTGATGGACCGCCCTCGCCCCTCCCTTACCCACCGCCTGGTGGAGGAGCTAACTTTTTCTTTCCCTTCGGGGCATTCCACCAGCACCGCTGCCTTCTGCGCTGCCCTCTTTCTGACCGCCTACCCCGCCCTGACACAGCGAGGACGCCGCGCCCTGGGGGTAGGGCTCGGCGTCCTGGCGGTAACGATCGGGTTTTCCCGTATCTATGTGGGGGTGCACTGGGCAAGCGATGTGCTAGGCGGCCTAGCTTTGGGGCTAGCCATCGCCTGCTTGGTCCACCTAGTTCTGATTACTCCTTATACCAAGAATCAAAAATCGTGACCGGGGTGGTGCGTCTCAACGCGTGGATGCGCCCACAGCGCTGATATCGGAAGAACATGAAGCCAGGGCTCGGGGGAAAAAGCCAGTTCACCAGTATAAAGAACAGCTGCTGCTGCGACCCTGTCGCCTAACCGCTCCTTCATAGCCTGAAGATGCCCAGCTTGCCTTACACCAGCGACAGACCGGCTCTTCACCTCGAGGAGGATAAGACGACCATCGTTGAGTTCTAGGACCAGGTCAACCTCTTGGTTGCGTTCCCGGAAATGATGCACACGGAAGGCCGTATCGCTCCATTCTTGCTGCTTGAGCAGCTCATTGGTGACAAACTGTTCCAGTAAAGAGCCATAGTGTTCTCTTCCCCCAACGGTTGAAATTTTATCTAGGGTGAACCCGTTCAATGATGCTGCTAAACCGGTGTCTATTAACCCGACTTTAGGGCGTCGGATAACCCGAGAGCCATAGTTGAGACCCCAAGCGGGGGCCTCTTCTAGCAGATACATGCGTTGAAGCAACCCGATGTATTTGTTCACGGTAGTTTCACTGGTGCCTAGATGCTGAGCTATTCGGCGTTTGACGAGCTCATGGGCTCCGTGAGTTGCAAGATAGCTCATAAGGTTTCGGAGATGTGCTGAAAAATCTCCTTCTTCAATTTCTGCGGCATCATGAGTAGCTAATGCGTCAACATAGTTAGTGAACCACGACCGTTTAGTGCGTTCGCTGGTGCGGAGCAGAGGTACAGGATAACCGCCCCTCAGGACGAAGGGAGCGGGGTCCTGGGCGGTGAAGTCGCCTTGTGCTCCGGCAAGAACCCAGCTGACAAAATCTTCAGGGGGTAGTGAGAGCTGTTCACCGACACTCAGGGGGCGAAGCGTCACTGACTCTTGACGCCCTGCCAGTGAATCACCAGAACCCCGTGTTTTGAGAAGGTTAGCTGAGCCCGTAATGATAAAACGCCCCGGGCGCCGGTCCTGGTCAACGGCCGCTTTGAGTTGCAAGGTCAGTTCAGGAACACGCTGGAGCTCATCAATCACGAGGGTGTGCCCATTGGCCTGCTGTAGAAATCTAGCGGGATCAGCCTGAGCGAATTCTCGTTGACCGGCATCATCAAGCGTAACGACGGTTGATTTTTCTCCGGCGAGTTGTTGCGCCAAGGTAGATTTCCCCACCTGCCTGGCCCCTTGGATGACCATAATGGGGGTATCTAAAAGGAGCTCTTGGCAGATGGGGTAAAGATGGCGTGGGAAGGGGGTGGTCATACTCCTTATTTTAGAGAGTGCGTGGAGATTTACCACCCTTGGAATGGATATTTGCCACCTTCAACGTGGAGATTTGCCACCTCTGAATATTACTGCTTATACCAAGAATCAAAAATTGTGACCGGGGTAGTGCGCTTGTGGCGTGACCGCAGGAACCTGCCCTCGATATTTTCTGCTGCCGCCGGGGCGATGTCCTTACCCTCTAGATAGTCATCAATCTGGTCATAGGTAACGCCAAGCTCGTCCTCGTCGGTGCGGCCGGGCTTGCCGTCGAGCAGATCGGCGGTGGGTACTTTCTCCCACAGGCGGGTATCAGCGCCCAGCACCTTGAGCAGGGCCCGGTTTTGGCGCTTATTCAGACCAAAGAGGGGCATGATATCCGCCCCGCCGTCACCGAACTTGGTGAAGAAACCGGTGACAGCCTCAGCGCCGTGGTCGGTGCCGACCACCAGTAGGTTCTTCTCACCAGCCAGGGCATACTGGGCGATCATGCGGGCCCGGGCCTTGACGTTGCCCTTATTGAAGTCAGCGATGGGGCGGCCGGTAGCGGTAGCAAAAGCGGACTCGAAGCCGTCCACGGCCTCGGCGATGTTGTAGGTGACGGTCTGCTGGGGCATGATGAAGCGCAGGGCTGCCTGGGCGTCGTCCTCATCGGCCTGCACCTTGTAGGGCAGACGGACGGCGATGAACTCGGCCTCGACGCCCTCTAGCTCCAGCTGCTCCACGGCCAGCTGGCACAGGCGTCCGGCCAGGGTGGAATCCATCCCACCTGAAATGCCCAGCACAAAGCCGCGGGTGCCGGTGGCCTTGAGATAATCCACGAGGAATTGGACGCGCTTGCGCACCTCCTCGGTGGGGTCGATGGAGGGCTTCACGCCCAGTTCTTCAATGATGTGAGCCTGTAAATCGCGCATGACTCTATGCTACTGCCCTCTACCGGCAGGCCCCCAGATGGCGCGTAACGCGGCGGTTAAATCTGAAACGTCCCCTGGAACCCAAAAGCAGGTGCCCCCTTTCTCATCCGGGAAAGGGGGCACCTGGTGGGCATAACTACCGCAAGGATAGCCGCTCAGTGAGGAGCTTGGCTGCTTTTCTAAGGCTTGCCTAGCGTACCTTGCTCAGAATGTTCTGGTCGTAGCGGTAGATGAAGGCTGCCATGGCGCCGCGCTCAACGGGCTGGAGGGGACGATAGGTGTTATCTTCCCAACCGGTGCTCAGCTTGGTGGACTTCATCCAGCTGATTTCCTTATGGAACTGGGTGCCAGCAGGAACATCTGCAAAGTCCTCTACGGCGCTGACGTCAGGTGAGCCAGCCATGCGGTAGAAGAAGGCTGCCATGGCGTCACGGTTGACGGGCTGGTTGGGGCGGTAGGTGCCGTCAGCCCAACCGGTGGAAAGGCCGGTAGCGTGCATCCAGGCAATTTCCTTGTAGAACTGGTGGCTGGTGGGCACATCAGTGAAGGGTGAAACGCTCGGTGCGGTGAACTGCGGGGAGCCTGCCAGGCGGTAGAAGAAGGCTGCCATGGCGTCACGGTTCACCGACGCGTCGGGGCGGAAGGTTCCGTCAGTCCAGCCGGTGGTGATGCCGCGCTGGGCCAGCCAGGAGATTTCCTTGTGGAACTGGTGGTCCTCAGGAACGTCCTTGAAGCGGGGGGCGTTCACCTTGGGCGCTGCGTAGCTGCCTGCATTGACGATCTCGGCGCGTCCGCCGTCCTCACCCGGCTTGATACCGCTCAAGTCGCCGGTTGCGTTGTGCAGGTGCAGGAAGAGGGCCTGGGCCTTGTTATCGGTGCCACGGTAGGCAACCAGCTCAGTTTCGGGTGAATCAACGAACAGGCCGTTGCCGATCTTCTGGTCTGAGCCGAAAGCGAGGTCGGGTACGAAGGGGCTGTAGGTAATCCATCCGGTGGTGTCCAGCAGGGTGTCGTGGCCGTGGGCCATGGTGTAGACAGCGTAGCGGAAGGAATCCAGGGTGTCCTTGGTGATACCCAGCTTGGTCAGGTTGAGGGGGATAACCATGGCGTTGTTGTCCATGATGTTGGTGTCAACGTCGCCCCAGGTGCCGTTAATCGGTACGATTTCGACGACCTTGCGGGTCCAGTTTTCGGTTGCTGTCACGATAGCGACGGGGTAGTCCACACCAGGAATACGCTGAGTAACGATGGAGTACTCGGCGGCGTTGTCGCCGTTGGTGTCAATCTCGATGACGAAGCCGACAGCAGGGTTGATGGTTTCCCAGTTAGCCCAGGTAGAGATACCGAAGGTGACGAAGGTGTCCTGGTCGGTGGTGTCTGTGTAGAGCTGGTGGGCGAAGTTGCTGTTAGCACCAACGTACTGCAGGTCACCTGCCTGTGCTGAGGGCAGGCCCAGGGTGCTGGTCTGCTGGCGGGGGCTTGAGAAGCCCAGCTCGAATGCGCCGAGGGCTGAGGTGTAGCCGCCCTGGTTGAGTGCATTGCCCTTGAGAGTGACGTTAGCGGTTTCTTCGAAGGGTTCGAAGAAGATGTTTCCGTCGACGCTCATCGCTGAGACAGGCTTGGGCGCTACCTGGACGGGGGCACGGAGCTGGGTGTCACCGTCGGTGAGGGTCAGGCGGGAGGACAGGGAGGAGATGTACTGGCGGGCTACCTCGGTGCCGTCGCTGGAGTTGGTGTGGGTTTCTTCGGTGGAAGGGTCGAGTTCCTTGGCCAGCTGGGAGCCGTCGATGGTGACGGTCACGGGGATGGAGGCGGTGCCGCCGGGGGCGACGGTGACGGTTTCAGGGGCGGTGAGGGCAACGCCCTTGAGGGTGTTGCTGCCGGTGAAACCAACCTGGAAGGTGCGGGTGGTGGTGCCCAGGTTCTCTACGGTGAAGTTCCGGGTGAGGGTCTGGGTGTCGCCGGGGGCTACTTCAACGACGCCGAAGCTTACAGAGACCTGTTCCTTGCGGTCGGCGTTGTAGAGCAGGACGTCATTGGTGACGGCCTTGAGGGCGTCGATACGGCCTGAGCCAACACGCTCTACGGTGAAGATGTCGCCGTCTTCGTCACGGAGGTCGTGGACGGCGGTGTTCATGATGGTTGCCTTGAGGTCGGCGGGGCTGTAGCTCTGGTTTGCTTCCAGGACGAGGGCCGCGATGCCGGCTGCGTGAGGGGCTGCCATGGAGGTGCCGGTCATGGTTGCGAAGGCGCTACCGCCGCCAGCTGCTGCTGAGCGGATGGAGGTGCCGGGGGCTGCTACGTCCGGCTTGGTGAAGCCCTTGGAGCCGTGCTGGCCACGGGAGGTTGAGGGGTTCAGGGTGTCCTTGGCGTTGGTGTCGCGGATGACGCTGCCGATCATGTCGAAGCCCAGCTTGATGGTAACGTTTTCACCGGCTGCGATGGTGTTGCGGACACGCTCGGCGTCGTCGCGGGTCAGGCGGATACCGGGGATGGTAGCGTTACCACCAATGGAGTTGGTTTCTTCCTGGACGCGGGAGGCGAGGACAACGCCCTTACCGCCGGCTTGCTGGATATTGTTGAAGCGGACGGCTGAGCCGCAGGGGAAGACGTTGTTTTCGTCGGCCCAGTCGATGAAGACCCATTTGCCGCCGAAGTTGACGTCTGCGGGGTAGGGTTCGCAGGCGTAGGGGTTGGCGGCGGTGGTCATGACGACTTCACCGGTGAGTTTGGTTTGGTCGGTGACGAAGCCGTAGCCGTAGCTGGCGCTGTAGTCGCCGGTAACAGGGCCTGCAATGCTAGCAGGGGAGAGGATTTCGGCACGGTCGGCGTAGGAGGTTGAGCCAACGGAGTTCGCCACGGCCAGGGAAGGCACGTTGTTGGCGGGGTTGCCGAGGATGTTGTAGGTGTCGCCTTCACCCAGGTTGGCGTTGGCGTTACCTGCTGCGGTGACGGTGAGGACGCCGTTGCGGTAGAGGGCGTCCATGATGGCGTTTTCGGGGTCGTCGATGGGGCCGAAGTCGGTGCCCAGGGAGAGGTTGACGATATCTGCCTTGTCGGAGTAATCGCCGTCGCCGTTGGGGTCGAGGGAGCTGTCGAGGGCCTGGCCGGTGAGGGCGGTGCCGCCGCTGCAGCCGAAGACTCGGAAGGCAAGGAGTTTGGCTTCGGGTGCTGAGCCGGGGCCGATTTTCATGCCCTTGACCTGGTCAGCTTCGAGGGTCTTGTAGTCACCGTCAAAGGTGGTGCCGTCGGCATTGACACCGTAGCCGAGGGCGGTACCTGCAACGTGGGTGCCGTGACCTGCGAGGGAGCAGTCGATGGGGTTGGTGTCCGGCTTGGGCTTGTTGCCGCCGTTGTAGCTGTCGCCTGCGAAGTCGTAGCCGCCAACGTACTTTTCGGGGTCGTAGAGGCCGGAGTCTGCAGCGGGCATGTCGGTGCTACGGATTGCTGTTTCGTAGGCTTCGATGGTGCCGGGGCCACCGAAGGTTGAGTGGGTGTAGTCCACGCCGGTGTCTACGACGGCGATGGTGACGTCTTTACCGGTCTTGCCGGTGTTGACCCAGGTGTTGACGGTGTCGGTATCAAGGTCAATAGCCGCATTGGTGCGTTCCTTGGTGACAATGCGGGAGATCTTGGCGACGTCACTGCGCTGGGCCAGGGCACGGATTGCTTCTGCATCGCCGCTGAGGGCTACACCTCGTAGGGTGTTGTGGGCGGTGTAGAGGATCTCTGCGCCTGATTCAGCTGCTGCTGAGGTGGCCTGGCCTTGGACTCGCTGGGCGATAGCCTGCACCTGGGCTTGGGCATTGATGGGCTCGCGCTTGCCTGCGCGGACGTCGGCAGGCTGGGTTGCTTCAAAGGCGCCGTTGCCCTTGAACTGGACGAAGACGGTGACGTTACCTTCAGCGTCGAGGAGGTCTGCACCGAGCTTGGAATCGGTGAGGCCTTGCAGGGTCGCTGTGTTGAGCTGGGCGGGGTCGATTGCCTGAGCTGGGGGTGAGACAAGCGGCAGGGCAAGGGACAGGCCCAGCAAGACTGCAGCGCTACCCCGAGCTGCTTTCTTGTGGAAGGAAGATGCTTTCATGGGATTCCTTAGGTGTGCATGTTCTACATATATGAGTGGTATGTATCACTATCTAATAAGCGGTCTGCAGGGGTTCTGTGTCAAGTGTTTTGCAAAAACAACGTGATTTTGAAGTGCTGGCGTAACACAGAAATACATATGCTTATGGGGTGCCATGCCCTGGCGAAGACGGGCGAATAGATAAGCTAGATAGCACAGTGGAGACAAGCAAAGGCGTACTACCATGACTGAACAGAATCACAACCCCTACGGCAACTACGGCAATCAGAGCGGGCCGGGGCAGGGTCCCAATGTTGCTTCCCCGACCTATGATGCTTACGGCAACCTTATTCCTGCTGATGCCAAGAGTATGGCCATGTTTGCCCATCTCTCGGGCCTGCTGGGCCTGATACTGACCGCATCTTTCGCGAGTTTTGTGGGGCCCCTGATCTTCTGGGCTATCTACAAGGACAAGCCGGGGTACGCCTTTGTACGCGTGGCCGCTGCGGGCGCCTTCAACTTCAATTTCACTCTCTGGCTAGTGAATATTGCCGCCTGGGTACTTACTATCGTGACTTTTGGAATAGCGGGTCTATTTACCTGGATTGTCTTTATTGCGGTATGGGTAGCCCTGATTGTCGTGCATATTCTTGCAGCGGTGAAGGCCAATAACGGTGAAGTTTTCACCTACCCCATGACCCTCACCGTATTGAAATA
Organism: Rothia nasimurium; assembly: GCF_928392795.1. GTDB lineage: Bacteria > Actinomycetota > Actinomycetes > Actinomycetales > Micrococcaceae > Rothia > Rothia nasimurium_F. The sequence continues at coordinate 113,739 of NZ_CAKMTJ010000002.1, forward strand.
AAGCCCTAACGAGAAAGTTCGTCGAGCAGGGTCCTGACGCGGCTATCAATATCGTCGCGAATCAGGGCCATACGCTCTGCACCCTCAATACCCTGGTGGGAAGGCTCTACCGTTTCCCAACGCTCAGTCTTAGCCAGGATCTCAGGGTCATCGGTTTCAAGCTGGGCAGCAGTCCCCACAATAACAATGCGGTCTGCGGCAGCTAGATCTTCGGCCGACGCGAACTTGGGGGTACCTGCGCTCATATCTGCCCCAATTTCGGCCAGCGAAGCGGCCGACTCAGCGTTCACCGCACTGCCCACCGCAGCCTTGGTGCCCGCGGACGTCGCGCGCACGCGTCCTTGCGCATGAAGGTTCATCAGGGCCTCAGCCATCTGCGACTTACCCTTGTTGGACTGGCAAATAAAAAGGACGCTGGGGGTGGGGTTCACGAGGCCTCCTCGGGACTGGTGCGGGTGGGCTACTGCCCACCCTGGTGAGACACGTACAGAGATGACCTTACCGCCTCTTGCTTAACATCGCATGAATTCTTCAACGACCTGTCTAGCAGACTGAGCCGCTCTACAGCGAAAGCACGCGGAACAGGGCCCTACTACCTGCCAGGTATGCCCAAAAACTCATTTATCTGCACCCGGCAAAAGTGTTATGTTGATTCGTCTGAACTTTTAACACTCACAGTTGGAGATCCCCCGCTTGACTTCACACGACGCCTACCTCAACGCAGCCGTTGACCCCGAACTCAACCCCGTCTTCCCCCGCATCGACTTCCGCTACCTCTCAGAAGCCGACATGATTGCGGCGGGCGTAGAAGACGTCGCCGCCTGCACCGATGCCATGGAAGAAGCCCTGGCCCTGCACGCCCGCGGCGACTACCGCATGGCCGGCCACAACGGCGAATCCCACGGCGCTAAGGTACAGTTCCCCGTCAACCCCGCCCACGAAGGCATGCCCGCCGACGGCCCCGACCGCCGCTACGTCGCCATGCCCGCCTACCTGGGCGGCTCCTTCCGCACCATGGGCGTCAAAACCTACGCTTCTAACATCGACAACCGCGAGATTGGCCTACCCCGCTCCATTCTCATGCTCACCCTCAACGACGCAACCTCCGGCGCCCCCCTCGCCTACATGAGCGCCAACCTACTCTCGGCCTACCGCACCGGCTGCGCCTCCGGCGTCGGCGCCCGCCGCTTCGCCCCCAAGAACGCCAAAGTGCTCGGCCTGCTGGGCCCCGGCGTCATCGCCAAAGCAACTGTTGCAGCCCTCATCGAAGCCCGCCCCACGGTCGACACCATCAAGGTACTCGGCCGCTCCCAAAAAGGCATCGACACCTTCATCAGCTGGGCCGAAGAAACCTACCCCGGCATGAACGTCATCGCCGTTGAAGAACTCGAAGAAGTTGTGCGCGACTCAGACATCGTCACCTTCTGCACCTCGATTCACGTGGGTAACCCCGAAACCTACCCCACCGTCCGCCGCGAATGGGTCAAGCCCGGCGCCTTCTTCGCCATGCCAGCCGCCTGCAACCTCGACGAAGGCATGTTCGAACCTGACGTGCGTAAACTCGTCGACAACGCCGGTATGTACGACGCCTGGGCCGAAGAAACCGAACCCGGCAAGTCCCATAACTACGTATCCATCATCGGTTGCAAGTTCAACGACCGCATCCACAACGGCCTCATGGCCCCAGAAGAACTACGCGACATGGGCGAAGCCCTCAACCACCCCGCCCCCGAGGACGACGAAGAAAAAATCACCGTCTACTCCGTCGGCGGCATGCCCATCGAGGACGTCGCCTGGGGCACCGTGGTCTACCGCAACGCCGTCCGCAAGGGTATCGGCACCGTGCTGAACCTCTGGGACGTCCCCGCAATGTCCTAGCCCTCGGGTACGCAAAAGGACGCCGGTGAGTAGTTCACCGGCGTCCTTTTAGTTAAGCGGGGGTGCAGGGGGGGCTTTCCCCGGAAGGCGACTGGCTGGGTCTGGCATGAATCGAGGGAGCGCGCCAGCGCGAGCTCGAGAAGGTTAGTCGCCGGAGGGGAAAGCCCCCCTGCACCTTATATAGCTTCTTCTACCAGATGCGCACGCGCTCCTCCGGTGCCAGGTAGAGGGCGTTCTCGGGCTGCACATCGAAGGCGGTGTAGAACTCGTCGATGTTGCGAACCACTCCGTTGACGCGGAACTCCTCGGGGGAGTGCGGGTCGATCGCCAGGAACATCTCGGCGGTCTGCGGGCGGGTCTTCATGCGCCAGCCCTGGGCCCAGGAGATGAAGACGCGCTGGGTGGCGGTCAGCCCGTCGATGACGGGTGCGGTTTCGAGGGTGAGGCCCTGGCGTTCCAGGTAAATCTGATATGCCTTGAGCGCGATGGAGAGGCCGCCCAGGTCGCCGATGTTTTCACCCAGGGTCAGCTCGCCGTTGACGGTGAACTTTTCGGGGTCTAGACCGGTGGGGGTGTAGCCGTTGTACTGCTCGACCAGGGCCTTGGTGCGGGCGGTGAATTCTTCGCGGTCGGCGTCCGTCCACCAGTTGTTGAGCGCGCCGGTGCCGTCGTACTTGGAGCCCTGGTCATCGAAGCCGTGGCCGATCTCGTGGCCAATGACGCCGCCGATAGCACCGTAGTTGACGGCGGCGTCCGCGTCCACGTCGAAGTAGGGAGCCTGCAGAATTGCGGCGGGGAAGACGATTTCGTTGGCCGGGGGCATGTAGTAGGCGTTGACGGTCTGCGGGGTCATGAGCCACTCGGTCTTGTCAACGGGCTCGTTGATGCGGTTGATCTGGAACTCGTGCTCGAAGACGCCTGAGCGGCGCAGGTTTTCGAAGAGGTCGTCGGTCAGCTCCAGGGCGGAGTAGTCGCGCCACTTGTCGGGATAGCCAATCTTGGTGACGAACTTGCTGAGCTTCTCGAGAGCGCGGGCGCGGGTTTCGTCGGTCATCCAGTCCAGGTCGGTGATGGAACGGCGGTAGGCTTCGAGCAGGTCGTCTACCAGTTCCATCATTTTGGCCTTGTGGGTGGGTGGGAAGTGAATCGCCACGTACTCCTTGCCCAGTTCTTCACCCAGGGAGCCTTCGACCAGGCCGACGCCGCGCTTCCAGCGGTCACGCAGCTCTTCGGAGCCCGAGAGGGTGCGGCCGTAGAAATCAAAGTTCTCTTCAACGATGGCCTGGTTGAGGTAGGGGGCACGGGAGTGGGCCATGTGCCAGATGTACCAGAGCTTCCAGATAAAGAGAGGAGCGGTGGCCCACATCTGGGCGGCTGCCTCAAAATAGGAGGGCTGGTTAACCACAACGGTACCGGCCTTTTCGGTGGAAATACCCATGCCTGCCAGCCAGGTGGTGAAGGGGAAGCCGGGGAACTTCTCGTCTAGCTCGGCGGCGTCGACCGGGTTGTAGCGGGCATCGGCGTCGCGGGTGCGCACGTTATCCCAGTGGTGAGAAGCAATTTCGGTTTCGTGGGCGAAGACGGCGCGAGCGGCGTCTGCCGGTTCAAGCCCGAAGTTCTCGGCCAGGCCGGTCAGCTCAAACATACGCTCAATATGGGCGACGTAGGCCTCACGCAGGTCGGCGTATTTTTCGTCGCGGTAGTAGGACTCATCGGGCAGACCCAGGCCGGTCTGCGCCAGGTAGAGCACGTACTTCTCGGGGTTCTTCGCATCGATGCTGGTGTACCAGCCGAAGGGGCCGCCGTGGCCCTGACGGTCAAGTTCAGCCATCACACGCACGAAGTCCTCGGGGGTAGCTGCCTCCAGAACCGGCTGCACTTCGGCGTGCAGCGGGGCGGCGGCGTCCGCCTCAATTTTTTCGGTGTTCATGAAGGAGGAGTAGAGGGCGCCAATGCGTGAGGACGGCTGCTCGGCTGCGAACTTCTCGACGATGTCGCGCACGTGTTCCTCGGCGGCATCGCGCAGGAAGTACATGCCGCCGTCGCGGGAGCGGTCGGCGGGGATGACGTGGGCGTCGTACCAGGTGCCGTTGACGTGACGGAAGAAGTCGTCGGCGGGGCTGGTCGCGGGGTCAAGGAAGCTAGTGTCGATACCTGAGTTAGTCATATCACCTAGTTTAGGGGTGCGGACGCCACCCGTCAGGTGCCGTGCGCGGGTTCGGCTCAGAGCGTGAGGGAGAGGGGCTCTAGCTCACCCAGTTCACCACGCGTAGCGCCTCAACCCGTTCGAATTCCCGCTCGTTATTCGTGACCACCACCAGTCCACGGCTCCGTGCGTGGGCTGCGATGTGAAGATCGTTCTCGCCGATGATGCGACCTGTCTTTTGCAGCGTAGCCTTGATGTCACCAAACTGAGCTGCGGCGTCCATGTCGTAGGGCAGCACGGTGAGTCGGGAGAGAAAATCCTCAACTACCCGCATATTGTGCTCGGGCTGGGCGCTTTTTGCTGCGCCAAAAAACAGTTCAGCTGCTGTAATACTGCTGACGCACAGGCGGCTAGCGTTTTGGTTGAAAGTATCGAGAATTTCGGGTGGGCGCCGTTTCATCACATAGATCACGATATTGGTGTCGAGCATATAGGTCAGCATTAGAAGTCCTCGCGCTCAGGTTGGCTTCCGTCATCGCGGGAGCTCATAAAATCATCCGTTACGGCGGGAGCATCCGGGGCGAAGAAGCTGTCCCATACTGCTCCTTCCGGGGCTATGATGCGCTCCAAACCTACTTTGCGTACATTGACTTTTTTGACGTTTTCGCTAAAACGCATATGCGCGGGCAGGCGAACTGCCTGGGTTCTGTTGTTCATAAAAACTGTTGACTGAGTCATGAGAAACCTCCTGCTATATACATTAAATGTATACCTATATTGCTGAGGTGAACAGAGCGTGAGGGGGCGTAACCAAACCGCGCCGCGCTTGGGGTGGCACGTGACCGGGACTACGCTTAGACAGTAAGAACACTGATAACTGGAAGGTGAACCATGGGCAAGAAGCCAGAACTCAGCAAGGAACTCAAGCGCTCTAGCGACAAGGCACAAAAACGCTACGTGAAGGCATATGCCAAGGCCCTGGACAAGTACGGCGACGAGAAGAAAGCCCGCAAGAAGGCCCAGAAGAAGCTCGAGAAGAAGTACGAGCTGGTGGGTAAGAAGTACGAAAAAATCGCCGCGAAGGTAAAGGCAGAGAAGAAGTCTGACAAGAAGGACTCGAAGAATGTCGAGACCAAGAAGTCCCAGAAGGCTAAGAAAGTTGATCCCAAGAAGAGTGAGCCGAAGAAGGCAGATAAGAAGGACTCAAAGAAGAAAACCAAGAAGGGCACAAAGAGCACGGCCCAGCGGGAGGCTGAGCTGATTCTGGCTGAGACAGCTGAGAGCCCGGAGGAAGCTGCCGGCTACGAAGAGATCCTTGATGCTGAGAGCCTGGAGCCCGGCGACCTTGAAGCGTTTGAGGGCGGCCAGGAAGCCCCAGAACTGGATGTTCCCGATGCCGTAACCGAAGTTGGAGAAGACGAGGGGCTGGCCCCTGAAGAGGCTGATGAGCCCGAAGAGGCCGAGGAACTCTACGAGGAAACCTTCGCCAGCGCTGACCCCGCTGACTTCGACGAAGACCTGACCACCGAACCCCTGGCCGAGGCCCCTGCCCAGGAGGATGCGGCGTCCGCCCCCGACCTGCAGGATGACGATAACCAGACCTTCCTGGTGGCAGAGGTGCGCCCCCTGGCGGAACTGACGCGTGCTGAGCTCTACGAGCTGGCGAAGCAGCTTGAGGTGCCGGGCCGCTCGTCCATGAACAAGGGTGATTTGCTGATTGCGGTGCGCGCCGCTCAGTAAAAAACCTCCAGAAACTACTAAAAGGGACCAGAATACTCTGGTCCCTTTTACTTAGGACCAGATTACTCTGCGAAGTCCGTGTACAGATTGAGGAATTTGGGAGGAATCTGGTCCCTACTCGCACCTGTATAACCACGCCCACCAATACCTGGTGTGACCCGGGTCTGTGAGCAAGACGCTATATACGCTCTCCACGGCGAAGAGTAGGCTTAAACGCCTATGTCTTCTACGCAAACACACTCTCACCCCGAAACCGGAGCGCACGCGGTCACCGAACCAGCTGCGCACACCGCATCAATGCCCGCTGCCCATAAACTAGAGCGCCAGGAGTTCTTGCTCCTGGCCATTATGGTCATCGCGGCCTTCGTGCTGATTCTGAATGAAACCCTGCTGGGCGTAGCCCTGCCCGACATCATGGCAGACCTGAACATCAGCGCTTCAACCGCCCAGTGGACCTCCACCGGCTTCATGCTGACCATGGCCGTGGTGACTCCGGCTTCCGGTTTCATCATCTCCCGCTACTCCATTCGCACCGTCTTTGTCGCAGCCATGGCGCTCTTCTCCGTCGGTACCCTGGTGGCAGCTACCGCCCCCGGCATCGCCCTCTTGCTGGTCGGACGTGTGCTCCAGGCTGGCGGTACCGGCGTGATGATCCCCCTGCTCATGACCACCATGATGCGCCTGGTTGCCCCCAGCAAAATCGGTCAGGCTATGGGCATCATCGGCATGGTTATCTCAGCTGCTCCCGCAGCCGGCCCGACTGTCTCAGGCATCATTTTGAACGCCGCTAGCTGGCGCTGGCTCTTCTGGCTGATTCTGCCCATCGGCATTATCGCTCTGCTAATCGGTCTGCGTCTGGCACCTGCTGAGAAGCCCGAAGGCACCTCACAGAAACTCGACATCTTCTCCATCGTGCTTTCCACCCTGGGCTTCGGCGGTCTGGTCTTGGGCCTATCATCTATGGGCGGAGATTCCTCCCACGGCGGCGCTCACCTGCCCGTCAACCCCTGGGTTGTTGTAGCGGCTGCTGCGGTGCTCCTCGCTATTTTCGTACACCGCCAGATTCAGCTGCAAGACCGCGGCCCCTTCATGGATATGCGTATCTTCCGCGCCCGCCCCTTCACCCTCACCGTCATCATGACCTCTCTGGGTATGGGCGTCATGCTGGGAACCGCAATTCTGATTCCCCTCTACGCCGCCAACGTGCTGGGCATGAGCGCCCTGCAGACCGGTCTGATGCTGTTGCCCGGTGGTGTACTCATGGCAGTCTTGAGCCCCGTCGTGGGTCGCCTGTCGGACCGCTTCGGTGCCCGCACCCTGGTGGTTCCCGGCGCAGTTCTCTTTAGCGCCTCTATCTGGCTGATGAGCACCTTCAGCACCCAGACTCCCGTCTGGTACCTGGTGGGTACCTACATGCTCATGACTTTCGCCCTGCCGCTGGTTAACACCCCCATGATGTCCCTGGGGCTGGGCTCTCTTGATCACGAACTACACGCTTTCGGTTCCTCGGCTATGACCACCTTCCAGCAGGTGTCGGGCGCGGCAGCTACCGCCCTCTTTGTGGCCCTGCTGGGTATCGGGTCGGCTGCCCACGGCGGCACCGGCGTAGAGGCCTACATGGCCGGTGTGCACCTGGCCTTCCTGGTAGCAGCCTTCATGTCGCTGGGCTCTATCGTGGTAGCCCTGCTTCTGCCCGCCGGCAAGCAGGCTGCCGGAAGCGCCCCCATGGCCCACTAGGGTCGCACCTGCGCTTCACGGATGCAAGGACGCCGCCCCCGCCCTCCTGCCATCTGGCAGGTAGAGCGGGGGCGGCGTCCTTCTGCTGACCCTCTAACCCCGGGGCCTAGAGTGCCACCGTCAAGCTGGCTCGTACAGCCTCGGCAGCGGCAACCAGAGACTCGATGGAAGCCTTGGTCTCCTTGTAGGCGCGGGTCTTCAGGCCACAGTCGGGGTTAACCCAGAGCTGACGGGCGGGGATATGCTCCAGGGCAGTAGCCAGCAGTTTCTCGACCTCCTCGACCTGGGGCACACGCGGGGAGTGAATGTCCCAGACGCCGGGCCCGATGCCGCGATCGAAGCTCTCAGGCACATCGGCCAGCAGCTCCAGGCGGGAGCGCGCCGCCTCAATCGAGGTGACATCGGCGTTCAGGGCATCAATCGCCCCAAAAATCTCGTTGAACTCCGAGTAGCACAGGTGGGTGTGGATCTGGGTGGAGTCTGCAACCTGCGAGGTCGCCAGGCGGAAGGCACCGACCGACCAGTCGAGGTAGGCAGCCTGATCCTCGGCGCGCAGGGGGAGCAGCTCGCGCAGGGCGGGCTCATCCACCTGAATGATGCGGGTGCCTGCTGCCTCAAGGTCGGCAATCTCATCGGCCAGGGCCAGCGCAACCTGGGTCGCGGTCGCCGCCAGAGGCTGATCATCGCGCACAAACGACCAGGCCAGAATCGTCACCGGGCCGGTGAGCATACCCTTGACCGGCTTATCGGTCTGCTGCTGTGCGAAGCTAATCCACGGCACCGTAAAGGCATCACCGCGAGTACCCGCACCGCTACGCTTCACATCGCCCCACAGAATCGAGGGGCGGGTACAGCGCGACCCGTAGGACTGCACCCAGCCGTGCTCGGTCGGCGCAAACCCGTCGAAGTTCTCCGCAAAATACTGCACCATGTCGTTACGCTCAGCCTCACCGTGCACCAGCACATCCAGCCCCAGACGCTCCTGGAAGTCGATGACACAGCGAATCTCCTCCCGCAGATGGGCATCGAGCTCGTCCCTCGTCAGAGCACCCTTGCGGTAGTCCGCCCGCAGGGAGCGAATGTGGCTCGTCTGCGGGAAGGACCCGATAGTGGTGGTCGGTAGCAGAGGCAGGTTCAGGTCCTGCTGGGCCTGCTGACGCACCTGGGCGGACGGACGCTCGTAGTTTTCGGGAGTAATGGAGAGGGTGCGCTCGCGGATGCAGGGGTCGTTGACACCGCTGGACTGGGCACGGGCTGCCAGCGCTGCCCTGGCCTGTTCGACCTCGGTAGCGATAGCGTCGGGGCCTTCGGTGAGCCCTCGAGCTAGTAGGGAAATTTCGCTTACTTTCTGGTGGGCAAAGGCTAGCCAGCTGGTGAGCTTCTGGTCGAGACCGGTTTCAAGGTCCAGGTCGTAGGGCACGTGCTGCAGGGAGGTCGAGGTTGAGACGGACGCCGCCCCCACCGCCTGCAGGGTGTGGAGGGAGGCTGCCAGGTCGTTGCGCCAGATATTGCGGCCGTTTACCACACCTGCCACTAGCAGGGGAGCCGAATCGCCGCCGAAGAGGCGGGCGAGGGCGTCCTGATCATAGCCGGTAGATACAAGGTCAAGGTGCAGAGCCTCTACGCCCGAAGTGGCCAGGGGTTCTAGCAGACCGGCCAGATTGCCGTAGGGGCTGGTGACCAGCAGGGAGGGGCGGTCAGAGAGCTGGGTGAGCTCCCCGTAGGTCTTCTCAATGAGCTGCGCCAGCTCGGCTTCACTCACAGCCTGGTCAGCCCCCAGGGCGGGCTCGTTGAACTGAACCCAGCGCACACCGCGGCCAGCCAGGTGGGCGAGCAGATCCCGGTAGAGGGGCAGCAGGTCTACTAGACGGTCGAGGGGCGCGAAGTCGGCGGGGGCGCCGTCCTCAGCTTTTGCCAGGAGCAGGTAGGTGAGGGGCCCGGTGATGCTGGGGCGGGCGGACGTCCCCGCCGCCTCAGCGGCTGCCAGCAGGTCGTCGAGGGCTTCAGTGTTGAGGGTAAAGCCGGTGGTCGGGCCGATTTCTGGCACCAGGTAGTGGTAGTTAGTGTCGAACCACTTGGTCAGCTCCAGCGGAGGCAGGTACTCGGTGCCGCGGGCCAGGGCGAAGTAGCCGTCCAGGTCGATCAGGCCGCGGTCGTCGCGTACCGACTCGAAGCGGACGGGCAGGGCGGTGAAGAGGCGGGTGGTGTCGAGCACCTGGTCGTAGAAGGAGAAGTCCGCGGGAATAGCGTAGTCGTCGGTCAGGCCGCGCTCGGTGAGGGTGCGGTAGGAGTCCTGCTGAATCTTCTGGGCGGTCTGTTTCAGCTCGTTCTGGTCGGACTTACCCGCCCAGTAGGCTTCAACAGCGCGCTTGAGTTCGCGGCGGGCGCCGATACGGGGGTAGCCGGTGATGGTTGCGGTGGGGAAAACGGTGGTCATGGTGGTGTCTTTCTATAAGGTCTTGGGGCCGATATTTTTAGGCGTAGGTCAGTTCGGCCAGGGGGTTTTCAAAGCGGGTGCTGTAGCGGGGTAGGTCGACCCGCTCGAGAACGTCCAGCACCGCTGCGTGTTCATTGAAGGTGTAGAAGTGGATGCCGGGGGCGCCGGCGTCGAGGGAATCTTGGAGCAGACGGACGCCAAACTCCACCCCGATACGGTGCCGCTGGGCGTCCCCGCTTGCGGTTTCCAGGTCGTAGGCCAGCTGCTGGGGCACGGGCAGGCCCGCCAGCGAGCAGAGGGTGGTGAGCCTGCGCAGGCTGGTGACCGGCATGATGCCCGGAATCAGGGGCAGGGTCACCCCCGCGGTTCGGGCCCGCTGTACCAGCGCTTCGTAGCGGGAGGCCTCAAAGAAGACCTGGGTGATAGCGAAATCAGCCCCCGCCCGCTCCTTGGAGAGCAGAATTTCAATATCCTGCAATTCCGAGCTGGACTCCGGGTGCCGGGAGGGGTAGGCAGCCACCCCCACCGCCACGCGTCCTGCCGCAAGATGGGCAAAATCCTGGGTCTCCACCCGTCGAATGAGATCAACCAGGGAACGGGCAAAGGGGATGTCAGGGGCCTGGCTGCTGCCCGCTGGCAGGTCGCCGCGCAGGGCTAAAAATCCGCGGACGCCGATTGCCAGTATGCGACGCACAGCGGCTTCCAGCTCCTCGGCGCTGTGCCCCACACAGGTGAGGTGGGCCAGGGGAGTGAGCCGGGTTTCATGAACCAGATGGTCTAGCAGGGCCAGGGTTTTCTGCTTACGAGCCCGATCACCGGAGTAGGTCACCGAGACATAGTCGGGGTTAGTGGGAGCCAGCTGGTCGATAGTCGTCAGCAGACTCTCACAGCTGGCGGAACTTCGCGGTGGAAAAAGTTCATAAGAGAGCGCCGGTATATGGGTACTCATGGTTTCCTTACAGGTCGTTGGGTAGACCCGAAAGAATGCGATGGCCGCTCCCAAAGGTGGCGGGAGGGCGCCACACAGGGCGGTGGGTGGACCGCTGGTGATGCACTCTATCGGTCCTAGCAGGAGCACCTTTCCCGTCAGGGTGGTTGCTGCGACGTCGTTGAGCTAGGTCTCTCGGTCGCTCTGGATAGATTTGATGGTTCTACACTAAAAGCGCAGGTAGGGCGCTGGCAAGAAACCGCCGCTCTATGTACCTTTTTGACTCTGTGTCGGGTGTGTTGAGACACATGACAGTAATATGACGGGTATGAGTATTGAGTATCGCCAACTAGGAAAAAGCGGGTTGACCGTCTCGAACGTGGGCCTGGGCTGTAACAACCTGGGCCGTGCCACAACCGCCACCGAAACGCAAAGCGGAACCAACGCCGTCCTCACCGCTGCCGTTGAAGCCGGAATCACCCTCTTTGATGTGGCCGATATTTACGGGTCTGCACCGGGGGTTTCTGAAACCATGTTTGGGAAGGCTCTGCGGGAGACCGGGATTGACCGCGACGAGATTGTGATTGTCTCTAAATTCGGCATGGACATGGGTGGGGCCAACGGCACCGACCACGGGGTGCGCGGCTCCCGCCGGTACATTATGCGGGCGGTTGAGGCGTCCCTGAGCCGCCTGGGCACCGACTACATCGACCTCTACTTCCACCACACCCCCGACCCGGCAACCCCTATCGAAGAAACCCTCTCAGCTCTGGGCACCCTGATTGAGCAGGGCAAGGTACGTTACATCGGGTCGTCCAACCATACCGGTTGGCAGATCGCCCATGCTGAGCACCTGGGCCGGGCCCTGGGGTACCGCTACGTTGCGGCTGAGAACCACTACAACCTGCTTGACCGCCGCGCTGAGCTTGAGGTGCTGCCCGCCTCTCGCGAATTCGGGTTGGGTGTGCTGCCCTACTTCCCCCTGGCTAACGGGCTGCTGACGGGCAAATATTCGCGCTCTTTTGCCCCGGCGGACGGCCGTCTGGCCCGCATCAAACCCGACATCTTGGACGGCGCCAACTGGGACCAGCTCGAAGCCTTCTCAGCCTTCGCCGCCGAGCGCGGCCTGACCGAGGTACAGGTTGCCTTCTCGTGGCTGGCTCAGCAGGAGCCGGTTGCCTCCGTGATTGCCGGGGCCACCACCGAGGCGCAGGTGCGCGCGAACGCGGCTGCCGTCATCCGCCGGTTTGACGCGGACGAACTCGCCCGCCTCGACGAGATCTTCCCGGCCCCGCCGAAGGTGGCGCTCTTCTAACCCCCCATACAGCAAACGACGCCCCTTCCCTCTTTCCCGCAGCACTCCGGTGCGTGGAAAGAAAGATGGGGCGCCGTTGTATGCCGAACTAGTTAGTAAGCTCAGCCAGCAGGGCGCGGACGCGGGCGTCGATATCGTCCCGAATCAGGTTCATACGCTCAGCCCCCTCAACTCCATCGTGGGAGGGCTCAACTGTATTCCAGCGTTCGGTCTTAGCCAGGACGGCTTCATCCGTAGTTTCAAGCTGGGCTGCCCCACCCAGAATGACGATACGGTCAGCAGCAGCCAGGTCGTCGGCGCTCGCAAACTTGGGCGTACCCTTGCTCATATCCGCACCAATCTCAGCGAGCGAAGCGGCAGATTCAGCGTTGACCGCGCTGCCCACCGCAGCCTTGGTGCCTGCGGACGTCGCCCGTACGCGTCCTTGCGCGTGAAGGTTCATCAGGGCCTCAGCCATCTGAGACTTGCCCTTATTGGACTGGCAGATAAAAAGAACGTGGGGGATAGAAGTCATAGCTCCATCATAGGGTTCATCAAGAACTTCTACCTACACAAAAGCCCCACTCACCCTACCGCAGGGCGGTAGAACGAGTGGGGCTTGCATCAGCGTAGAAACAACTAGACGAAGAACCTACTTATTGCTGTACAGGACGGCATCGTGATCGAAATCCGTAGAAACATCAAGGGTAACGCTCGCCGGATCAGCTACACCAAAGGCAACATCAAAGGTGACAGACTCACCGGGCAGAATACGGCCGCTAGGAGCTGAACCAATATTCTGCTCAGAGTCAAAAATCTGTTCAACAGCCTTACCCCCTGAATTACCTTCAGCATAGAAGAAAGGCTCAAACGGTTCACTTGTGCCGTTCTCAATCGTCACGGTGAAAGCCACGTAATCCGTCAAAGACTCATCTAAACGTGAGGCGTACTCGCTGGGAACATAATCGGTGCGAGGCTCGGAGACAGTAAGGCGCAGACCGTCCTCAAACTCTGCCGTGTCGCCGAACTGCAAGACACCATCAATGGCAGTGGCTGAGCCAGGAGCTGCAGCAGAGTCTTCAGCGGCAGGTTCGGAAGAAGATACTCCGGGGCTAACAGATGCGACGGCAGAGGGAGTTGCTACAGCTGACTCAAGATCTTTTATTGCCTGCTCAAATTCAGGGTCGGTTGCCACGGTGTTAGCCACAACAAAAATCAGGACGATAGTTGAAACAATCGACCCAACGATCGATAGGACTAGGGCAACAATAGATGAAACCTTCTCTTTACCCTTCTGGAATAGACCGACGATAGAGGTCACAAAAGCTGCAAACAGAAACAGCCAGCCAAGGAACATGATGCCGGGAATGCAAGCCAAAATAAAGCCGAGAATGCCCAGGCCCAGAGCCACCAGACCAACCACGTTCTTAGGCTTTTTGCCGTTAGGTTGCTGGGTTGAGGCGTAGGGGTCCTGATAGGGGTACTGGCCCGGTGCGGCATAAGCCCCGGCAGACGATGCTGGCGCTTCGGGCTGATCGGGCTGAGAAGACGGAGTGTTGGGTGTGTATGGGTTTTCGCTCATACCTACCAGTTTAAAGACATTCTGAGTAAGCTCTGACTACAAGTCATATTATTTCTTAGTGCTTCATTGGTGACCTCTACCTAAGTCCTTTCAGCACACCTGCACATCTTCTAAAGTACCGCCCGGCGTCCGCCCACCCTCTACCGCTAGCAGCGCAAAACCTGGAACACCCACCCAAACACAAACCACCCTTGCTATCCTTAAGAATGGTGTGCCCTGCGTCCGCGCCGTCTGCACAGGCCGCGCAGCCCCACCCCACCGCCGTGAAACCCGGCGGTGACCACCCTATTCAGGAGTAAGACTTATGCCAGCAATTGTGATTGTAGGCGCCCAGTGGGGCGACGAAGGTAAGGGCAAAGCAACCGACCTGCTCGGCGGCCGCGTCGACTACGTCGTCAAGCCCAACGGCGGTAACAACGCAGGCCACACCGTCGTCGTCAACGGCCAGAAGTTCGAGCTCAAGCTCCTTCCCGCCGGCATCCTCTCAGAAAACGCTGTACCCGTTATCGGCAACGGCGTGGTCGTCAACCCCGAGGCCCTCTTCGAAGAAATCGACGGCCTTGAAGCTCGCGGGGCAGACACCTCCAAGCTCAAAATTTCAGCTAACGCCCACCTGGTAGCGCCCTACCACCAGACCATGGACAAGGTCACTGAACGCTTCCTGGGTAAGCGCGCCATTGGTACCACCGGCCGCGGTATCGGCCCTACCTATATGGATAAGGTTGGCCGTCTGGGTATTCGCGTGCAGGATATCCTCGATGAGTCCATCCTGCGCCAGAAGGTCGAAGGTGCCCTGCGTCAGAAGAACGAACTGCTGGTCAAGGTCTACAACCGCCGCCACGTTGAGGTTGAAGAAATCGTTGAGTACTTCATGAGCTTCGCCGACCGCCTGGCCCCCATGATCGTTGAGTCAACTCAGCTGCTCAACAAGGCCCTGGACGAAGGCAAGACCCTGCTCATGGAAGGCGGCCAGGCCACCTTCCTCGACGTTGACCACGGCACCTACCCCTTTGTCACCTCATCCAACCCCACCGCAGGCGGCGCCTCCGTTGGCTCCGGCGTTGGCCCCACCCGCATCTCCCGCGTCATCGGTATTCAGAAGGCCTACACCACCCGCGTTGGTGCCGGCCCCTTCCCCACCGAACTCTTCGATGACATGGGCGAATTCCTGCGTACCACCGGTGGTGAGTTCGGCGTGAACACCGGCCGCCCCCGCCGCTGCGGCTGGTACGACGCGGTTCTGGCCCGCCAGGCTGTGCGTATTAACGGCTTCACCGACCTCTTCATCACCAAGCTCGACGTGCTCACCGGTCTGGAGAAAATCCCTGTCTGCGTAGCCTACGACGTGGACGGCGTTCGCTTTGACGAGATGCCCATGACCCAGTCAGACTTCCACCACGCCAAGCCCATCTACGAGTACTTCGACGGCTGGACCGAAGACATCACCGAGGCTAAAACCCTCGACGAGCTGCCCGAGAACGCCCGTAAGTACCTTGAGAAGCTGGAAGAAATCTCCGGCTGCCGTATCTCGGCAATTGGCGTTGGCCCCGGCCGCGAGCAGACCATCGTCGTGCGCGACCTGATCGAGGACGAGAAGTAGGGCGGACGTCCGCGCCCCTTCCCCTGCACCGGGTAGGTACCATCTAAATCAGAAAAACCCACCAACTAGGTGGGTTTTTCTGATTTAAATGGTCTTTTTGTAGAAGGACTACGATAGACACCATGCCCTTACTCAACACACTCAACCACACCACCGGGGCCGTCACCGGCTACGACTCCCTCGCCGACCTTGCCCGGGCCTTCACGCCCGGCACCGATTGCGCTTATATCGGCCTGGTTGACCCCTCCCGCGACGACCTCACCACCCTCACCGGCCTCTTCGACCTGCACCCCCTCGCCGTTGAAGACTCCGAGCAGGGCCACCAGCGCTCCAAGCTCGATCGCTACGGGAGCACCTACTACCTGGTGCTCCGCCCGGCGATCTACCTCGATGACACCGAAGAGATCCGTTTCGGTGAAACCCACATGTTCGTGGGCGAGAACTTCGTGATTTGGCTTGTCAAAGATGCCCTGCGCTCTGTCGACACCACCCAGCGCACCATGGACGCGGTCTTCTCGGGCGCACTGGAGAGCCCCACCATGCAGGCCTACCCGCTGGCCTTCCTGTACCGGGTACTCGACATGCTCGTGGATGGCTATTTTCCCGTTATCGAGGGTCTAGAAAACGACGGCGACGAAATCGAGGACACCCTCTTCGCCGATAACTCCGAAGCCAGCGAGATATCGCAGCGTATCTACAGCCTGCTGAACGAGGTCAGCGACTTCAAACGGGCGGTCAAGCCGGTGGGGCAGATGTTAGATCTACTGATGGGGCGCATTCGTATTCAGGCTGAGGCCGGTGATGAGCACCAGCTTGAGCTGCTCCGCCATTTCCGTGACGTGAAAGACCACGTCATTAGTGTGACTGACCGGGTAGACGACCTGCGTTCCTCCCTCGAGAATGCTCTGGCGGTGAACTCAACTATCGTGGCTGAGCGGCAGAATGACGACATGAAGAGAATATCGGCCTGGGCAGCGATTCTGGTGGCCCCCACCGTCATTGGCTCGATTTACGGCATGAACTTTGACGTGATGCCCGAACTTCACTGGACCTTCGGCTACCCGGCGTCCCTGCTGCTGATGGTTGTGGTGTCCTTTGGGCTGTGGGTGGTTTTTAAGAAGAAAGAATGGCTTTAGCGGTCTGCTGGCCTACTCCCCAGAAAAGACCATTTAAATCAGAAAAACCCACCTAGTTGGTGGGTTTTTCTGATTTAAATGGTACCTACCTTGAAGGGGCAGGGCGGGCAGCTCTACATCTTCACCCCGCGCAGGGTGCGCACCACCATCACGGCGCAGATCAGCATGAGCACTACGCCAATGGCCGAAGTGTAGACCACGCCGGAGTCGAAGGCGTGCTGGGCCGAAGCCAGCAGGGCAGCGCCGGTTTCCCCGCCGATGCGTTCGGCGGTTTCCGCCGCCCCACCCAGGGTCTCGCGGGCGGCGTCCGCGTCCGCTGCACTAATCCCCTCGGGTACCACCAGGTGGGCAACATAGGCCGCGTTCAGAATTGACCCCAGAATCGCGGTGCCCATGACCGAGCCGGTCTCGTAGGCGGTCTCGGAGATAGCGGACGCCGCACCCGCCTTGTGCGGGGGAACAGCGGCCAAGATGATGTCGTTGGTCAGGGTTTCAGCAAAACCAATGCCCACACCCAGCAGGGCAAAGGCCACCAGAATACCGGTATCAGAGCCTGAATCGGCGGTGAAGAAGACCAGGCCGAAGGCTGCCGCGTTCATCAGCAGGGCACCTGAAATGACGATCCAGGGCTTGAGGACTTTAACGATATAGACAACCACCAGGCCCGCAATAACGGTCAGTACCAGACCGGGCAGCAGCAGGAGGGCGGCGCTGAAGGGGGAGTGGCCGCTGACCAGCTGCAGGTGCTGGGAGACGAAGTAGAGGAAGCCAACCAGCGAGAAAATCGCCATGAGGTTGGTCAGTACCGCGCCGGTGAACTGCTTGTTGGTGAAGAGACGGACGTCCAGCATGGGGTTGGTGCGGGCCAGCTGGCGGCGGGTGAAGACAATACCGCAGATGGTTGCTACCAGCAGCAGGGCGACGGTGAGCAGGTCGAAGCCGTCGTGGGCAAAGTGCTTGATGGCGTAGACGAAGGGGGTCATGGTCGCCATGATCAGGGCGATGCTGACGAAGTCGATGGCGCCGGGAGCCGGGTCCTTGGAGTTAGGAATCAGCCAGAAGCCCAGCAGGAGCATGGGCAGCAGGACGGGCACGGCCATGAGGAAGACCGAGCCCCAGTAGAAGTGCTCCAGCAGGAACCCGCCGACGACCGGGCCCAGGGCTGCGCCGCCTGCGAAGCCTGAGGCCCAGATGGCAATAGCGGTGCGGCGTTCGGTGGCGTCGGTGAACATGTTGCGAATGATGGAGAGGGTCGCGGGCATGAGCATTGCCCCGAAGATACCCATACCGGCGCGGGCGGCAATGAGCCAGGCGGCGGTGGGGGCGAAGGCGGCGGCAGCTGAAATAACGGTAAAGCCGAAGCCACCCAGTAGCAGCATGGTACGGCGACCGAAGCGGTCGCCCATGCTACCTGCGGGAATGAGTAGACCCGAGAGAATCAGGGGGTAGACATCGTTGATCCAGAGTAGCTGGGTGCCGCTGGGCGAGAGCTGGGCTGAGATCTCGGGCAGGGCGAAAGAGAGCACGGTGTTATCGACCGAGACCAGCAGTACCGGCAGCATGAGCACAGCCAGGGCTGCCCAGCGACGGGAATAGGGGGCGATTGAGGATTCTTCAGTGGTGACGGCTCTCATCTGGCCGGTTGCGGGGTGCATGTCTGCTCCTTCGTGAGGACGGCTACCTGGGGTTGGGTGCCCGCTGGGTGCGGGTGTTGCGTCGGTAGCTTTAGTTCAACACAGATTACTGTACCGTCTGGACGGTTTTGTTTTCAAGTGCCAGCCCGGTAGGGTGGAACACATGAGTTCTCGCGAAAAAATCCTCGACGCCTACGAAGCCCTGCTCATTGAAGAGGGGGAGCGGGCGGCGTCCATGAACGCTATTGCCGCCCGTGCCGGGGTGTCCAAGGGAGGGCTGCTCTATCACTTCCCCGATAAGAGTGCCCTGATCGACGGGCTGTTGGAACGGGCCTGGGCGCTTGCTGAGCGGGATTTCAAGGCCATGGCAGATGACCCTGCCGGGGCCTGCGCCTACTATGTGCGCACCTCCATGTACCAGGACACCCCGTTTGACCGGGTGTTTGTAGCCACGTCGCGTCTGCGTCAGGACGCCGCCGAGAAGGTAGCCGGGGTCTATGACAGGATCCAGGGTCGCTGGTTTGAGATGATTCGGGCCGAGGTGCCCTCGGATGCGGTGGCGCGCGCTATCTTGCTGATGGGGGACGGGCTCTACTACAACGCGGCGGTCGCCAGTAGTGAGTCCCGCCCCAACCTTGCTCTCAGCGGCGATATGGACGCCCTGCTTGAGGTCGTGGAGCAGCTGAAGGGGCGCTAGCTAGCCAGTACAGCTACCGTCTCGTAGGGCCGCAAGACCAGCTCGCTGGTTCCCAGCTCAGGCTCATTCTTGTAATTACACAGAAGCACAGACCCCGCCGCGAACTCGGCAGGCAGCTGCACGGGGGCGTCCTTACCGTAGAAGTTGCAGAGCACCAGCAGGCGCTGGCCCTCGTACTCTCGCACGAACCCGTAGACGCTCTCGTGCTCGCGGGCAAAGGGTTCGTAGGAGCCCTCAGCAATCAGAGGCATCGTATGGCGCAGGCGCACCAGCTCCCGGTAGAAGGGCAGAATGGTGCCCTCAGACTCTTCGCGCTCCACGTTAATGTCGGCCTGCGAGGTAGGCATGAGCCAGGGCTTTACCCGCGAGAAGCCGGCGAATTCGGAAGAATCCCATTGCATGGGGGTGCGGGAGTTATCGCGGGACTTCTTGGTGACAATGCGGAAGGCCTCGGCCTCGCTCACGCCCCGCTCCTGCAGAATGGCAAAGGCGTTGTGGGATTCAACGTCTACGTAGTCATCCATGGACGAATAGACCGGATCAACCATGCCGATTTCTTCGCCCTGGTAGATGTAGGGGGTGCCGCGGGTCAGGTGCACGGCGGCAGCGAGCATGGTGGCGGACTCAGCGTGGTAGCGCTCCACATCGCCAAAGCGGTTGATGGCGCGCGGCTGGTCGTGGTTGTTCCAGAAGGACGCCTGCCAGCCGCCCCCTGCCTGGATGCCGACTGCCCAGTCGGTCAGCAGACCCTTAAGAGCCATGAAATCAAAGGGCACATCAGACCACTTTTCGGCACCGTCATAGTCCACCTTGAGGTGGTGGAAGGAGAAGACCATGTCTAGCTCTTCATTGGCTGGGTTGGTGTAGCGCACGCTACTTTCGATGGTGGTCGATGACATCTCACCCACGGTCACGGTGCCCTCGGTGTTGCCAAAAGTGGCCCGGTGCAGTTCCTGCACCCAGGGGTGCACGCGCTCGGTGTCGGTGTAGATGAGCTTGTCGTTCT
Source organism: Rothia nasimurium (assembly GCF_928392795.1). Taxonomy (GTDB): domain Bacteria; phylum Actinomycetota; class Actinomycetes; order Actinomycetales; family Micrococcaceae; genus Rothia; species Rothia nasimurium_F. Next base: position 133,554 of record NZ_CAKMTJ010000002.1, read on the forward strand.
CGCCGGGTGCGGCATCTCGCAGGTCCTCGGCCTTGCCAATCACGTTGAGTACGTCAAAGCGGAAGCCGCGAACGCCCTTGTCCTTCCAGAAATTCACGACCTTAAAGAGTTCTTCACGCACCCTGGGGTTGTGCCAGTTCAGATCTGCCTGGGTCACGTCGTAGAGGTGCATGTAGTAGAGGTCGGTGTCGCCAAACTGTGACCAGGCCGGGCCGCCGAACTTGGACTCCCAGTTGGTCGGCAGGGAACCGTCCTCCTGTAGGGGGCGCAGGTAGAAGAAGTCCTGGTAATCCTTCTCGCCGGCCAGAGCCCGCTGGAACCACTCGTGCTCGGTTGAGACATGGTTGAGCACCATATCGAACATCACCCCGATTCCCTCTCGCCCCAGGGCTGCAATCAGCTCTTCGGCGTCCGCCATGGTGCCCATCTCGGGGTCTACCTCGTAGTAGTTAGCGATGTCGTAGCCGTTATCGTTCTGCGGTGAGACGAAGAAGGGGTTGAACCAGACCATGTCCACCCCCAGGGAGGCAATGTAGGGGACCTTCTCGATAATGCCCCGTAAGTCGCCCACCCCGTTGCCCGTCGAGTCGTAGAAGGACTTGGGGTAGACCTGGTAGATGACCTTATCGTGAAAGCTCATGGTGTGCTCCAAAGGGTAGGACGCCGGTGCTGGGGTAGGTGCGCCCGGTGGGTGGGGGCTGGGGTAAAAGAAAAGAAGCGCACCCCGCCAAGCGGGGTACGCTCCTTAACCTTACCTGTCTAACAGGTTGTTCAGTCTGTATTACAGCCGATGTGGAACTTTATTCAGAAACCGGAATTTCCTGGCGGCGGTGCGCGAAGTCCAAGTAGCGGAACTTGTCGGCGCGGTGGCGGGAGATGGTGTACTGGAAGGCGGTGCCGTCCTCAAGCACGGTGATTGAGGTGGTTACCGCAACGTACTCGCCAGCGTGCAGGTTCAGGTACTTGGCGTCGTTGGGGGTGGCCTGCTCGATGGTGATCTGCTTGGCGGAGGAAACGATGCTCAGACCCAGCTCGCCCTCGAAGTAGTGGTAGAGGGAATCCTCAGCGACCTCGCGGGGAATTTCGGCTACTACGCTCTTGATGATGTAGTCATGGTCGATAATGGCGGGTGCGCCGTCCATGTGGCGAACTCGCATGATGTGGGTGACGGGCACCTGCTCTACGGAGCCGTCCGTCAGGGCCTGGAAGGGTACATGCGGCAGCAGGGCGTCCTCAAGCTCAACCAGTTCAGTCTGGGTGTCGCGGCTAGCTGACTCGGCAAACTCCTTGTAGCTGACCAGTGACGATACGGGAATGGAGTAGCGCTTGTGGTCAATGACCAGGGAGCCCTTGCCCATGATGCGCTGGATGTAGCCGCGGTCGGTCAGAATCGCCAGAGCCTTGCGGGCGGTCTCGCGAGAGACGTTGTACTTTTCGGTCAGCTTCTTTTCGCTGGGCAGCAGATCGCCGACGCCGTATTTACCTTCATCAATATCACGAGCCAGGTCGTGGTAGATGCGTTCAAACTTTCCCATTTGGTTCCCCTATATAACAGGTGCGAGAGCACATTGTGTGAGATGGAGTGAGAGTTTCACACGGTGATTGTGTTTCCCTATAGTCTAGGGCGCAGCCCCGATGTTTGCGAGAGACCCACATGTAAATGTGTGTCACACGTTAGACAGGAAGGTGACATGCCGGTTTTTTCCAGGAGGGTACGAGTTTGACCTGCAAAAACTTTGGTTAGCGAGAGCACCCCTGACGGGAATGTGGCGCGAAACGCACTTTCCGGTTGTAAGAAGCGGCCCCCACCAGCGTCCGCCCGCCTCCCCTCACCCCGCAGCAAGGGGACCGCATAACTTCAAAGGGACCGCATATTATGAGGTCCCTTTGAAGTTATGCGGTCCCCTTTAACGGTGGGGTGGGGTTTAGCCCTAGTCCTAGCCGAAGAGGCGCTCGCTGGCGATACGGGCGCCTGCCGTCAGTGATTCCAGCTTGGCCCAGGCAAGGTCGGGGTGCAGGCGTCCGCCCAGACCGCAGTCGGTTGACGCCACCACGTTCTCCTTGCCCACCACCTGAGCAAACTGCTCGATGCGCTGGGCAACCAGCTCAGGGTGCTCAATCAGGTTGGTCGAGTGCGAGACAACACCTGGAATCACGTACTTGCCCTCGGGCAGCTCCAGGTTCTCCCAGACCTTCCACTCGTGGGCGTGCCGCGCGTTAGCGGCCTCAAAGGTGTAACCGGCTGCGTCAATAGACAGCAGGGTGTCGGCCAGGTGCTTGAATTCCAGGTCGGTGCTGTGAGGCCCGTGCCAGGACCCCCAGCAGAGGTGGAAGCGGGTCTGCTCGGTCGGAATATCCTCCAGCGCGTAGTTGAGGGCATCAACCGCCACCTGAATAAAATCAAGGTAGTCGCGGACGCTGGGCTCAGGGTTAATCTGGTCCCAGCCCTCAGCCACCGACGGGTCGTCGATTTGCAGGGTAAAGCCGGCATCGGTGATGGCCTTGTACTCTTCCTTCAGCACGTCGGCCCAGGCGTAGATGTGCTCCTTATCGGTGGGGTAGTAGAGGTTACCCACGCGAGCAGCAGAGCCCGGCGACAGGGCCGCCACAAAAGCGCTGTGCACCCCCTTGCCCTCGGTCGCTGCGGTGAGGTTGCGGACGTCCCGCCCCACCTCGTCCTGCCCCTGGTAGGTCAGCGGGGCAACGGTGACGGGGAAACTGCGGTCTGGGTCGTTGCCCAGGTCGAGCTCTGCGGTGTAAAAGTCCTGGAAACGGGTCCAGTCGCGGCGGTCGGCAAAGCTGGTGTACTTGAGCTTGCCAGGCTCGGAGCGGTGCACCTCGTTCGCGGGGTTGCCCTCGGTCAGCAGCTTCAAACCGCCGGTGCGGGCAAAAGAGTAGTGCCACCAGGCACCGTAGTCCACCGCCTGACTCATGGCATGCCCGTACTCGCCGTCGTTCACAATGTCGATACCGATCTCAACCTGGCGGTCAATCACTGCCTGGGTTTCCTCGGTCAGAATCTGCTGGAAATCTGCCTCGTCGATGCTGCCATCGCGGCGGGCGGCATTTGCTTCAATCAGGCGCTGGCTGCGCGGCAGGGAACCAACGTGGGTGGTCAGAATACGGTCGGTATTGATGGGCATGATCTGCTCCTGGGGTAGTCCTACGGCTGTAGAGGCTGCTTGCGTCAGCGGCCTTGACTCCAGCTAACACCCGCACCCGGTAAACCCCCAAACTCTTTTCGGTCTAAGACGGCACATTTCAAAAATGAACTACAGTGACGGCTGCGCGTCATACGCGCGTCATGAGCGCCTGCCTCATCGCAAGGGGACCGCAAAACCTAAAAAGGACCTCATATTATGCGGTCCCTTTTAAGTTTTAAGGTCCCCTTTGAGAGGGAACGGTGCGGAACCGTCCGCCCCTAGTCATCCCCAAGAGCTACTTGTTAGACTCGAAACAACAAGACCAAGGAAAGGAGCAGAACTATGACCGTAAACGCTAAAGATGCAACTCGCTGGCAGCCCACTCATCGAGCGGCCCGTCAAACCCTGCAAAAAGTTCTGCGCCATCACACCACGGCTATCGGGAACGACGGCCTAACGGATGCAGAGCGAAAAACCCTCGCATCGGAATACGAAACCCAGCAGAACCGGGCTTTTTCGGCTCAGCATCGTAGAGCCCTTGAGCAGCTCGAGCCTACCCCAGTAGGATTAGCCCTCAAAAACTAGGGGCCTACGTGTATTTTCGAGAGCTCAGCACAAGCGATATACCGGCCCTTCAACAATGGGTCTGCACCTACCCTGCCAAGCGGCACTACCACACCGCTTCACACCCCGCGGAATGGGAGCTAAAGGTTCAAAGCTTCGTCCGGGAAACTCAGCCCCAGAAAATTGCCCGAGATCCCTACAAGGTCTCTATCGGAGCTTTCTTGGAGAAGCAGATAGCAGCTGCCGCTCTCATTACATATCGCCCCTATGATGATGTCTTCGACATTACCTATATCTCTACGGCCGCCCACGCCCAAAACCAGGGAATTGCACAACAGCTTATTCAGCAATGCGTTATCACAGCCCAAGAGCACCCCAAATTTAAAGACCTCACCAGTGACATCATGACCTGCGCTATCGACCGCAGAAATACAAAGTCTCAACGGGCCTTTGAGCGCTTTGGATTTACCCTAGTTGACGATAGCCACCCCCAGCTTCTGGAATATGCGCTGAGATTTATGCGAGGCTTACTGGAGTAGCGTCCCGCGGACGCCCGTCCTGCCGTCCCTGCCCCTTGGCAGGGGAGTGGGGGAGAGACCGTCCGCCCCTATCTTCACTATATGAGAACGCCGCTTCCCACCCTGTGGACTGCCCGCGCTCAGGCGTAGACTAGTACCCAAACCTCCAACCACAAACTTTCTTGGGAGCTATCGATGCCTGAACTGCGCTCGCGTACATCCACCCACGGTAGAAACATGGCCGGCGCCCGTGCCCTCTGGCGCGCCACCGGCATGGGCGACGACGACTTCGGCAAGCCCATCATCGCCATCGCCAACTCCTTCACCCAGTTCGTGCCCGGCCACGTGCACCTCAAAAATATGGGCGAACTCGTCGCCGGTGCTATCCGCGAAGCCGGCGGTGTAGCCAAAGAGTTCAACACCATCGCCGTGGACGACGGTATCGCCATGGGCCACGACGGCATGCTCTACTCCCTGCCCTCCCGCGACCTGATCGCCGACTCCGTGGAGTACATGGTCAACGCCCACCGCGCTGACGCCCTGGTCTGTATCTCCAACTGCGACAAGATCACCCCCGGTATGCTCCTGGCAGCTATGCGCCTGAACATCCCCGTCATCTTCGTCTCCGGCGGGCCCATGGAATCCGGCGAAGGCATTGAGGGCGTCGTTGAGCACCGCCTTGACCTGGTGGACGCCATGGTCATGGCCGTGGACGACAGCGTCAGCGACGACGCCCTAGCCCAGGTTGAAAAGAATGCCTGCCCCACCTGCGGCTCCTGCGCCGGTATGTTCACCGCAAACTCCATGAACTGCCTGAATGAGGCCATCGGCCTGGCCCTGCCCGGTAACGGCACCACCCTGGCCACCCAGGTCGCCCGCAAGCAGCTCTTCCTCGAAGCAGGCGCCAAGATTGTAGAGCTGGCCAAGCGCTACTACGAGCAGGACGACGAGTCCGTCCTACCGCGCTCCATCGCTACCAAGGCAGCCTTCGAGAACGCCATGGCCCTGGACGTTGCCATGGGTGGCTCCACCAACACCGTTCTGCATATTCTGGCGATTGCTCACGAAGCCGGCGTTGACTTCACTCTGCGCGACATCGACGCGATTTCCCGCAAGGTGCCCTGCCTGGCCAAGGTAGCCCCCAACTCCACCAAGTACCACATCGAGCACGTGCACCGCGCAGGCGGTATTCCCGCCCTGCTCGGTGAGCTGGATCGCGCCGGTCTGCTGAACCGCGACGTCCACTCCGTGCACGCCGACTCCCTTCAGCAGTGGCTCTCTGACTGGGACATTCGCTCCGGTGCCGCCACCGACACCGCCAAGGAGCTCTTCCTAGCTGCCCCGGGTGGCGTCCGCACCACCCAGGCCTTCTCCACCGCCAACAAGTACGAGTCCCACGAGACGGACGCCGAGAACGGCTGCATCCGCGCCGTTGAGCACGCCTACACCAAGGACGGCGGCCTGGCGGTTCTCTACGGCAACATCGCCGAAGACGGCGCCATCATCAAGAGCGCCGGTATCGACGAGGAGCTCTTCCATTTCGTTGGTAAGGCTTTTGTGGTGGAGTCCCAGGATGAGGCCGTCTTCGAGATCCTGTCGAAGAACGTGAAGGAGGGCGACATCGTCGTCATCCAGTACGAGGGCCCCAAGGGCGGCCCCGGCATGCAGGAAATGCTCTACCCCACCTCCTACCTCAAGGGCCTGGGCCTGGGTAAGAAGTGCGCCCTGATTACCGACGGACGCTTCTCGGGCGGCACTTCCGGTATCTCCATCGGCCACATCTCTCCCGAGGCAGCAGCCGGTGGCGCTGTGGGCCTGATTGAGCACGGGGATGAGATTGAGATCGATGTTCATAACCGCATCCTGCGCGTGAACGTATCCGACGAGGTTCTGGCCGAGCGTCGCGCCAAGAAGGGCCCGGCCCCCTGGAAGCCCACCAAACCCCGTGAGCGTCAGGTCTCCAGCGCCCTGCGCGCCTACGCCTCCATGGTGACCAGCGCCGACAAGGGCGCCGTGCGCATCGTCCCCGAGTAAACCTCGGTTTTCACCCAAAATCAGGACGCCCCGCCCCGGCTTACGCAAGCCGGGGCGGGCGTCCTTGTGTTGGGGGTTCTGTAGCCCTGCCCGGTTTATCTCCTGCCGGGTTGTTTCGGCGTCCGTCCGCTCGCCCGCTCCGCGCGAGTGCTTACCAGACTCGCGCAGTGCCTACGCGCTGGGTGGACGCTCCGCGAAGCTAGTGGGCGTTCACCGAGAGAGTGAAGAGGGCTCCGATGCCCCTCACCTGTTGGCAAAACGACGTGGAGTTGGTATAGCTTTAAAGAGTAAGCAAAACAACTATAGACACCCCTTAGGAGATGAATAATGTGGAAATTACGCCTGCACATATCAAGAAATGTGAGCTGACCTGGGAGCCGCCGGATTACACCAGCTCCTACCCGGCAGGCTTCACCGAGCAGGGTGTGGCTGTCATCGTGGTGGTCATGGACCAGGTGCGAGCAGCCGGTGACTGCCATGTGGGGCTGACGTCCTTCGCTTTTATCTCGCGCGAAAATGGCGAGCGAGAGGTCATTGAGAGCGAACCTGTGGCTGAGTCTCTGACACACAGCCTCATGGACCCCTGCGACACCGTACACACCGACATGCTGGGCCGTGCGATTCTGGCGACCATGGACGCCATTCCCGAGGAGTATAAGACCAACCTCATCACCGTGGCAGCTGATAAGCACTACCTCAAGTTGCTCTTCCGCAAGTTCACGGCCTTCCGCGATTTCTTGGAATACCGGTCCATTGATAAGGTCATGAACCCCTACGAGTCGCACTCTCTGGGCGAGATTCACGTGAAGCTCATCGGCACCCCGGCAGGTGAGCTCATGCCGCACTTTATGGACGAGGCCTCGCGTCTGGCCCATACCGAGCTTGAGAAGAACACCGCCCAGCTGCCGGTAGAGAAGCTGGTGGAGTACAGCGTCTTTACCGACTGTTCGTTCCGGTCAACCAATAATAAGAAGTATTTAAAGGGCGGACGCATGGGTATCGGCGGGGTGAGCGAAGACGGCTTCTTCTTCCACTCCCACTATGATGCTACGAACATTATGACCGGGGAGCTCTCGGCTATGCTGGCTGCTTTTAATATCTTCTACCACGGTGGCCGCCAGCTGATTATTCACACCGATTCGCTGGGGGCTCTGACCTTTGTGCTGCGCCTGGCGCACAACCGCTGGGTCTATAACACCTGGGTTGAAGAGGGGGTGCAGAACCAGCAGGTTCTGGACGAGATGGAGCGGCTGACCGAGGCCATTCGGGAGCGCCGGGTGCTGGTGAAGCATATCCCGGGGCATACCGGGCACGGGTTGCAGGAGTCGTCGGATTCTGTGTCGAAGATGCACCGGCACTTCCCCGGGCAGATTGTGGATAAGGGGCATGTCTCTGAGTTCAATAAACGCTGCGAGTCGATTATTACCGCCCTGTCTGGGTGTGAGAAGGCTCTGCGTCTGCCCTGTGCGGATTGGATTCAGATTCGCCCATCGGTGGTGCACGCCCGCAACCGCCTGTGGAAGTAGCGTGCCCTACTTCCTCAATGGGGACCTTAAAACCTCAAAGGGACCGCGTATTATGCGGTCCCTTTGAGGTTTTAAGGTCCCCATGGGCGAGGGGCAGGTGCGGGCGCGGGGCTCAGCTAAGCCGTGCGGACGCCCGCCGTTAGGCTACGTCGCGCTTTTCCTGGCGGGCGCGGCGCAGCAGCCAGATGAAGACAACCACCAGGGCCAGGGCTACCAGGGCGTAGACCACCTTTGAGTACTGGTCGATGACGCCTTCAACAGCGTGCCAGTTTTCGCCCAGGACCCAGCCACAGTAGATGAGCAGGGCGTTCCAGATAGAAGAACCGAGCAGGGTATAAAGACCGAAGGTCAGAGGGTTCATACGGTCGATACCGGCGGGAATCGAGATGAGCGAACGAATACCGGGGATGACGCGGCCGATCAGAATAGAGGCCTTGCCGTACTTGTCGAACCAGGCCAGGGCGTTGTCGACGTCCTCAACCTTGACCAGCCACATCCAGGCTGCGATCTTGCGCAGGCGGTGAGCGCCGATAGCTGCGCCCAGGTAGTAGAGGAAGTAGGCGCCGGTGAGCGAGCCGACGGTCGCCCAGATGAAGGCGGCCACTACGTTGATGGATCCCTGGGAGGCGGTGAAGCCGGCCAGCGGCAGGATAACCTCGGAGGGGATGGGCGGGAAGACGTTCTCAAGGAAGACGGCCAGGCCAACGCCGGGGGAGCCGATAGCCTCCATGACGGAGATAACCCAGTCGATAATGTTCTGGAGCACGAGTGCCCTTTCTCTGCGAGTGCGGGCAGCCGCCCGGTGACAAAACTTTCTCTATTCTCTCGTAGAACCCTGCGTTTTCCTATGAGCTAGCTTGTAGAGAGGCTGGGGGTTTTGGTCACGTTAGATTGGTGGGGCTCAGCGTCTACTAGAATCGCGCGGTGCTTACGCGCGGGATGGACGTTACGCGAGTTTGGTGGACACTGGCCGAGGTGGGGAATGGGGCGCCCTGCCTTTCCGGTAATGCTGCGTAACCTGTTCACACGGTGAAATAAGTTACCGCAGGTAGAGGGGCATGGGTGACTATGGAGGGTAGATAACTAGGCCTACTATCAGGAGAGTCCATGGCTGAGCATACTTTTGGCTTCCGCACCCGTGCCCTGCACGCGGGCGGTACCCCCGACGCCGAGCACGGTGCTCGTGCGGTTCCGATTTACCAGTCCACCTCCTTTGTTTTTAAGGACGCGGACGACGCCGCCAACCTTTTTGCCCTGCAGAAGTACGGCAATATCTACTCCCGCCTGGGTAACCCCACTGTGGCGGCGCTGGAAGAGCGTATCGCTTCGCTGGAGGGCGGTATCGGTGCGGTGGCGACCGCTTCGGGTATGGCCGCTGAGTTCATTACCTTCGCGGCACTCTGCCAGGCTGGGGACCATATTGTTGCTTCGTCCAACCTCTACGGCGGCACTATCACCCAGCTGGATGTTTCCCTGCGCCGGTTCGGTATCGACACTACCTTTGTGGACGGCACTGACCCGGCCGACTATGCCGCCGCGATTCGTCCTGAAACCAAGGCTGTCTACACCGAAATCGTGGCTAACCCCTCGGGGCAGGTCGCTGACCTAGAGGGTCTGGCCCGCGTTGCCCACGAGAACGATATTCCCCTGGTCGTGGACGCCACCCTCTCTACCCCCTACCTGATCCGCCCCATCGAACACGGCGCTGACATCGTGATTCACTCGGTTACTAAGTTCCTGGGCGGGCACGGCACCACCTTGGGCGGTGTGGTTGTCGAGTCGGGCCGCTTCAACTGGGGCAACGGTAAGTTCCCTACCATGACCGAGCCGATTCCCTCGTACAACAACATCTCCTGGTGGGGTAACTTCGGCGAGTACGGCTTCCTCACCAAGCTGCGTTCGGAGCAGCTGCGTGACTTCGGCCCCTCCCTCTCAGCCCAGGCGGCTTTCAACCTGTTGCAGGGTGTTGAGACCCTGCCCCAGCGTATGGATGCCCACCTGGCCAATGCCAAGGACGTCGTCACCTGGCTAAACGAGGACGCCCGCATCTCCTACGTCAACTACGCCGGCCTACCGGATCACCCCCACTATGAGCGGGCGCAGAAGCTGCTGCCGCTGGGTGTTGGGTCGGTCTTCTCCTTCGGCGTTGCCGGCACCGAGAATGCGGGCGGACGCGACGTGGGCGCCGAGTTCATCAAGAACCTGCAGCTGGCATCGCACCTGGCTAACATTGGCGATGCCCGCACCCTGATTCTGCACCCCGCCTCAACTACCCACCAGCAGCTGACCGCTGAGCAGCTGGCAGCCGGTGGCGTGGGCGAAGACCTGATTCGTATTTCGGTGGGTCTGGAAGACGCCGTCGACATTATCTGGGACCTCGACCAGGCCCTGACCATTGCTTCTGGCCGCAACCATGCCGGTGAGGTCGTGGGCACCGCCAGCGCGGACGAGCTGGTGGCCCGCCGCGAAGCTGCCGAAGCTGAGGCAGCTGCCCAAAAGGAGGCGCTGGAGGCGGACGCCGCCGCCCACGCTGCCGAGCGCGCAGCGCGTGAGGGGGCTGGGGCGTCCGCACCGGCGTCCGCACCTGCCTGCGAGATCCCTGCACCTAAGAAGGAGGCCTAAGCCGTGACTGAGATTCGTACCTGGGAAGGCCCCAGCGCGCCGGAGCGACTGAAGATTTTGCACGAGACGAAGTCCATTGCGATTGTGGGTATGTCTGACAAGATTTCGCGGTCTTCGTATTTTGTGGCGACGTATTTGCAGTCGTCGAGCCCTTACACCCTGTATTTTGTGAACCCGATTTTGGCGGCTAAGGGCAAGGAGGTGCTGGGGCAGAAGGTGTACGCGTCACTGGCTGACCTGCCTGAGGCACCTGACCTGGTGGAGATTTTCCGCCGCAACGAGGACCTGCCCGGTGTGGTTCAGGAGGCCATTGAGGTGGGCGCGAAGACGGTGTGGATGCAGCTGGGCTCCTGGAATGAGGAGGCTGCGCGCCTGGGCGAGGACGCCGGGCTGAACGTGGTGATGGACCGGTGCGTGAAGATTGAGCACGCCCGCTTCCACGGCGGCCTGCACCTGGCAGGGTTTGTGACCGGCGTGATTTCGTCCAAGCGGCAGGTCCTGGCCTAGGCACTAGGTACCACCTAAATCAGAAATGACCACCTGGCTGGTGGTCATCTCTGGTTTAGCTGGTCTTTTCTGGAGGGGATAGAGGCAAGGGGCAGGGCTGTCTGCACTTGCTCCAGTAGGTAGCACCTTCACGAAAAAGCTGGTGAAATAGGATGAGGGCTTCACGAGACTGATCTTCAAAGAAGTTTGGAGATGAGCCCTAGTAGATGTGCATCAAGTACCTATTCCTCGTGTCGATGAGGCTGCCCCCTGGCTTTGACTGCCGGGGGGCTTTTCACATGGTTCTAGATACTAAAAATTTTCTCACATATACTAGTTGACATAAAAATCTTGAAGGTGTTTACTAAGCACTAGGAGATACTACTAAACTGATGTACCCACGCGAAGAAGGTTGACGATGAAGTAGCTTTTTACCGATGATTTCCCTAGCTGGAGTCCGCAAGCCGCTAGTCTATGGGCCAAGACTGACCGGTCTGACGACCAGAGTACTGATTGGCTTAACCTTCCCCAGCACATGATGGATTCTGCCCAGGTTGGGGCTTACCTATGGAGTCACTACCTCTCAGAAAATCACCGTAGGTTCATTCAAGAACAGCTTGCTTTATCGAGTGAAGACTGCCAGCGATTCGTGGCTTTCCTGTGCGGATCTCACGACGTAGGCAAAGCTAGTCAATCTTTCGCGAGTCAGCTCAACGAGTCATCGCGCTATAGTTTCCTGGCTGACCAGATACGTGCAACGGGTTTGAACGTGCCTTCTGCAGTACCTTCAGACCAGTGGTCCCCACACTCTGCAGCGAGCTACATTATTTTGACTCGGTTCTTCGATGAAAAATTTGGTCAGAGCAGTTACCGCACCTTATTTAGGAGGGGTTAGTTTTTTGTACCCAGTGATAAGAGTATCTGTCACTGGGATTTTTTATGCCTTTTTGGCTTTTGAATGGAGGAAAATCACATGAAAATTATTAATATAGGTGTTTTAGCTCATGTTGATGCAGGAAAAACTACCTTAACAGAAAGCTTATTATATAACAGTGGAGCGATTACAGAATTAGGAAGCGTGGACAAAGGTACAACGAGGACGGATAATACGCTTTTAGAACGTCAGAGAGGAATTACAATTCAGACAGGAATAACCTCTTTTCAGTGGGAAAATACGAAGGTGAACATCATAGACACGCCAGGACATATGGATTTCTTAGCAGAAGTATATCGTTCATTATCAGTTTTAGATGGGGCAATTCTACTGATTTCTGCAAAAGATGGCGTACAAGCACAAACTCGTATATTATTTCATGCACTTAGGAAAATGGGGATTCCCACAATCTTTTTTATCAATAAAATTGACCAAAATGGAATTGATTTATCAACGGTTTATCAGGATATTAAAGAGAAACTTTCTGCCGAAATTGTAATCAAACAGAAGGTAGAACTGTATCCTAATATGTGTGTGACGAACTTTACCGAATCTGAACAATGGGATACGGTAATAGAGGGAAACGATGACCTTTTAGAGAAATATATGTCCGGTAAATCATTAGAAGCATTGGAACTCGAACAAGAGGAAAGCATAAGATTTCAGAATTGCTCCTTGTACCCTGTTTATCATGGAAGCGCAAAAAGCAACATAGGGATTGAGCAGCTTATAGAAGTGATAACGAATAAATTTTATTCATCAACATACAGAAAGAAGTCTGAACTTTGCGGAAATGTCTTCAAAATTGAATATTCGGAAGAAAGACAACGTCTTGCATATGTACGCCTTTATGGCGGAATCCTGCATTTGCGGGATTCGGTTAGAATATCGGAAAAGGAAAAAATAAAAATTACAGAAATGTATACTTCAATAAATGGTGAATTATGTAAAATTGATAAGGCTTATTCCGGGGAAATTGTTATTTTGCAAAATGAGTTTTTGAAGCTAAATAGTGTTCTTGGAGATACAAAGCTATTGCCACAGAGAGAGAGAATTGAAAATCCGCTCCCTCTGCTGCAAACAACTGTTGAACCGAGCAAACCTCAACAAAGGGAAATGTTACTTGATGCACTTTTAGAAATCTCCGACAGTGACCCGCTTCTACAATATTATGTGGATTCTACGACACATGAAATCATACTTTCTTTCTTAGGGAAAGTACAAATGGAAGTGACTTGTGCTCTATTGCAAGAAAAGTATCATGTGGAGGTAAAAATAAAAAAGCCTACAGTCATTTATATGGAAAGACCGTTAAAAAAAGCAGAGTATACCATTCACATCGAAGTGCCACCGAATCCCTTCTGGGCTTCCATTGGTCTTTCTGTAGCACCGCTTCCATTAGGGAGCGGAGTACAGTATGAGAGCTCGGTTTCTCTTGGATACTTAAATCAATCGTTTCAAAATGCAGTTATGGAAGGGATACGATATGGCTGTGAACAAGGATTGTATGGTTGGAATGTGACGGACTGTAAAATCTGTTTTAAGTATGGCTTATACTATAGCCCTGTTAGTACCCCAGCAGATTTTCGGATGCTTGCTCCTATTGTATTGGAACAAGTTTTAAAAAAAGCTGGAACAGAATTGTTAGAGCCATATCTTAGTTTTAAAATTTATGCACCACAAGAATATCTTTCACGAGCATATAACGATGCTCCCAAATATTGTGCAAATATCGTAAATACTCAACTGAAAAATAATGAGGTCATTCTTAGTGGAGAAATTCCTGCTCGGTGTATTCAAGAATATCGTAATGATTTAACTTTCTTTACAAATGGACGTAGCGTTTGTTTAACAGAGTTAAAAGGGTACTATGTTACTACTGGTGAATCTGTTTGTCAGCCCCGTCGTCCAAATAGTCGGATAGATAAAGTACGATATATGTTCAATAAAATAACTTAGCACATTTTATATTGTTATATAAATGTGGCTTCTTGTTAAACGAAACGAGATGAAATATTCTTTAATACAGATTTGAATTAAATGTAAAGGAGAAGATAATTATTATAAACTGTGAGTGGGTACTGTGTCCCATCTGTGGAAATAAAACACGTTTGAAAATAAGGGAAGATACTGAATTGAAGAACTTTCCTCTCTATTGTCCTAAATGTAGACAGGAAAATTTAGTTGATATAAAGCAGTTCAAGTTAACTGTGATTACAGAGCCAGACGCAAAGACGCAGAGCCGATAATCTGAGATTAGCATTCTCATTTTATCGGCTCTTTCTGTTTTATGTATTGTTATTATGATTAGTTTTTGATGTTTCTTGATTCATTGATACCACTAGCTAAGGCTTCAATCAACGATAGTTCTTTATCTGTGAAGTTATCCAGTAGTTTTTCTACCTGCGTGTGCGGGGATGAGCCCACGATTTTTCACCCCACCCAACGAAAGAAAAAGTGTTCCCCGCGTGTGCGTGGATGAGCCCACGGTCAGCATGTCAGGCAGCTCGTACCCGAAGTGTTCCCCGCGTGTGCGGGGATGAGCCCGACAGAAACGAAGTGGCGAGAGTCTGGACGTTGTGTTCCCCGCGTGTGCGGGGATGAGCCTCCGCCGGGAGGGCAGGGAGGCCGCCGCCTTCAGTGTTCCCCGCGTGTGCGGGGATGAGCCTTTGGGAAGGTGAAGGTGACATCAATGAAGCTGGTGTTCCCCGCGTGTGCGGGGATGAGCCCGTCCGCCCCCAACCAGTAGACCCCACAGAAGTGTGTTCCCCGCGTGTGCGGGGATGAGCCCACCAGGCACGACCCAGCAACAACAACCATTCCGTGTTCCCCGCGTGTGCGGGGATGAGCCCTAGATTTCCGGGCGGAAAAATGAACCCTACATGTGTTCCCCGTGTGTGCGGGGATGAGCCCTCAGGTCGTTACCCCGCGCGAGTTTACCCAGAGTGTTCCCCGCGTGTGCGGGGATGAGCCCAATGGAATCCCACAGCAAGCCCAAGCCGGTAAGTGTTCCCCGCGTGTGCGGGGATGAGCCTGGGACGCCCTCACCGACGACGACAAAGACTGGGTGTTCCCCGCGTGTGCGGGGATGAGCCTCGGGGGTGATGCGCCGGCCTGTCGTGTCTATCGTGTTCCCCGCGTGTGCGGGGATGAGCCCCGATGAGGGTGGCGAATTCGTTGTAAGAGTTGGTGTTCCCCGCTGATGTGTACTACTACAGAAAACAGCTCGCATGGGAGAGGCAAGCTCTGCTCTGCATAGGTCTTACCGGCAGCTCATCGAATGCGACTTTGTTTCCCGATATGACGTTAAAACAACGCCCGCTCGGGAAAAGGAGTCGCATTCGGCGTATCTGCCCCTCTGACGTCCGCTTGCCCCAACCTTCAGGCCCACCCACCCCGTCCGCCCCGGCGTACACTAAACCTATGAAACTCATTGAGCCTCGCCCCGTGCCCCTGGGTGGGTTGCGCGCCATGACCGTGCGCCGCCTGCTGCCCTCCCGCGAGCGCCGCATGGTGGGTGCCTGGTGCTTCATCGACCATTACGGCCCCGACGATGTCGCCGTCACCGGAGGCATGCGCGTCGCCCCGCACCCCCACACCGGCCTGCAAACCGCCAGCTGGATCTTCACCGGCACCATCGAACACCGCGACTCCCTCGGCACCGTCGCCGACGTGCGCCCCGGCGAGCTCAACCTCATGACCGCCGGCTACGGCATCAACCACTCCGAATACTCCACGCCAGACACCACCGTGCTGCACGGCATCCAACTCTGGATCGCCCTGCCCCACCAAGACATGAACACCGCCCCCGCCTTCGAAAACTTCGTGCCCGAAGCCCTCACCTTCGGCGGGCAGGGGAGCGGGCAGGACGCGTCCGCCCCGGCTGGAGTGCAGGCTCGCGTCTTCCTGGGGGAGCTGGGTGTGACTGTCGATGGGGAAACCAAGACCGGCTCGTCCCCTGTCACCACCTTCTCGCCCCTGTTGGGCGCGGAAATCCTGGTGGGCGCTCCCGGCTCAGACCCCCGGGCCGACAAGAACCCGGCAGAAGATGCCCCGCGCCGAACCCTTACCCTGACCCTCAACCCCGAATTTGAGCACGGGTTTGTGGTCGATACCGGTGCCCTCCTTATTAAGGGGCAGCGCGTCGCCGCTGATGAGATGCTCTTCATCGAATCCGGCACCGAAGAGCTGACCATTGAGGCCATCGGTGCTACCCGCCTGATCCTGCTCGGCGGCACCCCCTTCGGTGAAAAAATCACCATGTGGTGGAACTTCATCGGTCGTACCCACGAAGACATCGTTGAGGCCCGCGCCGCCTGGAACGCCCAGGCTGACAGCTTCGAGGCCGTCACAGCCCCGGCGGGTGCCTCTGGTGCTGACATCGTAACCGACGGTGCCCTTGCCGCCGGTCAGAGCGCTACCGCCGATCACCCCCGCTTCGGCGGGGTGGTGCTCCTGCCCGGTGAATACGACGAAAAGCCCCGCACCTCTGTCATTCCCGCCCCGGAGCTACCCAACGCTCGCCTAAAACTGCGCGGCGACTAGCCCCGGGCAAGGGGGCGGACGGGCGCGCGTCCGCTTGTGTAGTACCTGAAAGTTGTCGGCTGGGTCACGGTTTTCGTCATGAAATCGTGACCCGGCCGTTGCCGTGTCGCAGATTATTTCGGTGTGTTCTTGCCGCACAGGTTACTCGCCAGTAACCAGCTGTGACCAGTCTTAACAGCTGATTCCCAGGCTATTCGGGGGCCCATTAAGACGTGACATAGGGCAGAAAAATCAACTTTTTATAACGATTTGGTATACATCGTTACCAAATCGTTATAGGCTGTTCAGAGTCCAATCAGCTTCCGAGGGAAGCATGGGAGCCCACAACCCCACGTACGGGCCACCCAGCAGTAGCAGCAACCCGGCTGCGAAATCTCAAGAAGAGACGAAAGGTACAACATTGCGTCGTTCACTCTCAGTAGGTGCGGTAGGTGTCATCCTCTCCGGTGCTGTTCTCGCAGCAGCAAACGCATCGGTAAATGAAGCCCCGCAGACCACCGTAGACAACGGTGCAGCCGTTTCAGCCCCCCTGCTCAAGGCATTCGCCGTTGCAGGTGAAGGCAAGGTCGTAAGCTGGGGCGTTCCCGCTTACATCGTAGCTCCCGAAAAGCCCGTTGAAGCAACCCCCGTTATCGAGGAAGCTCCCGTTGAGGAAGCCCCCGTCGTTGAAGAGGCTCCTGTAGAAGCTCCGGTTGTTGAAGAAGCACCCGTCGAAGCTCCCGTTGAAGAAGCCACTGTTGCTGTTCAGTCCGAGACTGTTGAGGTTGTAGAAGCAGCTCCTGCTCCTGCACCCGTTGAAACCGTAGCTCCTGTAGCAACCCAGGCTCCCGCTCCTGCACCCGCAGCAGCCCCCACTCTTTCCACCGCCACCAACCAGGCTAAGCGCGATGCCGTTGTAGCAGCCGCCCTGGGTGCCGCAGCCGTCAACGCTCAGACCGACTGCACCATGCTGGCAACCAACTCCCTGCGCGCCGCTGGCATCAACTTCCACGGCTGGCCCATGGACTACATGGCCCTGGGTACTGTCACCAGCAACCCCCAGCCCGGCGACCTGGTTCTTTACCAGTCCAACGGCTTCGGCCAGCAGCACATCGCCGTTTACATTGGCAACGGCCAGGCTGTACACGGCGGCTGGAACGGCATGGGCACCTCCATCTTCTCGGTGAACCTGCCCACCGCGTCCGCACCGATCTTCGTATCACCCGCTGGCTACAACAGCTAAGGCAACCGCTAACAGCGTCTTTTCTTGAGAAAAGTCCCGCTCCCTCACCAGGGAGCGGGACTTTTTCAGTTCTTCGGGCTCTAACGCTAGGGGGCTCTAGAGCTGCATAGCTGCCCGGTAGAAGGAGGCCTTGAGCTCGCGCACGGCAGTCACCGACCAGATAGCGCTGGTAGAGCCAGCCCGAGCCTGCTGTAGGTGGGGCAGGTCGGCGGCAAGGGCCTGGTCGAACTGGGCTCGCAGGTCATCGAGGGAGGCGATGGTCTGGCCGCGGTGGGTGAAGGGGAAGACCCCGGATGCCCCCGCCCGCTCAAGCCCCTGGCGGTAGCGGGCCGCGCGGTCGGCGGCGTAGTCGGCAATGCCGATCTGCCCCATGATGAAGCTATCCGACAGGGCCCCGCCCGCAGCGGCCTTGTACTGGTTGGAGATGTAGGGGACCATGCCCTCGTCGTAGCCCTTGTAGGCCAGCAGGTCGAAGGCCTGACGGCGGACGGTGATATCGCCTGCCGCCCCTGTGGAGGGAGTGTAGGCGCCGTAGGCGGGGTCAAAGAGGGGAATGGTGTAGTAGCTGTTCGCCGGTGCGGTGCCGATGGTGCTGATACCGCGCCACTGGTAGCGGGAGACTACCAGACCCTGGGTGGTGAAGTCCTCCACGGTTGAGAGGGCGGCTGCCTCGTCCACGGTGATGGTACTGAAGGTGTCATCGGTGTGGCCGGTGGTGCCGCGCGGGGTCTGGCTCAGGCGGTTGAGCAGGACGGCACGCTCCTCGGCCGGGCGGCGCAGGATAGCTTCTGCTTCAAGGGCATCGAGCAGATAGAGGGTATCGAGCTGGGAGCGCATGTAGGCTGAGAGGTCCTGCTTGGTGGCGAACTGCTCGGGGCTGCCGTTGTGCAGGCGGTCGGGGACGGCCGTCCAGTCAAAGTACTGGTTGAAGCCAACGATAGCTGAGGTGGGGCTATCGGGGCCCTCGAAGATACCGCGGGCAATCGTCTCGGGGCCGAAGCCATCGCGCAGGCCGCCGCCGTTGGTGAGCAGGGTGTCGTCAATCAGGTGGGTCATCTCGTGGCCGTAGGTGGTCACGCCGTTGGCAGAGATAGCCTTACCCATGAAGTAGCGCATGCCGGTGCCCTCAGCCTGGGCGGTTGCCTGGGTGTAGGGTGCCCAGAGGTTGAGGGGTGCGAAGAAGTCGCTGATAGCCCCGGGATTGGTCTTGGGCAGCCAGGAGGCTGAGATGTTCTGGGCCTTGTAGCCCTGGAAGGTGTCAATCGCCAGGCGGTTGCCGGTGAGTTCACCGGCGTAGGAGGGGGTAAGCCGGGTCCAGAGTTCCACAAAGGCGTTTTGTTCGGCTGCCCGGCGGTTGAGTTCGTCAATAAAGGCGGTTTTCTCGGCCGTACTGCTCCCCGCGGTGGCAGGGTCTACGTAGGTGTAGGTGTGGCCGAAGGTGATAGACGCCGGGGTGGTCGCAACGTATACCCCGTCGGTTTCCTGCGAGAGCAGGGGCAGAATAAAACGTTGGGTGGCAGGGTCTGCCGCCAGCTTGCTGTAGAGCGGGGCGGCGTCGTCCGCAATGATGGCCCCGCTCTGCTCCCGCATCCAGGCATCTAGGTCGCTGGTGCCTGCCCGGTCTGCGATAAAGCTGGTGAGTTCGGGCAGACGCACCACGGTGCGGTGGGCGGTGGGGGAGTTGCTGAAGGCCAGCACATTGGCCCGCTGGGAGCCGATGTTGAGAATGTAGTCAACCGGGTCAACCCCTGTGATACCGAACTGTGCGGGGTCGGTGATGAGGGCTTCTGCTACGTTCACACCACCTAGCTCGAAAGAATAGAGTGACCGCA
Organism: Rothia nasimurium; assembly: GCF_928392795.1. GTDB lineage: Bacteria > Actinomycetota > Actinomycetes > Actinomycetales > Micrococcaceae > Rothia > Rothia nasimurium_F. Next base: position 152,980 of record NZ_CAKMTJ010000002.1, read on the forward strand.
GGTAGGCCAGGCCCAGTAGGAACTGCTCCTTGCGCCCGCTCACTTTGTTGGTGATGAGGGTTTCGCGCTCTGCCTCTGAGAGGTGGGCGTAGAGGGGGTTGGCAGCAATGGCGGTGAGGGTATTCTGGGCCAGCAGCTTTGAGACGTTGAACTGCTTTTCAAGGCCGGTAACCTTGAGCACCTCGGGGCGCAGCGCGGCCAGGGCCTCAGCCTCGGTCACGGAGCTAAAAGGACGCCCGGTGTGGCGGGAAATCTCTAGGCGCTTGTTGGTGATATCGGTGAAGCGCACGGTGGGTGAGAGGGAGTCGTAGACCGTCTGCGACTCGGTAAAGGAGATACCGCCTAGTTCTGCCGCCAGGGTGGCAAAAAGGTCAGCGGACGGCGTTGATGCGGCGTAGGCGGGCACCGCCGAGCTGGCAATGATGGTGGGAGCAGACCAGGCTGCGCCCTGAATGAGGGTGCGGCGATGAATGGGGGAGACAGGCATAGAGAACTCTTTGTGTGGTGTCTGAGGGGATGTGTGAGGTGGCGGTATCGTCCTCAAGTGATAGCAGACGAAGGGGGCGCAGAGCCCGCACCTCTTCTTTAAGAATACCGGCTGTGGGCGGTTTTGGGGCGGGGTAGTGGGCTTGTGGGGTCTGGGTCACCGAGCCGATGTGCCCTTGGCTATACCTCTTGTATTTGCCCAAGAGTGACGTCATAAATGCGTAACATTAATTCTCTGCCTTGCAGATAGCAGGTATAGGCTCTATAAATACGCTTTTTCTTGATACCGAAAGGAATCACCGTGGCAGGCTTTACCACCCGCGCAATTCACGCCGTGCACTCTAATGAAGAGCAGGCCGTTGTACCCCCGATTTACACCGCCTCCACCTTCGGCCAGCCCACCGACGGCACCGAAGGCCCCTTTGAATACCAGCGCGGCGGTAACCCCACCCGCTCCAAGGCAGAAACCACCCTCGCCGCCATCGAGGGCGCCGAGCACGCCTTCCTCTACGCCTCCGGCATGGGGGCTACCGCCGCAGCTATGGGAATCCTGGAACACGGCCAGACCCTACTCATGGGCATGCCCGTCTACGGCGGCAACTACCGATTCGCCACCATCGAACTGCCCAAGCGCGGAGTCGCGCACGAACTGGTCTACGACCTCACCACCCTCTCCGACGCCCACTTTGAAGGCAAGAACGTGGGCATGGTCTTCATTGAGACCCCCTCCAACCCCACCCTGCGCGTCACCGACATCAAGAAGGTCGCCGAGCTAACCCACCGCCACGGGGCCCTGCTGGTCGTTGATAACACCGTCATGACCCCCTACCTGCAAAAGCCCCTGGAACTGGGTGCCGACATCGTCGTGCAGTCAGCCACCAAGTACCTGGCCGGCCACGGCGACCTGCTCGCGGGCGTCGCCACCACCAACAACGCAGAGTTGGCCGATAAGCTCTTCAAGGCCCAGCTAATCTCCGGCGGCGTGCTCTCACCCATCGACTCCTACCGCCTGCTGCAGAACGTCAAGACCCTGGCCCTGCGCATGGAGCGCCAGCAGGCCAACGCCGAAGCCATCATCGAGGCTGTCGCCGCCCACCCCGCCGTTGACACCGTCTACTTCCCCGGCTCCTACAGCGCCGAAGAAGCTAAGATCCAGGCCGAACAGGCCACCGGCAAGGGCGCCCTCTTCTCCTTCACCGTCAAAGAAGGCTACGACATCAAGGCCTTCCTCGATGCCCTACAGGTCTTCACCTTCGCCGTCTCCCTCGGCGGCATCGAATCCCTGGTCTGCCTGCCCACCACCATGACCCAGGGCGCCTACTCCCCAGAAGACCGCGACGACGCAGGCCTCACCACCCGCCTGGTGCGCGTAGCTGTTGGTATTGAGGACGTCGATGATCTGCGCGCCGACATCATCGGCGCCCTCGACGCCGCCTAAGCCTTCCCCACAACAAACACAATCACCGAAAGGTACACCCATGCAGAACATCACCCGCCGTACCGCGCTCTCCGCCGCTGGCGCGTCCGCCCTCGCCCTGGCCCTGGCAGCCTGCGGCTCCTCATCCTCCACCACCTCCGGCTCCTCCGCCGCAGCAGCAGACAAGCTGCAGGCCATCAAGGACGCCGGTAAAATCCGCATCGGCTTCGAAGGCACCTTCGCCCCCTGGAACTACCACAACGAAGCCGGCGAACTCGTCGGCATGGAAAAGGAAATCGGCGACCTCATCGCCGCCGACCTGGGCGTCACCGCCGAATACACCGAAACCCCCTGGGACTCCCTGATCGCCGGTGTCGACGCCGACCGCTACGACATCGTCATCAACAACGTCTCACCCACCGAAGAGCGCAAGCAGAAGTACGACTTCTCCAACCCCTACGTCGCCTCAGAAGGTAAGGTCGCCGTCCTGCAGGACTCAGAACTGCAGACCATCGCCGACCTCAACGGCGCCACCGCAGCCTCATCAGAGACCTCTAACTTCCGCACCCTGCTCGAAGAAGCAGGCGCCCAGATGACCATCGTTACCGGCTTCGACGAAGCCATCGAACAGGTACTCACCGGCCGCGTGGACGCCTGCGGTAACGACGCCGTCACCTTCGCCTACTACCAGGAACAGCACCCCGACGCACCCATCCGCCTGCTCGACGGCGTGCTCGGCGACGCCTCCGAATCAGCAATCCTGATGCCCAAGGGCGCAACCACCCTGCAGACCGCCATCAACGACTCCATCGCCAAGCACCTGGAGAACGGCGACTTCAAGGCCATCTACGAAAAGTACGTTGGCATCGACCTCAGCCCCAAGGCCTAACCCGGCCCCGGCAAGCCGAACCCCGGCGTCCGAACCGAAAGTAACCCGTAGAACACTATGGACCGCTACCTAGAACTCTGGGCACAATCCCTGCCCTCCCTGCTGCTGGCCACCGTGCAGGTGACCATCCCGCTGACCCTCATCTCCTTCGTCCTCGCGCTGGTACTGGGTCTGCTGGCCACCGCCGCCCGCAACCTCAGCCGCTACAACCCGCTCAACTGGCTAGCCACAGCCTTCGTGTGGTTCTTCCGCGGCACCCCGCTTCTAGTGCAGCTCTTCCTGGTGTTCTACGGGCTACCCCGCGTCGGCATTACCCTCGACACCTGGCCCGCCGCCATCATCGCGCTGAGCCTCAACACCGGTGCCTACGTGGCCGAAACCTTCCGCTCAGCCTACGCCTCAATACCGCGCGGCCAGTTCGAAGCCGCCCGCACCCTCAACTTCACCAAGATGCAGACCCTGCGCCACGTCGTCATCCCGCAGGCCACCCGCATTGCCCTACCCCCGCTGGGCAACGACCTGATTGACCTGGTCAAGGGCACCTCCCTGGTATCGGTCATCTCCATGGTCGACCTTTTCCAGTCCGGCAAGCAGGTCGCCGCCCGCACCTTCGAACCGCTGGCCATGTACCTTGAAGTAGCCGCCATCTACCTGGTCATCTTCACCCTTCTTTCCATCGCCCAGCGTGCCCTGGAGAAGCGCACCAGCCGTTATCTAAGGAGCTCCCATGCTTAGCCTGAAGAACCTCACCAAAAGCTTCGGCGAGAACACCATTCTGCGCGACATCTCCCTCGACCTCGACAACGGCGAAACCACGGTTATTCTCGGGCCCTCCGGCTCGGGTAAGTCCACCCTGCTGCGCTGCCTGAACCTGCTCGAAACCCCCGAGTCCGGCGTCCTGACCATCGAGGGCGACTCGGTGGACTTCGCCGCCGGCCTGAGCGACGAGCAGGTACGAACCATCCGCAAGCACTCGGCCATGGTCTTCCAGAACTTCAACCTCTTCCCCCACTACACCGCTGAGCAGAACGTGGCTCTGGCCCCGGTGCTCAACGGCAAGATGGGTAAGGACGCCGCCGCCCAGCTCGCGCGTGACCTGCTGGAGAAGGTGGGGTTGGGGCATAAGGCAGACTCCTACCCCGATAACCTCTCCGGCGGCCAGCAGCAGCGCGTCGCCATCGCCCGCGCCCTGGCTGTTGCCCCCGACTACCTGCTCTTTGACGAGCCCACCTCTGCTCTTGACCCCGAGCTTGAAGCCGAGGTTATTCGTGTGCTCATCGACCTGGCCCGCGAAAAGCGCTCCCTGGTGGTTGTTACCCACAATATGGCCTTTGCCCGCCGGGTTGCCGACCGTATCGTCTTCCTCGACGGCGGTAGCGTGCTCTACAACGGTGCCCCCGAAGCCTTCTTCGCCTCCGACAACGAACGCATCCAGCGCTTCCTACAGATCTTCGAAATGACGGACTACCGTATCTAGGTTGCCGGGGCGCTAGGGGCGGCCTGGACGTAGCGATGCCGGCCAGAGCGCCGCAGAAACGACTTCACCCCGTCCTTTCTCTCTTCACCCCGAGATAATCACTAGGGTGAAGAGAGAAAAGGCGGGGTGATTTTTTAATACCAGAGGAGCTTAGAAGACTATCGGTAAATTGTTGAGCGGTGACCAACATCGAGAGCAATAACTTGCATCTGCTGATCTTCAAATTTTACGAGTACTCGAAAATTTCCTACACGATAACGCCACAGGCCAACCTTGTCAGCTGTCAGCGCTTTTCCCCGGTCCCTCGGATTATCTAACTGAACTACCTGGTCAAGGTAAGTCTTAATTCTACGAATATCCGGCTTATCGAGCTTTCTAATCGATCGTTCAAACTCTTTTGCCAGTACTAATTGCCAGGCCACATTCAGACCCCGAGCTCATCCCACAATTCCTGGGCGGGGCGGGTCTCACGGCCGTCTGCCTCGAAGCGCGCCAACGCCTGCTGTGCCCATACCTGTTCTTCCTGCTGCTCAAGATAATTAAGTACAGCAGAACGCACTAGCTCTTCGGTGCTCGTACCAAGAGCGGAAGAAAGACTCTGTAGCTGTGCCTCTTCAGTAGCTGTAAACTCAACATGCACGGTCATAGGTTCTCTCCTTACTGTGCTTTCCAGTATGGCAAACGGCTGTACTTTCAACAATAGGATATTGTTCTGGGCTTGCTTTCTGTGATGAAGAAGCTGGGAGTATTTTCAGGGATAAGCGCACGGTAAAGTTTTGCCCATGAACATCGCTTTTACTTTTTCAGTAGGTCTGGTACCTAGCCAGCAGGAACTGGTAGACCTCTACACCTCTGTTGGGTGGAGCGCTTACACCGACCACCCTGAAGACCTGGTGCCCATGTGCACCGGTAGCCTTTACCTGGCGGTAGCCCGCGAGGACGCCACCGGCCGACTCGCCGGGCTAGTGCGGGTTGTCGGCGATGGGGTCAGCATCAGCTATATTCAAGACCTACTCATCAACCCGGACTTTCAGAAGTCCGGCCTTGGTTCCCGCCTGCTCGACATGGCGCTGGCTGCCGTCGGCGGCGTCCGCCAGGTCTACATCACCACAGACACCCACCCTAGCAACCAGCACGTCATCGACCTCTACCGGGGCAGAGGCTTTGCTCCCGTTGAGGGCTACGGCTGCGTGACCCTGGCAAAATTTACCTTTGACTAGGTCAAAGGGGTATTTCTTAGATCCATCATTTTATACTGTGAAAACCGTAAAAGTATCCCTTACAGCCGCCCCTCGCGGTGGGCTCGGGCTGTTTCTTCGTCGATAATCCGCATCTCCTGGGTCAGCGGGGCTCCGGGAACCCACCGGTCGCGCCCAGCTGGGCGACGGCGTCCTAACCGCAAACGGGGCCGGGGCACCTTGAGCTGAACCGGCTCCGGCAACTGCCAGCGGCGCCACCGCGCCAAAATACCCATAACCAGGCAAGTCACAATAGAAAGAGCCATGCCCAGAACCTGCTGATTCCACAAAACCACGCACAGGGCAACCTCAGAAGCCCCCACAAAAGCCACCGTGGCATAGAGTGGGCTCCCGCCCAGAATCGCCGGAATACGGTTGACCATAATGTCGCGCAGGGCCCCACCGCCCACAGCCGTCACCACACCCAGGGCAATCGCCGGCAGCCAGTGCAGCCCCAGGGCGAGGGCCTTGATGGTTCCGGTGGCGGTCCAACAGCCCATGCCCAGAAAATCCGCCACGAGCAGGGTGCGGTCAGCCCAGCGGGACCCAAAATCCATCAGATAGGCCAGAGCCGCAGACCCCAGCGCAGCCACCCAATAGTAGCTATCGGTCAGAGCAACGGGAAAACCGGTATCGAGCAAAACATCACGAATAATGCCCCCGCCCATCGCTGTAATGACCGAGAAAATAATGAACCCCACAATATCGAAACGGTGGGCGCGGGCAACCGCCCCACCCAACAGACCGTTGGTGACAATAGCGGCAACATCAATCACACGGAACCAGGTTTCTGGCTCAAAATCAAAAGGGGGCATTTACTCGGTCCACTCGCCGCCCGGCACCAGGGGGTAGCGCTCGCGCAGCTGCGCCTGCTTGCTCACCGGCGGAATGTAGACCCAGGCGGTGACCGGCTCACCGGCGTCCGTCACAACCTCGGCCAGTACCCGGTTGTAGAGGTTGTCATCGTGCACAGGACGCGCGGGGTCGGTTCCCTCAAGCTCATCGAGGGAGGCAGCAACGGCCTCCCAGTCGGCGGGGTCTACAAAGACCAGGGTGCCGCGCACCACCGGGGCGTCCTGCCCGGCGGCGTCGCTGCCGACCGATGCGGACGCCGGGAGCAGGTAGGGGTAGGAGCCGTTCGTGACCAGCTCGTAGCCGGTAATAGTCGCATCGGTGCGGTTGGAATCAGCCCCGCGGAACCAGCGATTATTGCTCATGCCGGGGCGCAGGGTGCCGTAAACGAAAACGGGGTGGTGGGCTGTCATGCCTCTATCGTACCTATGAGGTGCGCTCAGAAAGTTAGGTGGCGCAGGCTCACAGCGAGCGCGAGCCTGCTTCACCTATTCGCTTACTTGAGCACCGTCGGCACGAACCGGCAGTAGCCGTCGGTAATTGCCCCGTCTGATTCGCGCACGCCGAAGCCCACGGAGCGTCCGCCCACCACCCAGGCCCCGATGATGGGGTAGTTGGGTTCGCCGGCGTCCCCGGTGAAGTTGGGTGGCTGCACGTACTGCTGGTAGATGTACTCGTGGTCGGCGGCGGTTTCGGTCATGTAGCCGTCGGTGTGGGCAACCTGCACCCCGTGGGTCGGGGCGTTCACCACGATACCGTCGCCCTCCCGCCCAAAGATGGGTTTCTTCACCCAGTCGGTGAAGCCGTGGTGAGCAGATAAGGACGCCGGCAGCAACAGCGGGTGCCCCGGAAAGAGCTCCCAGAGAGCGACCATCAGCACCTTGTTGGAGAGGAACATCTTCCAGGCAGGCTCAAACCAGTTCTCCATGGCAGCGTAGCCGCCCTCGAAGAGGACCTGCCCGTAGGCGTCCTCAACCATGTCTTCCCACGGGTAGAGCTTGAAGAGGTTGTGCACCTGCCGGTCGTGGTGATCGAGCCAGATGCGGCGGTCGGCGTCCCAGTAGAGGTCATCGATGCGCATGATGTGGGTTTCCCAGCCCGCCATGTGCGCGGCGTGGGCTACGACCTTGAGGTTTTCAAGGTCCTCGCCGAGCTCGTCGATGTCTTCGTTCACGCAGGCCAGGTGCAGAACCGGGTGCTTGACCCGCTGACGGATCTGCGCCCAGCGGGCGACAAAGGCGTTACCCAGGTCGTTCCACTCTTTGAAGCCGCGCAAATCCAGGCGCTGGTCATTGAACCAGGTGGACTGGCTGACCGCCGCCTCCACCAGGCCGGTGGGAGTATCGGCGTTGTATTCCAGAATTTTGAGCGCGTGAGTCTCGGGGTTGTAGACAAAATCAAAGCGGCCGTAGAAGTCGTATTCGTGCCAGCGCCAGGAATCGATCGCCAGTTTCAGCGCAGCGTCGCTTAGCCCCAGCTTGTACTTGAGGGGGCCGGCAATGATGTGGTCGATGGCAGCAACGCACATGCGGTGGGCCTCTTCGACCTGCTCCTGCAGCCAGAGGGCCTCAGCCACGGTGAATTCGTAGGCAGCAAACTCGTTCCAGTAGTGGTCGGTGTCGTCGGGGCCTTCGAGCGAATAGACCAGTCCCTCAGCGGCGATAGTCTGCTCCCAGTTATGGCGGCCCAGGGGGAAGGACAGTCGTCTCATTGGCCTTAGCCTCCCTTGGTTCCGCCGCCGGTCTTCGACCCGCCGCCAAAGCCGCCGCGACTCTTCTTGGTGGTGGTGTCTTTCTTGGCATCCTGGTTGAAACCGCCGTAGGAGTCCCCGCTCTGGCTCGATTTAACCTGCGAATTTTCCACGGTATAAGAGCTCTTTGACTCGCGGAAAGACTCGGCAAACCCGCCGCCCTGCGAAGGCAGGTTACGGAAGATCGTGCCATCGGACGGGCGAATCTCCGACCCGCCTGCCACCTTCTCACCCACCTTGGGCAGGGTCGATGACGAAGAATAGGGCACCCAGTAGGAGCGCCCGGTGCCGCCCCCGCCGCCACTGCTGCTGGAACCTGAGCCGCTGCCGTCCTCGCACTCGGAGTTCTCAAGACGCTGCCCGGTGCCCGGGTCGTAGCAAATCTCGGCGTACTCCTTGGAACTGCCGCTGATCTGCGAACTGGTGGAGGAACGTCCGCCCTGCTTCTGCGACGACGAGGACGAACTACCCAACAGCGGCGCCACACGGGCAGGGGTAGCGTGGTTGGTAGCGCCAATACCGATAATGGCCGCCCCGCCCGCAAGCAGGGCCAGCACGGTCTTGGTCGCGCGTGAGAACCTTGGCATGAAATCTCCCGATGGTAGGTGAGTGTGTTCCCTCCCTATTTTAGGACGGGTAGGCGCTCACCTGCGCAAAGGGGCGCCCGCAGAGTGGGCAGGCGGACGCGGACGCGCGGGGCGGTTCGGGTGCCTCTAGCGGGTTGCCAGCACCTGGGCGATAGCTTCGAGAGCTTCCTCGTTCTGCAGGGAGGAGGTATCGCCCAGTGACCGGCCCTGGTAGAGCTCACCGAGCAGGCGGCGGGTAATCTTGCCCGACCGGGTCTTAGGAATATCGGCTACGGCGATGACGTCCTTGGGCTTGGCAATCGGCCCAATCTCGTGGCGGATGTGCTCGGTCAGCGCCGCCTTCAACTCTTCGGCGCTCAAGGCACGACCGGCCTCAGAGAGAGTCACATAGGCAACCGCCTGGTGGCCGGTCAGCTCGTCCTCCACCGGGCAGACCCCGGCCTCCACCACAGCCTCATGCGTGACCAGGGCAGACTCAATCTCAATGGTCGACAGGCGGTGGCCCGAAATGTTAATAACATCGTCGATACGACCCAGAATATAGACATCGCCCTCGTCATCGACCTTGGCGCCGTCACCGGCCAGGAACCAGCCGCGCTCGCCGTAGTGGCGCCAGTAGGAATCGAGGTAGCGCTGGGGGTTGCCCCAGACCGTGCGGGCCATGGACGGGCCAATCTTATCGACCACAATGAAGCCCTGCAGGCCGGGCTCCACGTCGACCCCGTGCTCATCGACCACGCGGGTTGAGATACCCGGAACTGCCCGGGTCGCACAGCCGGGCTTGGACGCGGTGTGGGGTGCGTCGTCCGCGAAGGTGCCAGCGGGCGCGAACTGGGGGTCGTGCGGACGCGGCGAGCAGACGGTCGAGCCCGTCTCGGACTGCCACCAGGTGTCGATGAAGGACGCGGTGCCCCCGCCCACGTGCGTCCGTAGCCACCGCCAGGCCTCGGGGTTGATGGACTCGCCCACCGACCCCAGCAGACGTACCGACGAGAGGTCGTACTTGTCGGCGGGTGGGCCGTCGGGGAAGGCCCCCATGAGGGAACGAATCAGGGTGGGAGCGGTGTAGTAGTTGGTCACCCCGTAGCGTTCAAGCACCTCAAAATGGCGCTCGAAGGTGGGGGTGTTGGGGGTGCCCTCGTAGATCACTTCGGTGACGCCGTTGAGCAGCGGCCCGTAGATTTCGTAGGTGTGGGCGGTGACCCAGGCCAGGTCGGCGGTGCACCAGTGAACGGTGTTCTCGACCTTGGCGGGGTCGTTGATGGTTGATAGCTCGTCCACGCGGCGCTGACCGCGCTCGTCCTCAATCTCGGGGAGCAGGTCAAAGAGCAGGGCGTGGGTGTAGGCAACCTGGGTCAGGTAGCCCGCGGACGTGTGCACCAGGCCCTTGGGCTTACCGGTGGTGCCGGAGGTGTAGATGATAAAGAGCGGGGTTTCAGCGTCAAAGAGCTGGTAATCGTGGGTGTCGGGTAGGTTATCGACCAGGTCGTGGTACCAGACGTCGCGGCCCTCGGTCCAGGGCACGGCGGCGTGGGCTTCGGGGGTGCCCGCGGTGCGGTCAACCACAATGACGTGCTCGATGTTGTTTTCACCCGAGCAGGCTTCGTCGGCGGTGGCCTTAACCGGGACCACGGTGCCGCGGCGGTTCTGCCCGTCGGTGGTGATGAGCACCTTAGCGCCGGTATCTTCCACGCGGAACTTCAGAGCCTCAGCCGAGAAACCGCCGAAGACCAGGGAGTGAATAGCGCCAATACGGGCGCAGGCAAGCGTGAAGATGATGGTTTCGGGAATCACCGGCAGGTAAATCACCACACGGTCACCCTTGCCGACGCCCAGCTTCTCCAGGCCGTGGGCTGCCTTAGCGATCCGGCGCTGCAGCTCGGCATAGGTAATGGCCTCGCGGTCACCGGGTTCACCTTCGAAGTAGAGAGCCACCTTATCGCCCTGACCCGCTTCGACGTGGCGGTCTACGCAGTTGTAGGCAACGTTGAGCTTGCCGCCCTCGAACCACTTAATCTCGGGCACGGTGAACTGCTCGATACCCTCATCATCGAGGCCCAGGCTCTGCGGCTTGGCGAAGGTGTGGGGGTTGGCTTCGTCAAACATCTCACCCCAGGTCAGGCGGGCCTTGGCCTGGTCAGCCCAGAACTGGATTCGGGCTTCATCTGAGATGAGCGCCGGGTTGGGCGTGGGATTGAAGGGGTCGGTGTACACGAAGTCGGCAGGTGCGCCCAAGGGTATCTCCCATCGGTAGCTGGCTGTAGCACCGGCGCCGGTTCTCGCAGGACGCCCGTGGGCGGCTTGTTCGGCGTGGTTGCTGCGATCGTCGTAGAGCCAGGTCTCTCGTATCGCTCTTGATGGACAAAATCTCTTTCAGGGTAAGCACCTGCGAGCCACTGCTACTAAACCGTGACGCCCCTTAACGTTTATGACGCCGCGTGACGCACGTCCGTCCGCCTGCGTCCGCTGCCCCCGCACGTCCGTCCGCCCCGCTGGCCTTGAGTGTGGCGGGAAATGCCATCTGCACGAGAACCGTTCGCGCTGATGGCACTTACCGCTACACACAACTATCACGCCCATGCATAAGGAGGCTGCACCCCGCATCCGCTGCACTTCTAGCGCACCCCGGCACCAATCAACAGAGCGCGGAAGGCCTCGGGCGACCGCATAATATCGTCCCAGGTGACACGCAATACCCGGTACCCGAGTTGCTCGAGATCCCGGTGGCGTCGCTTCTCCCGCCGAATCACATGAACCGGGTTACCATGACTGCCGTCGTATTTCACGTTGCCATCAACCTCCACAATGACCCGAAACTCCTCCCACAGAAAGTCAGGACGGTACACAGAATTACCTACCCGGATACTCACCTGTTCCTGAGGTGGGGTGAAACCCCAGGTCACAATGCGGTAGCGGGCAATAGTTTCTGCGGGGGACTCAGCCTTATCACTCATCAGTTCTGCAACCGCACGAGCGGTGCACACACCCTTGCCCTTCAGCCGCGTGATAGCTTCCCGTAAACCTTCCATCGATACAAGCTTTCGGTTCAGAAAGTAGTCAGCAACGCAGAGAGCATCAAGTACGGGGAGAGTCAGAGCGCAATCAAGCACGGTCTGCAGCGGCGAGGTAACGAAGGCTCCCTGATGGAAGATACTGTCAGCGCATATATCTTCACGCCCTCTACTGACGTGCACCTGCGGCCGTGACCGCACCGTGGAGGCGGGGTGGCTCACCCAAATTTTGCGGGGGAGACGCAGTAGAGGGGCATCCCACCACAGTGCTGCGGATACATGACTGAGCACATAATGCTGGTGCGTTTTGATAAAGCTGACGTGGCGAGCTTTGGTGCGGGTTGCCTCGTCCCATTGAATCCACTGCTGGGCATCAACATAGGCGTTAGGCATAATTCGAATCAGCCTGCCTTGAGCACAGCGCCGGCGGATGGTGGAAGGGCTGATGCCTCCGTGCCTTAGCTCTCGGGCGGTTTTGATGTCGTTGAAAAAATGTTCCATGGGGCGACTCTTGCCCTGGAAAGCTGACATGGCAAGAGCTACCAGACAATCTGTGGATAACTTGTGCCTAAATCGGCGGGTCTTTGCTGCCAGCGATTAATGTGTCGTGATGGTGACGCGGATGTGCAGAGGCATGGCACTCGCAGCAGCGGCACTCGTGAATGTAACGCTAAATGCCATCTGCACGAGAACCGTTCGCGCTGATGGCATTTAGCGTTACATTCAAGGGTGAGAGACGAACCTCCCACCTCTTCTTCTAGTTGCTGGGGAACCGGGCCTTGACCCAGCGTTCGAATACACCCAGCAGGGCGTCGGTGATCTTACCCAGGATAGCGAGTAGCACGATGGCCAGGAGCAGGCGGTCGGTGCGGCCGTTGTTCTGGGAGTCGGTGAGCAGGAAGCCCAGCCCCATCGAAGCACCGAGCAGCTCGGCGGCGACCAGGAAGAGCCATGCCTGCGCCAGGGCCAGCCTCAGACCCGAGACCACAGCGGGCAGAACGGCAGGTAGCTGCACGGTGGTAAAGAGGTTGATGCCGCGGACGCCGAAGGTGCGGGCCGCTTCAACCAGCTTGGGGTCCACGTGGGCTAGGGCAGCTGAGACGGTGGTGTAGACCGGGAAAAAGGCACCGATAGCGATGAGGGTGACCTTGGAGTTCTCGCCGATACCAATCCAGAGCAGTAGCAGGGGCACCCAGGCCAGCGAGGGCACAGCGCGCAGAGCTCCGATGGTGGGGGCTGCGAGCACCTGGGCCCAGCGGGAGAGCCCTACCCAGGCTCCGAGCAGCAGCCCCAAGAGAGCGCCGATGCTGAAGCCCAGTACCACGCGCTGGGTTGAGATTGCGACGTGCAGGCCGAGCTGGCCGCGTCCTGCCAGATCGAGGGCGGCAGCAACCACCTTGGAGGGGGCGGGGAGCTGAACTGCGCTGAAGACCCCGGCGGTGCTCAGGTACTGCCAGAGCGCCAGAAGAATCAGGGGCAGCAGGGCGCCGAGCCAGGGAGCCCACCTGCGGGTCAGCAGGGGGCGGCGGGGCGGGCGCGCGGACGCCGGTGTTTCGGTTCGCGCCAGACGGCGGCGGGTTGCCGGCCGGGTGGTGAGGTCAGAGGTAACTGACATGACTACTCAGCCACCAGAGCAGAGACGCGGGCGGGGTCGGCCTTGGCGGCAAAGGTGTCATTGACGATGCTGCCCAGGGCGGTGTCTACTTCGTCCTGTGAGGCAACGTCGCCGGATTCGACCAGGTAGGGGCCGACCTTCTCCAGTACGGCGAGCTGCTTGTCGCCGGGTACGTTATCGATGTCGAGGTAGGTGCGGTCCCAGACGACCTGGGCGGTTTCAAGCTCAATTCCGGAGCCGTCCGCCAGGATCTGCACGGCCTCTTCTTCGTTGGCGAGTGCCCAGTCGCGGGCGTATTCGTAAACGTTAACGATGGTCTGGGCAGCTTCGGGGTCGCTCTCGATGAAATCCTCGGTGGCGTTCAAGAAGCCGTAGGTGTTGAAGTCAACGTTGCGGTAGAAGAGGGTGTTGCCGTCCTCAATTTCGGCGCTGGCCATGATGGGGTCGAGGCCGCTCCAGGCATCGACGGTGCCCTGGTTGAGGGCGGTGCGGCCGTCGGCGTGCTGCAGTTGCTCGATGGTAACTTCGTCAGGTGATACACCGGCTTCTTCCAGTGCCTGGAGCAGGAAGAAGTAGGGGTCGGTGCCCTTGGTGACGGCTACCTTTTTACCGGCTAGATCAGCTACCGAGCTGATACCCGAGTCGCTGGTAGTGACCAGGGCTGACCATTCGGGCTGGGAGTAGAGGTCAATCACCTGGATAGGGGAGCCGTTAGAACGGGCCAGCAGGGCAGCTGAGCCTGCGGTGGAACCCACGTCAATGGCCCCAGAACGCAGGGCCTCATTGGCCTTGTTCGAACCGGCTGACTGTACCCACTCGACGTCCTTACCCTGCTCTTGTAGGGCGGTCTCAAGCCAGCCCTTTTCCTTGATAATCAGGGAGAGCGGGTTGTAGGTGGCGTAGTCGATGGTGACGGTGGTGTCACCCGCTGCGGCAGAAGTATCGGCGGTAGAAGCGTTTTCCCCTGCCAGGCACCCGGTCAGTAGTAGGGTGCCGGTTGCGAGCAGGGCAGAAGTGGTGGTGAGACGAGAAATGAGTGACATGTGTGTTCCTAGTGTTCTTCAACGCCGAGTTCGGCCAAAAGTTCTTTACGCAGGGACGATAGCGCCGGGTTGCCACGGTCGCGCGGGCGGTGATCGGGCACCTCAACGATGCGGGCAATCGTCGCGGGTGCGGCGGGGCCTGGCTTACCCAGCACAATCACCCGGTCTGAGAGGTAAAGGGCCTCTTCCACATCGTGGGTGACGAGCAGGACGGTGGCCGGGTCATGGGCATGAATATCGAGCAGCAGATCCTGCATGTTGATGCGAGTCAGGGCATCAAGGGCGCCGAAGGGCTCATCGAGCAGAAGGACGCCGGGGTTCCGCGCCAGCGCCCGGGCCAGGGAGGCGCGCTGAGCCATGCCACCGGAAATCTCACGGGGGCGGTGCTGGGCGTAGTCTGCCAGCCCCACGACATCCAGAAGGCGGGCAACCTGCTCGCGGGCAACGTCCTTGGGGGTACCCTTGGGCAGACCTAGCGCCACGTTCTTTTCAACGGTGCGCCAGGGCAGCAGGCGCGGCTCCTGGAAACCAATAGCCACACGGGAATCGAGACCCCGTACCGGGCTACCGTCAATCGTGACGGTACCGGCGGTCGCTGCCCCCAGGCCGGCAGCAGCCCGCAAGAGGGTTGACTTGCCACAGCCCGAGGAACCAATAATCGAGATAATCTCACCGGGGTAGGCGGTAAAAGAAACGTTTTCAAGGACGGTGCGGGTTTCCCCGCGCTCGCCGATGAAGGTCTTGCCGACGGCATTGAAGTCGATTTCGCAGGCGGTGAGGGTGGTGGGGGTGCGTTCTAGCGTGGGTGCGCTCATGCTTTCTCCATCGTCTCTTGGCGTTAGCACCGACCCCTGGTGTAGGGAGGTTGCTGCGACGTCGTTGAGCCAAGTCTCTCGGTCGCTCTGGATGGTTAACGCTTTCAACGCTAGGGGCGTTTGTTGGAACTGGGCAAGAGTATGACGCGGTATTTCGGTCGGTTACGAGTGTGACGCTGTGGGTAAAACTGACCGGAACCCGCCGGCGTCCGTAACAGAGCTCAACACACGCCACAATGTGAAATGCAACCCGAGATGCTTGCACCTGGGCGGGCCGGGCGGGCTACACTAAATCTCAAGATCAAGAGTCCCAACGTCAAGCTCTGGCTAGTTGGGCGGCAACCCTCTCCCGTAGCGGGGTGCCCCAGATGAGGATCAGGCAGTAATGCAAGTACGGCGCAACCAGGCGCCACCTTCGCGAAGGCTCGGTGCCTTTTACTTTGGGTAAGGACGCCGGTGGCAGCACGGGCGCGGAGGGCCAAGCACCACCTGTGAAAGGGCCCGGTTCATGACCGAGAAGAAGCGCATCGTCGTCAACGCCTTCGATATGACCACCACCAGCCACCAGAGCTTTGGCCTGTGGCGTCACCCCCGCAACCGGGCGGATGAGTACAACACCATCAAGTACTGGACCGACCTGGCTAAGGTCTGCGAGAAGGGCCTCTTCGATGCGGTCTTCATTGCGGATGTGGTCGGTGTTTACGATGTCTACAAGGATTCAGTAGCTCCCGTGCTGAAGGACGGCGCCCAGGTTCCTGTGGGTGACCCCTTCCTGCAGATTTCTGCTATGGCCGCTGTCACCGAGCACCTGGGCTTTGGCGTGACCGCCGCTGTGACCTACAACCAGCCCTACACTCTGGCCCGCTCCTACTCCACCCTGGATCACCTGACCGGTGGTCGCGTGGGCTTCAATGTGGTGACCTCCTACCTTCAGTCTGCTGCTGAGAACCAGGGTCTGCCCGGTCAGATTGAGCACGATGAGCGGTACGAGATTGCCGAAGAGTTCCTCGACGTCTGCTACAAGCTGTGGGAAGGTTCGTGGGAGGACGGCTCGGTACCCCGCGACCGCGAAAACGGCGTCTTCGCTGACCCCTCGAAGGTGCACCCCATCCTGCACAAGGGCAAGTACTTCCAGGTTCCCGGCATCGCCCTGACTGAGCCTTCCCCCCAGCGCACCCCCGTGATTTTCCAGGCCGGTGCGTCTTCCCGCGGTCAGGCTTTCTCTGGCCAGCACGCTGAGGCTATCTTCATCACCGCCCTGCGCCCCCACCTGACTAAGGTGCTGACCGAGCGCATCCGTAATGAGGCTGAGAAGGCTGGCCGTAAGCGCGATGACGTCAAGATCCTGGCCATGCTCTCTGTGGTGGTGGATGAGACCGACGAGAAGGCCCAGGCCAAGTACGCCGAGTACCTCAAGTACCAGAACGTTGAGGCTTCCCAGGGCATTATTGGCGGCTGGAGCGGTCTTGACCTGGATCAGTTCGATGAGGATGAGGCCCTCAAGTACGTCGAGACCGAGTCTATCCAGTCCTTCCTGACCCCCTTCACCCTGCAGGATAAGGAGAAGGAGTGGACCCGCAAGGACATCGCCGAGCACTGCGCCACCGGTGGCATGGGTGCGGTTTTGGTGGGTTCCCCCCAGACTGTTGCCGATGAGCTGGAGAAGTGGATTGACGAGGGCGGCCTGGACGGCATCAACCTGGCTTACCACGTTTCCCCTGGCTCCTTTGAGGACTTCGTTGAGTTCGTTGTTCCCGAGCTGCAGAAGCGCGGCCGCTACCGCACCGCCTATGAGGGTTCCACCCTGCGCGAGAGCCTCTTCGGTGAGGGTAACAAGTACGTGGACGAGCGTCACCCGGCTGCCAAGTACCGCGGTGCCTACGCGGGTAAGCCCTCCGCTGCCGACACCCCGGCCCGTGACTTCCTCAAGCTGGCGCTTGAGAACGCTGAGAAGGCTGAGGACGCAGGCCACTAGGTCTTAGAGCTGTAAGGACGCCGCCCCCCCCGCACCTTCCTGCCAACGGGCAGGGGAGTGCGGGGCGGCGTCCTTATCTTCTTTAAGTCGTGCCGACGCCTAGAGCAGGGCGCTCCACAGGCGGCAGAGGTTCTCGGCAACCTTCTGGTGGTTGGGGCGGTTGACCCACTCGTCGTAGCGCAGGCGCTTGCAGCGGGAGATGTAGTCCCGGGCTACGCCTTCGAGTTCCTGCACCATAGCCTTGCCCACGATAAAAGTGGAGACCTCAAAGTTGAGGGCGAAGGAGCGGGGGTCCATGTTGGAGGAGCCGATGAAGGTGATTTCGTCGTCCACAATCATGAACTTGGAGTGCAGAACGGTGGGGCCGGGGTACTGCTGAATGTTCACACCCGAGCGGAGCAGCTGCTCGTAGTAGGAGCGCTGCCCCATAATCGGCAGGAACTGGTCGCCCTTCTCGCAGACGATCAGGGTCACGTCGATACCCGAGAGTGCCATGTTGGTTAGGGCCTGCAGCAGGGTTTCTTCGGGTACGAAGTAGGGGGAGCAGATGATGATGCGTTCTTCTGCGTTGTAAATCAGGTGGTTGATCAGGCGCAGGTTGTTTTCGGTTTCGAAACCGGGGCCAGAAGGCACGATTTGGGCGAGCGGACGCTGGCCCTCCTGCCCTGCCTCATCGTGGGCTTCAATGTCGGCGTCGATTTCATCGAGCAGGAGTTCCTTGGTTTCGGCATACCAGTCGGAGACAAAAACCGCGTTGAGCTCGTGCACGACGGGGCCGGTGCAGAAGAAGGAGAGGTCCTTCCACACTAGGCCCTTTTTGATGTTGCCCTTGAGATTGTAGGTGCTATCGATAGCATTCTGGGAGCCGGAGAAAGCCAGCTCGCCATCGATGACCACAATCTTGCGGTGGTTGCGCAGGTCGGGCCGCTGCCACTGGCCCTTCCAGGGCTTGAGGGGCAGCATGAGCCGCCAGGGTACCCCTGCATCGTTGAGCTTGCGCTGGAGTTCCTTCCAGCGGGGGTACTTGCGGGACCCGATATGGTCGATGAGCACGTGAACCGCTACACCGCGCTGGTGGGCGCGCACCAGGGCATCCCAGAGGGGCTCTGTGGTGCTATCGAGGGCGGTGATGTAGAACTCGAAGTGAACGTACTTCTTAGCCTGGTCGATTTTCTCGGCGATTTCCTGCAGGGCCGCATTGTTGTCGTGGCGTAGCTCGAAGTCGTTGCCGCCAATCAGGGGCAGGGCACCGAGCTTGTAGTTGAGGTTAGCTGCCACCCGCGCAGGCTCAGAGAGCTCCGGGTCGCCCAGCACGGCGTCGTCCCCCTCGATGGAGTCCTTAATAATCTGGTTCATGCTGCGCTGGCGGCTGCGGCGGTGCCGGGGCACCAGGTTGGAACCAAAAATCAAGAAAGCAAACAGGCCCACGAAGGGAATAAAGAAAATCGCCATCAGCCAGCCGAGCGCGACCACCGGTTTACGGTTGTAGGGCAACCAGAAAATAACGGTGATGCGGATGAGGATATCGATAACGACCAGGGTTATCGAGAGCCAATCCGGCAGGTTCGTGATATCGAGAAAAGGTAGGCTGAAGTTCACCTTTCTAAGTCTACCCGGGGTCCGAGTGCGGGGTGGGGCTTGTCCACATAGTCAGAAAGCTCTCTACGCGCGATGCTCGTACCCTGCCCGTAATATCTCACCTAGCTTAGGTTCTCTGCACCTCTGCAATAGACTGGTGGTGTGAAGAAACCCGAGAAGTCCGTGCGCCAGCAGCGCCGCGAGCGAACCCACACCGCCATCCACGAGGCTGCCCTTACCCTGGTGCAAGAAAAGGGCCTCAAGGCCACCACCACCGACGAAATTGCTGAGCTCGCCGGGGTGAGCCCCCGCACCCTTTTCAACTACTTCGCGAGTAAAGAGGACGCGGTGCTGGGCCTGCGCGCCCCCATCATCACCGAGGACATCCTGCAGAAGGATGCCGCCCGCCAAGACCTCTACATCTTTGAGCGCGTCGCCCACCTGATGCTCGACATCATGGTCGCATCGGTCGACAGCCCCACCTACCCGCAGGTGCGCCCCCTGGTGCAGGAATACCCGGAGCTGCGCTACCGCCTGAAAACTCACCATATCGAGTGTGAAAAGACCCTGGCTGACCTGCTGCGCACCGTCAACTGGGTGGAGTTCAGCGCGAGCGGACGCCGCGGCCCCTGGCCCTACCTGCCTGAAAGTGAAGCCGGAGAAGGGGCCTCAGAACCCCGCCTGCGTGCAGCCCTCTGTATCACTTCGGCCCTGCTCCGCTATATGGACTACACTCGCGGTGTGCCCGAGAGCACTGAACGTGATGAGATAATCCGCGAGGCCGTGCAGACCTTCCGCCACCTGCTGCGCGAGGACTAGCCGCGACCCCGTCCGTCATGCTGCGTCACGGGTAGGCCTGGCAGGGCCCTGCGGGGGTAAAGTGGCTAGTGGGTGCCCCCGCGCCTGACACTTGGAACAAAGGAGTACACCATGAAGATTCTTCTGCCCACATCAATCACCCTTGACCAGAGCGCCCTGGGCGCTGAAGCCGGCGATGAGCTGGTCAGCTACGACCCCACCGTCAACATCGACCCCGAACATCACGACGCCGATGTGCTGGTGGCATGGGGCAACACCAACGACCAGCTCAAGGACGCCGCCGCCCACCTTCAGCAGGTAGAGCTGGTCCAGGCCCTGCTGGCAGGCCCCGACCAGGCCCGCGCCGCGGGCTTCCGCCCCGAGGCCGTCATCGCCTCCGGCAGCGGCCTGCACTCAAAGACCGTTGCCGAACACACCCTGGCCCTGGCCCTGAACTTTGTACGCTTCCTGCCCACCCTGGCCGAGCACCAGGCACAGAAGAACTGGGCCACCGAACTAGGCGGCCCCCAGGAGCTGCACCCTGCTGACCAGGTCACCACCCTGCTCGGCGCCAAGGTCACCATCTGGGGCTTTGGCTCTATCGGCCAGGCCACCGCCCGCCTCTTCGACGCCTTCGGCGCCAAGGTCACCGGTATCGCCCGCTCAGCAGGTGAGCGCGCGGGCTTCCCCGTGGTCGCCACCGACGACATCGACTCGGTCCTAGAAACCACCGACATCCTGGTCATGATCCTGCCTAACTCCGAGGAAACCAAGAACTCCCTCGACGCCGCCCGCCTGGCCAAGCTGCCTCAGCGGGCTTACGTCATTAACGTCGGCCGCGGCCCCACCGTCAACGAAGCTGACCTGATTGAAGCCCTCAACTCAGGGAGCATCGCCGGTGCCGCCGTCGACGTTGTAGTTGAAGAGCCCCTGCCCGCCAGCGACCCCCTGTGGGACGCCAAGAACATCATCATCACCCCCCACTCAGCGGGCGGCCGCCCCGTCGAGCCCGAAGCCCTCATCAAGCAGAACCTACAGGCCCTGCGCGACGCCCGCGCGGGCAAGGACGCCGACTGGCGCAACAAGATGAACTAGGGGAGTGGAGTTAAGGGGTAGGGTAGGGCGCTAGCACGTCCTTTGCATTCTCTGCCACCGAAATACACGTATAGGTACACAAAGGAGCTCCACCAGAATCTGGCGGAGCTCCTTTTAGTTGTCTTTAGCTGACGACGTGGCCGGTTTCGTCCAGCAGCTTGGCGCGCAGCTCGCGGCGCTCAGCCTGGGCGTCCGGGTCGGGCAGCGGCACAGCGGCCAGCAGGCGCTGAGTGTAGACCTCACGGGGGTGGCGCAGGATCTGCTCGCGCGGGCCCTGCTCTACGATTTCGCCGCGGCGCATCACCGCGATACGGTCAGCCAGGGCGTCAATGACTGCCAGGTCGTGGGTGACGAAGAGGCAGGCGAAGCCCATTTCTTCCTGGAGCTCACGGAAGAGTTCCAGCACGCGGGCCTGAACCGAAACGTCGAGTGCTGAGGTGGGCTCGTCCGCGATGAGTAGCTTGGGCTTGAGGGAGAGGGCGCGGGCGATACCGACGCGCTGCTTCTGACCGCCGGAGAGCTCGTGCGGGTAGCGGTTGCGGTAGGAGCGGGGGAGCTCTACGCGGTCGAGGAGCTCCTCGATGCGCTTCTGCAGCTCCGCACCCTTGGCGACGCCGGCCAGCATCATGGGCTCACCGATGGATTCACCGATGGGCAGGCGGGGGTTGAGCGAGGATGAGGGGTCCTGGAAGACCATACCCACGTGCTTGCGTACCTCGGCCAGGTCCTTGCGGCTGGGCTTGCGCATGTCGACGCCGCAGACGTTTAGCTCACCTTCGGCAACCTGCAGGAAGCCGACGGTTGCGCGGCCGATGGTGGACTTACCGGAGCCCGATTCACCCACGAGACCCAGTACCTCACCGGCACGGATTTCGAGGTTGGCGCCGGTGACGGCGCGGAAGGGGCCAACCCGCCCCTGCTTGGGGTACTCGAGGGCGACGTCCTTGAGGGAGAGGATGACGTCGCCGGTGCGCTGGGGGGCTACCTGCTCTAGCAGGGCGGTGGCCGGACGCTGGTTTTCGGCGGCGTCGTCGATGGCGGCGTTCACGTCGATTTCGTCGCCACCCAGGTGGAGTACGGCACCGAGTAGGGCCTGGGTGTACTCGTGCTGGGGGTTGTTGAAGACCTCGTGGATTTCTCCGGTTTCAACGATTTGGCCGCGGCGCATCACAGCGACGCGGTCGGCCAGGTCGGCGACTACACCCATGTCGTGGGTAATGAGGATGATAGCTGAGTTGAGCTTCTTCTGCAGGTTGCGCATGAGCTCAAGAATTTCAGCCTGAACGGTCACGTCGAGCGCCGTGGTGGGCTCATCGGCAATGAGCAACTTGGGGTTGGTTGAGAGAGACTGGGCGATCATGGCGCGCTGGCGCTGACCGCCCGACATCTGGTGGGGGTAGGAGTTGAAGGCCTTGATGGGGTCGGGCATTTCGACCATCTCAAGCATCTTGATGGCTTCTTCTTTAGCCTCTGCCGGTGAGACGTTCTTGTGCAGGCGCAGGGTTTCAACGATCTGGTCGCCCACGGTCATGACCGGGTTCATGGCGGTCATGGGTTCCTGGAAGATTACGGCGACTTCTTCACCGCGCACACCGAGCAATTCGGTGTTGGACAGGCCAACGAGTTCGCGGCCGTTAAGCTTAACAGAGCCGGTGACGCGGGCGTTCTTGGGCAGCAGCCCAATCATACCCATGGACGAAACTGACTTACCTGAGCCGGATTCACCCACAATGGCGAGGACTTCACCGGCATGTACCTCGTAGTTGAGGTTCATGGCGGCGGGAACCCAGGTGCGTTCGACGCCGAAGTCAACGCTGAGGTCGCGGACCTCGAGGACCGGCTGGGCGCCGGTTGGCTGAGTGGTTGGTGTATTCACTGGTTTTCCCAACTCTTGGTTGTTTCTGTAGAGGTTAGTGGGGTGGAGCTGTCTCATCTGAGAGAATCGAGAGACTATGAAGTCTCAGTATTTGCAGAACCCTCCGGTGACCTTTCGCGTGAAAACCGCCCCCTTCTATACCTGGTGCGCTGTGCTGGTTGCAGCGAGCGTGCTGGTGGCCTTGGCGGTCAGCGGTGGCTTATCAGCCCTGCTGACCGGTGGCTGGGGTGTGCTGTGGATGGCTTACACGGTGTGGTACGTGTTAGGCCGGTCCAGCCTGGTAGCTGGTGCCGACGATATCACCATCTACAACCCCTTTGTGACGCATACGGTCAATTATGCGGCCCTTATCGATGTTTCGACTAAGTACCATCTGACCCTGGTGACTCCCACCAAGCGTTATCAGGCTTTTGGTCTGCCTTCAAGCGGGATGGTGGCGTCCCTTTCTGCCCACCGTCAGGATCTTGAGCGCCTGCCCGCTATCACCTACGGTGCGGAGCGGTCAGTGCGTGCCTCGGACCTGCCGAATTCGGCGGCGGGGGCAGTTGCTTTGGTGTTGCGCGGCTACTGGCAGGAGCTGGTTGAGGACGCTGCCCTTGAGGCGGTTCCGCCCCGGCAGGAAAGCCGGGTGGACGCCCGTGGGCTGGCTATCTTCGTCCTTCTGCTGATGGCGGCTGTAGGGGGCCTAGTGTTCTAGGCTCCGGGTGAGCCGGGAGGTTCTGCCTTCTCTATTCGGTTATCAACGAGGCGGTGAGTGCTGGTGCGCTCACCGCCTCGAGCGATGAGAGCTACTTGTTCTGGGGTGAGCCCGCTGGGCCGTCCAGGTCCTGGTCAAGGGAATCTGAGGTGCGGGTGCTGTGCGGGGTCTCTACCTCCGAGGCAATGGAAGCGTGCACGGTGGCGGTGCCAGCTCCGGCAGCGGCTGCTGCGGGGGCGGCTACAGAACCGTCGATGCCCACACCGTTTTCGGCTGAGTGGGCGGTGCGCTTGGTTGCCTTCTTGGGGTTGAACTTCTTCTGGCGGGGGTCAAAGGCGTCACGCAGGCCATCGCCCACAAAGTTGACGGCCAGTGAAATCACCAGGATGAAGAGGCCGGGGAACCAGAAGAGCCAGGGGCGGGTGGAGAAGGCTGACTGGTTAGCTGAAATCAGTGAACCCAGCGACCAGTCGGGGGCCTTAATACCGAAGCCCAGGTAGGAGAGCGCGGTCTCGGTCAGAATGGCGGAGCTCATCATCAGCGACACGTTCACGGTGACCACGCCGATGGCGTTGGGCAGGATGTGCTTGAAGATGATGCGCATATCTGAGGCACCTGCCAGACGGGCGGCGTCCACGAATTCGCGTTCACGCAGTGAAAGGAATTCCGCGCGCACCAGACGGGCCAGCGATGACCAGAAGAGCAGACCCACGACCACACCGAACATGATGGTGTTCCAGATGCCGTGGAAGTAGCTACCGGCCAGCTTACCGAGCACGGCGGTCAGCAGCATCAGGGGGATGATGATGACCATGTCGGTAAAGCGCATGATGACGGCTTCAATCCAGCCGCGGTAGTAGCCTGCCAGGCCACCGAAGAGCACGCCGAGGAAGCCGGCGATGCTGGTAATCAGGATGACCACCAGGAAGGTGTTCTGCACACCGCGCATGGTCATGGCGAAGAGGTCACGGCCGGTGGCGTCCTGGCCAAACCAGTGCTGGGCGTTGGGGGCTGCACCGTTCACGATGGGGTTCATCTCGGTGTAGTTGTACTTCCACCAGCCGGGGATGGGGCCCACGCCGATGGAGGTGAGGGCCAGCAGGAGCACGGCGACCAGGATAGCCAGTGAGATGACCGCGCCGGTGTTCTGGCGGAAGCGCTTGCGCACAATCTGGCCCTGGGTCTTACCCACGGACTCCTGGGCGCGGATGTCGACGTTGGTTTCGACGGAGCGCAGGGCGGTGGTCTCGGTGGTGGGCTCCTTAGCGGGCCCTGAGCTGAGGTTCTTGTCGTTGGTGCTCATTATGCTTTCACCCTCACACGCGGGTCGAGGGCTGAGTAGAGGAGGTCAGCCACAAGGTTGAAGACGAGCGCCAGGATGCCGGTAAGCAGGAAGACGCCCATGACGGGGTTGGGGTCGGTGTGAGCCAGCGAGTCGAGGAAGAGGGTACCCATGCCCTTGAAGGCGAAGATACGTTCGGTGATCGCTGCGCCGCCGATGATGCCGCCGATGTCCATGGCGATGATGGTGGCCAGGGGGATCAGGGCGTTGCGGAAGGCGTGCTTCATGACGACGGAGCGTTCGGAAACACCCTTGGCGCGGGCGGTGCGGATGTAGTCCTGGTTCATGATTTCGAGCATGGACGCACGTGAGTAGCGTGAGTAGGAGGCCAGCGAAATCAGGGTCAGGGCGATGGTGGGGAGCAGGATGTGGGTGAGGGTATCTGTGTTCAGAATCCAGAAGTCACCCTGCAGGTTGGGGGTAGAAGCGTTGGCGGTGGGGATAGGACGGCCCTTGATACGGCTGTTGCTGATGTAGGCGGGCCAGGCCTGCATGAAGCGGTCGGCGATAATCAGCAGGGCCATGACCAGGCCGGTGAGCATACCGACGCGGGCACCCTGGCCCTTGTCGTAGCCGCCCCAGAGCAGGCCAACAACCCAGCCCAGAGCCATGAAGGCTAGGGCAATCAGAATGACCATGAGCATGGTGGCCAAATCGAGCAGGTCCTGCAGGGGGAAGTAGGCAGCTAGGCCAGCGACGACCATGGTTAGACCTGCACCCAGGGCACGGCGGTTACGCAGGCCGGAGACCAGGATGGTGAAGATGATGGCGGCGCCCAGGCCCAGGGGCAGCATGAAGGGGATGCCCAGGAAGGGGGTGAGGAACCACTTAGTGGTGGAGACGAAGATGATAGCGCCTGCGGTGATGGCGAAGCCCAGCAGACCCATCAGGTAACGGGTCTTCTGCTTGCCGAAGGACGCGGAGTACCAGAAGAGGCCTGCTAGAACCGATATGAGCAGGGTCGTGGGTATGGTGACCACCGGGTTTCGGAGGAAGTCGTTGAAGCCGATGGCAACGAATTCCTTGAGCAGAACTGCAATCCAGAAGGAGGGCAGGGAGAAGAAGAGGAAGCTGGCGAAGGTCACGGTGTAGTCCAGGCCTGAGTACTGGCGCAGGGCTGAGATGATACCCAGGCTGACACCGATCAGGATGGAGAGCACGGTGGCTGCTACGACCAGGGTAAGGGTCTGGTAGACAGCGTTAGAGAGAAGCTGGGTGACGGGTGTGCCTGCCAGGTTCTGACCAAAGTCGCACTTACCTGCAAAGCAGCCAAGCACGCCGCCAAGCCACTTGAAGTAGCGCAGCGGGGCGGGGGTGTCCAGGTCCAGAGCAGCAATGCGCTGGGCAATGAGTGCGTCTTTGTTAGGGGAGGACGATGTGCGTAGCTCTTCGAGGGGGTCACCCGCGATTGCTACGAGGTTGTAGATGAGGAACGATGCACCGAAGAGGATGAAAACTGCGGTGATCAGGCGCCTCACGGAGTACATGAGCATGATGAATCCTGATGGGTAGGGGAGCACACCCTGGGAATAGGAGGGTGCTCTCAAAACAGCCAGAGGCGCGGACGCTCGTGAGCGTCCGCGCCGTAGGGCAGTTACAGATTGTTAGTTGCCATCTGTAGCGTGACTAGAGCGTAACTGTACTTACTCTGCGATGTCCCACTCTTCGATGTTCCAGGTCAGGGGCTGCTGACCGGGCTTGGGCTGCACACCGGTGATGGTGTCCGAAACCGAGGTAACAGCGATGGACTGGAAGAGGGGCAGACCGTAGCCGTCCTTGAACAGTTCGCCGTCTGCCTGCATCTTCAGTTCTTCGATGCGAGCGGTGTCGGTGGTGGTCATGATTTCATCGGCTGCTGCGTCAACGGTTGCGTTGGAGTAGCCGGTGAAGTTGGAGGATGAACCGGTCTTGAAGATCTGGCCCAGTGAGGAGTTACCTACACCTGAGGAAACCCAGCCGAAGATGGATGCCTCGTAGTCGCCACCGCCCAGCAGAGATGACCACTGCTCGCTACCGGCGTCAACAACCACGAAGCCTGCCTTCTCAGCGGATTCCTTGATCATCTGGAAGGAGTTGATGCGGTTGGGGTTCTTGTTGTTGTAGAGGATACGGATGGTGGGGGTCTGGCCGCCCAGCAGTTCCTTAGCCTTCTCGATGTTGGCGTCCATGTCGTCTGAGGGGTACTCAGAGGAGTTGTTGGACTCAACAGTCTTGGCGTAGTTCTCAGCGTCGGAAGCTACGTAGAGCTGGGAGTTCAGAACCTGAGCATCGGCGTCCATGGGCTTGATGAGCTTGTCGACGATGTCCTGGCGGGGAACGGTCAGCAGGAAGGCCTTACGGACGTTCTCGTCAGCGAAGGGTGAGCCTTCCTTGACGTTCAGATCCAGGTGGTCGTAAGCCTGGTCGGGCTGGGTCTCGGTTACAACGCCGCTCAGAGCTTCCAGCTGGGAGACGGTGTCGATGGAGGCCTGGGGGGCAACAGCGTTGACTTCGCCGTTCTGCAGAGCCTGAATCTGAGTTGCAACGTCGCCCTGTACCTTGAGCACAACCTCGTTGATGGCGGGCTTCTTGTCACCCTGGTAGTTGGGGTTGGCGGTCAGGGTCACTGACTGGTTCTCTTCAACAGCGGTGACCAGGTAGGGGCCGTTGCCCACGGTCAGAGCTTCGTTGGAAGGCATGGTGGTGGTGTTGTAGCCGGTGTTCCAAGCGTCTGCGATCTTGCGCAGGTTCTCGTTCTCTTCACCGGGGGTAGCGGTCTCGATGGCCTCGATGAGCTCGTCTTCGGTCATACCGGCCAGCTCAGCAACAACGTGGGCAGGCTTGTCGATGTCGTAAGCGATTTCCCAGTCAGCGAAAGCCTTGGGGTAGGTGAAGGAGATGGAACGGCCGTCTTCGCTCACAACGGGGACCTCTGCGCCGCCGAGGCCAGCGGTTTCACCTGCGAAGTCGAAGTAGGTGAGTTCGCCGTCTTCGCTGTCGAAGTGGCCTGACTGAGCAGCCCATGCCAGGAGCAGGTCGCCCTTGTCGATGTCGTTGCCATCTGACCACTTCTGGTCGTCGTTGACCTTGTAGTCAACCTTGATGCCTTCGCCCTCTTCAGTCATGGAGTAGGTGCCGAACCACTCGTTGTGGCGGATGTCGAAGGTGTTGGTGATGGTGTAGAAGCCACGGTTGGTCATCTGGGCGATGATGCCGTTAGTGTCTGAGTTACCTTCAGCGGTGCCTACGTTCAGTGAGGAGAAAACGTTGGTGATAGCAATTGAAACTGACTTGTCTGAGGCAGCTGCGTCGGAGCCTGAGGTGCTGGAGGCGCCGGTGTCGGAGCTGGCGCAGGCTGAGAGAGCCAGGGCAGCTACAGCTGAGAGGCCGAGAGCTGAGGAAATGCGGGTCTTGCGCATTGGTGTCTCCTTGCTGAAAAGGGGAAATGTATGTTGTGGTCCGCGATCTTCACCCTGTGTGTGCGGGGGTGGCGGGAGCCTCCCCAGCTCTTGGGTGTGGTGAGTCACACGATGTGTAATGTATATACTAGGTCACTTTCGGGGAGCTGCGCCACAAAAACCCCTGTTTATATGTAAAACTCTTCAAAAAAATGTAAAAAGTACGTTACAGCGTCGTATTAGCTCATGAAGTGGCGCAGCTTTCCTTCTTCTGCTAGCGCTGGATGGTGCGCACCATATGCACGTGCTCGATACCAGCCTCAAGGTAGGGTTCGCCTACAATTTCAAAGCCTGCCGCCCCGTAATAGCCCTCAGCCAGGTAGGCCTGGGCACTAATAGAGATACGTTCAGCCTCGGTCTTCTCTTCAATCCAGGCTAGGGCCTCGTTCAGTAGGCGGCGTCCCAGGCCGGTGCCGCGGGCGTCCGGATGTACTGCCACCCGCCCCAGCGTCCACGCGCCGGGATCCGCCGGGTGGGCGTCGTCAGAGAAAGTGGCCAGGTCAAAGAGAC
This sequence comes from Rothia nasimurium, assembly GCF_928392795.1. Taxonomy (GTDB): domain Bacteria; phylum Actinomycetota; class Actinomycetes; order Actinomycetales; family Micrococcaceae; genus Rothia; species Rothia nasimurium_F. The sequence continues at coordinate 181,468 of NZ_CAKMTJ010000002.1, forward strand.
GCAGGTAGGCCAGTACTTCGCCGCGCTCGTTGGCGTGGAAGAAGTGCAGGGCCTGCCGGTCTGCCCGGTCGATTTCGTTCTCTTCGGTAATCTTCTGGCCCACCACAAAGACCAGCCCGCGTAGCAGGTAAATCTCGTTGAGTTCATCAAGAGTCAGGTCATAAAAGGATTTCACGGTAAACATACAGTCATTCTAAAACCCGTTGAACTGCGCTTATTACCGGGCAGTAACTATGAGATTTGCTTAAAGGCATAGAAAGCCGCCCCGCACCGTCCGGAAGGACGATGCGGGGCGGCACACCTAGGCTGCGGCGGGATTACTTGGTGGTAACCTTCAGCAGCTCAGAGCCGGGCTGGACGGCGCCGGTAGCGCCCTCAACCTCAGCGAAGCGGTTGGTATTGGTGACCAGAACGGGGGTTACCAGGGAGTAGCCGGCGTTCTTGATGATCTCGGGGTCGAAGGTCAGCAGGATGTCGCCGGGATTGACGCGCTGGCCCTTTTCAACCTTCACATCGAAGCCTTCGCCGTTCAGGTTGACGGTGTCGATACCTACGTGAATGAGCAGTTCTACACCGTTGTCGAGCTTCAGGCCGATAGCGTGGCCGGAAGGCATGGTGACGGAGACCTTGCCGGCGGCGGGGGCTACCACGGTGTTGCCGGTGGGGACGATGGCGGCACCCTTGCCGAGCTTTTCGGCGGCAAAGATGGGGTCGGGGGTCTCAGACAGGGGAACTGCCTGGCCTTCGAGGGGGGATGCCATGGTCAGGACGGTGCCTGCTGCGGGTGCTGCTGCCTCTTCAGCGGCCCAGGGGGTAGCTGAGGTGGTGGCGGCGTCCGCTTCGTTGCGAACCTCGGTGGCTGCGGGGGTAGCTGCCTCGGCAGCGGACTCGCCGATGCCGGTTTCTGCAACGGCTGCGGCCTTGGCGGCAGCTTCAGCCTTCTGGTCCTTGGACTCGTAGCCGAAGATCAGTACACCTGCCATAGCGCCGAAGAAGGCGATGGCCAGACCAATCATGTAGAGGTACCAGGGCTGCATTGCGGGGATAGAAATCAGCGAGGTGAAGGCGAAGGCGTAGGACTTAACACCCAGGGCTGAGATGGTAGCACCACCGATGATGGCGGGAACCAGAATCAGGGGGAAGACACGCTTGTAGCGCAGGACGATGCCGTAGAGGGAGGGCTCGGAGATGCCACCGAGCAGACCCGAGGCGGCCGCACCGACAGCGGTCTGGCGCAGTTCCTTGTTGCGGCGAGCCACAATAGCAACACCGGTGACAACGCCGAAGACGGCGAAGTTGTAGGCGCCCATGGGGGACTGGATGAAGTCCACGCCGTCGGTCTGCAGGTTGTTAATCATGACGGCGTTCAGGGGCCAGTGCAGACCCAGGGGAACCATGAAGAGGTAGAGACCGGCGATGAGGCCACCGACCAGCCAGGGGGCGATTTCGTTGACGCCGCCGATGAAGTCAGAGATAGCCAGAGCGAACTTGATGCCGATGGGGCCGATGAGGAAGGCGGTCAGGGGCACCAGAATCATGACGGAGAGCATGGGCACGAAGACCATGTGCAGCATGGTGGGGATGACCTTCTTCAGGAAGCGCTCCAGGGGAGCCAGCAGAGCTGCTGCGAAGAGGGGCGGGAAGATCTGGCCGGTGTAGTTCATGACGTACAGGGGCAGGTCAAGACCCAGGAAGGGGACGCGGACGACGCCGTCCACTGCGATGTCTGCAAAGCCCTGGAAGGTGCCGGTCATGAGGGCTGCGGGGATAGCCGCACCGACCCACATGTTGGCGCCCAGGCGCTTAGCTGCGGTTGCGCCCAGCATGATGGGCATGAACTGCAGGACTGACAGGGAGGCTGCCAGCATGATGAACCAGAAGGGGAAGGCTGCGCGCCATTCGTTGAGCATGGCGGCTGCGGCATCGGCGTCGGCCAGGCGGGGGCCGTTGACGATGTCGATGTTAACGACCTGACCGGTGAGGTCGGTGTACTGACCGAAGTAGCCCAGCTGCTGCAGGAAGACGATCAGGGTCAGAATCATAGAGGTGCCCAGCAGCGCCCAGAGGATGGGGCGGAAGGAGTCTGAGAGCACGTCGAAGACGCGGGTCAGGGCGCCGGCCTTCTTCTCGTCGGTAGCTACGGCACCCTTGGAGGCGCTTTCACCGACGGAGCCCATGCCGGGCAACTTGACCATTTCGTTGTAGACCGATTCGACCTTGTCGCCGAGGACGACCTGGGTCTGGCCGGACTGCTCGATGATGGAGAGCACACCGGGGATGTTTTCGATTTTGGTGCGGTCGATGGCGCTGTTGGACTTGGGGGTCACGCGCAGGCGGGTGGCGCAGTGGGTAAAGTGCGAGATGTTCTCGGGGCCGCCCAGGCCTTCGAGAATCTTTTCGCCCATCTGTGAGTTGTTCACGGGTGGAACCTTACTGGTGTGTACGGACTGCTAGCGGGTTCTTAAGACGAAAAAGACCCGAGTTGCCTATCGAACCGTGTGCCCTGATGCGGGTAGACGGGTGCTCATGGAAGCGGCGTGGGCGCGGGTGCACCGGTGCCGTATGAGCTGATAGCAACTCAGGTCTTGCCTGCTGAACCAGTAACAATCCTGATGATTGACTACATAGAGTGTGGGGTGTGAACCCCGTTCGTGGTCAAGCGTACTCCCTGAGGTTAGCCCTGTGCAAGTACCTGGGGGTGTTTGGCTCGCAGCCAGGCGGTGTGCAGGCGCAGGTTGATTTCGATAGCTAGGCAGCCCAGAGCGGCTGAGCCTAGGGTGGCTAGTAAGTATGCCCCGGTAGGAATGGTGAACTGGTGGTACCAGAGCGAGGGCGGGAGTAGGAGAACCAGGGCCAGCCCGGCGTACATGGCCGCCACGATAGCCAGGCGGACGCCGCGCACGGGCCGTACTACGGTGGTGATGTTGTAGATGCCCATGAGTACAAGGGCGATGAAGGTGGCGGTCTGAATTTCCGCTGTCGCCACCCCAGCGAGAGCGTGCCCGTAGCCGTTGACGAAGACCAGTACCGCTGTGATGATAACGGCTGCCGGTAGGGCATAGTGCAGGGCCCTGCCCAAGAAGCCGCTGACGTAGCGGCGGGTGTTAGGCAGCATGGTCAGGAAGAAGGCGGGGCCACCTACAATGAGCAGGTCGGCGGTAGAGTACTGACGCGGCAGGAAGGGGAACTGCCAGCAGAGCACGCCCAGGGTGAGACCCAGCAGGATAGCGAAGGCAGTCTTGGTGAGGAAGAGGTTGGTGACCCGCTCGATATTGGCGATAATCTTGCGCCCCTCGGCGAGTACACCGGGTAGGCGGTCAAAGCGTCCGTCGAGAAGCACTAGGCGCGATACTGCCTTGGTGGCAGGCGCTGCGTTGCCCATGGCGATGCCCAGGTCGGCGTGCTTGAGGGCCAGGGCGTCGTTGATGCCGTCACCGGTCATCGCTACTACGTGCCCGGCCTCGCGCAGACCCAGCACCATGTTCTTCTTCTGTTCGGGGGAGACCCGACCAAAGACGGCGTGGGTTCGGGCAGCCTCTACCAGCTCAGGGCCAGATTCGGGCAGGGTTGAGGCATCGACCGCACCGGCTGAGACGTCCATACCGGCGGCTGCCGCTGCGGCCGCTACCGTGCGGGGGTTATCGCCAGAGAAGACCTTCAGGTCGATGCCCTGGCTTCTGAAGTAGGCCAGGGTTTCGGGGGCCTCGGAGCGTACCTGCTCACGGAAAATCACGAGCACCTGGGGCTCAAGGCCAGCAGGAACCCGGGTGGCTACCTTGCCGGAAGGCTCGCGCAGAAGGGCGGGGGCGTGGGCCAGCACCAGCACACGCAGCCCGCTCTCGGCTAGCTCACCGGCTAGGTCGCGGGCAGCAGAGCCCTCGGGTAAAAGTGCCTCGGGGGCACCGAGTAGCCAGGCGCCGGTGCCCGTGAACTCTACACCGCTAAAGCGCAGGGCAGATGAGAAGGGCAGGACGCCGGTGGCAGCCGGAGCGCTAGCACCGGCAGGGGCTGCGGCGCCCGCTGCTTCAGCAAAGGGCTCTTTCAGGGCAGCCGCGGTGGGGTTGGCGTTCTGGTCGGCTCCCAGCCAACCCAGGGCGGCAGCCCAGCCATCCTTAACTCGGGAAGCGGCGGCGGCGTCCTGATGCCCGGTCTCTGCCCAGAGCACCTGCCCGGTCAGGGAGCGAACCGAATCAAAGCGCACCCCGCCCTCGGTCAGGGTTCCGGTCTTATCGAAGCAGACGGTATCAACGCGGGCCAGCACCTCAACGGCGGGCTGCTCCTGAATCAGCACCTCGGTGCGGGCCAGCTTAACCGATGCCACGGCAAAGGAAATCGTGGTCATCAGGGCCAGGCCCTGGGGAATCATGGAGGCCACCGACGAGACAGAGGTAATCAGGGCATCACGCCAGGCCCCTGAATCAAGGGCCAGCTGCCAGCCGCCAGCGGCCTGCATCTGCCCGTTGAGCACAATCGCGATAATGGGAACCAGGGCCCAGGTAATCCAGGTGACCACCCGTTCCATACCCGCCCGGAGCTCCGAATGGATGGTGGTGAACTGGCGGGCTTCGGCCGTAATTTTCGCGGCGCGGGAGGTAGCCCCCACCGCCGTCAGCCGCACCTTGCCCGACCCGCCGATCACGGATGAAGCCGACAGGACGCCGTCCCCCGGTACCTTACCGACGGGGTCGTTTTCGCCGGTGAGCAGGGATTCATCAAGGTCCAGGCCGTCGCTGGTGAGCACCACGGCGTCGGCAGGAACCTGGTCCCCGCGCTTGAGCAGCACAACGTCGTCAAGAACCAGCTCATCGAGGGCAACCGGCACCAGTTTGCCGTCGCGTAGGGCGGTGGCGGGGTCGCGGCGTAGCAGGGCAATGCGATCCAGCTGACGCTTCGCCGAGAACTCCTGGGTGAAGCCGATGACCACGTTGGCAATAGCAGCCAAAAGGAAAAGGGTATCGAGCCAGGAACCCACCAGAATCACCGCCAGCCCGCAGAGCCCCAACACCAGGTTAAACATGGTGAACAGGTGGGTGCGGATAATGGTCGCGGTAGAGCGGGAGGTCGCATTATTCTGCGTATTCACTAACCCAGCAGAGGTGCGTTCAGCGACCTGCTCGCTGGTGAGCCCACCGGCCTCAAGGACGCTATTTGGAGGGGTACTCACATTCACGCGGTGGGCAGGCGCGGTGTGAGACATAGGGGCTCCTTGGGGCGTCGGGCGGGGTGAAACTAGTACCCAGTCTAGTGGGAGAAGCTATAGGTGCACGTCCGTCTCAAGGATGAAAACTACCTCACCCCCGTGCAGGGAGCACCAGTAACCGCCCCGTCACCGGGTGGGTGAGCACCTCAATGGGGTGGCCGTAGACCTCACTCAGCCGCTCTGCCGTGCAGACCTGCTGCGGGCGTCCTTGCGCCGCCACCTGCCCGCCTGCCAGCAGAACCAGCCGATCAGCGTAGGAGGCTGCCAAATCCAGGTCGTGCAGAACCACAATCACAGCAGCCCCCTGCCGGGCGTAGGCGCGGGCGCGGGTGAGGGTCTGCTCCTGGTGCAGAATATCGAGGGCAGCGGTGGGCTCGTCGAGCAGGAGCAGGGGAGTGCGCTGGGCAAAGACCCGGGCCAGGTGGGTGCGGCCGGCTTCGCCGCCCGAGAGGGTGCGGACGTCCCTGCCCGCCAGATGCCCGGTATCGGTGTCGGCAAGGGCGGCGGCGACAATCTCGTGATCCTGCTGGGCCTGCTCGGTGCCCCGCCAGGGGGCCCGGCCCATCTGGACCACCTGCTGCACGGTGTAGGAGAAGGCTACCGAGGTGTGCTGCAACAGCATGGCTCGAGTGCGGGCCAGCTCGACCGGCCGGTAGTCTGCCAGCGGACGTCCGCCCAGGGTAACCTGCCCCGAGCTGGGGGCAGCATCCCCTGCCAGCAGGGACAGCAGGGTCGATTTACCTGCCCCGTTGGGGCCGATAAGAGCTAGAACCTCACCGGGGGCAACCTCAAGTGAGACATCGTGCAGGATCTGCCGCCCGTTCACCCGGTAGCTGACCGAATCGGCGACGAGTAAAGGTGCGGTCACAGGGCCCCCTTGGTTAGGGTTCGGCGGAGCAGGATAAAGAAGGTGGGGCCGCCCACCAGGGCGGTGAAGATGCCGATGGGCAGGTCGGCGAAGCTCACCAGGGTGCGGGCGGCGAGGTCGGAGGCCGCAATGAGCAGGGCACCGCCCAGGGCCGAGGCGGGTAGTAGTACCCGGTTGGAGGGCCCCACCACCATGCGGAGCAGATGCGGCACAATCAGACCCACAAAAGCGATAATGCCCGCGTAGGCGACCGCGGCCCCGGTGAGCAGGGCGGTGCAGACGATAGCTGCCAGGCGTAGGCGCTCTACATGAACACCCGAGTGGGCAGCGGCCCGCTCACCCAGGGCGAGCAGGTTGAGCTGCCGGGCCAAGAGAAAGCTACCGATAATACCGACACTCACAATCGGGGCACTGGTGGCTACCGCCGCCCAGGTCGCCCCATTCAGGGAGCCCATCTGCCAGAAGATAATCTGGTCGCGGCTGGCGTCATCAGCGATAAAGACCATCAGGGCAATCAGGGCGTTAGCCACGGCGGTTACGGCAATACCGGTGAGAATCATCGACAGCACCTCGGCCCGCCCGCCGGAGCGGGAGAAGAGATAGACCAGGGCGGTGGTGGCTAGCGCGCAGGCAAAGGCACAGAGGGGTACGGTGAACATACCCAGGGTATTCAGCCCCAGCACAATAGCCCCGCAGGCCCCCACCGCAGCACCGGCTGAAATGCCGATGACGCCCGGCTCAGCCAGCGGGTTGCCGAAGACCGCCTGCATCAGGGCGCCGGACGCCCCCAAGGCGGCACCCACCAGCAGCCCCAGCAGAATGCGGGGTAGGCGGATATTCCAGAGGGTGGCGTCTGCCAGCCGCATGGCAGGGTCGGCGGACGCCAGCCCCAGGTTGCGCAGGATACCCCCGGCAACCTGGGGGAGGGGAATCTCGAACTGGCCCAGGCTGGCTGATATGAGTACCGTGCCGAGCAACAGGAGGGGCAGGGCGGTAAAGACCGCCGTGAGGGTAGAAGAACGTACCTGCACAAGAACCTACTGCTGGGTGTAGATAGCGGTGGCTAAGGACAGCAGTACCGCCGCACTGTTGGGCCCGAACGAGAGAACCTGGCCGTCTGCCATATCGACCACGCGCTGGTTGGCACCGGCTGTTGTTTCAGCTACCCCGGGGCGGGCGAAGAAGGCCTCGATACCGCCGGTGGACTCCACCCCGCCGGTCATGGTGAGGATCAGGTCGGGGTTAGCCCGCGAGAGCGCTTCAGCGTTAGCGGGCACGGTACCCGAAGCCCCGCCTTCACTGGCCACATCGCGACCGCCCAGGGCAGTAATCAGCTCATCGGCCCCTGAACCGTCACCCAGGATAAAGAAGACACCGGCAGTACCCCGAACGTAGAGGAAGGCCATGCCCACCTTCTGCGCCGAATCCTGCGGGGCAACCTCGGCAATGGTGGCTAGCGCCGAATCAATCTCAGCCTGCACCCGGGCACCCAGCTGGGCGCCGGCGTCCGGAACTCCCAGAGCCTGCGCAACCGCCTCAATCTGCGGCACTACCTGGCTCAAGGAACGCGAGGGGTCAAAATGCACCACGGTCACCCCGGCCGAACGCAGCTGCTCGGTAATTTCGAGGGGGCCGTTGGTGGTGTCCATGAGCACCACGGTCGGGGCGAGAGAAAGAACCGCCTCAGCCGAAATGTCGTGGCCGTTCTGGGTTACCAGGGGCAGGTCTGCCAGGGTCGTTTCGGTCGAAGACGTGACCCGACCTACTAGGTTGTCCCCCAGCCCCAAAGCGACGACGGTCTGGGCCAGGGTGCCGTACATATCCAGGGCCAGAATACGGTCGGCACTGGTCACGGTCACCTCGGTGCCCTGAAAATCAGTGACGGTCACCGGCAGCTGCGGGGCCTGCGGGTTCTCAAGCGGCAGCACATCCGGGACGGACGCCGCCGTCGCCAGACCTGTCAGGCTCTTGGGATTCTCTACAGCATTGGCTTTGAGGTAGTCCTCGGCCTGCTGCAGGGCGGTGCGGTGCACCTCTTCACTGGCGGGAGCCACAATGCCCCCGGCCGTTGCCGACGACTGAGCCCCGCCCTCAACCGACGCAGAAGCTGCCCCTGCTTGGGAGCCTGTAGCGGCGGCGTCCGCACCGCTCTCCGCCGACCCGGTACAGGCCGTCACCGCCAGAACCAGGGCAGCACTCAGAACAGAAAAACCCCGGCGCAGGGGCAGAGAAGAAAAGGAGTGTGTGAGCACCAGAACCTCCGAGAGAAACAAGAGGGTGGGAGCCGGTTACAGCCCGGCTCCCACCGTGAGACGGATGAGAATTAGGACGCGCGGCGGCGGGCTACCACCACAGCACCGGCAGCCAGCAGGGCTGCACCCACAGCCAGCAGGGCACCGACCGAAGCGCCGGTGTTCGCCAGCTTGCCACCCTGGGCAGCGGCTCGGGCGGCTTCGGCCTTACGGTTAGCTTCAGCGTTCAGGGCATCGCAGTTAGCGCCATTCTGAGAGACGTACTGGGTCTTCTCAATGGTCTGAGAAGCACCGGTGACCGACTGCTTGCCCAAGGTTCCGGTGAAGCTGATGGGGTCAAGGGCTTCACCCGCCTTGTAGAAGCCAGCGAAGGCAGCAGCGCCGGTCTCGGTCAGGGTCGCCGAAGCACCGGAGAGGGAGATGGTTGAGCCATTGAGGGCGAGGGAAGAGGTATCGACCGTGGCAAAAGCAACCTCGCCGTAGTTAGTTGCAGTGCCGTTCATGTCGTTAGAGGTGACCGACAGGTAGAGGGTGCCGGTAGAACCGTTCACCTCAAGACGGGGGTTGCTCATCAGGGTGTTGAGGGTTCCCTTGTGGCCGGTGAAGCGCACCGAACCGCTAAAGGAGATGCTGCCCTTGCCGTTAGAGTAGGCGCCGCTACCGTTTGCCCAGTTAAAGGTGCTGCTGGAGTAGGTAGTGTCGGTAAGCTCCCAACCACCCTGGGCGATACCGCCACCGATGTAGTTACGGAAGGAGGAACGCACACCCCAGCTAAAGGTTGCCGCTGAGACAGTGCCGTCGGCCTGGGTAGTGGTTGCGCCGGGCACGGTTTCGGTCACGGTCACCGGCACGCACTGGGGTGCCGGATCAGCAGGGTTAGTAGAGGGCTGGGCTGAGGGAGCGACGGTTGGCTCAGCGGTCGGCTGGGTAGAGGGGGCCGCCGTCGGTTCAGCAGAAGGCTGAGCTGAGGGGGCCACGGTCGGCTGGGCGGTGGGCTCCGCGGACGGGCTCGGCGCAGGGGACTCACTCGGGGCAGGAGCCGGGGTTTCGCTGGGAGCCGGGGCGGGAGCGTCCTCAACGACCGGCGCAGCCACACGCAGGTAGAGGGGGTCAAACTCCAGGCCTTCAGCGTACCGGGACCCAAAAATGGTCGCCGCGTGCCCGGTGGCGTAGGTGGTGACGCCGCTCAGGAGCAGATTACCCTCGGCATCAGTGGTCAGGGCGCTCGCATCGAATCTGGCGATGGGCTGATCGGTAATTTCGCCGGTGTTAGCCGAGGTGCCAGTGGCGTAGATGTAGCCGTTTGCACCGTCGGTCACAACGCGGAAGCTATGCAGGTTGATATTCAGTACCCCACCGTGGGCGACCAGAGAGAAGCTACCCGGAACACTGATGGAGTAGCCGGTCTCGGCCTTCTGGGCGGTTGCACCGGCAAAGACAAAGTTATTGCCTTCTAGGCTGGTGTGTTCGCCAGGAGTAACGGCGTTCTGGGCGATCAGGTAGTTGAGGAAGGAATCCTTGATACCCCAGGTGACGGTGCCCGCTGCGTTGGTGACGCCGTCAGCGGTGGGCTCGGGTGTGGGCGTGGGGGCCGGGGTCTCTGCGGGCTTTTCAGCCAGGTCAGCCGAGAAAGTGAGCGGAGACAAAACCTCGCCTGCCTTGTAGAAACCGGCGAAGGCTGCTGCGCCGTCGGCGGTGAGAGTAACGGGAGCAGCAGTGGCTGATACGGTGCCGTTGCTGAAAGTGACGCCAGAAAGGTCTACGGTTGCGAAGTTAACGTTGGTGGCATCGATATCGGGGGATCCGTTGTAGCCCTTGGACTTCACATCAGCTACCAGGGTGCCCTGGTTGCCGTTGATGACCAGCTTGAGGTTGGCGTAGGTGATATCAAGCTCACCCTTATGGGCAGTGAAGTGGATGGTGCCGGGGTAAGAGATAGTGCCGTTTGCACCGGTGAACTCACCCTCGGCCCCCTGCCAGGAGAAGGCGGAGCCGTTGAAGCTGGGGCCACCGGTTACCTCGACGCTACCACCGGCAAAAGCGCCGGTGACGTAGCGGATGAAGGAGTCCTTGAGCGACCAGGTCAGCTGGGCATTGCTGGCGACGTGAGTTGCGGACGCGGCAGCGACGGTGCTGCTGGTGGCGTCCGCCGCATCAGCTACGGACGCGGTGGCTAGGGTCATGCCTGACAGGGTGAGTGCGGCGGTGGCTAGGAGGGCGCAGGAGCGCCGGGCGCTGTGCTGGGGAGACATGGGCATCCTCGTGAAAACTATGTGGTGTAGGGTGGGCACATTTCGTAACATGCCCTGCCTTATTAAATTTAAGGGCATGCCTAAACTAGCATTAAGGCAAGCCTAATAAAAATAGGTTACAAGTACTTGACTTAATTCTTTCTTGGTGACACTCTGTCAATAAATAGTGTTAATCTAGCCCCCAACCAAGGAGGACCCATGACCACCGCTCTCGCCGATACCGAACGTCCTGCCTTCTCAGCCCGCCTTAAAGCAGAAACTGCTGCCCGCCATGAGCAGGCTGAGCACTCCAACTTCATGGCTGACCTCATGGGCGGCAAACTCACTGTGGAGGCCTACCGCATGCTGCTGACCCAGTACGTCTATATGTATGAGGCCCTCGAAGAAGTAGCAGCCGGCTTCCGCGCCCACCCCAACCCCATCACCGAACCCTTCGTGCTAGAAGGCCTTGACCGGCTTGCTTCTATCAAGGCTGACCTGGCTGAACTGGGCGGCCCCACCAGTGACCAGCCGCTACCGGCAACCGCTGACTATGCGGCAGCTATCCGGGCGACGGCGTCCGCCCCCGAACGCTTCTTGGCCCACCACTACCTGCGCTACCTGGGCGACCTGTCGGGCGGGCAGGCTGTGGCTGCCCTGGTCGCCCGGCACTACGGTGTGCCCGCTGAGGCTCTGAGTATGTACCGATTTGAGGCGCTCCCGAAGCCCAAGGTATTCAAGGACTGCTACCGGGGGCTTCTTGATAGTGCTCCACTGACGGATGCTCAGCGTGATGCCCTGGTCGATGAGGCTCTGGCTGGCTTTGACCATAATTCTCGTGTGTTTGCCCAGTTGGGTGAGCGTTTAGCCCCATAGGTGTGTAGCTAGAGGTGTCCATGCTATGCGCAGGTTTCTTGGCGCGTGTGCAGGGTTTTCTCTGCACACAGCCCAAGAACTCTGCACAGGCTAAGACAGGAGGACGCTCCCCGGGCCGGTACCTGCCAAGCTAGAGCGCGTAGCTTATCCACAGGCCTGGCTGCTATATGACCTGTTTGTGAACCAAAAGAGCCTGCGATGTTCACACCCCTTGCAAGAGGTGAACGGGGTCGGTGACACTGCCCTTATGAATGATGTTGCAGAGATTTACCAGCAGGTGCGCTGCCTTAAAGATTTACAAGATATCGGTGTAAGCCCCTCTGTAGCTTCGACCCGTTTTAGGTCTGGTTACTACACCAAAATCAAGCAGGGGATCTATATTGAGACCTCTATATGGAACCAGTGGGGCACTCGCCAGAGGTGTTTGGCCCACCACGCTGCTCATATCAAGACGGTGCCGAGCGGGGTGCTGAGTCACCAGTCGGCTGCGCTTTGGTTAGGAACTCCGCTCCTAACCCTACCTCACAAGGTGCATATGAGTTTTGAGTCAGCTTCTGTGCAATACCGCCCTTCAGTGACGGCACATCGCGGACGCACGGACGTAGTTCGCGAGGCTCGGCTGGTAGTAGGGGCTTCTGTTGCTACTCCGGGGCAAACTCTGCGCGATGTGGCCCTATCTCTACCTCGCGTTGAGGCGCTGGTGATTGGTGATTATTTTCTGCGGCAGGGTGTTATATCTGTAGCGTCGGCACGTGCTGCTCTGGCTGAGGCGGGTGGAGCTGCGCTTGCCGTGGGGCAGAGACTGAGCGCTTTAGCAGATTCTCCGGCTGAGACAATCGCGCGCGACCTTATCTATGAGTGGAATCTGCCTCTACCTCAGGAGCAGTTCGAGGTATTCACCCACTATGGACGTGTCTATCGTGCTGACTTCGCTTGGCCTGAGTTGGGGGTCATTCTTGAGGTCGACGGTGAGGTGAAGTATTCGGGAGTCTATGGCCGCGCTGACGACGTAGTTCAGGCGGAACATCGACGGCATCGCGAATTAGAGATGGCTGGCTGGAAGGTGGTGCGTACGCGCTGGAAGGAGCTGATGTCGCACCCTGCTTACTCTCCGGCAGCGCTTGTGGGAGGTGGGCGTCCGCTGACATAGATCTGCTTGTGTAGGTTTCTTAGGCTGTGTGCAGGGGTTTCTCTGCACATACACCAAGAACCCTGCCCAGGGCTAGAACAGAAGGACGCCGCCACGCACCTGCCTGCCCGAAGGCAGGGGAGGGGCGCGGCGGCGTCCTTACACCGTGTAGCTAGAGACTAGCTGGGGGCAACCTCGCCGAAGTGGCGAGCGAGGGTACCCTCGTGGGCTTCGCGCAGCTCGTCCAGGTCGATAGCGACCTCACCCTGAATGTCCAGGGCATTAGAGGCGGCATCGACCACGCCGATGCGAGCGAAGGGGTAGTCGCGGGCGGTGCACATGTCCTTGAAGCGAACCTCCTCGGAGCGGGGCACAGATACAACCACGCGGCCCAGGGACTCAGAGAAGAGCAGGGTGAAGAGGTCGATACCGTCGCGCTCAGCAACCTCACCCAGGCCAACGCGGGCACCGACGCCAAAGCGTAGGCAGCCCTCAACCAGGGCAGCAGCCAGGCCGCCGGCAGAGACGTCGTGGGCAGCATCAATCATGCCGTCACGGCTCATGTTTACCAGCATGTCGCCCAGCAGCTTCTCAGCAGCCAGGTCAACCTTGGGGGGCAGACCGCCCAGGTGGCCCTTGAAACGGGCCCACTCGGAGCCGTCCAGCTCGTCGCGGGTAGTGCCCAGCAGGTAGAGGGCCTGGCCGTCATGCTCAGGAGCCCAACCGGAGGGGGTGCGGCGGGTGACGTCGTCCATCACGCCCATCATGGCAACCACGGGGGTGGGGTTAATGGCCTTGCCGCCGGTCTGGTTGTAGAGGGAGACGTTACCGCCGGTCACGGGTACGCCCAGTTCCATACAGCCGTCGGCGATACCGCGCACGGCCTCAGCGAACTGCCACATGATGTCCGGATCCTCGGGGGAACCGAAGTTCAGGCAGTCAGAGACAGCCACGGGGCGGGCGCCCACGGTAGCTACGTTGCGGTAGGCCTCAGCCAGGGACGCCTTCGCACCCTCGTAGGGGTCGAGCTTGGTGAAGCGGGGGTTAGAGTCGGTTGCCAGGGCAACACCCAGGCCGGTCTCTTCGTCCACGCGGATCACGCCGGAGTCATCGGGCATGGACAGGGCGGTGTTGCCCTGAACGTAGCGGTCGTACTGGTTAGTAATCCAGGACTTGGAGCACATATTGGGGGCAGCCATAAACGCCTTGATAGCCTCGCCCAGCTCAGCGCCGGTGGGGCGGGCATCGTCCGCCTCTGAGCCGGTGAACTTGTCGGCCTGCAGGGCGTCCTGCCACTCGGGGCGGGCGTAAGGACGCTCGTAGGTGGGGCCGTCGTGAGCGACGGTCTTGGGGTCCACATCGACGATAATCTCGCCCTGCCATTCGATGGTCAGGCGGCCGGAGCCGGTAACCTCACCCAGAATGGAGTACTCGACGTCCCACTTCTTCATGATGTCTTCGAAGCGGCTCAGGTTCTCGGGGGTCACAACCGCCATCATGCGCTCCTGGGACTCAGACATGAGAATCTCGCCCGGGGTCAGGGTGGGGTCGCGCAGCAGAACCTTGGTCAGGTCAACGTGCATACCGCCGTCGCCGTTGGAGGCCAGCTCGGAGGTGGCGCAGGAGATACCTGCGGCGCCGAGGTCCTGGATACCCTCAACGATGGAGTTCTTAAAGAGCTCCAGGCAGCACTCAATCAGTACCTTCTCAGCGAAGGGGTCGCCCACCTGCACGGCAGGACGCTTGGAGGGCTTGGTGTCGTCGAAGGACTCTGAGGCCAGAACCGAGGCGCCGCCAATGCCGTCGCCACCGGTGCGGGCACCAAAGAGGATCACCTTGTTGCCGGTACCTGAGGCGTTAGCGGTACGGATGTCCTCGTGGCGCATGATGCCCACAGCCAGGGCGTTGACCAGGGGGTTTGCCTGGTAGCACTCGTCGAACTCGACCTCGCCGCCGATGTTGGGCAGGCCCAGGGAGTTGCCGTAGCCGCCCACACCGGAGACAACGCCGGGCAGGACGCGGGCGGTGTCGGGGTGGTCAATGGCACCGAAACGCAGGGGGTCCATGACGGCCACGGGGCGGGCACCCATAGAGATAATGTCGCGCACGATACCGCCCACGCCGGTCGCTGCACCCTGGTAGGGCTCAACGTAGGAGGGGTGGTTGTGGGACTCAATCTTAAAGGTCACAGCCCAGCCGTTGCCAATGTTGGTCACACCGGCGTTCTCGCCGATGCCGACCATGAGGTCCTTCTTCATCTCGTCGGTGACCTTAGCGCCGAACTGCTTGAGGTGCACCTTGGAAGACTTGTAGGAGCAGTGCTCTGACCACATGACCGAGTACATGGCCAGCTCGGCTGCGGTGGGGCGGCGGCCGAGAATCTTCTTGATGTCCTCGAACTCGTTCTCCTTCAGACCCAGCTCAGCCCAGGGCAGCTCGGTCTCGGGGGTGGCAGCGGCGTGCTCAACGGTGTCGAGATTAAACTTCTTGTCGCTCAAAATTCTTGTTCCTTATGCGAGGCGTTTAGGCCGAAACCAGCTGGTTGAGTACGGAGGTGAAGACGCCCAGGCCGTCCGCGCCGCCGCGCAGACCCACGGTGCCAAAACCTGAGGACGAGGGGCCGAAGCCGGGCTCGACCGCGTGCTCGGGGTGGGGCATGAGGCCCACGACGTTACCGCGCTCGTTGGCGATGCCGGCGATGTCGTTGCGGGAGCCGTTGGGGTTAACGTCCACGTAGCGGAACACCACGCGTCCTTCAGCTTCAAGCGCCTCAAGGGTCTTGGCGTCGGCGACGTACTGGCCGTCCTGGTTCTTGAGGGGAACCACGATGTTCTGGCCCGCTTCGAAGTCGCCGGTCCAGGCAGTCTGGTTGGTCTCAACGCGCAGGGTCTGATCGCGGCAGATGAACTTGCGGTGATCGTTCTTAATCATGGAGCCGGGCAGCAGGTGGGTTTCGGTCAGGATCTGGAAACCGTTGCAGATGCCGAGCACCGGCAGGGGAGCGGAGCCGGAGGTGCCAGCGGCGCTAGCTGCCTCAACGACCTTGCTCATGACCGGGGCCTTCGCTGCGATAGCGCCTGCACGCAGATAGTCACCATACGAAAAACCGCCGGGCACAATCACAGCGTCTACATCGTGTAGAGCTGCTTCATCGTGCCACAGCGGTACGGGGGTGCCACCAGCTAGACGGACGGCGCGGGAGGCATCGCGGTCGTCCAGGGTGCCGGGGAAGGTGATGACGCCAACGCGCACATCGGCCAGGGCGGCATCGGGAGTGTTCTGAGAGAAGTCGCCCACCAGGGGGACTTCGGTTGCTGCGAGGGATTCTGCCACGTCTTTTAGTCCTCCAGAGCTTCGACGTTGACGACGTCTTCAATCACGGGGTTAGACAGCAGCTCTTCAGCTGCCTGGCGGGCCTGCGCGAGCAGTTCTTCGGTGACTTCACCATCAACGGTCAGTTCAAAACGCTTACCCTGACGAACATCGGTGAAGTTGTTCAGACCGATACGGGGAAGCTCGTGAGCGATAGCCTTGCCCTGGGGGTCGAGGATTTCGGGCTTGAGCATAACGTCAACAACAATACGGGCCATGAATGGGCACTCCTTGGGTGCTGGAATCTATATAGAGCCGGGTCTCATTTTACCGGTTTGTGGGGGCTTGTGCCCCAAAGTGAGACGGCGGGGCGCGGGGGTTTTCTGGGGCTGCGTGAGGGGAAAGAAATATCTTGCGATTTCCACCCTGTCTGGCAATAACCATTAAATTTTTGAGAAAAGCCTAGAGGTAGGACATCCTATGTTGTACGCTGATTGACAACACCTATGGTGTGCATCACTTATGCGGTGGTGCGCTACTCATTACTACGCTTCTGCATAGGAGATTCCGTGCGTAAAAAAATTACTCCTTTTCTTGCGGTTCCGACGCTCGCAGCCACCTCACTTGTAGGCATTCTGCCTGCGCAGGCTATACCTGCGCCTGTCCTGGGCCCCACCGGCGGCCCCGGGCAGTATGCGGAGCAGAACATCGCGGGGCAACTGTTCGGGGACTCCTCGAATTACCGTATCCCCGCCTTTGCTGACCTAGGTGACGGGGTCGTCCTTGCAGCCTGGGACGGGCGCCCTTTCAACGCCGCTGACTCACCCAACCCCAACTCCATCGTCATGCGTCGCTCAACCGACTATGGGCAGACCTGGTCTGATATCTACTATATTGCTCAAGGGCAACTAGCCCAGCCCGGGGTGCAGAAATACGGCTACTCTGATCCATCTTTCGTCGTTGATAGCGAAACCGGCAAGGTATTCGCCTTCTTTGTCTACTCGAAAGACCAGGGCTTCCAGGGCAGCGAATACGGTAACGACATTGAAAACGACCGGAATATTATCGGTGCGGTCGTCACCGAATCAACCGATGGTGGTCTTACCTGGAGCGAACCTCGCGACATCACCCCTGTCGTTAAGCCTGGAACGAGCAAGACCAACCCCCAGCCCGGAGACGTCAAAAGCACCTTCGCAACCTCGGGTGAGGGAATCCAGCTCAAATATGGTGAGCACGCCGGACGCCTAGTCCAGCAGTTTGCGGGTAAGGTCAGGACGGAAACCGGGCAAGAGGTCATCAAAGCCTATTCTGTTTACTCCGATGATCACGGCCAAACCTGGCACCGAGGCGACTACGTAGGTGCCGCTATGGATGAAAATAAGACCGTTGAACTTTCGGACGGACGTCTTTTACTCAACTCCCGCGATAGCGCTAACTCCGGCTACCGCAAGGTCGCTATCAGTGAGGACGGCGGCCAAACCTGGGGCCCGGTAACCCTCGATACCGAGCTACCTGACCCCACCAACAATGCCTCAATATTCCGCATGTACCCTAATGCTCCGCAAGGGAGCGATGAGGCTAAAAAACTAATCTTTACTAACTCCAACAACAACGCCAACCATAACCGCGTTAACCTCTCTGCCAGAGTCTCCTGTGACAACGGTGAAACCTGGCCCGGCCTGCGCCAAATCAACCCCGGCTTCTCTGCTTACTCATCGGGCACTGCCCTCTCTAACGGAAAATTCGGTGTGCTCTACGAAGCTAGCTACGCCACCGATATACGCTTCGGTACCTTTGACGAAGAGTGGCTCAACGTGGTGTGTGCGCCTCTGAGCGCCCAGCCTGTAAATGTTACGGCGGGGCAAAGCGTTGATGTTCCTGTTACTATCACCAACCAGGAATCCACCCCTATTAGCGGGCGAATTACCCTGGCAGATACCGGTTACTTCAGCGGTGGCCAGACCGAAGAAATCACCCTCCAGCCCGGGGAAACCCAAACTGTTAACGTCCGCCTCAGCGCTGCAACAAGCGCCCGTACCGGCAATGTCGATGCTGTGTTTACAGCTACCGACGGCAAGCAGTCCCGTTTTACGTTCAGGGCTACGGTTGAAGGCACAAGCACAGTTTTCGGGGCCCAGATTCATTCCGCTTCGGCAGCTACCCGTGATATTACAACTCAGCCCTACTCCGTAGGAGAGAAAATACGCTACACCTTCTCCGTCACTAATACATCGGACGAAACCGTAGCTGTAGTGCCTACCACCGGAAACCTCGATACCGGCTTCTTCATCACCGGAACCCCGAACTGCCGTTATAGTCGGCTGGCCGCTGGCACCTCTTACACCTGCACTACCGCTGAACACACCGTGACCCAAGAAGATATAGACCGTGGCTACTTCGTGCCCACAATGAGCTTTAGCGTCACCTCCGTTGCAGATAGCTCTCGGACGGTCAGCATGAGCCACACCGGTGCGCCTGTGAAAGTCCGTGATGTTGACCTGACCCCAACTCTGACGGTTGCAGGTGAGGCTACTAGCCAGCCTAAGGAAGAGTATGTGGAAGGTGATCTCATCAACTACAGCTTCACCGTCGCAAATACTTCGCCCTTTACTGTGACCTCGACTCCCACAGCTGGCAACTTTGAGCGCGGTTTCTTCACCGACGGCATCCCTAACTGCCGTTGGCGCAGCCTGGCAGCGGGGGCGTCCTACACCTGCACTTCAGCCCAGCACACCCTTACTGCTGAAGATCTTGAACGGGGCTACTTCGAACCCCGGGCCACCTTTACTGCCACAAGTTCCTTGGACGGTAGCGAACGGGAATACGTGTTCGTGGGGGAACGTATCAACCTCCCAGTGGCTTCAGCACCTGAGCCCAGCCCCGAGCCAACCCCGGCCCCGAGTGAAGAACCTGCACCAGAGCCCACGCCTGCACCGGAGCCTGAACCCAGCGAAGAGCCTGAAGTCGCTGATATCGTCTTTACCGACGTTAAGCCGGGCCACGCCAACTATGAGGCAATCCAGTGGGCTGCTAAAAATGGTATTATCCAGGCCTCCGCAGGTGGATCCTACCAGCCTCGCGCTAACGTAAAACGAGGCGAGCTGGCGTCCTACTTGTTCAGGCTTGAAGCCCCGGAAAACTACGTCGCTCCTCGAGTATCTCCCTTCAAGGATGTACCTGTAAGCCATAAGTACTACCGCGAAATTGCGTGGGCCAGTGAAAGGGGACTCATGCCGGGATCTGCGACGGGTACCTTCCGTCCGTCCAGCAACGCTGAGCGGGAAGACCTCGCGATTGCTCTCTTCAATCTTGTAGGCCCTAGCGACTATGTTGCGCCTGCACAGTCTCCCTACAAGGATGTTCTGACTCGCCGGTCTTCTTACCGAGAAATCGCCTGGCTAGCTGAGCAAAGCGGCGGTGCAGAAAAGACTTTCCGCCCTAATGCGCCCTTGAGGCGGGATGCGGCTGCTGCTTTCCTGTATGCAGGCGTCCGCTAAAAACCTCAAATAAAGGTTTCTGTTGACTCTGCGCCCCGCCCGTATTTGGGCGGGGCGCAGGGCTTTTCTGCGGCGTCCGGTCGTGACGAGCGTGCGTTATATCGTTGAGCGTGCACCCGATAACCGCACGCTCGGCGATATGGTGCACGCTCGATGCGGGTAGGGCGCTAGTGGAGGAGCGCCTGCGCCGCCTGCAGGTTGGCTAGGGCGAGGGTTTTGTTGGTTCGGGCAAGGGCCAGGGCTGAGATGGTGAGGGCAACCAGGGCGCGGGCTTGGCCGTCCGCTTCGGCCTCGGTGAGGTGCGGACGCGCCCTGCCCAGCCCCGCGCGGAAGGCGGCAAACAGCTCGTCGTAGTAGCCGCTGATGGCTGCGCTGACCACTGGGTCGGTGCCCACCGGGGCGTTAGCTGCCGCTATGAGCAGGCAGCCGGGGTGGCTATCGGCAGAGCTAATAGAGCTGGTCAGGGTTGCAAAGTAGTCGTTGAGGGCATCGGGCTTCGCATCTTCGCGGGTGATGCGGGCAAGGAGCGGGCGGACGCTTTCTGCCAGGTAGTTCTCTACCGCTTCGTCAAAAAGCCCCTTTTTCGACTCGAAGGCGTGGTAGAGACTGGAGCGCTTGAGGCCGGTTGCCTGTTCAAGGTCGGGGATTGAGGTTGCCTCGTAGCCCCGATCCCAAAAGACGCCGCGGGCTGCCCTGACGGCGTCCGCTCGGTCGAAGGTTGCTGCGCGCCCCATGGTGTGCCTCGTTTCATAGCTAACAAAATTGTGTACTGACCATTCTAGTATATATTGGAATAAGCGTTACAAAAACCTATGAAAGGATTTTCCCATGACCGTCGCCGGTATCATCGCCCTACTGCTCGCCGTTGCCCTGCACGTTTTTATCTTCTACCTCGAATCCTTCGCCTGGACCACCCGAGCCCTGCCCGTCTTCGGCATGAGCCGTGAATCAGCCGAACAGACCAAGGAAATGGCCTACAACCAGGGCTTCTACAACCTCTTCCTGGCAATCATCGCCGCCGCCGGTGCCGTGGCCCACTTCGCCGGTGCCCCCGCCGTGGGCCTGGCCCTCATGCTCGCCGGTACCGGGTCAATGCTGGCCGCCGCAGCCGTCCTCTTCATCACCTCACCCGACAAGCGCCCCGCCGCCATCAAGCAGGGTGCCTTCCCGCTGCTCGCCGTCCTTCTGCTCGCTCTGGGCGCAGCCCTTTAACAAAAGCCCCCGATGGGCGTAGAACTGGTTAAACAGCTTTCGAAAGGAAAAATCATGATACAAGCACGTGAAATCCGCCTTGCCTCCCGCCCCAGCGGATGGCCCACCTCCGACAACTTTGAATTTGCCACCGTTACCCTGCCTGAGCTCGCCGATGGCCAGGTTCGCGTTAAAAACGAGTTCATCTCGGTTGACCCCTACATGCGCGGGCGCATGAACGACGCCAAGAGCTATGTAGCCCCCTATGGCCTGGGGGAACGCATCACCGGCGGGGCCGTCGGACGCGTTGTCGAATCGCACGATGAAAGCCTGCCCGTAGGCACCCTCGTATCGCACCAGCAGGGCTGGGCAGACTACGCCCAGGGCGCCGCTCGCGAGTTTACCGCCCTGCCGGAACTACCTGCCGGGGTGCCGTCCTCGCTCTACCTGGGCATGCTGGGCATGACGGCAATGACCGCCTACGCAGGCCTGACCCGCATTGCCCACCTGAAAGAAGGCGACGTCGTGTTCGTCTCTGGCGCAGCGGGCGCCGTGGGCACCGCCGTCGGGCAGATCGCTCGCCTGCTCGGTGCCTCCCGCGTTGTCGGCAGCGCTGGCTCGGCTGAGAAAGTTGAGCTGCTGACCAGCAAATACGGCTACGACGCCGCCCTCAATTACAAGGACGCCCCCGTGCGGCAGACCCTGCCCGAGCTGGTTCCAGATGGCGTAGACGTCTACTTCGACAACGTCGGCGGCGACCACCTCGAAGCCGCTCTCGATGTGATGAACCGCGGCGGCCGACTGGCGCTCTGCGGCGCGATCTCTGCCTACAACACCGGCGAAACAACCCCCGGCCCCGACAACATGACCAACATGGTCAAGCAGGGCCTGACCATGCAGGGCTTCACCCTGGGGGAGTACCTGGACGTCGCCCCCGAGTTCCGCGAAAAGATGGGCTGCTGGTTTGCCGAGGGCAAGATCGCCTATGACGAGACCGTCTACGAGGGGCTCGACTCCACCATCGAAGCCTTCATCGCCATGATGCAGGGCGCGAACACCGGCAAGATGGTGGTCAAGCTCTAGGCTCCGGCAAGCTGAATAGGCTGAAAGGGGACCGCAAAACCTAAAAGGGACCGCATACTACGCGGTCCCTTTTAAGTTTTGCGGTCCCCTTGGGTGTGGGAGGGAGAAAAAACGTGATTACTCGGCAGGCAGGTAGCCCAGCTGGCGGGCCAGGTCAGCCGTCATCTCGTTGTTCTCAATCTCAGGCTCCTGCTGCTCATAGGGCGAAATGCCGGGGGCAGAAGACTGGGCCTGGAACTTCATGGTCATCAGATCGTTCGGTGCGGTCAGCTTACCGATAGTGCCGTCACGGTTCACATCAATCTGCTGGGCGGTAGTCTCTACGACGCCGTCCTGGTCAAAGTCGATACCCTGGTGGGCGTTCCAGTAGCGGGTGCCGTAGTGAATTGAGAAGCCGCGGGCAGCGTTACCGGCGCCCTTAGACTCAACCACTGCGGTCTCATCAATGGTCATACCCGCGCGGGTGGAGTAACCGTAGTAGACCGACCCGTCGGTACGGCGAATACCCGATAGCTGGTACTTGTAGTTCATGATGCTGGTGTAGTTGGGCTTGTAGTTTGTGCCGTCGGTGCCGCCGTGGTTCAGGCCCAGGTTGTGGCCGAGCTCGTGAATGAAGGTGCCCACGCGGATAGCGCTACTTGCCTTGCCCCAGTGGGTGGGGCCTACGGTCACCATGAAGGTGCGGCCAGGGTAGTAGCCTGATCCAGAAGACCCGCCGGTGCCGTAGTAGTCGCCCCAAATCATGTAGTGGAAGACGCCCGCACGTGCCGGGTCGGAGTTAGTACCCCGCAAAGTATTCACGTCGCCCAGGCCATTAAAACCCTGGTGGGGGATCTCGTTGCCGCCGCCCAGGTCGTAGGCGGGGTAGATGCTACCGGCGTCCAAGTGAATGGTGATACCGGTGGTGCCGTTGGGGTTCCAGACAGGCATATCGGCGAAGGTCTGGACGATGGTGCCCAGCTCAGCTTCGCTGGCGAGTAGGCCGGGCATGTAGTCCATCTCAACGAAGAGGTCTTTGCGGTAGGGGTCTGCGCCCATGGCAGCGAAGTCGATGTCGATGACGCCGTCGTTGTTGTAGTCGTAGCCCTCGGTTTCCCAGACATCGAGCAGCTTATCGCCGTCGGTATCGATGGTGACTGCTGAAGCAATCGGGGCGCTCAGCCCGGTGAAAGCCATGGCCGCAACTGCTGCGGTGGCAAGTTTGCGCGAGAAACGCATGTGTGTTTTCCGTTCTCTAAGTGTGGTTTAAGGACGATTCTAGGGCATCGAGCAGCCTCTGCCGCAGGACGACTGACCGTTCAGCGAAGAGTCTTTGCTGGCGCACGTACTCGGCCTTACCCTCGGGGGTTTCAATGGCAACCGGCTCATAACCCCAGTCCTTTAGGTCGTAGGGGGCGGCTTTCATGTCGAGTTCGCGCACGTCCCAGGCCAGTTCGAAGCAGTCCATGACCAGGTGCGAGGGTATCAGGGGTAGGAGTTTGTAGGCCCACTTGTAGATATCCATGTTGGCGTGCAGGCAGGCTGGCTGCTCTAGGTTGCGCTGTTGCTCGCGCGTGGGCTGTAGCTCGTTCATGGGCACCGCCTGGGGCATGAAGAACCGGAAGGCATCGAAGTGGGAGCACCTAATTTTATGGCTCTCAACCACCCGGTCGGTGCCCTCTGCCCCCAGGCGCAGTTCTAGGTAGTCGTGGCGGATGTTATTCTCCACCGACTTATAGGCCATAGCCCACTCGTGCAGGCCAAAACAGCCAAAGAAACCGGGCTTGGCCGCGGTTTTGCCCAGGATAATCCGCGCAAAATCAATGGCTGAGGTGCGGGCCTCAGCAAACTTTTCGGTATCGACAAGGACGCTGGTGCCCGCCTGCGCCGCCGCGGCGGCTTCGGCAGGTGGCAGGCCTGCCTCTTCTAGCTCCTGCTGGGTAGCGGCCCGGTAGAACTTCCAGTCTGCCCGCTCGCCGGCGTCCTGCAGAATGACCCCCGCACCGGGGTGCCAGCGCATAAACTGCCCGGGTTTTAGGGTGTAGTAGGTGAAGAGGAAGTCCTCAACGGGGTGGGCCTGGCCGCGCTCGCGGCGGCGTGCGAAGGGTAGGGCGTAGCGGCCGGAGCGTTCTTCATGGGCGCGCGCGAGTGCGCGCCAATCGTCCGGGGCAAGGAGGGTGAGGGGCATGGGGTCTATTCTAACGGCCCTTCATCCCGCGCTAGAAAAACATCCCTTCCTTTCCCTGCCACCTCAGATAAGTCAAGGACGAAAGAGAAGGGAGAGCACGGAGCAAAAACAATATGCAACATCAAGTCTTCAGAAGAAGGGTTATTTATAAGGGGTAGGTATGCCAGACCCACAGTGACTGTGGGTCTGGCATACCTTATAGATAATAATCTTTAAGTTTCATGCTTCACAGAAAGGACTGTTGCTAAAGTTGTAGAAACTCCGGTGATTGTTACGAGAATAAGGATGATGTACTTGTTAAAGGCAGTCGGATCAATAAAATACCATACCCCATAGAACAAAAGTGGAAGAGCAGATAATAAAGATATCCAGCGTAGTATATTTTTCATTTTATATTTTCCTTGATGGGCTACTGGTAAGATTTTATCTACCGAGGTGTGCACCAGACGGCTGTGTTGTGAGCCCGATGAATATTAATTCCTCGCTGGTTCCAGTTGCAAATTAAAGATGCGGCCGAGACAACCGCGAAAGCTGCTGCAAATCCACCTGCCACTACTGCTCCTACACCAGTTACCGAGGTAATGAATACTGCTACGGTAGAAATTGCTGCACCGCCAGCGAGTAGTGCTGAGAGTCTGTATGAGTTTATGTTATTTAACCAGAGCGTCTGACCCCACCAGTGGAAGATAACGCCACCGCCAGCTGACTGAATTTCATTTCCAGTAGCCTTCGCATGCTGGGGGAGATTGGATAGCGCTTCGCGGCGTTCTTGATTGGATTTGGTGAGAATCTGCTGCAAAATCGCCTTATCTGCGGGGGAAAGATTTGAATCGCTCCTGATTGAGAAATCTCCCATCAGCCCAGTGGTAACATGTCGGTCGTAGCGGTTAATTTGTTCGTCTGAGATGTCGGTAAGGCGAGTGTCGGCCGTTGTTGCGATTGTGCTGGTGGATTCTACCGCATTAGCGCTTGTGAATCCCCCCCGGATAGTAGACCCGCGAGAATCAGCGTGGTTGCCAGGGTTTTCTGAGTGGTTGTAGCTTTCATAGCCTACTCCTTTAGTGCTTGACCAGCCGGTTGGCTGAATTTGGGGGTAAAGAAGATGTGATGTACAGCAATACTATATTGGTCTATATATTCCCAACAAGTCTTTGGGTGGAAAATATAGAAAATTTTTTATAAGCCCTTGAAATGGGCAAAAGCCGGGCCCCGGGCCAGCAGCGTGGTGCTGCCAGCCCGGGGCCCGAGCGTCCTCGCGGACAAGCCTAGTTCACGACCTAGCGGCCGGTACCACCGTAAACGGTAGCCTCACCCTCGGTATCAAGGTCAAAAGCTGAGTGCACAGCGCGCACAGCCTCATCAAGCTTCTCAATATCGGTGATAACCGAAATACGAATCTCAGAGGTAGAAATCATTTCGATATTCACACCGGCGGTGCTCAGCGCATCAAAGAACTTAAAGGACACGCCGGGGTTAGACTTCATACCCGCACCCACCAGCGACAGCTTACCGATGGACTCGTTGTACTGGACCTCTTCAAAGCCCAGCTCAGCCTTCTTAGCTTCAAGCGCAGCCAGAGCGGCAGCGCCCTGGTCCTGGGGCAGAGTGAAGGAGATATCGGTGACGTCGGGGCGGTCGGTTGAGACGTTCTGAACGATCATGTCGAGGTTCACGTTGGTCTCATTGAGAATACCGAACACCTTGGCCGCGGAACCGGGCACGTCGGGCACACCAATAACGGTGACCTTAGCCTGGCTACGGTCGTGGGCGACGCCCGAGACGAGGGGCTGTTCCAAGGGGATCTCCTTCAAATTAGTTTCCATACCCTCATTGTCGGGGATAACGAGAGTGCCTTCAAGCTCTGAGAACGAAGAGCGAACATGCAGCTTCAGGTTGAAACGGCGCGCGTACTCCACCGAACGCAGGTGCAGAATCTTGGCGCCGTTAGCAGCCATCTCAAGCATTTCTTCGCTCGTAACGGTATCGAGCTTGTGGGCGGACGGCACGATACGCGGGTCAGCGGTGAACACACCATCAACGTCTGAGTAAATCTCACAGACATCGGCATTCAGGGCAGCCGCCAGGGCGACCGCGGTGGTGTCTGAGCCGCCACGGCCCAGGGTGGTGATGTCACGGGTCTGACGGTTCATGCCCTGGAAGCCTGCGACAACGGCGACGTAGCCTTCATCAAGGGCAGAACGAATACGCTCGGGGTTGACCTCAACCAGGCGGGCAGATCCGTGCACGCCGTCGGTAATCATGCCGGCCTGGGAGCCGGTGAAGGACTGGGCGCGTCCGCCCATGTTGTTAATAGCCAGGGCCAGCACGGCCATGGAAATTCGCTCGCCGGCGCTCAGCAGCATATCGAGTTCACGCGAGGGGCCGGCGTTGGGGGTTACTTCAGCCGCAAGGTCGAGCAGTTCATCGGTGGTATCGCCCATTGCTGAGACCACCACGACGACCTCGTTGCCAGCCTTCTGCGTGTCCACAATACGGCGAGCTACACGCTTAATACCCTCGGCATCAGAAACCGAGGACCCACCGAACTTTTGGACAATCAGGCTCATTGAAACTTCTCCAGTACAAAGGTGTTGAAGGTGCCGGGCATTTTCCGGCCTAAAACTATCGTAGGGGTGGGCGTCGCACTTGAACGATTTTTGCTCAAATGACGGGAATATAACGTGTGTGACGCTAAATTACAGACCCGTGGGTTTAGGTCCAGGGGTTCACGTAGGTCTTACCCGGAATCGGCGGGATTTCGGGGGCAACCGTGCGTAGCGGGGTCTTCTTGAGCTCTTCCAGCTTGGCTTCGTAGGCATCGCGTAGCTCTTCTGACTGCACGCCCTTACCGGCTTCTTCAGCCTCAAAGGCGGCGGCCGCCGCGAGTTCAGCCTTCTCTTCGGCAGATAGCTCACCCGGAATGCCCGCCAGCTCCTGTTCCAACAGCTCTTCGTTCAGGTTCCCCTGCTGCCCCTCAGCCGGGGACGGTTCGCTGGGAGCTGTGGGGGTGGCGTCCGGACGCTTCCCCCCGCCATCCTGCCCTTCGGCAGGGGAGGGGGTGGCGGCGTCCTCGCTATCAAGATCATCGAACATGGAACCAGACCAGCGGGCCCGCGGGCCCTTAGCTGCCTGCTCCGCTGCGGCCTGCTGCTCCTTGGCCTCGGTTTCTGCCTCAAGGGCGGCCTCAAAATCTTCGGCGGGGTTTGCGGCCTCGGCGCGGGTGCCCTCGCTGATGATGCGGCGGCCCTCAAGGGCACGGCCCAGGGTGATCTCGTCGGCGTATTCCAGGTCGCCACCCACTGGCAGGCCCGACGCCAGGCGTGACACGCGAATACCGATGGGCACCAGCAGGCGCGAGAGGTAGGTGGCAGTAGCCTCACCCTCAAGGTTGGGGTCCATGGCGAGAATCAGCTCGGTGATGCGCTCGTCCGATAGGCGTGCCACCAGCTCGCGGATGCGCAGCTGCTCCGGCCCGATACCGGCCATAGGGTTAATGGACCCGCCCAGCACATGGTAGCGGCCGGTAAAAGAGCGGGTGCGCTCAACGGCCACCACGTCCTTGGACTCCTCCACCACGCACAGCACCGCCGGGTCGCGCTGCTCGTCGCGGCAGATAGCGCAGAGCTTGGTTTCAGAGACATTGCCGCAGATTTCGCAGAAGCTCACGGTCTTCTTCACGCGCGCGATAGCGTCGGTGAGCTTGGCCATCTCAGAGCTTTCCGCATTCAAAATGTAGAAGGCGATACGCTGGGCTGACTTAGGGCCCACACCGGGTAGGCGGCCCAGCTCGTCAATCAGGTTCTGGACGGCACTCTCGTACACAAAAACTCCTTGTTAGCCCTGGTGAAGGGGCTGTTCGTCAATTACTTTGCCGCCCAAAATCTTCTCAACGGCCCGCTGGCCAATCAGCACGGACGACTCAAGGGCGGCGTCGTCGTCGCTGGGGGTGAAGTCCTCGGGGGCTTCTGCCGGGGCGGAGGCCTGCGCCTGCTGGACGGCCCGCTGGCCGGCCGCAATCTGCGCCGCGTGGCGCTCTCGGAAGGAGAGCTTCTTACCGCCGGGCTGTTGGGCGGCGGCCTGCTCGGCGGCTGGCTGGGGGCTGGCCTGCTGGCTCTGCGGCGCGGGAATTTGCTGTGCGGACGCCTGGGCCTGCGCCGCCTGCGCCAGGGGAGCACCGGGGGCGCTGGGCGCGCCTGCTAGGGGTGCGCCAGCAGGGGGCGCTGCCTGCGGAGACTCAGCCTTAAGGTAGCCGACCCCGGCGACGTACTCGGGTTCGTCCTCGGGGGCATCGTCAAAGTAGCCGCCGTCGTAGTCACCGTACTCGTAGGCTACCGGGGCTTGGCTGGAGGCTGGAGCCTGGTTCGGGGCCTGAGCCGCTGCCTGTTCCTGGTGTTGAGCCTGGAGCTCGGCGCTACTCTCGCTCTTGGCCTCTTCTTGGAGGGCGGCGTTGTCGGCGTCCTTATGCCCCTGCTCGGCCAGACCCTCACTGGTGGGGACGGGCTCAAGGGAAACCGCGTGCGGGCTATCCTCGTGGGGCACCTGGGAGGCGGGGTCGGCGTCCTCTGACTCCTGGGCGGTGTCGCGTGCCAGGGCAATATTCTGCTGTTCCTGGGGACCGCGGGAGGGGTGCTGGGCCTTGGCAATTTCGACGGGGTCGGCCTCACCCTCAATCACGCGCAGACGCGGGGCTGATGGGGCCTGCTCCTCGGGGGTCTCGGCCGCATCGCCACTGGGGATAGCTGCTACCGACCAGGAGGTGACGGGGTTGTTCCAGTCATCGGGGCTCCACGAGGGAGGCTCCGGTGAGCGGGGCTGGCCGTGCGCTGCCCAGGCCTGGTCGCCACCGCGCGGGCCCTCAGCAACATCGGCAGCGGGCTGCCTACTCGCAGCCTGGGGCGCGGGGGCCAGGCTTCCGCCTGACGGGCCTGCCCCGCCGGGGCCGCCGGGACGTCCGCCGCCAGGGCGCCCACCACCGGGGTTATCGCCGCCGTCGCCGGGCTTCTTGATTTCACCGCGTAGCTGTACCTGCAGACCCAGCACCTGGAAGAGGGCCTGCTGAAGCTGGGGCAGGTACTCCTTGACGGCCTTAAGTACGGGCAGCTCGGCCCGCAGGAAGAGGGCTCCGTTTTCAAACTTGGACGGCTCACACAGGGCAAACTGGGCCCGGGCAAAGGGGGCGGGCACCTTGGCCACTACATCGGCCCAGGAGTTCGCTACCATGTCGACCGTGTTTTCACCGGGCACCGGACGCGCTGGGCTCTGAGGCGCGGACGCCTGCTGCCCGGCCTGGACGGGCTGGGCGCTCTGAGGAGATTGGGCAGACTGCTGGGGCCCACCGAGTGGCGGAACACCCCGGCCTGCTAGCGGGGCCCCGCTCAAGGGAGCGCCCGCTAAAGGAGCCCCAGCCAAAGGGGCACCGGACGTACCGGGCGTACCGGCTAGAGGCGCGCCACCCTGCTGGGCAGGAGCCTGAGTTTGCTGAACGGGCTGGCCCTGCTGGCTGGGCTGGTCTTGACGTTGGGGCTGAGCTTGCTGCTGAGACTGGGCCTGCTGCTGAGACTGGGCCCGCTGAGCAGGGGCTTGACCTTCGACGCCACCCTGCTGGGCTAGCTGCTGCCGGGCGCGCGCCAGGGGGCTGGCGGCGTCCGCACCGGTGCCAGAAGTGGAACCTGCCGGTGCAGAATGACCGCCCGCGGGCGCAGGGAACTGCCCCGACGCCAGCTTGCGTTCAAGCCGATCAAGGCGGGCAGCTAGGTTACCGACACCCTGCTCCCCAGCAGCCAGCAGAATGCGGGCGCAGAGTAGCTCCAGGTGAAGCTGGGGATTCATGGCCCCGCTCATCTCATTGAGAGCCTCGTTGGTGACGTCCGCAGCCCGCGACAGCTCCGCCGAACCCAGATGCTCAGCCTGAGCCCGCATACGATCAAGCTGATCAGCGGCCAGACCGCGCAGAATTGAACCCGCTGAATCGGGTACAGCTTTGACAATAATCAGGTCGCGGAAACGTTCGAGCAGGTCCTCGACAAAACGGCGGGGGTCCTGACCGGTCTGAACCACCCTGTCAACCGACGCAAAAACCTCGGCGGCAGAACCAGAAGCAAAAGCATCGACAACCTCGTCGAGCAACTCGCCGTGGGTAAAGCCCAGCAGGGCAACGGCCAGGTCGTAGGAGATGCCCTGCTCGTCCGAGGCACCCGCCATGAGCTGGTCAAGGATCGACAGCGAGTCACGCACCGAACCGCCACCGGCGCGGACAACCAGCGGCAGCACGCCATCGGCGACCTTAACACCCTCTTCGGCGCAGAGCTTAGCCAGGTAGTCCCCCAGAATCTGCGGGGGCACCAGGCGGAAGGGGTAGTGGTGAGTACGCGAACGAATAGTGCCGAGCACCTTATTAGGCTCGGTGGTCGCAAAAATAAACTTAATGTGCGCCGGGGGCTCTTCCACGATCTTGAGCAGGGCGTTGAAGCCCTCGCGGGTGACCATGTGCGCCTCGTCGATAATGAAAATCTTGTAGCGGTCGCGCACCGGCGCAAAAGTAGCGCGTTCACGCAGGTCACGGGCGTGGTCTACACCGCCGTGGCTGGCGGCGTCCATCTCAATTACATCGAGCGAACCGCCGCCGTCGCGGGAAAGCTCCTTACAGGACTCGCACACACCACAGGGAGTAGGCGTAGGGCCCTGGGCACAGTTGAGGCAGCGCGCCAAAATACGCGCCGAGGTGGTCTTGCCACATCCTCGCGGACCCGAGAACAGATAAGCGTGATTGACCCTGTTCTTCTCCAGGGCAGTCATGAGAGGTTCGGTGACATGCTCCTGCCCGATAACGTCGGCAAACGACTCAGGGCGATAACGGCGATACAGCGCAGTGCTCACAATAAACCTTCGGTTGAGTGCAGAAAAACTGAGCCCGGCCCAGGGAGAAAAGCAGAGAGAAAGAATCAGGCGCTCGCCGCCCCGGGTGTGCTGATTAACAGTGTAGTGGGGGTGGCTGACGTTTTAAGAACCGTGCGCGAAAGGCTTAAGCTGCTCCCGGCGTCCGCCCCGCTGTGTGTCAGTAGGGACCAGATTCCTCCCGAAATCCCTAACGCCCACACATACTATTGTGATTTTTCTGGTCCCTAGTGGGGAGGCTGGCAGATTTGGGCAAAATAAAGACCCCCTACGCACCCGTCAGAGCCCAGATACCCTTGCTGCCTTCCGGCCCTGGGGGAGTTTTCCAAGATGACGCCACGTAAGGGGCTCCAACAACTGTACCCTAAGCCGCCGCGAAAAACAAAGGGCGGTAGAGAGAGCTTCTTAAGTAAGGACGGGGGTGCTCCCAGGTGCGATGAGGGGAGGACGGGTGCGCCCGCCGCAGCTATGAATTTGCGCGGACGCCCGGGCATGGGGTATGCTCGTATCTGTTCGCTTTCGTGAAGCTATGCATATAGCTAAGCAACAGCCTGGAGGATTCGCCTAGCGGCCTATGGCGCACGCCTGGAACGCGTGTTGGGTTCACGCCCTCGGGGGTTCAAATCCCCCATCCTCCGCTGAAGCCGGTTTCATCGCCCACTTGATGAAACCGGCTTTTTCTTTACCCCGAAACGTGTTCTTGTGCTGGTCTTGTTTCACGGATATGGACATTTCCTGGGTTGAGGCTTTCTTGTACTTGTCTAGCCGCTTTACTAGGCTGCGGTGCTTTGCAAAATCTGTTTCACTGCCAGATGGCGATGCTTCAATGCGACTTAAAGTGACCTGTTACCTGGAACTATACTCCTTCAACCTGAGCGTTTCTTGAAGCGAATGCTAATGCACAGTATAAGAATACATGACAAGATATGAGGTCTTCGGGCTCACTTAGTTTTCAGGAATTGGGTACCCTTTAAAACGAAGGTAGCTGGTAGAAGGGGAAACATGAAAGAGCTCAAGATAGATGACCCGAATACTTGGTCACAAGAACTTATATCTTTCGTAAAAGAAATAAACAAAAAAGTTATCTATGTAAATAGCTATCATGAAGTTTCTTGGGTGGGAGGGGTTTTATCTGATTCTGAATTTTCTAATCTCTATGAGATTCTAAATAATGCCGGTTCGATTCGAGCATTTCATTACACAAGGCTTCTTCCACATGAGATAGAAGATGTTAAAGTACGAGGGCTTCATATATTTTCTAAGAAACTATTCTCGAAGAAAATATATGATGCGGTAAAGTATGGATTTATTGAACCCTATCAGGCTTTACCTCTTATAGAAGGATGTTTGCCTTGTTCCACACCTTCCCAAAATAATTCTCGTAGTGCAATTTGCTATACAACTGAATATTTCTATAACGAGTCAGATCCTGATATTGAGCACCTTGTAAAATATTGGGGCGGTGAAGGAATCCATTTTTCTAACTATGGATTATCGCGACGAAATGATTTACTATGCCATTTGGGAGAGCCTATAGTGGTTGAATGTTTAGTGCCTGTTGTATGGGGTAGAGACTATGTCTCTGGAAATATAGAAAACCAGCTGGTTCTCGGCTACCGTGGATGTAGTAAAATTCCTGGAATTGAAATTCATCAGAAAGATATTCTGCTTCCAGGGAATATTGTTCAAATTTGTAAATTTGATGAGTTTAAAGATGAGGAGTGAATCGCTAATGGGCGGTGGAAATCGTGAGGGGGTAAATCTTCGTGAATTGATTATTCTGGAAAGATTTATTAAGAATAATTGTGCTCCCTTGAATGACGAAGAGGATGACTATAAAACTCAAGAATATATTATCTCATTGGTGGATAAAGGGTATCTGCAGCAGTCTTCCGCAGCCTCTGGGGCAGAGTATCAAGTTACAGATTATGGCAAGCAAGAGTATGAAAATTTTGTAGAGAAATCTAAAGATTTAGTTAGTCTGGCATCGGATGCACTGTTTGATTCGGTAGAGGTAGTTAATAATTATAGGCGATCTGCTGCTATTGTTTATTCAAATCTAATTAAAAATCTCCAACCCCAGATTGCTGAAATCGGTAAAATTGCCAATCAGTATGGAGGTCTGAGTCAGAAATATGCTCAGCAAATTTCTGATTCATTGGCGCCTGTGAGTGATATTGTTGCGCGGTCTATGCAAAATGTGGGATTTGATGCTGATGTTTATAAATCCTTAATGCAAAATATCAGATCGTCTGCTATAGATGTTTCTAAATCTCTAAGAACTCAACTTAGGGGCTGGGAAGAGGCTATTTCTGATATAGAATTTGACGATATTATAACTCTGATTGCTACTGAAGGAATCCCCCTCATAGGAGCATGTCCTCCCAAAATTAGCTCTCAGATTGTTAAGGCTTCTTCGCAACATGAAAGAGAGAGAATAATTATTCAATCTGATGTCCAAATCCTTGAGTTTTGCTCCCAACTGGCTCATCTCTCAGGTGGGGAAGACGGAAAATTCCTTTCTAAAGCAATCGAGATGTATCAAAAAGGTGAATATATACCATCTCAAGCTGTCGCAGCTATAGCGTTAGACCCATTATTTCATCGTCATGCTGAATTATTAGTTAAAAATGATTCAGAAATGTTTAGAGGCCTAAAAGCTGCAAAAAGATATATTTCTGTAAGTGAGGATAGGTGGAATTCTGCTAAAGACCCTTATCCGCAGAAGGTCCAGGAACGCTTCGAAGACAGGTCTCTTACGACTGCTTTAATTCTTGCATTATTTATGAGTACTCATAAATTTTATGATTTTGGTGAGTCTTCTGTTCCTTCAGTTTTTAATCGACATGCTACCGTGCATTCTGGGAATATCAAACATTTTACCCAAATTAATGCTTTGAAAGGTATTATGTCGGTAAGCTGTGCTTTATGGGGATTTCATAAGTATTATGCTTCTTATATCGAAGAGAGCATGAGCTAGATAAAATCTAGCGGTAATGGAACTCAAGATACTTCCCTCTTAACGTTGGTCCTATCGCTTTTGAGATGCATACAATGTTACTTAAACGCATATATATCAGGAAGAACCAGAATGTCTGCCAACGCCTACAACGATCGCACTACTACGATTTCAAAGCTCCAAAACTTCTCAACCTACTGGTCGAGCCAAATTCAAGAATGGAAGAGTCAGAGTCATACGAACGTTGAGAAGCAACATGCTCAGCAGCTTTGGTCTGACTTCTTGAGGTGCTTTGGCATCATTCCTGAGCGTATCGCGCTCTTTGAGCAACGCGCAGACAGAGCATCTACTGGCCAAGGCGGCTACATTGACTTCTTTATGTCTGGCATGGTCATCGGCGAAGCTAAGTCTTTGGGCAAGAACCTTGAGAAGGCTCAGGAACAGGTAGAAGACTACCTCAGCTCTATCCCTCAGCATGAGTACCCTAAATACAGCATCGTTACGAACTTTGAGAGCTTTAGCTTGAAAAGACTCGATAATAGTGAGCCGACAATTGAATTTAGTATTGACCAGATTGCTGACCACTATGACCAGTTCCGCTTCATCATCGGGGAAGAGAACATCTCCTACCAGGAACAGCAAGAAGCTTCTATCCAAGCCGCCAAACTCATGGCGAATCTCTACACTTCTATCCTGGGCGACGAAGCTGATGCGCCGGTAGCTGAAGAAGCACCGGAGAACGCAGAGGAAGAAGACGAGAAAACTCAGCAGACCTCTATCTTGATGACGCGCCTACTTTTTCTGCTCTATGGCGATGATGCTGGCCTATGGTCTGAAGACCTTTTCCAGCGTTGGGTTGAGCAAGAAACCACTCCGGCATCTTTAGGTGCTCAACTGAATCAGCTCTTTGACGTTCTGAATACACCAGAACATAAGCGTTCGCCCCGTATCTCTGACCTATTAGCTCAGTTCCCTTACGTGAACGGCGGTATTTTCTCCGACACTCTCCGTGCTGAATTCTTCACTGTGGAAACGCGCGATGCGCTCTTAGAAGCGTGCCGTTTCCGTTGGACTCGCATCTCTGTGGCCGTCTTCGGTGCAATGTTTCAGCTGGTTAAGTCGAAAGAAGCACGACGAGCTGCCGGTGAGCATTACACTTCAGAAAAGAATATTCTGAAAACCCTAAATCCCCTATTCCTGGAAGCTTTCAGGAATGAAGCTGACAGGCTCATTAAGAACAAGTCCACTCGCCCAGCGGACTTTGATAAGTTCCTCGAGGATTTGGCTTCGCATGTCTTTTGTGACCCAGCTTGTGGCGGCGGAAACTTTCTTAACCTCGCATACGCGAAGCTACGTGAAATTGAAACAGATGTAATCCTTGAACGCCGTCGCCGGGGTGGAGAGTTCACTGGTTCGTTGGACATTTCTTTGGACCAAAAACTTTCCATCAGCCAGTTTTACGGTTTCGAGATTTCGTGGTGGGCTTCCAAAATCGCTGAGACCGCAATGTTCTTGGTGGATCATCAGGCTAACCGTCGCCTGGCTCAAGCTATCGGTGAAGCGCCGAAGCGACTGCCCATCAAGATTGCAGCTCATATTGTTCACGGCAACGCCCTAACTCTGGACTGGGCAGAAGCAATTCCGGAGCCCAAGGGGCAGACGTTTATCTTCGGTAACCCGCCTTTTATCGGGGCACGTCTCATGAGTAAGGAGCAGAAAGAAGAGCTCAAGAATGCTTGGAAGAATGTTAAGGGCGTCAGCAATCTTGATTATGTGACCGGTTGGCATATCAAGGCTCTTGACCTGCTGGCGGATAGAGATGGCTCGTTTGCTTTTGTTACTACTAACTCAATAGTCCAGGGGCAGAGCGTTCCACTACTTTTTGGAACAATTTTCAAACGTGGTTGGAGAATTGGGTTTGCGCACCGTACGTTTGCCTGGGACTCTGAAGCTCCAGGCATGGCGGCTGTTCATTGTGTCATCGTCGGTTTTACCCGAGACAATGCAAAGAAGCCATTGTTATGGGATTACCCAACTCCAAACGCACCTGCGCAAGAAATAGGTGTTTCTAGAATCAACCCCTATTTGGTGGACAGCGCAAATGTGCTTATCGATTCCCGAAAGACTCCGCTTTCTCAAGAGCTTCCACCCGCGACTTTCGGTAGCATGGCGAACGACGGCGGAAATCTGATTGTTGAAACTGATCAGTATGACCAGGTTTCTCAAGACCCGATTGCGATGAAATATCTGCGGCCCTTTCGTGGCTCGAAGGAACTTCTGCATAGCCTAGATCGTTGGTGTCTCTGGCTTGAAGGGGTAACGTCCAGCGATTTGAGCAAATCTTCTGTTCTTAAAGAACGTGTTGCAGGTGTGAAAACCTATCGGGAAAATAGTTCCCGTCCGGCAACTCAGAAGCTGGCAGAATATCCCGCTCTGTTTGGTGAGCGTCGGCAACCAGCTAGAGATTACGTGTGTCTTCCGAAAGTTGTAAGTGAAAATAGACCTTACTTCACGGCAGATTTACTTTCTCACGAGATAATCGCCAGCGACCTTGTGTTTACAGTTGAAGACCCAACTGGTTTCGCTTTTGCTTTGGCATCATCCTCGATGTTTATTACCTGGCAGAAGGCAGTAGGTGGACGTCTGAAGTCTGACTTGCGTTTCAGCTCTACCCTTGTATGGAATAACTTCCCAGTTCCTGCATTGGACGATGCCACACGTCAGAGAATTTCAGAAGCTGGGAAAAAGATTCTTGAAGCGCGAATGCAAGAACCTAACCTGACGTTAGCAGAGCAGTATGCACCATTGACGATGAGACCAGAATTGCGCAAGGCTCATGATGCACTCGATCGCATAGTGGATAAAGCCTTTGGCGCGCCGCGCAAGCTCACAACGGAAGGGCAACGATTAGAGATTCTATTTGATAATTATCAGAAGCTGACACAAAGGGGTGGACAATGACGCGAGGTAGCGATTTTATCTACCGTCGAAATCTCCTAAAACGATACGGATGGACTGAAACAACTATTAAGCGGTTTCTCCCTGAGCCGGACCGAAAAAAGAAATCAAAGACTACCGGTAACTACTCATACCTTTACAGAATGAGTAGGGTCCTAGAGATTGAATCAAAGGAAGAGTTTCAAGCTTGGGCCTTACAGTATCAGGGGCCTGTCTCGGAATATCAGAGACCTACAAAACTTTCTAAAGAGGAGAAAAAGTCTCAGAAGTTAAAGGCTGAAAAGCAGCTTGAGGACGAGATATTGAAACTAGCATCAGCAGTTGATGTTTCCCTTCCTTATCTTGAGGAAGAAAATTTTTATTCAGACCTTGTACAACGGTATAACGACCATTTGAACTATCTATATGCGATAGGGGTCCGAGTAGATCGCGAAGATCTAGATTTGGAAACTGATAGCTTGAGAAAGATTAGTGGCTGCTTGGTCAAATTCTTGCGGGAAGACATTGCTGTATACTCTGAGCCTTTTTCTTCTATCCAGAAAAAAATTGGTAGAAAGAAATCCTTGGATGTGGTTGAAGAAAAGGCTCTGTCCGCAATCGGAAACTCCTATCCGTGGCTCAAGCCGACTGTAGAACGCCAACTTAGAGCAATTCAGAATTCTAAGGTAAAAAGATAGTTTTTATTGAGATAAATAACTTGGCGAGATTCTCTCGTGAGAGATTCTGGGCTTGTTCAAAAAAGAGGTGGAGCAGGCTCACAGCGAAGCTGTTGGCGCGGGGCTGGCGTGAATCGCGTAACGAGCGCAGCGAGTCGCGCGAGAGGGTCGACAGCGAGCGTGAGCCTGCGGAACCGCTTTTGAATAAGCCCCACTAGGCGAAAGCAAGTTTTAGGTTTAGCCCTTACGGGACAGCTTGGTCCAGTTGTACCAGCCATAGATAGAGTTGGCGATAAAGCCCAGGTACATGGCCATGATGGCCATGTTGCCGCCGCCCTCCACGGTTGACCACAGGTAGATCTGCACGGCGTTCAGTACCAGCCAGCCGACCCACTGCTCGCGGAAGCGGTAGACCATCAGCACCTGCGAAATCAGGGCGATGACGGTGGTGAAGGCGTCAACGTAGGGCTGGTTGGAGCCCCAGCCGTTTAGTAGCACCCCGTAGCCCCACGATGCTGCGGCCAGTAGTGCCAGTACGCCCGCGATAGCGGGCAGGGTCAGGCGGCGGGTCTGCACATCTAGCGGGGTGCCCTCGGCGGCACGTGCCAGGGCGGACGCACGGCCCTGCTCACGGGCGTCCGCGCCCCTAGTTCCGGTGCTGCTGGTCACGGCGCGGCTACCGGCCAGCTGGCCTGCCCCGTCAAAGGAGGCCCCGCCCAACTCTGGCCGGGTCTTGGCTGCTCGCATGTTCTTGCGCCACATGTAGAGGCCCCAGAACTGGGTGAGTACGTAGAAAGCGGCGATGGAGATTTCGCCGATGAAGTAGGCCTGGTAGGCCAGAATCAGGTAGGGCACGTTCTGCACGATGCCGAAGAAGTAGTTCGATAGGCGCCCCTTGCCCACCAGAATCACGCAGACCATGCCCGCAAAGGCCGTGATGAAGCTCAGCCAGCCCTCAAAGGCCACGGTGCTGACCACTACCTGCAGCAGAATCAGGGTCGGGAAGAATACCTTCTCAAAGGGGGTGTAGCCGGTGAAGAGGTCGGTGTAGGTGGCCTTGGCAAGGCGGGCCAGGGGGTTGGCCGGTACCTGGCCAGTGAGGGGTGCGCTCATGATAATTCTTTCGGTGACAGGGGGTAGGAAGTTAGGGGAGTAGACGTTCGATAGCGGCCTTGGCCTGCTCGTAGCGCTCAGCGTAGCCCGCGCCGTCCAGCAGGACCAGGCGGTCGAGCAGACCGGCTGCTTCAACCTCGGCCAGCATGATGCGGGAAATCTCGCCGAGATAGTCATCGGAGTTGTTGGTCTGGGACCGGAAACCGTCGAGGGTGTAGCCGGAGGCCCCCACCGGCGGGATAAAGAGAATTAAATCCCAGCGAGCCTTGGCAATCAGGGAATCAGCCAGGGGCAGCAGCTTGGCGTAGTCGCTCTCGCTCAGTTCGCTGGCGGGGTCAGCGGCGCTCATGGCAGCGTAGGCCTTGGTGACCATGGCGTCGGTGTCCATAAGGGTAAGACCCCGGTTGCCGGGGTTGTCGATGGTCTCCCTGTTGAGGTTGAACTGGCCGGTGAGCACGTTCTGGTAGTCCAGCAGGTCATAGTCCTCATCGCGGATATTGGCCTCGACCTGGTAGACCCGCGCGTACTCGTAGGAGTAGGGGGCATTGTAGAGTTTGCCGAGGTCCTCTACCAGGGTGGTTTTTCCGCCTGAGGCAGCCCCCATGACCAGGACGTTGCGGGTAAAGAAACGGCGGAAGGGCGGGGCGATGAGGTCCCAGTGGGTCAGCGGGTTGGCCCGGATTTCCGGTTCGGACGCCGGTAGCTGGCAGGGTGCCAGGCGCGCGGCCTGCTGCCCGTCGGCATCCTGATGCCCTGCCTGGAAACGGGAGATGTGCTCATCATCGAGTAGGTAGAGGCGGCGCTCAGCGCCCGCCGCAACGTGGGTAGCCCAGAAACCGTCCAGGGCGTCAGCCCAGGCCTCGGGTGTGCTGAGGTCGGTTTCATCGAGGGAGTCGACAATGACGAGGGGATCGTTCTTAAAGTGCTCAGACACATAGCGGTAGCGCTTGGTGTGCTTCATGCCTGCCTGCTCACCGGCGTCCTGCTGGGAACCTGCGACAATTACCAGGGTGCCACCGGGGTTCTCTTTCTTGGCACGCAGAATCTGGTCGATATGGCCGCGGTGCAGGGGAGCGAAGCTGCCCACCACGAGCCCCACGTGGGAGCCGGTGAGCTGTTTTTTGTAAAGCATGGTGTCCTTGGGCTGGGGCGGGCCGGTGGCCCGCGCATAGCCACGATTAAACACCCGAAGCACCACCAAAGCAAATAAGGTCAATATGACTCTAAGTAATAGAGTGTCACGAATATGACCGACAGCACTTTAGGCTGCTGGCGCGGGGCTTCTCGCTGAGACTCTGTCGGGCGATAGCCGCTTCTCGGCGTACAATAGAGCGCATGATTTTCAAAGGAGTCGGCGATACCCGCCCCTACCCAGACCACGGGCTTACCCAGCGCACCTGGGGCTCCATCGCCCCCTCCCAAGTCCGGCTAGACCGCCTCATCACCACCCAGAAAAACCTCAACCTCGAAACCCTCCTGGCCGAAGACTCCACCTTCTACGGCGACCTCTTCCCTCATGTCGTCCGCTACCGGGGCGAACTCTACCTTGAAGACGGCGTCCACCGCGCCCTGCGTACCGCCCTACAGCGCCGCGCCGTCATGTACGCCCGCGTGCTCGACCTAGATGCCCTGGCCCCCTCGCTGCTGGCCCAGGGCTAGGGGTGCCAGCTACAGCTAGGAAGCAGCTACCAGGTGCACCTCGGGGGTGCCGTCCAGGCGTACGGGGCGCCCGCTCTCGTCGAAGCGCGCACCCAGACCCAGCTGAATAAAGCGAATCGTGTTTTCAATATGGCGCTCGCGGGCTGCCCTATCGCTGGCCTCATCGGTGCGATCGGCGCTGGATGATAAGGAGCCGTGAACCAGCTGAGCCAGCTCACGAATATCATTCTCGGGCAGGTAGCCGCGCTCAATCGCCGCGGAAAGAATGCCTGCCAGAACCATCTGCAGCTCGCGCACGTGATCGCCCAGCTTGGCGAAAGCCTCGGGTGAAAGAACCGACCGCATGGCAGGGCCGGGGGGCATATGGCGGCGGGAAAGGTCCTCAATCTGCAGGCGCACGTAGACAGCCAGCTGGTCGATGGGGTTCTCTACCCCGGCCAGGGCCTCGCGCAGCTCGGTGAGGAAACGTTCGGTCTCGTCGAGGGCGTAGGCAATGAGAAGTTCGCCCATGTCGGCAAAGTAGTTGTACACCGCGGTGCGGCCGATACCGGCGGTTTTGGCCACGTGGGTCATGGTGAGGCCGGGTAGGCCTCGCTCGTAGAGCAGGCGACCGAAAGAATCGAGGATGGCGCGTTTGGTGTTCTCGCGTTGGGCGGCGTTGGTGGCGGCGGTAATTCGAGGCATAATGACACCTTACCGCTATCTGTCACTAAAACCTATTTTTCACGACAGAACCCAGCAAACTGTCAGCAAAACCTGCCGCTGGTCCACCGGTGCGGACGCCGCTGCGCCCCACCCCACACCCGGCACGTCGTGCGGGGCCGCCTAAAAATCGGTAAGCTAGTGGGCGCCCAGGTGGCAGGTGGGCACTCTTCAAACCGATACTCAACCCAGGGGATAACTGTGTCTACACCTCCCACCAGCTCACCGGCGTCCGCCCACAAGCAGGGCGCTGATACCGGCTTTGCCCGCCCCACCCGCACCTACTACGACCTGCTTCTGGCAGCCACCTGCGTGGTCTTTATTCTCTCTAACATCGGGGCTACTAAGGGCGTCACCTTCGGGCCAATCATCACCGACGGCGGTTTCTTCCTCTTCCCCCTGGCCTACGTGCTGGGCGATGTAATCAGCGAAATTTACGGCTTTAAACTGGCCCGCCGCGCCATTATTACCAGCTTCGTTGCCGCTGCTGCTGCCGCCGCTAGCTTCTGGGTACTCATTGCCCTGCCCGCAGCCGATTTCTACGAGGGGCAGGCCGCCCTTGAAACTGTCCTTGGACCCGTACCCCAGATTCTGGCAGGCTCCCTGCTGGGCTTCCTGGCGGGCCAGCTACTGAACTCCTGGGTGCTGGTGAGGCTCAAGGCAGTAACCGGCGGCCGCCACCTCTGGGGCCGACTCATGGGCTCAACCCTGGTGGGTGAACTGGCTGACACCGTCATCTTCTGCTCCATCGCTGCCCCCATTATTGGAATTACAAGTTTCGGCGACTTCCTCAACTACGTCATCGTGGGTTACGTGTACAAGTGCGCCGTAGAGCTGCTCCTGCTGCCCATCACCTACCCTGTCATCGGCTGGTTCAAGCGCAAGGAACCCACCTACAGCCCTGCCCGATAGGGTAAGCGCCCACCAGACTCGCGCGGCGTCCACTCGCGGC
Source organism: Rothia nasimurium (assembly GCF_928392795.1). Lineage (GTDB taxonomy): Bacteria > Actinomycetota > Actinomycetes > Actinomycetales > Micrococcaceae > Rothia > Rothia nasimurium_F. Next base: position 223,167 of record NZ_CAKMTJ010000002.1, read on the forward strand.
CTAAGCACTGCGAGAGTCTCGTGGGCATTCAGGTGGGGGCGGACGCTCGCCGCCACTGGCGTCCGCCTGTCGCGCACCTCCTGCCAAATGCCCTGCACCTGCCGCTAAGAGGGTGATGTGTCTCTCACTGCATAATGGTGAGCACTGAAGACCGGTTTTCCCTCAGAAAACCTGTGTAAACTTTCGGTTCATTGCATACACCACACTCTCTTGAAAGGGAGGGCACCCGTGGCATCAACCACCACCGGCCAGCAGGAGGGCGGCAACCTCAGCCGCGCCCTCTCCCACGGCCAGCTCACCATGATTGCCCTCGGCCTCGCCGTGGGTACCGGCCTCTTCCTGGGCTCCGGCGCAGCTATCTCCATCGCAGGCCCGGCCGTCATCGTCTCCTACGCCATCGGCTCACTGATTGCCGCTATTATCGGTGCCTGCGCCGGTGAAATGGCCGTGCGCTACCCCGTGCGTGGCGGCTTCGGCACCATCGCCGGTAAGTTCCTCAGCCCCTACGCGGGCTACCTCACCCGCTGGGCCTACTGGATGACCACCGTAACCCTGGCCGGTGCCGAGGTCGTAGCCGTTGGCGCCTACATGGCCTACTGGTACCCCAATGTCCCCCTCTGGGTCTGGGTGCTCATCGCGGGCGGTGCGATTTTCGTGCTCAACCTGACCAGCGTCAAATCATTCGGTGTGGTGGAATTCTTCCTGTCCTCGATCAAGGTGAGCGCGGTCGTCCTCTTCATCATCTTCGGCCTGGCCCTGGTCTTCTTCGGCCTGCCCGGCCAGGACGCCACCGGCGTCTCCAACCTCACCGCCCACGGCGGCTTCATGCCCAATGGTCTCTCCTCTATCTGGATTGCCCTGGCCGTGGTCATGTTCTCCTTCGGCGGTATCGAGCTCATCTCCATCTCCGCAGCAGAAGCTAAGGACCCGGTGCGCTCCGTGCGCTCCTCAGCGAAGGCTATGATGTGGCGCCTGGCTACCTTCTACGTGCTCTCCCTCTTCATCGTGGTCGCCATCATCCCCTGGACCAGCGCCGCGGCCCTGGGCAAGGACATCGAAGGTTCCCCCTTCGTTATGGTCTTCACCGAACTGGGTATTCCCTATATCGGCGGTATCACCAACTTCATCCTCATGACCGCAGCCCTGTCCGGCGCCAACGCCGCCCTCTACGCGGCAACCCGCCTGCTGCACGCCCTGGGGCACGAGGGTATGGCCCCCAAGGTTCTCGCCCGCACCAGCTCATCAGGTATTCCCAACCTGGCACTGACCGTCTCATCCCTGGGTGCCGTGGTCGCCATGATCATGGCTATCTCGGGCGTGGGCGGAATCTTCGGCTACATGATGGCCCTGGTCACCGTCAGCGTGCTGGTGGTCTGGTCCATGATTCTGCTGTCCTACATGGCCTACAAGAAGGTCGAAGGCGACGCCTCCCCCTTCCGCGTCTTCGGCGGCTCAGCCACCGCAGCGGTTGGTCTGATTGGCGTCATCGCCACCTTCATCGCCATGTTCTTCGCCGGTGGCTCCATGCTCCCCTCCATCTTCGTGGGGCTGGGCTTCTTCGGTCTGATTACCATCATCTACTTCGCCGGTGTCAACAAGAACATCAGCACCTCAGATGACGCCTTCGACGAGGTCCGCGCCGTCACCACCCAGGTGCCCGTCGTCGACGGCACCAAACAGCGCTAAAATCAGTAGCAGGTCTACACAAGGACGCCGGTAGCCCGCCCCCAGCCTCACGGCAGGGGAGCCGCGCACCGGCGTCCGCGCATTAACACCGCTACCGCACACCACGTATTCTCACAGTAAGGCTTACCGTGGCACACACACCTTCGCAGGGGCGGGCTCAGGCGACCACCCTCAAACGCTCACTCACGCACGGGCAGATGACCATGATTGTGCTGGGCTCGGCCCTGGGTACCGGCCTCTTTTTGGGCTCATCTGGCGCGATTGCGCTGGCGGGCCCGGCCGTCATTCTTTCCTACGCTATCGGTTCGCTGGTAGCTGCCATCATCGCCGCCTCCACGGGCGAAATGGCCGTGCGCTACCCCGTGCGCGGTGGTTTTGGCTCCATCGCCGGGCGCTACCTGGGGCCCTACGCGGGCTACCTAACTCGCTGGGCCTACTGGACCGTTACCGCTATCATCACCGGTATCGAGCTGGTCGCCGTGGGCACCTACCTGCAGTACTGGTGGCCTAACCTGCCCCTGTGGACCGGTATCGCATTGTTCGGTGCCGTGATTATTCTGCTGAATATTCGCTCGGTGAAGTACTTTGGCACCATGGAGTTCTTCCTGTCCTCCATCAAGGTCATCGCCCTGCTGCTTTTCGTGGTGGTGGGCCTGGCCCTGGTCTTTGTGGGCTTCCCCGGCCACGAGGCCACCGGCACTGGCAACCTGACCAACGACGGCGGCTTCATGCCCACCGGCTTCCACGGGGTCTGGCTCTCGCTCGCGGTGGTCATGTTCTCCTTCGGCGGTATCGAGATGCTCTCCATTTCCGCGGCCGAAGCGAAGGACCCGGTGCGCTCAGTACGCGCCTCGACCAAGGCGAATATGTGGCGCCTGGCTACCATTTATGTGGTCGCCCTCTTCATCGTGGTATCGATTATTCCCTGGCAGTCAGCCGCCCAGCTGGACGGCTCCGTTGAAGCCTCACCCTTTGTGCTGGTCTTCTCGGAAGTCGGTGTTCCGGCCATCGCCTCTATCACCAACTTCATTATTCTGGTTGCCGCCCTGTCCGCCGCCAACGCCAACCTCTACGCGGGTACCCGCCTGCTGCACTCTCTGGCGAGCGAGAAGATGGCACCTGCGCCCCTTGCCCGCGTCAGCGGTGGCGGTATTCCCGTGCTGGCCATGTGGGCTTCAACCTCGGGCGTGGTGCTGGCGATTCTGCTGGCCCTATTCCTGCCCGGCCAGGCCTTTGGTCTGATGATGACCCTGACCATGGTCTGCGCCCTCACCGTATGGGTTCTGATTCTGCTGGCCTACATCGCCTTCAAGGGGGTTGAGGGTAATTCTTCGGCCTTCCGCATGTGGGGCGGGCGGGTTACCGCTGGCCTGGGTATCTTCCTGCTGCTGGCTATCTGGGCGGCTCTCTTCGCCCGCACCGGCAACGCTGCCCCGGCCACCATGGGCATCGCCTACTTCCTGATTCTGACCATGATCTACTTCGGCGTGGTCAAGCGCGTACACACCGGGCACGAGGACGCCTTCGCCGAGGCGGACGCCGCCGTGGCAGCCCACAGCGGTGACAGGGGCTAGGTATGGGTGCAGTCTATGAGGTCGAGGTTCCCCTGCGCTGGGGCGACATGGACGCCTACGGCCACGTCAACAACGTGACCATGATGCAGGTGCTCGAAGAAGCCCGCGTGGCCCTCTTTGGGCCGCCGCCCTCGTCCGGTGAACCTGCCCCGCTGGTAGGGGAGGGCTCTGCCGGGGAAGTGGGGCGGGCGTCCGCTCACCTGCCCCTCTTTGAGAGTTTGCCTGCCGGCACCCAGGCCCTGGTTGCTGAAAACCACGTCAAGTACCGCAGCCCCCTGGCCTACCGCGGGGTGCCGGTGCGGGTGCAGATGCAGGTCAGTAAGGTTACGGCCGCCTCGCTGGTGGTTGCCTACGAGCTGTATGACCCGGTGACCGGCGTCCACTGCGTTTCAGCCAGCACCACCCTGGCCTTCTTTAACGTTGAGACCGGCTCCCTGGTGCGCCTGAGCGCCGAACAGCGGGAGCAGCTGGCAGCCTAGATTGTAGATGCCCTTTAAAAAGTGCACGTGCCCTCCACTTTTGGCAGGGCACGTGCACTTTTTATATGGCGCTTGAGTCTTTAGGCTGCGAGGACGCGGTTGAGCTTGTTGAAAGAGGACTTCCAGCCAGCTACCGACATTTCGTGCATAGCCGGGTCGAGCGGACCCTGGGTGATGGTGACGCGGGTGGTAGACTCGTCAATCTTCTCGAAAGCGGTGCGGTTGAGGAAATAAGAACCAGCCTCCATGCCATGGGCTTCAGCCAGTTCCTCACCAATAGCCTCGTAGCCTTCAATCAGCTCACCGGGCACCAGCTTGTGGAAGGTGCCGTTGACGGGGGAAGTGAATTCGGGGTTCTCCTCGCTGACCATGACGAACTTCTGGGTACCACCCTCACGCACGTCAATGTCGACGGTATCGAGGGGCACGGTGAAGCCCTCGGGACCGAACCACTGGGGCATCAGTTCTGCTGAAGTGAAAGCCTCGTAGAGGGCCTCGGGGGTGGCCTCAAAGTCGTGGGTAAAGGTCAGGACCTCTTCAGGGGCAATGGTGCCAAAATCAAAGTTCATGGATTCTCCTTGTTGGGTAGATACCGCTTAAAAAGTGCATATGCCCTGTGAAAAGTGACAGGCATGTGCACTTTTGCGGGGGTGTAGAGGACGAGAGCGAGGGCGCTTAGCGTGCGAGCAGTTTGGCCAGCTTGCCGAAGGAGCCCTGCCAGGAAGCTAGAGTCTGCTCGTGCACACCGGCGGGTAGGGGGCCCTGGGTGAGCTTAAGGATGGTGCCCTCGCCGACGCCGTCCTCGGTCACCGCGGTGCCCGCCTCGAACTCAAGGCGCAGGCCAATCAGGGTGTCTGAGGGCTGGCCGGACGGGGTGGGCAGGGCCTCCCGGTATTCGATGGTGTGGGGCTCGGCTAGAGTCACAAAGCGCATGTACATGGGGGCCTGGAACTTAGCCTGATCCTTGTGGCGCATGACGAACTGCTTGCGTCCACCAATCACCGGTTCCAGGGTCAGGGTGTTGGGAATAATCTTCCAATCGGCAGGGCCAAACCACTTGATAAAGAGAGTGGGGTTGGTAAAGGCCTCAAAGACCTGCTGAGGGGTCGCCGCGAACTCGTGGCGGTAGGTGATGGTTTCCTCGGGCTTGAGGTCGTCAATCTTAAAGTCGTTCATGCTCTACTTCTCATCGCTGGTGGGCTTGGTGGTGTCGGCCTGGTCGGTTTTAGGCTGCGCGGACGCGTCCGCCCCGGCGTCCTGACCCTGGGCCGCCTTCTCGGCTGCCCGGCGGGCCTCGGCCTCAGCCTTTGCCTTCATGTTGGCCTCCCAGCGGGCCTGGGCGGCAGCTGCCCGCTCGGCGTCCTTGGCGGCCTTACGCGCGGCGGCTTCTTCCTGGGCCTTTTGCTGGGCAACCTTCTTGGCGTAGTACTTACCCAAGAACTCGTCGCGGTAGTCGAAATATTCCCCGGAGTCGATCGCCGCGCGGGCGTCGTCCACCATCTTCACAATAAAGCGCTCGTTGTGAATCGAGGCCAGGGTCGCTGAGAGGCGCTCGTCGGCCTTGAAGAGGTGGTGCAGGTAGGCGCGGGTGTAGTGGGTGCAGGTGTAGCAGTCGCAGCCCTCGAAGATGGGGGAGAAGTCGGTGCGGTAGCGGGCGTTGGTCAGGTTGAAGCGGCCATCGGGGGTGTAAACGGCCGCGTTGCGGGCCACGCGGGTGGGGGAGACACAGTCGAAGGTGTCGACGCCGTTTTCAATGCCGGTGAAGATGTCATCGGGCTCCGAAATGCCCAGCAGGTGGCGGGGCTTGTTCTCGGGTAGTTCCTCGTTGCACCAGCGCACGATAGTGCCCAGGTTTTCCTTTTCGAGCGCCCCGCCCAGGCCAAAGCCGTCAAAGGGCATGGAGCCGAGGTCGCGGCAGGCTTTGCGGCGCAGGTCCTCATACTGGGCCCCCTGAATCACACCAAAAAGGGCCTGATAGGGCTTGCCCACCCGCTCAGCGGTCAGACGCTGGTGCTCAGCAATACAGCGCAGGGCCCACAGCCGGGTGCGCTCCAGCGCCTCTTCCTGGTAGGCACGGGAGTTATAAAGAGTGGTCAGCTCATCGAAGGCAAACATGATGTCAGCACCAATCTGGTGCTGCACCTGCATAGATACCTCGGGGGTGAAACGGTGAATATCGCCGTTGATGTGGGACTTAAAGTTGACCCCGTCGTCGTCCACATGGGCCATGCGTTCCTTGCCAGCCGCCACGTCGTCGTCGCCGATGGGGCGGCCGTCCGCGCCGGTAGCCCCGGCCACGGTGCCCATGTCGATGACCTTCTTGAAGCCGGAACCCAGGCTCATCACCTGGAAGCCCCCGGAGTCGGTGAAGGTGGGGCCGTCCCAGTTCATGAACTTACCCAGGCCGCCTGCGGCGTCGAGGACGTCCGGCCCCGGCTGCAGGTAGAGGTGGTAGGCGTTGGCCAGCAGGGCCTGGGCGCCCAAATCTTTCATAGCCTCGGGCAGCACGGCCTTGACGGTTGCCTTGGTACCCACCGGGGTGAAGGCGGGGGTGGCGATATCGCCGTGCGGGGTGTGAATGACGCCGGTACGCCCCTGGAAGGCGCCGCCGTTGGCGTCCACCTGCTTGCCGGTGGGCTGGGCAGTATCGGTCAGGCGGTTGCCCAGTTCAAAAGAAAAAGTGGGATCAGAAAATTCGGTATTGAGCACGGGAACAAGTCTACCGGGTGAGTGCGGAAGGACGCTGTGGCCCCGCTCCTTGAGGGTAAACGAAAGCTTCATAGGTATGCAGGAAGCACATACCTATGAAGCTTTCGGCGACATTCGGTGCGAGTGTGGGGTGCGAGCTTAGTCGTCGGAGACGGTGACGGTCACGGGGATGTTGCCGCGGGTGGCGTTGGAGTAGGGGCAGACCTGGTGGGCTGCGTCGGCCAGTGCCTGGGCCTCGTCCTGGGGTAGCTCGGGGATGACAACCTCAAGCTCAACAGCCAGGCCAAAGCCCTCGCCCTGCTTGCCGATGGAGACCTTAGCGCCAACGGAGGAGCCTTCAACGTTCTTCTTCTGCATGCGGGCAACCATCTGCAGGGCGGAGTGGAAGCAGGCTGCGTAGCCGGAGGCAAAGAGCTGCTCGGGGTTCAGGCCCTTGCCGGAGCCGCCCATCTCAACGGGAATGGCGAGATCGGCGTCAAAAGCGCCATCAACGGTGCGGACGTGGCCGTTGCGGCCTTCGCCGGTTGCTAGAGCTTCGGTGGTGTAGAGGGGTTCCATGGGGTTTCCTTTCATGAGGTTTTAATTAGATTGTACACAATCTAATTGTGTGCAAGTAAATTGTTGGCTGATAATTTGCCCACAACCTATACTGGGTGGAATGAACCAAGACAGCAGCCTCGCCCTCGACAACCAGCTCTGCTTCTCCCTCTACCGCTCCAGCCGGGCCGTCACCCGCGCCTACCAGCAGCACCTGGGGGAGCTAGGTCTGACCTACCCCCAGTACCTGGTCATGCTGGTCATGTGGGAGAACCCCGATGGGCTGGGCATGAAAGAACTCGCTGCCCGCCTCGACCTCGACAGCGGCACCCTGACCCCTCTCATCAAGCGCCTGATTGACCACGGCCTGCTGACCAAGACCCGCGACGCCCGCGACGAGCGTCGCACCCTCGTCAGCCTCACCCCCGCCGGGCAGGAGCTGAGAGGACGCGCGGCGTCCGTCCCCGGGGCCATCTACGCCGCCTGCGCGGTCGAGGGCCTGGACGTCCTGGCCCTCAAAGCTGAGCTTGACGCCCTGGCCGAGCACCTGGCCGAAAGGCCTCCGCAGGCCGGCAGAATCCAGTAGATTAGGGGTATGGTTCCTGCGCGTCTCAAAGCCCGCCCCCTTCTCACCTGCACAGCTCTTGTTGTCTGCATAGCGGTCGCTTCGCTACTGAGCAATATCACCACAGAAGCCCAGCTCTCGGGCCAGTCTGAGGCCATCACCTATGTGCGTAAAGTGGTGAGCAAGTTCCTCAACTCGGGCACCCTATGGGCGGCCCTGGGGTTCTACGCGGGCTGGCTGTGGTCTGGCAGCAGAACTCGCCCCGCCCCGCTCTGGGTGCCTGTAGCAGCCGCGGTGGCAGCGTCCTTAGGTGCCCTAGCCGGGCACTACGCCCTGGGGAACCTGCTGGGCATCATGGAAGCCAGCATCTGGATTGAGAACTACCACTGGTTTATTGCAGCCGTTATCATATCGGGGCCCCTGGGCTGGTTGGGCGCTAGGTCCGCGCAGGACGACCGTGCAGGGAAGCTCCTGCGCTATCTGGTTCCCGCGGGGGCTGTAGCAGAGCCCCTCGTCACCGGCATGTTCTGGTATCCGTCAGGGTTCAGTTTCCCGGTGTCTGAGATTGCCTCAAGCTATACCGTGGGCCTATTGCTGATGCTTCTAGGCGCGCTGGGACTTTGGGCCGTCTACTGCGCGAATAAGGCGGCCGCCCCCACCCTAGAAAACCCGCGCCGCCGCTTCTAACACCATCCAGGCCTGGAGCTGGGTCGAAAGATCAACCGGCTGGGCAGGTTTGAGCACTTCAGAAATATGCCGGGTGACATCGGGCGAAAAGAGCGCGACAGCCTCACCGCGGATCTCGGTCGGGTCGATGCCGAGCTCGTTCATGGGCAGGTCAGGGTCGAACTCGCGGCGTCCGTCCCAGAAGAGCTCGGCGGTTGCAAGGACGAAATCCCGCGCCTGCTCCCGCACGACCTGCGGCAGGGCAGTGTGTGCGGCAACCTCGGCAAGGTAGCGCACCAAAATACCGGTAAAAAGCCCGCCGTCCCCGCCGCCCTGGGTCGCTAGAACCCGCAGGGTTTCTGCCTCTGACACCTCAAAATCTCGGCCAAACTCCCGGTCAATACCGGCCAAAACCTCGGCGATATGCTCAGCCGGGTCAACCGTCAGCAGCTCAGACTTGCCGGCATCAAGCACCGCCAGATAGGCCGCGAGAACCGGCCCCTGGTTATAGGTGTAGAGACCGCGCTCCACCGAAGAAATCTTGGCACGATTCCCGCGCCCGGCCACCTTGACCCCGTCCAGATAAAGGCCGCGCTCAGCATCAAAGAGGTTGGCGTGCAGCCAGTTCAAGAGGGCAGCAGCCTCGTCATACCGGTGGGCCCGCGCGAGAGCCAGGGCAATGGGAGCGGTCGCCGGGGTGTTCTTAAAATCGTGGTCCTTCGACCAGAAGGCACCCCCACCCACCTCAGGGGTGCAGGCAGCTGCCAGCTCCCGGTACAGCCGGGTGGCGGCGTCCTGGGCCGCAGAATCCCCGTTGCCCTCCACGGCGAGCGCCAGCCGGTTGAGGCGCTCGCAGGCCAGGGTCAGCCAGGCCATGTCGTCGTAGAAGGAGTTGGGGTAGGAGCCGAGGTTGCGCATCTGGATGCCGCGCAGTACCGCGCGGGCCTGGCGCAGGGACGCTTGTGCCTGGCCCTGCCCGTCGGGTGTGGTGAGCTGGCGGAAGCCTGCATCGACGAGGTTGTCGAGCAGGTGGGCCTGCCACCAGTAGTGCCATTCACCGCGCCGCTGGCTGCGGCGGCGGGTGTCGGGGTGGAGGGTGCGCCCTAGCAGGGTACCGGGGACGCCTGCGACCCGGTGCCCGAAGAGCCGCGTGACGGAGTGGGCTGCTGTGCCTGCCCGCTGCCCCAGGGTGTGGCGGTGCTCGGCGGTGAGCGCTGCGAGCTGGTCGGGTGAGTGCTGCAGGTGCTTGGGGTGCATGGCGTTTCTTTCTTTGGCGCGTCGGTGGGCGGTGGTGTGGGCCGGTTTTTAGTCTACCGGCTGGGCGGTGCCGGTGCTCTTGTGCCGAATGTGCCTCTTATTCCCGAGCGGGTGGGCTTACTCCCGACATTCGGGAAAAGGCGTCACATTCGGTGGCAGGGCGCTTCTGCTAAAGTATGGTGAATGCACACCTCTTCTTCTGCTGGGCGGGTTTCTGCCGTCTGGGTTTATTTATCGTCTGCTGCCCTGTCGATGCTGGGCAATTCTATTGCCGGTATCGTCTGGCCTTGGCTGGTGCTGGAGCGCACCGGCAACCCGGCTGCTGCGGGTATCGTGGCTGCTGCGATTGCGGTGCCGTCGCTGGTTTTTGCCTATTTTGGTGGCAACCTGGTCGATAGCCTGGGCCGTAAGCCGGTGTCGGTGATGTCGGATATCATTTCGGGCCTGTCGGTGATGGCCGTGATTGCGGTTGATATGGTTTTTGGGCTGACGCTGAGCTGGTTCATCATCATCGGTATTTTGGGTGCGGTGGGTGATATCCCGGGTATGAGTGCCCGCGCTGCCCTGGTGGGTGATGTGGCTGCGACCTCGCGTAAGAAGGTTGCCCAGATTTCTGGCTGGAACCAGGCTTTGAGCGGGGTCAGCTTCCTGGTGGGCCCGGCTGTAGCCGGTGTGCTGATGACGGCCCTGCCCATCGAGCAGGTTCTCTGGATTACGGCCGGTTGCTCCCTGGTGGCCGCCGCCCTGACCGCCTGCTTGCGCCTGCAGAAGGCGGGCGCGGACGTCCGTGCTGAGGGGCAGGACGCCGCTGCCCAGCTGGGTGAGGACGGGCAGGTGCCAGCGTCCTCCCCTGAAGCCCCTACCGAAGACCCTTTCAAGGGGCTGGCGGGCTGGAAGAAGGCCCTGGGCTACCCGGTGATTCGTCTGCTGGCTCTGGATTCTTTGCTATCGATGGCCCTGGTAATGCCCTATCTAATGGTGCTTCTACCCGCGCATTTTCAGGGAATTAACCAGCCGGGGCTGTACGGGGCATCGATGTCTGCCTTTGCGGTGGGCATGATGGTCACCAGCATCGTAGCCGGGAAGATTGTGCCCTTCCCTCGCCGGGCCTGGGTGGTGGGTATGGTCTTCAATACCCTGGCCTTCTTTGGCATGGCCTTGCTCGAAACTTCCTGGCTAGCCATCGTGGGTATGGGTGTTGCCGGCCTGGGCGGGGGTATTATGAACCCCCTGCAGACCCTGCTGGTGACTGAGGGTGTACCCGAGCAGATTCGCGGCCGGTCGTTCTCAATCTTTATGGCTATTAGCCAGGTGGCCGCCCCAATCGGTCTGGTGGCAACCTCGGCGGTGCTAGCCTTTGTGACGATTTACCAGGTGGCCTGGGCGCTGGCTGGCCTTTGGCTACTGGTGGCTATCTACCTGGTGGTGCGCGGCCTGCAGCTGCTGCCGGCCAGGAGTGCTGAGTCAGTAGAAAAAGGTGCCCCTGCGCCTGTGGTCGAGTAGCTTCAAAGTCCCGGGCCGAATGTGCCTCTTATTCCCGAGCGGGTGGGCTTACTCCCGACATTCGGGAAAAGGCGTCACATTCGGCAGCTCATTGTTCCCAGGCTGGTGGGGGAGCGCTGGTTGAGGCCAGGGAGAGTAAGAAGTCGTAGCTCTGAGTGTTGGCGGTTTGTTTCCCTTGGGTCTCGTAGCTGTCGATGAGGTGAGAGATTTTTTGTCTGAGTTCTTCGGCCTGCTCAGGGGTGAGGTGTAGCTGGGAGACGAGTAGGGCTGAACCTTTGGCCGGCACCAGTAGGGGTTGGTCTGTGCTGGCGGAATTGAGTGCCAGCTGCCAGGTGCTTTTGGCATGGTCAAGCTGGGCATTGATGAGCCCCAGGGAGAGGGCTGCGTCCTCGGTGGTTGCTGTTTGGGCGTCGAGAGTGAAGCCCTCGCGGGTGGTGAGCTGCCAGACTCTGTCGCGCTTGTCGCGGGCTTGCTCGGGGGCTTCGGTGATAATGCCACCTTTGGCAAGGGCCCGCAGATGGTAGCTGAGGGCGTTAGGGGGCAGGTCTAATTCGCGGGCTAGGTCGGTGGCGCGGGCGTAGGTAAGCCTAGCTAGGGTGGTGACGATGCGGACGCGGACGGGGTGGGCCAAGGTCCGCATTTGAGTTCGGACGGTGGTGGGTTTGGGAGGTTGCTCCGGTGTTGTCATGGGGTCAGTCTAGGAAATATTGGGTGTTTCCTCAAAAATTATTGCGCAATATATATTGCGCAATAATTCTTGCTTAAGTTAGGGTGTGGCTATGACATCGCATACTTCATCCCTCTGGCGCAACCGCGAGTACCGCCTCTGGTTCAGCGGTGACCTCTTCCTTGACCTGGGCACCAGCATAGGCACCTTCGCTTTCCCTCTGATTACCCTGGCGGTTACCGGTTCACCAACGACAGCCGGAACGGTTGCTCTTTTCCAGGGGCTGGGGCAGATTATGGGAACTCTGCCCGGCGGTGTCCTTGCAGACCGACACGACCGGCGTAGGCTTAGACTTCTTTCCTGTTTCCTAGGTATCTTGGCTCAGATCATTTTCCTTGCCCTCCTGTTGACCGGCACCGCCACCGTCGGTACCCTCAGTGCCCTGGCTCTGGGAGACCGACTCCGCTCATCTCTACTGGCAGAAGCCTCTAACGCCATGATTAAAGAAGTGGTACCCGAAGCAGACCTTCCTCGGGCAATCGCTATCAATCAGGGGAGGGATGCCGCTGTCGGTCTAGGCGGTGGTCCCGCCGGCGGCGCTCTCTTGGCTATCGGTCTCGCCTACCCGCCCCTGGCTCAGCTTCTAGGTCAGATTATCTCTCTAGCTGCCACCTGTGCCATGACAGGTAGCTACGCACCGCAGGGTGCTAAGCCTTCTCGATTCTCCGCCCGTAGCGCCCTTAACGATTTCCTAGAAGGAGGTGCCTGGCTATTCCAACGTCGCTTACTTGTCGTTTTGGCCTGCGCTATTTGCCTGCTGAACTTCAGCATTAGCGGGACCCTCATGACCCTCACCCTCAGCTACACCCAAACCGGAACAAGCCCCGTCGCTCTAGGTGCTTTGATGGCTACGGTCTCAGCCTCCATGATGGTCGGAGCTCTTTGCGCAGGCTATCTTGTTCAGAAACTCCCCACCGGGCGCGTCCTTATCGTCGGTTTCCTAACCTTTACCATCTGTCTGGGACTGCTTCCCTGGCTCCCCGGAATCGGCTGGGTAGCTTTCACGTTAGCTCTCGCCGTCCTCGTCATACCAACCCTCAATGCCGGCCTTTTGGGCTTTTTAACCCTCATTACTCCCAACGACATCTTGGGGCGGGTTCAGTCCCTCATTGGTTTCGTGGCTGTCGGCCTTGCTTCCTTGGCCCCGGCGCTTGCTGGATGGGGCCTGGGCCTAGCTGGCCCTTCCGCTACTGCGATTTTCTTTACGATCACCTGCTTCTGCGCCACCCTCGTGGTAATGAGCAGCCGTGACCTCATAGCACTACCTGCCTCAGAGCAATGGTCTGACTTCGCCCGTAGCCGGAACCTGCTCGACGAGGCCTAGCCTCCGCCCACTTCGCACCGTCACGGTCTGCCCGGTGAAGGGGTGGGGGAAGGTCAGTGACCTGGCCAGTAGCTGGAGGGGTAAGGCGGGTTCGTCCTCGGCGATGGGTAGGACGGCCGGGTAGACCACGTCCCCCACAATCGGGGCCCCGGCTGCGGCCAGGTGCACCCGTAACTGGTGGGTCTTGCCGGTGTGCGGTTCCAAAAGATAGTGGGCCAGGGATGTGCCCGCCTGCGGCAGGGGTAGGGCCGGGTTGGCTTCGGATACAGCGGGCAGGACGCCGTCCGCCACCTCAAATACCTTCAGGCAGGTAATACGTGACTGGGCATTGAGCCCCTCAAAGGAGGCACCGGAGCGGCGCCGCTCGCGCCGCTCAGCCTTGGTCTCTACCGGCAGGGGGCCGGTGTCACCGGGCAGGAGCTCAACACCGGTATGGGTTACCTGCATAGCCCCGTGCTGGTTATCAATGCGCGAGCGCACCGTCAGACTTTCGCCTTCTCCCAGCCCGGCGATGGGGGCCGCCACTGCCTCGTAGGTCTTGGTGGGTTCGCGCCGCTGGAACATGGTCTGAAAAGGGGCGCGGGCCTCGGGCGTCTTGGCAAAGAGCACCACTCCGGCGGTGGCCCGATCCAGGCGGTGAATCGGAATCAAATCGGGGTTGTTCTCCCGAACCCGCAGCTTGGTCAGGGCCGTGTGGGCAACAAAGGACCCGTTGGGGGTGGTGGGTAGGAAGTGGGGCTTATCAATGGCCAGAACCCACTCGTCCTCGTAGAGCACCGGCATGTCAAAGGGCACGGTCTTTTCAACCCCCAGTTCCCGGTAGTACCAAATCTTTTGCCCCGTCAAAGGCGCATCGGGGGCAACCGCCTGCCCGTCGGCGTCCTTCACCTCATCGCGCTCAAAGCGGGAGGTAAAGAGGGAACGCTCATGGGGGTAGAAGCGGGCCACCAGGTAGTCCAGCACCGTGCTTGCGCCCAGGGGGTCGTCCTCGGGATTGCCCGCGTCGGGCAGCACAAAAGAGACGGCGTCAATCCCGTTGCGCTGGGGCAGGGGCTTGGGGGCAAGGTGGCGGTTGATTCGGCGCATGGGCTCTATTATCGCAGGTAGATCCCAAGGCCTGCTTGATAGAGTTGAACTGCCTCTCTCGTGGACTCCACGCGGTACATCCATCCTTAAGAAAAATCTCCGCGAGTGTGAGACCAGAGAGGAGGTAATGGCTGTGGCTAAAAGCAAGGCTAAGAAAAACAGCCCCGACAAGATTGCAGTCAGAATCGTCGCTACTGCAATACTCATCGGAGCTGTAGCAAAGCTTTTGGAAGCTATCGAACCGTTCATTCGATAGGTCCTACAGCAAGGGGCGACTCTGGTAGTAAGCGGCTACCGGGGTTGCCCCGCCTTGTTTGCTGTCATCCTTAAGATAAAACCAGTTTATCTGCTTTGTATTGTGCGTCAAGGGTGGCTAAAAGGAGCCCGCCATCAGTTCCCACACCACCCGGTAGCTGGCCTCAAAAGCGGGCAGGGGCAGGAACTCGCAGTTGGAGTGGAAATTGTGCGCCCCCGTGAAGAAATTGGGGGTGTAGATTCCCCGGGTGGAGAGATACGAGCCGTCGGTGCCCCCGCGCATGGCCAGGTTGATGGGCTCGATACCCAGCCGGGCAAAGGCGGCGCGCAGATGCTCGGCCGCCACGGCGTTGGCGCTGGTTTTGGCGTCCTCAAGGTTGCTGTAGATATCTGAGATATCCAGGTGTACGGACGCCCGCGGGTTGGCTTCTGTCGTTCGCTCAGCTAGGTCGCGCAGGAAGTCCTTTTTGGTCTCGTAGCCTGCCCGGTCGTGGTCGCGGATACTAATATCGACGGTTGCGGTCGCCTGGTTGCCCGCTATCCCGTTGACCCAGAGGTAACCCTCACGCCCCTCAGTGTGCTCGGGGGTCTGAGCGCGGTCGAGGGCCGCGATAAAGTCGTGGGCCACCAGAATCGGGTTGACCAGGTTGCCCTTGGAATTCATGGGGTGGGCGGTCACACCCTCAACGTGCAGGCGGGCATGCCCGGCATTGAAAGTAGCCTCGACCAGCTCACCCAGTTCGCAGCAGTCCAGGGTGTAGGCATAATCCACGGGGAAGCGCGCCAGATCCATGGTGCGCACGCCCAGCAGGCCGATTTCTTCATCCGGCACAAAGGAGAGGTAGATATCGGGATGGGCGGACGCACCCGCCCCAGCTCCCTGCGCTGCCCTACCGACTTGCCCGGTGGCGTCCGCGTCCGCAGCTAAGAGGCGCACAGCAGCTTCCATGACCGAGGCGACCCCGGCCTTGTCGTCCGCTCCCAGCACGCTGGTGCCGTCGGTGACGATCACGCGCTGGCCGGTGTAGCGGGTGATTTCGGGGTGCTCGGCCTCGCGCAGCCAGATGTCGAGGTCGGTGTTGAGGCAGATGTCCCCGCCGGGGTAGTCGATGACGCGGGCGTGCACGTCGGGGGAGAGATTGACGTCAACCGTATCGAGGTGGGTGCAGAAGCCGATGGCGGGGGCTTCGGTGCCCGCGGGCAGGGTGGAGGGAATACGGGCGGTCAGCACACAGGTGTCGCTCAGATGCACGTTGTGGGCACCGGCTGCCGTGAGTTCGTCCTTGAGCAGGCGGGCCAGCTCCCACTGGCCCTGGCTGGTGGGCACGACCGATGCTGAGGCGTCCGACTGGCTAGAGATCGCCGAGTAGCGCAGAAAACGGGCGGCTAAGGCCTCCTGTAGATCTGCATCTGGGGTATAGGTGGGAGTAAATGTGGTGGTGGTCATGGTGAGTAGTTTACTCCCGCGGCGCGCGGAAACTTAGCCCGGCAGCTCCTGGCAACCGGGGCAGCGGAAGCTAATGCGGTCGGTGTCTTCCTCGCGGGCGTACAGGTGGCCCGCTGTGTAGCGGTCGGCGCCGGTGCCGGTTTCTGAGAGGTCTTCCTTGATGATGGTTTCCCCGCAGCGGTAGCATGGGCGGCCTGCCCGCCCGTAGCACCAGAGCGGTTCGGCACTGGTGCGGGTGACCCGGTGCGGACGCCCGCGGTTAGCATCCAGCAGCAGACGGGCAATGGAGACCACGGCAGCGATATCGGGCACCGCCCCCACCGGGGTGCGCGGGTCAAGGCCCGCGAGAAAACAGGTCTCAGCCCGGTAGATGGTGCCGATACCGGCCAGGTTCTTCTGATCGAGCAGGGCTACCCCTAAGGGGCGCTCCGGCCGGGTAGCCAGGTTAGCTACCGCCTGCTCAACCGACCAGTCGGGGCCAAGCAAGTCGGGGCCCAGGTAGGATAGGCGGTCAGCTTCTTGGCTGGTGGGGAAAACCTCAAGTAGCCCCAGGGTAAAGCCCACGGCTTCGACCGGGTGGCTGCCGGGCACTATCTGCCCGTCGCTATCAAGCCTTGCATTAGCCTGAATCAGAGCCCGCACCTGATCAGCCGGGCGCCGCCACTTTTCCCGCGAACCGTTCGCGTCCAGCCCGTAGAGGTGCCAGATGCCGTCCATCTTCAGGTGGGAGTGCACGGTCATCTCACCGATACGCAGCAGAATATGCTTACCCCGGGCCAGGGCCCCGTGAATGGGCTGGCCCGCCAGATTGATGTCGGCAACCTGGGGGTAGCGGAAGTCTGTAGTGTGGGCTGTTCTACCGGCAAGAGCGCGGTGGAGCGAGCGGGCCTGCCGCCATACGGTATCGCCTTCAGGCACTGCTAAGCACCCCTCCGTGTTATCAAAATGTGACCTGTCTAATATGACCTATCTATGACGCCCTGCGCGCGCCTCTGCTCACAGTGTAGACCAGAATTACTACAAAACTTGCGTGCCACCTGCTGAAAGGGTGTATAGTCGTTTCACGTCATGCTTCACCGTTGAAGTTTATGGCCCAGCACTAACTTAATACAAAGGGCAGGCTCATGCGATGTTGCTAGAGTAGGCCCTGACTCCTTAGGTGGTCTCCCAGCCGCCTGTCCCCTAGATGGAGGTCAGAACAATGAATCTGCTCTTTACCGCACTCATGGTTGTTATGGTCATGATGCTTGTGATGTCTCTCGGTGCTTTCTACGTGCACCTTACCCGCAGCGTCCGCGCCTTCCGCGCTGGCTACGAGGGCGTGGAGTACAACCTCACCGCCTAATCAATGAGAGACCGCTAGCCACTCAGAACCTCCCTTGCCCCACGCAAGGGAGGTTCTGCTGTTTTTAGGAATAGTCCTTCCGCATGCGCAGGCCGCGCGGGGTGGCGTAGAAACCTGCTGCCAGCAGGGCCCGGCGCAGGGTGAGGACGGGGTGCTCGCCGCTCTCTGCTGCTGCGTCCGGCTGGTCGGGAGCAGGGGGTAGGGGGGCCGGCGTGCTGAGCACATCCACCCCGCCCGCGGTTTCGATGACGATTTTGTCGGCTACTCCGGCGCGCACCAGCTGGCCAATCAGGGGCGCGGACGCTTCTACCCGGTCGGTTCGGTCGGTAAAGGGCAGTAGGGTTTTGCCGCCGCGTTCCAGGTAGAGGGTGAGCTCCCCGTCGACCAGGATGATGACGGCCCCGGCCTTGCGCCCTGGCTTGTGCTTGATGGGGGTGCGGTTGCTGTCCCAGGCCACGGGGGTGGGCCAGGGTAGGGCGGCCCCGTAGGGGTTGGCCGGGTCGGTGGCAGCGAGCAGGGTGACCGAGTGGCGGGTGCGGCGCACCGGGGTGTAGGCGGATGCGCCGGGTGCGACGTCCTGCCCCTCGTCTGCGGCGGTGATGTCGTCCGCCGCCCGGAGCCTATCGACGGTGGAGGAGGTCGAGAACTGGGCAGCGCCCAGGCCCTCAATGAAGTAGCCGCGGCGGGCCAGCCCCTTTTCTTCGGCGGTAGACAGCACCCGGTAGACCCCGGCAAAGCCGCCGGGGGTGTCCTCAACGGCCACGGCCCCGCGGGTGAGCACCCCGTAGCGGTCCATGAGCAGTTCGGCGCGGGCGGCAGCTGCCACGGTGGCATCGAGCGGTTCGGCCTCGATACGGGCCCAGCGTCCGCCGTCGATAGGGGCGACCTGGGCGGATACCGCCGGGGCCCGGCCCACGCCCACCCCTAGGCGGGAGGCCGAGAGGCGGGAGGCCCCGTGGCGCATTCCCACGGAGCGGGCCCGGGGAGCGGGGGCGGCCACCTTGTGGGCCGAAGCCCCGCCCGAGATCAGGGCCCGCACCGGGGCGAAGGTATCGCCGGTGACTAGCCCGGCCCAGACCAGGTTCCAGAGGGCGGTTGAAATCTCCTGGGCGTTCGGGGGCGTGTTACCCAGTGAGGTGGCCAGGGCGGCGAGCTGGGTCTGAATCTGGCTGAAGAAGAGCCCGCCGGTTAGCAGCTCGTAGATGGTGTTTTCGAGGGCTCCCAGGGCAGCGAGCGCCTCGGTGCGTTCTACCTCATCGGGCAGGGTCAGGGCCGCGCTCTCACCCAGGTGTAGAGCGACCCAGCCGTCGTCCCCGGCGAGCTGGCCGGCGCCCGTCCAGATGACGTCCCCGGCGCTCATGGCTGAGTCGAGCAGGGCGGGGGTGTAGTCGCTGATGCGGGCCTTGAGAATCAGAGGTTCGAGAGCTGAGGCGGGCACCCGCACCCCGGCGAGCTGGTCGATCACGGTGAGTAGGCCGTCGTAGCCGCTGAGCATGGCGCTTTCGTCCCGGCGGACGCTGATGGGCTGGGCCGGTGCCCCGACGGTGCCGGGGGCGGCGGCGGTTTCGGTGACCTGCCAGGAGCCCACATGCTGCCAGGGCGGCAGGAAGCGGGCATAGGTGCCGGGGGTAACGGGTTCGACGTCGGCGCGCAGGGCTGCCAGGGAGCGGGAGCGCAGGGTGCGCAGGACGGAGGCGTCCACCCACTCGGTCCCGGCCAGGTAGGCGGGGTCGGTGGAGCCGGTACGGGCTGCGGCCAGCTCGGCGCGGAGTTCTTCGGGCAGGAACTCACCGGAGATCACCCGCCGGTCAGCGGCCAGGGTGCGCAGGGCGGTATCGACCACCGAGACGCCCAGGGAAAGGGCGGCAGCAGCCTGGGCAGCGGTAAAGGGGGCGTGGGTGCGGGCGTAGCGGGCGACCAGGTCAACCAGGGGAGCCTCGACCGGCTCCAGGAAGGCTAGGGGGACCCCGATGGGCAGGGGTACGCCCAGGGCGTCTCGCAGGCGGGCGGCGTCCTCAATGGCGGCGTAGAGTTCCCGCCCGTGCAGGCGGAAGCGCAGGGCCCGACCGGCTTTCACCAGGGCCTCAAGGTGATCGGTGGCTTCGGCTTCGGTCAGGACGCGCTCACCCGGCTTACCTGTCTCGGCCTCGGCAGTCGGGGCGCTGGCGTCCTCACCGGTTCCCTGGTCCAGGAGCACCCGCAGGCGCTGGGCTGCCTCGGCGGCGGTCAGGGGGCCGAGCAGGCGCAGCAGGTCGGCGGCTCCCTCGACCCCGCGCAGGCGGTAGCCCGCAGCGGTGCGCTGGAGTCGGGCCTCGGTGGAACGGATCACCTCAACATCGAGCAGCTCACGCAGCTCATCCTTGCCGAGCAGCTCAGCTAGCAGGGCAGGGTCCAGGGCCAGGGCAGCGGCGCGGCGCTCGGCTAAGGGGGAGTCCCCGTCGTAGAGGAACTGGGCCACATAGCCAAAGAGCAGGGTGCGGGCGAAGGGGGAGGGGGTTTCGGTTTCCACCTCGCTGATGCGTACCTTTTTGGCCTCAAGATCCTTGTGCAGGGCGGTCAGGGCCGGTAGGTCATAGACATCCTGCAGGCATTCGCGGGCGGTTTCCAGCAGCAGGGGGAAGGTGGGGTACTTGCGGGCCACATCCAGGAGCTGGGCGGAGCGCTGGCGCTGCTGCCACAGGGGAGTGCGGCGGCCCGGGTCCTTGCGGGGTAGCAGCAGGGCGCGGGCGGCGTTCTCGCGGAAGCGGGAGGCAAAGAGGGCAGAGTTACCCACCCGCTCGGTCACGATGTCTTCGAGCTCAGCCGGGTCAAAGATAAAGAGGTCAGCACCGGGCGGCTCGGCTTCCATGGCAGGAATACGCAGCACAATACCGTCATCGGCAGCCATAGCAGAGGCGTTAACCCCGTAGCGTTCCTCAGCCCGGGCGCCGACCGCCAGGGCCCAGGGGGAGTGTACCGGCATACCCAGGGGCGAGTGCAGAATCAGCCGCCAGTCCCCCAGCTCATCGCGGAAACGCTCAACCAGCAGGTGCTTCTCGCTGGGCACCTGACCGGTCGCCTCTGCCTGCTCACCCACATAGGCCAGCAGGTTATCGGCGGCCCACTCATCGAGCCCGATGCCGCGCAGACGGGCGTGGGCGGCGCTCGCGTCCTTACTGTTTTCAAGAGCCAGCTCCCGGGTGAAGGTACCCAGAGCCCTGCCTAAATCGACGGGACGGCCCGGGGAATCGCCGTGCCAGAAGGGCAGACGGCCGGGGACGCCCGGGGCCGGGGTCACTGTCACCCGGTCGTGGGTGATGTCCTCAATCCGCCAGGACGATGCGCCCAGGGCAATGACGTCCCCGGCCCGGGACTCATAGACCATCTCCTCATCCAGCTCACCCACCCGCTTAGGGGCCTTAGAATCCTCAGCCCCGGCGATAAAGACCGGGAAGAGGCCACGGTCAGGAATCGTACCGCCGGAGGTCACTGCCAGGCGCTGGGCACCGGGGCGACCCTCAATCGTCCCGGCGTCCCGGTCCCAGACAATGCGGGGGCGCAGCTCGGCAAACTCGTCCGAGGGGTACTTACCGGCCAGCAAATCAAGGGTTGCCTCAAAGGCCGCCCGGGGCAGGGTAGCAAAGGGAGCCGTTGCCCGCAGAGCCTCAAACCAGGCCTCCACGCTAATCGGCCCCAGGGCACAGGCGGCTACGGTTTGCTGGGCCAAAATATCCAGGGGGTTAGCGGGAATGGCCAGGGGCTCAATCTGCCCGGCCAGCATGCGCTGCACGGTCACTGTGGCGTTCAGCAGGTCGCCCCGGTGCTTGGGGTAGAGGTAGCCGCGTGACACCTCTCCCACCTGGTGGCCAGCACGGCCCACCCGCTGCAGGCCAGAGGCCACCGAGTGCGGGGCCTCCACCTGAATCACTAGGTCCACATGGCCCATATCAATACCCAGTTCCAGGGAGCTTGTGGCCACCACGCACCGCAGCTGCCCCGACTTCAGGGCCTCCTCAATCAGGGTGCGCTGGTCCTTCGACACCGACCCGTGGTGGGCCCGTGCCAGCACCGGCGGAGCCCCGGCAGCCGTCGCCGAGCCCCCCATCACCTGGGCAGGGGGCTGGGTCGAAAGGGGTAAGGGCGCACCCGCCCCCGGCAGGCGCTCATCGTCAGCTTCCAGCCGGGTAGGGGCGTCCTTGGCTAGAGCCTCAGCCAGTACATCGGCCAGGGCCTTCGGCTCCCCGCCGGTAGCCGCGTAGGTGCGGGCACCGGTGGAGGCGCTCGCGGTCACCTCACCCAGCTCCCCGCGGGCCTCTAGACGGCCCAAGTAAATCTCGTTGAGGCGGGCCGTTAACTTCTCAGCCAGCCCGCGCGAGTTAGCAAAGACAATGGTGGAGCGGTTAGCCTCCACCAGATCCACAATGCGCTCTTCCACGTGCGGCCAGATGGAGGCCTGGTAGCCGTTAAGATTCGGGGTTTCGCCCCCGGCGCCGGAGCCCGGGGCGGACGCCGCCACCTGCACCTCTTCGATGGTGAGGGCGGGCTGGGCTCGGGTCTGTGCCTGGGGAGCGGACCCTGTTTCCTCACCGGGGAAAACACCCACAGCATCCCACAGGGCCTGCTCGGCACTTGCCTGCTCACCGCTCACCCGACTACCGGGTGTGCGCGCAGGCAGGGGCTGGTCAAAGTAGTCAGAGGAAGGCTCGTCTGGCTGGGAGCCCAGGGCAGGGCCTGCCACCGGGCGGATACCCAGGGCCTCAGCCACCGTTACCCCTTGAGGCAGGGACTCCGCCAGCCGCACAGAGACTTCCGGCCGGGTGCCGGCGTCCGCCAGGGTATCGGCCTGCACGGTGCCGTCGTCGAAAGCGCGGTCCTCGAACTCGGTGGCGTCCAGGGAGCGAATCTGGGAGCGGGTACGCTCGGTGAGCTTATCCAGGTAGGCACCTGACCCGGCGGGCGCTGGGGTTGGCCGGGGGCTACTGTCCTGCTTGAAGGAGTTATCCCCCTCGCCGTAGGCGTTGGGGCCGCCCAGGGCCGTCATATCGGGCACCGGCACCGAAAGGGTCAGCTCCCACTCCTTGGCCGAGGGCGGGCGCACAATCTGCACCGGCACACTACCACCCAAAAAGCGGGCGACGGTTTCAACTGGCTCCACGGTAGCCGACAGCCCCACGCGCTGGGCCGGGGTCTCAAGAATCTGGTCCAGGCGTTCAAGGGTCACCGCCAGGTGAGCACCACGCTTGGTACCGGCAACCGCGTGCACCTCATCGATAATGACCGTATGCACCTTGGTCAGGGTCGAGCGGGCCTTAGAGGTCAGCATCAAAAAGAGAGACTCGGGGGTGGTAATCAGAATATCCGGCGGGTTAGAAATCAGCTGGCGGCGTTCCTTAGCCGGGGTATCACCGCTGCGCACACCCACCCGCACCTGCGGCGGCTCTACCCCCAGCTGCCGGGCGGTCTGGGCAATACCGATCAGGGGAGCGCGCAGGTTGCGCTCAACATCCACACCCAGGGCCTTGAGGGGGGAAATATAGAGGACGCGGGTGCCCCCGCCCCCTGCCTGCTGCGCCTGCCTGCCACCGGCGTCCGCCCCCTCATCGTTAGCGGCCCCGAGTCCCCCGCCCCCGTGGTTCTCAAAATGCAAGCGGTCAAGGGCCCACAGAAAGGCCGAAAGGGTCTTACCCGATCCGGTCGGAGCCACAATCAGGGCATGGTGACCCGCCGAAATCGCCTCCCAGGCCCCCGCCTGGGCAGCCGTGGGAGCAGAAAAAGCCCCCTCAAACCAGCGACGGGTGGGGGCCGAGAAAAAACTCAGGGCACGGGAGGTAATGGGTTCTGCCATAGCCCCCATTATCCCCTTAAAAACAAACGGGCCGGGCACACCGGGCAACCTGGAAGGTAGCCCGGTGCACCCGGCCTTGAGAGCACAGATGCCCGCCGCTTGGCTAGGGGGTAGCCCCCACCGCGCCCACCGAAAGCTGGGCGACAGAGGTGTTAGAGCAGGCTTCCGCCGCAAAGTTCAGCACCAGGGCCTGGGAGGAGCCAGGAGCCTGCACCGAGTAGCCCGCAGCAGAAACGCTCTGGCAGGCATCCCCGTAGAGCTGGGCCCGGGTCTCACGCAGGGTAGCGGTCAGAGAATCGCCGGGAGCAATCACGCCACCCGAAGACGACCACTCGGTAGCATTCGCAGCTGCCGCCCCCACCTGCTGGCCGGCCGCATTAACGTAGTGCACAGCGGGGTAGCCGCTCATGGTGCAGTTGGCATCCCCGGTATTGGTAAAGGTCAGGGTGATATAGCGCGAACCCGCTGCGCCACCGCCCTGAGCCACCGCGGCCTCAATATAGAGCTGGTCGTAATCACAAACAGCAACACCAGCTGCCGAGCTGGCGAACTGGCTACCGCTCGCGGCAGGGTTCTGGGCGCTCACGGTGGGCTCTACGGTGATAACGGTGCCGGTGGGCACCGGTTCAGGGTCAGCGGAGGTACTGGGGGCCGGGGTGACCTCTTGCACGGTGGGCTGACGGGTGGTTGCCGCTGCAGAAGGCGCGGCGCTGGTAGCCAATCCGGTGGGCGAGGGGGACGCCTGCGCGGACGAGGTCGTAGCAGCCGGGCTGCTCACGGTGCTTTCTGCGGTGGTGGTGCCGGTAGTGGCGCTACCGCAGGCGGTGAGTACTGTGAGCAGGCCAAGTGCTGCGAGGGGGAGAAGGGGGATACGTGCTTTCATGCAGCCTACATTCCGGGCTGTAGGGTGACGCTTGCCCCGTCCATTCCCTCGGTGTATTCGGTCTGGCAGCTCAGGCGAGAACATTCGTTGGCGATATCGTCGATCATGTCGAGCAGATCTTCTTCTGCTTCTTCGCGGGGCAGGGTTGCTTCGATGTGCTCGGGGTCGATGAAGGCGTGGCAGGTTGCGCAGGAGGCATTGCCACCGCAGGTTGCCAGCACGGGGAAGCCTGCGGCGAGGACGGCCTCAAGCATGGTCTGGTGGGGCTCCCAGGCGACGTCCTTGGTGGTGCCGTTCTCGTCGGTGACCGTGATGTTTACGCTCATGTGTTCTCCTGTGCTAGGGCAGCGCTGGGGCTGCCGGTCTTGGTCCTGTCCCTATTTTAGGGGGGCTACCCCGTCTATCCCCGCTTTTTGTGGTTAAAACTACGGTGGGCGGACGCCTGCCGCCAGCTTGGTAACGGGGTGTTACGCTGGGAGACAGCTGGGGGGGGGACAAGAAAAAACCGGCCTCCCGAAGGAGGCCGGTTTTTATCGGTGGTGCGCCCGAAGGGATTCGAACCCCCAACCTTCTGATCCGTAGTCAGATGCTCTATCCGTTGAGCTACAGGCGCATCATGCGTTGACCGGCTTTCTCGGCCCGTCGCGGCAACAGGTAATACATTACGCAGGTTTGCGTTGCTGTGCAAATCGAAAATGCGTGACCCTGCTCTCAAAAGGGGTGAATCTGGGGTGAAAACCGCGTAAATACGCGGAAAAAGAGGGGGTGAAGAAAGTTGAAAAAGTTTACCCGGGCCCGCATTTTGTTGGCCAGACCACAGGTCAAGAGGACTGTAACGAAATATTTACGTACTAATGAGGACAAACCGGGGCGAGCTATGTACTCTGGAAACACACGATGAAGTGAAAGTGCACCGCGCGACGCGTTTATTCATTGATATGGGTGGCGCGTTTTTCTGTTTCTACCCGCCTGCGGGCTAGTGGCAGGGCGGGGCACGCGCACCTGAACAACACAGTGGAGTGTTTCAGGTCAACGATTTATAAGGGGAAGCGTCAGATGACTGACATTTCAATCGACAACGTAACCGCACAGGCACCCACCACCCACGCAGAGCTGCTGCAGTGGGTTGCTGATATTGCCCAGATGACTCAGCCTGAGCGTATCTACTGGGCCGATGGTTCGCAGGAAGAATACGACCGTCTGGCCGGTGAGCTGGTTGAGGCCGGCACCTTCCGTAAGCTCAGCGATCACGAGTTTCCGAACTCCTACGTTGCCTTCTCAGACCCCGACGACGTGGCTCGTGTGGAAGAGCGTACCTTTATTTGTTCAGCGACCGAAGAGGGCGCTGGCCCTACCAACAACTGGCGTGACCCTGCTGAAATGAAGGCCACCCTGACTGAGCTCTTCACCGGGTCTATGCGGGGCCGCACCATGTACGTCATTCCTTTCGTCATGGGCTCGCTGGACGCCACCAACCCCAAGTTTGGTGTCGAAATCACCGACTCGGCCTACGTGGTGACCTCCATGCGTATTATGGCGACCATCGGCGCCGATGTGCTGAAGAAAATGACCGAAACCGAGGCCTTCTTCGTTAAGGCTCTACACTCGGTCGGTGCCCCTCTCGCCGATGGGCAGGCAGACGTTCCCTGGCCCTGCAATCCCGAAAAGTACATTGTGCAGTTCCCCGAGGATCGCGAAATCTGGTCCTTCGGTTCCGGCTACGGCGGCAATGCTCTGCTGGGTAAGAAGTGTTACGCCCTGCGTATCGCCTCAGCTATTGGCCACGATGAGGGCTGGATGGCCGAGCACATGCTGGTGCTCAAGATGACCAACCCCGAGGGCGAGAGCAAGTACATCTCGGCAGCTTTCCCCTCAGCCTGTGGCAAGACCAACTTTGCCATGATGGACCCCACTATTGACGGCTGGAAGGCCGAAATGGTCGGCGACGACATCGCCTGGATTGAATTCCGCGACGGCAAGCCCTTCGTGGTCAACCCCGAGGCAGGCCTCTTCGGTGTAGCCCCGGGTACCGGCTGGTCCACCAACCCCAATGCCATGCGCGCTATTGCTAAGGGCAACACCATCTTCACGAACGTGGCCCTCACTGACGATAACTCCGTCTGGTGGGAGGGCAAGACCGATGAGGTACCGGAGCACCTCATCGACTGGCAGGGCAATGATTGGACCCCCGAATCTGGCCGTCCTGCTGCCCACCCCAACTCCCGCTTCTGCACCCCCATCTCCCAGGCGGACATGCTGGCTGAAGAGTACTACGCACCGGACGGTGTGCCCCTCTCAGCCATCATCTTCGGTGGCCGCCGCAAGACCACCGTGCCCCTGGTGGCTGAAGCCTCCAGCTGGGAGCAGGGTGTCTTCCGAGGCGTGACCCTCTCATCCGAGACCACCGCTGCCGCCAAGGGTGCTGTTGGTGTGGTTCGCCGCGACCCCATGGCCATGCTGCCCTTCATCGGCTACAACGCCGGTGACTACATCCAGCACTGGATTGACCTGGGCAAGAAGCACGGTGAAGAGAATATGCCCAAGATTTACTACGTCAACTGGTTCCGCCGTACCCCCGATGGGGGCTTCGCCTGGCCCGGTTTCGGTGAAAACTCTCGCGTGGTCAAGTGGATTTTCGATCGACTGGATGGCAAAGCTGCCGGTGAAGAGACCTTCCTTGGCGTCGTGCCCGGTAAGAATGACCTCGATCTAACCGGTCTTGATATTAGCGATGCAGAACTTACTGCCGCCCTGGCCGTCAACAAAGACGAGTGGGCAGAAGAGCTGCCCGGTATTGACGAGTGGCTAGCTTTCCTTGGCGATAAGGTGCCCGCTGAAATTCACGCCCAGCGAGATGCTTTAGCTGCTGAGCTGAACTAAGGTATGCCGTCCTTTCACTGATGTAGTGCGCTGTTGTCAGCGTCCTTGCAAGCGAAAGTAAATAGAGCGACACGGTGAGGCAGGTGACCTGTGCGAAAATTTTTCGCACAGGTCACCTTGTTTTCTGCTCAGGGGCTCCCAGACGGCCCCAAAGAGTGGACGTAAAGCGGGCTTAATATTCTGTAGAATGCTTAAGAATGGCTGAATACTGTGTAGCCCCGCTGCGCCTCCCCCAGAAAGCTCATCGACTAGCCACCGACTTACCACAGAGCTTTTGTGCGGCCTAGGGTCTACTCCTCGCATCTGTCGGAAGGAAAAACAAGAGTGGGAAATCTGCTGAGTGTCAAGAACCTCACCAAGAACCACGAGCACCTTCGCGCCCTCAAGGGTGTGAATCTGGAGGTAGCTGCCGGTGAGATTGTAGGTCTTCTCGGCGAAAACGGTGCAGGAAAGTCAACCTTCCTGTCGATTCTGGGCGGCTGGGACCGTCCCGGCGGTGGCACCATCACCTTAGACGGTGAAAAGTACGCCCCCCATACTCCCGAGGAAGCTCTTGAAGCCGGCGTTGGCTCTATTCGTCAGAAGTTCAAGGTAGACCCCGAACTCACCGTCGCTCAGGCGATCTTTCGCTCCACTGAGCACGCTGATGAAGAGGAAGAAGCCCAGGTTGCTCGCGCCCAGGAACTCATTTCAGAAATCGGCCTGGCGGTAGATCCCCGCGCCAAGATGGGAGACCTGGTCCGGGCTGAACAGGCTCTAGTTGAGGTTGTACGTATGGAGGCCGAGAACACCCGTCTGGTGCTCATGGACGAAGTCGCTGCAACCTTCAATGACTACGAAATCTACCAGCTACACGAGGTCACCCGTAAGCTGGCCGCCGAGGGGCGCGCAGTGATCTACATTACCCACCGTATCGACGAGATCCGCTCACTTGCTAACCGCGCTGTGATTCTCTCTGAGGGCACCATCAACACCGAGATTAACCCCGGTACGATGACCGCCGAAGAAATCGCCTTCAAGATGTTCAACCGCGAAATCGAGATGGGCGGACGCCCCGATGAGTTCGCAGGTGAAGACGCAAAACTGGTGATTGAGAACCTGACCAGCGCCAAGGGCTCTCTCAATAACGTCAGCTTCTCCGTAGACCGCGGTGAGATTTTTGGTCTGACCGGCCTGCGACGCTCAGGTATCAACGAGGTCGCAGCGGCTCTGGTGGGCGTGGACGAGACCGCCAAGTTTGGCACCCTCAAGATTAACGGCGAGGACGCCACTATCGGCTCCCCCGAGGAATCGGTTGCCCACGGTATTGGCTATCTGTCAGATAATGACGATGAGCTGGGCCTGGCCAACGAACGCTCCATCGCTAAGACCCTGATGGAAAACGCCGGCCTCAAGGAAAGCCCCGAGGGCTTCTTGCACGAGGTATCTGCCCTACGTGAGGTAGCTGAGCAGATTCAGAAGCTGCGCATCAAGACCACCAATATTCAGGGTGAAGTCGGTAAGCTCTCGGGTGGTGACCAGCAGAAGGTCGCCCTGGCCCGCTGGATGACTACCGACTGCGAGATTCTGATTCTCAACCACCCCACCCGTGGCATCGATGTCAGCGCCAAGAGCGAAATCTACAAGATGCTGACCGAGCTGACCGAAAAGGGCACCTCTATTATCCTGATCGGTTCAGACATGTCTGAGCTTATCGGCCTCTGCAACCGCATTGCCGTGATGCGCTCTGGCGAGCTGGTCTCTATTCAGCAGAATAAGGTCGCGACCGAAGATACCCTCATGGGCGAGGCACTGGGCGAAGACCTGGTCTAGCCGCCCACCGGCGTCCTGATACTAGAAAGAACCCCCGGCAGGTTACCTGCCGGGGTTCTTGAGCTATCAGGCTTGAGAGACTGCCTCTACCTGCGACTTACAGGGAGATGCGGCCTGAGATGGCGTTCAGCTTGTGACGAGCCAGAGCCAGGTTAGCGGTGTTACGATCGAGCACCAGGTAGACGAAGAGGCCTGAGGTCTCTGAAGCGTTCAGCACGTTAATCAGGTGGTACTGGGAAGACAGGGTAATCATGATGTCTTCGATGTTGCCGTTCAGACCCAGGTCGTTCATGGTCTTGAGCTTGGCACGTACTACGTTGGAGTTACCAGCAGCAGCAACAGTCAGGTCGAAACCGGGTGAACCGCCGGAGGCCAGAGCCATACCGGATGAGATATCAACGAGAGCTGCACCGGTTGCGCCTTCAATGGACAGAAGTTCCTGGATGGAGGTATCAAGCTGTGACAAGATAATTCCTTATGTCTAGTTCCGCACCGGCACGCTACGGGGGAGCGGCAGGTGAAGAGACGGTGGATGCGGTCAGCTTGGCCCTTGTCTTCAGCTGGTGTGTGATGACTGGGTGTGTGCCCGCGAGTGTTTACAGTATCAATACTACTCTCACAGGGGCTCGAACTGCTACAAGTGGCTGGACAGGTGTGCCGTGTGAAGCTCCTTGCAGCTAAGTGCACTTGCAATCGGTATCTGCTGACGCTGGAGTAATGGTGTGACAGTGGTGGTGAGACCGAAGGTTGAATCGTGAACCTTTTTAGCGGTACCGTGAAAGAAAGCTTTATCTGCCCGCCAATGAATCAAGGAGTAGGCCCGTGCGTCTTACCGCATTTTCTGACGTGTCGCTGCGCGTCCTGATGCTGCTATCGGGTCTGGACGGCGAGCAAATTTCTACCCAGAAAATCGCCGAGGGCGTGGGTACCCCCTATAACCATGTGGCCAAGTCGGTTGCTTTCCTAGCCAATATGGGCCTGGTGGAATCAACCCGCGGCCGTACTGGCGGTGTGCGGCTCTCAGAAGCCGGTGCCCGCGCGACCGTAGGGCAGGTGCTCCGTGCCTCTGAGGGGGATATTCCCATGGTCGAGTGTGAGGGCGGGTCTAATGAATGCCCCATGCGCCATGCTTGCTCCCTGAAAAAAATTCTGGCTAATGCCCGTGAAGAGTTCTTCAAAATGCTTGACCCGGTTGTTATTTCTGAGCTGCCCAACGAGCAGCAGATGGGACCGGTCTTTGTGGAGCTGGGTCTAGGTCCTCTGGCTCAGACCAAAAAGCTGCCCCAGGCGTCCTTCGTTTCATAAGCCACGAGAGGGCCGCTTCCGTAGGTGATACGCGGAAGCGGCTCTTTTTTCTCCCAAAACTAGTATTTAGTATGCTAAATTGATGGTAGTTTAACAACACTCTGTCACCAAGGAGGAGCCGTGCTCTCAGCAAAGTCCCGCCCCGTCATCGAGGCAACCCTGCCCGTCATCGCCGAGCGAATCAACGACATCACCCCCGACTTCTACCAGCGCATGTTCGCCGCCCGCCCCGACCTGCTCGACGGCATGTTCTCCCGCTCATCCCAGCTCGAAGGCACCCAGCCTAAGGCCCTAGCCGGCTCCATCGCGGTCTTTGCCTCCTACATCCTGGCCAACCCCGACAAGTACCCCGACGAGGTGCTTTCCCGCGTTGCCCACAAGCACGCCTCCCTGGGTCTGCGCGAAGAAGAATACCCCACCGTCTACAAGTACCTCTTCGAGGCTATTGCCGCTAACCTGGGCGATATTCTGACCCCCGAAATCGCAGAAGCCTGGACCGAGGTCTACTGGCTCATGGCCGACGCCCTCATTAAGCTCGAAAAGGGCCTCTATGCCTCCCAGGCCAACGACGTTATGTTCGCCCCCTTCCGCCTGGTAGAGCGCAAGGAAACCGGCGAGAACGTGCTCGACCTTACCTTCGAGCCCGCCAACGCCGTCGCCATGACCGACGCCATTGCCGGCCAGTACGTTTCCATCGTCACCAAGGCCAAGGACGGCCTGCGCCAGGCCCGCCAGTTCACCCTGCTGCCTGCCGAGAAGAACCAGCGCCGCGTTGCCATCAAGCTCGACACCGCCGGTGAAATGACCCCCATCCTGCACGAGCTCGAGGTCGGCGCTATCGTCGAGGTCTCCAACCCCTACGGTGATGTCACCCTGGGCGGTTTTGGAGACGACGAGTCCCAGCCCCTCTACCTCTTCTCCGCCGGTATCGGCGTTACCCCCATGATCGCTTTCCTCTCGGAGCTGGCCGCATCCGGCTCCAAGCGCGAGGTCGTTGTTGTACATGCCGACCGCTCCTTCGCCACCTGGCCCCTGCGCGATGAGATGACCGCCTACGTTGAGAAGCTCGAGAACGGCCGCCTGGTCTCCTTCATCGAGGCGGACGGCGAGGGCGACTTCGAGGGCCGCGTCAACGTGGCTGAGCTCAACGTGCCCGCTAACGCTTCTGCCTACCTGTGCGGCCCCCTGGGCTTCATGCAGGGCGTCCGCTCCCAGCTGGTTGAAGCTGGCGTGCCCGGCACTCAGATTCAGTACGAGATCTTTGGCCCTGACCAGTGGATGCTGCACGACCAGGCTCGCGCCGCCTAAGCTGGCCCAAGGGTAGATAAAAGGACGCCCGCCCCGCTTTCCTCGCCGTATGGCAGGAAAGCGGGGCGGGCGTCCTTTCCTAAAAATCTATTTGATTTGTAGCGCTCTTCACCTAAAAAATAGTATCCTCAGAAATAATTTTCTTCTGAGAAGGTGCTTTTCTCTCATCGGCAGTGGGTTCTACAAAGCTAGTCACGGGGATAATCTTGCTACTGACAACTCTATCGAGGAGTGAATGACCAGCTTCTTCTGCGGCGGTAAAGAACTCCACTTGCCATAGGAGCTCCAAAAGTTCGCGATCGAAAGACCACTGCGTCGCTTGAATCCTGTCTAGCGGGGAGGATGACTTCCCCGAGGGATTTTTCATACGGTAGCCTAACCACGAGCTGACAACAGGCATGCCAGAGACGCTATATTTCATTACGCTCTCAGGTACGGCAGCAAATACTCCGTCTCCTACAACAAGTTCTTTGGTTTCAGCATCATACTGCCAGTTTTCGGGGTACTTTGAAGGCGTTACTGCATGCTTGAGCTTTGCCTGACCGGTAAAACGACGCCGCATCTGCTGGCCAAATTGGTTGAGTTCTCCTGCGCAACGTTCGCCCCACGTTTGCTCAAAGATAAGGAGTTCACCAAACTGAGCTACCTCACGGAAGAGTTCATAACTTGCTGTGAAAGGAACTCTGAGTGCGGACTCGGTAAGTTCTTCTAAATACTTCTCTACAAAAGCACCTGTACCCATGATTCCGAAGGCATAATGGGCGATTTCTTCAGCAGTAACATCTTGTTTATATTTTTCCTTTAGTACCTTAAGGAGAGAAGCTGAGATATTGGGATTGTCCTGGGTGCTGGACCGGTAGAGAGGATAGATATTTTTTGCTCCAAAAGATCCTCGGAAATAATCTAGGTCAGGGACATACGGCGATACGGTCAGTGCAGGGCCCTGACTCAAAGGGGTCGTCGAGAGGGTAGAGAAATATACCTGGCTTCCACTGTAGTTGTTCCAACTTGGCCCTGGCCTATCTATTACCCTGTGGTCTGCTATTAGATATTGTCTGTCAAAAGATCTATATCCATATCTCTGGATTTGCATATCAGGTAAAGCATCATCAAGATAAATAGGAGTAGTTGAAACTGATCCTGGTATTAAATCAGACTTTGAAGTAGTTTTATACTTTCTCCCGGATGGAGATTCATCAAATAGTTCTTGGCCTTGGGTGTCTGATCTTTGTAACAGAGATAATCTATTCTGTAGAGCGGATTTAGCTGGTGCAATGACCCAGCGCCGCCCTGCCTTATTTCCAGAATGAGACCAGGGGAATACCCAGTCTAGGGGGACAAATTTTTCAAGGGACTCCGTACTATCTGCAACAAATCGGGCATTCCAATCAGCTGCAACCACGCTAGACCATTTGGTGTCATGTTCTGGCACGTTGATTTCTGCTAGTTGCTTGAGTTTCTGCTGACGAGTGCCATTAATTTTTAGATAATGGATTTTCGCTTTTTGCGCGAGTCTATCTGAGTGCCTTTTTACTGAGCCGGTTGAAGTTTTCTCATGCTGAATACCGAAGAAAATAGCTACCGGGGTTTGAATACTGAAAACATTCTCTTCTCGGCGCGCACCACGTCCCTCACCTCCAAGATCCACTACCCAGATTTCATCGAACACTTTACGCATATATTCACGCATCCCAGCAAAACCTGGACCACGTAGGTAAGAGGAAGAAGTAATAAAAGAGACTACGCCAGCATTATCTCTATGCTGCTCACAGGCTTTCCAGATAGCCCACCGGAAAAAATACACATAACTGTTATAGAGATTCTTTGCTTGCCCTCCGGCACCAATTTTTTTAAGAGGACTAATAAAATCTTCTAATAATGGCTGGCGCCCTCGGACCTCTTGGAGAACAATGTTAGGAAAATTGTCGGACCCGGTACCGAGAGTTTTTTCTCGAGAACCACGGTCATAGGGAGGGTTGCCGAGAATAACTCGAATCTTGGTTCGGTCGCTCTTAACTATTCCGGCTTTTCGGGTTTCCTCATTAATCTGGTTTAGAACTTCCCAAATTTCTATCTGCTCGTTATCTGCCGAGATGGTACCTGGATCTGTGAGCGTATTGGTTAGGTATATATTGGCGCCTTCATCGAGGTTAGCTCCGTACTGCTCAAGAGCCTGCGTTAGGCGCAAATGAGCAACTGAATAAGAACCCATTAGTAACTCAAACCCGTAGAGCCTGCTCCCCAAGCTTCGTGCATCAATCTGACGTGTTTCTGAATGAGCTAGCACATGATTTGCAACCGCAAGTGGGTAGGCACCTGTGCCAACAGCAGGGTCAAGGATGCTGACGTCTTCTGACCCTAGACCTTCATGACGCCCAAAGCGTGTTTTCAGAATATCGTCTAAAAGGCGTACCTGCAGATTTACAACTTCGATAGGGGTGTAATATACGCCTGCATCTTTGCGCATTTTAGGGTCGTAAGCTGCAAGAAAGTCTTCGTAGAAGTAAAGCCAGGGATCTATCGAACGGGAAAACTGGTTTTTATCGATTACACCGATGGTGGTTTCAAGCAGGGTGATAGGCCCCTCAACATCTTTTCGGTAGGACTCCTGACTCATCAGCTGGAGAACTGATGCAATGAGCTTATGGCCATTCTTTCTGAGCGAGTCGCTAATAGCATTAACACTGAAATCTTCACTATTCAGCTCTGACTCAATACGCGCCAACAAAAGTGCGTAGGTAAATGTTTGAGCGAAGCTATCAGAGAACTCTTTGTGAGTAGCTCCTGGCATGAGATTAGTGCTCCAGTTTTTGTAGAGAACAGGTAATCCACGGCCTTCCGTCGCAACTGCGAGAGTATCGAGAACAGAATCTCTGAGAAAAGCGGTAAGGGGAGCTAGCTGTTGTGCAAGGTCTTTCGGCTTTGAGGGCACGATGGGAGTCCAGCGAAGGAACTGCTTTAGTAGACTTTCGAGAGCATTAGCTTGTTCTTGCGCGTCATTGCCGGTTTTCGAAGGGTCTAGATCTACATGGGCCAAGGGCGTATTGGAGCCTTGCCTCATTAGTGACCATTCGAAACCGTTACAGTAGAGCAGGTTAGGATGATTGGCCAGCTTTTTCCACTGTGTTTTGTCGTGGGCGCTCCAGCCAATCTTTTTCTGTGGGTTAGCACTTTTTGAAGGAGATTTGAGCTCTACATGCCCTATTAGCGGCCCATTGTTTTTCTTAACGGCTATATCTAGCCTGACCCCCTCTACAATATCGCCAGAAACCTGTCGATGCTCTGTCGAAGTGTGGACCGTCTGCCCCAAAAGCTCGCCAGCATTTTCTAGAAAGTTCGCAACAGGGAGTTTCAGCTGATCTTCGGGACTCACACGGTTGTCTAACTCAATTTCATGCTTTAGACGACTGATCTTTTCAATGTAGGTTTCAACAGCGGTGTTGAAACTATGCGGGCGTGTAGGCATACCAAATCCTTTAACCTATTGGTGATACATCACATAACTATGATTATCACTCTCAAGGGTAGCGCATATATTCAAGAGTAAGGAATGAGTTGCAGTAGTTCTTGTCTAGGGGGCTTATCAATTTAAGGATGGTTCTTCCAGCACTCGATAACTTGGGATTCGTTAGCTAACCAGCTACCCAAATCGGGGTGGATTGAAGCAACAAGTCTCACCGTTGCGCGATGAATCTCGCGTACGTTGGTATTGAGTAGGCTCTCGTGGTGGGCAACTCGGTTGCGGGCAATATGTATCTGGGTTAGCCGATATGAGACGACGTAGGGGTTTGGCTCGTAGGGGAAAGCCTTGCAGAGGGCCTGTTCCCATAAATCCAGCTGGGAGCGCTTGGTGCGAACCTGATGACTTTTCAACGGAGCGCTGGTGTTAAGGCGCCCATCTGGTAAAAGACGCTTCCAAGTGCCTAACGTTATATGCGCAAGAACATCATCATGAGTGATAGGTGCACCGTGGCGTGGGTGAGAAAGGACCCGAGCATTAAGATCTTTTTGAGCTCTTGTATAAGCGCTGTCATATTCGGAG
Source organism: Rothia nasimurium (assembly GCF_928392795.1). Classification (GTDB taxonomy): domain Bacteria; phylum Actinomycetota; class Actinomycetes; order Actinomycetales; family Micrococcaceae; genus Rothia; species Rothia nasimurium_F. The sequence continues at coordinate 258,381 of NZ_CAKMTJ010000002.1, forward strand.
ACGATTCTGTTCCCTCGTTTTGATAGGAGCAGGTTGGCCAGCTTCTGTGAGGGGTGTTTTAGCCATTCTTCTGAACCACCTGCTGCCCGGCGTCGAGGGTCACTATGATGTAAGGGCTGACCTGCTTGATTATGAGTAGATCCGTTTATTGCAGGCTGGAGACGGTTCCATCGTCTGAGCTGTTGATCGATAGACTCTCTTAGGAATATTTCAGCATGCCCTATAGCTTTACTCATCTCTAGGGATAACTCACAGTTCCATAAGTAAAGTGCCCGCTGGGATTCTAGAGATGAAGAAAAAGATCTGTAGGGAGCAAACCGCTCTGAAGCTATGTAGTCCTCGAAGTTAAAAGTCATTAGATTAGGATCTTCTCGACAATATCTGTACAGCTAGTGGTATATAGCAGTTTAGTCTAGTTTCTGATAGTCTGGGCTACAGAGACCGAGCCACCAGTGTTCTGCTGGTATCTAAGAGACTCCGGTATATTTATTGAGAAATGTCCCTTGCAGGTTGAGTCCTGTGAGGGCTTTCTTTATTTTATGACCCCTATAGCCCTTAACCCGGTCTAGCTGCGTCTGTTTGTGTTAGCAAAGGACGCCCGCCCCACCTTCCTTGCCGTATGGCAGGAAAGCGGGGCGGGCGTCCTTATTTTTACCTTTTGTACCGCGCCCTGCTCACTTTAAGCCTGAAAAGTGGGCAGGAGCTGGTACAAAGTGGAGGTGCTTGGGGTTAGCCCTCGCGCACAATCTTCAGGATCTGATCGCGCACGCGCTCCATGGTGGCCTGGTCAGGGGCCTCAAGGTTCAGACGCAGGAAGGGCTCGGTGTTAGAGGGGCGCAGATTGGCCCACCAGCCCTCGGTCTTGTGCTCGAAGGTGGTGCCGTCCATATCGGATACCTCAACGGTATCGCCGAAGTACTCGGCAACGCGGGCGATAGCACCGGCCTTGTCTTCCAGCTCAGAGTTGATTTCGCCGGAGGGGACGTAGGGGGAGTAGGCAGCGCCCAGCTCAGAAAGGGGCTGCTCGCCCTCACCCAGGGCAGCCAGTACGTGCATGGCAGCCAGCATGCCGGTATCGGCGTTGAAGAAGTCCTTGAAGTAGTAGTGAGCGGAGTGCTCGCCACCGAAAACGCCAGACTCTTCAGCCATAACAGCCTTGATGAAGGAGTGGCCCACGCGGGTCTTGATAGCGCGTCCGCCCAGCTTCTCAACCAGCTCAGGCACAGCCTTGGAGGTAATCAGGTTGTAGATGATCACGGGCTCGTCGTTGCCTTCGGCCTTGGCGCGGGCAATCTCGCGCTCAGCTACCAGGGCGGTAATAGCGGACGGAGTAACGGGCTCGCCCTTCTCATCGATGACGAAGCAGCGGTCGGCATCGCCGTCGAAAGCCAGGCCGATATCTGCACCGTGCTCAACAACAGCCTTCTGCAGGTCAACCAGGTTGGCAGGCTCCAGGGGGTTGGCGGGGTGGTTGGGGAAGGTGCCGTCCAGCTCGAAGTAGAGGGGCACGATTTCCAGGGGCAGGCCGGGCAGAATGGAGTCGCCCAGTACAGCGGGGGTGGTCATGCCGCCCATGCCGTTACCGGCGTCCACAACAACCTTGAGGGGGCGGATGCCCGAGAGGTCAACCAGGTTACGCAGGTACTCTGAGTAGGCCTTGAGGACGTCTTTCTCAGTTACAGAACCCGGGGTATCAACGGCGGGAATTTCACCCTCGTTCAGGTACTTCTGGGCCAGGTCACGAATATCGAAGAGACCGGACTCTGATGAGAGGGGAACAGCACCTGCCTTAGACATCTTCATGCCGTTGTACTCGGCAGGGTTGTGGGAGGCGGTGAAGGTGACACCGGCAGCGTTCTCAACGCCGCAGGCGAAGTAGAGCTCGTCGGTAGAGATCAGGCCGATGTTGATGACGTTAGCGCCGCGGGCGGTAGCGCCCTCAGCGAAAGCAGCCATGAACTCGGGGCCGGAGGGGCGCATGTCAGCGCCCACCAGAACGTCCTGGCCAGCCAGACCGAGAACGTCTACGAAAGCTGCGCCGGTTGCGCGAACGGTCTCGGCGGTGATGGTTTCGCCCACGATGCCGCGAACATCGTAAGCCTTAAAAGATGCGGTTAAATCAATAGTATTCACGAAAGGTAAGTCTAGTTGCCCCGTGACCTGTTTAGACAGTGTTCAGACAGATTTCCTGTGTGATTTATGGCGATAAACACCAGCTTTCTGGGCCATAAACTGACCCAAGGTGGGGCTGGAGCATGGTTTGATGGTGCCTATGGGTGAACTTTTTTCTTTAGATAATCCGATTCAGAACTACGCCTGGGGCTCCTACGAGACACTGGCCCTTATGCGCGGCGTCCCCGCCCCCACCGATCAGCCGGAGGCTGAGCTGTGGGTGGGCGCGCACGCGTCCGCCCCCTCCGTAGCTCACGTGGACGGCGGCGCCTTCCCGCTCGATGCCCTGGTGGGCGAGCAGCCTGCCCGCTTCCTCAACCCGCAGCGCACCAGCGATACCTTCCCCTTCCTCTTCAAGATTCTTGCCATTGAATCCCCCCTGTCGATTCAGGTGCACCCCACCGATGAGCAGGCCCAGGCTGGGTTTGCGGACGAGAACGCCCGCGGCATCGCCCTTGACGACCCGGCCCGTAACTACAAGGATCGCTTCTCTAAGCCCGAAACCGTCATCGCCCTGTCGCCCATGCGCATCCTGACCGGCGTGCGCGAGTTCGCAGAGCTGCGCGCTATTGCCGAGCACTTCTCCCTGCCCTGGCTCACCGGGGCCCTGGGCGCGGCTAAGACCGCCAAGGAGCTGCTCACCGTCATTATCCGCATGCCGCAGGACGCCGCCGCGGCAGCTGTCGAGCAGACCGTTGCGTCCGCGCGTACCTGGGTAGCCAAGAACGGTGAAGTTCCCGGTAGCGAATCAACCGCCGCCGGTGTTGCCGAGCTAGTAACCCTGATTGATAGCAAGTACCCCGGCGACCGCGGCCTGCTGGTCGCTCTGGTCATGAACCTGGTCTACCTTGCCCCCGGCGACTCTGCCTACACCCCCGACGGCCAGGTGCACGCCTACGTCTCGGGTACTGCTATTGAGCTGATGAACCCCTCAGATAACGTCATGCGTGCCGGCCTTACCCCCAAGCACATTGATGAGGAAGAACTCATTAAGATCCTCGGTGAGGGCCAGGGCGCACCTACTATCCAGCGTCCTACCCCTACCAGCGAGAAGGCCGCCGAGTACTCCATGTGGGATGAACGCCTGTCTGTCACCCACCTGGTCGTTGAAGAGGGCGAAACCATCACCCTGCCCCTGGCCGGTGTAGCCACCGCCCTGTGTGCAGGTGGCACCGTTGTGGTCAGCGACGAGGTCAAGACCTTTACCCTGACCGGCACCCAGTCGGTTATGTACGTGGGCGAGCCCACCGAGGTGACCGTCACCGGCGCAGGCGAACTCTACATCGCAGCCCAGCGCTAAGGCGGAAGGACACCGCCGCGCGGCGCCTTTCCGTCATCTAGAGCAGGTGCGGGGGAGAGCTGGGTAAAGTAGGTAGGGACGACGTCCGGCGCTCTATCCCCTAGCCGGGGGAAGGGCCGATAACTCCTACAAGGAAGCCCATGAAAATCATTCTGACTGTCACCGGCCTTGACCACGAAGGTATCATTGCCGGTGTCACCACCAAGCTCGCTGAGCGCAAGGTTAACATCGAGAACCTGTCGCAGACCCTCATGCAGGGCTACTTCACCATGATTCTGCAGGGCAGCTTTGACGATTCTGCCCAGTCGATTACCGACCTGCAAGAGGCTATGAAGTCGGTTGAAGAAGAGCAGCGCGTGCAGATTCGTATTCAGTCTGACGCCATCTTCCAGGCCATGCACACCCTCTAGGAGTTACCGACTATGTTTAGTGACCGTTCCGGTAACATTCTTGAGACCCTGCAGATGATCGAGGAAGACAAGCTCGATATCCGCACGGTTACCATGGGCATCTCTCTGCTGGACTGTGCCGACTCTGACGGCGCTGTGGCCCGCCAGAAGATTTACGACAAAATTACCTCCCGGGCAGCCCGCCTGGTCGAGGTGGCTGAGGGCATTGAGGCTGAACTCGGTATCCCCATCATCAATAAGCGCATCTCGGTGACCCCAATTGCCCTGGTAGCGGGTGCCTCAAACGACGAGGACTACGTTGAGTTCGCCAAGACCCTGGACGCTGCTGCCAAGGCCGTGGGCGTTAACTTCATCGGTGGCTTCACCGCCCTGGTTGATAAGGGCGCTACCCCGGCCGATGAGAAGCTCATGCGCTCTATCCCGCGTGCCCTCAACGAAACCGACGTGGTCTGTGCTTCAGTGAACATCGGCTCTTCCCGTGCCGGTATCAATATGACCGCCGTGCGCACCATGGGTGAGGTTATTCGCGAGACCGCTGAGGGCTCTGCTGAGGCCCACGGCTTTGGCTGCTCCAAGCTGGTGGTCTTTGCCAACGCTGTCTCTGACAACCCCTTCATGGCAGGTGCCTTCCACGGGGTGCAGGAGGCCGATACCGTTATCTCGGTGGGCGTCTCTGGCCCCGGTGTGGTCAAGCGGGCTCTGGAGAAGGTGCGCGGGGCGTCCTTCGACGACTGTGCTGAGGCCATTAAGAAGGCGGCCTTCAAGATTACCCGCATGGGCCAGCTGGTGGGCACCCTGGCCGCTGAGCGCCTGGGCGTGGAGTTCGGCATCGTCGATCTTTCCCTGGCCCCCACCGCCGAGGTGGGCGACTCGGTAGCCCACGTGCTCGAAGAGATGGGCCTGGAATCGGTGGGTACCCACGGCACTGTTGCTGCCCTGGCTCTGCTCAATGACGCGGTGAAGAAGGGTGGGCTCATGGCCTGCTCGCACGTGGGTGGCCTGTCAGGCTCCTTCATTCCGATTTCTGAGGATATCGGCATGATTGAGGCCGCTGCTGCCGGCAAGATTACCCTGGATAAGCTCGAAGCCATGACCGCGATTTGTTCCGTGGGCCTGGACATGGTGGCCATTCCCGGCGATACTTCTGCCGCCACGATTTCGGCCATGATTGCCGATGAAGCAGCCATCGGCGTCATGAACCACAAGACCACCGCGGTGCGCGTTATCCCGGCGATTGGCCTGGAGGTTGGCGAGATGGTGGAGTTTGGTGGTCTGCTGGGCCGCGCCCCCGTCATGCCTGCCCACCCCGAGTCGGCTGAGGTCTTTGTGGCCCGTGGCGGGCGTATTCCTTCTCCGGTGCACGGCTTCCGCAACTAGCGACTGTGGTTAGTTGAGGTAGACCAACAGGGGTGCTTTCTAGCCGGGCGAATCTCGCCCCGGCTAGAAAGCACCCCTGTTGTGTTTCGCTGGCTTTGAAAGCCCAACGAGTGCTTGCGGACCCACTTAATACTTGGATGTGCTTCTAGGCTCCAGCCTGGTCTGCCGCTTTGAAGCCATCAAAAATCGCTTGGGTAGCTGAGCGTATTTGATCAAAATTGTTGGTACCGGTGCTGAGTAAAGTATCAAGCTCGCTCATCGCGAGACTATGTGCCTCTACTAGGGCATCTTTACCATGGGTGGTCTGTGCCGCTGGTAGCGATGCGGACTCTGCAAAGGCTCTGTTACCAGCCTCAAATGAACTAATAGCTTCTTGAAGCTGATCAAAATGTATTTCTAAAGACATAACTACTCCTGGCTGGGCGTGGGTGTGGGCGTGGTGTTGAAGCGTTCGTTGAAGTCTCCTAGGTAGCTGGGGCTGTTGCCTCCGAATTCTTTAGCGCAGAGGGAGTCCATCCGCAGCATCTGCATGAGACGGCCTTCTTTGTAGTAGACGGAGTAAATCAGACGGGTACTCAGGGGCGTAATAGCGCTGATCTGCTTTTCATGTTTTCCCACGACGGTGTAGGCGATGTCAGTGGTGCCTTGGCTACGCCAGTAGTTGGCGACTTTCTCTAGCTCCTGGTCAATATTGACAGGATCAGTTTCTTGGAGGGCTGTTGAGACATGGAGGGTGGCGTACGCAGATTCGTTGTCGTCTTCGGTCAGGTAGCAATGAGTGCCGGGAAGATCGTAGCGCATATCGGTGCTGGTTGGGTCAACGGCTGAGGTTTCTGCCCCGTCATAGTAGTAGGGGGCGTTGCCGCTGGCGGTGATGCTGCCGTTGCGGTAGGTCATCCATTCGTCGATGATGTCTTGGACGGGTGCTTGGATGTAGCGTTCTGAGTCTTCCACGGGGCCTCCTTGATGGGTGGAACAGGCTGATACGGTAAGAAGAACTAGCAACGAGGCTGCTGCTCTTAGTTGGTTTTTCACTAGTCGTTCCTTTTTGGATCAACATCTAGGGGCTGAGGAGCAGAAGGCTGTTCATCAGGGGTGAACCGGATATCCCCGGCAGGAATCTCGTCAACCTGCCCGGTAGTAATATAAATCCCAGCCCTATAGGTGGTAGAACCAGGGGTGTTATAGCCCACGCCACCCTTGGGATGAACATCGTGGCCCTGCACCGCCATGCCCTCACCATCAGCAGAAACCTCAGCTGAGACCTCAAAACTATTTTCGAAAGTGCGGGGATCCAAACGTAAGCTGGAGTTGATACCAAGCTGGGCAACCCAATCAGCATCGGCTAGGGCACTGTACATCTGCGGCCGGCCCTGATCGTCTTTAGCCAGGTGCTCAAACAGAGCAGCATCATAGTATCTAACCCACCCCGCTGAACCCACATTATAGTAAGCCTGAACAGGAGTCTGCACCTTGTGGATTGTCTCCCCGGCGGTGGTGGAACCGTAGGAATGATTCCACAAGTACACCTTGCGGTTCTGCTCCTCAAGGGAGAAAGAGTTGCCCAGAACGTTGAGAGCATCCACAGAATTGGCGTTACGTTCAGCAGCCCGGCGGGCGTCTCCCATGCTCAGCACATCCAACCCCTGAGGGGTCACATAGTTGAGATTGAGGATAATCGCATGTTCAACCTGCGATGGATGGCGTTTATAGGCTATTTTTTGATCCTGGTAGATGCTCTGGCCCATACGCGCCATATCACCACCATCGGGATCCAAGCTGGCGTAGGTGTGATTGAGCATGCCCGGGTTCAGAATCGTCACCGCATCAGCCTCATCCAAATCACCGTAGGCAAGGCTTATGAGCACATCATCGGTAGCCTCAAGGTCGAGCTTCTTGGTTTGACCGCGTGGATCCACGTAGGTTTCCGTATTCATCAGGCTCAGATCAAGATTGATGAGGCTACGCCGAACACCGTTTTGCTCGTACTCAAGCGCCCATTGCACCCTGTTCAGAGCCTTCTGAGCGTGCTCTGAGGTCAGCTCCGGGTGAGCCAAATAGAAGTCGAGTAGCAGCCGGTTGGCTGCGTCCCTATCGCTGTAGCGCACCCCCTCAAGGTTGCCAACAAACCCCGGCATATGCGTTACCAGGGCAGCACGCTGAGTAGCCGTCAGGCCAAACTCCTGGAACCCATCAGCATTCCACCAGTCTCGCACCACCAGGGCGTTATCCTTGCCCTGGTGTGAAACCGCCACCGGTAAACGTGCTAATTCCGGGTAAGCTGCCGCGTAATCTGCAATCTCAGCAGGACTAAGCTGAGCCAAAGAAGCCAGGTACTCTTTGAGAGCATCCGGGCTTTCATAAGCCTTTTTAGCTAGATTAGCTAATGTTTTGGCTGAAACCGGTGGTCTGCTTCGCATGGTTTCTGCAGACAAATCAAATAGGCTAACTTCACCAGAGGCCCGCGCGAGGGAAGGGGTGAAGGCCCCACGCGCGCCCCTCACTCGGGCCACAAGGTCACCTGTAGGTGTTAGCAGGTAGGAACCCTGTGCTGTAGCAGCCGCTGCACTATACTCACTGGCTAGTTCCCGTATCACCTGACGCTGTTGCTCCAAGACATCCTGGGCATCCTCCAGTTGTCCGCTAACCCTTCGTAACTGCTGCTGAGCCTCCGCCCTTTCAGAGCCTGCCTCCAAAAAATCAATATCGGCAGAGAGAAAAGAAACTTTGGCTGATAGCTCATCAATCTGCTCCTGGGCTTGCGTGGCTATACGGTGGGCTGTATGGGCGCGTGACTGTAAGCGCGCCATAATGCCAGCCCACCTCTGCGCGACCTCGCTCATGCGCAGTAGTTCGGCTTTAGCATGGCCGGTGAAAAGCGCACCCGCATTCAAGGACTCGTTCACATAGCGCATCTGGTAGCCCTTGCCAGCTATAGATGCCGTAGTGTTGAAAGAGACAACAGCTGTGTCAAGTGCCTGCGCCTTATCGCGCCACATTGCAGAAATACAATGCCACTCAAATGGGTGTCCCGGGGCTGGATCGCCGGTATCAAAAAGTGACCAATCACTCGGGTAAACTCCCACAGAAAAAGCGGTAGGTGAATTAGTGGCCTGCGAAAAATTACCCAGAGTTGACACTGCAAAATCTCCTAGTTGCTTTAATCAGCTTCAGTTTATTCAAAGATAACATTCACCGAGTAGCCAGAACCCGCACCGTAACCTACTTGCGGATGCAGCCCATTTTTCTATAATTTTGGCGTTGAGGCAGCAGTAGATTCTCTGCTGATTGGCTACTTACCAGGGGTGAGCGGCACCGTCACGTAGGGCAGGAACCAGCCGATGAGGGGCCCCACGGTAAAGGCGATGAGCAGGGTACCCACACCGAAGTGGCCGCCCATGGCGATACCGGCTGCCACCACGGTCACCTCAAGCACGGTGCGCACTAGCCAGACGGGCCGGCCGGTAACCCTCACCAGCCCGGTCATCAGACCGTCGCGCGGGCCGGAGCCGAATTGGGCCCCCAGGTAGAGGGCGTCAAAAAAGGAAAAGGCCAGAATGCCAACCGCCAGATAGACCCACTGAGCGAGAACCCCGGTGGGATCGGGAATCAGATCCATAGCTATATCAGCTGAGAGTCCCACCAAAACAGCGTTAGCCAGGGTGCCGAGGCCCGGCATTTCCTTGAGGGGCAGCCAGAAGAGCAGCACCACAAAAGAGGTAGCGATGGTCAGGACCCCGTAGCTGAGCCCGGTCATTTCCATCAGGCCCAGGGTGAGCACATCCCAGCCCAGGGCACCCAGGCCTGCCTTAATGAGCAGGGCGCAGGAGGCCCCGAAGCCCACCAGCCCCACCACGAGCAGAGGCAGGCGCAGGGTAAGCTTGCCTGCGCGTAGCTGCTGTAGGGGCCCTAGGTGGGCAAGCGGACGGGGAGCGGACTGGGCCATGTGGGTGCTTTCTGGCAGGAGAAGGGCAGGGAGCTAGGCGATAAAGCTGGTCATCATGGCCTCAAAAGCCAGACGGGCTCCGGCATTGGTGCGGATGCGGCGGCGGGTGGTAGCGACCGTATCGAGGTGGGCTAGGGTGCGCTCGGGGCTGGTGCGCTCGGCGTAGGCGTAGATATCGTCGGCCAGGTGGGCGTTGATAATCTCTGCCCCGGTGGAGAGCTGCACGGTCAGCACATCGCGGAAGACAGTTTGAATGTCGGCTAGAAAACGGTCGAGGGTGTCGGTCTGAATGCGCTTGGCGCGGCGTTTCTGATCTTCTTCAAGCTGGCGTACTTGGGCGCGGTGGGTGGGGGAGAGCTTTTCGCCGTCCTCGTAGCCCAGGGCGGTGAGCAGGGCGGAGCGTTCCGCCTCATTGCGGACCTCAGCATCGGCTTCGGCTTCTGCCTCGGCGATGGTGATGAGGTCGTCGGCTGCTTCCATGGCGGCGGCGATGGAGCGCAGGGTAATGGGCATCTGCACCACGGTGCTGCGGCGTTTGCGGGCTTCTGCGTCGGTGGCTAGCTTGTGGGCGACCTCCAGGTTGCCCTGGGCTAGGCGGGCGACGAAATCTGCCTGCTGGGGTTCTAGGTTCTCCCCGCGGGCCTGCGCGTCGGCAAGAAGCCGGGCGGCGACGTCCGCCACCGAGGGCAGGCGTAGCTTGACCGGGCGGCAGCGGGAGCGAATGGTAACCAGGACGTCCGCGGGCGAGGGAGCGGTGAGCAGCCAGATGGTGTAGGGCGGGGGCTCTTCAATAGCCTTGAGTAGCACGTTGGAGGTGCGCTCGGGCATGCGGTCGGCGTCCTCAATGAGCATGACGCGCCAGCGCCCTACCGCGGGGCGATCTTGGGCTTTGACCACGAAGTCGCGGGCCTCTTCGATGGTGATGGTTGTCTTTTCGGTGGTGAAGTGCAGGAAGTCGGCGTGGGAGCCACTGAGCACCGTCTGGCAAGAGCGGCAGTGCCCGCAGCCCCGGGCAGCCGGGTCTGGCTGGTCGCAGAGCAGGGCGGCGGCGAAGGCTAGGGCAGCGGTGGAGCGTCCCGCACCGGGAGGGCCGGTGAAGAGCCAGGCGTGGGTTGGTTTCTCTTCGGCGGCGGCGCGGGTGAGCTGGGCGCGTACGTCGAGCTGGCCGGTGAGGGTGTCAAAGACGCTCATGCGATACTCCCCAGGGCTGCTGCCAGCACGTCGGCGTGGACGTCCTCGATCGGGCGGGCGCCGTCAATGCGGGTGTACCGCTCGGGGCTGGCGTCGGCTAGCTGCTGGAAGGTGGCGTGTAGGGTGCGGTGGAAGGCGTCATCTGCCGATTCCATGCGGTCGGCAGCCCCCCGGGCGCCTGCGCGGGAGCGTCCTTCGGCCAGGGGCACATCGAGCAGAATGGTGGTGTTGGGCAGCAGATTAGAGGTGGCCCAGCGGCTGAGGTCGACTACGGTGTCAATGCCCAGGCCGCGGCCTGCCCCCTGGTAGGCGGCTGATGAGTCGATGTAGCGGTCACAGAGCACCACCTGCCCGGCTTCAAGGGCGGGCAGGATTTTCTGGTGGGCGTGGGCCGCGCGGGAGGCAGCAAAAATCAGGGCCTCGGTGTGGGGGTCAATCTCGCCGTTGCCGTGCTCAAGAACTAGCGCGCGGAGTTTCTCACCGATGTCGGTTCCGCCTGGTTCGCGGGTGACCAGCACCGAGTAGCCTCGCTGGGTGAGGGCCTCGGCCAGGAGTTTAATCTGGGTGGTTTTGCCCGAGCCGTCCCCGCCTTCGAAGGCGATAAAGGTGCCGGGGTAGGGGCGGGCCGCGCTGCTCGCGTCCGCCGGGAGGGTGCGGACGCCCGGGTCGGCTTCTGGGGTGTAAGAAAGTGCGTGGGTCACGGGTATAAGCCTACCAAGGCGCTGCGCCTGCCGTCCGGTCTACCCGAGACTACTCTCTAGCCCGTCCCATATGTCACCCTGTGGCGTACCCCTGGCACTGGGCCTAGTGCTGCGCGTATCGTTGAATCTATGACTGAACAGAACCTCTCACCCGAAACCCGCCTGGTGGCCGGCGGCCGCCCCGCCCACGACGACCTGGCTCCCGTGAACCCGCCGATTGCCATGTCGTCCACCTTCCGCCAGACAGGCCCCTCAGACCTCAACACCTACGCCCGTTTCTCCAACCAGTCCTGGGACGGCATCGAAGAGGTCGTCGCTGACCTCGAAGGGGCAGAGCTACCCGGTCTGGTCTTTGCCTCCGGCATGGCAGCTGTTGCGGCTGTGCAGGATCTGGTACCCGTAGGTTCTATCATTCTGCTGCCCGAGCACACCTACATGGCCTCAGTCTCTATGGCCAAGCGCCTTGAAGCTCGCGGTATCACCACCGTGGTGCGCCTGGACATCGAAAACACCGAGTCCGTCATTGCCGAACTCGAAAAGGCCGCTGCTGCCGCGGGCGTCACCCCCGAGACCGTCAACTACGCTGCCCCCAAGGTGCTGCTGTGGATGGAGTCCCCCACCAACCCCATGATGGAGGTCGCCGACCTGCCCGCCGTCCTCGGTGCCGCCAAGCGCCTGGGCATTGTTTCTGCCGTTGACAACACCTTCGCCACCCCGCTGGGGCAGAACCCGCTGGCCCTGGGCGCCGATGTGGTTGTCCACTCTGCCACCAAGTCCATCGCCGGTCACTCCGATGTGCTGCTGGGTATCACCGTCACCTCTAACCCGACCCTGCGCGAAGCCATGCAGGCCCACCGTACTACCAACGGCGCTATCGCCGGCCCCTTCGAGGCATGGTTGGGTCTGCGTGGCGTCCGTACCCTGGGTGTGCGCGTTGAACGCGCCGCCGCTAACGCCCTCGAACTGGCCCAGCGCCTGCAGACCCACCCCGCGGTCAAGGCCGTGCGCTACCCCGGCCTACCCACCGACCCCGGCTTCGAACGGGCGTCCGCACAGATGCGCACCTTCGGCTCAATCCTCTCCATCACCCTGGACGCCACCGCCGAAGAAACCGACCGCGTGGTCAAGGCCCTGAACATCTGGACGCCCGCAACCAGCCTCGGTGGCGTAGAATCACTGATTGAACGCCGCCGCCGCCACGGCTCAGAGCCCCACTCAATCCCCGAGTCACTGCTGCGCCTGTCGGTAGGCATCGAGAACGTCGATGACCTCTACAACGACCTGGCGCAGGCCCTAGAAAACCTCAAGTAGCGAACGGACGCCATGACCCCTATTGACCTGATTGTGTTGGTTACCTACTACGTGGGCCTTGCCCTGGCCCTGGTAGTTGCCGCCCTGTCGATTTTCGCGCTGATTGAGGCCGCCCGCGCTTCAAGCTACGCCTACCAGAGCGCCTTCAAACGTACCAAGGGCTTCTGGGTTGGCGTGACCGCTGCCTCGGCTGCTTTCTCTGTACTGATGGTCTGGCAGTCCATGGCCGTCGGTGGCGGGTCTGTCTTCATGCAGCTCATTGCCGCAACCGCCGTGGGCGTATTCCTCGCGGACGTCCGCCCCGCCGTAGCGGTGCGCCGCCGCTAGCCGCAGCTTGCGTTAAGGTCTGAAAAACCCACACATATTCACGAAGAAACCCCCGGAAAAGACCGGGTATTCCGTGAATATGTGTGGGTTTATCTTTGCTTTGGGGGTTGGGAGTGGGATAATAGGGAGTATGACTTACAAATTGGTACTGCTCCGTCACGGGCAATCAGAATGGAACGAAAAGAACCTCTTCACCGGCTGGGTAGACGTTGCCCTGACCGAGAAGGGTCGCGCCGAAGCCACCCGCGGTGGCGAACTGCTGAAGGAACGCGGCATCCTCCCCGATGTCGTCCACACCTCCCTGCAGCGCCGCGCCATCAACACCGCCAACCTGGCTCTCGATGCCGCTGACCGCCACTGGATCCCCGTCAAGCGCAACTGGCGCCTGAACGAGCGTCACTACGGTGCGCTCCAGGGCAAGGACAAGACTCAGACCCTCGAAACCTACGGTGAAGAGCAGTTCATGACCTGGCGTCGCTCCTACGACGTTCCGCCTCCGGCCCTCGACGACAACGACGAGTTCTCCCAGGCGAACGACCCCCGCTACGCAGACATCGAGAACGCTCCCCGCACCGAGTGCCTGAAGGACGTCCTCGAGCGCATGCTGCCCTACTGGGAGTCAGACATCAAGGAAGACCTGAAAGCTGGCAAGACCGTTCTGGTTGCTGCCCACGGTAACTCCCTGCGTGCCCTGGTCAAGAACCTCGAAGGCATCTCAGATGAGGACATCGCCGGTCTGAACATCCCCACCGGTATTCCCCTCTACTACGAGCTCGACGAGAACTTCAAGCCTGTTGGCCCCGGTGAGTACCTCGACCCCGAGGCTGCTAAGGACGCCATCAAGGCTGTTGCTAACCAGGGTAAGAAGTAAATCCCCGGTAGGTACCACTTAAATCAGAAAAACCCACCAACTAGGTGGGTTTTTCTGATTTAAGTGGTACCTTCTGACGGAGATGGTACCTACCAGCCTAGATGCTGGGGACGGCGTTCCAGTCGCCGGTGACCAGGTAGGTGACCTTGCGGGCTACCGACACACCGTGGTCGCCAAAGCGCTCCAGGTAACGGGAGGCCAGGGTAACGTCAACGGTGACCTGGGCGTTCTGGCCCCAGTCGGGGGCTGCCATGCGGTTGAAGACCTCAACGTGGAGTTCGTTGATGCGCATCTTGTTCTTGATGATGTCCTGGGTATGGGAGAGCTCGCGGGTCTCAAGCAGACTGATGACGCTGGCGATAATCTTCTGGTCAAGCTCAATGATTTCGCGGAAGACCGGCACGATGGACTCGGGCAGGACGTGCTCGGGGTAGCGCATGCGGGCAACCTGGGCGACGTGGCGGGCAAGGTCGCCCATGCGTTCCAGGGAGGAGCTCATGCGCAGGGCGCCAACAATCATGCGTAGGTCGGAGGCTACCGGGCCCTGCAGGGCCAGAATGTCGATAGCGCGCTCATCGAGTTCGTTTTGCATGAAGTCGATGCGGGCATCGTTGGTGATAACCTCTTCGGCTTCTTGAATATCGGCCTGCAAGAAGGCGTCCGAAGCGCGGCCGAGAGCCTCCTGGACCAGGGTAGCGATATGAATCAGCTCTTCGCCGACGTGCTGTAGTTCGGCTTGGAAGACTTTGCGCACGTGCGCGTCCTTTCCATCTGGGGAAGTGTGGGGTGCCGGGCAGACTCCTGCCCATGGCTACCCCTTTAGAGTGCCAAGGTCACATGAACACAAGCACATGGTTGGGTAAACGTTAGTTGAACCCCGGTATATTTGGGGGTCTGAGGGGCGTGGGACGGGGCCTGTAGGCTCTAAGCTGGTAGATGTGAACCCTACTGTGATTGCTTTGTCTGCCGCTGTGCTGGGGCTCCTCATCGGCGTGGTGAGCATGCTCGCCGTGCAACGGAGTGAGCGTCAGCGCGCTCGCTGGGCCGACGTTGAAGAGCCGACCATTAGCGATGGTGCCGCCGAGGTGCTGGCGGTCATTGGCCGCGCCTACATGGTGGTGGACGCTGTGGACGGCGTGGTGCAGGCTTCTCCGGGCGCCTACGCCTTAGGCCTGGTACGCGGGCATACAGTGGTCTCTGACGAGCTGCTAGAGATGATCGACGCGGTGCGGTCCAAGGGCATCATCGTTGAAAAAGAAATTATCTTAACCCGCGGCTTTTACGACCAGAGCCGCCTGGTCATTGACCTGCGCGTGGCTCCGGTAGGCGATGAATATATCTTGGTGCTGGCCGATGACCGCACCGAAATTACCCGCGCTCAGACCGTCCGCACCGACTTCGTAGCCAACGTATCGCACGAACTAAAAACCCCGGTAGGGGCGGTTGGACTTATGGCTGAGGCCATCGAGTCATCGGCGGACGACCCCGAGTCGGTGCTCTACTTTTCGGGCAAGCTCAAGAAAGAGTCCCGGCGGTTAGCGGCACTTGTGCAGGACGTCATTGAGCTCTCCCGCCTACAGTCAGCCGATATGGTGCTGAGCTCCACCCTGGTCGACGTTGAGCAGGTGGTTGCTGAATCGGTCGACCGTAACCGCCTCACAGCCGAGGGTAAAAACATTGAACTTCTGGTAGGCGGAAAGGCCCCCCGCCCGGTCCACGGCGACCCCGAGCTGCTGGGGACCGCCCTGCGCAACCTGATCGAGAACGCCATTCGTTACTCGCCCGAGAACACCAAGGTAGGCATCGGTATGGCTGTGAAGGGTGACACTGTTAGAATCTCTGTGAAAGACCAGGGCCCGGGCATTCCCGAGGACGAACAGGACCGCATCTTCGAGCGGTTCTACCGGGTTGACCCGGCGCGTTCGCGTCAGACCGGGGGCACGGGTCTGGGCTTGAGCATTGTGAAGCACATTGTGGGTCAGCACGGTGGCGAGGTGACCCTCTGGTCCCAACCCGGTTCCGGCTCAACTTTCACCATTGCCCTGCCCAGTGTTGATGAAGAAACCGAACAAGACCTGCTGGGGGAGCACCCGCCGACGGGCTCGCTTACCCAGATAACAGACCACAACATCCACACAGTGCCGCGCTCTGCGGGGTCGGCACAGACCGCGAAGGAAACAAAGTAAGTGACCCGTATTTTAGTGGTTGAGGACGAAGAGGCGCTGAGCGAGCCCCTGGCCTTTTTGCTGGGTCGTGAGGGCTTTGAGGTGCAGGTGGTCGATAACGGCCTGGACGCCGTGGTCGAGTTCGAGCGAAACGGCGCAGACCTGGTGCTCCTCGACATCATGCTCCCCGGCCAGTCCGGCACCGAGGTTTGCAAGCAGATTCGCGCCACCAGCGCGGTTCCCATCATCATGCTGACCGCTAAGGACTCAGAGATAGACAAGGTTCTGGGCCTAGAGCTGGGGGCGGACGACTACGTCACCAAGCCCTATTCCTCCCGTGAGCTCATCGCCCGCATCCGCGCCGTCCTGCGCCGCCAGGGCGAATCTGAAGAGCACGATGCCGGGGCGATCGAGGGCGGCCCGGTCCGCATGGACGTTGAGCGCCACGTGGTAACCGTATCCGGCGAAACCGTAGCCATGCCCCTCAAGGAATTTGAGCTGCTTGAGATGCTGCTGCGGAATGCAGGACGCGTGATGACGCGCTCGCAGCTAATCGACCGGGTCTGGGGTGCTGACTACGTGGGCGATACCAAGACCCTTGATGTGCATATTAAGCGCCTGCGCTCCAAGGTTGAGCCCGACCCCTCGTCCCCGCGCTACGTGGTCACCGTGCGCGGCCTGGGCTACAAGTTTGAACCGTGACTTCCTCCCCTCCCTCACGGGAGGGGCTTCCTACCAACTAACCCGCGATTCCGACCAGGCGAGTTCATCACCGGCCATCACCACCACAGGCTAGTTCTCGATGGGTTCTTGCTTCACACAAGGACAGCGCCAGCAAGCTGACGTCTTACATCCTCTCCACAAGCGTTTAGGCTCTCGGCAAGCCCTGCCGCGAGCATGATATTAACCGCCGCATTGTAATCACGGTCAAGCCAGGTTTCACATTCCTGACATTGCCAGGCCCTGATGTTCAGGGCTTTCTTCCCACCTGGGGCCCCGCAAACAGAGCAGGTCTGGGTGGTAGGGGCGAACCTATCAATCTTGATAAGCCTTCCACCGGCGGTAGCTAGTTTGTATTCCAACATGCTTACCAGCATTGCCCAGGCAGCGTTATTGATTGATTTCCCTAACCGGGTGCGCGACAGCCCTGTAATGTTCAGTGTTTCTACTGCCACTGTTTGGTTTTCACGGGTGATAGTAGAGGTGAGTTGATGCAGGTAGTCATTGCGCTGGTTGCGGATTTTTTGGTGGATTTTAGCTACAGCAATGGCAGCTTTTGTACGGTTGTTTGAGCCTTTCTTGGTGCGAGCAAACTTGCGTTGAGCACGGGTAAGTTTGCGCTGGTTTTTCTGGTAAAACTGTGGGGTGTCAATCTTGTATCGCTGCCCGCTAGTAGTGGTAATAGTGGCAAGGTGGGTAAGCCCCAGGTCAATACTGGCAGCCTGGGCGGGGGTGACAGTGTGGTGCTGGGCTTCGAGGATAAAAGAGGCCCAGTATTTGCCGGTGCTATCTTTGCTGATGGTAAGGCTGGTGGCGTTCTCTACATTGCGCCCTGCTTTGCCTTTGACCCAGCCAACCTTGGGGATATAGAGCTTGAACTTCCCATGCTTGGCGTCATAAACCTTGACTTTGAAGGAGTTGGCCCCAGGTAGGCGAAATGACTGCACCCCTTTACGAGTGCGTCTGGGGGTTCTTGCTTTCTTGCCTGCGGCACGTTTTTTCACCACTGCAGCGTAGGCATCTTTTGCCTGAGCGCAGGACTCTTGCAAGGCAGCTGCCGGGGCCTGTGTAAGCCAGGGGAAAGCTGTCTTTTTGTTACTGACGGTCAGGATAGAGCGTAATTGTGAGTGGGTCTTACGCTGCAGCACCTGGTTCTCGTACTCGTAGTCTCGGTAGGCGGTGTACTGGTTGAAGATGAACCGGACGCAGCCGAAGACACGCGCCAAGTCTTGTTCTTGCCCGCTGGTTGGGTAAATCCTCGTTTTATATCCTCGCTTACTCATTGTTCACCTCCAACCTACCGTAAAATACTATCTAGAATTATATACTCTACAATAAGGAAAACCACTGTGAATAAAGATGATTACAGGCGCGGTAGGCATGTGGTCTATGATTTGCATGCTCATATTGTCCTGACCCCCAAATACCGCAGAAAAGTGATGACCGAGCGTGTCCATGCTCTGATTGAAGAGACCACCAAGGAAGTCTGCCACCGCTTCGATGTTGTGGTAGATGAGTTCAATACAGATCAAGACCACGCCCATCTGCTGATTACATACCCACCCAAGGTTTCTCTATCTACCCTGATTGGGGCTATTAAGACCAACACTGCTAAGCGGGTGCGAGCTGCTGGGTTTGAGGAAGTGCAGCGGGCTTTATGGGGTGAACATTTTTGGTCACCGTCGTATTTTGTAGCTTCAACGGGCGGGGCGCCTTTGGAGAAGGTGAGGGTCTATGTGCAGCAGCAGGGGCAGGTGCCTCGTGGGCCGGGGAACCCTTTGTGGTGATTCATCCACGCCCTGACGGACGTGGGTTTCTCACCACCCATCAGCTAAACAGGCGCTCTAGAGAGTAAAAAGGTGGGGCCGGGACTCAAGTAGCTGAGTCCCGGCCCCACTGCTTTGGGCTAGAAGGTATTAGCCGTTGCTGCTAGCGGTTTCGGTAGCGCTGGGAGTAGCCGCTGCGGTGGGCAGGTAGGGGGCGTACTCTTCCAGGGCGGCGTCAAGAACCGGAACGTTGAAGGTAGTGGTGCTGGAGGTGACGTTGGAGGAGACTTCGACGTCCTTCAGCAGCAGACCGGGGTTAGCGCCGGCCTCAGCCAGAAGAAGTTCGTTCTCGTCGTTTTCCAGGCGGACTTCCTGGCCAGCGGGAACCTCAACGGTGAGAGTTTCGGTGGGGAAGGCCAGGGTAACGGTGGCGTCTTCCTCGGTCTGGTTCAGAATGGTGCCCAGCACGCGGCCCTGTGAGGCCTCATCGGCTGCGATGACCATGATGTTGCGGAGCTGGATATCCTGCTGGTTGTTCTCGCCTAGCAGGTTAGCCATCTGGCCGTCGGAGGCGGAGTAGACGATGGTGGTAGCGGGCTGGTTGGTGTAGGTGCAACCGGTGGTGGCCAGCAGGGCACCAGCGATGGCAACGAGGGCGCTGGCGCGCTTGACGGTCAAAGAAGCGGTGTTCTTCACAGCTCTAGCTCCTTGTGTAGGGTCGTAGTCTGCCGAGGGGCAGAGAAAGTGTGTGTGCTCCGCGCCGAGGTACGGAATTTTTGGTCTGTTCAGGTCACATTCTATCTGGTTTAACGACGATACGTCTGTATCAACGAGGCAAAAGGGCGTAAATGAAGTGCACAGGTTCGCTGAGAGCGCCGGGCCTATTTTGAGACTTTAAGGGTGCTGTCTTTCGTTGCATGGTAGAATAGATAGGCTGAAAGGGGTTTATCCATATGGTTTTTGAGGTTGGCGAAACAGTCGTTTACCCTCACCACGGTGCCGCAACGATTGAAGAAATCAAGATGCGCAAGATCCGTGGCGAAGAGAAGATGTACCTGAAACTCAAGGTCGCTAACGGTGACCTGGTCATTGAGGTTCCCGCTGAGAACGTCGATATGGTGGGCGTGCGCGATGTCGTTGACGAGCGCGGTCTGCAGGAAGTCATTGACGTACTTCAGGCTACAGATACCGAAGAAGCAGCAAACTGGTCCCGCCGCTACAAGGCTAACGTTGAGAAGCTGGCATCTGGCGATGTGCTGAAGGTTGCCGAGGTCGTCCGTGACCTGTGGCGCCGCGAGAACGACCGTGGCCTGTCTGCCGGTGAGAAGCGTATGCTGGCTAAGGCCCGTCAGATTCTGTCGTCTGAGGTTGCCCTGGCTAAGGACATCGACGAAGAAGCTGCCGAGGTTGAACTCGATAAGATTCTCGAGGGCGTCTAAACTTTCGGGTATGCTCACTAGCTGTGAGCACTCTAGAATTTTCTGATACAGCGGGCACCGCAACCACTTCTGGTGGTTCGGTGCTCGCTGTCGTTATTGTGGCCGCCGGTTCCGGGTCGCGCCTGGGCGCAGGCGTGCCCAAAGCTGCGGTAGAGGTGGCCGGCCGCACGCTATTGGAATGGGCGCTGACCGGTGCCCTAGCGTCGGGCGTGGTAGCTCGGCTGGTGGTGACGGTGCCCCCGCAGGATGTTGAGCTGCGACAGATCTGCGCCCGGTACGGTGCCTTGGCGGTGTCCGGCGGCGCAACGCGTGCCGAGTCGGTCACGGCTGCCCTGACTGCGATTGCGGACGCTGCCCCCCTGCCCGGTGCCCCCGGGCAGCTGCCCACCGGCGTCCTGGTGCACGATGCCGCCCGCTGCTTTACCCCTGCCGGGGTCTATCACCGGGTGGCGGCGGCTCTAGCGGCGGGTGAGAAAGCCGTCATCCCCGTGTTGCCGGTGGTGGATACCATCAAGACTGTAGATGCTAGGGGGTATGTGAGCGGCACTCCGGCTCGCGCGCAGCTGCGGGCTGTGCAGACTCCCCAGGGCTTTGACCTGGCTACCCTGCTCCAGGCCCACCGAGATGTCGCCTCCCTGGCCCCCGAGGTCGCTGAAAGTATCACCGATGATGCCATGCTGGCTGAGACCCTGGGTCTGCCGGTGGCAACGGTCGAGGGAGCCGCCGAGGCCTTCAAGATTACAACCCCCCTTGACCTAACTCTTGCCAGAGCCCTCTACGACGAAAAGAGAGAATCATGATTCCCCGTATCGGTACCGGTACTGATGTTCACGCTTTTGGTGAGGAGGGCACCGAGCTGTGGGTGGCCGGTCTGCACTGGCCGGGCCAGCGTGGCCTATCGGGCCATTCGGACGGCGACGTGGTCGCTCACGCTGCTGCCGATGCCCTGTTTTCTGCTAGTGGCACCGGCGATCTAGGCTCCAACTTCGGGGTGGATCGGCCCGATATGGCAGGTGCTTCCGGTGTGCGGATCCTCTCTGAAGCTGCTGCCATTGTGCGGGCCGCCGGGTTTGAGATTGGCAACATTGCGGTGCAGCTGATCGGCAACAAGCCCAAGTTCTCCCCGCGCCGGGACGAGGCCAACCGCGTCCTGTCCGAGGCCGCCGGTGCTCCGGTGACCGTCACCGCCACCACCACCGACGGGCTGGGGCTGACCGGCCGCGGAGAGGGCGTGGCAGCTAGCGCTGTCGCCCTGGTATACCGTAAGGACGCTTGAGCCAAGGCCCAGCGTCGGGCGCGCTCAGAGGCGGGGGCAGTCAGCGCTACAATAAGCCTGTCCCTGTTAACACCACCCCAAGCTGTAAAGAAGTACCTGTGAACGCCGACCCCCTTGAACCCCGCCCTCATCTGCTGAGCCAGGACGGGGGACGCGTCATCGCCTGGCACGAATTTGGGCAGAAAGAAGCACCCACAGCTACCGTCATCTACTGCCACGGCACTCCCGGTACCGGTTATGAGGCCCTCTTCCTCGATGAGGCGGCCAGAGAACTGGGTATCCGCCTTATCGCCCCGGACCGCCCGGGGCTGGGAGCATCGGATGCCGTACCCCACAGGCTGGTGGGCACTTGGGCAGAGCAGGACGTCGCCGCCATCATCGACCATCTAGAGCTTGACCGTTTCAGCGTGATGGGCTTTTCCGGCGGCGGGCCCCACGCTATGAGCCTAGCTGCCCTGCACCCCGAGAAGATAGACCAGCTCATCTTACTGGCCCCCTTCACCCACCATCCCCTCTGGGAAACCCGACTGGGTCTTAACCTCACTCCGCTGCGCGTCCACATGTCGCATCTGACCCTCTCCTGGTTCCCCAAATCCCTAATCGACCTGACCGCCCGCGCCGTTAGTCGCCCGCTGGCGTCCGCCTCGACCCTAGCTTCAGCCCTGGGGCGAGACGTGCAGGGGCACACCGCTGCCTACCGCATGGCGGTCTCCCACGATTACGCCCTGCAATTCTCCATCAAAGGCGGGGTGCAAGACGAGTATGCAATTCAGGACGACTGGGGATTCGCAGAGTCCACCGTTAAAGCCCCGGTCCATCTCTGGGTAGCCGGGCGAGATTTGGCCATCAAACCCGCCCGCGCTCGCAACTTAGGGCTCCGCCTGGGAGCCCAGATTCACGAACTACCGCGCGACGGCCATTTCTCCCTGCTCATTAACCACGCAGCTAGCGTCCTCGCACCGGTTCTACAGCGCACGGTAAACTGTTAGGCGTGACTCTACGTTTTTATGATTCAGCAACAGCAAGCGTCCGTGACTTCACCCCGGTTCACCCCGGCGAGGCCCGTATCTACTACTGTGGTGCCACCGTGCAGGGGGCTCCCCACATCGGGCACGTGCGCTCGGGCCTGGTCTTTGACCAGCTCTCCCGCTGGCTGACCTACCGCGGTTACAAGGTCACCACGGTTCGTAACGTCACCGACATCGACGACAAGATTCTGGTGAACTCGACTGCCTCTTTCGAGCCCGATTTCACCGGTGAGCACCCGGCCGAGGAATGGTGGGCCCTGGCCTACCGCTTCGAGCGGGTCTTTGGGGCCGCTTACGCCTCCCTCAACATCGCACCGCCCACCTACGAGCCGCGCGCAACCGGGCACATTCCCGAGATGTTCGCCCTCATCCAGCGCCTCATCGACCGCGGTCACGCCTACCCGGCGACCGACGGCTGCGGCGACGTCTACTTCGACGTGCGCTCCTGGGAGAACTACGGCGCCCTGACCCGCCAGAAGATTGACGACATGCAGGACGCCCCGGACGCCGACCCCCGCGGCAAGCGCGATCCCCGTGACTTTGCCCTCTGGAAGGCTTATAAGGAGGGCGAGCCCGTCACTGCCTCCTGGGATTCCCCCTGGGGTAAGGGCCGCCCCGGCTGGCACCTGGAATGCTCGGCTATGGCGGGTAAGTACCTGGGCGAGACTTTTGATATTCATGGCGGCGGCCTCGACCTGCGCTTCCCCCACCACGAAAATGAGATGGCCCAGTCCCAGGCAGCCGGCTACGGCTTTGCCAACTTCTGGATGCACAACGGCCTGGTCAACTACGAGGGCGAGAAGATGTCCAAGTCCATTGGCAACATCATCACCCCCGCCCAGATGCTCGAAGCCGCCCGCCCCCTGGTCGTCCGCTACTACCTGGGCCAGGCCCACTACCGCTCCGTCCTCGACTACCACCCCACCTCCCTCGAAGAGGCGCGTGTAGCCGTTGAGCGCGTTGAAGCCTTCTTGGCCGCAACCCGCGACTACCATCGTGAAGACGCTGCGGTACCCGAGGCCTTTGCCGAGGCCATGGACGATGACCTCAACATCCCCAAGGCTCTGGCTGCCCTGCATGCGGGCGTCCGCGCCGGTAACGCAGCCCTGGCTGCCGGTGAATCCGCCCAGGACGCCGCCGAGCAGGTCTACGCTATGGCCAAGGTGCTGGGGCTGGTGGAGCTCATGTCCTTCAGCCAGGCAGGGGCTGCCGCCAACGAACCCGGCGAACACGCAGCGCTCGACTCTCTGATTCAGACCATGCTCACCCAGCGTGCCGAAGCCCGCGAGGCTAAAGACTGGGCCCGCGCAGACCAAATCCGTGACGCCCTGGCCGCCGCCGGTATCACCGTCAAGGACGGCGCATCCGGCTCCACCTGGTCCCTCTAACTCACTGCGCTACCGTGCTCCATCTCTCGCCCCATAGGGCGCAAGGGGTCGGTAAGCTAGAAAATAATTCATAGACATCTATCAAAGGACGAGATTTATGGCGAAGGCAGGCTCACGCCCCGGCGCAACCAACAAAAAGAAGGGCCCCACCAAGGGCACCGGCGGCCACGGCCGTAAGGCCCTCGAAGGCCGCGGCAACACCCCTAAGGCCGAAGACCGCGTCTACCACAAGGCCTACAAGATGAAGAAGGCCGCCGAAAACCGCAAGGCAACGAACACCCTGCGCTCCCGCCAGCCCCGCCTGGGCGGCAAGCGTGCCTCCGATGAGCTGGTCACCGGTCGTAACTCCGTACTTGAGGCACTGCAGACCGAGATTCCTGCCAAGACCCTCTTCATCATGTCCCGCATCGAGGTCGACGACCGCGTCCGCGACATCATGACCGAAGCCAACAAGCAGGGCCTGCCCATGCTCGAAATTGGCCGTAACGAGCTGGACCGTCTCACCGACCACGCTGTCCACCAGGGTGTTGCTCTGCAGATTCCGCCCTACAAGTACCCGGACGCCGGCAACCTGGTGCTCGACACCATGGACCGCTGGTACGACAAGCAGATGGATACCCCGCCCCTCTTTGTCGCCCTGGACGGCATCACCGATCCCCGCAACCTGGGTGCCATCATCCGCTCCGTTTCAGCCTTCTCAGGTAACGGCGTCATCATTCCCGAGCGCCGCTCGGCAGCTATGACCGCTTCGGCCTGGAAGACCTCATCCGGTGCCGCTGCCCGTATCCCCGTAGCTAAGGCCACTAACCTGACCCGCGTGATCCAGCAGGCTAAGGACGCCGGTATCTTCGTCGTCGGTCTGGACGGCGGCGGAGACATAGACCTGCCCAACCTTGAACTAGCCTCTGAACCGCTCATGATTGTTGTTGGCTCAGAAGGTAAGGGATTGTCACGACTGGTCACCGAGAACTGCGACCAAATCGTTTCGATTCCCATTAGCTCAGCGATGGAATCGCTCAACGCCTCCATGGCAGTAGGAATCTCCCTCTACGAGGTATCCCGCCGCCGAGCTGCCTAAGCTTCTTATAAGAACGAAGTGCTCTCCCGCGATAGCGGGGGAGCACTTTTTGTTTATCTAGTCTTAGGGGGGGGCGGGCTGGCGGCAGGCTCGCGCTCGCTGCCCCTGCGCACAAATATACGAAGCTCGTGTGAGCCGGAATAAGGGCCTGGCTCACAAAAAATCCCTAAAATCAAGTCTTCTGAAGACCTTCAAAAAAACTTTAAAAATATTTTTAAGGTGTTTAGTTCAGCTTTGACTAGGTGTTTTACCTGTTGTGGGTGGAGATTTTGAGGCAAAAAGGCTCCTGTGGTGGCACTTTTGGGTTGCACGCTCTGGAAAACCTGCGTAAAGTATTACGAGTCGCCACGGCACAGGGGAAACCCGCCAAGCGACAAAACACCTAGTCACATAGCGAATTCAGGCCCCGGCCGGAACCGAGAAATCCCAACTCGAACGAGTGAGATTTTGAAGCAACAAACCAGCCAAAAGCCACTGTGAAACACAACACGGAACACCGAGTTGACACACAGAAAAGAAACGCGATAAACTAGACGAGTTGCCCAAACGGGTAACACAAAAACTTGAGAATGACCGATACGAAACACCGGCCAGCATCTGGCTAGGGTTGAGAATGCGGTTTGTTGCTTGAAAACTCAATAGCGTACCAATGTTATAAATAA
>NZ_CAKMTJ010000003.1 GCF_928392795.1 Rothia nasimurium
TGCTGAGGTCTAGGCCTTGTTCTTTGGCTTGGGTGATGAGGTTTTGGGCGAGTTGGTGTTCTGTTGTCATGGTGTTATTTTCTCCTGTTGGGGTTGGGAGGGTTTACACCGTTTTCCTGACAGTCCCGGGATATTGGTCGGGATCAGACCTACCGACTCATGAAAATAGCCGGTGTTGCTGGTGCTCATCGGGGTCGTAAACCTATGACCACCAGAGCGGCCACAGTGATTGATGACCGTCCTGATTTGGTTCAGCGTAACTTTACCGCTGATGCGCCTAACCGCCTTTGGGTAGCAGATTTTACCTATATCAGAACCTATTCAGGTTTCTGCTATACGGCCTTCATTACTGATGTGTTTTCCCGGAAGGTTGTGGGTTGGGGTGTTTCTTCGACCATACATACTCTGGGGATGCCTTTGACGGCGTTGAAGCAGGCGCTTTTTGAAGCGAAGAAGGGTGGCTCTGATCTAACGCAGATTGTGCATCATTCTGACCGTGGTTCGCAGTATATTGCGCAGGATTACACTGCTGGTTTGAAAGAACTAGGAGTGCAGTTATCAGTCGGTTCTACTGGTGATTCGTATGATAATGCTCTGGCTGAGAGTGTGAATGGTGCTTATAAGGCTGAGCTGGTGAGGAATCGCCTTTTTGCTTCAGTTGGTCAGTTGGAGGTTGAGACTGCGTCTTGGGTTGCTTGGTGGAATGCTGGTCGGTTGCATCAGAGTCTTGGTTATCGGACTCCGCAGGAGGTGGTTGATGGTGCTTTAGTGGTCTTATAATTGTCGGAACTAAACCACGTACGTATCAGTTGTGTCGCCAAGGATTACGCCGCTACGACAGCAAGTGTTTTCCTCTGCTAACCCTGATGCAGGATTGGTGGAGAAAACATTGAGGCCGGTTACTGCCTTTACTGCTGATCGATTTGCTGATTTTGGTGTGGGTGTGGGTAATTATGTGGTGACTCCTCAGGAAAAAGATTTGACCTGGGACGACGCCTTCAAAGAAGGTGTTAAATCTACTGTTGGTGGTGGTGCTGGTGAGTTTAGCACTCGGCGTGCTGATGGTGTTCGGCCGGCAACTCCTCGGATGAGTGGTGAATAGGTTTAACGTAAGAATAAGTTCTTTGGAGTTAGGAAAAATGTCTAAGCGTGAAATTGTTTTTTCAGTTGTTACTCTATTCTTGGGGGCAATCGTTTTTGGTGGCTACCCTCTTATGAACAAATACCGACAAACCCACCCCATAGACAAACAGTGCACCATCGAATCAGCTGAAGTTTTTAACAGCTCCAGCGGTACAGGCGGAATCTCAACATCAAGTACCGAACTCAAAATCGACACTCTTGAGTGCGGGACGGTCTACGTAGACTATTCCATCGAGCCCAAGAAATCTTATCAAGAGATGGCTGATGACCTGAATCAATATCAAGGGCAGCAAGTGACCCTGATATTTCCCCCGTTTCAGCTACCTGCGGGCGGAGACTACGCCCTGGGTTACGGGTATCGTCTATAAAGACCCATCCAAGGCCCTAGCAGAATAAGTACGCCACATAAGGCTCAGACGATAATAGTTAGCAACATGCTAACAACAGAAATAATCATAAGTATCTCTCTCAATTAATTATTGTTATAAAAATTTCTAATCTGGCAATGTAACACTCTCAGCAACCCTATTCCCAGGATTCCAAGAGAGCGGCCCAAACATAAACGTCAATTTTTCCCCCTGATAAGAGTTCAAGGTATCAATATCTTCAAGAAGTGAATCTTCACTCCCCTTAATGCCAGTCACCACAACAGTCCCGCATTCCGCAGTCTCAATAGCAATTTTGTTTTTACTTGAACCCACTCGGGACGACGTTCCACCTTTTGAAAACCTGGCGGATTCAAGTGTGCATTCTCTCGGTTCAGCATAGCGACTGTTCACATAATCCACCACTGGGGAGTAAAGTAAAAAAGGAAGAGCTAAAATTGTTAGAAATATTATTCCTCCTGTTTTTGTTGATATAAATTTTTTCATTACTTCGACCTATTGCCTTTCTCTGTCAGATTTTCAGCAAAAGCAGCGCTGACATTTTTTAAACCTTCTCGGTTAGCCTGTTCAATGTTGATATCTTCTTCTGTAAGAAGGTAATTACTAAATCCACTAGCGTATTCCCCTAGGTACTGAGGCTTATTCAAAAGTAGACACGCACCCCACACCCACCAACTAGACAACGGCCCCACCCGCGGCAAAAATATGAGCGTTAAATCTCTACAAATAACCTCAAGCCATACCGGACAAGACCGTTGCTACACCAGCCTACAACCGGCCTCACAGCCACGCAATTCGCCACACTACACACAGCCCTCACCCATCACCTCACCTGGTCAAAACCAGGCGGAAGACCACCAGCACTCACCCTCAACCAAGCCCTCAAAATCACCCTGCTCTACCACCGCCACAACCTCACCGAAGAACTCCTCGCAGAACTTTTTGCTGTCTCTCAATCGACAGTCTCACGAGCTATCAACACCATCGAAAAGGCCCTGGAGAAGATTCTCACTCCGCTGACTCAGCCTTTGAAAGAAAGCCTCAAAGCACCCGGGTCCTTAGTAGTTGACGGGACTCTGATACCCACATGGAATTGGCGATCACTTGGTAAAACAAATTTCTCTGGAAAGCACAAACGAGCCGGATTCAACCACCAAGTCATTTGCACCTTGGATGGAAAGTTGCTGGCTATCACAGACCCGGTGCCCGGGGCCAGGCATGATGCTTACGCCTTCAAACATCATGGCTTGGAAAGATATCTTGATGAGAGCACTGTGGCTGATAAGGGCTATATCGGGTTGGGGTTGGCTACCCCGGCCAGGCGCAAGCCGGGTCAGCGGCTGAGTCGGGAGCAGAGGCGGAATAATCGGGTGCTGAATCGGCTGCGGTCGGTGGTGGAGCGGGTTATCGCTCACATCAAGACTTGGCGGATTCTTCACACGGGGTTTAGGCGGCCGTTGGGGTTGTATGGGCGGGTGTTTGCGGTGGTGCGGGGGTTGGTGTTTTTGGCTGCGGGTGGGACTTTTGAATAAGCCTCAGTGTCTTCCCTATTAAGGCTGACTGTACTTACCATATCCAATTTCGGGGGAGGACGAGTAGACCAGGTCGGCCTTGCCGTCGGCCAGGTGGTAAAAAACGCCAATGACGGCCAGGGAGCCGTCCTCAATACGCTGACGAATAATGCCCGACTGCTCAGCAATCCGGGCCGCAGTCTGACGGGTATGCTCCACCACCATATCGTTGATAGTGGCCCCCTCGGGCAGGGCCGGGGAAATCACCGACGGCAAAATACCCTCCACCAGGTTACGGATAAACCCGCCGGGCATTTCACCCTCCACCAGAGCCTTCTGGGTAGCCGTAATCGCGCCACAGGAGTCATGGCCCAACACCATAATCAGCGGGGTCTTGAGCTCACCACTGGCGTATTCCAGGGAGCCGAGAACCGCGTCGTCCAGCACCTGCCCGGCCGTCCGCACCACAAAGGCGTCACCCAAGCCGAGATCAAAAATAATTTCAGCAGCCAGGCGGGAATCCCCGCACCCAAAAATGGCGGCGAAAGGGTGTTGGCCAGAGACGAGCTCAGCGCGACGGGCGGCGTCCTGGTTGGGGTGGGACCGGTTGCCCTCCACAAAACGGGTATTGCCCTCCACAAGACGCTCCCAGGCCTGGAGTGGGGTTTCGATGGTGCTCACGATCTTCCTTTCGCCGTATCTAGGCAAAACGATAGCAAGCACCCCACCCAAGAGGTGTGTAAGCAAACTTACATTTCGGGTGGGGTGCTTGGGGCCAACCTACTTAATGCCGGTTGACGAGGTGGGGGCAGCCGTCGGCTGGGGCCCCCGCATGTAGGCGATCGTCGCCTCAATCAGGGCCTGGTACTCGGACGGCTCCGCGTCCCCCTTCACCAGCAGGGTGGTGCCGTCCACCTCCCCGATATAGAAGGTGGTGATTTTTTCCTTATCGTCAGGATCAACCAGGGTGCGGACTTCCCACTGCAGGCCCCCCACATTCACCGAGGCTTCAGGCACCGCATTACCGGTCTTTTGGGCAATCCAGGTGGCGTTAGACTCACGGGCCTGAATGATCTCCAGGAATTTATTCGAGGGGGTGACCTGCCCTGTCTCCCAGTAGTCAATGCCGTCGGCCTGCCCGCTAATCCAGCGGGCGTAGTTGTAGTGCCAGCCCTCCTGCTCGGCGGCTGCAACCGGGTAGCCTGCCTGGGCGCTGGCCTCGTAGGCAATCACGGGGAGGTCAACGGTGGGTCGGTAGGGGTTCTTGTTGGGCTGCGGCATCAACCAGATGACCGGCAGTAGCAAGAGCACCATGACGATCATCGAAATCACCATATTGCGGGCGGGCGCATTGATGCGGGCAGCCTGCTTTTCGGTAATTTGTGGGACTACCTGCTCTGTGGCGTCCGGGGCCTGGGTTTCAGGGGCGGACGCCTGTGGCAGGGGCTGGTTGCTGGGGTTAGTCGATGAAGTCACGCCTTCTATTCTGGTCTAAAGGGGGCGCCCTGTGCCACTTGCGAGCGAGAATTGCCGGCATCATCTGTGTCAAGTAGGGGCGCACCGGCCCGTAACACGGCGGGGAAGCGAGTACTCTAGAGTGTGGAGGCTGAGCGCCCCATAACAGGGAGCCAGCTGGCACTGTTAGAAGCTACTCGAAGGTGAGTCATGTCAGAAGTAATGAACGAAGATCGTAACCTGGCGCTGGAACTGGTGCGTGCAACCGAGGCTGCCGCTATTGCCTCGGGCCCGCTGGTGGGCGCAGGCGATAAGAACATGGCGGACGGTGCTGCTGTTGATGCCATGCGCGCTCGCCTTAAGACCGTGCACTTCAACGGCACCGTGGTGATTGGCGAGGGTGAGAAGGACGAGGCCCCCATGCTCTTCAACGGCGAGCAGGTGGGCGATGGCTCGGGAGCTAAGTTCGATGTTGCTGTTGACCCCATCGATGGTACCCGCCTGACCGCTCTGGGGATGGATAACGCGCTCTCCGTCATTGCGGTAGCTGAAGGCGGCACCATGTTTGACCCTTCCGCTGTCTTCTACATGGAGAAGCTGGTTACCGGCCCCGAGGCAGCTGACCTGGTCGATTTGCGCCTGCCGGTCAAGCAGAACCTGCACCTGGTCGCTAAGGCTAAGGGCACCAGCATTAACCAGCTCACCGTCTGCGTACTGGATCGCCCCCGCCATGCCAAGCTCGTTGAAGAGATTCGCGCAACTGGCGCCCGTACCCGCATGATTCTTGACGGTGACGTCGCTGGTGCTATTGCTGCCTGCCGTGAGGGCACTGGCGTAGATTTGATGATGGGCACCGGCGGTACCCCTGAGGGTATCGTGGCTGCCTGCGCTATCAAGGCCACCGGCGGCATTATCCAGGGTCGTCTTGCCCCTATCGATGACGCTGAACGCCAGAAGGCCCTGGACGCTGGCCATGACCTGGACGCGGTGCTGACCACCGACGAACTGGTTACCACCGATAACTGCTTCTTCGCCGCAACCGGCATCACCGACGGTAAGCTCCTGCGCGGTGTGCGTTACGGTCGCGACACCGTCACCACCCAGTCCCTGGTCATGCGTTCTAAGTCAGGCACCGTGCGCCTGATTGAGGCTGAGCACAAGCTCTCCCGCTACTCGGCAATGATCGCCGGGACCATGAATCGTTAGGAATTTAGCTTCACATAAGGGCAGGGGCAGATGCGCCCGAAGCCGACGTGGACCGGGGCTGGCGGTGAATCGCTTGCGAGTTCACGAGCCAGCGAGAGCGGCTGTCGGCGGGGTGCATCTGCCCCTGCCCCTATATCTATCCCTTATTTACCGATACGCGCCCGAACCTTACCGACGGCGTCCTTGGCCTTGGGGAGCAGGGTGCCGGTGGCGAACTTCTTGCCCTGAGCTAGGGCTTCGCGGCCTGCGCGGATGCCCTGGTAGGCCTTGTAGCCAGCGGTTGAGACGGGCAGGTCCCAGGTGCCGGGGTAGGCTACCGAGGTGCCGCCGAAGGACTTCTTGAACTTGGTGAAGCCAGCCCATTCGTGGTTGGGGTCGTCGTTGGGGGCGATGCCGAAGAGGTCCATGTAGGTCAGGCCCTTTTCTTTGGCGTCCAGGATGATGGTGGAGAGCAGGGGGTTACCTACCTGAAGTTTCCTGTGGGCAAAGGAGGTTGCTGCGTGGGCGTAGACGCGGGTGTCGTCTGAATCGTAGGTGAGGGAGGCTCCGATAGGCTCACCGTCTACCTTGGCGATGAAGAGGGCCGCGGCGTCCGCTGGCATGAGTACCTGGGCGACGCGGGTGAGGTAGTCGTCCTGCTGGCGGTTGAAGCCAGCGCGACCGGCGGTTTCGTCGAGATACTTGAGCAGAATCTTTATATCTGCGGGGTTCTGGGACTTTTCGAAGGTTACACCCTTCTTGTGGATGTTGCGGTGCAGGTTGCGGTTGGTCGATTTCATGTCTTTCAGAATCTGATCTTCAGATTGGGTGAGATCAATAATCTGAGTGTGTGAGGGCTGCACCTGGCGGGGTGAGAGGGTGAATCCGCGGGCGGCGAGGAAGGCTTCGCCGCTCTGGGAACCCCAGATTGCGTCATTGATGGGCTCAATGCGGATGAACCAGCATTTGTTGTCGGTTGCTACGCGTTTCATATCTGCGATGGCTGCGTCGAAGGCGGCAGCGCTGTCGGCTTCGGGCCCGTAGGGGGCGTAGAGGTAGCGGCCGGTGGAGCCGCCTTCAAGAGTGGCCATGTAACGCCAGCCTTTACCTTCGCCACGGAAGACCTGATGGCCGTTGGCTTCTTGGAGCTGGGCCCAAATATCTGACTGCAGAATTGTACTCATGGGCACCAGCTTACCGTTTTGCTGTAGGTCGTGGGGTTAGGGGACCGAGCAGGTACCGTTCTCGCTGAGTTCTGAGGTGAGCTGCGCGCGGTAGGCGGCGGTTTCAATCACGTCGAGGCCTGAGGGGCCGGACGCTGCTGAGCCGGTGCTTGAGGCAGCTGCGGTGGTGACGGTGGGCTGGACGCCTGAGGCTGAGTCTGCAATGACCTGCTGGACTGCGGTGTGGAGCTGGTCGAAGTCGGGGTAGGTGGGGAAGCTGGTGTCGAAGTAGGGTGGGCCTGCTGCGAACTGGATCAGGTCGTAGTTTTTGGATTTGAGGGCAACGTCCCCAAGGGCTGCGAGGCCGTTTTGGGGGATGTTGGTTTCGATGACCTGTTCGCCGGCTGCGGTGATGTCTGCGAATTTGGTGAGTACGTTGGCGGGGTCGAGCTGCTTGAGCATAGCTGCCTGTACGCAGCGTTGGCGGGCTTGACGGTCGTAGTCTGAGGCTCCTTCGCGGGAGCGGGCGTACCAGAGGGCGTGGAAGCCGTCGAGGTGCTGTACACCGGGTTCGATGTAGCCGTCGATGGGGTTGGGCAGGCCGGTAATTTCGTTGGTGCCGCCGCCGATGGGAACGTAGCCACCTACGTCGATGGTGATGCCGCCCAGGGCGTCGATGAGCTGCTCAAAGCCCGACATGTCGATGAGGATGTAGTTCTCGACGGTGATACCGAGGATACCTGATACAGCATCCATGGTTGCTTCGGCGCCGGGGTCGTCGGCTCCGGGGTAGAGGTCAGCGTAGTCGGCGGTGACGGTGGGGTAGAGGGCGTTGAGGATGCATTCGTCACCGCAGTCGAAACCAGTCGGGTAAACCTCCCAGAGGGGGGAGCCGTCTTCAAAGATGGCGTTTTGTAGGTTGCGGGGTACTGAGATGGTGATGGCCTGGCCGGTGGTTGCGTCGATGGATACTACGGTCATGGAGTCGGGGCGGCGGCCCACGCGGTCGGCGCCGGCGTCCCCACCCATGAGCAGGATGTTGTAGCGGCCGTCCTGTTCCTTGATGGGGGTGCCGCCGGCGAAGATGTTGCCGAGGGCGCCGCGTCCTACCCAGGTGATGTAGGCGGCGTAGCCTAGCCCGCCGCCGGTGAGGGCGATGCAGGCAACGAGGGCAAGAGTGACCAGGGGTTTAGAGCGGCCTTCGAGTAGGCCCGGTCGAATGGCACGCAGGGTTGCTAGGAAGAGGTAGACCCAGCCAATAGCTAGGCCCACAAGGGCCGCCGCCACAAGTAGCAGTACCCAGGTATTGGTGACCAGGGAAAGCACGAGGGTGCGGCGGAGCGTCCAGAGTAGTAGTAGAGCTAGCACAAGACCCCAGACAGTGAAGGTAACCTTTAGTGCCCGGCGCCCCAGAGTCTTCTGCCCGGTCAGTAGTTGGGCAGAGCCCGGGAGGAAGAGGGTGAGCAGGAGCAAGACCCAGGCCCGGCGGGTACGGACGGATGCCGATGCCGCTTCGGGGTGTTTCAGCGGATCGGTGTAGGTAGGTTCTACCAGGTGCTGACCTCGTCCCCTGACACCCGTGATAGGGGCTGCGGAGCGTGGGCGCTTGCGCTCACCGGACATGTGTTTGCCTCCCTGGCGTGGTGGGCCTAAAAAATAACTGAGTGTGGTTGAGTATCTTGGTATCTACTCAACCACACTACTGAAAGAAGCTGGGTGCTCCCGGAGCGGTCTTCCTGAACTTGCCGAGGGGCAGGCAGGAGCCGCTGGGCAGGGGGTTAGGGCGCGTAGGGGGTCTTTTGCTGGCCGTCCCGTTCGTCATTGTGGGCGGGAGCGGTGAGCGGCTGTGCGGGTGCGTTGGGGGCGGCCCCTTCACCATCGAGTTCTGCCTTGTGCTCTTCAACCTTGGCGCGCAGAGCGGCACCCTTGTCCATGGCGGTCTGGCGCAGGGAAGCGGCGAAGTCTACGAGGTCGGCCCGTACCTGGCGGGCAAAGCCGTCGCTGCCTGAACCGAGCATACGCAGGGCTAGCAGGCCGGCGTTGCGGGCGCCGTTGATGGAGACGGTCGCGACGGGCACGCCGGCAGGCATCTGCACAATCGACAGGAGCGAATCCATGCCGTCGAGAGACTTGAGCTTGACCGGCACACCGATAACGGGCAGGGGGGTAACAGAGGCCAGCATGCCAGGCAGGTGGGCTGCACCGCCGGCACCTGCAATGATGACGCGGATACCGCGGTCTGCTGCTTCACGCCCGTAGGCAATCATGTCTTCGGGCATGCGGTGAGCTGAGACCACGTCTGCTTCGTAGGGGATACCGAATTCTTCGAGGACTTCAGCTGCTGCTTCCATGACCGGCCAGTCTGAGTCTGAGCCCATCACGATGCCGACAATGGGGTTATTGGAGTCGTAGGGGGAGGTCATGTTGCTCCTTGAAACTAGGGGTGGTGCGGACGCCCGCCCCACCTGGGTAGGGCCGGGCTGATTCCGCGGGGTTAGGGGGTAGAAGGGCCGTCGGTGAGCAGGGAGGCTGCCGCGGTAGCCTGCTGGCGGAGGGCGGGGAGCTCGTTGGCGGGGCCGGTCATATTGATGTGCCCAATCTTGCGGCCGGGCTTTACCGCCTTGCCGTAGTAGTGGACCTTGGCTGCCGGGTAGTCTTCCATAAGCTGCGGGTAGACACCGAAGATATCGTCGTTAGTGCCGCCCAAGAAATTCTTCATCAGGGCGACTTCGCCCTTGATGTCGGTGTTACCCAGGGGGTAGTTAGCAACGGCTCGCAGGTGCTGTTCGAACTGGCTGGTGACGGATCCGTCCTGGGTCCAGTGGCCGGAGTTGTGGGGGCGCATGGCGAACTCGTTAATGAGGAAGCCCGCTACAGAGCCGGGAACCTCAAAGAGTTCAGCGGCCATCACACCGGTAACGCCCAACTCGGTTGCAACTTTAAGGGCGGCTGCCTGGGCTGCTTCTGCTACCTTGGGGGAGATGCCGGGGGCAGGTGCAATGACTTCGTCGCAGACCGAGTTCACCTGAATGGACTCAGCTACGGGCCAGGCTATAACCTGCCCAGAATCACGACGGGCTACCAGAGCAGAGAGCTCGCGGGTAAAAGGAACCTTTTCCTCTACCAGCAGGGCTGAAAAATCGGTGCGGTCAGGCAGTTGCTCAAACCAGGGGGCCGATTTTGCGCGGGCGTCCTGCTCATTATCGAGCACCATCACGCCCTTACCGTCATAGCCACCCCGCGGGGTCTTCAGCACAACCGGCCAGCCGCCCTCCTTGCCGAAAGTAAGCAGCTCATCGAGGGTACGAACCTCGGCCCAGCGGGGGTTAGGCAAACCCAGGCGGTCAACAGCCTTGCGCATCTCAATCTTGTCCTGGGCGTGAACCAGGGCAGCGGGGCGGGGCTGTACGTTAACACCCTCATCCATCAGACGCTGCAGAAAATCGGTGGGCACATGCTCATGATCAAAGGTGAGCACATCAACCTCACGGGCAAAAGCTGCCAGGGTATCGTAGTCCCGGTAGTCACCCACCGGTGCCAAGGGCACCGCCCGGCGAGCACAGACGTCCTCGCTCTCAGCCAGAATACGAAGGTCGAAGCCAAGTTCGGTAGCGGCGGGCGCCATCATGCGCGCCAGCTGGCCGCCACCTACAACACCAATTTTTGGTCCAGTCATAGGGTAAGTCACAGTCACTAGGCTACCTGGGCACACGGTGCTTGTAAAAGCCCCAGCTACATGCTGAACAGGCCCAGAGGCACCGGGGTCAGTTCCCAGGCAATGCCCCGCAATCTGTGAGCAAAATACTACCCCTGCCAGGAGGGCACCGGGCCCATAGCGCCTGTACTATGTGAACAGAAAAGACCTGCTCCCCAGTTCAGTCAGTGCGCCCCAGGCTCCCTGCCGAACTCATGCACGTTCCCGCCGGGAGGGGCCCGCACCAGAAGACTTAGGGAGAAAACCATGAGCTCGCTCAAGCAGCGCCTAGAGACCCTGTGGCACAGTCACGGCCGGGAGATAGCCCAGTTCCTGAGTGTCGGTGGCCTGGCCTTCATCATTAACTCGGTGATTTATTGGACGCTGATGCACTCCATCTTGTCCGATGGGCATGCCAAAGCCAAGGTTGTAGCCGGTATTGTCGCCACCATCTTCTCTTGGGTGGTGAACCGCCTGTGGACCTTCCGCGAAAAACGCACCGGTAACAAGGTGCGTGAGGCTATCGAATTCGGCATCGTCAACGCCATCGGTATCGGTATCGAGGCCTCCTGCGTGCTCTTTAGCCTCTACGTACTGGGTCTAACCAGCCCGCGGGCGTCCTTTATCTCGGGCACCATCATCGGTACCATCTTGGGCACCATCGTGCGCTATTTCCTCTACAAGTTCTGGGTCTTCTCACAGAGCAGGAGCCATAACGGCGATAAGACCTCCGAAGAAAAGCGGGCCGAGCTGATCGAAGAGGCTACCAAGATTATGACCGGCTCCCTGCCTATCGTTGAGAAGGCAGAGACCGGGCCCGTTCGTCGCCCAAAACTCGACTAAGACGCTCCTGCTCCCAGGTCACCGCCGGATCGAGAACCAGAGCTGCCCGGCCTGAAGCCATGACCGCCAGGGCCTGCTCTAGGTAAGCGGCATCAAAAAGTTCACCTGGAACCTGGAGGGCGGCTACTTCGTGCTCATATTCGGTAGTCAGGGCCGTAGCCTGCTCGGTAAGCTGCTCCATCAACCGGCCATAGCTGATGCCAGCCCATGCCTGCCCCTCTGCTGCTGGGGCAGCCCAGCCCACATAGACGTCGGGGTGGGACCTCACCTCAGCGGCATAATCAAGTACATCAGGCGGTAGCTGCCCCATAAATCGGGGCGCCAGCGGCTCGGCGGCTACAGCCAGCAGATATTCTGCCTCGGCCCCCTCTAGCTCTGCCGTATCAAAGGCGGCGCGGACGTCCGCCCCCGCCTGCAGCTCCCACGTCAAGGTTGCCCCTACCCGCAGACCAGCTGCTGCTAAAACTAGCGACCGCCAGTGCAGGCGCTGGGGGAGCGCCAGTAGGGAACCGGGCTCTACCTCACACTCATCAACCAAAAAATTAGCGGTCTTTGCGACCCAGTTGTCAAAAACCCGACCCGAAAGCTCAATCCGCTCACCCGGCGCTGAATACCAGAGCAGGGCAGGAGACTGCCGCTGAGCCAAAAGATTCATGAACTGAGGGAAAGAAGAAGCTGCCTGGGAAAATGATGCTGTCATGCTCCCTACTCTAGGGCACCGCCAGCTCCGCGGCCAGAGGGCCCCAGATGCGGTAAATGCATATACCACAGAGAAACGCAAATTATTGTGAGAGAATCTCGTGTGAAGAAGATTTTTTTAATCCCAGCTTGACGAATAGGCGGTTACACGCGTGTAATTAGGTGCAGGGAATTTTTTATTCTGTCCTCAGTTTGGGATATGAAAGGGAAGACTATGGGCCTCCACAGCCGCCTGCCTCAGGGCGCTGCAGGGCGCACGCCTGATGTGGCCCAGTACCACACTATGCACTCTGCCCAGTATTTAGAAGACCAGGCTACCGCCTTGCTCAATGCTGCCGCCCCCAAAGGCCGCGGCCGAGCAAGCTCACTTGCCAGTAGCTCAGCTACCGATATGTTCTCTACCGACTCCGAGGCCCTCTCCCTCTGGCAGCAGGCCGCCGGTATCTACAGCACAGACGGTGACGACGGCGAACTCTCTTGGCAGGCAGATGCCCTCTGCGCCCAGACCGACCCCGAGGCCTTCTTCCCTGAAAAGGGCGGATCAACCCGCGACGCTAAGCGAGTATGCAGCGAATGCCCCGTTCGCGAAGCCTGCCTAGAATACGCCATGGAAAACGACGAGCGCTTCGGTATCTGGGGCGGCTTATCAGAGCGTGAACGCCGCCGCCTCCGCAAGCAAGCTATCTAAGAAAGAAGGGCTTGATTCATGGCAATCACCCGCCAGTGCTCACGCCAGACCTGCCAGCGTGAGGCTATTTTCACGCTCACCTATGCCTACGCCCAGTCAACCGCTGTGATTGGCCCCCTCTCGGTGCACCGGGAGCCCCACGCCTACGACCTGTGCGAATTCCACGCTGACCGTCTCACCGCCCCGCAGGGGTGGGACGTCGTGCGCCTGGACGCCCCCGTTACCAGCCCCGAGAACGAAGAGCAGGCGGACGCGTCCTACCCGCCCCTGCGCTCAGTCTAAAACCTGAGCCCGCGCAACCCGTTGGCCTTCCGCCAACGGGTTTTCTTGTAGCCGCTATATCAAAAACAGCCCCCATCCGATAAACTTTGACGAGCACACAACACACGCGCGCCCACAGTACGTGACATAAGGAAGATAAGTTCGTGGTCAACCCCATCAACGCAGCCAACCGAGACGCCTTTACCCGCCGGTCCTTCGTAGCCGTCGGAGCCCTGGGCACCGTGACCCTGGCAGCCTGCTCCACCTCAGAGAGCACCACCGCCAGCAGCGAGACCAGTAGCGCGAGTGCTACCGCAAGCGCCACCCCCAGCCCCACTGCCAAGTTCTCCGGCACTGTAGAGGTTTACCCCGCCCTCGACGAGGTAGAAATCAACCCCATCGAGACCGTCACCGTCACCACCGCTGACTCGACCCTCACCAAGGTCACCGTCACCACCGCAAAGGGCGAAGAACTTGCCGGCGAACTGGCAGCAGACGGTAAGAGCTGGGCCTCCACCGACCGCATGCTCTTCCACAGCGATTACACCGTCGAATGGGAAGCCGAAGACACCGCAGGCACCGCGGGCACCGGTGAAAGCACCTTCTCCACCGTCTCAGCCGCCTACGAAGTAGACACCCTCATGAACTTCGACGAGGGCACTACCTACGGCATCGGTAAAATCATCCAGTTCAACTTCTCCGAGCCGATTCTGAACAAGGCTGAGGTAGAAAAGCGTATTACCGTCAAAGGTGGTGGCGACCAGGCCGGTAAGTTCCGCTGGTACAGCGACTACATGGTGCGCTACCGCCCCGAAGACAAGTGGGCCACCAACTCCACCATCTCCGTTACCGTCGATATTTTCGGCCTTGACGTGGGCAACGGCATGATTGGCAACCACACCACCACCCGTACTTTCAAGACCTGGAACAAGCGCTACGCTTTTGCAGACAACAACACCAAGACCATCAAGATGTATGTTGATGATGTCATGGTGCGCGAATCCTACATCACCCTGGGCAACTCCGAGTGGCCCTCAGTTGTTGGCCAGCTGGTCATCATGGAAAAGGCCGAGAGCTACTACTTCAACCCCGGCTCCCTCAACCTGGACGTGAACGACCCCCACTACTACGAACCCTTCTGGGCCTCCTGGACCTCCCGCCTGACCTCCGGCGGCGTATTCGTGCACCAGGCCCTGCCCTCAGCCTGGTCTTCGGTAGGCCGTGTGAACGTCTCCCACGGCTGCATCGGTATGCTG
Organism: Rothia nasimurium; assembly: GCF_928392795.1. GTDB lineage: Bacteria > Actinomycetota > Actinomycetes > Actinomycetales > Micrococcaceae > Rothia > Rothia nasimurium_F. The sequence continues at coordinate 14,285 of NZ_CAKMTJ010000003.1, forward strand.
CCCGATGACGCTAAGTTCTTCTACAACACCTTCGGCGTAGGCGATGTGGTGGAGACCGTTAACACCGGCTACCCCCAGGCTGACCCCGATGACGGCTACGGCGACTGGAACATCCCCTTCGCCAACTACCACGACTCAAACTGGAAGGGTAACTGGTAAGACCAGAGCCTAACCGGCACAGACTGTAAAACTCCCGCCCCTAGCACCGCCCCGGTGCCCGGGCGGGAGTTTTTGATATCTACCGCGTAGAATACACAGGCAGACACACCCTAGACACCCGGGAGGAAACCCGCCGTGGCCCAGCAGCCCGACCAGAACCAGGAGTGGAAGAAACTCACCCCCGCCGTCACCCCGCCTAAGGCCGATAGCCTACTGTCAGCCCGCCGGGCTGAGCGCGGTATTCAGACTCCGGCTCCTACCGCCCACGAGGTAGGCGACACCAGCCCGTCGGCAGAGCAGACCGGGGCGGACGCTCCCTCCGAGGCTGCCCCCTGGACCGCGCCCCTAGCCGCGGTGGCAGCTCCCGAAGGTAACGCGTCCGCCCCTGAATCCACCCCGGCTGCAGAACGCGCCGAAGCCCGCGAAGTCGCGGTAGACGACAAGCCCCGCCTGCTGGGGCTGCGCCGGGCTATCATCGCCCTGGCCGTTCCCGTGCTGACCATCATGCTAGCCGTGCGTGCCGTCGCCAGCCCCGCCTTCCTCTGGCTCGAATACCACCGCCCCGGCTTCCCCTCAGACAGCTACGGCTTCGATACCCAGGAAAGACTGCGTCTGGGCTCCTACGGGCTGGACTATATCTTGAACTTTGCCCCCCACACCTACCTGGCCGATATCACCACCGGCGGCAACACTGCCTTCCTTGCCAGCGAAGTTGAGCACATGACCGACGTCAAACGGGTCATGCTGATCAGTATGACCTTTGCCCTCATTATGCTGGTGCTGGCCCTGCTCTCAGCTCGAACCCTGCGCCTGCGGGCCCCGGGCGTCCTGCGCTCCTCCCTTTTCACCGGTGCCTGGCTCACCCTAGCCCTGCTCATCGGTCTGGGCGTTGCCGGCGCTATCGGCTGGGAAGCCTTCTTCACCACCTTCCACGAGGTCTTCTTCCCCCAGGGCAACTGGCAGTTCCGCATGAGCGATACTCTCATCCGCCTCTACCCGCCTCAGTTCTGGGTGGACGCCGCCGCCACCGCAGGTGCCCTTACCCTCCTTATCACGGTTGCCCTCCTCGTCATGACCTGGCCTACCCGCTACCGCAAGCAGCTAGCCCTCAAGCGCCGGGCAGAGCGCCAGGAGCTCAAAGAACTCCTGACCAAGTAAAACCGCACAAGAACATACAGCCCGGGGCCGGTTCAGAAGAACCGGCCCCGGGCTGTACGGCTGTCATGAGAGAATCCTAAATCCAGGCGTCAAACCACATGCGCTCACGCCACTCGGTGTAGGGAACGGTTTGGGCCGTCCAGATGGGCCAGTAGTAGATAGAAATCAGGAGCGCGAAGACTACAAAGAGACCGACGACCAGTAGACCTGCCCGGCGGCGGTGTACACTGTCGCCGGGGCGTCCTAGCGCCAGCCCCAAAATACCTGCCAGCATAAGAATCAGGTAGGGCTCGAAGGACAGGGCGTAGAAAAAGAACATGGTGCGCTCGGGGTAGGCAAACCAGGGGAAGTAGCCCACCGCGAAGACCACGAGAAGAGCCGCAAAACGCCAGTCGCGGCGCAGTAGCACAATCAGTAGAGACAGGATTGCCACGATACTAAAGGACCACCAGATGAGGGGGTTGCCGATATTGAGGACCGCCTCGGAGCAGGAATCGACCGCGCACCCGTTAACACCCAGGTCAGGGGACTCATAGTAGTAGCTGGTGGGACGACCCAAAATGAGCCACTGCCAGGCAGGAGACTCGTAGGTGTGGGGGGAGTCCAGCCCGGAATGGAAGGAGTAGGCAGAGCGGTGGTACTCCCACAGGGAGCGCAGAGATTCTGGCAGCCAGAGAAGTCCCTCGCCGGGGTGCTCTGCTGCCCAGTTGCGGTCGTAGGCGGAGTCTGAGAGGAACCAGCCGGTCCAAGTCGCTAGGTAGGTGAGTAGGCCGGTGCCGATGAGGGCAAAGAAAGCGAGGACGCCGTCGCGCAGGAAACCCGCGATATACCAGCGGCGGATGCCGGCAACACGGCGGGCGTTGGCATCCCAAAAAACCGTCATCAGACCGAAGATAGCGATGAAGAAGAGGGCGTTCCACTTGACACCTACCGCCAAACCCGCGCAGATACCTGCGATAAACCGCCAGTAGCGGAAGCCCAGCCAGGGGCCGTAGCGCATGAAGTTGTCGGTGGGAGCGCCGCCCTTGTGCTCGCGGGCGTGGGCAGCTATTCGGACAGCAAGCTGGCGCCTACCCTGGTAACGGTCAAGCAGTAGCGCCACAAAGGTAGCTAGCAACCAGAACATGAGGAAGATATCGAGCAGGGCAAAACGGGACTGCACAAAATGCAGGCCGTCGATAGAAATCAGCAGGCCGGCCAGGGTAGCAACCGTAACCGAGCGGAAGAGCAGCCAACCAGCCAGCATGACCAGGCCCACCGACAGGGTGCCAGTGAGTGCTGCGGCAAAGCGCCACCCAAAGGGGTTATCGTCCCCAAAAATCGCCATACCGAAGGCGATCATCCACTTACCAACCGGCGGGTGGACCACATACTCGGCGGTTTCAAGGATGCCCGATGGGGCTCCGGCAACGAAGGTCTCGTTGGCTGTGTCAGACCAGTTGCGCTCATACCCAAAGTGCAGCAGGGAGTAGGCGTCTTTAGCGTAGTAGGTTTCGTCAAAGACGATGGCGTTAGGGTTGGCCAGGTTTACAAAACGCATGAGCCCGGCCAGTACTAGTACAAGCAGGGGTGCCACCCAGCCGTAGCGGGGCAGCGGTACCGCTGTTACGGCTAGCCGCGCCCGGAGGGCTGACTCGGTGAAAGCGTCTTTGAGGGTCAGGACGGCAGAGGTTGGGTTAGATGTCACCCTAGATATGCTACCCGGGGCAGCAGAATCATGCGCGCGGACGCGGGGGGACCAGCTTCCTCTGGTCCTATCTAGTAGGGACCAGATTCCTCCCAAAATACTTCGTGCCATGACCTACAGTCGGTATTTTTCTGGTCCCTACGAGGGGCGGGGTCTAACCCGCTGGGTGGTGAAGCTACCCTGTGGATATCTGTATATGCGCTGTAACAACCCGACCGATAAAAAATCTTTTTTGGCGCAATACGTTGAGACTGGGAGAAACTTTATCCACAGGAAACATCAGTTCTAGAAAATTAGCTCATACACAACAGAATGCTGTCATGGATATTCTCGATAGCCTTCAAACCGTTTATACCTACAGGGAACTGCGGCAGCTGGGTATGAGCTCTACTGTTATCGCTCGCCGGGTTAGACAACAGGAGCTGACTCGTCTCCTCCCTGGCGTTTATACAACCCAGTCAAATTTTCGTCAGCTTCCCCGCTATCAGCAGTACCCCTATTTTATTTCTGCTGTTTACAAGAAGAACCCTCAAACCATCTTTACCCACCAAACCGCTGCCTGGTTGCATGGCTTTGCTGTGGTAGATCAGAAGCTGGTAGATGTACAGTGCCACCCTAGTTCACGGGGGCGTGCTCAAGGTATTGCAAAGCACTATTCGTATACAGCTCTCGATACGACGTCATCGCACGGTTTATTTCACCTCACTACCCGCCTGCGGACTTTAGCTGACTGTTGCCGCTACCTGCATCCGTCCTCAGCGCTAGTTACGGTTGAGTCAGCGCTTTATCAGGGAGCATGCACCGTTGAGGAAGTCGCGGAATATTTGGGGCACCAGAGGGGGCGCGGAGTTCAGAAAATGCGGACGGTTGTCGGCCTCATGAGTTCTTCGAGCGAGAGTGCTGGTGAAAGCAAACTGAAATGGGTCTTACACATGAGCCCCTTACCCCTGCCAACCCAGCAGGTTGATGTCTGGGTTGACAACGAACACTTCCGGCTCGACTTTGCTTACGAAGATGAAATGATTGCCCTCGAATTTGATGGGCGGGTGAAATACCTTGATTCCCAGAGCCGCGATGAGGTTTTCTTCAACGAGGTGCGACGCGAGAAGCTACTGAAAAATGCGGGGTGGGATGTGCTGCGCTATGACTGGTCTACCGTTGTGAACCACCCGCAGAGGATCGTTCGTGAAGTTCTTGCCACCATGCAACGGAAAAACGGGAGCAGCAGAATCGCAGCGCTCAGGTAACAAGGGACCAGAAAAGTAACGATTGTATGTGTGGCGGACAAGGACGTCGGGAGGAATCTGGTCCCTACTTGTAGGGGAACAAAAGTAGTAGGGTTTAACCCTATGGAATCCTCCCCTCACACCACGCCCGCTGCGCCGGCCGAAGGCGGCGCCCTCATCCTTGGCGGAACCCCCATCGGCAACCTAGCCGATGCCTCCCCGCGCCTGCGCGAGGCGCTCGCGTCCGCCGACGTCCTCGCCGTTGAAGACAGCCGTACCCTGCGTAAACTAGCCGCCGGGCTGGGCGTCACCACCCGGGGGCGGGTGCTGGTCAACCACGACCACAACGAGGCTGACCGCGCCGGGCAGATCGTTGAGGCTGTGGCAGCCGGGCAGACCGTGCTGCTGATGTCGGACGCCGGTATGCCCGCTGTCTCCGACCCCGGCTATGTCGCAGCCGCTGCCGTGGCCAACGCAGGCCTGACCGTCACCGCCCTACCGGGCCCTTCCGCCGTCGTCACCGCTATTGCCGTGTCCGGGCTGCCCTCGGGGCGTTTCACTTTTGAGGGCTTCCTCGCCCGCAAGGGCTCCGACCGTACCCGGCGCCTGGCCGCGCTCGCTAGTGAAGAGCGCACCATGGTCTTCTACGAGTCCCCCCACCGGCTGGCCGCGACCCTGCACGATTTCGCCGAAGTCTTCGGGGCAGGGCGCCGCGCCGCTGTCTGCCGGGAACTGACCAAGCTGCACGAAGAGGTTGCCCGCGGCAGCCTGCAAGAACTCATTACCTGGGCCGAATCTAAGCAGATCAAGGGCGAAATCGCCATCGTGGTGGAGGGCGCCCCCGAACCTGAGGCTGAAGAAGCAGAGAACCTAACCGATCTCGTCCTTGAACTGGTTGCCGGCGGCGTCCGCCTGAAAGCCGCCTGCGCCCAGGTCGCCGAAGCCCACGGGGTGTCTAAGCGCGACCTCTACCAGGCAACCCTGGCCGTCAAAGATTCAGAAAGCTAAACCTATGTGTACCGACCACGCCCTGACCGATGCCGAACTCCGCGAGCTTGCAGAGCGCTTTGCCTCCTACCTGCCGAGTGAGGCCGAGCAGACCGCCACCATCTTTGAAACCCCTGAGCCGGTTCTGGAGGGCGAGGTACCCCCGGCCTACCAGGCTGACCGCTACAATACCGAGGGCGAGCCCAGCGGGGAGGGTACCCGCCGCCGCGGCGAGAAAGGGGAGGACGGCCGCCGCCGCAACCTGGTCTTCCCGCCCGCTCCCGCACCGCTGCCCTATGCCATCGTCGATAATCACACCCACATGGACCTGCTCGACGGCGAGGTGGCCGTTACCGCCCGCGATGCCCTCGATACCGGCGAAGCCCTGGGCATCGGTGCGATTGTGCAGGTGGGCTGTGATGTGCCCAGTTCTCTCTATGCTGTGCGCGCTGCCCAGGCTGATCCCCGCGTGCTGGCCGCTGTGGCCCTGCACCCCAACGAGGCTCCCAAGCTGGCTGAAGCGGGCCAGCTCGAAGCTGCCCTGGCTGTGATTGACAACCTGGCAGCTGACCCGCGCGTCCGTGCCCTGGGTGAGACCGGTCTGGACTACTTCCGCACCGGTGAAGAGGGGAAGGACGCCCAGGAGGAGTCCTTCCGCGCCCATATCCGTATGGCGAAGAAGCACGGTAAGGCCGTGCAGATTCATGACCGCGACGCGCACGAGGACGTCGTCCGCATTCTGCTCGATGAGGGCGCACCTGAGACCGTGATTTTCCACTGCTATTCCGGCGGGCCTGACCTAGCTGAGATCTGTAACGAGCAGGGCTGGTACATGAGCTTTGCCGGCACCGTGACCTTCAAGAACTCGCACGGTATTCAGGAGTCCCTGAAGCTAGCCCACCGGGAGCTGATTCTGGCTGAGACCGACGCGCCCTTCCTGACCCCCCACCCCTTCCGGGGCCGTCCTAATGCCAGCTACATGACCAACTACACCGTCCGCTTTATGGCAGGCCACCTGGGCGCCGACCTTGAAGAGCTTTGCCGGGATATCCGCGCTAACTCCCTGGCAGCTTACGGGAGCTGGGGGATTGAGGGCTTCTAGCCGCTAGAGCCAGGTAGGCGACTGCCCACGCGACAGGCAGGGCATGTAGGAGAGCCAGGTGCTCGGGCCACTCGTTGCCGCCCCAGTCGTGCCCGCCAAACCAGACCGCAAAGGGCATGGCAAAGATGAGCACACCGGTGGCAGCTAGGTAGAGGTAGCCGGTGTGCGCGGTGCGCCAGCCGTAGAGGGTCGCAAAGACCAGGAAGGTGACGAACCAGACCCAGTGGTGGGTCCAGGAGATGGGGGAGAGCAGCAGCCCCAACACCGCCACGCAGGAGGCTGCCCCCAGGTAGGCGCCACGGACGTCCTGCCACGCTAACCTGCGCACGGCCAGGTAAGCCAGCACTACCGCCCCCAGGGCGGTGATGGCAAAAAGGACGCCGGTGAGCCAGCTGGGGAAGAGCATGGCCCAGGTGCCCAGCAGGTTATAGTTCAGCGCCCCGGTAATGGAGCCCACGCGGGAGGATTCAAAGATTTTCTCGGTGAAGTACTCGCGGGCGACCTCAAAATCGACGGCAAAGCTCAGCGCGATAGAGGCCAGACCGGTGCCCACGAAACGGGCCAGGGACTTCCAATCGCGGGTGGCGAGAAAGAGCAACCCGAAGATAGCCGGGGTGAGCTTGATGCAGGCTGTCAGGGCAATGAGCACCCCGTGCCAGCGGGTGTTCTTGAGGTAGATGACGTCGGTGAGAATGAGCAGTACCAAAAAGATGTTGATTTGCCCCAGTTCCATGTTGAAGCTGATGGGGAAGAACTTGAGTAGCAGGGGAGTGAGCCAGAGCCCGGCAGCTAGGGCGGGGCGCTTGCCTACCCCCATACCCCGGCAGGAGAGGTAGACCAGGGCGACCAGCGCGGCAATGTTGAGCAGCAGGAATATAGGCCCTGCGGTATCTGCACTGGTGAGCAGCACAAAGGGGGTGAAAACTAGGGCAGCAAAGGGCGGGTAGGTGAACCCGTAGATTTCTTCGGGCGGCAGGGCCCAGTTGTAGAGCTGGCCGGTTTCTAGCCAGTGGGCCACCCCACCGTAGTAGACCTGTAAGTCGAAGAATTCCCGAGCTACCATTTTTTCGTCCCAGAGGAAGGGGTAGGCGCTGATGAGGGTCAGCGCCAGGGCAGTGGCCAGGGCGGGTGCGCTGGTGAGTGCTCGGGTAAGGGTGGCAATGGGCGGACGCTGGTGGGCGGCAGGTGCTACAGGCATGGGGTTCCCGGGGTTGGGGGCTTGGTACGAGCAGTAATTCTACCGGGGGTGTTCTGGGAGTGAGGAAACCTATGTGTATATACAGACCCGGTAGACTAGAGAGCGTGACTGAACAGCAATCTCCCGCGCCCGATGCCCTGTTGGGCCCCCAAGAAATTCGTGACCTGGCAGCCCAGCTCGGCATCCGCCCCACTAAGACCCTGGGGCAGAACTTCGTGATTGATCCCAATACGATTCGTCGTATCATCGCCGCCGCCGATATCAGCCCCGATGAGACGGTGGTTGAGGTCGGCCCGGGCCTGGGATCCCTTACCCTGGGTATTTTGGACGCTGCCCGCGACATGGTTGCTGTTGAGATTGATCCGCCCCTGGCCGAGCAGTTGCCCGCTACTATCGCCAAGTTCCGCCCCGGCTCAGAAGACCGTATCGACGTGGTGCTCTCCGATGCTATGAAGGTCACCGAGCTGCCGCGTACCCCGTCCGCCCTGGTCGCCAACCTGCCCTACAACGTGGCGGTGCCGGTGCTCCTGCACATGTTCGCAACCTTCCCCTCCATTGAGCATGCCCTGGTGATGGTTCAGGACGAGGTCGCCGACCGTCTCTCAGCCAAGCCCGGTTCAAAGATTTACGGGGTGCCCTCGGTCAAGGCTAACTGGTTCGCTGAGGTGTCTAAGGCCGGGGTAATCGGCACCAATGTTTTCTGGCCTGCCCCCAAGATCAAGTCGGGCCTGGTGGCTTTTAAACGCCGCCCCGAGCTGCTGTCTGACCTGCCTCGTGAAGAGGTCTTTGCCATTGTCGATGCCGCCTTTGCCCAGCGCCGTAAGACCCTGCGGGCTGCGCTTGCTGGATGGGCCGGCTCTGCTGCTCGTGCCGGTGAGATTCTTGAAGCTGCCGGTATTGACCCGCAACTGCGTGGTGAGAAGCTCGATATTTTTGACTTCATCAAGATTGCCGAAGCTGCCCGGCAGGTACCTGCCCCTGCCGACCAGAGCGGGGAGGGCGCGTCCGCATGACTCTGAGCGTTTCTGCTACCGCCCCAGGCAAGGTCAACCTGTATTTTGCGGTGGGGCCCCTGCGGGAGGACGGCTACCACGAGGTTGCCTCTCTCTACGCCGCTACCGATGTGCTGGAGCGCGTGACGATTTCTTCGGCCCATGAGCCGGGTATCGCCCAGTCTATGAGCGTTGCTGAGGGCTCCCCGGTTGCGGAGCAGGTTGCTGCAGGGGCTTTTGACCCGGCTGTGGTTCCGCTCGACGAATCTAACCTGGCCTACCGCGGTGCGGCAGCGGTGCTGGCGGAGAGCGGCCTGGAGCCCGCGGACGTCGCTGTCCAGCTTCATATTGATAAGGCAGTTCCGGTTGCCGGTGGTATGGGCGGTGGGTCAGCCGACGCTGCTGCTGCCATGAAGGCGATGAACGATTACCTGGTGCAGGCCGGTCTTGCTACTGAGCCTCTTGCGCTTGAGCGCCTGTTGGAGCTGGCTGCTCCGCTGGGCGCCGATGTGCCTTTCGCCCTGTTGGGCGGCCTGGCCGTGGGCACCGGGGTGGGGGATAAGCTCACTCCGATCAAGGTGCCCGAGGGTGTGGAGCCGCTGAGGTTCGGGTTTGTGCCTTCAACGGCTGGGCTATCAACCCCTGCGGTGTTTAGGGAGCTGGATACTGGCCGGGCTGAGGGGCGCTACCCTGCTCCGGACGCCACCCTGCTGGTTCCGCAGGAGCTGTTAGACCTGCTGACTTCGGCCGAGCCGCTGCAGGAGCGCCTGCCAGCTATCGCCGGGCTGCTGCGCAATGACCTGGCTGCGCCAGCTGTTGCTTTGTTGCCTGAACTGGCAGAAACGTTGAAGCAGGCCGAAGCCCAGCTCGGTGTAGAGGCAAGCTTGGTATCAGGCTCGGGGCCGACTGTCGCCTATATCTCGCAGTGGGCATGAGCATAGAGTGAACCCAGTTTAATGGGAGCACCAGTAGAATAACGATATTACTCGTAGTCACTTCAGCATCGTAGGGGTCATGCTTAATAACATTCGGAACCTGTTTTACCTTGTTCAGTTCCCAGTCAGAATCAAGCTCATTTTGTCAGTGCTGGGCGCGTTTACAGTATCTTTGCTTGAAATTATTGGTGTTTTAGCAACATACCCTCTGTTGCTCATCGTTTCAGGTCAAGCACTTGATACAGGTATATTGGCTATGATTGTGCGTATCTTAGGAACACAAGACCGACAGCAGCTGGTGATTTACGTTGCTCTATCGGTGGTTGGAGCTTTTATCTTGAAAGCTTTGGTTACTCTTGGTTTCAGATGGTGGCAGGTTGGCTTTATCAATGAAATGGAGATGAGTGCAAGAGTTACTCTACTCAGCTCCTATCTGGACGCACCGTATAAAGACCACAAAAAAAGGGAAATCTCAAAAATACATGCCACGCTAGCAAGTGCTGTGGGACAGGGGTATAGCCAGACGATTTTCGGTGGTTTAAGTCTTCTAACTAGTTTATTGACAATAATTATGATGGTGATAATTACATTTATTATTTCACCTGTTGTTGCTATCTTCGCTTTTTTAATTTTTGCTGGGATAGGTTACCTGCTGCCTATGCTTCTTCGACGCAGGCTTGGTAATCTAAGTCATCAATTTTTAGAGTCGGATCGAATTTCATGGGTTTCTTCCATGCCCGCATTGGAAGCATTCAGGGAGATGCGTTTATTCTCTGTAGCAGATCGATTCGTCGATAAATATGCTGAGGGAGCCTCTATGCGTGCTAGAGCAAGCAAGCAGCAAAGTGTTATTGAAGCTCTTCCAAAAAATATTATGGAGATAGTTTTTGTGTTGAGCATTTCAGGACTTGCGGTTTTTCTGTTTTCGCAAAAAGATCAGACAGAGGCTTTTGCTACCATGGGTGTGTTTACAGTGGCCGCTGTGAGGGTTATGCCTGCAGTAAATTCAGCTATAGCTTCTTTGAACTCAATGCGGGTAGGAGTCTCTGGTGTCATGAGTCTTAACCGTGAGATTTCCTATTTCAAACAAATGGAACGGTACTCAGAACTGGTCAGCCCCGGCATTAATTTTGAAGGAGATATCCAGATTCAAGAAGTCTCGTTTGGCTACAGCGCAGACGAAGGGCATGTGCTTGATAATATTTCTCTTGTTATACCCAATCGCCAAACAGTTGCTTTTGTTGGATCAAGCGGATCTGGTAAATCTACCTTGATAGATATTATCTTAGGCATGCTTAGCCCTACTAGCGGTTCAATAACCTGCGGAGGAATTTCTATTCATGATGATCTAAAGGCCTGGCAATCACAGATGGGTGTTGTGCCCCAGCACGTTTATGTATTGCCTGGATCATTGAAGCTCAATGTTGCTTTTGGGCTAGATGAAGATGAAATTGATGAGCAACGGGTGCATCAAGCTTTGCAGCACGCTGAGCTAGGTGACCTTCTGTCCTCACTACCAAAAGGCATTAACGAAGATTTGGGGCAAGATGGCAGTCGCCTTTCCGGTGGCCAACGGCAGCGTTTAGGGATTGCCCGCGCTCTATATCGTAATCCTAAACTCCTAGTTCTAGACGAGGCAACGTCAGCTTTAGATAATAAAACTGAGCATAAAATAACTCAAACCATTGAGCGCCTTTCTGGTGAGCTCACAATTGTCATGGTGGCGCATCGTCTGTCAACGATTAAAAAGGCTGACATCATCTTTTATATGAAAGATGGGAAAGTTGTTAATCAGGGAAATTTTGATGAGCTAACTTTGGCTAACCCAGAGTTTAAAGAGCTAGTCGAACTAGGTAAAATATAATGAAAGAATACTCTACTGTTATTGTTTCGACAGAGGTCCCTAAACCTGAACCAACTAGTGCAGGCGAACGTCTAATCCGAGAACTCTACCTCGCGTTAGAAGCAAAGGGGCAGGCACCCGTCTTTCTCGCTCCCGTCCCACGCAACGGGTATGCAGAGCATTACGACGTAGACGCACATTTCATACCTGTTGATACACACCCTGCTACGCGATCTCTACAGAAGTTACTCTCTCCAGTAAATACCTGGACTCCTAACCTGAGTTTCTTTTTCTCGATAATTGCAGACCCTAAAGCTCGCAGCATTATCAAAAATGCTCAGATAGTAGATTTACAGTGGACATCTAACGTTTTGTTAGCTCCGCTTGTGCGCCTACTGAATCCAACTGCTTACCTCATCGGCACTTTCCACGACGTTGCAGAGCAGAGGTTACGCCGCCGTGCAAGAGAAGAACACCGTTCTTTGAAGTCAGCAGTTTGGTCTGCTCAGGCATTTGCATCGAGAAGAATGGATAGAATGGCCATTAAAAGTTTGGATAGGGCTGTTGTTCTCTCTGAAAAAGACCGATCGCTATTAAGGTCATTCTCTGCAGAGTTTGACAAAATTATTCCAGTTATACCTCCTGTTTACCTTCAGCCTGATTCTTCGGTGGAGCGTAATCCCAACCCTTATGAAATTCTCTTTGTGGGAACTATGTATAGGTGGGAGAACCATCAGGCTGTGGAGTGGTTTATTAAAGATATACTTCCTCGTATATGGTCTGATAAACCTGAAGTTCGTTTTACTGTGGTTGGTGAAAGCCCTAGTAGCGACTTATTGAAGGTGGGGGATGATTCGCGCATTACGTTCACTGGTTTTGTGGACGATGTTGAACCCTTTTACGCCAAGGCTGGTCTTGTTGTTGCTCCAATTAAGCTGGGTAGCGGGGTAAAGTTTAAAACTCTTGATGCTATTCTTCGCGCTATCCCAATCATTACAACTAGCGCTGGTGTTGAGGGGGTGGCGAATGTTGCATGGGTATCAGCTCTTGCCCATACGTCAGAATCTTTTGCACAGAAAGTGGTAGAAGTTCTTAGCCAGTACGAAAAATTTGCTAGTAAAGCTGAACAAGCAAGGCACGATGCGCTGATTACATATTCACAAGAGAATTATAGAGAAATAGTCGGGGAAGTCTATGGGGCAAAGTAGGGCACAAGTTTCAGTTGTAATTCCTGCTTATAATGCTGAACAGTATTTGCAAGAACAGCTTGAAGCGCTTTTAAATAATACGGTTTCTATAGCGGAAATCATTGTTTCAGATAATGGTTCCACCGACTCAACGAAAGGTTTAGTGCTTAAAGCTGCAGAAAAGCATGAAAATATTAAATATCTAGATGCTGGCCAGCGTCAGGGGCCTAACTACGCTCGAAACAAAGGTATCGAGCAAGCTAGCCACGAGCTGGTGCTGTTGTGCGATGCTGACGATATCGTTGCTAAGGACTGGGCCGAAAAACTCCTTGGCGCTCTGGAAACTGCTGATCTGGTGGGTAGCGGGTACTACACCTATCTTTTTAGTGAAGTTTCAGGCCGGTATGAAATTTCCTCTACGTCGATTGAACAACCGGCAGTCTTTAACGACCAGGTTTACTCTTTAAGTTGCAGTATGGGGATGAAAAAGGCTGCCTTTGCTTTGGTCGGTGGATTTGATGAATCTTACAGAGGCGGTCATGAAGAGGTCGATTTTTGTCTGCGAGTTTCTGCTGCTGGTTTAGTGCAGGGATGGGTAGCCGAACCCTTAATTCGTTACCGACAGCGCCGGACTACACAGGGGCTAGCCCAGCAGTCCCGTCGCTATGGGCGTACCTGGGTGCAGCTAGCTGTAAACTTTTCTCCCGTTTTTGATGAGCATATTCCGAGCGTGAAGCTTATGGTACGTAAGGTTGTGTCGGCTGTGCCGGGGTATCTCAAACAGAAACAGCATTCCTGGGCGGAAGTTCGAGGCTTTTGGTGGAATATTGGTCGGCTGGAAGGGTTACTTCGATACCGTGTACTGGGGCGTCCGCCTAAGCGTTGTCTGAGCTCTGTAACTTCTGATAGGTAACCTGAAAGAAGGAACGAAAGACTTTAATATCGAATAAAACTTCTCTAAATCCAACCTCTAGTTTTGAAAGATTCCTCAATAGACATCCACATATCTATGTATTTTAGATTAGCGTGAACATGCTGAGCAGCCCGTGTACCTAATACCCTGGATTCCTCAGGGTTATTGGTCAAATCAACGATGCTCTTTCTCCATGCATCAACATTACCCTCTTCAACAAAGCGGGCTGTGTTATCACTAAAATAGTAACGCATAGCTTTGGAATCAGTGAGTAGTAAAGCGGCACCTGTAGCCGCAGCTTCGAGTGCAACAGTCTGGCCTGTGGGGTAGGCCAGCTCTACTGTGGGTACAGCAACAATATCTGATGAATGTAAGGTCTCAATATAGGTTTCAAAAGGTACCGTTCCATGGAAACGGACATTTTCCGGTAAATCAATACCTGCAATAATTTCAGGTCTAGTGTACAAATGAAGCTCTACAGAGAGAGGTCGTACCGCTTCAATAAGCGTCGCATAGTCCCTACCTCGATCGAACCCCACGGCAGAAATCTGAAGTGGACGATGCGCATCAGCCTTAAAGGAAAAAAGTTCTGGTGCAAATCCAAAGTTAACACTTTCAACCTGCTCACGTGAGAATCCTGAGTCAACCAAGATGTCTATTTGATTCTCGCTAAATACAAAGTTGAGATCAACTCCAGCATATTTTTTTACAACAGGTTTTCTTTCTTCATAAGGTAAGTGTCTAATTTCCTCAGCTAGCCAGCAAGAAATCATCGCTATCGGGGTGCTAGAAAAAGGTGGTACCCCTTGTTGCTTAAGAAGAGAAGGGAAAATTGCATAATTCTCAAGAAAACAAAGAAGCACATTAGCTGAGGAAATATGCGCTAGCGAACGAATTGCCTTGTCTAGGGGGAATCCTAGCCTATGCTCTAAGACATCTCTAACTTTCTTGTGAGCTGAGAAGTGAGCATTCGGTACATCTAGCAAAGAGTGTCCAAGCTTGCTCGAAAGAAGATTAACACCGTATTGGCCGTCATCTGCTTGTCCTGAACAAAGGACTGCTATTTTCGCCATGAGGTCCTTCCTTGCTGAGTATGTATCGAAAACTTTTCTGCTTGCTTGTTGAGGCAAACTAAAGAGCTATCTAAGACTATTCGAAAACTTCGCTGAGCTCTATCCAACGCATCTCTAAGTCCCCAATTTCGTCCTGGATACCTTGCTGTTGGGTAGAGAGATCAGCCAGACCCTCATAATCTGAAGGGTCATGGTTGGCCATCTTCTCTTCCAGCTTGGCTTTCTGGTCAGCTAGTTTAGCCAGTTTGCGGTCAATCTGGTTGATTTCCTTCTGGGCTGCCCGAACCTCAGCTCCGCTAGCCTTAGCCGCCGAGCTGCTACCGGCGTCCTGTTTACCGAGAGGTGAAGAATCAACGGCCTTCGTCGACGGAGCGGCAGCTGCAGACGCCGAAAGCTGCAAATACTCATCAACTCCGCCCGGCAGATGCCTAAAAGTACCGTCAATCAATGCGTACTGCTGATCAGTCACACGTTCCATCAGGTAGCGGTCGTGTGAAACCACCAGGAGCGTTCCAGGCCAGGTATCGAGAAGGTCCTCCATCGCCGCCAGCATATCGGTATCGAGATCGTTAGAGGGTTCATCCAGGATAAGGACATTGGGCTCATCCAACAGAATCAGCAGAAGCTGAAGACGGCGCTTCTGCCCACCTGACAGGTCTTTAACCGGGGTAGATAGCTGAGCCGATGTAAAACCTAGACGTTCCAGAAGCTGCCCGGGGGTCATTTCCTTACCGCCAGCTACATAAGAGGTACGTTTGCGCCCGATGACATCTGACACCCGGTCATTCTCGACCTCGCGCAGTTCATCGAGTTGCTGGGTTAGCGTAGCGACCTTTACGGTCTTACCGTGCTTAACCCGCCCGCGGGTAGGCTGTACTGAGCCTGTCACAAGGCCTAGCAGGGTTGATTTACCTGCGCCGTTCACACCCATGATGCCGGTGCGCTCACCCGGGGCGATGCGCCAGGTAACCTTTTTGAGTACGTCCTTCGTTGCCCCGGACGCATTGGCATCGGGGTAGCTGACATCGACGTCCTCGATATCCACCACGTCCTTACCCAGGCGGGATACAGCCATCTGCGATAGTTCCACCTTGTTACGCACCGGGGGTACATCGGCGATCAGAGCGTTAGCGGCGTCGATACGGAACTTGGGCTTGGAGGTACGGGCCGGGGCACCTCGACGTAGCCAGGCAAGCTCCTTACGTATGAGGTTCTGTCGTTTAGCTTCGGTTGCAGCTGCCTGGCGGTCACGCTCAACGCGCTGCAGAATGTAGGCAGCGTATCCACCCTCGAAAGGCTCAACGATACCGTCGTGGACTTCCCAGGTATCGGTGCAAATTTCGTCCAGGAACCAGCGGTCGTGGGTGACGGTGAGCAGACCGCCCGCGTTCTTAGACCAGCGGGTTTTAAGGTGGTTAGCTAGCCAGGTGATAGCCTCAACATCGAGATGGTTGGTAGGCTCGTCAAGCATGAGGACGTCCCAGTCGCCTGCCAGCAGAGCGGCAAGGGCAACGCGGCGGCGCTGGCCACCAGAGAGAGAAGAGACGGACGCATTCCAGTCGAGGTCTGACACCAGCCCCGAAATAACGTCGCGAATCTTAGAATCCGAAGCCCACTCGTACTCGGGAGTATCGCCAACAATCGCCTGGCCTACAGTGAGCGAATCATCGAGCACATCGGCCTGGTCTAGAAAGCCGATGCGGGTGCCAGAACGTACAGTTACCTTGCCTGAGTCTGGTTCAAGGCGCCCACCGAGAAGGGAGAGTAAGGTTGATTTACCGTCGCCGTTACGACCCACAATACCGATACGGTCACCCTCATTCAGGCCAACAGTGATGCCCTCAAAGATAGTGCGGGTGGGAAATTCAATATGCAGGTCTTCGCCGCCAAGTAGATGTGCCATCTCTTTAGGCTACAACGAGCGATTTAGGTTGTCACCTGCAGGCGAAAAGCATGAACAGAACCTAAAAAAGCAGTAAAGTTTTGAGTTCGGATGGAGAGTAGAGTTCTCCAGAACCTTGGTGTTCAAGCTTCTCACAGAGGCCGTTTACAGTAGGACGAAGCAGGGAAAGACCACATAAAGATGGCGCAATTTAATGTAGGGGCGCTCCGCAGGGGGCAGATGGGAAAAATGGAAGAGGAGTCCTCTTCCAGAGAATCCCACCCACAGAAAAAAATTCTTTTCGTCTGCACAGGGAATATTGCTCGTAGCGCCTCTGCCCAGTACATCGCGGAGCAACTGGTAGGTTCTAAATCTAGCTGGACTTTTGACAGTGCCGGCACTGGAGCTGTGGTAGGTTCTGGCGTCGCACCGTTTATTGATGAGGAGCTAGATTCCCGCGGAGTCGAATTCAGACATCACAAGGCAAAACAAATCACAGGTGATCTCATCGAAAGCTCAGCCCTAGTGCTAGTCATGGAAAAAGAGCATCTAAACTGGCTAGTGAGAGAATGGCCCCAATACCGGGCTAAAATTCACCTGCTCAAGCAGATGGCCAGAGTGCGAGAAACCGCAGGCCGCAGAGCGGATCCAGTGACCTTCATGTATCAGTTAGATGAGGTTCCTGCACGAGGGGACAAAATAGATGATCCCTATCGTAAAGGGGCTGAAGCTGCCCGTGTAGCCGTTGAAGAAATTGAGTTAGCTCTCACAAAAATTATTCCCTGGCTGGGGCCCTGATAGCTTTCCCACGAATGTTTTGCCGACACCTGCCCCGGGTACGTTTCGTTCTGGGCGTGAGAGTTGGTAATATCTAGATTCGTCTGTACTGCTTCTTTAGAAGAAACGCAGACTGTAATCCGCCATGGTGTAATTGGCAACACAGCGGCCTTTGGAGCCGTTATTCAAGGTTCGAGTCCTTGTGGCGGAGCTCAACACCCCCTCAACCTGCAAACCATAGGGGTCTCACTCGCTCAAGGAGTACCAACTAGTGACTGCTACTGCTTCAGTTCCGTCCGCTGTTATCGTTCTAGCTGCCGGAGCTGGAACCCGCATGAAGTCTTCCACCCCCAAGGTCATGCACCCCATCGGCGGGCGCTCTATGGTGGAACACGCGGTAGCTGTAGCTCGTGAACTTAACCCCAAGAATCTGGCTGTTGTTGTGCGCCACCAGCGCGATAAGGTAGCGGCTCATGTCACTGCTTTTGACGCTGGCGTCACCATTGTTGATCAGGACGAAATTCCCGGTACCGGGCGCGCTGTTGAAGTCGGTCTGCTGGGCCTTGACTCTGAATCGGGAGAAGTTGAAGGTACCGTTGTGGTGACCTATGGTGACGTTCCCCTGCTGAAGACTGAGACCCTGCGCAAGCTCATTGCCTTCCACGAAGAAGGCAAGAACGCCGTCACCGTTCTGACAACCCACATCGATGAACCCGGTTCCTACGGCCGTATCGTCCGCAACGAAGCTGGTGAAGTAACCGCTATCGTGGAAGCCAAGGACGCCACCCCCGAGCAGCTTGCTATCACCGAGATCAACTCCGGTATTTATGCCTTTGATGCAAAGGTTCTGCGTGACTCGCTGACCCGCGTCACCACCGACAATGCCCAGGGCGAAAAGTACATCACCGACGTCCTTTCCATTGCCCGCGAGGACGGCTACCGCACCAGTGCTCTAGACATCGAAGACCGCTGGGAAGTTGAGGGTGCGAATGACCGGGTGCAGCTGGCTCAGCTGGGGCGTAAGCTCAACGATCGTCTAACCCACGCGCATATGGTCGCAGGTGTTACTATCGTTGACCCCGAATCCACCTGGATTGACGTTACTGTAACCATCGAAAACGATGTAACCATTCTGCCCGGTACCCACCTGCACGGCACCACCCACATCGCAACTGGCTCCGTCATCGGCCCCGACACCACTCTGACCAACGTCAAGGTAGGGGAGAACGTGACTATCTCCCGCACCGAGGGCTCTGACTCAGAAATCGCTGACGGCGCTACCGTTGGCCCCTTCGCCTACCTGCGCCCCGGCACCAAGCTTGGCCCCAAGGGCAAGATTGGCACCTTCGTTGAAACCAAGAATGCCGAAATTGGCGCCGGTTCAAAGCTGCCCCACCTCTCCTATGCCGGGGATGTCACCATCGGCGAAAATTCCAATATCGGCGCAGCATCAATCTTTGTGAACTACGACGGTGTGAACAAGCACCGTTCTACCGTAGGTAACAATGTCCGAATGGGGTCCGACAACATGTATGTCGCACCCGTACATATCGGAGATGGCGCGTATTCTGGAGCTGGAACCGTCATCCGCAAGGACGTCCCTGCAGGCGCCCTAGCAATTAACGAAGCCCCTCAGCGCAACATCGAACGCTGGGTCATTGAAAAGCGAGCCGGTACTGAAGCCGCAGAAGCAGCCCAGGCTGCACTGGAAGCGGAATCAGCCAGCTCAGTTAAGGAAAGCGAATAGCAGTAATGACTGAGATTACGAATCCAGGCGAAAAGAAGATGGCGCTGGTCTCAGGCCGTGCCCACCCCGAACTCGCTGAACAGATTGCAGCGGAACTGGGGAATGAAGTTCTTCCTTCATCCGCCTACACCTTCGCCAACGGGGAAACCTACGTCCGTTTCGAGGATTCAGTGCGAGGGAAGGACGCTTTCGTAATCCAGTCCCACCCGGCACCGATTAACGACGCCATCATGGAACAGCTGATCATGATTGACTCGCTCAAGCGTGCCTCAGCTCGTTCCATCACCGTGGTCTCTCCCTTCTACCCCTACGCCCGTCAGGACAAGAAGCACAAGGGCCGCGAACCCATCTCAGCACGCCTGATCTCAGACCTCTACAAGACTGCCGGCGCCCACCGCCTGATGAGCGTTGACCTTCACACCGCTCAGATTCAGGGTTTCTTCGACGGCCCCGTTGACCACCTGATGGCTATCCCCCTGCTCGCCGAGTACGTAGCAAGCAAGGTCGATACCGATAACGTCACCGTGGTTTCACCCGACACCGGCCGTGTACGCGTTGCTGAGCAGTGGGCTGAACTCCTTGGCGGCGCCCCGCTGGCTTTCGTCCACAAGACTCGCGATGTCAACGTACCCAATCAGGCTGTTTCAAAGACCGTTGTGGGTGACATCGAGGGGCGTACCTGCGTGCTCATCGACGACATGATTGATACCGGTGGCACTATCGCCGGTGCAGTACGTGTGCTTAAGGAGAACGGTGCTAAGGACGTCATCATTGCAGCTACCCATGCTGTTTTCTCGGATCCCGCTGCTGAGCGTCTTGCTAACTGCGGGGCTAGCGAAGTTGTTGTTACCAACACCCTGCCGCTCAAGCCCGAACAGACTTTCGACAACCTGACTGTACTATCAATTGCTCCCTTGCTGGCTCGTGCTATCAAGGAAGTCTTTGATGAGGGCTCTGTGACTAGCTTGTTTGACGGACGCGCCAACTAGAACCTTGTGGCTATTCTTCAAAGTTTTGGGACTATACACTATGTGTAGTCCCAAAATCTGTATTAGGGTATTTTTAATTCGTCATGTTTATTGGATTCGTTACGAGGAAACTATGAAAAAAATCTATTTCTTAGTTGATGAATTTCCGCGTCTGGGTGGAGCAGAAGTCGTGACTGACCGCCTGGCACAAGAGCTAGCGAATCGGGGGATACCTGTAACTGTTGTGTGTAGAACTAAGGGGGCTCAGAAGTATAAAGGGGGAGCTTATACTACGCGGTGTTGGTCCCCTCTGAGCTATGCTCAAAAACGTTCGGCGATTCAGGGTATACCTCTGATTATGAAGCCTCTAGGCTTTACGTTGGTTGCTCTTCGAAAGGTTAAGAAACTTGCCTGGGCTGTTGATATTACAGAAAAAATTTTATCCCGTAGAATCGTTTCTTCCTGGGACGCCGATGATATTGTAGTAGCTACACGGGGAGATATTCTGGACATTTTTTTGGCGCAGTCTGACTTCCGGCGCAGAGGGAGCCAAGTACCTCTTATCATTAATCAGTTTCATACCTCGTTAGACCCTTTGGGCGAGTACGGAGCTTTTATTGAAGAGTCCTATAGGAACCGTGATGTTATTAGCGGACTAACTGTTCTCAGTCAACGCTGTCAAGAGAGCTTTATTGGTGAATGGGGGCTTCCAGTGCTTGTTCTCCCCAATCCAAATCCGTCAGATGCTGAATATGTTCTTAGAGATTTTTCAAAAACTGTTGTGGTGGCTGCTCGTCTTGTGGAAAGTAAACAGGTTGATATCTCAATTCAAGCTTTTAAAAAATTTATCTCCTACCCAGAGTTCTCTGATTGGAGTATGAGGATATTTGGTGCTGGCACAGAGGAAGAAAATCTTAAAAAATATGTTAAAGAGCTGGGCCTGGATACCCAAGTATCGTTTATGGGTTTGACCGCTCCCGGTAAAATGTTTTCGCGGGCAGGTTTGCACCTTATGTGCTCTCGTTTTGAGGGGAGGCCTTTAGTGATTCAAGAGGCGGGCTGTTATGGTATTCCTACTATAGCTTTTAACGTTAGTGGCGGTGTTCATGACCTGGTTCACTCTTTGAGCGGAGGTTTAGCTGAACCAGGCGACCTTGAATCGCTTGTAGAGCTAATGAAGGTCAACGCAAGACTGGCAGGCCAACGGGAAAATGCTCAAAGAATTGTGAATCAGGTTTACCAATATGATGTGGAAAGAGTTGCCACACGTTTTGTTTCTTGGCTGAATGAACTGAAAGTAACTAAAAGTACTAAGGCCTACTGATGGGTCTAATCGATGAGGAACGTTATGAGAGTTGGTCTTCTGACATCATGGGATATGACAGACCCGTCAGCCTGGTCTGGTGTTGTATACCCCGCGGTAGGTATTTTACAAGAAAAAACCGAGTTAGTTCCCTTGCAGGTTCCACAAATGAAAGATTCTCTGGTGGATCGTTTTATTACTCGGTTTCTGGGCAATTTGGGGCTTACCTATCTGCCCAGTGATGCTTTCGCCACGACCTACTGGAAGACTCGTCGTGTAAAGAATATCATCAAAGAGCACGAACTTGATGTGGTGATTTCTTTAGCTGCTTCTAAGGAGTCACTGGGCGTACCATCTCATATTCCAGTTATTCAGGTAACTGACTCATCCTTTCGAGCAATGATAAAGGGATACTTTAAGGGGCGTACTGTCTCAAAGCTAACTCTCTGGCAAGGGCAGCTACTTGATAGATTAGTAGCACGTCACTCAGCGCATTACTGCCTTGCAAGTGAGTGGTCCGCTGAACAGCTAATCAAAGATGTTGGCATTCTAGCATCTGATACCACAATTGCTCCTTTTGGCCCAGGCATTCCTCCTTCTGCTCATGCTGAAAAAGTTAATAGACACCGGGGTATCAACCTGCTCTTTATCGCTTCTGACTGGAAACGGAAGGGCGGTGACCGAGCACTAGAAAGTTTTGCTCTCGCTCGCGCTCACAGGCCCGATTTAACTTTGACAGTTGTTGGTGCCCCGGAAGAGACTCCCATAGCGGGGGTCACCTATCTGCCCCGCCAGTCTAAAGAAGATCTTTCAGCACTGTATAGCTCGCACGATGCCCTGTTAGAGCCCACAGAGGCTAGCGCTGGAGGCGTAGTGGTAACGGATGCTTTGAACCATGGTTTACCTGTAATTTCCACCTGCGTAGGTGGGATTCCTACCCTTGTTAAAGATGGAAAAACGGGGTGGCTTGTTTCACCGGAGAATGCAGTAGAAGAAATTGCCAATCTACTTCGGTATCTCACCGATGAAGAGCTTCGGCAGGCTGCTCACGCAGCTCAGGAGGACGCCGCAGCACGGCTTACATGGGATAAGTGGGGTAAGGCTGTGGTAGAAATCTGCGAACAGGTTATGAAAAATAGCAGAACGATGTAAGGGACTTTTAAGATAGAACCGGGGTCATGCCACATAACTAGTCCCTGCTACAAAGAAAGAGAAAGAGCTTATATGCCGCATTTATCAGTTTTGATTCCTTTCTACGGGGACCCCACTGATGCTTTAAATCTTGTTGAACAGGTTAAGGCACAGGCTGCTGAGCTGTCCATCGAAATTGTGGTTTCTGATGACGCATCCCCCCAGCCCTTCCCCGAGGTCGAGGGCGTAACCGTCGTCCGTCGTGATACCAATGGAGGGTTTGGCTCTAACGTTAATACCGGTGTTGCGGCATCAACCGGTGACTGGGTGCTTATCCTCAACAGCGATCTAACCCTCCCCCCTAACTTTCTTGCCGATATGCTCTCTGCTGCAGAAGAAGAAGCTAGTAGAGCGGGGCAAGGAGTTATGCTGAGCCCGCAAATCACTGGCTACAACGGCGAATCGCAGTGGGTTGGTCGGGCTTTCCCTAAAACCCGCCATCATGCCTGGGAATGGTTTACTCCAGTGGCTCGCCTACGCCCTACCCGGTTCTGGCATATGATGGTCGGCCACGATTTAGCTTGCACCACTGGACATCGGGCAGAACCAGACTGGCTCATGGGAGCCTGCATGATGCTCCGACGCGAAGATTTTAATTCCGTGGGAGGAATGGACGAACGTTTCTTCATGAACAGTGAAGAAATTGATCTGCAGCGCAGGCTAGCTGCTCAAGGAATCAAACGGGTCTTCCGTGGCGATATAGTTGTAGAACACGTAGGGGGAGGCTCATCCGGAGCCTCTGCTCAACGGCGTCAGTGGGTGCTCGATTCTCGTTTTATCTACAACGCAAAATGGAATGAAGGGAAGCATTTAGCTATGGCCCTGAAAGCTGTAACTGTTGCTAACTTCCTCTTCAACTCAGTCAGAGCACTCCGAAATCGGGCTGTCACCCCTCTGGTGGCACTCCGTGAAGAACTTACCTATATCAAGAAAGCAGAAAGCAAACGATAAATGGCAGAGAAACTCCTCATCATCAGCCCTGCCTTTCACGGCTACTGCTTCTCTATTGCCGATGGTTTTACCCAGTTGGGCTATGACGTAACGGTGCATCGCTACGATGCTTTCGACACTGTCAAAGACAAGGTCCGCAATAAAGCTCTCTATGAGCTGCCCTCAAAAGTTGGCTTCGATGGTCAGAAGGCGGCTGAAAAAGCGGCTACAGCCAAAGCTCTCCAGGTTCTTCGCGAGGTAAACCCCGATAAACTCATCGTCATCAAGGCAGATACCCTAGGCGATAACTTCTGGCAGGCTGTCACCGACCGAAAAATCCCCTACATCCTCTGGCTGTACGACGATCTTAAGCGTCACCGCTACACCCTGGACTTCTTACGCAACCTCCCTACGGTTGTCAGCTACGCCCGATCTGAAGCTGAAGCTTTCGCAACAGAAGGTATTAACGCTCACTTCGTTGCTAATGGTTACGACCCCAAACTGGCAGATTTCCCTCGTACTCGCGTCCCTGAAATTGTTTTTGTGGGTTCTCGGTACGAGAACCGTGAGCAGATGATGTTGGCGCTTAAGGACGCCGGGGTGCCGGTACGCGTGTACGGCCGGGCCTGGTCTCACCACCCCTTTGACCGTCTTCGTACTTGGGAGCTTAAACGCCCTGATTTGCCAGCTGAACGTGATATCCCGCTGGCTGAAGCCTACCGCGTACAGGCAGCAGCGGCAGCCTCGCTCAACGTCCACGGACTACAGGCGGGTCTGGCTATGCGTACTTTTGAGGTGCCCGGTATGAACGGGCTTCAGCTCATTGATAGGCCGGATGTTGAGGAATTCTACGATGTCGGCTCTGAGGTGCTTCTTTACCAGAGTACCGACGAGCTCATTGAGCTGTGCCAGCGTATTATTGCTGATTCTAGCTGGAGCGATTCTATCCGCGCTGCGGGGCTTAAACGTAGCCAGGCTGAACATACCTTTTTCCATCGCGCACAGAAAATGGATACCCTATGGGGCTAATTTACCCTGAAGACCTTGAAGCCTGGAGCAGCTGGCAGGTAAACGCCCATCTGCTCCGCCGGGTTAAAAACACACTCAAGCACGCTCCTGCACGACTTCGCGGTGGCAAGGTAGCTACCAACACGCCTACTCCTGTTGCGGGCTATCTGCACGTATCCGGTAGCAAACCTCATATTCTGCTTGCTCTGGATTCAACCTCGCCGACCTCGCTAGGGTCTCTAGTGAGGCCCACTCGCTATCTTGCAACTGGCTCGTATGCGGTGTGGGCGCCCGAGGACGTCACTGCCCACCTCCCTGAGGGCGAGTGGGCTGTTACCCGCTTAGATGAGGTCGAACTCGATAATAAACTAGTTTCTCTCCGCCAGGTTCTTGCGCTAGGGCACTACATGGCGTGGGGTGGCGCGGCTTACCGACTGGCCCAGCGTATGGGCGCTCGTTTCATTACCGTCCAGCACGGTTTGCATACCCCCTATGCCCCGCCGCTGGCTCCCGGTACCCACCTTCTTGCTTTTAGCCAAGCTGATGCTGAGTTCTGGATATCAGGGCGAGACGACATTACTTATGATGTGGTCGGTTCTCAGCTTTTTTGGGAAGCCGCTAAAAAACCTAGCGTCACCCCAGCAGACTTATCAGCTACCCCTGTTTTCCTAGGTCAGATGCACGGTGCTGAGCTTCCTCGAGCTTCGTTTGCTTATTCGAGCATCAAGTTTGCGCGTGAACACGGTGCAGTCTATCGCCCCCACCCCAGCGAGAAAGACAAACTATCCCGCCTAACCCACGACTTCATGGGTAAACTGGGAGTAGAAATTGATCGCTCACAGCGGCCCCTGAACCAGGTCAACCAGCCGGTTGTCTCGATTTTTTCAACTGGTGTGCTAGAAGCGGCTTTGCGTGGAATCCCGGCATGGGTCTACCACGCTAATCCGCCTGCATGGCTTGTTGAGTTCTGGGACCGCTACGGTATGAACCAGTGGGGGAGTGCCCCCACTCCTGCTCCACAGCTACCAGAGCGTGAGCCAGCAGAACAGATAGCTACTATTCTCACTCAAACATTGGAGAGCTAATACTATGCGTATTCTCTGCGTGATACCCGTTCGCGGCGGGTCTAAGGGAATTCCGCGCAAGAATCTCAAGCCTATTGCGGGTAAACCCCTCGTTGCCTGGACCATCGAGCAGGCCCTTGCTGCAAAGGCTGAGCTGGAAGGCGAGCACCTGGTTGATGTGTTGGTCTCAACCGATGACGCGGAGCTAGCTGAGATTGCCCGCCAGTACGGGGCAGAGGTGCCCTTCATGCGCCCGGCCCACCTGGCAGAAGATACCACCGCTACCGAACCGGTGATTGAGCACGCTATCGAGTTCTATACAGCGGAAGGTAAGCGTCCGGACGCCGTCATGCTCCTGCAGGCGACCTCACCTGTCCGCCTGCCCGGCACCCTGGCCCGCGCTATCCGCCAGTTCGCTGCCTCTGCATCGGATTCCATGGTGGGCGTTATCCCCATCGGCCCCTTTATCTGGGCTGCCACCGAGCCACCGACTGCCCAGTACGAGGTCATGGCCCGCCCCCGCCGTCAGGAACTCACCCGTGAGACCTTCCGCTACCGCGAAAACGGCTCCATGTACATTACCAAGACTGAGCTCTACGAAACCTTGCACAACCGACTGGGCGGCAACATCGAGCTCTTCATGCTTGATGAGGTCGAAGGCGTAGATATTGACGCCCCCATCGACTTCTCCGTCGCAGAACACCAGTTGCTTACCACACTCGCATCAGAAGAAAACGAAGGCTAAAACCATGATTATCGAACGTAACATCACCCCCTACATCGTTTTCTCTGAGGACCCGGTACTCACCGCCCTGCAGAAGATTTCTGCTAACGGGCAGCGCATTATCTTCCTTGTCAACGAATCGGGTGTGCTCAAGGGATCCCTGTCAGACGGTGACTTCCGCCGCTGGCTCATCGCCAACCCCACCGCGTCCCTCGAAACTAGCGCTCTGGAGGTAGCTAACCAGGGCGTTAAGACTGCTCCTATCGGTTCAGAGCCAGCAGAACTCCAGGGCGAGTTTGCTAAGGGCATTAGCCACCTTCCCCTGGTCGACGAACGCGGCCACCTGGTTGCTATCGCCATGGACGAGCAGAACGTGTTGCGTATCGGCCGCACCGAAATCACCGAAGACTCACCCTCCTTCATCATTGCCGAAATCGGCAACAACCACCAGGGTGATGTTGACCTGGCCAAGCGCCTGGTTGACCTGGCCGTCGACACAGGTGCGGACGCCGTTAAGTTCCAGCTGCGCGACATGGACGCCCTCTACCGCCAGAAGGGCTCAAAGTCAGCCGGCGAAGACCTGGGTGTGCAGTACACCCTCGATCTACTCTCCCGCTTCTCCCTGACCGTTGACCAGATGTACGAGGTCTTTGACCACGTCAAGCAGCACGATATGGATATCATGTGCACCCCCTGGGACGGCCCCTCGGTCCAGGCTCTGGTCGACTACGGTATCCAGGGCCTCAAGGTTGCCTCAGCCGACCTGACTAACCACGAACTGCTCCGCGATATGGCCTCCCGCGGTCTGCCCATGCTGGTCTCCACCGGTATGAGCCGCGAAGAAGAGATCCGCGAGTCGGTTAACCTGCTGCGCTCTCTGGGCGCCTCCTACGCCCTGCTGCAGTGCCAGTCCACCTACCCCGCGCCCTTCAAGGACGTCAACCTGGCCTACATGGACCGCCTGGCTGAAATCGGCCAGTGCCTGGTGGGCTACTCAGGCCACGAACGCGGCTACCACGTGCCCATCGCGGCTGTTGCCCGCGGTGCCAAGATTATTGAAAAGCACTTCACCATCGATAAGACCCTCGAAGGCAACGACCACACCGTCTCCCTGCTGCCTGACGAGTTCAAGGCTATGGTGCAGCAGATTCGTGAGGTAGAGGAATCTATCGGTACCTCAGCCCCCCGCGAGGTCTCCACCGGTGAGCTCATGAACCGCGTCAACCTTGCTAAGTCGCTGGTTGCTACCCGCACCATTGCTAAGGGTGAGGTCGTGACCGAGGCGGACGTCGAGGTCAAGTCACCCGGCCGCGGCCTGCAGCCCAACTACCTGCCCCAGCTTCTGGGCCGCACCATGCAGCGTGAGGTCGAAGCCGGCACCTTCTTCTTCGAGGGCGACCTGAAGGACGACCTCGTGACCCGCCGCGACTTCAAGTTTGACCGCCCTTGGGGCCTGCCCGTCCGTTACCACGACTACAAGCCCCTGATTGAGGACGCCGAGCCTGACTTCCTGGAGTTCCACTTCTCCTACAAGGATCTTGAAGTCAACATCGATGAGGTCTTCGACCGTAAACTCGACATGTCCTTCACCACCCACCTGCCCGACCTCTTCGCCGGTGACTTCCTGGTAGACCTGGCCTCTCGCGACCAGGAAACCTGGGAACGCTCCATCGCAGAGGTCCAGCGCACCATCGACATTACCCGCGATTTGACCCGCTACTTCACCGTGGACGACGACCCGGTCATGGTTGTCACCATGGGGGGCTTCACCAAGGACGGCCACATTGCACCGTCCGCCCGCGCCGACAAATATGAGCGTATCGGCGAGGCACTGGCCAAGCTCGATACCTCAGGCGTGCGTATCGCGGCTCAGACCCTGCCTCCCTACCCCTGGCTCATGGGCGGTCAGCAGTACCACAACCTATTCCTTGACCCCAAGGACACCGCTGACTTCTCAGACACCTACAACACCGCCCTCTGCCTGGACATCTCCCACACCATGCTGGCGGCCAACTTCCTCAAGATTCCTCTCTCCGAGGCCGTTGAGCTGCTGGCCCCCCGCTCCATCCACCTACACCTGGTAGACGGCATCGGCGTGGACGGCGAAGGCGTCCAGGTCGGCGAAGGCGACGTGGACTGGGCAGCCCTCGGCAAGCAGCTGCGGGAACTGACCCCCAAGTCCTCCTTCATTCCCGAAATCTGGCAGGGTCACGTCAACAACGGCGAAGGCTTCTTCACCGCACTCGATAGGCTCGAAAAGTGGCTGTAGATTCCAGCCTGCCGGTAGCGCTGCACTGCGTACCGGTACCCGAATTTGGCGGTGTAGCCCGGCATATCAGCGACCTCACTGAAGCCGGGCTACCCGGCTATCACCTCGTGATTCTCTGCCCTGCAGGCGCCCTGTCAGCGCGGCTCAAAGAGCTGGGGGCGGACGTCCGCGAAGCCGACTTTGGCACAGGCGCCGGGTTCGCGGCGTCCTTGCGTACGCTAGATACCCTCATTGACGACCATAAACCGGCCATCGTCCACTCGCACCTGGCCTATGCCGATGTGGTAGCGGCAGCTGCCGTCAACCTCCGGAAGGCCCGCAAACTTGTTCGCCGCGGAACCTATGTACCAACGCTGTTCACCACAGAGCACGGTATCGCTGGGGACGACGCAGTCTATCACGGTGCCTCCTGGCGTTCACATCTGATGGAAACCGTACACCGGGTGCGTCTGTGGGGAACCGACGGCAAGATTGCTGTGTCGCAGTCAACCGCTGACCAGATGAAGCGAAAGTGGGACGCTCGCGGCGTCAAGGTGGTCTATAACGGAATCAATGCCGCCGAAACCCAGCAAGCTGTTGCCGGCCACCGTATCAAGGCAGAGGAGGGTGCGCTCCGCGTGCTGTCCCTAGCACGTTTAGCTCCAGAAAAAGGGCTTGATATTTTGGTGGAGGCTTTCGCCCAGGTGCGTGAGCAGGTTCCGGGGGCACATTTGGAAGTTGCCGGGGCAGGTGAACTGAAGGGCACCCTTGCCCAACAGGTAGCTGATCTAGGGCTTGAGGACTCAGTAAGTTTCCCTGGATTTGTTAACCCTGTTGAGGCTATGGGTCGGGCGGACGTGCTGGTGCAGCTTTCTGTCTGGGAGAACTGCTCTTACACCCTGCTGGACGCTAAGGCCGCAGGCCTGGCTGTTGTCGCAACAGCTGTGGGCGGTAACCCTGAGATTCTTGACGGTTCTGAGCTGGTGCCCTCGCTGAATCAGATGAATCGAGGGGCTGCTGTTGCAGCTGTTGCCCAAAAGATTCTGGAGGTTAAGGAGTCTTCTAACAAACCCTTGAACTGGGTGAGTATAGATGAAATGGGGCGGCAAACAGTTGGTCTGTACAGGGAGGTAAGCTGAAATGGCTTTGGTCGGAGTAAGCGAGCATGGCAAGCTCACTGTGGGAGAAAAAACCCTGGGAGAACTCGCTCGTGAGGCAGGTGAGAAAGCTAAAGTAGAAGCCTCACAGATAAGGTTGCCGGAGTTCTTGCTCTTTGCCTCACTGATTTACGGGCAGCCTGTCACAGGGGTGGGCCTGCCCTTTAACCAGCTCATGGTATTTGTAATTGTTGGTTACGCGTTAACCCGCAAACCTGTCTTTGAGCTGGGTAAGTGGTCGAGGCTTTTTATGGTGCTTGGGCTGCTACTGGCCTATGTTGCTGTGGTGTCAGCTTTTGCAGATCCGAGCGAATACGCTGCTGACTGGATGAGACGCTTGCTGCGTTTGATTGCTACTACCGGGCTAATCTATGTCATAGCGGTAGGGCAATTACACCTGAGATCGGCAATCTTGGGGTACTCTACCGCCTTGCTTGTTAACGCTGGACTATTTTTTGCAGGTCTTGCACAAGATAACTATGGTGGGTATCTTACTGGCTATCTAGGAGATAAAAACTATGCAGGTCTGGTCCACGCTTTATTTGCCCTGCTAGTAATGACTACTCTCATTAAACGTTGGCAGCAGATTGTAGTACTTATCGTTTCGTCCTTCTTACTCTGGGAAACTGGCTCGCGCACATCACTGGCAGCTCTTCTCTTCGCGTATTTATGGATTGTGCTTGCACCTCGTCTGGTACCCGTGGCTAAAGTAGCGCTTCTTGGAGCGTTCTGGTGGGCAATTGGTTTTGTTACCGAGGATTTCGCAGACTCTTCAGTGTTCGGTGATCGAAGCGGAACAGATGCACTGCGCGCTCGAATTGATGAAATGTCATTGGCTAAGGTTCATGAAACTGGATTTTTTGGACAGGGACTGGGTGAAGCTTACGTATATGACTCTACGCTAGAGCGCACCTGGTTTTTCCATAACTCCTACTGGGCAGCCTTCGTTGAAGGCGGGTGGATCTGGGCCGTTGGGCTAGTGGCACTTACTTTGCTAGTTTTCGTACGTCCTTTATCGAAAAATAACGGGTGGACTACCCATCAAATCATCAGCCAAGGGGTAGGTATTGCTCTGCTAGTATGCGCGTTACGCCTTGGAGAAGTTTTCTATACCCTCCCGTGGGCTATATGTCTGGGATATGCGATAAGAACATGGGTGGTAGCACAGCGAGAGAATCGGTCTGTTGATTTATTTGGGTATGATCAGAAGATACGTGACCGGAAGGTATAGTACGTATGGAATTTTATATAGCCTCTAACAATGGTGAAATTGGTGGTGGGGAAGTGATGCTTCTTCACATTGCGCGTGCTGCACGATCGCTGGGTCATAAAATCACAATTATTGGTCCTGCTCAGCCGGCAGAACTTATTGAAGCAGCCCAAGATGAAGGCTTTTCAACCGTCACAATACCTGCTACTAACCGCAAAGCCTATATGCTTGGATTGCGAGCCTGGCGTGCCCGCAACAAACAAAAGTTATTGTGGTGTAACGGCCTTGTTCCCGCACTAGCAACCGCCGGTGACAAAAATAGGATTGTTCACCTACACCAGCTCCCTACAGGTTTGCAGCGCCAAGCTTTTACCCTTGCGCGGCAGGGAGCAAAGAAAGTACTTGTACCCAGCCACCTCGTAGCTTCTCGTATTAAAAAAAGCCTCGTATTTGAGAACTGGGTTACCGAGGTGCCGCAAAAAAGGAACCTGTGCTTAGAGGGGGACACCGTACGTTTAGGGTTTCTGGGGAGACCTTCCCTCATCAAAGGCACTCATACTTTGGCACAGGCCATAAAATCTCTAAATGAAAACGATAATAAGTGTCATTTTCAGCTCGTAGTTGGTGGTGAATCAAAATTTATCGACGAGAAAAGTGCAGATCAGATCGATAAATCATTTGCTGAACTAGGTGATGACGTAACTCTATTAGGATGGGTTGCCCCAGAAGAACTCTTTTCGCAGATCGATATTCTTGTTGTCCCATCTGAGATTGAAGAATCTTTTGGGCTGGTAGCTATCGAAGCTATGAGTGCTCATCAGCCACTTATTATTTCAGATGCCGGTGCGCTACCTGAAGTTGTGGGAAATACGTATCCCTGGATTTTTCCGCAAGGTAATATAGCTGAACTTGCAACTAAGGTTATGGATTTGACCCATCAAATTAGAACGGATAAAAAAAATACCGACGAACAGTTAGCAGCCAGTTACTGGCGCTGGCACGAGAATTACTCACCTGAAGCTGGAAAAGAGCGCCTTCGAATTCTACTTGAAACACTTGAAAGAAACTAAATAAACTATGAGCACTTACTCAGCTGCCGTTATTATCCCAACAAGGGGAGGCGCCACTAAACTGCATTTTCCTCTCGATGCCTTGGAACAACAAACTGAAAAAGATTTTCAGGTCATCGTAGTCATCGATGGCGATATCGACCAATCGGCTGAAGTCGTTCAAAAATATATTGACCGCGGTACCCTTAACCTTTCAATGATTGTCTTCAAGGAAAACCGCGGACGGGTTGCAGCCCTCAACGCTGGGCATCGAGCTGCAGATGCAGATGTGCTTATTAGATGCGACGATGATCTTCAGCCAGCTCCTCACTATGTGCAGCAGCACCTTAGCCACTACAAGGACGGCAGGCAAGTAGGGGTTATCGGTATTTATAACAATATCTTCCCAGAAACACCTTATGCACGAGTCTACGGCCGTTATCGCGATCAGAAGTTCAGGGAGGATGCCTACTCTGCCGAGCAGACCAAGCGATGGATATATTGGGCAGGAAATGTCTCTATGACACGTGAGCTCTTTAACCAGCTAGGGGGCTATGATGAACGCTATCGTTTATACGGTTGGGAAGACGTAGATATGGGGTATAGGGTGCACGGAGCAGGTGCTGAAATTATTATTGACCCTGAACTAGCTACCCCTCATTATGTTGCTGCAACAACCACAGCTATACGAGCCAAACGAGCACTTTACTCCGGAGCTGCTCGTAACCTCTTCACAAAGAAGCATGGATCTCTAAGTCTCCCCCCTGTATCTCCAGCAGGACTGTGGGGGGTAGCTGTACGAATACTTGCTCGAGTAAGCACAGAAGCTAGCGTAAAATTGATGGGTAAAACGGTTGATGCAGTAGCTGAAAAAATACCTACTTCTCTAGCTGAAAAGCTCATTTCCCTCATCGTGGAATCAGCGAGCTATGCAGGTATCAACCACCCTCACCGTGCACAGAAAACCTTCTAATCGAAAGAGCCGCCCCATGCGTCCTGATCATGAATCGCCTGCCACGAAGCGGCCCCCAATCGCTATAGCCCATGATTACCTCACTCAACGCGGCGGCGCTGAGCGAGTAGTACTTGCTCTTCACAAGGCTTTTCCTGATGCTCCCATCTACACCACCCTTTACGACCCTGAAAATACCTACCCAGAATTTAAAAACTGTACAGTTATCACCTCACCTCTTAACAGGGTTTCGCTTTTTCGTAAAGACCACCGCTTAGCATTACCCTTACTCCCTTACTTTTCGAGTAAGCTCCGCGTTGATGCAGAAAAAGTTGTTGTTTCAAGTACCGGTTGGGCACATGGCTTTGACCTACCGCAACGAAGCTTCGTCTACTGCCACTCTCCGGCCCGGTGGATTTACCTTACCGACCAGTACATGGGGCACCGAATCAACAAGGGAATCGCCAGAGTCTTCAAAATGATGCGACCTTTCCTACGTCAATGGGACCGCAGGGCCGCTAACCGTCATTCTCACTACGTTGCAAATTCATCAACGATTCAGCAGCGAATATTTGATGTTTACGGCAAACGCGTTAACATCATTTTCCCCCCTTACTCGATGAGCGACCAGGGCAAGCAAGAACCTATTCCGGGGCTCGAAGAGTTCATGAAGGATGGTTACTTTCTTATCGTCTCTAGGCTGCTGCCCTACAAGAATGTGCAGTACGCAGTTGAGGCTTTTGCGGGGAGCAACCAAAAGCTCCTGGTGATTGGTGCTGGCCCCATGAAAAACGAGCTCGAAGCCCAAGCAACCGAAAACGTGGCTTTCGCATCGAATCTATCCGATGAGCAAATGCAGTTTGCCTATGCGAACTCGAAAGCACTTTTGGCTGTATCTCATGAAGATTTTGGTATCACTCCGCTTGAAGGTGGAGCATTCGGTAAGCCTACTATTGCACTTCAAGCCGGTGGTTTCCTCGACACTATTGTTGAAGGAAAAACCGGGATATTTATCAAAACCCCCAGCGCAACAGATATCAGGTTGGCTGTGGAAAGTTTCGAAGAAAAAAACTTTTCATCTCAGCAGATCAAAGAACATGTTCAGCAATTTAGCGAGGAACGCTTTATCGCTCAAATTAAAGGTCAGCTTAATAACCTATAGCAACAGGTCCAGTAGCGGCAGGGGAGTGAACGATACTTTCAGTTCCTCCCCTTGGCCAGGGACATTTACAGGGGTGTATTTTCTTCTGTAAAAATTAGTCCCTGTTGCTCTAGCGAGTCGAGAAAACTAAAAACACTCTCTGCCACAGTCTCGCGGGGCACCCCATAGATATCAGTTATTTCAGCAATAATCGCTTCCGTGGTTGTTGCTTCCTCTAGAATTTCCCAAATGACGGCACTCGGGCCGTTGAGTACAGCAATCTCTGAAGTGTTCAGGTTTGCCACGTAGGATGCGTTATCCGCAATAGCATCATGTTCGAAGCTAAGCACAAAAGCTACATGGGGAGCGCGTCGGTACAGGGTAGACACTTCTTATTTCCTCCGTGACAGGTTGAGAACTGCAAAACGGCTAAAGAACTTTTCCCAAATTTCCTTTTTGCTAGGTTCATGCCCCAGTTCCATCGCAAGGTGATCCTTATTAACAAGGAAGATGCTAATCAAGACGTGGAGCTTTTCTTTGAGCCCCTGCGCATGGTCAAACCGTGCTTTCCAACGGATATGGTCAGGAGTATCTTCTGAAACAGATTTCCAGAGAAGATAGTCAGGGTGACGTTTGAATAAATCTAGTTCGCCCATAGCTGCGGCAAATGCTACCTCGGCTTGTAGGTCAGGTAGGCGCTTACGCATTTCATCCCATTCACTGGGGGAGAGCGTTTCTTCCAGATAAGTGATATCAGGGTTCATAGTAGCAGTGGAGCGAGCACCATGTACTACTACAATGATGCGGGAATCAACCAATGAGGGTAGCTGGCAAGGGTAGTGAGCGATATGTCTCGTACGGCGTTGAATCCACAGCGTCTCGAAAGCTGATCCGTCGGAGTTCCCAATACCCGGAAAATAGCGGTGTATATCGACTAACCCCCATGATCCGTGGTAGAGGGTCATAGCATGTTCAAAAATTGACCCGGTTTCAAAGTGGGTAAGAATTCTCCAGCCATCTGCCAAAGCCCCCTCAACGAACCGATCAAGATGTTCTGGTCGCACTAGTAAGTCAACATCAGTGCTTGAGCGGCCTGGGCGATACACCTCATGTGCGAAGGCATACCCTTTGACATGAAGAACATCAACTTTTAGGCGGTTAGCAAGGTGCTGAAAATATGCATGCGAAAGCTGTATGCGGATGGGAAGCGGGACATCCTGGAGCTGCATTGGCATATCCGTCATTATGTTTTATCCTCAGTCAGTTTACGGCTTATAGGAGCCTGTTATACAGTTTATGCCAGCTAGTAGCGAATGCTGAGCTGGCATAAACCGTAACGGCTCTTAGAGATTTAGTTAGGAGCTAGTCTTAGCTTTCTTCTTCCTTTGGCCCTTTTTCTTGCCGTCCTGAGCGTCCTGACCATAGTAACTGGTGTATGCTCCCGTTGAGCTGTACGCAAAGCCGTAGTAGGAATTGCCCAACCCCGTACGAGGTGCCCTGTTAATCACAACTCCCAGGAGCGTAGCGTTTACCTTACGAAGGTTAGCTGCTGCTTCTGCAAGGTTCTCCTTGCGAGTCTTCCCGACAGTTCCAACAAGAACAACGCCGTCAACGGCTGTTGAAAGTAGAGTAGCGTCAGTTACAGGGAGTACCGGGGGAACATCAACAATGACCGTGAATTCGCTGGAGAGCTCTGAAATAAGCTGGCGCATCTTATCTGAGCCAAGAAGCTCAGAGGGATTAGGGGGAATACGGCCGGCAGGCAAAATAAAGAGCTGAGTATCTTCAAACTGACGAACTGCATCAGCTAGCTCAACTTGCCCAGCTAGCACCTGGGTTAGACCAACCTTTGAGTCAATCTTGAACTTCTTCGCAATGGTGGGACGACGAAGATCAGCATCGATGATAATGACAGGAGCACCGGCATCAGCAAGCGCCCTGGCAATAGAGGTTGACACAGTTGACTTGCCTTCGCCCGGTTCGGCAGAAGTGACAATCAGAGATTTGGGCGGGTTATCGACGTTAACGAACCGGAGATTGGTGCGCATCTGCCTGATAGCCTCTTGAGCTACATGGTCGTTGTTAGCGCGTAGGATATTTTCTTCGGTGAGCTCGTCAGAGACCGGAAGAACCCCGAGCACACCGGCCTCTGTTGCCTTAGTGGCATCGTCGCGGGTGCGGAGCTTGGTATCAACAGTTCGTCGCAACAAAACAGTAGCAAATACAAGAGCCAGTCCTCCCGCAGCGCCTACAAGAATTAGTTTTCTTGTATCAGGGCTGATGGGAGCAGAGCTTAACCCTGCGTCTTCCAAGGGGATAACGCGAACAGTACTTGACCCCTCCAGATCGTTAACTACCTTAGCAACTGCTTCGAGCGAGCTATTAGCGAGTGCTTGAGCAGTCTCTGGGGTACTTCCAGTGGCTGTCACTCTGATAAGAGCTGAGCTGGCGTCTACAGCGGCAGTAAGGTTGCCCTGTACCTGACCACGGGTAAGGTTAAGCTCCGGGTTAGCTGCAATAATTTCGTCAGCTACGGGACCGCTGTTAACAAAGGCAAGATATGCATTAGCCTTTTCTTTAGCTGCAGCTGAGCCTGAGATAACGTCACCGATTCCGGCGCCGTCGCCTACGGTGACGTATCCCGTCGAAGAAGAAGAATACACGCGAGGCTGCAGTAAAGAATAACCAAAACCCAGAAGTGCACCGACAACGAGGCCAATCAAGAGAA
This sequence comes from Rothia nasimurium, assembly GCF_928392795.1. Lineage (GTDB taxonomy): Bacteria > Actinomycetota > Actinomycetes > Actinomycetales > Micrococcaceae > Rothia > Rothia nasimurium_F. Next base: position 50,824 of record NZ_CAKMTJ010000003.1, read on the forward strand.
GTTTCAGGTTGGCGCGGAGCATGCGCAGGAAATCAAGTATGGTCATAGATGCCCTAAAGGATAGCAGTGGAACGAGTCAGGGGCTGGTTCTGCCCCGGACCCCGACAATTATTCTAACAACGAATACCCCAGGCAAAGAGGTAACAGAGCTCAGTAAGAGTATGGCTGACCCCACTCCTTCAATCTGCCTGTGTTTTCGAAGTTATTTTAGAAGGCTCAGCAGGTAAGCGCCGTAACCGCTTTTAACGAGAGGCTGGGCTAGTTCTTCAAGACGAGCATCATCAATCCACCCCATGCGCCAGCCGATTTCTTCGGGGGATCCGATGGAGAGACCCTGACGGGCTTGCACAGTACGAATGAAGCTAGTTGCATCTGCAAGAGAATCAAAGGTGCCGGTATCGAGCCATGCAGTGCCGCGGGGAAGCACTTCTACCCGGAGCTTTCCTTGCTCAAGATAAATGCGATTAAGGTCGGTAATTTCTAGCTCACCACGAAGCGAAGGCTTAATGGCTTTTGCATATTCAACGACGTTGTTGTCGTAAAAGTAAAGACCGGGAATCGCATAATCACTCTTGGGACTTTCCGGCTTCTCCTCAATCGAGACGGCCTTGAAGTCCTCATCGAATTCAACGACTCCATAGGCAGTCGGGTCTGCAACGCGGTAGCCGAAAACAGCTGCGCCATCGACATTGTTGTACTTGCGAAGTTGAGTGCCTAGACCGGGGCCGTAGAAAATATTATCGCCCAGTACCAGGGCAGCAGAATCGTTGCCGATATGGTCTTCCCCCAGGATAAAAGCCTGGGCTAGACCGTCTGGGGAGGGCTGAACCTTGTAGCTGAAGTTAACGCCGAACTGAGAACCATCCCCCAGTAGTCGCTGAAACTGTTCCTGATCCTGCGGGGTAGTGATAATCAGAATATCCTGAATACCCGCGAGCATGAGGGTAGAGATGGGGTAGTAAATCATCGGTTTGTCGTAAACCGGAGTGAGTTGTTTGCTGATGCCGAGTGTAATGGGGTGGAGGCGTGAGCCGGTACCACCTGCGAGTAAAATTCCCTTCATACCCCTATTCTGGCATGAACACCACATTTTCAGGGGCTAGCGGAAACCCAAAATAGGGTGATGTGCCACTACTGTTAGAGATATGGGAAATATTCTTGTTACCGGCGGCGCCGGCTTCATCGGTTCTAACTTCGTCCACTACCTGGTAGATAACACTGACCACAAGGTCGTAGTGCTCGATAAGATGACCTACGCTGCCAACGAAATGTCACTCGCCGGGCTGCCATCTGACCGCTTTGAGCTGGTTAAGGGCGATATCGCCGATATGGACGTCGTTGACCCCCTGGTCGCGCAGGCGGACGCTGTCGTCCACTATGCAGCTGAATCACACAACGATAACTCGCTCAACGACCCCAGCCCCTTCATCCACACTAACCTTATCGGTACTTTCACCCTGCTTGAGGCTGTGCGTAAGCATAAGACCCGCTACCACCACATCTCAACAGATGAGGTGTTTGGTGACCTCGAGCTAGACGATCCCGCTAAGTTCACCGAAACTACCCCCTACAACCCGTCCTCCCCCTACTCCTCAACCAAGGCCGGCTCAGACCTTCTGGTCCGTGCCTGGGTTCGTTCCTTCGGTATTGAAGCAACGATTTCTAACTGCTCCAATAACTACGGCCCCTACCAGCACATTGAGAAGTTCATCCCCCGCCAGATCACTAATATTCTGGCCGGCATTAAGCCCAAGCTCTATGGCGAAGGTCTGAATGTGCGCGACTGGATTCACGCCTCTGACCATTCTTCAGCGGTGCACACCATCCTCGAAAAGGGCAAGGTCGGTGAGACCTACCTGATCGGTGCTAACGGGGAAGAAAATAACATCACCGTTCTGCGCACTATCCTGCGCCTTATGGGCCAGCCCGAGGATGCCTTTGAGCATGTCGTAGACCGGCCCGGTCACGACCTGCGCTACGCCATCGACGGTACTCGTCTGCGTGAAGAGCTGGGCTGGGAGCCCCAGTTCACCAACTTTGAGGCAGGTCTGGCAGACACCATCGCCTGGTACACCGATAACCGCACCTGGTGGGAGCCCCTCAAGGCAGAGGTTGAAGCCAAGTACGCAAAGGCAGGCCAATAATGCCCAAAGAATTGGCCGTTCACACAACGGATATCCCCGGTCTACTTGTCATTGATATTCCCCAACACGGTGATAATCGCGGCTGGTTCAAGGAAAACTGGCAGCGCGAGAAAATGGTTGCTGCGGGTCTGCCAGACTTCGGCCCTGTACAGAACAACATTTCTTTCAATGCAACCGCAGGTACGACCCGTGGCATCCACGCTGAACCCTGGGACAAGTACGTCTCGGTAGCCACCGGACGTATCTTCGGAGCCTGGGTTGATTTGCGAGCCGGAGAGTCCTTCGGAAAGACCGTAACCGTTGAGCTCGGCCCCGACACCGCTGTTTTTGTTCCCCGTGGGGTAGGCAACTCCTTCCAGACTCTGGAAGACAACACAGCCTACACCTACCTGGTCAATGACCACTGGTCAGCGGACGCCCAGGGGGAGTACTCCTTCCTCAACCTCGCCGATGAGACCGTAGCGATTGACTGGCCGATTTCTTTGGATCAGGCAGAGCTTTCTGAGAAGGATAAGAACCACCCCCGGCTTGCTGAGGTAGAGCCCCTTGCTCCTGCCCCTTTGTTGGTGGTTGGCGCTAACGGGCAGCTGGGGCGCGAGCTGGTCAAGCAGCTTGAAGCAACCGGTACCCCCTACATTGCTGCGACTCGTGCGGAACTTGACCTGGCGCGTCCTGATAGCTGGGCTTCCGCCTACCGCTGGCGTTCGCTGCGCGGCATTATCAATGCGGCAGCCTACACCGCGGTTGATCAGGCAGAGACTCCCGAAGGGCGCGCGGACGCCTGGGCCGCCAATGCGAGTGGCGTTGCGGCTTTGGCTAGGACTGCGGACGAAGCCGGTATTCCGCTGGTACATGTTTCTACCGATTACGTTTTTGATGGCTCCCTGCCCTTAGGCGAAGAGTACGCAGAGGACGCCCCGTTGGCACCTCTCGGTGTGTACGGCCAGTCAAAGGCTGCCGGTGAGATGGCTGTTCGCTCGGTACGCCGCCACTATATCGTGCGAACCTCTTGGGTCATGGGCGACGGTAAGAATTTCATTGAAATTATGAAGTCGCTGGCTGAACGCGGAGTGAACCCCACCGTGGTGAACGATCAGTATGGCCGCCCTACCTTCACCGAGGACCTTGCTGGAGCAATTCTGCACCTAGTAGAGAACAACTGTGAGTTTGGTACGTACCATGTTTCGAATACAGGCGAGGCTGTGACTTGGGCTGACATAGCAAAGATTGTTTTTGAGACTACTGGGAATTCACCTGATCGAGTATCACCTGTTACTACCTCTGAATATTTTTCAAATATTGAGGTTTACGCGCCACGTCCAACCAACTCTATGATGAATATATCTAAGATTGTTGAAACTGGGTTTACTCCTCGTGACTACAGAGATCTAATCAGTGTATTTATCAAGCCGTAGATTCTATGTAGCGATATAAATATTGTTTTAAATTTTGTCTAACATGAAGGGGGAAGGAATGACTAGCCCTAAGGTTTCAATTATTGTAACTGTTTATAACAGGGTAGATTTTTTGCGCGAAACAATCATTTCTGCACTGAATCAAAGTTGCAAGCCCCATGAAATTATTATTGTTAATGACGGTTCAACTGACCCAAATGTATTGGAGTCGCTAGAGGAATTCGAAAGTGATCAGTGCAAGGTTGTTAGTATAGATAATCGTGGGCCGGCTGGCGCAAGAAATTACGGGAGAACCCTTGCTACTGGAGATTATCTAATTTTTCTAGACGATGATGATGTGATACTTGAGTCATATATATCTGATAATATAAATAATATAGTCGAGAACAACTTGGATGTTTCATATTCGAAGGCAAGCTTGTTGACTTCCGAAGGAGAACAAATTCCGTGGGACTTGCCGCCTTTTGATAAGCGCCAAATAATTCTCGATAATTGTATTTATATTTCAGCAATTATGAAATCATCATGCTTTGATGCTGTTGGTGGGTTTGATGAAAATTTTATCGAAGGACACGAAGATCATGATTTCTGGGTTCGAATGGCTTCGAGGGATTTTAAAATCGGGCGTGTTGAAAATCTAGGATTTTTATATCGTCAAACAGGACGAGGTGTGAACGGAAAATATGCAGGTAGTATCGATTCAATGGTGAATATAAATACTGCTATATCAAAGAATTCACCAGAAATTTATGTAGATAACATTGATGTTCTGTGGCGAGAAATTATTGAGTTAAGATTAATGGTGAGGAGATATCAAAGAATTTATGGAAAAATTGATTCCGCAAGAATTAGATGTGGTGAGCTTGTCAGGTCTATCAAGCAAAAGGTTTTAAAATAGATTATTATGGACAGGTTTAATTCAAAATTTTCTGTTGTCATTCCAACACTCCAGCGCTCGGATCTTTTGCCTCAGGTCGTGAATCTCTGTGATAGTCACCCACTTGTAGGTGAAGTTATCATTATCAATAATGAGCAGAAACCTCTGGATTTTGATAGCCCAACGGTTCGTGTGGTGAATCTAGAGCAAAATATTTTTGTTAACCCTGCATGGAATATGGGTGTGTCACTTGCGCGTCATGATTTGATAGCCCTGGTCAATGATGATGTTCTTTTTCAGCCAGTTGCATTTGATGTAGCCCAAAAAGCTTTGACTAGAGGATTCTTTGGGATTGTTGGGCCGGATCGATTGGCATTCACGGTTCCTCCTGGTTCCCCCCGCGTTAGATTGCCTAGGTTTTCCCCCACCACATATGGCTTTGGAACTTTTATGTGTATGGAAAAAGAAAATTACCATGAAATACCGAGCAACCTGAAGATTTGGGGTGGTGACGATTTATTGATTCAGTCTCAGAAAATGCCCCCTGGAGTAATCGTCGGGGTGAAATTTGAGACTGACATGGGAACGACATCGGGCTCAGCTGAATTTTCTGAAATGAAAAAAACAGAATTTGCTGAAAGAGACCGTTTGCTGAAAATTTTAGAGGGAAAACGTTGGTGGCATCGACCGCTAGATTGGTATAATAGGGTGCGCCCAATTAAGGATTGGCTTGTTCAAAAAATTCACAAGTATGGGTTTCAAAAATAACCATAGGGTTTATTGGATATCCGTGGGCATTATTTTCGAGAATATTTAGGTGAGATTTACTCTTTAGAGCAGGCGATGTCTGTTGTTAGGCGGGGTCAAATTAGCCGATCTCCTTGATATCCAGATGGACTTTCTGTAGCATGAGTTGGGCTGTTGTGTTAACAGCTAGAAAGCCAAGGCAGTGGAATGCCGGTGGGAAACCTCGGTAGGTCCGGAACTGACGGTGGCTGGTTAGAAAGCGATTTCTGGCGCCAGTTCACTACACCACTTGGCGCATCGACAACTAACCACAGAAAGGATGGCCCTCATGTCAGAGACCATCAAGATTTCCGCAACCGTCCGCACCGACTTCGGTAAGGGCTACGCACGCCGCATCCGCATGGCAGGCGACATCCCCGCCGTCATCTACGGCCACGGCGAAGAGCCCAAGCACGTCGTACTGCCCGGTCACGCAACCACCCTGGCAGCCCGCGTCCCCAACGCAATCCTCGACCTCGACATCGAAGGTGACTCACACCTGGCCATGATCAAGGACATCCAGCGCCACCCCATCCGCCCCGAACTGCAGCACATCGACCTGCTGACCGTTAAGCGTGGCGAGCGCGTTGAAATCGAGGTTCCCGTACACGTTGAAGGCGAGCCCGCTGTTGGCGCCGTTGCAAACCAGGAAGAAACCGCTCTGCTCGTTGAAGCAGACGCCCTGAAGGCACCCGAAGCTCTCGTTGTTAACATCGAAGGCCGCGAAGCAGGTGCCCACGTTCACGCTTCCGACGTTGAACTGCCCGCTGGCGTAACCCTCGTAGCAGACGCAGAACTGCTGGTCGTCAACATCTCAGAGCCCGAGGAACTCGACGTACCCGAGACCGGTGAAGAGGGCGAAAACGCTCCCGAGGGCGCAGAAGCTGACGCTCAGGTAGACGAAGCTAAGTAAGCTCTATAGCTACCTCACCCTTTATAAGGCCCGTACCGTAGTCAACGACGGTGCGGGCCTTCTTGACTCGCTACACTTTTTGTATGCTTACCGCATTCTTGCGCCCTAGGAAAGGCGAAAATATGTCAGATGCATGGCTAATCGTAGGTCTGGGTAACCCCGGCCCCGAGTACGCAGCAACCCGTCACAACATCGGGCAGATGGTGCTCGATGAGCTCGCGAACACTGTGGGCGGCAATTTCAAGAAGCACAGTAAGGCACGAGCCCAGGTACTTGAAGGACGCCTCGGGGTGGGGGGTGCAAAAGTTGTGCTGGCTAAGCCCCTGACCTACATGAACGTATCGGGCGGTCCGGTATCTGCACTGGCCCAGTTCTACGGTATTGACCCTGAAAAGATCATTGTGGTGCACGATGAGCTCGACATTCCTTTTGACTCCATCAAACTAAAAATTGGTGGGGGAGAGGGCGGCCACAACGGCCTGCGCGATATCACCAAGGCTCTGGGAACTAAGAACTACTACCGGGTTCGTACCGGCATCGGCCGCCCTCCTGGCCAGATGCAGACCGCTGATTTTGTACTGAAGCCTTTTACAACCGCGGAGAAGAAGGATCTTCCTTTCCTTATTTCTAATGCAGCTGATGCCGTAGAGATGCTGATCAAAGAAGGCATATTGGCTGCTCAACAGCGCTTTCACACATTATAAAAGGAGAAATTTCTGAGTAGTATGAACATTGGCTACTTTTCATAGATGCTATTCGGTATTGGAGACTTAATTTTATTATCACCTGTAGCTATTTAGGAATAATTTTACTTGCAAGCTGCGAGGTAAACGCTCTTTCTCCCTCAGTGGCTCTAAAGTAAGGTCTTCGTCTATCGTTTTTTGTTCACCTAATGGCCCTTCAAGGCCAATAAATCTGCGGCGTGGAGCAATATTTTGTATTCCGTTCAACAGAGTCTGAGCTGAATTTATGGCTGAAAATCTACTAAGTGCTTTTTCGTAGGCAGAGGAACCCACGTTTTTGCGAATGTTCTTATTAAGAGCTCTGTCAAGATTTGTTTCCCACTGGCTATCTTCACTCACAAACCCATCAACTCCATCGGAAATTGCTGAACGGAAAGGCTCCGTTGCACTTGCAAGTGTAGGCGTACGAACGAGTGCCGCTTCAAGCCACTTGATTGCTGACTTAGTATCTGGTCCCCAGCGCTCGCCAGCGACTGGTGCGACCACTAGATCCATTTGGTTGATCCATTGGGGCAAATCATTCCAATCCATAAGAGGAACCTGGATAATTCGGTGGCGAAATTCTTCGAGATTTTCATTCCAAGGTGTTATACCATACATAAACAGAGTGGATTTAGCGTCTGATCGAAGGTAATTTAAAACAGCTTTTTCGGCTATTGACCAGTGCTTGTTGTGGGTGCCTGAGCCAGACTGAAAAGCAATTCTTGTGCCGCCAGGAAGACGAGGTACCTTATGGGCTTTTTGGGAGGCCTTCAGGCAAGCCGGATGAATCGGGTTTGGAGTGTGAAAAGATGGCATATTCGCAAAATGACCACCACGGGTAGCTAACTCTCTCGTGGAACCTAACATAAAGTCGCAACCGTGCATAAGGGTCTGCATGGCTTCTGTGTTCCGAAGCTCTTCCTCAGTTTGCGTGTCAAATTTCACCCAGAGTGGATCATCAACATCAAATCCAACAATCAAATCTGGATTCTTCGTCTGAGCCTCGGCAAGAGACTCGAGAAGGTTAGGTGTGGCCCAAGCTCTAAAAAGAATTACATGGCTTGCAGATAATAAATTATCAAGCAGAGTTGGGGAGTCTGGGTGAGCTAAAGACACCTCTACTCCTAAGGCTCGTAAGCCCGCGCCGAGTGCTTGAACTCGATATCGTGCTGGGGCTCCAGAGGTTTTGTGGGTAATAAAAAGAACATGTTTAACTTCTGCCATGTTAAATATCGTACCTTTTCTCCAAATTTTTTGGTCAGGATGAGCATAACTATAGCCCTTGTGTTACCTTCTGACATAGCTAGCCCTAACTACCAATTCCGCCCCACAGGGAATAGGCTAGAAAAACATGCCGTTATACCAGGCGTACCCAACGGAAAGGCAAAGACAGTGGCTAGCAGCTACCGCACCCCAGCCGGGGCAGAGCTCACCAACGAACTCGTCACCGAACTTCGCAAGGACTACCCCATCCTCAACCGCGAGGTCAACGGCCACCCCCTGACCTACCTCGATACCGGTGCCACCAGCCAGAACCCCCTGCAGGTCCTCGACGCCGAACGCAACTACTACCTTGGTGCCAACTCCGCCGTCCACCGCGGTGCCCACACCCTTGCCGTTGACGCTACCGACGCCTTCGAGGACGCCCGCCGCACCGTAGCCTCCTTCGTTGGCGCCGCAGAAAACGAGCTGGTCTGGACCTCCAACGCCACCGAAGCCCTCAACCTGCTCACCTACTCCTTCGGCAATGCGTCCGCTGGAATCGGTGGGGACGCCGCCGCCCGCTTTGCGCTGGGAGAGGGCGACGAAATTGTCACCACCGAGCAGGAACACCATGCCAACGTCATTCCCTGGCAGATTCTTGCAGCCCGCACCGGTGCCACCCTACGCTACATCCCCGTCACTGATGAGGGCCTCATCGACTACGAAGCTGCCGAGTCCATCGTCACCGACCGCACCCGCGTCCTATCCTTTACCCATGTCTCCAACGTGGCAGGCTCTATCACCGACGTCGACTTCATGGTCTCACTCGCCAAGAAGGTCGGGGCCCTCACCGTGCTGGACGCCTGCCAGTCGGTACCCCACATGCCCGTCGACGTGAAAAAACTCGGCGTAGACTTCGCAGCTTTCTCAGCCCACAAGATGCTCGCTCCCACCGGTATCGGAGCCCTCTATGGCCGAAACGAGCTGCTTGAAGCTATGCCCCCCTTCCTCACCGGTGGCTCCATGATCACCAAGGTCACCATGACCGAAGCCGAATGGATGCCCGCCCCCATCAAATTTGAGGCAGGAACCCAGCGCGTTTCCCAGGCCGTAGCCTGGGCTGAAGCCGTACGCTACCTCCAGCACCTGGGCATGGAGCAGGTGCATGCCTGGGAGTCCAAGCTCGGCCAGCTCCTCGCCGAAGGCGTAAGCTCAATCTCCGGCGTCCGCCTCATCGGCCCGGCAGCAGGCCAGCCCCGAGCCGGACTCACCTCGGTACACGTCGAAGGCGTGCACCCCCACGACGTCGGCCAGCTCCTCGACGAAAAAGGTATCGCCGTGCGCGTAGGCCACCACTGCGCCCAGCCCCTGCACCGGGCTCTTGGCATCACCGCCTCAACCCGCGCCAGCGCCTACATCTACAACACCACCGACGACGTAGAACGCTTCATCGAAGAACTCGCTAAGGTGCGCCGCTACTTCGGCTACACCGACTAAAGATAAGCGCAACTAGCCACCACACCGTGAAAGAAGGACACCGACTATGAGCGGCCTTGAACAGCTCTACCAGCAAATCATTCTGGAACACTCCAAGCAGCGATCTGGCGAGGGCCTCATCGACCCCGCTGACGGAACCCGCGCCGCAACCAACCACCAGTACAACCCCACCTGCGGCGACGAAATCAACCTACGCGTCATCCTCAATGACGACGGGAACACCATCGACTCCATCTCCTGGGAAGGCGACGGCTGCTCTATCTCTATGGCAGCAGCCTCCGTACTCTCAGAAATGGCTCCCGGCATGAGCACCCAGGAATTCCAGAAGCTCGTCGACGACTTCCGCGAAATGCTCCGCTCCCGCGGCCAGGTTGAACCTGACGAAGAAGTCCTCGGCGATGCCGCCGCCTTCGCAGGCGTCTCCAAGTTCGTAGCCCGCGTGAAATGCGCCATGCTCTCCTGGGTAGCGGCCGAAGAAGCCACCAAAGAAGCAGCCGTCTAACCCGATATAAAATCCCAGCTCAGCGCACAGAACCCACCTCCAGCGTCCGCCTCACCGGGCGTAAGGGGGTGGGTTTCTTGTTACCCCAACCACCCTCTGACCTGGGCTGTCCCCCAAAGTGCCCCCGGTATCGTCCTTACCTTGCTCCCCACCTTAACGTAGGGTTAAGTGGAGAAACACACCTGTACTAGCGCGTTCGCACCGCGCCCACACGCACACTCTGGGGGACCCATGAACATTGGCTATGCCGCCGGCGCCTTCGACCTCTTTCACGTAGGCCACCTGAATATCCTGCGCCAAGCTAAGAAAAACTGCGACTACCTCATCGCCGGAGTGGTCTCTGACGAAATGTTAGAACTCACCAAGGGCCGTAAGCCCATCGTGCCCCTGGCCGAACGCATGGAAATCGTCTCCCACATCGATTTCGTAGACGAAGTGCGTGCCGAAACCGTGGTCGACAAGCTCGAAACCTGGGAGCAGGTGCGCTTCAATACCTTCTTCAAGGGCGACGACTGGAAGGGCACCCAGCGCGGCATCGACCTGGAAAACCGCTTCGCTGAGGTCGGCGTGCAGGTAGTTTACTTCCCCTACACCGCCCATACCTCCAGTACCAAGCTGCGGGCAGCACTCGAAGCGCTTAACACCCCTGTCGCCGCTGCTGCGTAACTGCTTCCTGCCCTAGAGCAAAGCCCAGACATAATGAAGGACGCCCCGCCCTCCTTCCCCTTGAAAGGGGAGTGGAGGGCGGGGCGTCCTCGGTATCTACGGGCTCTTAGTAGTTAGCCTTGATGTACTCTTCGGCGCTGGTGCCCAGGGCTGAGAAAACGCGGCCAATCTGGGGCTCAGCGGCAGCAGCGATCTTCTTACCGACCAGGGGAATGGAGCACTTGACCTCGCCGTCGACCTTAACCTCGGTGGTCTCACCGGCAGGGGTCAGGGTCTGGGTTGCGTTACCGGTAACGGGGATACCCTTGACAGTGACCTCAGAAACTACGGTGCGGGAGCCGTCCGCTGCGGGGGCTGAGACACGATCAACCTGAGAAACGGTCACACCGTTTGAAACGCCGGGGAGCTTTTTCGCCATATCGGGAATGCGGTCTGCAGGGATAGCGCGCACGGTGGTGGCGGTGAAGGCACCGGCACGGTCACCGTCAACCGAGAAAGACTCGAATGAGATACGGACCTTTTCGCTGGCGAAGCGAGCGAAGTTCTCATCGGCAAAGGCACGGATGACGTTGTCGATAGAAGCGTTGATAGTGGTTGAACTCTGAACAGCCATGGGCTCTCTCTTTCAGGGCGGTGATAAAGCGGTCGAGCCCTATTCTACGGGGTTAGCTTCAGGGCATGGAAGCTAGGGGCAGCTTTGCTTACTGAGAGCGGAATCCGGCAATAATCTGGGCGGTCCGGCGGATAAAACCGCTGTTATAGGCTGTGCCCAGGGCCTCTAGCTCGGCTGCGAGGTTATCTGAGGCCTGGTCGCTACCGGGCACGCGGTAGGTTCCCCGGAGCGAACCGGGGTCGGCAAAGGCCGCGTCCAGCTTGTTTCTCAGGTCTTCGGGGCTGGTAACAACGATAGCCTCACCGTGGGTCTCCATAACCCGGGAGAACTCGACCTGGTGGTTATCAACGACCTCATCGAGCTCAGCCACACGCGGCACAGCCAGGGGAATAGCCCCGACCTCACGGGCATCGAGAATTGAGCCCGGGCCGCCCTGAACCAGCACCACCTTGGCAGCCCGGTAAAGGTCGAGCAGGTCGGCCCGGGGCATGCGTTCGACGGCGTCCGCATGCTGGGGAGGCGCGGTGAAACCGTGCTGCACCAGAGCAGTAATCTCTGGCCGATCTGCCAGGTAGGAATCAACCCACTGAATCAGCCGGTCAAAATGGTGATGGTCGGTGCCCAGAGACACCACCAGATCGTAAACCTTAGCCTGGGCGGCGTCGGGGCGCGGGTTTTCTATCACGGCAGCCTCCTAGAGAATATGGCCGATATTGACGGCTTCGGGGAAGGTTTTCTTCTGCTCATCCCACTGCACCACAAAGAGGTCGCTCATGGGGTAGCACATGCGACCGGTGAGGGTAGGCATGGTGATACGGTCATAGGCCTCAATGAAGACAGTTTTGATGCCTAAGAGTTTGGCGATTAGGAAGAAGGGCACAGCGACCGCGGCTCCCGTAGAGACCACCGCATCGGGCCGCTCCTTACGGAGCACCCGCCAGGCTACCCCGATATTACGAATAGCGTTGGGAATGTTGCGGGTGGTGGGGAAGTGCACCCAGTAGGTGCGCTCGCCCTTTAGAGCAGCTTTGACTTCGGGCAGTTCGAAGGTGGCCCAGGCACGGTCGTGTTCTTTCCAGAATTTATCGAGGGCAATGAGCTGGGCCAGGTGGCCGCCAGCGCTTGCGGTGAGGAGTACTTTCATGGCTGCTTATTTCTGGGTGGGTGCGTCGAAGTAGACGGGGATGACCTGGGTGGAGCTGGCCGGGGTGAGCTCGTCGAAGAGTCGCTGGGCGCTCTTGACGGTGCTCTTTGAGGTAAAGGGTAGCAGCAGCACGCGGGTATGGTCGGCGGCAAGCAGGACCTTTGAGGCCGAGGCAGACGCGGGGGCATCGATGATGACGGGGGAGTTCTGCTTGATGTGGTCCTTGAGGTTCTCCAGGCCCAGGGCGTTGAAAGTAGCGGCGTCGGCGATGCTGTAGTTGCTGTCGGTGAGGACGCCGGTGAGCAGGGAGGTCAGCGAGGCTGCTGCGCGGGGGGTGGGGGAGAAGATGGTGATGCCGCGCAGATCGGCGTTCTTGAGGCGGCCGTCTGCTACGCCGATACGGCGCAACAGCTGGGTTGCTGATTCGGTTTCGGCGCCGCGGGCAATGATGGAGACGGGAGCCCCTGAGATTTCTGAGAGGCGCTCTGAGTAGCCCAGGGTGCGGTTGGTGCGGTCTACAACGTAGGCTGCGAAGATGCCGATGAGCAGGCCCATAGCGCCACCGATGAAGATGGTCTGGGCCAGGCTAAAGTTTGAGGGGGCGTCGGGCACCTGGGCCTCTGAAATGATGGTGCCGCTGTCGGTAGAAGTTGCTTCTAGGGTCAGAATTGCCTGGTCAACGAGGGCCTTATCCATACCGTTAGAGACAGCGTCGATGTTCTCTCGGGTCTCTTCTCGGCTGGCACGCAGGGTATCTGATCGATGGGCCAGGTAGGCGCGGGCAACGGTGTTGGCGATATCTGCTGCCTCGTTGGGGTCCTTGGCATTGACGATGATATCGAGGATAGTGCTATTGGAGTGCCCCGCTGCGGTGACCTGGTCTTTAAGGTCGGCTACGTCCATACCCAGCTCGTCGGCTGCGGCCTGCAGAACCACCCGGGAGGAGGCGATGGCTTCTTCGGTGTCCATGTCGATGGAGTTGAGGGCAGCACGCAGGCCACTGGCGCCGGCGCTGGGCTGGGTGACGTTGATGACGGCCTTGGACTCATAAGAGTGGGGCAGGGCTAGGCCGGCGACTGCACCCAGGGCAGCGAAGATGAGGGCGCTGATGAGTACAACGATTTTGTGACGCAGGATGCGGCGGACGGCGGCCCCCAGCGAAATGGGGGTAGCCTGCTGGTCGTTGGCTCTGGCTCGTGAGGAGCGTTCCATGTGTGTTCCTTCCCTAGGAGTGTATGGGCCTAGCGGCGAAGTTTGCGAGTGATTGATGCGACGAGAGTTTCAAGACCGACTGCTCGGCGAAAACGGTAAATTAGGGCTAAGTAGAGGGGGACAAGGAGCAGCGCGTAGGCAGCTAAGGCTAGCAGACTTTGCCCCCATAGCAGGATGGTCAGCGCTGCCCCCACACCCGGTGTAAGGGCTGCAAGAGCCATAATTGGCAGGACTTCGGTGAGACGGGGGCGGATGCCCAGCTTGCCGTAGACCTGGGCTGTAGCGAGACCACAGTCGGTGAGGACGGCAGCCGCCCACGCGGTTGCTGCCCCGGCCAGCCCCCAGAGAGGGATGAGCGCCAGGTTCAGCACAAGCGCCACCAGCAAAGCCGAAAGCTTGTTGTAGAGCTGCCAGCGGGCGCGTCCGCTCATCAGGAGAACCGACTGCACACCGCCTGCCGCCATCTGCACCAGCATCGCCGCCCCAATGATAAAGAAGAGCGGGGCACCTGCCGTAAAGCCCTCACCGAAGAAACCCAAGAGAACCGGGCCAAAGGCGGCGAGAGTAATGAAGAAGGGCCAGCCGACAGCAATCAGAATACGGGTAGCCGAGACAAAAATCTGGCGGGCTCGGAGCTGGTCGCCGGTAGCGATAGCCGCTGAGATATCGGGGCCGGTAACCACCCGGGCGATGTGCTCAACCATAGCACCAACCCGCACACAGCGATTGACGGCACCGTAGATACCGCTAGCAGCGGGCCCCAAGAAGAGACCGATGAGCAGCACATCAACCCACTCCAGCACTGCTTCGACCATAGCCGATACGCCGCGAGCCGAGCTAAAAGCCCAGAAAGAACGGGCCGACTCGGGGGCTGCCACAGCGGTAGGGGACACCTGCTCAACCGCAAGGTGACGAGCCGGGTAGCTGGGCACGTCCTCCTGCTGGGGCATATATTTCCGTACCCAGAGCGCAGCTACCACAAAAACCACCAGAAGGGGCACAGCCCAGGCAAGCGCCAGATAGGCAATAGCTCCCGAGAAGGCCACCGCCAGTAACACTGCACCGATACGCAAGGTCGGCAGCAGGGCAGACTGCAAGAAGGTGAACTCAACCGTGTGCCCCAGCCCGCGCAGGGCACCAAAGCACAGGGTCATCCAGGCCGCCACCACCACAAAGGGGGCTGACACGAGAACTGCGGTGCGGACGTCCGCCCCCAGATTCGGGGTCACAGCCGGTAGCGCACAGAGCAGGGCGGCTACAGCCAGCACCAGGGCAATGACGGTGGCCGGCCCGAACGCAAAACGCATGAGCTGGGGCAGGCTAGAGTAGCGCCCCACGGCACGCTGGGCGCTCATGGTACGCACCAGACCGGTGTCGGCACCGAATACGCAGAGAGAAGTAGCAATCGCGAAGAAAGCCATGACCTGGAAGAAGGCGCCGGCCCCGGCTTCGCCCACCCCGTTAGAAACGATCAGGGTAGCCACGAAAGCCGCAGCAGAACCGTACATCACATAGAGGGAGGAGAAAGCCCCGCTCCGAGCAAGAGAACGAGCCATCACAAACCCTCCCCGTACATACGAGAGCGCATCATCAGCGCCACCGACAGCATCAGGACGGTCAGCTGGATCACGTCAAAAGAGTAGAAGAAAACAACAGCCAGAGCAGACACAATGACCGAGTGCACCCACATGCCGGTAATTGAGGCGATATTCCAGGTGTTAATCAGAACTGAAACCACATAGAGCAGGAAAAGACCCAAGCCCACGAAACCAAAGCAGAACATCAGCGCCCAGACCTGACCCTGGGTACCCATCGACACACCCACGCTATCGGCCATCTTTGAGGTGCCATAGCCCACCAGGGGAGAGCGCAGGGTGTATTCAAAGGTCAGCTCGTAGAGCGAGGCACGGCCGCCGGTGGAATCAGAATACTCCTGACGGCCCAAAATATCGCCCACAGCGCCAGAAACCAGCAGGTAGGTCACCACACCAACGCCCAGCACCGCACCGATACCCAGCGCCCGCCAGTCACCCTTGAGTAGGAGCCGGAAGAGCACATAGGCAAAAGCTGACCCCAGGCCAATGAACATACCCCGGTTAGAAGTAGCCACAGCGGGCACCAGCGACAGGGCCACCGCAAAACCAAGCCCCAGCTGAATCTTCTTCGAGTGCACACCGGTCATCACCGCAAACACCACAGGGGTCAGCAGCGCATAGGCCAGGCCCCAGGAGTTAGCGTAGGGGAAGGGCGCGGACGGGCGGATATAAGCCACCTCAGCGCCCCAGGGCCACTGCACTTCAGCCATGGGCGGAAGCACATAGTCCTTCACCAGCTCGTTATTAAGCAGGGCCCCCGGCAGAATGAAACTCATCGGGGTCGGCAGACGGAAATCGGGGAAGGCTAGGGCCAGGTACCCCAAAATCACCACTGTGAACCAAATCGTCAGCAGCCCGCCCAGCATAATGTGGTTGGGAATGCGCTCGCGGGCATTGAAGAAGTAGAGGGTGTAGATACCTACGTTAAAGATGTTCATATAGCGCTGGAACCAGCCCAGGAATTCCGATGCGGTGTCAATCGAAACAAGGCAAACTATTCCCCAGAACATGAGGGCAAACCAGATCCACATGGTTGAATGCACCAGTACATGGCGGCGCATGACCATGAGCACAATCATGCAAGCAGCAAGAATAGTGGGGGCGAACTGCATGAGACCCATGGCCCAGACCAAAGGAAAGCCGTAGAGCAGGACCAGGATAGGCCATGCTGGCAGGGGAGCCCCGGCTGTGGGGGCCACGGCTGATAAGAAGCGATTGTGGCGGTGAGTTGGTGTCAGCACGGTCATGAGCTTTAAAGGCCTCGACCAGTCTTATTGACAGCTGCCAGGAGAGCAGAAGGGCTGACCAGCCCCAGGGCAACAGGAAGCGCTGCCCAGGCACGTAGCTGGGTGGGATCACGACGCAGGGTGGACCGCACGTAGGCTAGGGAGAGTTTTTTGTTGCCCAAAGCTGCATGAATAAAGGCAATCTGCCCCGAAATACGGGCCAGACCCTTGGGGTCGGTCTCAAATTCGGGGAACTTGCGGAGCAGGTAGGTAAGACCCGCGGCCATGTTCTCCCACTTACCGGCAAAAAAGGACGGCCGATCCCAAAGAATCAGGACCAGCGGCTTTTCCACCGAGTAGATATCGCCGAACTTAGTGGCGCGCAGGAGCAGGTCGTAATCCTCACCGTAGGCAGCCGGTAAGTCCTCATCAACCAGCCCCACGCGTCCTAGCAAATCTGAGCGGCGGTAGAGCATCGCCGAGGGGTGAATCTCAGTAATGCGCGAGCGGAGAAAATCTTTAAAGGTAGCGCGGGCAGGGGCAAACCGGTCGATATCCTTACCGCCGGAGCGCACACGAATACCCGAAGAAATAGCGATGGCGTGAGGGTGGCGATCCCACAGCTCTAGCTGGTCAGCGAGTTTGGTGGGCAGCCAGTAGTCATCGTCGTCGCAGAAGCCAAGAATCTCTCCGGTTGCTGCCTCAATACCGGTGTTACGGCCACCTGCCAAGCCCTGGGGGCGGGCGTTGGGGATAGCGCGCAGCGAACGGTTCTCAGGAACAAGGACGTCGGTGAGAGGGTCGATATCAACGTGGTCAAAGACTACCAGCACCTCAACATGACCGGTGTAGGTCTGGTCGAATAGAGCGGTAACCGCGGTACGCAGTAGCTCAGGACGCTTACCATTGGTCGCGATAATAACGGATACACTCTGCATTAGGCACCTGCCGGCTGAGCAAGAGTAAGGAACTTACGACGCATAGAGAGCAAGACAGTGGCCGCATTGGCCGCAAAGAGCAGGCCGTAGACCAGCACAAAGCCAAGCCCGGTACCCCAGAAAATAAAAATCCAGCAGAAGGTACCGGCGTCCATATGCAGGTTAACGAAAGAACGGAGGGTTCCCCCGGTAGCCGGGGCAGCGGTACCCCGATTATTGCGTAGCTGTTCAGCCAGAATCTGGCTCATAAAATGCCCGGTGACCAGCACCGTAAAAGCAAGAGGAAGCCACCAGAGCTGCCAACCGGTCCAGGGGAAAGCCTGCGGATACTTGATAAAACCCACCAGAATCGTCAGATGCATGGCAGGGGTGCGCATAGCATCAACCACATGGTCGAGCCACTCACCGGCAGGGGAGGACGCCCCTGTCACACGAGCAACCTGGCCGTCCGCCGAATCCAGAGCGTAGCCCAGCGCGAACAGCAGAGCTACCCCCACACCCAGTAAGAGAGAAGGCGGGAAGAAAATCATCAAGAGCATACCCAACACAGAAACGGTGGCGCTGAGAGCTGTGACCCCGTTGGGGCCAAGACCAATCTTGACCGCAGCCGCAGCAAAGATACGGGCAACACGGCGGTTGACCCAGCGAGTATAGGCGGGCACCCCGACCCCGGACTTCTGGGCAGAATTCAGTTGCGTCAGTGTTTCCCTAAACCCACGGGGGGCCAAAGTGCGAGTGCTAGTCATAAACCCTAGTTAATCCTTGAAAGTGTGTGCGAGACGGGCGTGGCTCTGAGTCTTAGGCAGAGCTACCACAGTGCGATGGTTAGGAGCTCAAACGAGAGGAACACGCCCGAGTACTTAATTTTAGGTGAACAACTGTGCCAGCCATAGGTGAAAACTAGCCCACAAAACTATGACCTTCAATATGTTCTTACCCCAGATCCGCTGACTCATCCTGTCGGGGTGAATACCGGCGTCCGCCTCTGCCGTCTTGAAGAAAAAGACGTGGCCCGTGCTCATCGAGCACGGGCCACAGACTCTTACCAGCAGGTATATGCCTTACTTAGTGCGCAGAACAGCTTCCATATCGAAAGTCGCGCTTTCAGAACGACGGTAGGAATGAACCTCAACGGCAATCACGTTCTTACCCTGGTTCAGCTGGCTAGCGGGAACAACCACGGTAATCGGGGTTGCCTTAGCCAGCGAGTAGGGAACAGCCTTCTGCGCCGGGGTATTGGGCGCAGCGTTAGCCATCAGGTTGGTGCGGTTGACCTCGCGGCCGTTGACGTAGATAGCGATACCGTCATCTGCGTAGGTGGTCAGAACCAGCTCCTGGTTAGCCTGCGGGGTCAGCTGCATCTCCTTACGCAGGAACATCGACATAGGCTGATTGTAGTAGGCGAACTGGACGCGGTTTGCCAGCGAGAATTCGCCCCAACCGATGGAGGTCGGTGCAACGTACCACTGACGGGCGGTGTTATAGGCGTAGTTGGTGTTACGCCAGGTCTTGTCGTATTCGTTGGTGAGTACGAAAGCGATATCCCAGTTATCGCCCGAGGCAACAACCTTCTGGTCAGCAGGCTTGACCGGTTCAACCGGAGCAACAGGCTCAGCGGGAGCGGGGTTTTCCTCAACTACCGGGGGAACCGGCTCCTCAGTGATTTCTTCAATGGGCTTCACATTCGGGTTATCGGGCTGAGTGGGGGCCTCAGTGGTGGGTTCTGCGGTAGGCTCTGCGGTGGGCTCAGCTGGAGCTTCGGTGGTGGGCTCAGCAGTAGGCTCAGCCGGAGCTTCGGTTGTGGGTTCAGCAGTCGGCTCAGCAGGTGCTTCGGTGGTGGGCTCTACCGTGGGCTCAGGAGTGGGCTGAGGCTTAGCCGCTACAGCGACCGGGGTAGAAGCAGAGACGTTACCGGCAGCATCGGAGACGCGGACGAAGTAGCGAGCGTCTTCGGTGGTGGGCAGCTTGTAGCTGGTGTCCGCCGTTGAAGCAATCACGCGGTTATCGCGCAGAATCTGGTAGGTGACACCGCGCTCAGAAACACCGGTCCATGACAGGGTATCGGTGGTTCCGTCGGTGGTGACGGAGAGGTTGGACGCGGTAGCCGGAGCAGTAGAATCAGCGGGCGCGTAGCGGGCGAAACCGACAGTCTGCTGCACACCGTTGTAGCCCAGGGAGCGGGTGATATCGCCGCCAACCCAGAGGGTGCCGGTGGAGTCGGTGAAGGACGCCCAGATACCGTGACCGCGCTGGCCCTGCAGGCTGGGATTGAACTGGGGCAGAATCTCGCCGGTCTGGGCATCAAATGCAGAAATCAGACGGATGGTGTTCACACCGCTGTAAGTGGGTGCGTTCCACGGATTGTCGTGGGTGGTTGCACCGTAGTAAATCCAGTCGCCACAGTGGCAGGCGGCGTAGAGCACGTTATTGCTATCGAGTGATAGGTCCTGGAAGTCGCCGCCGCTCTTGGTGATAGCGGTGGTCAGACGGTTGCTTAGATTGGACTTATCGTACTGGGCGACGAGATGTTCAGCACCCGCAGTCCAGATAGTTGATCCGGCATCCTGCACATCGAACTGGAAGCCATCGCGATGGGTGGGGTTGGTGGCACGGTGAGACAGGGTCCACTCCCAATTCTGGGCTGCCTTGCCGTCGGTGGTGTTGATGTAGGCCAGCTTCCATGCACGCTGGTCGTTGAGGGTTGAGAAGTAGCCGGCGATAGCGACACCCTCATCGCTTGCCGAAACACCGTTGACGGTACCGTTGGTCACGGGGCGCCAGGACCAGTCAACCGAGTTGTCGTTCAGGCGGAAACGGGCGATGTTCTTGGAGTAGGCGTAGGTATCTGAGGTGGCACCCTTAACGTGGGTGAAGTTACCGCCGATGTAGACATAGTTGCCCTGCACATCGATAGCTTTGACGAAGGAGGTGCCGCTGGCGTTGCGGTTGACAACGTCCCAGCCCAGTGAGGTGTCGGTTGCACCGGTGACGGGGTCCAGAATGACAAAGCCGTTAGAGGGTTGACCGTTGACCCGGGTGAACTCGCCACCAACTGCCAGTTTGCCGTTAGGGAGGGGTGAAATAGCCTTGACCTGGCCGTTGAGCTGGGGAGCGAAGGAACGAACCAGCTCGCCGGTATTGACGTTGTAGCCAGCGATGAACTTCTGCTGTACCTTCTCGCCGGTGGTGGCGTTTTCGACAAAGGCGAAGTCGCCGCCGGTGTAGACGGTATCACCCAGCTGGTTAATGGCCTGGACGCGGGTGTTCAGCTCACTGGTGGAACCGGTGCCGCTGTTAGCGCTGGTACGCCAAGTGACGCGGGATGAGAAGCTAGCGGGCAGCGCACGTTCGGTAGCTGCTGCGGTACCGCTATCTGCGATGTCGGTCAGGTTCAGGTCAGCCTGGGTAAGTTTGGGGCGGACGAAAACCTGGGTGAAGGGGATGCCGTAGCCGGTACCGCGAGGGCCCCACAGGTAGGAGGCGGCGGTATCGGTGCCCTGGACGTTGCGACCAAAGGCGAAGCCAATCTTCCAGGACTGGTTGCTTCGGCCGTAGAAGTTGTTGGAGTAGTAGTAGTCGTTATCGTTGGAGATACGGTTGACTGAGGTGGCTACGGATCGGTCAGCGCCCAGTGAAGGGTCATTATCGTAGCGGATGCTTTCCCAGGGGTGGTAGGCAGAGAGGGTCCACGACCAGTTTTCAGTCTTGGTGCGCTTTGCATACATGTTCTGCCAGGCGGTGCCGGCGGCATTACCCGCGCGGTAGAAGCGCACGCCGTCCTCAAGGTCCTGTACCTTGGTGTCGCCCAGCAGGGCGTCCACGGTGGAGGAGGGAAGCTGGACAGGGGAGAAGGCATCGGTGCCGTCGGGGTTAGTTGCGAGCTCGCGGGGGTCGCCCTTACCGGCGTAGTCCTCGCTCCAGCCTTCACGGCCGCGGCCAATCATGACCCAGCCACCGCCGTTGGTTTCCTGGTCACAGTAGAACTGGGCGGGGGCGTCCATTTCGTCGGTCCAGAGCCAGTAGGCACCTGACTTGGATTCGGGGTCGTTCTGCTTGATTTCCCAGCAGGACGCCGCTGCGGTTTCGGTAGTGAGACCGTTGGCTACATACTCGTTGGTTGCAATAGCGCCGGGGATGACGGAGACGCCAACGCCCAGGGCAACCGCACCAACCGCGATCTTAGTAAATAGTGAGGGTTTTTTCATGTGTGTTTAGCAATCTGCGTTGTTGGGGAAGTCGTGGGAAGCAATCTTCCATTCCCCGTTGTTTTCGACCAGAGTAAAAATGTTGAGTGAGCGGGGGAACTGGTTGGAGCTGACGGTGTTACCCGCAGCATCTACAACTTTGACTCCCGAGGAATCGAGGCAGACTTCCATGATTTTGGCTGCCTGGCCGTTGTACTCACCATCAGCGATGCGGGGGGTGCCCACGACGGTTGAGGTTCCCTCAACATGCCAGCCTGACTGGGCGTACTCGGTTGCGGTAGCAAGGTACTGATCAAGGGCTGTGCCGGTGGCTGCCGCTTCAAGCTGCGCTGTGGTTTCTGCAGAGACGTAGCTTTCAACCGCGTTTTCGTTGGCTTGAACGCTTTCGGTATCGCTGGAAATTTCTTCCCCGGTGCTGTTTGCATCGCTGGACCCGGTAGCTGGTTCAATTCCGCCGAGCGCCCCTTGGATATCGGTGTAGAGCTGTTCGGTGGTTTGAACTTCTTCGGTGTCTACAGCGGCTTCGCTCGCTTCAGCGAGGGCTTCGGAACCCGCGAAGTTTTCGGTGAGCGTTTCACCGGCGCTATTTGTTGCGGTTGCTGCTGCAGAGGCTGAGCTTGAAGCGCTTTCGGAGCTGCTAGCGTTGCTGTCGGATGAGCCGCAGGCCGCAAGGGCTAGAGTGGCGCTGGCGCACAGGGCAAGGACGCCGGTGCGCAGGCTGGGCGCGCGCAGGGCAGCAGAGAGGGGTGTCCCTAATTGTTTCATTAAGTCCCTAAAAGTTGTGGTGCGTGGTGGGGTAAAGCTCGCTGGTGCTCCGTGCGAAAGGAGTGGGGTTTTGCCAGAGTGCTTTATCGGTCATCTCATACTACCGGTTGGTCCTCGGGTGGGTTAATAGCCTTAGGCGGAAAAGATGGGGTTACTCGGTAGTAACTTATGGGGACAAGAATGGTTTTCCTCGAAAATACTATTGGTGTTTATCACACTTGTATTAGTTATTTCCTTGAATAGAGGCTTCTACCGTCTTAGCGGTTTAGCCCTTAGGGTAGTGAAGATGCCTGTGGGATAATGGAGCCTGCACCAACCGGCCTTACCCCAGGGGAGCGAAGATGTCACTGAGCGGCCTTGCCCAAGCCCTCACCCACGAGCCCAGCTATACCGCAATCATCACCCAGGCAGGTACAGACCCCAAAGCCCGCCTCGATGAATTTCTGATTGGCTCTCCTGACGGGGCCAGGCCCTTTCTGCTTGCCGGTATAGCCCAGCAACTTGCCACCCAGACCGAGCCGACCCCGCCCGTCCTGCTAGCTGTCACCGCTACCGACCGCGAGGCTGAAGATACCGTCACCGCCCTAGAATCGGTGCTAGAGCCTGGGCAGGCCCAGCTCTTCCCGGCCTGGGAAACCCTGCCCCATGAGCGTCTCTCCCCGCGAAGCGATACCGTGGGCCAGCGCCTAGCGGTCTTGCGCGCCCTCGCCGAGGGGGGTGCGTCCGCTCCCCGGGTGCTCGTTGCCCCTATCCGCTCGGTGCTGCAGCCCCTGGTCGCAGGCCTCGAAAAAATGCAGCCGGTGACCCTACGGGTGGGCGAAGAACAAGACTTTGATGCCCTGATTAAATCTCTCGCATCGGCCGCCTATTCCCGCGTTGACCTGGTGTCAAAGCGCGGAGAATTTGCCGTGCGCGGCGGCATTATCGATATTTTCTCACCGACCGCAGCTCACCCCGCCCGTATCGAATTCTTTGGGGACGAGGTCGAGAATATCCGCTGGTTCTCGGTTGCTGACCAGCGCACCCTGCCCGGCAAAGACCACCCCACCGAGCTACTCGCCCCTCCCTGCCGCGAACTCCTGATTACCCCCAGCGTGATGAGCCGGGCAGCCAGGCTCAAAGGGTCCTTCCCGGGCGCTGCCGCCATGCTCGAAAAAATTGCCGGTGGTATTTATGTTGAGGGCATGGAGTCCCTGATTCCCCTGCTGGTTGACGATATGGTGACCCTGCTCGACCACCTGCCCCCGGGGTCCCTGCCCCTTATTATCGAGCCGGAAAAGGTACGCTCCCGCGCAACCGACCTGGTTGCTACCAACGAGGAGTTCCTGCTGGCTGCCTGGGATTCTGTCACCGACACTACGGACGCCCCCATCGACCTGGGTGCCAACGGCCCCGATGGTCTGAGCGCCGGTAGCTTCCGCACCATTGCCGCCCTGCGAGAAACCGCCCTCGCGAAGGGCTTTGGCTGGTGGGCTATGACGGCCCTGGGCGTTGACGACGCCATCGATGACGGGATTGACTCGGTCCAGCTGGCTGCCCGTGCCCCCCATACCTACTCGGGCAACGTGACCGAGCTGCTGACCGAAGTTGGGAAGAAGGTAAAGGACGGGTGGCGGATTACCGTGGTGACCGACGGGCCAGGCCCGCTCACCCGCCTGCTTGACCTTTTCCAGGAAGCCGAGATACCGGCGTCTCGCGTGGACAGCCTGACGAAACTGCCTGAGCCGGGCATCATCGAGATGACCACCGCCTCCATGGGGCGCGGCTTCATGATGGACGGCGAAAAGCTGGGTCTGCTGACCGAGGCAGATATCCTGGGCCGCACCAGCCCCTACGCTACCCGCGACCTGCGCAGTGGCAAGCTCCCGGTGCGCCGCCGCAAGAACGCGGTTGACCCCATGAGCCTGTCAGCCGGCGACTACGTGGTACACGAACAACACGGTATCGGCCAGTTCGTCGAGCTGATCCAGCGCCCCATTGCCGGGGCAACCGTCATGCCCGGGCAGCCCAAGCCCATGAAGGAATACCTGGTGCTGGAGTACGCCCCCTCCAAACGGGGCGGGCCCAAGGACCGCCTTTTTGTGCCCTCGGACCAGCTGGACCAGGTCTCTAACTACGTGGGCGGCGACGCCCCGACGCTGTCAAAGATGGGTGGCTCCGACTGGGCTAAGACCAAGTCAAAGGCCCGCAAGGCCGTTAAGGAAATTGCTGCTGACCTGATTAAACTCTACTCAGCCCGCCAGGCCTCCCGCGGCCACGCCTTCGGCCCCGACACCCCCTGGCAGCGGGAACTGGAAGAAGCCTTCCCCTACAACGAAACCCCCGACCAGCTCTCGGCTATCAACGAGGTCAAGGCCGACATGGAGCGCGAAATCCCCATGGACCGCCTGATCTCGGGCGATGTGGGCTACGGCAAGACCGAAATCGCGGTACGTGCTGCCTTCAAGGCTGTGCAGGACGGCAAACAGGTGGCCGTCCTCGTCCCCACCACCCTGCTGGCCCAGCAGCACTACGAGACTTTTACCGAGCGTTTCTCGGGCTTCCCGGTCTCCATCAAGGTGCTCTCCCGCTTCCAGAAGGCCAAGGAGTCAGCTGAAATCGCTGAGGGCATTAAGAACGGGTCTGTCGATGTGGTCGTCGGTACCCACCGCATTCTCTCCGAGTCGGTGGACTGGAAGGACCTGGGCCTGGTCATTATCGATGAGGAACAGCGCTTCGGCGTTGAGCACAAGGAAAAGCTCAAAACCATGCGCACCAACGTGGACGTGCTGGCCATGAGTGCTACTCCCATCCCGCGAACCCTGGAGATGTCCCTAACCGGCATCCGCGAGACGTCCACCCTTGCCACCCCGCCCGAGGAACGTCACCCCGTCCTCACCTTTGTCGGCCCCCGCACCGACAAGCAAATTACCGCCGCCATCCGCCGCGAACTTATGCGAGAGGGGCAGGTCTTTGTAGTGCACAACCGGGTCTCAACCATAGAAGAGACCGCCAACGAGATTCAAAAACTCGTTCCCGAGGCCCGCATTGCTGTGGCCCACGGTCGCATGAGCGAATCCCGCCTGGAAAAAATTATCGTGGACTTCTGGGAACGCAAGTTCGATGTGCTGGTATCGACCACCATCGTTGAAACCGGCCTGGATATCTCCAATGCCAACACCCTGATCGTTGATCAGGCCCAGAACTATGGTCTGTCTCAGCTTCACCAGCTGCGCGGACGCGTGGGGCGCGGCCGCGAGCGCGCCTACGCCTACTTCCTTTACCCGGCTGAGAAGGTGCTGACCGAGGTCGCCCATGAGCGTCTGAAGGCGGTGGCGACCCACAATGAGCTGGGCGCCGGTATGCGCTTGGCCATGAAGGACCTAGAAATTCGCGGTGCCGGTAACCTGCTGGGCGGTGAACAGTCGGGCCATATCGCCGGTGTTGGCTTTGACCTCTACCTGCGCCTGGTGGGGGAGGCCGTGGCTAACTTCCAGCACGGGGAGAAGGAAGAAGCTCCTGCTGAGATTAAGGTCGATCTGCCGGTCAACGCCCACATGCCGCACGACTACGTGAGTTCAGAGCGCCTGCGTCTATCGGCCTACCGCCAGATTGCCCAGGCCCAGACTGCCGAGGAGCTGGCTGAGGCTCGCGAAGAACTGGTAGACCGGTACGGTACCCCACCTGCTCCGGTTGAGAACCTGTTCAAGGTCGCGGCTCTTCGTCACCGCGCTCGCGCTGTGGGTCTGACCGAGATTGTGGCGATGGGCCCCAAGGTTCGTTTCTTCCCGGTCAATGATCTGCCAGAGTCGCGCCAGATGCGGCTGGGCCGCATGTATCCGGGTGCCCAGTACCGTCAGATTCCGGGTACCGAGAACTGGCAGATTCTGGTGCCCCGCCCCAAGACGTCCGCTGTTGGGGGTAAAGATCTGGTCGATGATGCCATGGTGGAGTGGACCGAGCAGTTCATTCACGCCATCTTCGAAGCCGGCGTCGCCGGTTCATAGCGCGGTAGGTACCATCTGAGTCAGAAAAACCCATCTGGTTTGTGGGTTTTTCTGAACTAGATGGTACCTACTCCCATCGGTGCCTTTGCAGGAAGAAATAAGGGGCGGCCCACCTGAATAGGTGGGCCGCCCCTTGCTATGAGCAGCGTGCGTCTCTTTACTTGAGTGAGAGCTCAGTGCCGCTGGTGCGAGCCTTTTCGTTGGTCTTCGAAGGCAGGAACCACAGGGGGATGATGAAGGTGACGCCGTAGAGCAGAACAGCTACGGTCCACCAGCCCCAGCCGCCCTCGGGGTACATGCCCAGGGTGTAGAGGCAGCCCAGCAGCAGTACGAAGCAGAGAACGAAGAGGGCGATGTTTGAGCCCAGCTCCTTGGTGCCTGAGTACTGGGGGGTGCCGCTACGCGCGGGAGCGCCGGATTCCATCCCGAAGGATTCAACGTTGGAACGCTTCTCAGCGTCTGACTGAGCAGTGGTCTTAGCCATGGGGAAGTCCTTTTCGTGTGTGTACTTTATTACTCAGTATAGGTGCTGCCTCAGCGGTTCGCACCATATGACGGAGAAGAACCTGGCTTAGTAGCCGCCCTCTGCCGCTTCGCCGGCGCCGATGATGGCGATACCCTTTGAAGCACCGATGCGGGTGGCGCCTGCTTCAATCATGGCGAGGGCTTCTTCGCGGGTGCGGACGCCGCCCGAGGCCTTCACGCCCAGGTCGGGGCCGACGGTGGCGCGCATCAGGGCGATGTCTTCGACGGTTGCGCCGGAGGACGAGTAGCCGGTGGAGGTCTTGACGAAGTCGGCCCCGGCTTCAACGGAGGCCTGGCAGGCCAGAACCTTCTGGTCGTCGGTCAGCTCGGAGGTCTCAATGATGACCTTGAGCAGGGCACCACCGGCGTGGGTAGCCTCGGCGACAGCCTTGATATCTGCCACCAGGGCGTCCTTCTTGCCTGCACGGGCGTCGGCGATGTTGATGACCATATCGACCTCACGGGCACCGGCCTCAACGGCGGTCTTAGCTTCAAAAGCCTTGACCTCGGTGGCGGAAGCACCAAAGGGGAAGCCCACAACCACGCAGGGGACAGACGCAGACCCGGCCAGCTCCTCAGCCAGCACGGGAGCCCAGACGGGGTTGGCACAGACGGAGGCGAAGCCGTACTGCTTGGCCTCGGCGCAGAGGCGGCGGACGTCAGCCTCTGAGGCGGAGGGGGCCAGGATGGTGTGGTCAATCATGGCAGCCAGTTCGGCTGCTGAAAGTTCGAGAGTCATAGTGTTTCTTCCTTGAAATCTTGGTTTGTTTAGAGGCCCAGGGCCGCGGTCATGTCTGCCTTGAGCAGGGCCAGTTTGGTGCTAGCAACCTGGCGGGCATCGGCTACGGAACCGCTGACCGGTACGACCACTTCGAGATAGCACTTGAGCTTGGGCTCGGTGCCGGAGGGGCGCACGATGACGCGGGTGGAGTCCTCGGTGTAGTAGCGCATACCGTCGGTGGGCGGCAGGGTTTCGGTGCCCTCGGTGAGGTCTTCAACCGATACTACGGGGGATTCGGCGAGCTCTGCGGGCGGGGTAGCGCGCAGGCGCTTCATCATCGCTGGGATCTGGGCGAGGTCGTCAACGCGGACGGAGAGCTGGTCGGTGGCGTAGAGGCCGTGCTCGGTGGCAATCTCATCGAGAAGCGCGGGGAAGGAGGAACCGGCGTCCTTAAGCTCCTGAGCATAATCGGCCATGACCAGGGCGGCTGAGATGCCGTCCTTGTCGCGCACCTGGGCGTGGTCAACGCAGTAGCCCAGGGCTTCTTCGTAACCGAAGGTCAGATTATCGACGCGGGCAATCCACTTGAAGCCGGTCAGAGTTTCGTAGTGGGCTACCCCCGCGGACTTGGCGATGGCCCCTGCCAGGCGGGAGGAAACAATCGAGTTGGCGAAGGTTGCGCTTTCGGTGTCGGTGACGGACGCCAGCACCCGGGTAGCTAGAATCGCACCGGTTTCGTCGCCGCGCAGCATCGCCCAGGCACCGTCTCGCTTGACGGCGAAAGCCGCGCGGTCGGCGTCCGGATCGTTGGCGATAATCAGGTCGGCATCAACCTTCTCGGCCAGAGCCATGGCAAGGTCGAGGGCACCGGGCTCTTCGGGGTTGGGGAAGGCCACGGTGGAGAAATTCGGGTCGGGATCTGCCTGCTGGGGCACCAGGGTCACGTTAGTGAAACCGGCCTGATGCAGCACAGCCTCAGCGGTCTTACCGCCCACCCCGTGCATGGGGGTCAGAACGATCTTGAGGTCGCGTTCCTTCTGTTCGACCAGGGGAGTGACGCGGGCGATGTAGTCGGTAGCCACGCTCTCGGGCAGGACCGTCCAGCCGTCAGCGGCCAGTACCGGGGTTTCAACAGCGGAGATGGCGGCTGCAATGTCGCCGTCGTAGGGAGGAATGATCTGGGCGCCGCGGGCACCTGGCTCAACGGCTGCTCCGCCCAGGTAGACCTTGTAGCCGTTGTCGTTGGGCGGGTTGTGGGAGGCCGTGACCATGACGCCAATTTCAGCCCCGTATTCGCGGGTTGCCCAGGCGGTCACAGGAGTGGGCAGGGCTGAGGGCATGAGGTGAACTTCAATGCCGGCAGCGGTGAAGATGGCGGCGGTGTCGAGGGCGAAGACGTCCGAATTCTTGCGGGCGTCAAAACCCACCACGGCAGAAATCTTCTCCCAGCCCTCGGCGGACGCGCGCGCGGTGGCGTAGTCTGCCAGGCCCTGGGCGGCACGCTGAACGACGACGCGGTTCATGCGCATGGGGCCAGCACCCAGTTCGGCGCGCAGACCCGCGGTGCCGAACTGCAGGGTGCCAGAGAAACGGTCAGCCAAATCGGCGGTTGCTCCCTCATCGCCGGCCTCAACATGGGCAATGATGCCCTCAAGCTGGGCTTTGGTTTCAGCGTCGGGGTCGATAGCGGCCCAGGCGCGGGCCTGTTCAAGAAGCTGTTGAGTATCTAGTGACATGGGGTTTCCTTGTGTGCTTAGAGGGCCGCAATAATATCTGCGAGCAGACGGGAAATGCGGGGGCCAGCAGCTTCGCCAGCTTCGATGACCTCGGCGTGGGACAGCGGGGTCTCCTGAATACCGGCAGCCAGGTTGGTGACCAGTGAAATGCCGAAGACCTCAAGACCCGCAGCGCGGGCAGCGATGGCTTCAAGAGCGGTGGACATGCCCACCAGGTCAGCACCCAGTACACCTGCCATCTTGACCTCGGCCGGGGTTTCGTAGTGGGGGCCGGGGAACTGCATGTAGACACCCTCCTGCAGGGAGGGGTCAATGCCGCGGGCAATCTCGCGGATGCGCGGAGAATACAGGTCGGTCAGGTCAACGAAGTGGGCACCGGTCAGCGGGGACGCCGAGGTGAAGTTCAGGTGGTCAGAAATCAGGACGGGTTCCCCGGCTGAGTAGACGGGGTTCAGGCCGCCGCAGCCGTTGGTGAGAATCATGGTGTCAGCGCCAGCTGCAGCTGCGGTGCGCACACCGTGGACGACGGCCTCAACGCCACGCCCCTCGTAGTAGTGGGTGCGGGAGCCAATCACCAGGGCTCGCTTACCGTTCTCGGTCAGGATAGAGGTCAGGGTACCGGGGTGGCCCACGACGGCAGCCTTGTGGAAACCGGGGACCTCGTCGGCAGAGAGCACGTGGGTGGCTTCGCCAATGAGGGAGGCAGCTTCGCCCCAGCCCGACCCCAGCGTCAGCGCCAGGTCGTGCTTCTCGACGCCGGTTTTCTCGGCAATGAACTCCGCGGCCTCACGGGCACGAACCAGTGCCGGGTGGTGAGGGTCAGCGGTGGAAACAGCGGAAATATTTGAATCATTCAACACCCTTCTACGGTACCAAACCTGCCCAGAGTTGAGCGTGCGTGCGATGTGCGACACAATAAAGGGGTGACTCTCAAAACAGACTACGCATCGCACAAAATTGTCATTCTCGGCGGTGGCCCCGGCGGTTATGAAGCCGCCCTGGTCGCTGCAAGCCACGGCGCCGACGTCACTATCATCGAAGATAAGGGCATGGGCGGCTCGGCCGTCCTCACCGACGTTGTACCCTCCAAAACCCTGATTGCCAGTGCGGACGCCCGCAACCGCTTCGGCAAGGCCCAGGAGCTCGCTATTTCGGTGGGCGATAATGACGCGCCGCCGCCCATTTCGGTTGACCTGGCCAAGGTAAATAAGCGTCTGATTGACCTGGCTCATCAGCAGTCCCACGATATTAAACGCACCCTTGAACGTAGCGGCGTCAAAGTGATTGATGGCCGCGGCAAGCTGGTGGACCGCCACACCGTGCAGGTGACCGATTCCAGCGGGCTGACCTATGACCTGACCACCGAGTTCATCATTCTGGCGGTGGGTACCCACCCCCGCGAGCTGCCCACCGCTAAGCCGGACGGTAAGCGCATTCTCAACTGGACCCAGCTCTACTCACTTGAAGAACTCCCCGAAGATCTGATTGTGGTCGGGTCCGGTGTGACCGGTGCAGAGTTCGCCTCGGCCTACAACGGTTTGGGCTCGCGGGTTACCCTGATTTCCTCCCGCAACCGGGTGCTGCCCGGTGAGGACGAGGACGCCGCGACCGTCCTTGAAAATGTTTTCGAACGTAAGGGCGTGCGCGTTATGCCCCGCTCCCGCGCCGAAGCCGCCTGCTACAACGAGGCCGGCGACGGCGTCATTGTCACCCTGGGGGACGGGCGCAAGGTAGCTGGCTCCCATGTGCTGATTGCTGTTGGTTCGATTCCCAACACCGAAAATCTGGGTCTTGAGGACGCCGGGGTTGAGGTCAGCGAATCAGGGCACATTAACGTGGATCGCGTCTCCCGCACTAACATCCCCAATATTTATGCGGCAGGTGACTGTACCGGGGTTTACCCTCTGGCTTCTGTTGCCGCGATGCAGGGGCGCGTTGCCGTTTCGCACATGCTGGGCGACATCGTCAAGCCTCTGCGCACCCACCAGGTTGCCGCCAACATCTTTACGGCCCCTGAAATTGCAACTGTCGGAGTGAGCCAGAGCGAAATTGAGTCGGGGAAGTACCAGGCAGATATGGTCATGCTGCCGCTGGCCACTAACCCCCGGGCCAAGATGATGGCGGTCGAGGACGGCTTCATCAAAATCTTTGCCCGCAAGCACTCTGGCACCGTTATTGGCGGCGTGGTGGTGGGCCCCCGCGCCTCAGAGCTCATCTTCCCGCTATCGCTAGCAGTCGATAAGAAACTGCACGTGGACGATATTGCCGAAACCTTCACGGTCTACCCATCGCTGACCGGCTCCATCTCGGAAGCCGCGCGGCAGCTGCACACTATGCAGTAATAGATGAAAAAGGGGAGGGGTAGCGCCCGTTCGGAGCCGACTGGCTGGGTCTGGCATGAATCGCTTGCGAGCTTGCGAGCCAGCGAGAAGGTTAGTCGGCAAGAGCGGGCGCTACCCCTCCTTGAGCTGTGTGCGTCTACCCTACTTAGTGCGGGCCATGGTGGTCAGATCCACGTCGCGGGTTTCATGGGTGATTGCCATGAAGATCAGAGTGAGCAGACCTGCGCCGGCCAGGTAGAGGCCGACTGCGCCTACACCACCGTTGGCGTTCAGCCACACCGCGGCATAGGGGGTCAGTGCTGCGCCCAGGATGGATGCGACGTTGTAGCTGATACCTGAGGCGGTGTAGCGGACGTTGGTGGGGAAGAGTTCGGGCAGGTAGACGCTCATGGAGCCGAAGGTCAGGCCCATGAGGGTCATGCCGATGGCCATGAAGAGGACGATGCGGCCGGTGTTGGCGTCCTCACCGGTACCAACGACGGAGGGGTCCATGAGGAAGCCGAAGGAGAGGCCGAAGATGATGATGGCGCCGGTGATGACGAGCTGGGATGAGCGGCGGCCGTACTTGTCGGCTAGCCAGCCGGAGACCGGGACCATGGCTGCGAAGAAGAGAATGGTGATGAGCTGGATGACCAGGAATTCGCGGTAGG
Organism: Rothia nasimurium; assembly: GCF_928392795.1. Lineage (GTDB taxonomy): Bacteria > Actinomycetota > Actinomycetes > Actinomycetales > Micrococcaceae > Rothia > Rothia nasimurium_F. Next base: position 83,210 of record NZ_CAKMTJ010000003.1, read on the forward strand.
CGATGCCCAGGCCGCCCTTTTCTACCTTGCCGATGCCGAAGGAGAGGATCCAGGCGGTCATGAGGTAGAAGAGTACGTAGGTGGCGAGCATGATGAAGGTGCCCTGGATCATGGGCCACCAGGCTACCTTGAAGGCTTCTGCGAGCGGGGTCTTGACCTTTTCGTCTTTTTCGAGGGCCTGTTTGAAGACGGGGGTTTCTTCGAGCTTGAAGCGCACGTAGAGGCCGACTGCGACCATGACGATGGAGGCGATGAAGGGGATGCGCCAGCCCCAGACGAGGAAGTTGTGGTCGATGGTGTCGCCGGCGGCGAGGGAGGTGAAGCCCATGGCGACGGTGAGTAGCAGCATGAAGCCGTTGGCGAGGATGAAGCCGAACGGTGCGCCGAGCTGGGGCCACATGGCGGCGCGGGCGCGCTTGCCTTCTTCAGCGTATTCGGTGGCTAGCAGGGCTGCACCTGACCATTCGCCGCCGAGGCCTAGGCCCTGGCAGAAGCGCAGGATGGTCAGCATGGCCGGTGCCCAGAGGCCGATCTGGTAGTAGGTTGGGAGCAGACCGATGAGGAAGGTTGCGATGCCCATGGTCAGGAGTGCGCCGACCAGGGTTGCCTTGCGGCCTACCTTATCGCCGAAGTGGCCAAAGACGATGGAGCCGATGGGGCGGGCGATGAAGGCTGCGCCGAAGGTCGCCATGGAGGCGAGGAGCTTGGCGGTGTCGTCCTCGCCGGTGAAGAAGAGGGCGGGGAAGACTGCCACGGCGGCGGTGGCGTAGATGTAGAAGTCGTAGAACTCGATGGTGGTGCCGATGAGTGACGCCAGGATGACGCGGCTGCGGGGCACGGTCTGCTCGGTGGCAGAGGATGCTGGGGTAGCGGTTGTGGTGCTCACAGGATCTCTCTGAGGATGTGTGGAAAGTGTTGAACAGTTTTACTCTAAAACTGGCGTTCTCTATGTGAAACTTCAATTCCACTATGTGAGCTTGTGTGTGCTGGGTGCAGGTGGTGCTGGATTTAAACTAGGCCCCCTTACCTGGTGGCAAGGGGGCCTGGCCTAGATTGTGAGCGGTGCTTTTATTTGATGGTGGCGATAATTGCCCCGGCTGAGACGGTGTCGCCTGCCTTGAGCTTGAGCCCGGTGACCTTGCCTGCCTTGTGGGCGGTGATGGGCTGCTCCATCTTCATGGCTTCCAGTACAACGATCAAATCGCCTTCGGCGACCTTGGCGCCGTCCTTGCTGGCAACCTTGACGATGGTGCCCTGCATGGGGCTGGTGAGCTCATTGCTGTTGGCAGAGCCGGACGCGCCCCCGCGGCTTGAGCGGGACTTGCGGGCCTTGGACGCGGCTGCGGACTTGGCAGAGGTACCGCCGCCCAGGGCAGGCAGGACGACTTCCATGCGCTTGCCGTTGACCTCAACGGTAATCTTCTGGCGCTCTTCATCGGCCTCAGCCAGGGTGAGGGCACCGTCGTAGGCGGGCAGGGTGTTCTTGAATTCGGTTTCAATCCAGCGGGTGTGAACGGCAAAGTCACCGCCGGGGGCAGGGGCGAAGGCAGGCTCATCGAGCACGGCGCGGTGGAAGTTGGCAACGGTGGGCATACCCTCGATGACCAGCTCGCCCAGGGCGCGGCGGGCTCGCTGTAGGGCCTGTTCGCGGGTGGCGCCGGTGACGATGAGCTTAGCGATCATGGAGTCAAAGTTGCCGCTGACGGTATCGCCTGCGATCACGCCGGAATCCCAGCGGACACCCGGGCCTGCGGGTACAACCAGCTTCTCGATGGTGCCGGGGGAGGGCATGAAGCTGCGGCCGGCGTCCTCACCGTTAATGCGGAACTCGAAGGAGTGGCCGCGCACCTCGGGGTCGGTGGCTTCGATAGTCTCACCGCGGGCGATGCGGAACTGCTCGCGCACCAGGTCAATGCCGGTGACCTCTTCGGAGACCGGGTGCTCAACCTGCAGGCGGGTGTTGACTTCAAGGAAGGAAATGGTGCCGTCGGTGCCCACCAGGAATTCGCAGGTACCGGCGCCCTGGTAGCCTGCCTCGAGCAGGATAGCCTTGGACGCCTCATACAGGCGCTCGTTCTGCTCTTTGGTCAGGTAGGGAGCCGGGGCCTCTTCTACCAGCTTCTGGTTGCGGCGCTGCAGGGAGCAGTCGCGGGTCGAAACAACCATAACATTGCCGTGAGCGTCGGCCAGGCACTGGGTTTCAACGTGACGGGGGGAGTCAAGGAAGCGCTCAATGAAGCACTCGCCGCGGCCAAAGGCGGCGATAGCCTCGCGGACAGCTGACTCGTAGAGCTCCCCGATACCCTCGCGCTCGCGGGCGACCTTGATGCCTCGCCCACCGCCGCCAAAAGCTGCCTTGATGGCAACGGGCAGGCCGTACTCGTCCGCAAAAGCCTCAACCTCTGCTGCGCTCTTGACCGGGTCTTTGGTGCCGGGCACCAGCGGGGCGCCGACCTTCTCGGCGATATGGCGGGCAGCTACTTTATCGCCCAGGCGGTTGATGGACTCGGGGGAGGGGCCAATCCAGGTTAGACCGGCGTCGATGACCTGCTGGGCGAACTGGGCGTTCTCAGAAAGAAAACCGTAACCGGGGTGCACGGCGTCGGCGCCAGAGCGCTTAGCAACCTCAAGTAGCTTGTCCATGACTAGGTAGGACTCCGCTGCGGTAGTGCCGCCCAGGGCATAGGACTCGTCAGCTAGCAGCACGTGCTGGGCCTCGCGGTCGGGGTCTGCATAGACCGCAACGGTTGAGATGCCCTCGTCCTGGGCAGCCCGGATGACGCGCACGGCAATCTCACCGCGGTTGGCAATCAGTACCTTGCTGACGGGGCCGGTGTGGCGACCCTTCACCGGGGTAAAGGTCTGGGCCAGGTCATTGTGTGCAGTCACTGTAAAGCTCCTCGGGTTGATGCGCCGTGCTGGCGTGCCGTTACTGGCTATGACGCATTATGAGCAGGCGCCGGGTGGCGGCGCCTCACAAAAGTCGTATCTTGAAATTTATCGCGAATTTTTCCAAATGTCGCTGATTGAAACACCAAAGTTAGCCAGCATTGTGCGTAGGGCATGCACCGAAAGCCCCACCACGGTGTGGTATTCGCCCTCAATTCCCTTAATGAAGGCCGCGCCGAAACCGTCGATTGTGAAGGATCCAGCCACCCACAGGGGCTCGCCGGTGGCCACGTAGCGCCGGGCTTCTTCGTCGCTGAAGGTATCGAAGTGGACGGTTGCTGTGCGCAACTCGCTGGCCTCGGGGCGCTTGCTAGCTGCTGTGTTCTGGGCAGACTCGCGGGTATCGACCAGCCAATGCCCGGTGTGGAGCTGCCCGCTGCGTCCGCTCATCGCGGTAATCCGTTCCAGGGCTTTTTCGGCGCTGCCGGGCTTACCGTAGGCAAGGCCATCGAGCTCAAAGACAGAGTCACAGCCCAGCACCAGGGCTCCTGCCGCCTCGGGCAGGGCGGCAACCGCCTGCGCTTTTGCCTTGGCCAGCAGCTGGGCGGTCTGCGCCGGAGTGATGTCACCCAGCCCTGCCTCATAGGCGGCCTGCTGGGCCTCGCGCAGGGCGGCGTCCTCGTCGACATCGCTGACAATAACGGTGAAGCGGACGCCGGCGTCCTCCAGGAGCTTTTTGCGGGCAGGGGAAGACGACGCAAGGACGAGCCGCACCGGCTGTTCGCCCGCTGCGGCTGCGGTTTCAATAGGGATGTGCATGGGTAACAGTCTATCGGGGCTGACGAACCCCGAACCCACAACACGTGTGATGGGCCAAGTCTGCACATCGGTATGGAGCTGATGGTATCAACTTGGTATTGTGGGTGTATGGCTCTTACCTTGCGACTTCCTGAAGATTTAGACCACCAGCTTGCAGATTTAGCAGAGCGCGAGCATTTATCTAAGCACTCCCTCATCGTCGAAAGTGTGCGTCGCATGCTGGAAGAAAGAGAGCATCGGGCCATGGTAGAAGAGGGACTTGCTTACGCGCTTGAGCATGATGCAAAAACTTTGGAACGACTAGCCGACTCATAAATGCAGCGGATTCAACTCGAAATTGCTATTGAGGTTATAACGCGTCTGGGCTTTTACGTTCGAGATGTAGGACTGCTAGATTCGGCCTTAGAAAGACCTATCACGAGGGTGTATGGAGCTCACGTTTACCCTACGATTCCGCTGGCGGCTGCCGCTCAGAGCGAATCTCTAGCTCGGAACCACGCACTGGTTGATGGGAACAAGCGAACCACGCTAATTTTCCTCAATATCTTTTTGCGTATCAACGGATTAAAACATGTGATGGATTCTGATACCTCCTACCGGCTCATTATGGACATAGCAGAAGGACAGGAGAGCCTTGAGTCAATCGCTAGCAGGTTAGAGCCTTTCCTTATTCCTTGGAGCTAGTTTTGGCGGGGCGTCCTGGGCATCAGGCTTATAAGGAATGCTGATCTTCCTCTAAGTTTCAGGGGCGGTAGAGTCGAGGGCTGTCGCCCAATAAATTAACAAACGAAAGATAACTTGTGGCGTATTCTGACATCCGGCTCTGTTCTCTTAAAGAGGTTAGTGACATGGTGGGCCGCCCGCTGGCTCAGGTGCAGATACTGGATTGGGCTCAAAAGGCTGTTGTCTTGCGTCAAATCGATGCCCAGCCTACTAGAGGCCCGGCAGGGCGTACCTGGTATGGATTTGATATGGCAGCTGAAATGTCTGAAGATGCTGAAACCATTGCCAACAATCATGAGTCAGTAGTAGATGACCCTGAAGAGGAAGTAGTTATGGACTTACACAATAATGTTGTGGGGCGAGAGATTGGTCGGCGCGTTGTTACTGGGGATGATGCTAAACAGGGTGTCAGGACGCAGTGACTTCTGATGAGCTGCAAGTGATAGGTTAGGTAAACTTAGACTCGAATTCCTTTCTGACAGAAAGAAGGCAGTATCGTTATGAATCTTGTAAAGAATCATAAACTCTTTTTTCTCTCCTTCTGTTTTTGGCTATTTTTGATGGCTTTTGAATATTTCGTCCGTTTTACTGCTGGGATAGCTTGCCATACTTCAAATGAGTATATTCAAGGCGAAGCCTATTGGGGGTTTTTCCCTGTAATTGGAACTCGTTGTGTATGGGATAGCCTGCCTGATGGGGTGAGTGCTTATTCTGGTCCTGGCCTTACAACGGTGGCTGCTCCGGTGATTCTGTGTGCGTGGTTGTTAGAGGCTTGGTTGCAGGGGCGGAAGAAGAAAGAAGCTTATTCCAAAGGGTAGATGGAGCAGGCTCACAGCGAGCGTGAGCCTGCGGAACCCCTTATGAATAAGCTTCATATAATTGCTACCGAAGTGTTCTGCTCCTGATAATTTTCGTTGAACGAATACGCGGCAGTGAAAGATGTAAATCACAAAAAACTGTTGCAATGGCTGAGGGATAGAGTAATACGCTTCTTTGGCATAATCAGATCTCCTTGATACCAGTTTGGTGAATGTAATCTACATTGCACAGTATGGGGCCGTGTGGGTGTCAATAGGAAATTGAAAAATTAAATGAGGGTCTGGCTGTATAAATCAATAACTATTTCTTAAAAAGAAGACTTTTGAAAAAGGCAATAAAAAATACTAGAACTATACATACCAAAGAGCTTGCTACGAGTGCAAGAACCAGGTTAACAATAAAGTTAAACTCTAAAATACTGTCGAATAACTTAATAAATATAAATGCACTAAAAATTCCAACTATTGTTATAAAATAATCCTTGAATGTTTTTTCCTCTGTCATCCTCAGGTGCCTCCGTTGAATATTCTAATTTTATACTATTCTATATTTTATTTTTAATTCTTACGTAAGTCAAGAGAATTTATTGGGGTCCTTTAATTTAAAACGTTTGACGTATCTCATCGAAAAAGAATTTTAGTTGCCTCACTATTGAGGAAAGTATGATGCTTGTCATGCGGAAAAGGGCAACAATGTAGAACTGGTAGATAGTAAGGCTTATTCATAAGGATAAGTGGAGCAGGCTCACAGCGAAGCTGCTGGCTCGGATGAAGTGAGCGGGTGCGACAGCACGCAAGAGCGAACGGAATCCGCCGCTAGGCGGGGCGTGAATCGCCTTGTGAGCGAAGCGAACCAGGCGAGAGGGTCGGCAGCGAGCGTGAGCCTGCGGAACCCCTTATGAATAAGCCTCAAGCTATCAGAAGCAGGTATTAGAAGAGCCCCATCGGCTTATCTGAGTAGCTGACCAGCATGTTCTTGGTCTGCTGGTAGTGGGCCAGCATCATCAGGTGGTTCTCGCGGCCGATGCCTGACTTCTTGTAGCCACCGAAAGCGGCGTGGGCCGGGTAATTATGGTAGTTGTTGATCCAGACACGGCCAGCCTGAATGGTGCGGCCTGCCCGGTAGGCGGTGTTCTGGTCGCGCGTCCAGACGCCCGCACCTAGACCGTAGTCGGTGTCATTGGCAATGCGCATAGCCTCATCAAAATCAGTGAAAGAGGTGGTAGCCAGAACCGGGCCAAAAATCTCTTCCTGGAAGATACGCATGTCGTTGCTACCGGCAAAAACGGTGGGCTGAATGTACCAGCCGTCTGCCAGGTCGCCGCCTAGCTCGCAGGCCTCACCGCCCACGAGAACGTCCGCGCCCTCGTCCTTGCCAATCTTCAGGTAGCCGGTAATCTTATCCCACTGCTCCTTGGACGCCTGGGCGCCGACCATGGTCTCGGTATCGAGCGGATTGCCCTGCTTCATGGCCTTCACGCGCTCAATGCCGGCCTCGAGGAAGGAGTCGTGAATGGGCTTCTGAATCAGTGCGCGGGAGGGGCAGGTGCAGACCTCGCCCTGGTTGAGGCCGAAGGAGGCAAAGCCTTCTAGTGCCTTGTCGTAGAAGGAGTCCTTCTCGGCAGCAACGTCGGCGAAGAAGACATTGGGGGACTTGCCGCCCAGCTCCAAGGTGACCGGGATGATGTTGTCGGCAGCAGCCTTCATAATGATAGAACCGGTGGTGGTCTCACCAGTAAAAGCAATCTTGCGGATGCGCTTGCTACCAGAGAGGGCAGCGCCAGCCTCGGGGCCAAAGCCGTTCACAACGTTCAGCACACCGGCGGGGAGTACATCCTTCCATAAATCCACCAGGTAGAGCACTGAAACCGGAGTCTGCTCCGCGGGCTTGAGCACAATGGTGTTGCCCGCTGCCAGGGCCGGGGCGATCTTCCAGATAGCCATCAGAATGGGGAAGTTCCAGGGGATAATCTGCCCCACCACGCCCAGAGGCTCGTGGAAGTGGTAGGCCACGGTGTTCTCGTCAATCTCTGACAGGCGGCCTTCCTGGGTGCGAATAGCGGACGCGAAGTAGCGCAGGTGGTCAACGCCCAGCGGGATATCTGCGGCTAGAGTCTCGCGGACAGGCTTACCGTTCTCCCAGGTCTCAGCTACCGCAATGGACTCCAGGTTATCTTCCATAATTTGGGCCAGCTTGAGCAGCAGGTTAGCGCGCTCGGTGGGGGAGGTCTTGCCCCAGGTCTCAAAGGCCTTCCAGGCTGCGTCAATAGCCTTGTCGATATCAGCTGCGGTACCGCGGGCGACTTCTGCAAAGGGCTTGCCGTTAACCGGGGAGATATCTTCAAAATACTGGCCCTCGGCCGGGGCTACCCATTCCCCTCCGATGAAGTGGTCGTAGCGGGACTTGAAGGTGGTGATGGAATCTGCTGAGCCGGGTGCGGCGTAAACAGTCATTGTCTCTCCTTTGAGTTGTATCTGACTACGGGGTAGGCAACCAGGACCTACCTGTTCATAAAAAGCACATAAAAGTAACTTGAATCACAGTTTAGTTGAGAGGGGTTCCACCTGTGAAGACCGATCCGTAAAAAACCCAGGCCATCATGTGACCTACAGCAAAATATGTCCTAGCTTTACACCCCGATTCACAAGCCCCAGGGCCAGGCGTACAGTGTTGAGACATGTCAAACCACACCACAGCACTTCCTTCCCGCAAGAGACTTCCCGCCTGGGCTACGTCCTTCGGCAATCAAATTATCGCCGCCCTCATCCTGGGCGTGATTTTGGGCCTGGTAGCCACTAACCTCGGCGGCGATGCCGCAGAGAACCCCAACTGGCTCATGACCACCCTCTCCACTATTGGCTCCTCCTACGTCACCCTGCTCAAAGCAGCGGTGGTACCCCTGATTTTTACCGCCGTGGTTTCGTCCATCGCCAACCTGGCTGAGGTAACGAATGCGGCCCGCCTGGCTACCAAGACCCTGCTCTGGTTCGCCTACACCGCCCTCATCGCTGTGGTTATTGGCCTCATCCTCGGTCTTGTCACCCAACCCGGCGCTAACACCGGTCTGGCTACTCCCGAAACCTACGAAGGGCGTACCGGCTCCTGGCTGGGCTTCCTTACCGGCCTGATTCCCGCCAACTTCCTTGGCCTGGGTGTGAGCATCTCAAACTCGGGCGAGACCGTCACCGGCTCAGCTAGCTTCAACGTGCTCCAGATCCTTGTGATTTCAGTAGCCGTGGGTATCGCAGCCCTCAAGACCGGCCCCGCTGCCAGGCCCTTCCTTGACTTGAATAAGAGTGCTCTGGCTATTATTCAGACCATCCTCTGGTGGATTATCCGCCTGGCCCCGCTCGGTACCGTCGGTCTGATTGGCCGAGCCGTCTACGCCTACGGCTGGACCTCCATGGGCTCTCTGGCGCGTTTCGTAATTGTGCTTTACATCGGCTTGGCCCTTGTGCTCTTCGTGGTCTACCCAGCTATCGCCCGCGCCAACGGTCTGTCTATCAAGCAGTTCTTCTCGGGCGTTTGGCCCGCTGTGCAGATGGGCTTCGTTTCCCGCTCGTCCATGGGCACCATGCCTCTGACCCAGTCCGTAGCTGAACGTAACTTTGGTGTGCCCCGCGCCTACGCCTCCTTCGCGGTTCCCCTGGGCTCCACCACCAAGATGGACGGCTGCGCCGCGGTCTACCCCGCCCTAGCAGCCCTCTTTGTGGCCCAGTTCTACGGCATCGACCTCAACATCACCCACTACCTGCTCATCATTATGGTGTCGGTGCTCGGTTCCACCGCCACCGCAGGAACCACCGGTGCAACGGTCATGCTCACCCTCACCCTCTCCACCCTGGGCCTTCCCCTCGACGGCGTTGGCCTGCTCCTGGCCATCGACCCCATCATTGATATGGGCCGTACCGCCGTCAACGTCGCAGGCCAGGCCCTGGTTGCGCTCATCGTCGCCAAGCGCGAGGGCATTCTGAACGAGGACCTCTACAACGCCCCGCGCACCGAGGGCGGATTTGTAGCTGAGGACGTCTACGCCCGCCTCGGCGAGGCACCCCAGGTACCTGCCGCGGCAGCGTCCTAACCCTTACCCCTACCTCGTAGAGAAGCGGGCCCTGCGCACCTATCGGTGTGCAGGGCCCGCTTCATGTTTACGCGACTTAGGCAGCTAGTGCCCGGCGCAGGGTATCAAGCCCGACTGAGCCCAGTTTGAGGGCCCGGGTGTGGAAGTCGCGGTCAGAGATTCCGGCGGCGCGGGCGTTCTCACGCAGCTGTAACCAGACTCGCTCGCCCACCTTGTAGGAGGGGGCCTGGCCCGGCCAGCCCAGGTAGCGCAGGAACTCGAAGCGGCGCTGGCCCTCGGAGATATCGAGGTTGGCCTCTAGAAACTTATAGCCCTTCTCTGCGTCCCAGATGCCAGGTTCTACACCCAGCTCGGCAACCCAGCGTTCGGGGATCTCAAAACCGCAGTGCAGGCCGATATCGAAGACCACGCGGGCAGCACGCAGGCGCTGGGCATCGAGCATACCCATGCGGTCGCCGGGGTCAGAGAGATAACCCAGCTCGTCCATGAGGCGCTCAGCGTACAGGGCCCAGCCCTCGCCATGGCCCGAAACCCACACGGCGTTAGCACGCCACTGGTTCAGGGCCTCGGCCATAGCGGTTGCATAGGCAACCTGCAGATGGTGGCCGGGTACGCCCTCGTGGTAGACGGTTGAGGTTTCGCGCCAGGTGCCAAAGGTATCTTCACCTTCGGGCACTGACCACCACATGCGACCGGCGCGCTCAAAATCAGCGGACGGGCCGGTGTAGTAGATACCGCCCTCCTGGGTGGGGGCAATCATGCACTCGAGCTTGCGCAGCGGGCCTTCGATGGTGAAGTGCTCTTGGGCCAGGTAGTCAACGGCGGCGTCGGAAAGCTTCTGCATCCAGGCCTGGAGCTCATCGGTGCCGTTGAGGGTGCGTTCGGGGTCAGCATCGAGCAGGGCCTTTGCCTCGTCAATAGTGGCACCGGGCTTGATGGCTTCGGCAACCTCCTGCTGGGCCGCGATGATGCGGTCGAGTTCCTCAATACCCCAGGCATAGGTCTCTTCCAGGTCAAGGGTGGTGCCTACAAACTGACGGGAGTAAAGGGAGTAGCGCTCGCGGCCCACAGCATCGGCCTCGGGCGCGTCGGGGCGCAGGGTGTCTTTGAGGTAGGAGAGAAGTTCGCTGTAGCCTTCCTTAGCGGACGCCGCCCCCTGGGTAGCGCGGTCGGCGTGCTCAGGGGCGGCTTCGGCTACCTCTTGTGCCAGAGTGTCGAAGAAACCGCCTTCGGCAATGTAGGCGGCTACCTGCTCGATGACGATATCGACCTGGCGCACCGCTGCCACCTTACCGGCGGCACGGGCGGCTTCCAGGGTCTCGATATAACCGCGAACCGCTTCCGCAACGTTACCCAGGCGGCCAGCAATGTGCCCCCAGTCCTCGGCTGTTTCACGGTTCATCAGGTCAAAGATGGCGCGAATACCCTGAACAGGGGAGGCAATGTTGTTGAGTTCCCAGTCGCCCAGGCCCGCCTCGTGCAGTTCGAGCTTGAGCCCCAGGCGCTCGCGCATGGCGTCGACAGTAACCCGGTCGATGTCGTCGGCCGGTTCAACGGCGTCAAGGGCTGCCAGAGTAGCGCGGGCTAGGTCAATCTCTGCCTGGGTGCCTGCGGGGGAGTAGTCGGGGTACTCGGTTTCCCGTCCCTTGCGGCCCTCGATGGTGGCCGCTGCCGGGTCTAGTTCCAGGGTCTTCTCGTAGTAGTCGTTGGCAATGCGGTCGACCTCGGTCTGAGCGCGGTCGGCCTTAAAAATTTCGGGTAAATCTGGGTGTAGTGTCATACACCCCATTCTAGGTTACTGTGACCCAGAAAACAGGGAGCTGGGTGGGTGAACTACTGGGGTCGGGCCCGCTTCCAGGAACCCGGCCCGGGGCGCAGTCGCATACCCAGGCGCTGAGTGTGGTTGAGGCGGCGCTGCCACATTTCCAGCGCGGTCTCCTGCCGGGAATCAGCCTGGGCCTGTAGCGCCACCACGACGCTGGTCAGCGCAGCCAGCTCTTCTTCCGTGGGGTTGCCCCGCACCACCGAAAGCACAGGGGCGGGTACCTGCTGCCCACCGGCGTCCTGCCCCTGGTTTTCAAGGGGCGCGGACGCCGGTGCCGGCTTCTTGCCGAAGCCCAGTAGGGACAGCGGATTGGGAGTTGCCATGTTCTACCTACCCCTTACAGCGGAATGTTGCCGTGCTTTTTAGCGGGGGAGGCTGCGCGCTTATCGCGCAGGGCCCGCAGGGAAGAAATGATGCGCACGCGGGTCTCGGAAGGGGCGATGACCTCATCGATGTAGCCCAGCTCAGCAGCCTGATAGGGGTTGAGCAGCTCCTCTTCGTACTTGGCAATCAGCTCAGCGCGCTTAGCCTCAACATCGCCGCCCTCTTCGGCCACAGCGGCCAGCTCGCGGCGGTAGAGAATATTGACCGCACCCTGGGCCCCCATTACACCGATCTGGGCGGTGGGCCAGGCCAGGTTAATATCGGCGCCCAGCTTCTTCGAGCCCATCACAATGTAGGCCCCGCCGTAGGCCTTGCGGGTAATCACGGTAACCAGCGGAACGGTCGCCTCGGCGTAGGCGTACAGCAGCTTAGCGCCACGGCGGATAATGCCGTTGAACTCCTGGTCGGTACCGGGCAGGAAGCCGGGCACATCAACAAAGGTCAGAATCGGAATGTTGAAGGCATCGCAGTTGCGCACGAAGCGGGCGGCCTTTTCAGAGGCATTGATATCGAGGGTGCCAGCGAACTGCATGGGCTGGTTGGCCACAATACCCACGGTCTTACCCTCAACCCGGGCATAACCAATCATCACGTTGGGGGCGTAGAGGGCCTGCATCTCAAAGAAATGGCCATCATCAACCACCGACTCAATCACAGCCCGCATATCGTAGGGCTGATTAGCTGAATCGGGAATCAGCAGGTCAAGATCAAGATCATCGACGGTGACCTCGGGGTCCTGATCATGATCCAGGGGGAAGGTCTCGGTGAGGTTGTTGGAGGGCAAGAACTCAACGAGCTCGCGGACGAAATCAAAGGCGTCCTCTTCGTCCTCAGCCAGGTAGGTCGACGTACCCGTCACCGCGTTGTGCTGGCGGGCACCGCCCAGGGTCTCCATATCGACCTCTTCACCGGTCACGGTCTTAATGACATCGGGGCCGGTAATAAACATGTGGCTGGTCTTATCGACCATTACGATGTAATCAGTCAGGGCGGGGGAGTAGGCCGCACCACCGGCGCAGGGGCCCATAATTACCGAAATCTGCGGAATCATGCCCGAGGCCCGCACATTCATACGGAAGATATCGGCAAACATGGCTAGCGACGCAACACCCTCCTGAATGCGGGCGCCACCACCGTCATTAATACCGATAATGGGGCAGCCGTTCTTCAACGCGAACTTCTGCACCTTCACAATCTTCTCGCCATTGACCTGCGACAGAGAACCACCGTAGACAGTGAAATCCTGGGAATAAACCGCAACCAGGCGGCCATCGATAGTACCGTAGCCCGAAACCAGGCCATCACCCAGCGGCTTTTTCTTCTCCATACCAAAAGCCGTAGTGCGATGCTTAGCCAGAGCATCAAACTCCACAAAAGAACCCTCGTCAAGCAGCATCTCGATGCGCTCGCGGGCAGTCTGCTTGCCGCGTTCGTGCTGGCGGTCAATCGGGCCCTGCCCGGTGGGCGCAAGAGTCTGCTCGCGGCGGGCGTAGAAGTCAGCGATTTTACCTGCGGTGGTGGTCAAATCGGGGGCATCGGTGGTGGGGTTCTCGCTCATGCTCTGCCTGCCTTGCGCACTGGTGGGTCAATGGTGTGGGGTGACCTGGGATAAGGGTCATTCTTTTCAACTATAGACCTGCCGCCCCGCCCCACCCAATTATTCTTGGGATTTTTGAGCGATTTTTCTAAATAAGAGTGTTTCGGGAGAGCTGGAGCAGGCTCACGCTTGCTGTCGACCCTCTCGCTGGTTCGCTAGCTGGCTCGCAAGCTCGCCAGATTCGCACCGAGATTTGTTTTCCTCGCGCGCTCGGAATCTCGGTGCTCATCACCAGCGATTCATGCCAGCCCCAAGCCAACAGCTTCGCTGTGAGCCTGCTTCAGCTCTAGTGCTTCTTGCTTACTTGCCGACCTTGCCAATCACAGCGTTCCATTCGCGTGCGGTGTAGCCGGTGAGCACGCCGCCGGTGCTCATGGGGTCGGCGGCGATAATGCGGTCGAGGTCGTCGCGATCTTCGGCAACGAAGATGAGTAGGGCACCTGCGGGGTCACCGTCGAGGAAGGCGCCGGCTGCGTGCAGCTTACCTTCTTCGTGGAGCTGGGCCAGGTATTCGCGGTGGGCGGGGCGGTGCTCAGCCTGCAGGTCGGCGGGGCCGTAGGAGTACTGCACAGCGTAGACGGTCATGGTAGAACCTTTCGTAGGGGTTAGACAGTTCCAGTATTGCACCGCTAGGCCGCTCAGGCTGGGCGTGACCCCGTAGAATAGCGGTCAAAACTTAGTATGTGAGATAAAGGAGTGCGCGCATGGGGCACCTTCAGGCTGACCTGGTTGATGTGAGCGGGTTTGAGCGGGTGGAGCTTCTGCCCTCGGTAGGGTCAACTAACGAGTATGCCCGGCAGATTCTGGTGGGTGATGCCCTGGTGCGCCGTAGCTATGGGGAGCTCTCGCTGGTCTCGACCGCCGACCAGAATGCGGGAAAAGGACGCCTGGATCGGGTGTGGGTGGCACCGGCGGGTGCCGCTTTGGCAACCAGCTTTATCGTGCGTCCGCATGTAAACCCCGCAAATAGAGTAGCCCCCGACCAGTACCACTGGTTCACGTCCTTAGCTGCACTGGCTGCCTGCGATGTTTTTGAGCAGCTTGCGGGGCTGCACCCCTCCATCAAGTGGCCTAATGATGTCCTGCTGGGCAACCGGAAAGCCTGCGGTATTCTGGCCCAGCTTGTGATTGAGCCCGAGGGGCAGATCTCGGTAGTAGTGGGTATCGGCCTTAATCTAAACCTGACCCAGGAAGACCTTCCCGTTCCCACAGCCACCAGCGCTCTCATAGAATCGGGGCAGTCGATTGACCTCAATCGGGCACTGACGGTCTTGGCTGCTCACTTTGCCCGCTACTACCGAGACTTTGCAGCTAGCGGTTTTGATGCGGACGCCACCGTCGGTGGCCCCTCTTTGTTGGCCCGCCTGCGTGAGCGTATGAGCACCCTGGGTGCTACCCTCACTATTCACTTACCCGGGGATGAGACCTTTAGGGGTACCGGGGTTGAGCTGACTGCTGAGGGGGAGTTGGTCGTCCGCTCAGATTCCGGCGAGGAACGAAGCTTCACCGTGGGGGACGTGGTACACGTACGCCCCCAGAGGTACGGCCGCTAGGTGCGGTTAAGGCCGGAATATCGGGGAACCTTCAGGAAGCGTCGATAAACTCACCAGTGATGAAACTACGAGGCGACCTTTATCCCGCAGAGTACACCCTTGCCGCAACGCGCGCCCACGGGGTGCTTTTGTTGCGCCCCCTTCTTTATTTTTTTCTTGCCATGACCGCTTGGAGCTTCGCCTCAGCCCTGGGTGTTGGGGCCCCGGGCTGGCGCTATCTAGCCTTGGCTTTTGCCCTAGGGCTGGCTTGGCTAGGTCTTAGAGGGGTGCTGCGGTGGGTGGCTACCAGCTATCTACTCACTACTCACCGCTTAGTGATTAGACGGGGCTTGGGCTCAGGTAAGGACGTCAGTGTTCCGCTGAACCAGATAGAAGGGGTAAGCGTGGGGCACCGTCATCTGGTGGGGCTGGCCAATGCTGCGGCTCTAACCGTTCATGCTCGCGGGGTGCAACACGTGCTGCGGGCAGCGCCGGACCCTGAGCGCCTGAGTGGGAAGATTCAGGAAGCTCAGCGAGCGTTACTGAGCGGGAACTCTTCTCGGTATCGGGTGTAAAAGCTACATTATTTGTCTGATAAGCCTAAACAGGTTCTTTGGGTTCGAAAAAAGGTGATGGCGGGCATAGAATAGGCGGTGGCGCTTATCGGGTGGTGAACATTTCGTAGCCTAGCTCACAGTAACTGGGTATTCTTGAAGTAGGTAACTACTCGCCGTGCCAGCCCTAGACCCTATTACCTCTAGAACCACGCAGCACTAAACATAGAGAAGGAAGACCCCCGTGGAGAAGTCAGCACCCGGTAGCGACCCCGCCGAACAGGCCGGCACCGCGCCCCACCGGAGCAGGCACCACCATAACCGCGTGCAAAGCCAGCTCTACCGTAGCGACGAAGCCCGGCAGGGCGTGCTGGAGCTCGAACGCGCTCTTCTAGGGGAAAATCGCAGCATGAAACGCGGCGAGGTAGCAGATGAAGCCGGCGTGCCCCTGCTGACCGCTCGTAAGATTTGGCGCTCCCTGGGCTTGCCCAACCTCACCGACGATGATGCCTATTTCACCCATGCCGATAGCAAGGCCCTGACCACCGTTACTTCCCTTATTAAAGAGGGTAAGCTCACCGAAGAAGCCGCCCTATCACTCACCCGTTCGGTAGGGCAGATGATGGACCGCATGGTGGTCTGGCAGGTCGAAGCTCTAGTGGAAGATATGGTGATTAATGGCGGGCTGACCGACACCGAAGCCCGCGGCGAACTGCTCAGCCTCCTGCCGCGCCTGATTGAAGACCTCGAAGATATCACCGTCTACGGCTACCGTCGGATGCTCAACTCGGCTATCTTGCGTCTGGCCCTCCGCGATGAAGAGGGCAGCACCGACCTGGCAGACAGCGACCTGCCCCTAGCCCGGGGCGTGGGATTCGTTGACCTGGTCTCCTACACCTCACTCTCACGCGAGATGAACGAGCGGAACCTGGCCCGCCTGGTTAAGAACTTCGAACAGCGCTGTGCTGAAGTGATTGCGGTAGGCGGCGGACGCATCATCAAAACGGTTGGGGACGAGGTCATGTACCTGGTCGAATCCCCCGAAAACGGCGCCCGTATCGCCCTGACTCTCTCAAAACTTATCAGCGAAGACCCCCAGCTCCCCGAAGCCCGTGTATCCTTCGTGTGGGGCAGGGTGCTGCCGCGTCTGGGCGACATCTACGGACCCACCGTTAACCTGGCTTCCCGCCTGGTTGCACTGACTGAACCCGGGGTCGTCCTCACCGACGACTCGACCGCTGAAGCGCTGGAAGACGACAGGCGTTTTGTACTCATCCCCCAAGGCGTGCGCAACGTGCGCGGTTTTGGCAATGTTAGGCCCGTGGCAATTACCCCGGGCATCGGTAATGAACTGGAGATCGATTTCGAATGACCACCGCCCCCAACCTCACTATCTACGCGGGCAAGTCAACCGACGTAGGCCAGTACCGTGACAACAATGAAGACTCTATGGTCGTTGCCGGCACCCTCTGCGTGGTCGCCGACGGCATGGGCGGGCATGAAAAGGGCGAAGTCGCCTCGCGCCTGTGCACCCGCACCCTGGCCTACGCCCAGATGTTCACCCGCCCCGGAGGCATGACCGAGGAAGAAGAGGCAGCGTTCCGGCGGGAAGTTGCCAGCGAAGCCCTCAACGACGAACCGGGTGGCCGCCGCCTGGGCAGGCGCCGCAAAGAAACCTCCGCCCTCAACCGCCAGATTCTCAAAACCCTCGATAAAATCAAGGAAATCATTGGCGAAGCCGATGAAGCCATCAAAAACGCCCTGGATTTGCGAGCGGGTACAACCGTCACCGGTGCCTGGCTCACCCACATTGGCGACCAGCAGATGTGGTTTATCTTCAACGTGGGCGACTCCCGAACCTACCGCCTGGTCCGGGCAGAAGAGGCTCAGACCGAAGAAGCTCTCTCTATCTCTAACGGGCCGGTTGAAGGTCTAGAACTAGAACAGATCACCGTAGACCACTCTGAGGTTCAGTACCTGGTCGACACCGGTCAGATCACCGCTATGGAGGCCCTGACCCACCCCCGCCGTAACGTCATTACCCGTGCCCTGGGCACCGGTAACTACTGGGAACCTGACTTCTGGGTTATCCCCGCCCGCGAGGGCGACCGCCTGATGATGTGTTCCGACGGTCTTTCCGGCGAACTCTCCCACAACTACATGGCCCGGGTACTTGCTACCGTCGAGCACCCCCAGGATGCGGCGGATGTGCTCCAGATGGCTGCCCTTCGAGCCGGAGGCCGGGACAACATCACCGTAATTGTGGCAGACGCTATAACCGTAGCGGACGCCGAAGCCCGTGCAGCCGAGCTCAAAGCCCTGACCGAGACCGACGCCCACGAGATTGTGGCCAACATCGACGGCTACGACTACCCCCACACCGCCACCACCGAAGAAGAACGGTTCCACTCTGAAAAAGAACTGCACCGGGGCATCAACGGCTAGAGTTCAGCCGGGGAGGTTATAGGGCAGAATAGATAGGGTGAGTGAAAACAAAGACCTTCCCGGTGTAGAAGAAGAAACCGTCCACGGCGTTGACCGCGACCTGGTCGAAGGCCAGGGCGTAGCCGCCGATATCAAGGAGCACTATGCCCAGCTTGTCGACCGCGTTCGGGCAGCCCGCCAAAGCTACTACGTCAACGACGCCCCCACCATCTCGGACGCCGAGTACGATACCCTCTACCGTGAGCTTGAAAAGCTAGAGGCCCAGCACCCCGAACTGGTTGCTAACGACTCACCCACCCAGGAAGTCGGTGGCGAAGCCTCAGCAGCCTTCGCCCCGGTCACCCACCTGGCCCGCATGTACTCGCTGGAAGACGTCTTCTCGCTCGACGAGCTTGGTGCCTGGCTAGACCGCGCCGAAACCAACGCCCAAGAGATGACGGGCGCTCGCCCTGCCTGGCTCACCGAACTCAAGATTGACGGCCTGGCGGTCAACCTGCTCTACCGCAAGGGCAAGCTGGTGCGCGCCGCTACCCGCGGCGACGGAACCACCGGCGAAGACGTGACTCACAACGTCCTGACCATCGCCTCAATCCCTACCCAGCTCGCCGGTAGCCACCACCCCGAAGAAATCGAAATTCGCGGTGAAGTCTTTATCTCATCGGCTGACTTTAAGGCCCTCAACGAGCAGATGGTTGAGCAGGGCAAGGCGCCCTTCGCCAACCCGCGAAATGCGGCAGCAGGCTCCCTGC
The DNA here is from genome assembly GCF_928392795.1 of Rothia nasimurium. GTDB lineage: Bacteria > Actinomycetota > Actinomycetes > Actinomycetales > Micrococcaceae > Rothia > Rothia nasimurium_F. The sequence goes on from NZ_CAKMTJ010000003.1 coordinate 101,627, forward strand.
GGCAGAAGGACGCCGCCCTGACCGCCGAGCGCCCCCTGAGCATGTTTGTGCACGGCATTGGCTCCCGCACCGGCCTCGATATCACCACCCAGTTTGAAACCTATACCCAGCTCCAGGAATGGGGTCTGCCCGTCAGCCCCTATTCCCAGCTACTCACTAGCCGCTCAGAGATTCTTGAATTCATTGCAACCTACGGCGAAAAACGCCACTCCCTGGTGCACGAAATCGACGGCATCGTTATTAAGGTGAACGATTTTTCCACCCAGGAGCGCCTGGGATATACCTCCCGCGTACCCCGCTGGGCCGTGGCCTACAAGTACCCGCCCGAAGAGGTCAACACTAAGCTACTCGATATCCGGGTGGGGGTTGGCCGGACCGGCCGCGTGACCCCCTTCGGTGTGATGGAACCGGTCAAGGTAGCCGGCTCAACGGTTGAGATGGCAACCCTGCATAATCAGGACGTGGTCAAGGCCAAGGGCGTGCTCATCGGCGATACCGTGGTGCTGCGTAAGGCAGGGGATGTCATCCCCGAAATTGTGGGGCCCGTGGTTGCCCTGCGCGATGGCAGCGAACGGGAATTCGTGATGCCCACTGATTGCCCCTCCTGCGGTCAGCCCCTGGCGCCCGCTAAGGACGGCGATGTGGATATCCGCTGCCTCAATGCCCGCTCCTGCCCCGCCCAGCTCACCGAGCGCGTCAACCACCTGGCAGGGCGCGGAGCTTTCGATATTGAAGCTTTAGGTTATGAGGCTGCTAAGGCCCTGACCAGTCCTGCGGCTCCTGATCAGGCCCCGCTGATCTCTGAGGCCTTCCTCTTTGACCTCACCGCTGAGGACCTAGCAGATGTGCGTATTGAGCGCGAGAAAAAGGTCAAAGGTGAACCTACGGGTAAGACCGAACTGGTTCCCTACTTCTATACGCGGGGTACCGCGAAGAAGCCGAGTGCCCCTACCCGCAATACCGAAAAGCTCTTTGAGCAGCTAGAGAAGGCAAAGAGCCAGCCCCTGTGGCGGGTGCTGGTCGCCCTCTCTGTTCGGCACGTGGGGCCCACTGCAGCCCGGGCCCTGGCGACCGAGTTCGGGTCGATGGACGCAATACGCGAAGCAAGCGAGGAGCGCCTGGCAGGCGTTGACGGAGTGGGCTCCATCATTGCTAGCTCGCTCAAGGAATGGTTTGCAGAAGACTGGCACCGCGAAATCGTAGACCGCTGGGCGGCAGCCGGCGTGCGGATGGAGGACGAACGGGACGCCTCAATCGAGCGCACCCTGGAAGGCCTCACTATCGTGGTAACAGGTACTCTGGCTCGTTTTACCCGCGATAGCGCGAAAGAAGCCATTATCGTGCGAGGTGGAAAAGCCTCGGGGTCTGTTTCGAAGAAAACTAACTATCTGGTGGCCGGTGAATCCGCTGGCTCTAAGCTCGATAAAGCTGAACAGCTGGGTGTGACGGTGCTGGATGAAGAAGGTTTTGAGGCGCTTTTGGCGCAGGGGCCGGACGCTGTTGCTTAGGGTGTAGGTCACAGGTAGGTCACAGGCTTCTTTGAGTCTGTGACCTAAATGTGACATAAGACTCTGTTGTTCGATGGGGGACGTCGCTGAACTTTAAGAAATTTTTAAAGCGGGGTAAACCTGTCTTTAATGATAGACAAGTCTTGATGCGTTAAGTGACTGTAGCCCGCTTTAAACCGCAGAAATACGGGCTTGTTGCCGGTGTTAAGGGTGGTGCAAGCCTGTCTTTAAAGCCAATTGCCCAGGGGAGGGCTAGGGGTCTTGGCTTCGACTGCAAAAGGTGTTCTGTCTCAAAAATGGGTTGGCAAAGCCGAAATCGTTACGTTATCGTTATCAACGAATCAAAAATGACCAGCTAGCCATAGGGCTGATGGTCCATAGCTCACAGTGGAAGCTGTGGGCGCATGCTGGGCTCTACCGCACACCTGATGCCGTCTACAGGGTAAAGCCTCAAATGATCCAATCTACGTTACGGGTAGACGGCAACGCTAAGACGTCCAGGGATGGAAAGAGCGTAAGGTGGCCTAATGGAGCATTTCATGACTTCCAACATTCGTCGTTCAGCAGCAGCACTTGCAATCGGTGGCGCAGCAGCAGCCGCAACCCTGGTGGCAGCACCCACTTCAGCAAACGCAGCTCCCCTCGAAGCTTGGGAAGCTCTCGCACAGTGCGAGTCAGGTGGCAACTGGTCCATCAACACCGGCAACGGCTACTACGGTGGCCTGCAGTTCTCACTGTCCTCATGGGCAGCCGCAGGTGGCACCGGCAACCCCGCAGCTGCTTCAAAGGCAGAGCAGATTCGCGTTGCTGAAAACCTCCTTCAGATGCAGGGCTGGGGCGCTTGGCCTGCATGCAACGCTAAGCTTGGTCTTGCAAACTACGGTACCGCAGCACCCCAGCTGCCTGCTGAAGCTCCCTCTGTTGCTCCCCAGGCAACCCAGGTAACTGAAGTTGCAGCAGCTCCTGCTGTTGAAGCTACACCTGCACCCGCAGCAGAGGTTGTTGCTGAAGCAGCACCCGCAGCTAACACCTACACCGTCAAGGCTGGCGATACCCTGTCAGAAATTGCTTACGCTCACGGCTTCAACGGCTGGGACGAAGTACTGGCAGCTAACGCTGACCTGATTCAGGACGCCGACGTCATCGAAATCGGCTGGGTTCTGACCATCCCCGCTAAGTAAGACCTCTTAGGTACTGAGACCTTTAGCGGACTCTGATCTCACACCATCGTCCCCTCACCTGCACAGGTGAGGGGACGATTCTTTTTTAAATCGTGTTATGCCCCTAGGCGGGCTAAGATAGAAACTGAAAACCTATGTCTAACTCGTGGAAGTGATTATGTCTGCTATTACGAGTGAGCAGGTGGCACACCTTGCCATGCTGGCTCATATCGAGATGACTGATGAAGAGCTAGCCGCTATGGCCGCTGAGCTCGACGTCATCGTAGAATCCGTCAAGTCAGTCTCAGACGCCGTCTCAGACGATATCCCGGCAACCAGCCACCCTATCCCGCTCAAGAACGTCTTCCGTGACGATGTGGTGGGCGAAACCCTGACCGCTGAGGAAGCTCTCTCAGGGGCTCCCGATGCTGAAGACGGCAAGTTCAAGGTTCCGGCAATTTTGGACGAAGACTAAGGAGCGGGCATGAACGACATCATCAAACTTTCCGCAGCAGAACTTGCTGACAAGCTGGCCGCAGGGGAACTGACTTCTGTTGAAGCAACCCAGGCCTACATCGACCACATCATCGCCACCGATGGCGAACCTCTGGACGCAGAAAACCGCGCAGCCGGTAAGAGCGGCCTCAATGCCTTCCTGCACCTCAACGCTGAAGAGGCCCTGGAAGTTGCTGCCGCCGTGGACGCAGACCGTGCCGCCGGCAAAGAACTACCTGCCCTGGCAGGCGTCCCCATCGCCGTTAAAGACCTCATTGTCACCAAGGGCCAGCCCACCACCGCCGCCTCCCGTATGCTTGAGGGCTGGATGAGCCCCTACGACGGCACCGTCACCCAGAAGATCCGCGAGGCCCGTATGCCCATTCTGGGTAAGACCAACCTCGACGAGTTCGCCATGGGCTCCACCACCGAGCACTCAGCCTTCGGCGTCACTCGCAACCCCTGGGCCTTGGACCGCATTCCCGGTGGCTCCGGCGGCGGCTCCGCTGTAGCTGTTGCTGCCTTCCAGGCCCCCCTGGCCCTGGGCACCGATACCGGTGGCTCCATCCGTCAGCCTGCAGCCGTCACCGGCTCGGTCGGCGTTAAGCCCACCTATGGCTCGGTCTCCCGCTACGGCGTCATTGCCATGGCCTCATCCCTGGACCAGGTCGGCCCCTGTGCCCGCACCGTCCTCGACACCGCCCTACTGCACGAGGTTATCGGCGGTCACGATCCCAAGGACTCCACCTCCCTGAACGAGCCCGTGCCCGCCTACGCGGACGCCGCCCGCGCCGGTGCCGCTGAAGGTGGCCTCAAGGGCCTGCGCGTCGGCGTCATCAAGGAACTGACCGGCGAGGGCTTCCAGCCCGGCGTCATGGCCCGCTTCAACGAATCTCTAGAGCTGCTCAAGGAAGCCGGTGCAGAGATTGTTGAGGTCTCCCTGCCCTCCGTTAAGGAAGCGATCGGGGCCTACTACCTGATTATGTCTTCCGAGGTCTCCTCCAACCTGGCCAAGTACGACGGCGTCCGCTTCGGTCTGCGTAAGCTGCCCGAAGAAGGCCACGTCACCATCGAGCGCGTCATGGCAGCCTCCCGTGCCGCAGGCTTCGGCTCGGAAGCCAAGCGCCGCATCATCCTGGGCACCTACGCCCTGTCCGCCGGCTACTACGACGCCTACTACGGCTCAGCCCAGAAGGTGCGCACCCTGATTCAGCGCGACTACGCCAAGGCATTTGAGGTTGCAGACGTGCTGATTAGCCCCACCGCTCCCACCACCGCCTACAAGCTGGGGGAGAAGACCAAGGGCGACCCCATGGCCATGTACAAGGGCGATATCGCCACCGTACCCACCAACCTGGCCGGTGTACCCTCCCTGTCCCTGCCCGGTGGCCTGGCAGATGAGGACGGCCTGCCCGTCGGCATCCAGTTCACCGCCCCCGCCCACGAGGACGCCCGCCTCTACCGCGCTGGTGCTGGCCTGGAAGCCCTGCTGACCGCTAAGTGGGGTGGCTACCTGCACGAGCAGCTGCCCGACACCGCCGCCCTGATCCGTGACTTTGACTTCGAGGGAGCTAAGTAAATGTCTGACGAAATCCTGTCGTTTGAAGAAGCCATGGAGAAGTACGACCCCGTACTCGGCTTCGAGGTTCACGTAGAACTCAACACCAAGACCAAGATGTTCGACGCCGCTCCTAACGAGTTTGGCGATATCCCGAACACCAATGTAACCCCCGTCTCCCTGGGCCTGCCCGGTGTGCTGCCGGTGGTCAACGGCAAGGCTGTTGAATCAGCTATCAAGCTGGGTCTGGCTCTGGGCTGCGACATTGCACCCATCAGCCACTTTGCCCGCAAGAACTACTTCTACCCCGATACCCCCAAGAACTTCCAGACCTCCCAGTACGATGAGCCCATCGCCGCTAACGGGTCACTGGACGTTGAGCTGGAGGACGGCACCGTCTTCACCGTCGATATCGAGCGTGCCCACATGGAAGAAGACGCTGGCAAGCTGACCCACAAGGGCGGCACCGCCGGCCGTATTCAGGGCGCAGACTTCTCCCTGGTCGACTACAACCGCGCCGGTGTTCCCCTGATTGAAATTGTTACCCGCCCCATCGTGGGTGCGGGCGACAAGGCTCCTGAACTGGCCCGTGCCTACGTGGCTGCCATTCGCGAAATCGTCAAGAACCTGGGTATCTCCGACGCCCGCATGGAGCGCGGTAACGTACGCTGCGACGCCAACGTCTCGCTCATGCCCAAGGGTTCCACCGAGTTCGGTACCCGCTCAGAAACCAAGAACGTCAACTCCCTGCGTTCGGTTGAGCGTGCGGTGCGCTACGAGATTCAGCGTCACGCGGCCGTCCTCGAAGCAGGTGAGAAGGTTGTTCAGGAAACCCGCCACTGGCACGAAGACACCCGCGAGACCACCAGTGGCCGCCCCAAGTCTGATGCCGACGACTACCGTTACTTCCCCGAGCCCGACCTGGTTCCGGTCGTCACCGACGAAGAGTGGATTGAGCGTCTGCGCGCCGAGCTGCCCGAGCCTCCCGCCGAGCGCCGCCGCCGTCTGAAGGCCGACTGGGGCTTCTCGGACGAAGAGTTCCGCGACGTGGTCAACGCCGGTGCTATGGACGCCATCGAAGAGACCGTCGCCGCCGGTGCTCCCGCCTCAGTTGCTCGTAAGTGGTGGATGGGCGAGATTGCCCGTATCGCCAAGGAGCGCGAGGTTGAGCTGACCGAAACCGGTGCAACCGCCGCTACCATCGTTGAGCTCAACCAGCTCATTGAGGCTAAGAAGATTAACGATAAGATCGCTCGCCAGGTGCTGGGCTTCGTGATCGACGGTGAAGGCACCCCGGCTGAGATCGTTGAGAAGCGCGGCCTGGCCGTTGTCTCTGATGACTCGGCTCTGACCGCCGCTATTGACGAGGCTCTGGCCGCTATGCCCGATGTTGCCGACAAGATTCGCGCCGGTAAGGTCCAGGCTGCTGGCGCCGTGGTTGGCCAGGTTATGAAGGCTACCCGCGGTCAGGCAGATGCCGGACGCGTGCGCGAGCTGATTCTCGAAAAGCTGGGTGTTGAGGGCTAAAGTCCTCTGACCTGCTGAGCTATGTGCCGGGCGTTCTCCCCTGTGGGGAGGACGCCCGGTTTCTCTTAGGTACTGAAGGAGGACGGTACAAAGAAGGCGCCCGCTCTGGGAAAGAGGGGCGCCTTATTACTTTGCACCGCGGGTAGGGCTCTGGGGATAAGAGCTCTACCCGGTGAGCGGCCGATGCACTAGGGAAACAAATCGGCCGCGGCGCTAGATAGCAAAAATCGCACTGAGGCTATCTAGCTTTTCTCGATATAACGCGGTGGGAGGTTGTGCACTAGTACAGAGGGGGGAAACTAGGAGCGAAAACATGCACCAGGGGCGGGATGTCCTTTTGTCAGAAGCTCTGAACCTCTAGCACCGGTTAGGGTTATCGAGTGTAAGGGAAGGTGGTTACCACATCCACCAAACCTTACATGTTTAGGTTATGTTCTCCCACGTCTCACTTATATCGCAGAGCGATCAGGGGACCTAGATATTGGGCGTGGTAGGAATCTAGGTAGCAGCCGACCAGCTCAGGGTAAGGCGGGTGTCTTTAATACTGGGGTAGAAATGGGAGAGATAATCGGTTACTTCTCCGACACAGGTAATAGTGGCATTTGAAGCGTTGGCATCGGTTTGCTCGGTGAAGCGGACGGCTAAGGGTTTTCCTGCAGTAGTCAGTTTGATAGCGGCGGAATAGCTGCGGTGGGTGAAGGGCAAAAGGAGCTGGTAGCTGCCGTCTGCCTGTGGTTGGACTGTACCGCGGACATTGAACCGCAGCATAAAGGTTTGTAGGGGTTGGATGAAGCTGGTGGGGGTGAAGACCCATTCCTGGTCTTCGCTGACGCGCGATACGGAAAAGTGCCGGTTGTCGCAGATGAGCTCTTGCCCCTGGGGCAGGGAGAAGACGAAGGCCGAGCAGCCTGATTCGAGGCTGAGCAGGGTGTAGGTGGCGTGGAGGGTAAAGACACCGGGGTCAGTCGGGTCAAGCTGAATATCCAGGTAGCAGCTTGAGGTTAGTACCTGGGGGTTAGTGCGGAGGAACTGTACGGTTTCTGAGTCATCGAACCCCTGGGTGGCTGCCTTGTGCAGGGTCTTACGGGTTCGCTCATCGAAGCCGAAGGTCTCGCTCAAGAGATCAATGGTTTCGCTACTGATGTGTTCGCCGGTAATGGCTCGACGCACCCGGTCTTTGTACTTGTGGGGTGGGATTTCTAAGCCGTAGACCGTATGTTGGTGGGCACTCATAGCGCGGGCGATAGCCCTGATAGAGAACGGGTTGGCCTCGCCCAGTTTTTCGTGGTGGACGTAGCGTTCCCACACATCGCGGACGTAGGGTTCAAGGAGTTCTGAACGAAGCAGGGAGCTCACCAGGTGGGTCGTGGAATCGGTGCCGGAAGGAGAAGACATGGTTTTAGTGGGAGTTCGAGGAGTCGAGAGAGGAAGGATGCACGGAGGTGCCCCCGTGGTAGTGGCGGACGGCTCCATCATGGTCTGATTCCCAAAAGTAGGCGAAGACAGTGTCTTCGGCGATGGGGAAGCTCATAGAGTAGCGGAGCTGAGCGGGAAGCTCTATCACTTCGAGCAGGTTTTCATCGCGCATGGCTTGGGACCAGATTTTCTGGTGCATATTGGTGGGTGGGGCATCGAAGGTAAGGGCCAAGCTGGTGTTGAAGCGGGCCGGCGTAAAAGGCCCTAGAGAAGCGTAGTTGAACTTCTCTCGTTTACGGAGCATGGGTTCGATATTGAGGTCGATCCGGTAGCGGATCTGGTGCACCTGTCCGTAGCGAATAGGGTAGGGCGTCCTAATAGCTAGCTGCCACATGGTGTTTTCCTCGTGATGGATATGGGCGCGTTCATGCTCGTTCATAGAGATGAGTTCGCCACCTTCAACAAGGGTGGCGGTAGAATCCGTGGACTCGAAGCGCGGAGAGATGAGGGTGAGCTCATCAACCTCAGAGCGGATAATCTCGGTGACGACGAAGTGGCGCATGAACCCGAAACGGTCGACGTGGCCGTCCATCAGGGTGGATAGGGAGGTGTAGTTGCGGGTGTCGATGGTGCGTTCGGCGCTGGTGAGGGTCTCTGCCCGCTGGGCGAGCTTGCGGCTGAGACTGTGGGCTGAGAGGGCCCGCTGCAGTTCTCTGGCTTCGGCTGAGGTGAACTCGAAGGCCGTGATGAACATGTGGGCGGTGGCGTCCGAAATCGCTTCACCGTTGAGGGCGCGCGAGACCCGGTCTTTGATGGTGGCCGGGTCGATGTCCTGGTCGAGGTAGTCAGAAAGCTCGTAGGCGATGAAGGTGGCTACGGCTCGTTGGTTGATGGAGTTACCCCGGCGTCTTTGCACGTGCCGCATCCACTTTTCCCGGTAGGGCGGCTTATTCAGCAGGGAGAGCAAGATTTCGTGGGGGACGCGCGGGGTGAGATCTACTAGATCAGCGGACGGGGGCATGAGCGGGTTTACTCCGTGACGCTAGTGGCACCCAGGTGGGTGAGCAGGAAGGAGTAGTCCCAGGCAATTTCGCGCCAGGCGGTGTAGCGGCCTGAGCCGCCACCGTGGCCGCCGTCCATCTCAATTTTGAGCAGGGGAGTGGGGGAGGCCGGGTCGATGGTTTCGCGCAGGGCTGCTACCCACTTAGCCGGTTCGACGTAGAAGACGCGGGTGTCGTTGAGGGAGGTAACAGCTGCGATGGCCGGGTACTTGACGGGGCGGATGTTTTCGTAGGGGGTGTAGGACTTCATGTAGTCGTAGACCTCCTTGTCGGTGATGGGGTTGCCCCATTCTTCCCATTCCAGGGCTGAGAGGGGCAGGTTGGGGTCGAGAATGGTGGTGAGGGCGTCCACGAAGGGCACCTGGGCCAGGCAGGCCGCGTATTTTTCGGGGGCCATGTTGACGACGGCGCCCATGAGCAGGCCGCCGGCTGATCCACCCATGATACCGATACGGGCAGCGTCCACCCATGCCTGGGAGGCTAGGAAGTCGGTGGCGTCGATGAAGTCGGTGAAGGTGTTTTTCTTGGCTAGCTTCTTGCCCTCGGTGTACCAGGCGCGGCCCATTTCGCCGCCACCGCGGATGTGGGCAACGACGAAGATAACGCCGCGGTCCAGCACGCTGAGGCGGGCGGTGGAGAAATAGGGGTCCATGGAGGACTCATAGGACCCGTAGCCGTACTGAATCACGGGGTTTTCCTGGGCCTTATCGAGGTCGGCGCGGTGCATGACGGAGAGCGGAATCATGGCTCCGTCCGCTGCCGGTGCCCACATGCGGTAGGCGGTGTAGTTCTCGGGCTCGTAGCCGATGACGGGGGTGCGGCGGCGTAGCACGAGGTCGTCGGTATCGGGGAAGTAGTCGTAGACGCTGCTGGGGGTGAGGTAGGAGGTGTAGTTCAGGCGGATAACCGGGGACATGATGTTCACACCGGAGAAGGCTGACGTGTAGAGCTCTTCGGTGAATCCGCCGGGCTCGTAGAGGTCAATACCCTGGGGGTGGGCAGAAGCTGCCTGCTCAGCGAGAGCGGTACGCGGGGCAACGAATACCTTAACGGTGGTGCTCTCGCGGGCCATGAGCACCAGATGGTTGCGGGAGAACTTGAAACCCTCTAGGCGGACGTCCTCGCGGTGGGGCACCAGGGGAATCCAGCTGGCCTTGAAGTCGGCAAAGGGTACATATTCTTCCCGCAGGGGGGCCAGCACGATTTCACCGTTGGGGGCCTCGTGGTTGTGGCCGATGACCAGGTAGCCGGTGCCCTCCACATCGATGACGTCGGTGGAGTACTCGATACCGGCGTCCCGCTTCATAATGAGGGTGGGCTCTAGCTGGCCCAGCTCGTGGATGTTAATAATACGGGTCTCTGAATACTCGGAGTTTGAAGAGGTAATGACCACGTGGGTGCGGGAGGACGACATGCCGGCTCCCAGCCAGAGCCCGTTGTCGTCCTCGCGGTAGAGGGCAAAATCTTCAGACGAACTGGTGCCGATAGCGTGGGCGCGCACCTCATAGGGGCGCCAGGACTCATCGGCTACCGAGTAGATCAGGTGCTTAGCGCCGGAGGCAAAGAAGGCGCCAGCGAAGACGTCCTCAATCTTTTCCTCCAGAATCTCACCGGTGTCAAGGTTCTTGAAGTACTGGGTGTAGCGCTCGTCGCCCGAGTCATCAACACCGAAGGTCAGCAGGGAGCCGTCGCGGGTGACCTGGAAGGAACCCAGGGAGAAAAAAGCCATGTCGCGGGCAAACTCGTTGCAGTCCAGCACGACCTGCTCGCCGTCAAGCGGCTCACCGGGGCGGACGACCGGCGGCTGGTAGCGCTCTTCAACGCTGCCCTCTGTGAGGGCGGGGACGCGGCACATGACCGGGTACTGCTCACCGGCAACCGTGCGGTTAAAGTACCACCAGGCCCCGCGGCGCGAGGGCACCGACATATCGGTGAGCTGGGTGCGCCCCTTAATCTCTTCAAAAATAGCGTCCCGAAGGGGCTGCTGGTCTTCTGTGACCGCCTCGGTAAAGGCGTTCTCAGCGCGTAGATGCTCTAGAACCTCGGTGCTTTCCTTATCGCGCAACCACTCATAGTGATCAACAAAAGTATCACCGTGATGGGTGCGCTCAACGGGTACACGCTTGGCAAGAGGAGGAGTCAGAGACATCATCAGCCCTTTCGTAAAAACTCGCTTCCCACCATTCTAAATGACGCTCATAGAACGTAACGTACGCAATACAAGGACACATGCTGAAACTTTAGAGCCTTTTCTTGACGGTCCGCGGGTGGGCCAGCCAGACTAGAGACAGGTCAAGAGAACCAGCGCTAAGCCCCAGCTAGCTGGTCGGCAACCCTCCACTCGCGGTGGGGTGCCCTGGGTGATGACCTGGCGTACCCACCGAGAACCAGGTACGCAAGCGCGGGACCGATGTGCCTCTATCTTCTGTGAGGGCATCAGATTCTTTTCCTCCTTACCCGGGCGGAAGATACGGCATGCGGCCCGTTTCAACTAAACACTGAGACAAACCTTCATTAAGGAGTAACCGCATGACCACCGAGAACACCGTTCCCACCCCCTCAAACCCCACCGGCTGGAAGTTCGAAACCCAGCAGATCCACGCAGGCCAGGAACCCGATGCGGCAACCGGCGCCCGCGCCCTACCCATCTACCAGACCACGTCCTTTGTCTTCAAGGACTCCGCCCAGGCAGCAGGCCGCTTCGCCCTCTCAGAGCTGGGCCCCATCTACTCCCGCATCAACAACCCCACCCAGGAAGCCGTTGAAAACCGTATCGCTGCCCTCGAAGGCGGCGTCGGTGCCCTGCTGCTCGCCAGCGGCCAGGCAGCCTCAACCTTCGCCATCCTGAACATCGCTGGGGCCGGGGACCACATCGTTGCATCCCCCTCCCTCTACGGCGGCAGCTTCAACCTGCTCAAGTACACCCTCAAGAACCTGGGCATCGAAACCACTTTCGTTGACGACCCTGCCGACCCCGAGTCCTGGCGAGCAGCAGCCCGCGAGAACACCAAGGCCTTCTACGCAGAAACCCTACCCAACCCCCGCGGCGACGTCCTCGACATCGAAGCTATCTCGGGTGTAGCCCACGAGGTCGGTGTGCCCCTCATCGTCGATAACACCATCGCCACCCCCTACCTGCTCAACCCCATCAAGCACGGTGCTGACGTGGTCATCCACTCAGCCACCAAATACCTGGGCGGCCACGGCACCTCGGTCGGCGGCGTCATCGTAGACTCCGGTAACTTCGACTACGGCGCCTACCCCGACAAGTACCCCCTCTTCAACCAGCCCGACGAAAGCTACCACGGCCTGGTCTACGCCCGCGACCTCGGCGCGGACGGTGCCTTCGGAGTCAACCTCTCCTACATCCTCAAAGCCCGCGTATCCCTACTGCGCGACCTCGGCTCATCCATCTCACCGACCAACGCCTTCAACATCGCCATCGGCCTTGAAACCCTCTCCCTGCGCGTAGAACGCCACGTAGAGAACGCCCTCAAAGTCGCCCAGTTCCTCAAAGACCACCCCCAGGTCGAATCGGTCACCTACTCCGGCCTGCCCGATTCCCCCTACTACGAACTGGCTCAAAAGTACCTGCCCAAGGGGGCTGGCGCCGTCCTCGGCTTCACCCTCAAGGACGCCGATGCCGAAACCGCCCAGAAATTCGTGGACTCTCTCTCCCTCCACTCCCTGCTGGTCAACATCGGTGACGTGCGCTCCCTGGCCGTACACCCGGCGTCCACCACTCACAGCCAGTCCACCACCGAAGAGCTTGAAGCTATCGGCATCAACCCCGCCTTCATCCGCCTCTCGGTAGGTATCGAACACATCGACGACATCCTCGCCGACCTCGAACTCGGTTTCACCGCTATCCGCTAAGGAAAGGTAGCCCAATGACGACCGCCCGCCCCGCTGAGACCACTCCCAACCGTACCGACGGCGTCCTCACCTACGCCAAAGTCGGCGATCTGACCCTTGAATCAGGGGCAGTGCTGCCCGACGTCACCATCGGCTACGAAACCTGGGGAACCCTCAACGAGGCGGGCGACAACGCCATTTTGATCCTGCACGCCCTGACCGGAGACACCCACGTCTCGGCAGGGCGGGTAGGGGCGGACGCTAGCGAGCAAGACCGCGCCTACGCCGAAGCCGCCGGTTGGTGGCCCACTGCCGTCGGCCCCGGCCGCGTCATCGATACCGACAAATACTTCGTCATTTCACCCAACATGCTCGGCGGCTGCTACGGCACCACCGGCCCAGCCTCACCCGCCCCGGCCAGTATCGACCCCGAACAAAAACCCTGGGGCTCCCGCTTCCCCCTCGTTACCATCCGCGACGGCGTCCGCGCTGAAAAACGCCTGCTCGACCAGCTCGGCGTTACCTCCCTCCACCACGTCATCGGCGGCTCCCTCGGCGGTGCCCGCGCTGCCGAATGGGCCGTCACCTACCCCGAGCTCGTCCGCTCCTGCGCTGTCATCGCCTCCGGCCCCGCCGCCACCGCCGAACAAATCGCCTGGGGCCACATGCAAAACCTGGCGATCCGCCAAGACCCCGCCTTCGCTGGCGGCGACTACTACCCCGGCCCCGGCCCCGTCACCGGCCTGGCCCTGGCCCGCCGCATCGCCCACACCACCTACCGCTCCGCCGCTGAACTCCACTTCCGCTTCGGCCGCGACGCCCAAGACGGCCACAACGTCCTGCACCCCGTTTCCACAGAACGCGGCCGCTACCAGGTCGAAAACTACCTGGACCACCACGGCACCAAACTCACCAACCGCTTCGACGCCAACTCCTACCTGGCTATCAATGAAGCCCTGCTCTCCCACGACCTTGGGCGCGACCGCGGCGGCCTCGAAAAAGCCCTCGCCCGCACCACCTGCAACTGGACCATCGCCTACGTCGACTCCGACCGCCTCTTCTTCCCCTCCGACTCCCACATCCTGGCAGCCTCCCTGCCCAACCCCGTAGAGCCAGCCGTCATCCACTCACCCTGCGGCCACGACGGCTTCCTCATCGAACACGAACAGCTCGAAAGAATCCTCGCCACCAGCATCGAAACCCAGGACGCCGCCGACGAAGCAAAACCGCGGGAGCGCAAGCACCTGTGGGCAGTGGCCTAAGGCTGGCTCTGCCGGTGGTAAGTTGGGGGTTATGAACCAGTACACTGTTGAATATTCAAAGGCAGAACCCTTTCGCCGGGGCACCCACCTGGTTGTCCTTCTGCACGGCTACGGCTCCCACGAACGCGACCTGCTGGGGCTCACCCCCTACCTGCCGAGCGAGAAGGTGACCTACGCGTCCGTCCGCGCGCCCCAGCCCGTCGGCTACCCGCTACCGGCCGACGCCGACTCCGCCTACATCGAGAGCCCCGCCATGGGATACCAGTGGTGGCCCCTCAACCAGCAACTAGAAACCGTCGGCTTTACCGCCATCGAACTGGCTGTCGACTATCTGCTGGGCTGGCTCGAACCTATTGCCGCCGACTACGACAGCGTGACCCTGCTGGGCTTCTCTCAGGGCATGGCCCTTGCCACCTCGGTAGCCCGCGCCCGCCCCGACCTCATCAAGGCTGTGGTTGGGCTCTCCGGCTACGCCGTGGCCGGGGGAGAGCACTACTTCAAGGACGCCCAGCTAGCGGACGAGCCCCTACCGCTCTTCTGGGGCCGCGACGAAGCCGACCCCATCATCACCCCCGACAAAATTGCCTACACCCAGGAGTGGGTAGCCGGCCACACCGCTCTCACCGCCCAGACCTACCCCAACATCGGGCACGGGGTCGCAGCAGCAGAACTCACCCATATCTCAGCATTCCTCAATGAGAAAGTACTTGCTGAATAATGATGTGTAAGGACTGCGGGCTCGCCTTTAACGGGCTAGGGGAGCCCGCAGATCAAACGCGAAAATAATTGCCTGGGCGAGCTGTTTTTCCTGAGGCTCCGTGAGGTAACCAATCGTCCGCCCTAGGGTGTCCTGACGGACCGTCAGGATGTTATCCACAGAGATAGCGCACTCACGGTCAAGACCGTTAGCAGGCCCTAGTAAGACCTCGCTCGATAGCCCCTTGATCGTTGAGGTGATAGGGGCGATGGTCACCTTAGTCATCGCAAACCGCGTAGGCTCGCGCGTCAAAATGACCGCTGGCCTTGTCTTATCGAGATGGACTAAACAAATTTCGCGCACGATTCAACGCCTACTGCTGAGACGAAGGCGTGCTGCTGGCCCAGTCCACTAACTCGTCCAGGTCATCCTCTGGGCCCAGAGAAGCCAGAATAGCTGCATCAACTAAAGCCGCCCGGCGTCGCCTCTCATGCTCAAGCGCCTCAGCAACAATCTCAGCGCGGCTTCTAGCCTGGCCTTCCTCAACCTCATGATCAAGAAAGGCCACTAAATCATCGGGTAAACGGACTGCAATCTGAACTGTCATATCCCGAGAATACCAATATGGGATTCGCTTGGCTAGAGGTTATTCAACCTCCACCTGCACGGTCACGCCGTTCAGCTCAACAGTATCGCCAGCGTGCAGCTGACGTCCGCGCTGCTCACAAATCTCACCGTTCACCTTCACCAGGCCGTCCTGAATCACCTCACGGGCATGCACCCCGTTCTCCACCAGATTCGCCAACTTCAAAAACTGGCCCAGGCGAATCATCTCATCACGAATAAAAACAGACTCAATACTCATACCCACCACTCTACCCGCGCCAACACTCGCACCCCTACGTACGGTAGGCTTAAAGACGAGTGCGCCACCCGGCCCACTTTCTTTTTACATCCAAGCACGCCACAACCGGTGGCGCAGGCTCATAGGAGAAACCAAAAACCATGGCACCGAAGTCCAAACTCGACAACGTTATTTCACTGGCCAAGCGCCGCGGATTCGTCTTCCAGGCAGGTGAAATCTACGGAGGATCCCGCTCAGCATGGGACTACGGCCCGCTCGGTGCCGAACTCAAAGAAAACATCCGCCAGCAGTGGTGGCAGACCTTCGTACGCGGCCGCGAAGACATGGTCGGCCTCGACTCCTCCATCATCCTGCCCAAGGCAGTCTGGGAGGCCTCAGGCCACGTCGCAACCTTCACCGACCCCCTCGTTGAATGCCTCTCCTGCCACTCCCGCCACCGCCAGGACCACCTCATCGAGGCCTTCGAAGCGAAGAAGGGCCGCGCCCCCGAAAACGGCATGGACGACATCGTCTGCCCCAAGTGCGGCACCAAGGGCCAGTGGACCGAACCCCAAAACTTCTCCGGCCTCATGAAAACCTACCTCGGCCCCGTCGACAACGAAGAGGGCCTGCACTACATGCGCCCCGAAACCGCCCAGGGCATCTTCGTCAACTTCAACAACGTCGTCACCGCCGCCCGCAAGCGTCCGCCCTTCGGCATCGGCCAGATCGGCAAGGCCTTCCGCAACGAAATCACCCCCGGCAACTTCATCTTCCGAACCCGCGAGTTCGAACAGATGGAAATCGAATACTTCGTGCACCCCGACGACGCCCCCAAGTACTACGACCAGTGGATTGAAGACTGCTGGAACTGGTTCGTAGACCTCGGCATCAACCCCGACAATATGCGCAAGTTTGACGTGCCCGAAGACGACCGTGCCCACTACTCCGCAGGTACCATGGACCTCGAATACCGCTTCGGCTTTACCGGCTCCGAATGGGGCGAACTCATGGGCGTCGCCAACCGCACCAACTACGACCTCGGCGTCCACAACGAACACTCCAACGCCAAGCTCGAATACTTCGACCAGGGCACCGGCGAACGCTACGTACCCTACGTCATCGAGCCCTCCTTCGGCCTAACCCGCTCCATGATGGCCTTCCTCGTCGACTCCTACGTCGAAGACGAAGCCCCCAACACCAAGGGCGGCGTCGACAAGCGCACCGTGCTCAAGCTCGACCCGCGCCTGGCCCCCGTCAAGGCAGCCGTCCTGCCCCTGTCCAAGAAGGAAGACCTCGTCCCCACCGCCAAGAACCTGGCCGACGAACTCCGCCGCAACTGGAACATCGACTACGACGACGCCGGCGCCATCGGCCGCCGCTACCGCCGCCAGGACGAAATCGGCACCCCCTTCTGCATCACCGTCGACTTCGACACCCTCGAAGACCAGGCCGTCACCATCCGCGAACGCGACACCATGACCCAGGAACGCGTCTCCCTGGATCAGGTCACCGCCTACCTGGCAGCCAAGCTGACTAAGTAGGTATCTATAGGTACATAAAAGGACGGACGCGCGTTCGCCTGCTGACCCTCTTGGGGCTCGCGCTGGGGCGCTCACCCCAATTCACGCCAGCCCCGAGCCAGCAGGCTCTCCGCACGTCCGTCCTTTTCTTATACCTCCAGCACCTTCGGCGCTAGATTTCTACCCTCTTCAAATCCAGGGTCAAGTGGCCCGATGCCGATCGGGCAGCCTCCCAGTCACTGCGCAACACCGACTTGATCACCGCATCGTGGTACTCGCCGTCAATCAGGAAAGCCTCGCGGCGGCGTCCTTCGGGCACAAACCCGCAGGAAGTGTAGACGTGCTTGGCCCGTTCGTTGAAGTCCAGCACCTCAAGCTCAATCCGGTGCAGATCCAGCTTCTCAAAAGCGTAATCGACCATGAGCTTCGTCGCCTCAGTGCCGTAGCCCTTATTCTGGCCAGCCCGACCAATTGCAATACGGTAGTTGACCGAGCCGTTATCGGGGTCGTACTCGTTGAAGGCAACCTCGCCCACGTACTTCTGCTGGTCCAGCGCATAAATCGCCAAGTCGAGGCGGTTCTTCTTCTCGTTGCGGCGGGAGTACCACTCACGGGTCTTAGTCTCGTTGAAGGGGTGGGTCTCTGTTGAGCGGGAGTGAACGGTGCCGGTCTTAATCAGCACGTCGGGTTCCTGCAGAATACCGATCATGGCGTCAATGGCATCGGCGTCGAAGGGGCGCAGCTCAATGCGGGAACCTACGAGGGTGGGCTTGTGGGCAAGGGGAGAAGTCATAACACCACGCTAAACAATAGAGTCAAATAAACTTTAAGCCCTTAAAGTCTAGCCGGTAACAGGTCGGTGAAATCAAGGTGCCGCTCTGCCGGTTCACCACGCTCAGCGTTCAGATCTTCCCCGCAGCGGACGCCCGCAACTTAGGCAGGGGCGCTAAAGTAGATGGGTACACCCCACCGGCTACCCGAAAGGCACCACCGTGAGCACCGCCGAGAATACCTACACCCTACGCCCCTGGCGAGAGGGCGACACCCTAGCCCTGCTCGAATACTGGCACGATGCCGAAAACCGGCAGGTAGCCGCCTTCCGCTCGTCCTTCGGGCCCGGCTCCGATAGCCGCTTCTCCCGCACCCTAGTCGCCGAGCACCAGGGCGTGCCCGTGGCCGCAGGCACCGTCTACGAGACTGACCTGCACCCCAACCGCCTCTGGTCCTACATCGAAGTAGCCCCCGAACACCGCCGTGCAGGCCTCGGCAGCCTGCTCCTACAGGCCCTGAAGGACGCCGCCTCCTCAGCCCCCAGCGGCACCGTAGCTCTGCGCGCCAAGGTGGAACCGGCGTCCACCGGCCTCGACTTTGCCTCTGCTCGCGGCTTCGCGGTCGCCCAGCGCTCGCGCATGGTGCGTATCGAAGCCGGGGCGGTGCCGTCCGTGCCCTTGCGCCAGGACGAATCTGAACGCATCACTCAGGCCATCGAGGACCTGGCCACCGGGTCTGTCGAACTTACCCAGCGCTTCTGGGACTTCTACCGGGCCGTGCACACCTGGGATGAACCCGCCGACCTCCCCATAGGCCGCATTAACCGTCTTTTCCTCTCCGACGAAGCTGAAGCCCTGGGTGCCGTCGTGCTGCGCGACGATGTGCTGCGCGCCCAGGCAAACGGGAAGAAGGGCGACATTATCGCCTTTGCTGTGAGCTACCGCCCCATCGAGGTAGACGCTGGCCAGATGCCGGTCTCTGAAGATGACGCCACCGAAATTACCATCGGCTACCGGGTGGGCCACCCCGGCGCCCGTGAAGCTATTATGCAGCTGCTCTCGGTGCTGACCGGCTCCTACGCTGTGCAGATCGAGGTCGATGACTCTATGGAGGATCTAGCCGTGCTGATTGACCAGTTGCTGAAGATGGGGGTCGCCACCGTGACCAGCGAGTCTCTGGTACTGGTTGACGGTTAAAGGCCCGTGGACGATACGCGTGTAGAGAGAATCTTGCGCGTGGTTGAGTGCGTGCCTGCCGGGCAGGTTGCTACCTACGGGGACGTCGGCGCCGTAGCTGGTGAGTCTCCCCGGCTGGTAGGGCGCGTGTTGGCGACCTGGGGATCGAATGTTCCTTGGTGGCGGGTGTGCAATGCCCGCGGTGAGATACCGGGGCACCTAGAGCAGGCGTACTCCCATTGGCAGGACGAGGGCACCCCGCTACGAGTGGACGGCCGGGTCGCTCTGGGCGCTGCCCGTATGGACGCGGACGCCCTGGCTCGTCTCTCTGCCCCGCGGTTAGCTGAGCTGGGGGAGGGATAAGCAGGAGCTAGACGCCGATGTCGCGGGCTTTGCGCCTCTGAGCTGAAGCCTCCCGGGCGCTACTGCTTGAACCGATGTACCCGATCAACGGCCAGATTGCAGCGTTCTGAGCTTGCATATCCCAAAAGATATTGAAAATTGCCCAGAGAACCCAGGTAATAGTAAGCGCCCAGGCAAAGAGTCCCGGTCGCCATACCATCGTGCGGCTTCCCCTGGGGCGCAGGAACCACTGAGTGAGCACCGTACCAACAGCCACGAGGCCAATCGCCCACAAGGTGATAGCTAGTTCTCGGCTGAGGTACCAGGTGATACAACCGTGGAGACCCCACAGTCCCACCATGATGAGGGGTGCGTAGATGCTGTTACCAGGGGAGGGGCGTCGAGTCGTCATTGAAGATCACCAATCCTGTTACTTTGCGGGCTGAGTTGAAAGAGAGTTGGCCAACCGGCTCTCCACGTTCGTGGCGCAGCCGGTATGTGAGGGTAAAGCCGGATCCTGCCTGCTCCACTACCGTTTTCTTGACTTCGACAAAGGGGCCATTTGCCTCAAGCACCTGCTGCCAGGTTTTCAGAATCTTGCGTTTAGACAGTAACCGGGCGGTGGTGTAGGTCATGTGGCTGTGTACATGCTCAATGTCTTCATGGGCAAGTGCGGCAAAGAGGGCCTCGGTGACTTGTTCCAGTTCCACCTGAATCTGCGAGAGAGACCGGGCGTTGTAGACAGTTTCTGAAAAGCGCTGGGCAGCAGCCTGCTTAGTCACTCCGATAGCCGAGCCGATGAGCTGCCAGGTGGCGCCGCCTGCGCGAGCGGCCTGCACGGCGTCCTCAAGCGCACGGGTTGCCAGGCTAACCTGCTCGTTAGCGGTGCGGACGGCGGTAATGCGCGGATCGTTGGACTGCACGGAGCCTCCTTTCTTAGACGCTTCCTTAGGTGCGTCAAGCAATCTTGACGTATCACAAGTATGTGATTGTTCTTGGGTGCCTGTCAAGAGGTTTTGACGATTCACCGATTGGATTTGAAGTGTTGCCTATGCTGGGGGCGTGTATGTGGAAAATATTTACTTTAAAACTAACCCCCTGTTACTTTCTTGCTTTATCTGTCAAAAATGACATGACTAGGCATGTTGTTGATTGGCATGCCTAGTCGTGCTCTATTATTCACCTCAGGGTGAAATTTTGTCTTTTTTCTTAAAAAGTTCGCTTAGTAGTTGCTCAGCCTGCTGAAAGTATGTAAGGTTATTACCAGTTGCTCAGCCTACTGATAGCACTCATCGGGAGAGCTCGGCTGGCGCAACACCTCGTACTGAGAGTCGCAAAGAAAGGCAATAGCTCATGGCTACCAACGAAACCATCGAAACCCTGCGCAACAGCACCGTATTCGGCACCGACGGTGAAAAGATTGGCAAGGTAGGCGAGCTCTACCTCGACGCCCAGACCGGTGAACCCACCTTCGTTACCGTCAACACCGGTTTCTTCGGCACCAACGAATCCTTCATCCCCGTGGACAAGGCCCGCTACGCAGGCGAAGAAATCCACGTTCCCTACACCAAGGAATTCGTCAAGGACGCCCCCAACATCGCCGAAGACGGCGAACTTTCACCCGCTGAAGAGCAGCGCCTCTACGAGTACTACTCACTCACCGCAGGCACCGCAACCGCAGGTACCGCAACTGCCGGTGTAGCTAACACCGAGCGTCCTGCCGCCGATGCCCACGCAGCTCAGGCCACCGCAACTGCCGAGAACGGCGACGTCGTTGCCCACGAAGAGCGCCTGAACGTTGGCACCGCCACCAGCGCAACCCAGACCGGCCAGGTCCGCCTGCGCAAGGTCGTCCGCACCGAAACCGAAACCGTCGAGGTGCCCGTCCGCAAGGAAGAAATCGTTGTTGAGCGCACCAACCTCAAGGACGGCGAAGTTGTAGAAAACTACGACTTCGACTCCGCCGAGGCACAGGCAGACGTTACCGTCACCGCCCACGAAGAGCGCCCCGTTGTCTCCACCGAAACCGTAGCCACCGAGCGCGTCTCAGTTGGCAAGGAAGTACGCACCGACACCGAGCGCGTCTCAGCAGACGTCCGCAAGGAAGAAATCGTTGTAGAAGGCGACAACAAGTAAGCCTCGCTCTAAGCCTCTAGCGCTGAACCACAGCCTCATGAAGGGCCCCGGGAATGAACCACCCGGGGCCCTCTGTTTACCCTCACAACTCACGGAAGAACAATGACTCATCTCGTAGATCCCCGCAGTAAATACCCCGTCATCGCACCACCCGAACAGACCCAGCCCGAACCTGGTCTTGACGCTGAAATGACCCCCAAAGCCGACCTCGGCATCGACAGCTACCGGGGGACAGGGCGCCTCAAGGGCCGCCGTGCCCTCATCACCGGCGGTGACTCGGGTCTGGGAGCTGCCGTCGCCATCGCCTACGCCCGCGAGGGTGCTGACGTTGCCATTGCCTACCTTCCCGAAGAAGAACCCGATGCGCGCACCATCATTGAACAAATCGAAAAAGCTGGAGTGCGAGCCCTGGCTCTACCCGGTGACCTACGGGAACTAGAGCAGTGCCAGCTGATTGTTGAAAAAACCGTTGAAGCCTTCGGCGGGCTCGATATTCTCGTCAATAACGCCAGCCGTCAGGTGTGGCACGAAAAGCTCGAAGACCTCTCAGACGAAGACTTCGATACCACCATGAAAGCTAACGTCTACTCGTCCTACCGGGTCACCAAGGCCGCGCTACCGCACCTTCAGGCAGGTTCCTCCATCATCTTCACTTCCTCAATTCAGGCCTACGAGCCCAGCGAAACCCTGCTGGACTACGCCCTGACCAAGGCAGCCCAGAACAATTTCAGCAAGGGGCTAGCCCAGGCGCTAACGCCGCGCGGTATCCGCGTGAACTCGGTAGCACCCGGCCCCTTCTGGACTCCGTTGCAGCCCAGCTATGGTCAGCCGATGGAGAAGCTGACTCAGTTCGGCCAGGATACCCCGCTGGGCCGTGCTGGTCAGCCGGCTGAAATTGCGGGTGCCTACGTATTCCTGGCCTCAGACGAAGCCAGCTATGTCTCAGGCGAGACCCTGGGCCTCACCGGCGGGCGTCCTACCCCGTAGGTTGCAAAACAACAGTGCGAAACCTGCCCCTGGCTCAGAGGTCTCTAAGGTCTCTGAACCAGGGGCAGGCTTTTGGTGAAGGCTTATGCGGAGGGTTTCTACCAGGGCAATTCAGCTGAGTCATTCAAATAGATGAGGAAACCGATGACCTTCCTACTGGAATTGAAAGCAATCTGACCGACGGGTTTACCGTCTGTATGCTCTAGTGTGAAGTCTGCGATTGCGAAGATTGAGCTGTTCGGGATTTTGACGGTTGCCGAGAAAACTTTGAATTCGTGAGGGCTCGGGGCGTGTAGGTTGATGGAACCAACGCGCTGGAACTCGCCGCAGCCGTTCAACACTTCTTGCCAAACCTCGGCAAGCTTTTTCTTACCGAGACCTCGTTTGGCGGTGAAAGAGAAGTAGCTGTGCACCTTCTCCCAGTCTTGTTCTGAAACGCGATAAAGAACAGATTTTGCGGTGTTATTGAGGTGGGCCTGGGTTGCTTCTGAGAATTGCATGGGCGCGATCTCCTGAACTATTTTTGAGTATTTCTGAGCTGCTGCCTGGCGGCTAATCCCTAACACTGAGCCAATCTCACCCCAGGAGTAACCATCCTTTTTAGCGACGGCAACACAGTGGTTGAGATAGTGTTCAGAGTCCTGAGCGGCCTCCTGGGCTAGAGCTATGTTCTCGAGTTGGGTTGGCAGATTTTCCATGGAGTCTCCTAGATGTGAAGTCGTCAAGGTTTTATTTCGGTTCCACGTTTTAATGATACTCAGATTTGTGTGGGTATGTAAAGGTTTTATTTCGTTAGCACATAATGGCGGCTAGATGGAAGCTGTGGACGACGGAGTACGCCCCGAACAACCTTCTAACTCCAGCTTGGTGGGGGGCGCGTCCTTTTCCTCCTTGCATCAAAGCTGGTACTGTGAGGTGCCCCGCTGACCGCGTCAGTTCAAGTGTGCGAAAATAGCTCAGTGACTCTTTCAACTGACACCCCCGCAGAAACCAGCGCCGCGCCGCAGCTTAAACTGCCGCCCCTGCAACTGGGCAAGCTGACCGTTGATACCCCCGTGGTGCTGGCGCCCATGGCAGGCGTAACCAATAAAGCCTTCCGCCGGCTCTGCCGCGACTACGGTGGCGGACTGTACGTGACCGAGATGGTCACAGCGCGGTCCCTGGTGGAGCGCAACCCCGAGTCCCTGCGCATTATTGACCATGACGGCGACGAAAAGATCCGCTCCATTCAGATTTACGGGGTGGACGCCGTCAACGTGGGTAAGGCAATCCGTATGGTGGTCGAAGAAGACCGCGCCGACCATATTGACCTGAACTTCGGTTGCCCCGTGCCCAAGGTGACTAAGCTGGGTGGCGGCTCAGCCCTGCCCTGGAAGACCGACCTCTTTACCGCTATCGTCCAGACCGCCGTGCGCGAGGCATCCCGCGGGGACGTGCCCCTGACTATCAAGATGCGTAAGGGCATTGACGAGGACCACCTGACCTACCTGGAATCAGCCAAAATCGCTCGTGACGCGGGTGTTGCGGCGATTGCCCTGCACGGCCGCACCGCCGCCCAGCACTACTCCGGCAAGGCCGACTGGGACTCCATTGCCCGCCTGCGCGAGGCAATCCCCGACGTGCTGATTCTCGGCAACGGCGACATTTTCTCCGCCGAGGACGCCATCGCCATGGTCGAGCAGACCGGCGTGGACGGCATCGTGGTCGGCCGCGGTTGCCAGGGCCGCCCCTGGCTCTTTGGCGACCTGCAAAACGCCTTTGAAGGGTCTGAAGAGCGCCACCGCCCCAGTGTGTCTGAGGTAGCCGATATGATTTACCGCCACGCTGAGCTGCTGGTAGAGACCTTTGGTGACGAGACCCGCGGCCTACGTGAGATCCGCAAGCATGTGGCCTGGTACTTCCACGGCTACCCGGTGGGCGGTAAGCTGCGCGCCAAGATGTCTACCGTGCCCACCCTTGAGGCCTTCCGCGAGTACCTAGCCGAGCTGGACCACTCCATCGGCTACCCCGGTGCCGCTGTTGAGGGCCCTCGCGGACGTGCTGGCAACCCCAAGAAGCCCCACCTGCCCGACGGCTGGCTGAACTCCCGCGTCCTGGGGGACGCCGAGCGCCTGGGCTTGGTGGACGCCGAGCTGGATATCAGCGGCGGCTAGGGGAGCGGACGGCCGGGCCCGGCTAGTCCATGTCGGGCGGCGGAGGGTCGGTGGGAGTTTTGCCTTTCCACAGGTTCATGTCCCACATGATGGAGAAAGAACTCACCATGTGGAGGCTATGAAAGACAGCTCCGCACTCTTCGCCGTAGATGTCGCTGGCTGGGTCTGATGCGGCGATGGCCCGTACCGCCGTGATATTGAGGCAGATAACAAGGATCAGTAGGAGAAGCCCGAGTATCCACTCGTAGACGAGTAGGCTAGCGGCCGCCATAGTGAGAAGGAGCGTCGCCCAGCCTTTGAGAGTGTTGCCCAGAAAGAACTCGTGGGTGCCCAGGTAGCCCTGCCAGCAAGCCATCTGGTAGGCCCTGGACTTGGTGCGGATCAGCCTTTCATACTGAAAACGCTCCAAATCGCCGTAGTTGGGTACGTACTTCTCGCTCATAGAAGACGACTGTACCTTCCAGTAGGGGGGCGCAAACCAGACAAACCATAGGTTACATTGAGTGCTTACCAGAATCGCGCAGGGCCCACAAGCGACGTGGGCGCTGCGCGATTCTTGTGGGCGCTAAGTGCCTGGCGGAGGGAACGGTATAACGTACACTCGCGGATGAAGAGATAGCCCTGGAGCTAAGAACACACTGGATAGAATCATGGTATGCAGATTGAACTGACCCGATTTCGGGTAAAACCGGGCAAGCGACATAAGGTCGATGAGTGGATGCTTTTCCTCAATCAGAACATGGAGGCTGTCAAGGAAACACTAGAGCCTGAGCACATGTATGTTGAGACAATCTTTGCTGAAACAATCGATGGAACCGATTACCTGTACTGGTATTCGGTGCGTGGGGAGGCCGGCTTAGAACAGAAGGTTACTGAGTCTGAGCACTGGTTGGACGAAAAACACGTCGAGTACTGGCGTGAATGTATCGATCCTACGTACCCGCCCCAAGATCTGTCGCCGCGCGTGCACATGCTGCCTGACCGCGTCCTGGCATCTATGAAGCCGCTGCCCCAGTAAACAGTGCTTATCAGAATCGCGCAGGGCCCACGACGCTCGTGGGCCCTGCGCGATTCTTGTGGGCACTGAGTTCGTGAAGGGTAGGGGTGGGCGGACGCTGCACCCCGCTTCCCTGCCTCTGGGCAGGAAGAACGGGGGGCGGCGTCCGCCCCACTGAGCTGGGTGCACCCTCTAGACTTAAAAACATGCACACCCACACCCTGATCCCTGAAACCCCGGCCGATACCGCAGAGATCCGCAATTTACTCCTGGCAGCTTTTGATACCAGCTATGAGGCTGATCTGGTGGAAGCCCTGCGCGGCAACCACAACGCCTGGGAACCGGGAATCTCCCTCACAGCCCGCGACACCGTCACCGGTGCTCTCGTCGGCTACATTCTCATCAGCCGCTGCTGGGTGGGGTCCTGGCCTGCCTATGCGCTCGCGCCCCTGGCCGTCCACCCTGATTACCAGGGCAGGGGAGTGGGCACCGCCCTAGCCGGTGAAGCCCTCACCCGCGCCCGGGCGTCCGCCCAGGTCAGCAATGCACCCACCAGCCTGCTGGTGCTCGGAGAGCCCGCCTACTACAGCCGTTTTGGGTTCGAGGTGGCAGCCCGCCACGGGGTGCGCGCAGTCATCGACGGTATTGAGCCGGCTGCCCTGGCAGAAGCCCTGCAGCTCGTTAACCTCACCCCCGACTACCCGCCTATCTCAGGCGAGGTTACCTGGCCCGCCGAATACGGCCTCGACCAGGGCGATGACCTCTAAACTGGAATCCCAGGCCTAGATTGAACCGGTAGAGAAAAGACGAGATCCATGAGCAGCACCTTCACCCCCGAACAGGCCCCCACCCCCGGCTATAGCGCAGCGGACGCCGAACGCTGGGTTCCCGAACACCACAAGTTTGTCTACCGCTCGCCCTTTGAACGCGACCGGGCCCGTGTGTTGCATTCCGCGGCTCTGCGCCGTCTCGGTGCCAAAACCCAGGTGGTTGACCCCGATACCGACGACTTCGTGCGTACCCGCCTGACCCACTCCCTCGAAGTTGCCCAGATTGGCCGCGAGCTGGGGCGCATGCTGGGCTGCGACCCCGATGTGGTCGATACCGCCTGCCTCTCCCACGACCTCGGCCACCCGCCCTTTGGGCACAACGGTGAAACCGCCCTCGACCGGCTAGCGGCGGACGCCGGTGGTTTTGAGGGCAACGCCCAGACCCTGCGCCTGCTCACCCGCCTTGAACCCAAGGTGATTAGGCACGACGGCGGTTCTGCCGGGCTGAACCTGACCCGGGCGTCCTTGGACGCAACCTGCAAGTACCCCTGGACCCGCACCAACGCCCCCGCCCGAACCGATGGCAAGCCCAACCGCAAATTTGGCATCTACACCGATGATCTGCCCGTCTTCGAATGGCTCCGCGCCGGGGCCGCTGAAGCCGGTGCCGCACCGACTCAAAAGTGCATCGAAGCCCAGGTTATGGACCTTGCCGACGACATCTCTTACTCCGTGCACGACGTCGAGGACGCCGTCTTCGGCGGGCACGTGCAGCTCGACGAGCTGAAAAACGCGGACGCCCGCCAGCAGGTTTTCGACAAAACCCGCCTCTGGTACCTGCCCGGGGTCGAGGACGCCACCCTCGACAAAGCCCTAACCCGCTTAGAGAACCTCAACCGCTGGGTGCCCAATATGACGGGGACCCGCTCGTCCATGGCGGCGTTCAAGGCCCTTACCTCTAAACTCATTGGGCGTTTTGCTGCCAGCGCCATGCTGGCAACCCGCGATGTCTACGGGGACGAACCGCTTACCCGCTACCAGGCCCAGCTGGTGGTGCCTGAAGAAACTGAGCACGAAATCGCCGTGCTCAAGGGCATCGCCACGGCATTTGTGATGGCTCCCCGCGATGCGGCAGCCGCGCAGACAACAGAGGGGAACCAGCAGGAGATCCTTGAATTCCTGGTGCACGCCCTCTTTGATAACCCCAACTACCTCGACCCGGTCTTTGCCGCCGACCTACAGGAGCTGGGGCGCAATGACGATACCGCCCGTCTGCGACTGGTAATTGACCAGGTCGCCTGCCTGACCGACCGCTCCGCGGTCGCCCTCTTCAAACGAATCACAGGAACCCACTGGGCGGTTGGTGACAAACCGCTGTG
Organism: Rothia nasimurium; assembly: GCF_928392795.1. Taxonomy (GTDB): domain Bacteria; phylum Actinomycetota; class Actinomycetes; order Actinomycetales; family Micrococcaceae; genus Rothia; species Rothia nasimurium_F. The sequence goes on from NZ_CAKMTJ010000003.1 coordinate 129,243, forward strand.
GTAAGCCAAAACCCACCGGCTTGACGGCCCGGACTAAAATTGAACCCGTGGCAGGCTTAATCAAACGAGAAGACATTGACGAGGTGCGTTCCCGCACCGACATCCGCGAAATCATCGAAGGGTACGTAACCCTCAAATCCGCCGGTATCGGCTCTTTCAAGGGCCTGTGCCCTTTCCACGATGAGCGCACCCCCAGCTTCCACGTGCGCCCCCAGATGGGCACCTACCATTGCTTCGGCTGTGGCGAATCGGGCGATGTGATCAGCTTCCTCATGGAAATGGACCACACCTCCTTCACCGAAACCGTTGAAAAACTCGCCGCCCGCATCGGTTACGAACTGCACTACGAGCAGGGTAGCGGCATGAGCCGCGAAGAGGTCGGACGCCGCCAGCGCCTCCTCGATGCCCACAAGATTGCAGCGGAGTTCTTTCAAAAAAACCTCTACACCCCTGCCGCCGTTGAAGCCCAAAAGTTTCTCGGCGCCCGCGGCTTCGACCCCGCAGCCACCCAAAAATTCGGGGTGGGCTTTGCCCCGCGCGGTTGGGATAACCTGCTCAAATACCTCATGAACAAGGGCTTTACCACCGAGGAACTCCGCGAAACCGGTATGTTCTCAGAAGGGCAGCGGGGTCTGTACGACCGGTTCCGCGGGCGCATCATCTGGCCCATCCGCAACATCACCGGCGAAACCATCGGCTTCGGCGCTCGCCGCCTCTTCGACGACGACCAGGGGCCTAAATACCTCAACACCCCCGAGACCGCCCTCTACAAAAAATCACAGGTCCTCTACGGGCTTGACCTAGCCAAACGCCCTATCGCCAAGAAGAAGCAGATTGTGGTCGTCGAGGGCTACACCGACGTCATGGCCGCTCAGCTAGCTGGAATCGACACCGCCGTAGCCACCTGCGGCACCGCCTTCGGTACCGACCACATCAAAATCGTCCGCCGTCTTATCTCCGACGACGGCACCGGCGGCGAAGTTATCTTCACCTTCGACGGCGACGCCGCCGGTCAAAAAGCCGCCCTGGCTGCTTTCTCAGAAGACCAGAGGTTCGTCGCCCAAACCTTCGTCGCCGTCGCCAAAGACGGCATGGATCCCTGCGACCTGCGCCTAGCCCGCGGGGACGCCGCCGTACGCTCCCTCATCGCCTCCCGGCGTCCGCTCTTCGAATTCGCCATCGACGCCACCCTCGCCAACTACGACCTGGGAACCCTCGAAGGGCGCGTGCGCGGCATGCGCGCCATCGCCCCCATCATCGCCGGAATCAAGGACGCCGCCCTGCGGCCAGCCTACGTACGGCAAGTTTCAGGGCAGTTAGGGCTAGACGCCGCCGAAGTCCAACGAGCCGTGAGCGCTGCAGCAGCCAATCCGCAGGCGTCCGCCAGCCAAAGGGCAGAGGCTGCAGAAGCCGAACGAGCCGCCCGCGCCGCCGCAGAAGAGACCCCCGCCCCCGCTGAGGATCCCTACGACCTACCCGACCTGCGTGACCCCGCAGCCCGCACTGAACGCGAAGCCCTCGAAATCGTGCTGCAATACCCCCAATACCTCTCCCTCGAACAGTGGCAAGAACTAGCCACCGTACACTACCGCTACCGGGCCCACAGCGGCATCGCCCAGGGCATCATCGGGGCAGCCTCCACCATCGCCCCTGAGCCCGGAGCCACCTGGGTCAATACCGTGCGAGCTTATGCCCCCGAACCCGTCCACGCGCTCATCGCAGAACTCACCGTCGCCCCCATCCCCGCCCGCACCGACGACCAGCTCAACCGCTACTCCCGCGACATACTCAACCGCCTCTTCGAACAAGAAATCACCCGGCAAAAATCGGACCTACTGATGCAGCTTCAGCGCCTCTCGCCCCAGAACGATGCCGAGGCCTACCGGGAGATCCAACAGCAACTCCTCACCCTCGAACTCCGCCGCCGCAGCAAAATGCAAGGCCAAGACTAAGATGTGATGCAGTTAACTCAATCTTGATTTGCACGGGGTGAAAACCCCGTGTAGAGTTATTACTCGTTGCAGCGATGGAAACACCGCAAACAACATTCCCCCGTAGCTCAATTGGCAGAGCATTCGACTGTTAATCGAAGGGTTACTGGTTCGAGTCCAGTCGGGGGAGCAGTAATAGAGACCCAGCTTCGGCTGGGTCTTTTGCTTTAACCAGCAACCCCTCGCTCCGCTCGGAATTCGGCGAACTTTTTATTTCCTCGCGCGCTCGGAAAAGTTCGCCTCATCTGGTTCGAGTCCAGTCGGGGGAGCAAATAAACAGCCCGGTCCTATGGCCGGGCTGTTTTGTATGCTTACGCTCCCCATATGTGGCACTGGCCCCCAAATGTTGCGGCGCCACTGCCACATCTGGGAAGCAGTGCCACATTTGCTTAAAGCCTTGTCTTGTATCGACTAAGGGTGGTGGCTTTGTGCGAAGAGGCGTAGCATGTGAACTGTTCCATAGTTCATAGATAAAGGAATAGGAAATGTCTGACCAGCAACTTCTCAACGACCTCTACGCCACCGCCGCTCGAAACGAAAAAGACGTCATCACCTGGCGTCACCACCTTCACCAGCACCCAGAACTTTCAAACCGCGAGACCAAAACAGCGGCTTACATTGTTGAACGCCTCAAGGATATGGGCTTCGCAGATACTGACATACAGCAGAACATCGGCGGAACCGGAATCATCGCCACCCTGCGAGGGGGTGCCCCCTCAGAAAAGGCCGTTCTGTTACGGGCGGACATGGACGGCCTGCCCGTCAAAGAAGAAACCGATCTGCCCTATGCCTCTGAAGCAGTAGATGAAAAATACCCCGGTGGTCCCTTCCCTGTTGCCCACGCCTGTGGTCACGACTGCCACGTCGCCATGCTGTTGGGCGCAGCGCGTGCCTTCACAGAGCATCGGGAGGAACTCGCCGGAACCATCTACTTCGTTTTCCAGCCAGCTGAAGAGGGTGCCCCCGTGGAAGAAGAGGGCGGCGCTGCCTACATGCTAGCTGATGAGGCTTTTGACTCACTTGACCCCCAGCCAACTCTGGCCTTTGGTATGCATGTGATTCCTGCACCAAGTGGCTATGTGGGATGGACCTCGGGTGTGCAGCACGCTTCATCTGAAATGGTCAAGATAACTGTGTGCGGTGAGCAGGTGCACGGTTCATCGCCGTGGGCGGGGCGAGATCCGATGCCAGCGGCTGCAGACATTATCAGCGCCATGGGGCAAATCTACCGCCAGATAGATGCTAAAGACGCGTTTACTATTTCCATTGGACATGTTGAAGATCAGGGGCGTTTCAACATCATCGGCGAAAAAGTAACCCTCTGGGGCACCGTGCGCTGTCTGAAAGACGGACTGATGGACGCCGTCAACACTAAGATTTCCCGTACAGCTACCCATATCGCAGAAGCCTACGACTGTACCGCTACCGTCGAGTTCTTGCAGCAAATTCCGGCTGTGGTTAACGCGCCTGAAACGGTCGAGGTCTTGCGCCCTGCTTTGGAAAGCGCAGCGGCAGACCCGGATCATGTCTTTGCAGTGCCAGCGTCACTGGGGTACGACGACGTCTCTGAGTTCATTAACCGGTACACCGGTATGTATGCCCTGCTGGGTGTTCAGGACGTGAAGTTCGGCTCGGGTGCTATGCCAGAACCTGTTGATGGCGGACGCGGTTTTGCTCCCAATCACTCACCGCGTTTCTACGCTAATGATGAAGCCCTCATCACGGGCGTCCGAATGCATCTTGCGGTTGCACTGGCCCATCTCGAAGCAGCGCAAGACTAAGAGCCAATAATCGCATCACAAATCGGGGCGCAGTCGCCACAAGCCCTTAAAGCCGGTAAACTTACTATTTGGTTGACGTAATACGCAAGCACGCTTATCGACACAAAGAGAGGTGGCACATGACCACTCCCAACGACCTGAACGGCTCACGTCGAGCCCAGGGTCTGCGCGCTGGCTTCAACAACATCAAAGCTAGCGTTACGAACGTGGCTGACGCAGGCAAGGTGCTCACCAACCTGGCCCCTAAACAGCTCAAAGACGAAATCCAGATCGCCAAGATTGAGGTTAAGGAAAAGGGCATCGCCCTGGGCAAGGGCGCCGCTGTTGCAGCAGTAGCCCTGGTCTTTGCCCTCTTCATGGCAATCGCCCTGGTTATCCTGGCCTACGTTGGTCTGGCAGCTATCATGCCCAACTGGGCTGCAGCTCTGGTTCTGTTCGTCCTCTTCCTGCTCCTGGCCGCTATCGCTGGCTTCGTGGGCTTCAAGATGATTAAGTCCCAGCTACCCTTCAAGCCTGAATCAGCCATTTTTGGTCTGCTCTACGACCTTGGCGTGCTCAAGGAAGGCTCCGCCATGACCGCTAAGCGCCTCAAGCGCGAGCAGGCAGAAAAGGCAGAAGCCAAGAAGACCGAGCAGAAGACCGACGACAAGAAGGACGGCGGCGAGCAGCAGACCCCCGCTACCCCTGCCCCCAGCAAGGAACAGCTCCTACAGCGCACCAAGCAGCGCCGTGAGCACCTCAAGACCCTGCGCGACGACATCGAGACCTACTCACGTGACGTACAGGCTGGCGCCCAGGGCCTGGTGCAGAATGCCAAGACCTCAGCAAAGAACGCTCCTGCTACCGCCGTTGACGGTGGTAAGAAGCTGGCCGCAAACGCCTCGAACCCCGAGACCCTGCAGGCCCACTGGAAGTCCTTTGCAACCCTGGCAGCTTCCCTGGGAGCCTTCTTCGTCTTCCTCGGCAAGCTCATTAGCCGCCGCAAGTAAGACCCGCCCTGCCTCGGATGAGGCGGCATAGGCGTCCTTGCACTCAAGCCCGCCCCGGCACCACTTGCCGGGGCGGGCTTTTTACTGCCCAGAGAAAGAGCGGACGCCCGGGGCAGGCGAACTCCGCTGTGCGGCTGATGCGCGGGCCCCAAAAACCCGGTAAGGTCAGTGGGGTACCGAACGAAGAGACCTCGAAAGGGCCCCTGCATGGCTGATAAGCCTCTGACCGTCCTCATTGGCGCCGATACTTACCCACCCGATATTAATGGGGCCGCTCAGTTCTCATCCCGTCTCGCCCACGCTCTGGCCGAACGCGGCCATACCGTACATGTGATGGCACCCAAGCAGGAAAAAGGCGTCACCAGCCGTCACACGGTAGACGGCATCGTCGAGCACCGCATGCGCTCGCACAAGGTAATTACCCACCCCTACATGCGCCTGAACTTCCCCTGGGAAATTTACGCCGAGGCAGACCGCCTGGTGCAGGAGATTCAGCCCGATGTGATTCATATTCAGTGCCACTACATCATTGGCCGAGTTTTAGCTCGTGTAGGTGCTAAACGCGGTGTGCGAGTTATCGCTACCAACCACGTGATGCCCGAAAATATCACCCCTTTCTTACCGTTCGGTAAGGCTGGTAATGAGCTGGTGGTTAAGGCTTCGTGGGTTGATATGCGCCGGGTTCTCAACCGGGCTGCCGTAGTCACCACTCCCACCCAAATCGGTGCTGACGCCATGGAAAGCGCCGGTAAGTTCCGCCGGCCGGTGATGCCGGTATCAAACGGTATTCAAAGCTCTGATTATGAACTTGCCCCGGGCGAAGTGATCGATAAAGCTGCTGACGAGTTGAGTATTTTCTTTGCCGGGCGCCTGGCCGTAGAGAAGAATATCGATGTGCTCATTGAGGGTTTTTCGCTTCTTCCTGCTGAGTTAAGGCAGAAAACTGTGCTTGAGATTGCTGGAACCGGCGAGATTCTTTCTGATTTGCAGGCCAAGGCCGCAGAATGCGGTGTAGCTGACCGGGTGCGTTTCTTGGGGTACGTGTCCGATGAGGAACTTCGCGCGGGCTACCTGCGCGCCGATGTCTTCTGCCAGCCCGGTACTGCCGAGCTGCAGTCGCTCGTGACCCTCGAAGCTATGAGTGCTTCTAAGCCGGTGGTTCTTGCTAATGCTCTGGCGTTGCCGCACCTGGTGGATCAGGGCAAGAACGGTTACCTCTTTACACCGGGCGATACCGTTGAGCTGGCTGCTCGGCTAGCTGATATCTTGAGCTTGCCAGCTGAAGAGCGCAAGGCCATGGGGGAGTGCTCCCACCAGATGGTAGCCCGTCATGCCGCTGAGAAAACCTGGGAGACTTTCGAATCCCTGTACGTGTCTGACAACTTGTATCGAGAGTTTCTTGACGGTAGGTGCTAGGTTTATCGAAGAAGCCTAGAAATACCATATAAACACACTACTAGAGGTAACCATTTTGTTCTCTCTCTCTCTCTCTCTCTCTCTCTCTCGTCTTAAGAAAATAACCACTACCTTTGTAACGACTGGTCTGGCTGTTAGCGCTTTAAGCCTTGCACCAATATCAGAAGCACAAGCCGTAACTACGAATCGGACCTTCGCTACCTTTTCTGCTTACGGTACAAGCTCTCAATACCACGTCTATGCCAACAATATTGACTGGTCACGGCCGGTAGGAGTGGTTTTCTACCTTGATGGTGACTACTGGACTTCAGATCAGTCCAAAGTCTATTTCCCTAACAATGCGGATTTAACTGCGATGGCTCGGGTAGCTAACCAACGGAACATGGTCTTTGTTCCTGTTATCTCACCTGATAAAGACGCTTCAGGCGACGGCATAACCTGGTGGCAGTCGATGAACTACAACGGTGACTGGTTCCGTGCTTTCGCCAAGAACTTTATCGAGTCAGCCGGTATTGACCGGTCTAATGTCTGGACTATTGGCTATTCAGGTGGCGCCGAAATCACCGGTTTTGAACTATTAGCGGACCGGCAAGATTCATGGCGTAGCGGTGGCGGATCCATCATGGTCGGTGGCGGTAACAGCAACGGTATGCAGACGTGGCCTTCCTCCGGGGCAAAGAACTTTTCACTTCGATGGTACGTGGGCGAGCTAGATGGCAAAGGCGTTACCTGGCCAGCAACCTGGTCAGCTTTAGGTGCTGCTCAGGACGGGCATCGCGTGTATAAATCAGCTGGCTTCAATAACGCACAGCTCACAATTTTGCCAGGTACTACCCACTACAACTATAACTTCGCATCCATTCTTGATAACGCTCTTCCCCAGCGTCCTGCAAGTTCCCCGTACGCTCTCATCGGCGCTATCGGTGCCTACTATTACGCCCACGGAGCAGCCGGTACTTTTGGGGCACCCACAAGCGCTGAATTCCGTTTGCGCGATGGTGGTGTAGGCCAGACTTTTGCAAAAAACTACACTATCTACTGGACCCCGCGGACCGGGGCCTACCCCGTTTATTTCTCAGGTGGTATTGGTGCAAGGTACCGTGCTGGTGGTTATGAGAACGGGTATGGGTACCCGGTTTTTGCTGAGACTGCTATCACCGGTGGTGCGATGCAGAAGTTTGCTCTTGCTGATGGGCGTCGGTTCGCTTTCTATTGGACTCCTGAGCATCATCGTACTCATGTGGTGTGGGAGGCCGGTGGTATCGGTGGACGTTTTACTCGAGAGGGTGGTACTGGTACTTATGGTTTCCCCAGTGAGGACGAGACCGCCTATGCTTATGGGGCGCGTCAGACGTTCCGCCTCAACGGGAAAGAAACTCGTTTCTACTGGTCACCTGCTACCGGAACGCGGACGATGAACGGCAAGGGTGCTATTTTTAGCCGCTGGGTAGGTTTGGGGCATGCTACTACTCTGGGCTTCCCGATTACTGACGAAGAGGCTATTCCTGGGGGAGCGCAGCAGGTGTTTAGGGCGCAGAATGGTTGGGAGACTAGGTTGGTTTGGTCACCGGCTACGGGTACTCGTAAGGTGGCTGCTCATGGTGCGCTTTATTGGTATTGGGTTAATAACGGCTATACAAGTACCTTGGGTTTCCCTGTAACTGATGAGACTGCTCAGGCAGACGGTAGCGTGACCCTGAGATTCTCTAGCGGTGCTGAACTGCGGTGGACTGAGGCTGGTGGGGTGAAACGAGTCCGCTAAGGCTCTCGCGAACCGTGACTTGCTGTTTTTGGTCTCTGCCTGACTTTTCGGTATTCTTAGAGGCAGTGCCAGTTCGCTAGAACCTGGCGCTGTGGGGCCTTAGCTCAGCTGGTCAGAGCAGGGGACTCATAATCCCTTGGTCGCGGGTTCAAGCCCCGCAGGCCCTACCAAAAAACCCCGCTTGACTTGGTAAAACAGGTCAAGCGGGGTTCTTTTTATCGGGTAGAAAAACGGCTCACCCAACGAATACCCAACGGTTTCAAAAACGCTAGACCCCCACAGCAGGGTTGCCGAACGCCTGCAACAGCCCTGACATATCCGGAGCGAAACGACTACGTGCAACATAGTGCTGCTCTGTAATAGCCTCGCTCGAATGGCCCAGCTGCAAGGACGCCGCGCTAATTCCCTCTGCGTTCGCTAGATAGGTTGCAACCGTCTTTCTGATCTCATGCGGCTTCAAGCCAGGGAAACCAGCAGCAGCCACCTGTGCCCGCCACTTCTTGCGGAAGTTATTCGGCTCCCACGCCGTGCCGATAGTCGAGGGGAATACGTAGGCAGAGGGCACCGCCCACGCCGTCGTGCGGGCGTGCGGGGGCAAGTGGTTCTCTTTGCGGTCACGCAGCATTTCAGCAACAAACTCAGGCAAAAAGAGGTGCTGCTCGGAAGTCTTAGACTTCGGGTGAGACTGCCTAACGAGCTTGCCGTTCTCGTCATGCACTAGGGTGCCGTTGATTGAGACGCTAGAACGTCCCGGCCTTAGATCCAGGTCTTCCCAGCGCAGGGCCAAGACTTCACCAATTCGGCACCCTGTACCCAGCAGGACGTCCAGGACGGCCCGCACATCGTCTGTAAGCTGCTCTCTGAGCTTGACCGCCTCGAAGTACGAGAGGGCCTTTACCTGGCTCTTAGGCTGGGCGGGGAGCTGCACATCTCGCACCGGGTTGCGGGTCACTGCGTCCCGACTCACGGCGAACTTGAACATGTTTGAGAGAACAGACTTCGCCCGCTTTGCTGAGGCGTAGCCGTGGTCAGTAGCTATACCTTTCATGTGCAGGGTGAGACGCCCGGGTGTGCATTCGTTGAGTGTGAGCTCACCGAGGCGGGGGAGTAGGTGCAGGCGTAGGGCGTCCTGGTACATGCGGACGGTCTGCACGGCCCCCTTGCCTTGCTCTTCGTAGTGCTCCCACCATTGGGCGGCCAGCACTGAGACGGGGGAGGTGCCTTTGAGTTCGCTGCTCTGGTGTTGGTGGGCCCGCTCTGTGAGGTGCTCCTTGAGTCTCAGTTCGGCCTTTGCCTTGCTGGGGGCGGTGCGCTCGATGAGGCGGGTTTTGCCGTCGAGGTCACGAAAGCGGGCTTTGGCTGTCCAGGTGCCGTTGGGGTTTTGGGTGCTGTAGATGTTGCCGTAAGTACCCGGCGACAAACGAGGGCGGGGCATAGGGTCTATGTCTCTCTACTTATCTTCTGCATTCTGTTGTGGTGAAAACCAATCGATTGTAGAGGGGTCGAAGTTCTTTATGGCCTCTTCCATTTCTTTACGCTCGTTAATCTTGAATAGGTCTTCTGCAATCTTGAAGCCGACTGCTCTATCAACTCCAAATTCGTTCGTTGCGTCCTCTTCGAAGTTGTAATATTCGAGGGGTTCCCATTCGAAGCCATGACGAACTAAGGCGTCCTTAACAAGTACCTCTGTGAACCCCTGCCAGAAGTTGAAGCGTACCCACTCGTCCTGTTTTGCACGCTTGATTATTCTGAGTTCCTCAGACTCAGCCTCGGACAACCCAGCTGGTTCTTGCTCAAAAAAACTATGGCAGGCGGATCGCAATAGGCGAATCGCTTTTACGTAGTGATTCCAGACTTCTTCTAGTTCTTCGATCTGGGTTTCAACTACTTTTTCTAGCTCATTATCTATTGGCGCGACGAACAATGCGTCAAGAGGGAAGCCCAAGATAATGCTAAGTGCCTGTGCCTCAGTGAGACGTATTGGCCTGCTGCCGCTCTCTACCTGATAGACGGTGTTCTGTGACCATGTAAACCCTCGCTCCCTCATTTTGTCTGCTAGGTCTGCTTGCTTCATGCCGTCGCGAAAATGCCGGAGATTTTGGCCTATTTGGTCGTCTGATATTTGGTTCATACCTCGACTTTACATCGTTTCGATAGTTTTCAAAACATCACTTGCATGTTTCTGGTGGGTGTGTTTAGATAGTTCATGACATGAAAACCATGTATGAAAATCATTGAAATGAGGTATTGATATGTTGGAGTCTAACCCCACCTATTCCGCTCTCTTGGAGGAAACGAGTCAAGCAAGATCTGTAATTCTCGATGATCCAGCTCTTGCGAAACGGTGGAATATGGCCGTCCAGACCATACGAACCCGCCGCATGAAAGGCGATATACCCCGCTATTTCAAGGTTGGGCGTTTCGTTCGGTACTACCTGGAGGACGTGCAGGCATACGAGCAAGACCACATGGTGACTCGATGAAAAGAACCCCGAGCCCCCAGCTGACGAACGAGCGGCTCGAAGAGCCTGCAAAAAAGGACGAGCACAGCACCAAATCGCCAAACCAGGTTGCTGCACTCGCCCTCGAAGAAACCAAACCCGCTACGCCCCAAAAGGCATAGCACTACCGAAGTAAGGAGGGTTCAGTTATGACCCAAAATACCAGTATTACCGAAGCCGAGGCTACCTTTCTCAGCCTGCAGAACATCAAAGACCTCGTACCCCCAACCGGCTACACCTACGTTCCCGACCCCACCCGGCCCACAACAGCAGTAGGCCACTACTCAGGGGCCGTTGAAGATGGCGGCGACGAGTACTACTTCGAGGCATTTCTCGACCCCATCAACCCCCTCAAAGACTCTGCCTATCACATCGAAATCTGTCTCGAAGCGGCTAGCAAGCAAGAAGTCCGAGCGCTTCTAACCCGCCTGCTGAACTGGTGGGCAGAACGCGAAACCGAACAGCTCACCCTCGCAGAACAGGCGGCACGCTAATGCCCCAGAGCGAGATTGAACTTATGGCAGAGTTGCAAGCGCATATCGAGGCCATGTGCGACCACTACGGAATTAGCGACGTCTTCGGCACGCAAGCTATTTTCATCGCAAACGAGTGGGCACGGGTCATGAACAGCGGACGCGGCCCAGAACCCTTTATTGCAAGAGCCGGGCTTGAGTACATGCTCGAACAAGCGACCCGCAACACCGACAAGCTGCAGGCATTCGTTGAATACGCCCGAAGCACAGGGGGCAAGCAATGACCCACCGCACCCTAACTCAGCAGGACTACAAGCACCTACTCGACCCCGCACAATACCGTAACGGGTTAGGGGAGATCGTGGCACTGTGCGGGTACACCTGGCCCGACGAGCCCAGCGACACCAGCACACCCGACGCTATCCGCCGCCTGTGGGCAATGCCTACCTGCGAAATCTGTAGCGTTATCGTCCATACCCTCGTCTCAGGGGGTGCCACCCATGCCTAAGCACATCTTCCAGCCCCATGAGCTGCAAGAGTTCGACACAGCACTAGGGCTAGCTCTGCAGGCCCGAGCAGAAGCAACTGACCTGGAGAGCTTCGAGGCCGGTTATGTGGCCGGGTGCGCGGTTGGGCGGCAACAAGAGCGCCTGCACTGGGACTTGAACCTACAGGGGTACATCGCCCAGCTAACCCGCTTCGGGAAGACTCTGGCCGAGCGTGTACCGTTCACTGAGCGTATCGACGCCCCTCGTCTGCTCACCAACGAAGACCTTGACTATGTGAGAGGTGTTGCTTCTTGAACCAACCTAATCCGGCAACAGCGCCTCACCCTCTCGACTTCGCCTTTTCAGCTCACACGGTGCTCTCAACGAACTACCCACCCATTGAGTTCACGGTGCCGGGTCTGGTGCCCGAGGGCTTAACGCTGCTGGTAGCGTCACCCAAAATCGGTAAGTCGTGGTTTGTGCTGGGCCTTGCTGTTGCCTGCGTAACGGGAGGGTACGCCCTCGGGTCAATCAAGGTTGAGCAGCGCCCGGTGTTCTATCTGGCTCTTGAAGATGGGCCGCGCCGTTTGCAAGATCGCCTGAAAATGATTGGAGTCTCTGAGCCCAGCGATGACTTCTACAGCCTTACATTTCTGGTAGACATGACCTTTTCGAGCGTTGATAAAGCAATCCGGGCGTACCTCGCAGAGCGAGGGGCCCAGAAGCCTCTAATCATCGTCGATACCCTCGGGCGTGCCCGTGGGGTGCATACCGGGAATGACGCCTACGGCAAGGACTATAACGACCTTGCCCGGTTGAAACGGCACGTAGACGATTACCCCGGTTCGTCGCTAATCATCGTGCACCACACCAATAAGCGAGGCAGTGACGGCGACTTTCTCGGGGCTATCAGTGGGACGCAGGGCCTTGCCGGTGCTGCTGACTCAACGCTCATGATTAGCCGTGACCGTGGCAAGGGGCAGGCTCGCTTGCAGGTGACGAGTCGTGAAATTCCCGAGGGGGAGTATGCAATCAGCTTTGAAAACGGGGCGTGGAGCCTTGTGGGTAACGACCTGAAAGAAGCTGCTGCAGCTGCCCGAGAGAGTGAGCAAATGGGGGTTCTTGGAGATCTGCAAACAAGGATCTTGGAGCACTTCAACAAGTACCCCGAGCCTCACCGCCCGAAAGATATTGCCGTTGCTTTGGGAGAAGACCCTGAAAAGGTGGGGACTTATATCCGCCGTCTGCATGAGATGGGCCGGATCCAGAAAACAGAGCGAGGTAAGTATGCGGCCCTGCCTGAACCTGGCTTGCTCGATGAGCTGTAACTAGGTGTACGAAGTGTACGGAATGTACGGAACCAGAAAAGGAACCGTACAACCGTACACCTTGTACGGAATCATCTAACCCAAATTACCCCGTTGTGACTAGGCAAAAGGACATTCCGGACACAACGGACACCAACCATAAGGAGAAACCCCTATGAAAATCGATACCTCCAACATCAGCGACCTGCAGTACAGCCAAGTCCTCAAAATGGCGCGCAACATCGCCACCCTTGCAGATCTCAGCATGCCTACTCTGAAAAACGCCCAACTAGAGCAAACCCTCTCAAAGCTGCATGTTCGTTCCGACCCCGCTAAGAATGCCCTCGACGCCGTTCTAGCAGGCAACCCGGCCGAGGCTGTAGAACACATTCGAGAAATCGCCCTCGACCGCGTAAGAATGGAAAGCGCAGAAGTAGAAGCCATACGTAGGGTCACGGCCCAAGCCCGAGACGTCGTACGGGCAGAAGATACCAAGACCCTATGCGACTACATCGAAGCTAACTTTGAGGCCGCCCGTCTCGGCTTCAACAAAAAGGTAGAAGGCAAGAGCGCAACCTGGCATGAGGACAAGGACGCTAAACCTACTGACCTAACAGAACCCGCAGAAGTCGCATACGAGCTATACGACCTGGCCCGAACCCTCGCAGGCTACAAGATCCCGAAGTACTGCCACCCTATTACCCGTGGGGCAATGCATGCAGGATATTCGGCACCGACCCTTATGGGAGACCCCCGCGAACCCTGGGCTAAGGTGCGCGATGCAATGGGAGAACGCCCAAAGCCCGGCGGAATGGTTGAGCTCTATTGGAAGAGCCCCAAAGAATTTGAAGCCGAACACAAGGCATACGAGGCCATGCTGCAGAAGCTCGGAGACGAGGCACAGGAAGACATTCCCGTGTATGAGTATTGGCTGAACAAGAAGAAGTAAGCCGAGGCACTGGCCCCTGTTAATTAGCGGGGGCCGGTGTTAAAATTGAGGTGGTGACGGTAGCCTAAATCATTCGGCTTCAGTGGGCTGCCGTCCTCCTTTCTTCATATAGATGTTTCGCGATTAGCCCCCCATTCGTGGGGGGCTTTTTGGTGCCATGACCGGAACACAACACCGCCCACCCCTGTTAATCTGGGAACTATGAGCACCACCAGCCAGCAGACCCCACCGGCCCCGGCTCTGACCGATACCGAACTAACCCACCTCGCTACCGCCCTGACCGGCTACGCCACCAGCGCCCACCCTGCCTACCGTGCCGCAGCTGCCCGCACTGCCCTAGAGGCTCTGGCTTCTATCAAGGCCCATATCTGGGAGTCAGCAGCAGCCCACCTAGAACGTGCGCAGCACCTCGAAGCCGCCGCCCTCTTATGGAGCGCCCAACCCCACTACGCACCCCGCCACACACCCGCCACCCTGGGACAGATAAGAGCCGTACTAGCCCAGGGTCAGCCAGAAGCGGCGCAGCCTGCTGCCACCGGCGTTGAAGCCTGCCCGGTCTGTGCTGATCTCGTACCAGAGAATAGCCCTGGCCCGTTCTGCTCCATCTTCTGCCAGCAGCAACACAGCGACACCAGCGCCTAACCCTACCCCGGGGGGGCACCCCCCTCCCCCACCTGTCACCCCCTACGGGTATAGTGACATTCCCTCACAGGTGTTTCTAACGCGTCTCACAGTCTCACATCACCAGCCCCAGCGCCCCGCCTACGAGCCAGAATTAACGCCCACAGCCCCAAACACAGCACCTACGGGGAATAAGCCGCCCAGCCTATTCCAGCCCCGCAGAAGAGCACGCAGCACCGGGAGCCGGGAGCCAGCGCACAGGCGGCGAGCGCCCCCACCACTAGCCCAGCCCAGCCCAGTTGAGGGTAGTTTCAGGGCAAACAAAAAGACCCCCAAAAAGCGGGGGCCTATGCTGGCAACGTTCTGGTAACCAGCCCGTTGTAACTGCAACGATACAGACCGCCGATAGGTTAATCAACCACCCACCACTAACCCAGCACCGGGAGTCAGTACACCGCCCCTACTCCTTGAATGAGTGATACCCTCGGCAATCCCGAGGCCACCTAGCCCTGTTTCTGAGTGGGGTCTATGATGTCGGCAATCCCGACACCACCCTAGTCCTCGGCCAGCACCTCGAAACCGGCAACCCGCAGGTTTTGAACCCTGACACCAGGGGCAGGGGGTAGCCCCCCCACCGGCAACAGGTCTTACCGCCCGTACATAGCAAGCCGCAGCGCGTACGGGTTACAAGCCCACCAGCAAAAGGGGGTAACTGAAACTCACCCCCTCACCGCACCTAGTCACACCCATATTCCCGGCGCTGGGAAAAAGGAACCACCCTACACCCCAGAGGGCAAACAAGGGACGAGAGACATACGCCCCCATCTTGCCTAGTTGCGCCGATAATGGCGGCACCGCCAACAAGGGCATGCAGATTGTGCATACGCCTAAGACACACCCGCACCTGCCCATAAAACAGGCAAGGGTATAAGCTCCACTGACCCCCTTTTCACGCACCCGTATGCCCCAGGGGAACCCACTTTGACGTGCTATTTCACCAGACGGCGAAAAAGGCGGAGCAGCAGGCCCTGCCCCGCCGCTCAACAAGGGTGCGCGAAAGTGCGTACCCCATGGGGATTCGCCTCTCACGACCTACCCCATGGCGACCCCTCTTTAGCCAGGGGTGACCCTATGGAGCCCCTTGACCCCATGGAGCCCCGTGGAAATACTTTTTTCTTGATCCCGAAAATAAGTAGAGCCCCTCGCCCTCTGCTAGCCTCGGGGGCCTGCTGCGGCTGAGAGGTGGGGCCGATTTACCCAACGAAAACCCAACGAAAACAGAGCTATGTTGGCAAATCTAGGCGAATGATGAAGCGGTAAAAATAGGGTATTTACACTAGTCATAGCGATATTGGTAAATGTAGATGAATCTTGCTAAAACCCTATATCTCTATTCCCTTGGTCGCGGGTTCAAGCCCCGCAGGCCCTACAGAACAAGCCCTTCCTTTCTTCCAACAGAAAGGAAGGGCTTTTTGCTACCCGGCTCGGAGCCGTCAGCTCCTTCTAGAGCTGAGCTGGGGCGTCCTCACTCCTTCTCCCTCACACCACCTTTTCAAAGCGTGGACGACACGCCCCGTTCACCGGCTATTCTCACGCAGTTCTCGCGCTCTTACCGGCCGGGTGCTACATTTGCTGAGGAAAGTTTTCACTTTCTATCACTCGCATCCCATCTACATCAGAGGAAACTATGTCTTTTTCCCTCAAGCGCGCCGCCGCACCCGTCCTTGCCACCGGTCTGCTGGCTAGCTCCCTGCTCGCTGCTGGTACTACCAGTGCTCAGGCAACCACTAACACCACCCAGTTCGCGACCTACACCTCAGAAGCTGGTGTGAGCTCCAACTACCACGTCTACGCAGAGAACATCGACTGGGCCCAGCCCGTAGGCGTTGTCTTCTACCTCGACGGAGACTACTGGTTCACCAACCAGTCCAAGGTACATTCCCCCAACAACTCTCAGCTGCTCGGCATGGCCGAAGTCGCTAACGAGCGCAACATGATTTTCGTGCCCGTGATTTCACCCGATAAGGACGCAAGCGGCAACGGCATCACCTGGTGGCAGTCCATGGACGCTAACGGCGATTGGTTCCGCTCTTTCGCTAGCTCTTTCATTGCTGAAGCAGGCCTGGATTCCTCCAACGTCTGGACCATCGGCCACTCCGGCGGCGCTGAAATCACCGGCTTTGAACTGCTGGCTGACAGCCAGGACACCTGGCGCACCGGCGGCGGCTCCGTGATGGTCGGTGGCGGTAACAGTAACGGCATGCAGACCCTACCCTCAGAGACCGCCCAGGACTTCTCCTTGCAGTGGTATATCGGTTCTGAGGACGGCATGGGCGCAACCTGGCCGATTGCCTGGTCAGCCTACGGGGCAGCAGAAAACGGCTACAACGTCTACGCAGCTGCCGGTTTCAACAACGTAGACTTCACCGTGCTACCTGGCATCCAGCACCACAACTACGACTTCCCCGTGATTCTGGAAGAGGCCCTCGACAAGGTTGAACCCAAGCTTATCGGCGGTATTGGCGCCTACTACTACGCTCAGGGTGGTGCCGATGCCTTTGGCGAGCCGGTAGCTAATGAATACAGCATTGAAGGTGGTGCCCAGCAGCTCTTCCGTGCCGCTGATGGCACTGAGACCCTGCTGGTCTGGTCAGCTGAGACCGGCATTGTTACTCCGGTAGCATACGCGCGTTCATAGTGGAGCCCCTTAACTACTTCCTCATACCGTATGCTGTGTAGAAACACACACATTTGAGGGAGTAGTTATGGCCCGTTCGCCATTTTTGCAGTCCGTTGCAGGCACCTGTTCCTTGGTGCTTGCAGCGGGTTTTTTATTCGCGACCCAACCCACTGTGGCCCAGGCAGCCCCGCCTCAGGGTGCAGGTGGCGACACCGCATTCCAGGGGCAGGTCAGCGGTGGCCCGTCCGCTGGCCCAGCAGGTGAGATGACCACCCGCTACCAGCCGACAGCTGAGCCAGATACCGACCGTCTGGTGGTGAAATTTAAGGACGGGGTAGACGGTCACGAACAGGCCCAGATTCTGAATGAGGTCGCTGATGCCACTGCGGCCGTAGACACCGCAGAGGTCTCCCATGAGACAGTTGAGCAGGCTCAGGTTGTAGATCTTCAGGAGATGATTGACCCGGTTGAGCAGGCTCAGGTTGTTGACTTACTCGAAGCTCAACCAGATGTTGAATATGCTGAACCTGACCTCATCATCACAACCGGCCAGGCAGCCACTTCCCGTAACCCGCCTAACGACCCCTACTTTGCTAGCCGCCAGTGGAATATGCGAGCTATCGACGCGCCCGGCGCCTGGCGGTACGCTACCGGTGAGGGCATCGTCATCGGTATCGCTGATACCGGTCAGACCTGGCACCCTGAGCTAGCTGCAAAGACTTTGCCCGGCTACGACTTTGTATCAGCTGATCAGAGCCGGGACGGCAATGGCTGGGACCCTAACCCCAATGATGAGGGCGACTGGGGCCCGCAGGTCCCCCGTTCCATGTGGCATGGAACCCATGTGGCCGGCATTGCCGCAGCCGCAACCGATAATGGGGCTGGGGTAGCCGGTGTTGCCCCCAACGCCCGCATCCAACATTCCCGCATTATGGGTGTCAATGGCCGGGCCTACACCTCTGACCAGGCCGCCGGTATTGCCTGGAGTGCAGGTGTGCCCGTCCCCGGTGCTCCTGCCAACCCCACACCAGCTCACGTCGTTAACTACTCCGAAGGCTTCTACTCGGCAACCTGCCCCAGGGTCCTGCAGGACGCCATCAATGCAGCTCATGCACGGAACGTTCCGGTAGTTGCGGCGGCAGGTAACTTTGGTGCAAACGCAGTTGGTACCTCACCGGCTAACTGTCTGGGAGCTATCGTGGTTGGGGCAACCGCCAACGGCAACGTTATGACCGCTTATTCCAACTGGGGGCCCATGCTTGATGTGCTGGCTCCCGGTGGTGCAGTCGGCTCCGACGTATGGTCAACCGTCAACACCGGTGCCTATACACAGGCTGGGCCCGGCTACGGTCCGCTCAACGGCACCTCTATGGCTGCCCCTCACGTGAGCGGCATTATCGCCATGATGAAGGAGCGTAACCCCAGTATTACAGTGGAGCAGATTCGCGCCATTCTTAAGAACACCGGCTCTAACGTCAACGGCTACCGGTTTGTTAACGCTCCTCGCGCAGTTGCAGCTGTCGCTGACACCCGAGGTTTCCCGCTGGTTGGTGCTATTGGTGCCTACTACTACGCCCACGGAGCAGCTGCCACTTTTGGAACGCCTACCAGTGCTGAATTTCCCCTGCGTGATGGTGGCGTAGGCCAGGCTTTCGCAAAAAACTACACCATCTACTGGACCCCACGCACCGGGGCCTACCCTGTTTACTTCTCAGGTGGTATTGGTGCGAAATACCGGGCTGGCGGTTATGAGAACGGGTACGGGTACCCGGTTTTTGCTGAGACTGCTATTGCTGGCGGAGCCATGCAGAAGTTTGCCCTTGCTGATGGGCGTCGGTTTGCTTTTTATTGGACTCCTGAGCATCATCGTACCCATGTGGTGTGGGAGGCCGGTGGTATCGGTGGACGTTTTACTCGCGAGGGGGGCACTGGCACCTACGGTTTCCCCAGTGAGGATGAGAGCGCTTACGCGTATGGGGCGCGTCAGACGTTCCGCCTCAACGGGAAAGAAACTCGTTTCTACTGGTCGCCTACTACCGGAACACGGACGATGAACGGAAAGGGTGCTATCTTTAGCCGCTGGGTAGATTTAGGGCATGCTACCACTCTGGGGTTCCCTCTAACGGATGAACAGGCTGTTCCTGGGGGAGCGCAGCAGGTGTTTAGGGCGCAGAATGGTTGGGAGACTAGGTTGATTTGGTCACCGGCTACGGGTACTCGTAAGGTTGCTGCTAATGGTGCGCTTTATTGGTATTGGGTTAATAACGGCTATACCAGCACTCTGGGTTTCCCTACAACTGATGAGACTGCTCAGGCAGACGGTAGCGTGACCCTGAGATTCTCTAGCGGCGCTGAACTGCGGTGGACTGAGACTGATGGGGTGCAACGAGTCCGCTAGGCCGCAAAATCATCGCCGATAGGTAGTAACACGCTAGGGCTTTCAAGCCCTAGAAGTAGCAGGGGGTTCGTGTAATCGAGCCCCCTGCGTGCTGTTTCAGAGCCAGGAGCTGGTTCTCGTACTCCCCAGTGCAGGCAAAAGTTGGGGGCACAGTGCTGAATATCAGAATCTAGCTGAGCGATGACGTCACCCGCCTGCACTCGGGTGCCGACAGGGAGCGGCTCGCTCACCGGCTCGAAGGACGACCGCCGCCCGTCCGGGTGCTCAAGGGTGAGTACCTGCCGATCCACCACGGTGCCGACAAAAACCACCTCACCCTCATAAGGAGCAAGGACGCCCCCGCCTGGCCCCAGCGCCAGATCAACCCCGCGGTGCCCGGCAGACCAGCGGGCAGCGGGTTTCTCAAAGCCTCGCAGCACCTCAAGCTGGCCCTCCACCGGAGCCTGCCAGGGCGGCGTCCGTCCCTCAACGGCAGCAGGCGCCACAGCACCCACCAAGAACAGGGCGCACAAGCAGACCCTCAGTACCCTCATACAAGCTCTCGAGGGCGATCCAAGAGCAGACATAGCAAAAACCTCCCGGTTGATTCCCGCCCCTTACCCCTGGCAGCGTCAACCGTCGGTTGCGACTATCTTTACCACTGGAAACCTGCCACCACAAGAGCTGAAAACCCGCTGATTAAAACCAAAATATGCGGTATAGTTGTTGATTGCAGTTTGCCCCTGTGCCTGCCCAAAAACGGGTAGAGCTAGGGCAAGGGGAATCCCTTTACATAGAGACCCCTCCTGAGTAAACCGTTCATGCGAGCTTCACCCAGGGTCTGACGTCGCGTAACGCGAAGCAACTAGCCTCTAGTTGATAAGGAACTTTCGGTCCGGCACATGCCGGTGAAGGTCTGAGACAGCTTCGTCACTCCAACGAAAAAGTCTGAGCGTTACCAGGGGAGCGGGCTCACGCCCACAGGCTCCACATGTAAACCGATAACTACTATGCGCGGAGCGGAGCTAGCCTGGAATCAGGGGCCCGCCCGGCACCCCTCATACATAAGGAGACGACATGCCCGTCGTAACTATGCGCCAGCTTCTCGATTCAGGTGTCCACTTCGGTCACCAGACCCGCCGCTGGAACCCCAAGATGAAGCGCTTCATCCTCACCGAGCGCAACGGTATCTACATCATCGACCTGCAGCAGTCACTGGCCTTCATCGACCAGGCTTACGAAGCTGTTAAGGCAACCGTTGCTCACGGCGGCACCGTTCTGTTCGTTGGTACCAAGAAGCAGGCTCAGGAAGCCATCGCTGAGCAGGCTACCCGCGTGAACATGCCCTACGTTAACCACCGCTGGCTCGGTGGTATGCTCACCAACTTCGCCACCGTTTCAAAGCGCATCGAGCGCATGAAGGAACTCGAGCAGATCGACTTCGACGACGTCGCAGGCTCACAGTTCACCAAGAAGGAACTGCTGCTTCTGCGTCGCGAGCACGAGAAGCTCGAGAAGACCCTCGGTGGTATCCGCAACCTCACCAAGGCCCCCTCACTGATCTGGGTTGTTGACACCAAGAAGGAACACCTGGCTGTTGACGAAGCTCAGAAGCTGGGTATCCCCGTAGTTGCTATCCTCGACACCAACTGCGACCCCGACGAGGTTTCCTTCCCCATCCCCGGCAACGACGACGCAATCCGCTCCGTCAACCTGCTCACCCGCGTCATCGCGGACGCAGTTGCCGAAGGTCTGCTGGAACGCGAAAACAAGAAGGCCGGCAAGTCAGCTAACGCTTCCGAAGAGCCCATGGCTGAATGGGAGCGCGAACTGCTCGAGCAGCACGAAGCTGCCAAGGCAGAAGCACCCGCTGAAGAAGCTAAGTAAAGCCTCATAAGAGAAACGGCACCCGCCCACATTCGGTGGGTGCCGTTCTCACCTCTTCTGCCGAAGATACCGGCAGGAACCCAATAGATTTCCCTAATCTGTTCAAAATATAAGGAGTTCACCATGGCGAACTACACCGCAGCCGACATCAAGGCTCTGCGCGAAAAGACCGGCGCAGGCATGCTCGACGTCAAGAAGGCCCTCGACGAGGCCAACGGCGACCAGCAGAAGGCAATGGAAATCATCCGCGTTAAGGGCCTCAAGGGCGTCACCAAGCGCGAAGGCCGTGCAACCGCAGAAGGCCTCGTTGCTGCCCGCGTAGAAAACGGCGTCGGCTTCATGATTGAAGTTAACTCAGAAACCGACTTCGTTGCTAAGTCCGAGCCCTTCATCAAGTTCGGTAACGACGTTCTCGAAGCAGCAGTTGCCGCTAACGCTTCCACCCTGGAAGAACTCAAGGCAGCTTCTTACGAAGGTAAGACCGTCGACGAGCTCACCACCGAAGCAGGCGCCCTGCTCGGCGAAAAGATCGTTGTTCGCCGCGTAGCTCGCGTTGAGGGCGAGAACGTTGCAGTTTACCTGCACAAGACCTCCAAGGACCTGCCCGCACAGGTTGGCGTTCTGCTCGCAGTAGCTGGCGAGAACACCGAGGAAGTTGCTCACGACGTAGCCGTTCACATCGCTGCAATGAGCCCCAAGTACCTCAACTCAGACTCCATCTCAGCTGAGGACATCGAGGCCGAGAAGCGCGTTGCTGAAGAAACCGCACGCGGCGAAGGCAAGCCCGAGCAGATCATCCCCAAGATCGTTGAAGGTAAGCTCAAGGCTTTCTACAAGGAAAACACCCTGCTCGACCAGGACTTCGCTAAGGACTCCTCAAAGTCTGTAGCTGCAGTTCTCGAGGAGAACGGTGCAACCGCAACCGCTTTCGAGCGTTTCCGCGTCGGCGCCTAATACTCGTCAGGTGTGATTGAGCACCAAAAAAGCTCATAGCTCAGGGGAGCCCCGCACAGGGGCTCCCCTTTGCCGTATGCTAGAAACAAAGCGCGCAAGGGATGCCGCAAAAAATTTTTGACCTTTTTCAGGAGGGCCACCATGGCAGAGTCAACCCAAACCATCCACCGCGACGATACCGGCCGCCGCCGCGTCCTACTCAAGCTCTCCGGCGAGGTCTTCGGCGGCGGTGAAGTTGGTATCTCCACCGAGGTCGTCCGCGGCATCGCAGAACAGATCGCCTCGACCATCGGTCGAGTCGAAGTCGCAGTCGTTGTTGGTGGCGGCAACTTCTTCCGCGGCGCAGAGCTCTCAGAGGCCGGCATGGACCGTTCCCGCGCCGACAATATCGGCATGCTCGGCACCGTCATGAACTCTCTTGCCCTGCAGGACTTCCTTGAGCAGGCCGGCATCGACACCCGCGTTCAGTCTGCCATCTCCATGCAGCAGGTCGCAGAAAACTACATCCCCCGCCGCGCTATCCGCCACATGCAAAAAGACCGCGTCGTCATCTTTGGTGCTGGCGCAGGTCTGCCCTACTTCTCCACCGATACCGTCTCAGCCCAGCGCGCCCTCGAAATCCACGCTGACGAGGTCCTCGTCGCCAAGAACGGCGTGGACGGCATCTACACCGCCGACCCCAACAAGGACCCCAACGCCGAGCGCCTCTACAAGCTCACCTACGACGAGGCCCTCAAGCGCAACATCCGCGTCATGGACCAGACCGCCTTCTCCCTCTGCAAGGACAACAACGTCACCATGCGCGTCTTCGGTATGCAGGGAGAGGGAAATGTGGCTCGCGCAATTTTAGGTGAAGAGATCGGCACTCTGGTCACTGCCTAAAGGCTCCAAGACCACTAGACTAGATAGAGACTACCTATACAGCGCCCACTGACGGGCACAACCCTAAAGGACTAACAACAGATGGTTGAAGAAACCCTGCTCGAAGCCGGCGAAAAGATGGACAAGTCCGTCGAGGCCCTCAAGAACGAATTTGCCTCAATCCGCACCGGACGCGCCAACCCCGCCCTCTTCGCAAACCTCACCGCAGACTACTACGGTGCACCCACCCCCCTGCAGCAGCTGGCGTCCTTCCAGACCCCCGAAGCTCGCACCGTCCTGATTACCCCCTACGACAAGAGCGCCCTGGGTGCCATTGAAAAGGCAATCCGCGACTCCGACCTCGGTGCTAACCCCGCCAACGACGGCAACGTCGTGCGCGTTGTCATGCCCGAAATGACCGAAGAGCGCCGCAAGGAATACATCAAGATGGCAGGCCACAAGGCCGAAGAAGGCCGCGTTGCTGTGCGCAACACCCGCCGCCACGCCAAGACCGCTCTCGACAAGCTGGTCAAGGACGGCGAAATCGGTGAGGACGAGGGCGCACGCGGTGAAAAGGAACTCGACGCCCTGACTAAGAAGCACATCGACACCGTTGATGCGCTGCTGAAGTCCAAGGAAGCT
This sequence comes from Rothia nasimurium, assembly GCF_928392795.1. Taxonomy (GTDB): domain Bacteria; phylum Actinomycetota; class Actinomycetes; order Actinomycetales; family Micrococcaceae; genus Rothia; species Rothia nasimurium_F. Next base: position 152,922 of record NZ_CAKMTJ010000003.1, read on the forward strand.
GAACTGCTCGAGGTCTAAATCCGAATGACTGTTCAATCTCAAGAACAGCCGCCCCAGGCCTCTAAAGCCGGCAGGAACCTACCCGCCGCCATCACCGTCGGCCTCGTGCTGGGCGCGTTGCTGGCGGTGGGTTTGTTTTTCGTCCCTCTTATTCTTGTGTTCCTGGCGGCTGCTGCCGTGTCGGTAGGTACCTGGGAGGTCTGCCACGGGCTCAACCAGAAACGCGGCATGGGAATCCCCGTTATTCCTGCCGTTGCAACAGCCTTTGTCATGCCCTTTGCCGCCTACTACGGGGGCGGGTCCTGGCTAATTTTTACCGTGGTCGCCTCGATTCTGGTGCTGATTGGCTGGCGTATCGTAGGGCACCGCGACGGCATGATTATGTCGATTATGGGCTCCATCTTCGTGATGTCCTGGGTGCCTTTCATGATTTCCCTGGCCCTGTTGCTCTACCGCGAAGAATCGGGCCCCGGTAAGGTGCTCATGATTCTGCTCATGGCTATCGGCAACGACACCTGGGGCTACATCGCCGGCGTGAAATGGGGCAAGACCCCCATGGCCCCCAAAATCTCCCCCAAGAAAACCTGGGAGGGCTTTGCCGGGTCGATGGTGGGCTCGATTATCGTGGGCATCATCTGTTCGCTCTTCATCGGTGACCCCTGGTGGTACGGCCTGGTTGTGGCGATTTTCCTGGTCGTAGCTTCAACAGCGGGCGACCTGGGGGAGTCCATGGTCAAACGTGAAATCGGCATCAAAGATATGTCGAATATTCTGCCCGGCCACGGTGGCGTGATGGACCGCCTGGATTCCATCGTGTTCGCTATCGCCATCGGCTACGTGATTTTCTCGGTACTCTCAGCTCTCTTCTAAGAGGCAGAGGGCTGTCAGATATTTGGAGGCTCAATGAAACATCAGGCTGAATCTTCCGGTGAATTCCGCCGGGTTAGTTCCCACGAGAAGGGGTACTCGGTAGCTGCTGTAGATTCCTTCTTCACCCGCCTAGCCGACGACTATGAATTGATGCTTTCCGGCGCAGAGCTGGGCAAGGACATACATACCTCCCGGACGGTGCGTGAAGCCATCTTTGAGGGGGAGAGCGGGGGCTATGACCCGCAGGACGTCGATGCTGCCCTCGACAAGGTTGAAGACCGCTTCTGCGAGCTGGAACGCCACCTGTACGTGCAGCGCTACGGGCAGGGGACCTGGGACCAGGCTGTGCAGGAACTTGAGGACCTTTTGCGCGGACGCCTGGAACGCCCCGCCGGCCAGCGTTTCCGTAGGCCCTCCAAGCGTCTCACCAAGGGCTACTTCGTGAAAGAAGTTGATGCCCTCTGCGAGCGCCTCTTGGCCCACCTTGAGGGGGCGGACGTCCTCGGCCCCGCCGATGTTAGGTCGGCTGCTTTTAGCCCGGCAACGGGGGACCTCAGCTATGAGGAAACCCAGGTCGATGCCTTCTTGGACAGGGCTATTGAGTATCTGAACGATACGGCTGCTTCCAGCAGCTAGGACTACTTGATAGGTGGACCACCCGAAATATTTCGGGTGGTCCACCTTTTTTAGTCTAGATACTTGTATGTAATGTAGATTACACGCTAATGTGTGTTGAGTTACACAAAGGAGGTAGTGATGGCACACGCATCACCAGAATCTCACCAGCCTCTAATCGACGCTGAGCACGTTGATTTCAAGGCAGCTCAGAATAGCGGTGAGTTTAAAGAGCTTCGCGCAACCCACAGGTCTTTCGTCTTCCCCATGACCGTGGCCTTCTTGGTCTGGTACCTGCTGTATGTGATTCTGGCGGTGTATGCCCCCGGCTTCATGGCAACCAAGGTGCTGGGCAATGTCAATATCGGCATCATCTTCGGTCTCTTGCAGTTCGTTACCACCTTCACTATCACTGGCTGGTATGTAGCTTTCGCTAACCGCAAGCTTGACCCCCGTGCAGCTAGCCTGCGCAGCGACATTGAATCCGGCAACTACGCCCACAAGGCTCACTAAGGGGTGAACTTTTCATGACGACTACAGGAACCCTCCTCGCGGCTGAAGCTAGCACCCAGAACGTGGGTACCCCCTGGGTAAACATGGCCGTATTCGGTGCCTTCGTGCTGGCCACCATGGTGGTGGTGCTTCGCGCCTCTAAGAACAACAAGACCGCAGCTGACTACTATGCCGGTGGCCGCTCCTTTAGCGGTACCCAGAACGGTCTGGCTATCGCGGGTGACTACCTCTCGGCAGCCTCCTTCCTCGGTATTGTGGGTGCTATCGCCCTGCAGGGGTATGACGGCTTCCTCTACTCCATCGGCTTCCTGGTTGCCTGGCTGGTAGCCCTGCTGCTGGTGGCTGAGCCCCTGCGTAACACAGGTAAGTTCACCATGGCAGATGTGCTCTCCTTCCGTCTGCGTCAGCGCCCCGTCCGAATTGCTGCCTGTATCTCAACCCTGGCTGTTACCCTCTTCTACCTGCTGGCCCAGATGGCCGGTGCAGGTGCCCTGGTTTCCCTGCTGATGGGAATTAGCTCCAAGGCTGGCCAGTCGCTGGTCATCATCATCGTGGGCGTACTTATGATCGTCTACGTTCTGATCGGCGGTATGAAGGGTACCACCTGGGTGCAAATTATCAAGGCTGTTCTGCTGGTCTCTGGCGTCGCTATTATGACCATCTGGATTCTGGCAATCTACGGCTTCAACTTCTCCGCCATGCTCGGTTCGGCGGTTGAAACCTCCGGTAACCCGGCTATTCTTGAGCCCGGCCTCAAGTACGGCCTGAATGACCTGACCAAGCTGGACTTTATCTCTCTCTCCCTGGCTCTGGTTTTTGGTGCAGCTGGCCTGCCTCACGTTCTGATGCGCTTCTACACCGTTCCCACAGCTAAGGAAGCGCGTAAGTCGGTGGTCTGGGCTATCGTGCTGATTGGCCTCTTCTACCTCTTCACCCTGGTGCTGGGCTTCGGCGCTGCAGCTCTGGTGGGTGCGGACGCCATTACGGCAGCTCCCGGTGGTGTGAACTCGGCTGCTCCTCTGCTCGCCTTTGAACTGGGTGGTTCCCTGCTCATGGGTGTGATTGCTGCCGTTGCTTTCGCAACTATCCTGGCTGTGGTGGCGGGTCTTGCTATCACCGCGTCCGCCTCTTTTGCCCACGATATCTACACCAACGTTATCTGCAAGGGCAACGCTGACCCCGCCAAGGAAATCCGCGTAGCAAAAACCACCGTGGTTGTTATTGGCCTGCTGTCCATTGCAGGTGGTATCGGCGCTCAGGGGCAGAACGTAGCCTTCCTGGTGGCTCTGGCTTTCGCGGTAGCTGCCTCGGCTAACCTGCCCACCATCGTCTACTCCCTCTTCTGGAAGGGCTTCAAGACCCGCGGTGCCCTCTGGTCTATGTACGGTGGTCTGGGCATCTCGGTGATCCTGATTATCTTCTCCCCGGTGATGTCCGGTGCTGAGACCTCTATGATTCCCGGTGCTGACTTTGCCTGGTTCCCCCTGGCTAACCCCGGTATCGTAGCGATTCCTGCAGCCTTCCTGCTGGGCTTCCTGGGCTCACTCGGTGGCGATAAGGAAGATGAGATCAAGCAGGCTGAGATGGAAGTTCGCTCTCTTACCGGTGTTGGAGCCGAAGGAGCTATCGACCACTAAGAGCCGGTAGGCTGGCGCCCGCTGTAAACCCCCATCGCTGGCAGCCCATAGTAGGGCTGGTTGGCGGTGGGGGTTTACTGTGTGGTGAGGTAGGGGTGCTTTGGTATAACACAGGGGGATAGTAAGCCAACACACTTGTAGCTTGCTTAGCTTTATCTTGGAATTTGATATAAACTAGAAGCACACTGAACAATTCGGGCTCATCCCCGTAACCCTATGAAAGAAGGAAAACATGTCAATTTTCGGTTGGATTATCATTGGTCTCCTCGCAGGTGCTATCGCAAAGCTGATTATGCCCGGTAAGCAGGGCGGCGGCATCCTGGTTACCATGGTGCTCGGTATCGTAGGTGCTATGCTCGGTGGCTGGCTCGGTTCCTTCCTGCCCTTCCTCTCAGATGGTATGAGCGGCGGTGTCGGTATTGGTACCCTCTTCACCGCAGTTGTAGGCTCCCTGCTGGTCCTCTGGATCTACGGTGCCATCACCAAGAACAAGGCCTAAGCCCTAGCGGCCTAGCCCTAAGCACTCAAGCCCCGGCGGGCGTCCGTCCTTACCCAAGGACAAGACACCCGCCGGGGCTTTGTGCTACCCGCGTGTGCAAAAGAACACCGCTCCCTCAACCAGGTGGGCGGACGCCGGCGGTAGGGTAGTGGGGCACCACAAGAACACCGGCAGGTAGGGACCTTCATGAAAAGCATCGCCAGAATCGTTAGAGCCACAAAAGAGCTATGGCCCTACTTCGTAGGAATCATCATCTGTGCGGTACTTACCAGCGCAACCTCCCTGCTGGCTCCCTTCATTATTTCGGGGGCAACCGATGCCGTTGTGGGGCACCTGAACGGTTCAGCCCCCACCACCGGCACAGCCATAGCCTGGTTCGCGGTTGCCTACCTGGCAGCCCAGCTGGTGAGCGTGCTGACCACTAACATCGGGGGCTATATCGGTGATGTGATGAGCCAGCGCATGCGTACTATCCTGTCGGTGCGCTACTACGAGAAACTGCTCTCCCTGCCCCTGTCCTACTTCGATACCGAGCTGACCGGCACCATTATCGCCCGCCTCAACCGCTCCATCACCGAAGTCACCAACTTCGTGAAGACCATGAGCAACACCTTCATCTCCCTGGTGCTCACCACGGTCTCGGTGATTGTGATTAGCTCCATCTACTACTGGCCCCTGGGGTTGCTGCTCATTATTATCTTCCCGGTCTACTTCTGGCTCACCAGCAAAACCAGCGAAAAATGGCAGGTCTGGGAAGGCGAGAAGAACGAGAATATCGACATTGCGTCCGGCCGCTTTGCTGAAGTTATCGGGCAGATTCGCGTAGTAAAGTCCTTCGGCCGCGAGCGCCGAGAACTCACTGATTTCGGTGGCCGTTTCGAAAAGACCATCGGGCTCACCCGCGCCCAGTCTAAGTTCTGGCACACTATGGACGTTGCCCGCCTCTCCTTCCTCAACCTCATCTTCTTCGCCCTCTACCTGCTGATTTTCCTGCGCACCCTGGCCGGGGACTTCACCATCGGCGACATGGTGCTGCTCATTCAGCTTCTGGCCATGGCGGTAGCTCCCATCAATTCGCTCTCCTGGATTGTCGACACCGCCCAGCGCGCTATTGCCGGTTCTAAGGACTACTTCGAGGTCATGGAACGGCAGTCAGACGCCCGAGCCCTGGCCATTACCGCCGGGGCTGCCGGGGTGCGTCCGGACTCCGCTACAAAAACCGCTACTGACGCCGCTGCCGCCAGCCTCACCGCTGAACCCGGGGCCGAACTCGTCCGCTTTGAGGGCGTGACCTTTGGCTATGAGGGCGAAGCAGATGTGCTGCACGGGATTAATCTGGCGGTGAATCGCGGTGAGCGTATTGCCTTTGTGGGGGAGTCCGGCGGGGGGAAATCAACCCTCATGGCCCTACTCGAAGGTCTCTATGACCCGCGCGAAGGCCGCGTGCTGGTGGACGGCATGGATATTGCCGGTAGCGATCTGGCCAAGGTACGCTCGCTGATCGGCATGGTCTTCCAGGACGCCTCACTCTTCTCGGGTACCATTGCCGAGAATATTGCCTACGGCCGCCCCGACGCTACCCGGGAGCAAATCATCGAGGCCGCCACTAAGGCGAACGCCCACGATTTCATCTCGAAGTTTGCGGACGGCTACGAGTCGCTCATCGGCGAGCGCGGCCTGAAGCTCTCAGGCGGCCAGAAGCAGCGTATTGCTATTGCCCGGGCCATGCTCAAGGACGCTCCGATTCTAATTCTTGACGAGGCTACCAGCGCCCTGGACACTAAGGCCGAGCGGGCTGTACAGAAGGGACTGGAAGAGCTGATGGAGGGCCGAACCTCCCTCATCATTGCCCACCGTCTCTCGACCATCGCAACGGTGGACCGTATCGTCACCCTCAAGGAGGGGCGGATTGACGAGGTGGGCAGCCCTGCTGAGCTGGCGGCCTCCGGCGGTATCTATGCCGAATTGCTGGGCCTGCAGAATAGCGGCGGTAAGGCTAGCAAGAAGAAGCTGCAGAGCTTCGACATCGTCGGCTAGCAGGGTAGGTACCATCTAGGTCAGAAATGACCATCAACTAGGTGGGTTTTTCTGACCTAGATGGTACCTACCGGGGTGTAAAACTTAAGGTATGAAGAAAACCACCCTCACCACCTTAGCCAGTGGGCTGGCCCTTGCCACCGCCGGGCACTTCGCCTTTTGGGGCTACCGCTACCTGACAACCGATCCCGCCCGTCGCTCCTGGACGATTTTGCTAGGACCGGCCCGACACCTTACCGGAAAATAGAATCATGCGATTTGGCTCAACTCAGCGCTTTGGCGCCTCCCGCGAAACCCTCACCGACCAGCTAGCGGACTTCCTGCACGGTGGGCGGACGGTCACCCTGCTCGGCTCCACCGGGTCCATCGGCACCCAGGGCGTGCAGGTCATCGACCACCTCAACTCCCTGGCAGGAACCTCCACAGGTAGCGACGACGCTCCCGTGCGCGTCACCGCCCTCTCAGCCGGCTCCCGCTCCCTGCCCCTTCTGGCAGAGCAGGCCGCCCGCCTGCGTCCGCACCTGGTCGCTACCAGCGGCACCGAAGCGGACGCCGCCACCCTGCGCTCGCTGCTGGCTGAGCTGGCACCGGGCTACAGCCCCCAGATTGAGTGGGGCAAGGACGCCGCCACCGCCGCAGCCCGCGCCGGGGCGGACGTTGTGCTCAACGGCATCACCGGCTCCATCGGCCTGGAACCCACTCTGGCTGCCCTGCACGCCGGTTCCCAGGTGGCACTGGCGAACAAGGAATCCCTTATTGCCGGTGGTGAGCTGGTCAAGGCTGCCGTGGACGCTTCGCCTCTGGACCAGCCCATGATCCCGGTGGATTCTGAGCACTCGGCCCTGGCCCAGGCCCTGGCCTCGGGTACCGACCGGGAGATTGACCGGCTGGTGCTGACCGCCTCGGGTGGGCCCTTTAGGGGCATGACCTACGAGCAGCTGCGGGAGGTCACCCCGGCCCAGGCCCTGGCCCACCCCACCTGGGATATGGGCCTGGTGGTGACCACTAACTCGGCTTCTATGGTCAATAAGGCCCTGGAGGTGCTGGAGGCCCACCACCTCTTCGGCATTGACCTGGACCGTATCGACGTCACCGTCCACCGCCAGTCGGTGGTTCATTCTATGGTGCAGTTTGTGGACGGCTCCACCCTGGCCCAGGCCTCCCCGCCTACCATGTTGCTGCCCATTGCCTTAGGGCTAACCTGGCCCCACCGGATTCCGGGTATCGCTCAGCCCTGTGACTGGTCGCAGGCGAGCGAGTGGACCTTCGAGCCCCTGGATAATAAGGCCTTCCCGGCGGTGGAGATGATTAAGCGGGCGGGCCAGCGGGGCGGTACCTTCCCGGCGGTCTTTAACGCTGCTAATGAGGAGGCGGTGGCGGCCTTCCACGCCGGTGCTATTCGTTTTACCGACATGATTGAGGCAACCGGCCGGGTGCTCGATGAGCACGCGAGTTCTTCGGCCCTGGCCGAGTCAGGTTCTCTGACTCTGGAAGCGGTGCTTGAGGCAGAAGCCTGGGCCCGCACCCGTGCCAACGAGATTCTGGGGCAGGCATAGACCTACCCCTGCGTAGGCGTATCTAAAGAGATGACCCCCTTGTTTCTCTCTTCACCCTGAGATAATCCATGGGGTGAAGAGAGAAGCGAGGGGGTCATCGTTTGATGTATGGAGTCTAGAAGACGGTGAGGCCGCGGGCGCGGAAGATGTCGCGGGCGGCTTCGGTGGCTTCTTTGCTGGGCGGGTGGACGTCCTTGAGCTTGTAGTCGTAGCCCAGGGACTCCCACTTGTCGGTGCCCATCTGGTGGAAGGGGAGTACCTCCACCCTCTCAACCACATTCCGCCAGCGGCAGACGATGTCGGCTACCTTCTCAATGTTGTCGGGGGCGTCAGTGTAGCCGGGCACCAGCACAAAGCGGATCCAGATTTTCTTGCCGAGGGCTGAGAGCCTGTCCCCAAAATCAATCGTGGGTTGCAGGGCCCGGCCGGTGAGCGCCTGATACACCTCTTCAGAGCCCGATTTAACATCGAGTAGCACCAGGTCTACATTATCGAGAAACTCATCTGAGGCGTGGGCCCCCAGGAAACCCGAGGTGTCAATACAGGTATGGATCCCCAGGGACTTGGCACTGATGAGGATATTCTCAGCGAAAGCCCGCTGCATGAGCACCTCGCCACCGGAGATGGTGATACCGCCGCCGGTGGCTTTGAAGACCTTGCGCATGCGCTTGATTTTTTTGATGAGGTCGGCTGCCATGACGGGTTTGCCGTCCTTCATGTTGAAGGTGTCGGGGTTGTGGCAGTAGAGGCAGCGCAGGGGGCAGCCGTTCATGAAGATGGTCATGCGGGTGCCTGGCCCGTCGACGGCGGTGACCAGTTCCCAGGAGTGGACGGAGCCGAGTTGCCCTTCGCGCATGAGTTTGAGTTGGGCGGAGCGTTCGAGTTCGGTGAGTTCGCCGAGGCCCCAGGTGCCTGCCCCGGAATGCCGGTCCGCCGGCGGAGCAAATGCTAGCTCGCCGGCGGTATCGGTTATCTCGTGAGAGATATCAAGTGACATGAAGAATCACTAGGCTCCGTGGTGGAAGGTGCGTGAGAGTACGTCGAGCTGCTGCTCGCGGGTGAGGCGCACGAAGTTGACGGCGTAGCCCGAGACGCGGACGGTCAGGTTGGGGTACTTGTCGGGGTTCTCCATGGCGTCCTCAAGGGTTTCGCGGTTGAGGACGTTGATGTTGGCGTGGTAGAGGCCCTTGGGGGCGGTCTTGTTGGCGCGGTTTGCCTTCATGGAAGCGAGGCGCTCTTCGTAGGTCTTGACGGCCATGATGTTCTCCTTAGTAGTGAGTTGATTGAAATAGGGCGGCAACCCAGGCTCGTGGCGAAGCTGCTGGCTCGGTGGCTGGCGTGAATCGCCTTGTGAGCGAAGCGAACCAGGTGAGAGGGTCGGCAGCGAGCGCGAACCTGGGGAGCCGTTCTGTAGTTTTAGTCCTCTTCAGGAATGAATCCTGCGTCCAAGATTCCGACCAGGTTGGTGACCTGTTCTTCCTTGGTGCGGCCGAGGGCGGTGGGGGTGATGGTGTTGGTCAGGGAGATGCCGTCGAGGGCGTCTTCGTAGTCCAGCTTGCCGACCGAGAGCATGGAGGCGACCATGCCGTGGGTGTCCATGCCGTTTTCGGGGTTGGCGCCGGGGGAGAAGGGGGTGCCTGCGCGGTGGCCGGAGGGGAAGTTACCGGTTGCCTTGCCGTAGACCACGTTGGAGGTGATGGTTAGCACCGACTGGGTGGGGATGGCGTCGCGGTAGAGGGGGATGGCCTTGATTTTTTCCATGACGGTGTGGACGATGGTGGCGGCGATGTCGTCGGCGCGGTCGTCGTCGTTACCGTAGGCGGGGAAGTCGCCTTCGGTGATGTAGTCGACGATGAGGCCGGTTTCGTCGCGGACGGGGGTGACGGTGGCGTACTTGATGGCGGCAAGGGAGTCGGCGACGATGGAGAGGCCGGCGATGCCGCAGCCCATGGCTCGGATGATGTCTGAGTCGTGGAGGGCCATTTCGATGGATTCGTAGGCGTACTTGTCGTGGCTGTAGTGGATGATGTTGAGGGCTTCAACGTAGGTGGCGATGACCCAGTCGAGCATCTCTTCGTACTTGAGCCAGACTTCGTCGAAGTCGAGGGGGCCGTCGCCCTTGATGGGTTCGTAGCCTTCGACGATGAGTTTACCGGTCATTTCGTCGCGGCCGCCGTTGATAGCGTAAAGCAGGGCTTTGGCTGCGTTGACGCGGGCGCCGAAGAACTGCATCTGCTTGCCGATTTTCATGGGGGAGACGCAGCAGGCGATGGCGACGTCGTCGCCCCACTGTTCACGAATCTGGGGGTCGGATTCGTACTGGATGGAGGAGGTTTCGATGGAGATGGCGGAGCAGAATTCCTTGTAGCCGGTGGGTAGGTTTTCGTCCCAGAAGATGGTGATGTTGGGTTCGGGGGCGGGGCCTAGGTTGCGGAGGGTCTGCAGGAGGCGGAAGGAGGTTTTGGTGACGAGGGTGCGGCCGTCGTCGGCGAAGCCGCCGTCTGACCAGGTGGCCCAGTAGGGGTCGCCTGAGAAGATCTGGTCGTAGTCGATGGTGCGTAGGAAGCGGACGATGCGGAGTTTGATGACGAGGGCGTCGATCATTTCCTGGGCGTCGGTTTCGGTGATGAGGCCGGCTGCGAGGTCGCGTTCGAAGTAGACGTCGAGGAAGCCTGAGAGGCGGCCGATGGACATGGCGGCGCCGTCCTGGGACTTGACGGAGGCCAGGTAGGCGAAGTAGGTCCACTGCACGGCTTCCTGGGCGGTGCGGGCGGGGCCGGAGATATCGAAGCCGTAGAGGGCCGCCATCTTCTTGAGGCGCTTCAGGGCCTTGATCTGTTCGGAGTGCTCTTCGCGGTAGCGGGCCCAGTGCTCTGAGAAGCCTTGATCGGCAACGGCGTGCTTGGCGCGTTCTTTGTCGGCGATGAGATTGTCGACGCCGTAGAGGGCTACGCGGCGGTAGTCACCGATGATGCGGCCGCGGCCGTAGGCGTCGGGTAGGCCGGTGATGATGTGGGAGGAGCGGGCCGCGCGGATGCGGGGGGTGTAGATGTCGAAGACTGCGTCGTTGTGGGTCTTGCGGTATTCGGTGAAGATTTTCTTGATGTTTTCGTCGGGTTCTTTACCGGCTTCGCGGATTGCGGTTTCGACCATGCGCCAGCCGCCGTTGGGCATCATGGCGCGCTTGAGGGGGACGTCGGTTTGGAGGCCGACGATGACGTTGTCGTCGTCTGAGATGTAGCCTGCGGGGAATGCGTCGATTTCTGCGGGGGTGTGGGTGTCTACGTCGTAGACGCGGTTTTTGCGTTCGACGGAGAGGTAGTTCTTTTCGAGGGTGTCCCAGACGCGCAGGGTCTTGTCGGTGGGCCCGGCGAGGAAGGCGGCGTCGCCTTCGTAGGGGGTGTAGTTTGCAAGGACGAAGCCGCGCACGTCGATGCTGTCTTGCCAGGGGCCGGGGGTGAAACCTTCCCAGGCGGCGGTGGATTGTTCGTTGACAAAGACTCCCGTAGTGGGGGCTTCAACCTGTGCAGTCATGATGAGTGCTCCTCGTGAAGTGATAGGGTGGCGCCTCTGCTGAGGTGGCGCGCTTTCTCCTTCTATTGTGCCTAGTTTGCCCGGTGAAACAAAATAGGTATGGTAAATGCTTAAAAACGCCAATGTGTACTATTGTGTAGTATTTTTCCATGTCAAGGCGACTATTCTGGGCTTATGGCCCCTTGTGGGGCACCTGCCCCCTGCCCGAATGAGGCAGAGAAAACCCTTCTTTAACACTTTGTGACGTAAAGGCTTTTTTGACTCAAAAGTAAAGGTAAAAACCACCTCAAAGACCCACCTGCCCTACCCCTTTGTGGGCAAATTCTAAGGCCCAGTAAGGGGACAGCTCCCAGCCCCATAGCGTACTCTGGCAGATGACCTGCCCAAGCACCCCCGGGCGCCGCATCTACAAGGAGCACCCCCGCGTGACCGTCCTACTGTTCATCATCGGTGTAGGGCTGATGGCCCTGGCTATCGCCGCATCTATTGCCCTGCACGAGCTGGGGCACCTGGTGCCCGCCAAACTCTTTGGTGTGCGCGTACCCCAGTACATGATTGGCTTTGGCAAGACGATTTTCTCTTGGCGGCGCGGGGAAACCGAATACGGCTTCAAGGCCCTGCCCCTGGGCGGCTACATCTCCATGATTGGCATGTACCCGCCCGGCAAAGACGGAACGGACGGGCGCGCCGGCGGCACCAGCCCCCTACAGCAGCTTGCCCGCGAAGCACGGGCGGTGGACGCTGAACGTATTACCGAGGCAGACCAGGGTAGGCTTTTCTACCAGCTACCGGTCTATAAGCGCATCATCATTATGCTGGGTGGGCCTTTCATGAACCTGCTCATCGGTGTGCTGGCAACCATGGTGCTGGTTACCGGTTTTGGCTCCTACCAGCCGACCACCAGCGTCCAGACCGTTGCCCAGTGCGTGCAAACCGTGGACTCCACCACCGCCAACACAGCCAACTCCACCGAATGCGGGGTTGAAGACCCCCAGTCACCCGCCAACGCAGCGGGCCTGCAACCGGGGGATACCATCACTGTCTTTGCCGGGCAGGCCATTACCAGCTGGGACCAGCTGACCGAGCTCATTCGCACTAACGCCGATACCGAGGTGCCCCTCACCGTAGAACGCAATGGGCAGAGCCTAGAGCTGACCATCACCCCCATGCTGACCGTGCGCCCTATCTACGATGAACTCACCGGAACCTACCTCACCAACTCCGACGGAAGCTACCAGACCCAGGAAGTCGGCTTCATCGGCATCGGCCCCACCAGTGAACTAACCCCCGGAACCATTGGCGAGGTGCTGCCGACAGTAGGGGAGTCGCTACAGCGTATTGGAGCCACCCTGATCAAGCTGCCCGCCCGCGTCTACGGGGTAGCCGTCACCCTGGTCACCAACGGCGAGCGCGACGCCAACAGCCCGGTCTCAGTTGTGGGTGTGGGGCGCATCGCCGGTGAAATTGCCGCCCACGACCAGATTATTCTGCGCGATAAGGCAGCCTCCCTGGTGTCCCTGGTTGCCCAGATGAACCTCATGCTCTTTGCCTTCAACCTCATCCCCCTACTGCCCCTCGACGGCGGGCACGTTCTGGGCGCCCTCTGGGAGGGCTTCCGCCGCAAGACCGCCAAACTGCTCGGACGCCGCGACCCCGGCCCCTTCGACCCCGTCAAGCTGCTACCCCTGACCTACCTGGTCGCTGGTGCTTTCTTGCTGATGACCGTGATCCTGGTGGCTGCTGACATCTTCAAGCCGGTGAGTATTTTGTAGGGTCTAGAACGGACGCTGCGGGGTGGGGACGCCCACTAGCCGACTAACCTTCTTGAGCTCGCGCCGGGGCGCTCGCGGTTTATTGATGCTAGCCTCACAAGCTCAGCTAGTTGATAGCTGGCTTGTTGTAGCGCTCGCACTTGAAAATTATTACCGCGCGGCATAAAGTTGGTAGTGCGGATCCCCTCTCCCGTACGTGGAGAACCAGGGGATCTAGCTGTTTAACGCTCTAGTAACTGGATAGGGGCCCTCCGTGGGTCTCTTGCCGCTAGATAGTCTTGGTACCAGTCCCAGGCAAACTCTTGACTTTCATGCCGGTTGATAGCGCTATAGGCACTCCAGGCTACCAAATCAGCCATCTGAATTAGTTGAGAATCTTTGGAACTCAGCATTACCGGGTCTTCGATGATGTTTCTGTCCTGTAGCTTCAGCTCTCTATGTATGTGGCGATACATATCATCTTCACCATCTAGGTAGATTTGCCCAAGCGAATTATCAATCTTTAGCTGACCATCAATATCTGCTACAAGCAGCCTGTATAGGTCGGTTCTAGTTTGGGCAAAATCTTCTGGCTTACCCCGGCGGTAGCAGGCTCCTACGCGAACGCCACGGATACTAGAAATTTGTAGAAGACATTCTTGAGCAATGAACTTTCCGAAGTCTTTTTTGTAGGGTGTTCCGTCTGGACCTCGGAATTCGTCGGGAAACCTTTTCGACAGGTCGCCACGACCGTTGGCGAATTCAGTAGTGTGGAGTTCTTTATCAACTGGAATTTTGTATTGACGCCAAAGACGCTTTCTGAAGTCTAGCCAGGATCTCATGACGGCATGCCATTCATATTGCGAAAACTCAATCCATCCATAAACGACTAACCCAGACTGCGGGCGCCCAGAATCATCGATATAAATCATTTTCGCCTCTGACCCAGCGTGCAAAGCACCTCCAACGAAGTATCGAATATATGTCTTATATAACCATATAATAGAATTTATGTTCGATGACTTTAAGTTGGTATTGCTAGATTGCGATTTCAGCGTGGACTGGCTTCCCTTTCTGCCCTTTGGCCTAAGCAGCCTCTCTGCTGTGTGCTTTACCTCAACCGCTCTTTGAGCTGAAGCGTGGCACAATAGATAGTTGAACAGGTGCGCATTGACCGCACCGCCAAAGAACCTTTGGAGGAAGATTTGACCTCGGTCGCCCTTGGAATGCCCGCTGCTCCGCCGCCCGTTTTGGCCCCGCGCCGTAAAACCCGCCAGTTTAAGGTCGGTAGCGTAGGCGTTGGCTCAGAATCTCCTATTTCGGTGCAGTCCATGACCACCACTAAAACCCACGACATCGGTGCGACCCTGCAGCAGATTGCCGAGCTAACGGCTGCCGGTTGCGATATCGTGCGCGTTGCCTGCCCTACCGATAAGGACGCAGAAGCCCTGCCCATTATCGCTAAGCAGTCCCAGATTCCCGTGATTGCCGATATTCACTTCCAGCCCAAGTACGTCTTTGCCGCCATCGAGGCTGGCTGTGGCGCTGTGCGCGTAAACCCCGGTAACATCCGTAAGTTCGATGACCAGGTCAAAGAAATCGCGGCAGCCGCTAAGGACCACGGCACCTCTATCCGCATTGGTGTGAACGCCGGATCGCTCGATAAGCGCCTGCTGGAAAAGTACGGTAAGGCCACCCCTGAGGCTCTGGTTGAGTCAGCTGTCTGGGAAGCCTCCCTCTTTGAAGAGCACGGCTTTCAGGATTTCAAGATTTCGGTCAAGCACAACGACCCCGTCATTATGGTTGAAGCCTACCGCCAGCTGGCTGCCGCAGGGGATTGGCCCCTGCACCTGGGTGTGACCGAAGCAGGCCCTGCCTTCCAGGGAACCATCAAGTCTGCGACCGCCTTCGGCGCCCTGCTCTCTGAGGGTATTGGCGATACCATCCGCGTTTCCCTCTCAGCTCCTCCGGTGGAAGAAGTCAAGGTCGGCTCCCAGATTCTTGAGTCCCTGAACCTGCGCCCCCGCAAGCTCGATATTGTTTCCTGCCCCTCCTGCGGTCGTGCCCAGGTGAACGTGTGGGAACTGGCAGAAAACGTCACCAAGGGCCTGGAAGGCATGAAGGTGCCCCTGCGCGTGGCCGTCATGGGCTGCGTTGTCAACGGCCCCGGTGAAGCCCGTGAAGCCGACCTGGGTGTAGCTTCGGGTAACGGTAAGGGCCAGATTTTCGTCAAGGGCGAGGTTATCAAGACCGTGCCCGAAGAAGACATCGTGCAGACCCTGATTGAAGAGGCAAACCGCATCGCCCGCGAGATGGAAGAACGCGGCGAAATCGACCTCTCTGGCGAACCCATCGTCTCCGTTTCCTAAGTAGCTTAGGCAAAGCCCACCGTGACTGTCTTTTCACGTTTCTCCCGCGGGGCAGAAGATGCCCTTATCCGCCCCCTCACCAATGATGACCGGGCGGAACTTGAAACCATGATTGCCTCGGACCCGGTGGGCTTTCTCTTTGCCGCAGAACACCTGCATCACTTTGGCCTACCTGCCCCTAGTGCCCTAACCTCGCTCAAAACTCCGCACGGTTTCATGGGAATTTTTGCCCCCCGAGATCTCCCCGGGGAATGGGGAAGCAAGGACGCCCCCGCCAGCTCGAGCGCACACCTTACCGAAACCGTGGGGGAGAGACTACCTGGTCGTGTGCGTTCTGCCCTAGAGGGGCTACTTGCGAAAGCTGCTACCAAAGTGGGCAGTTCAGCTGGAGCCCACTTTGCTGAGGAGGCTACCGCCCCACGCGCTGCCATGCCTGGGCTGGCAGAGACCTTGGCTCCGGCGTCCGCGCCTCTATCGGGGCCTGCCGAACCCCGCTACTGCCTGGTTGGTGCCTTCTGGTTGGGAGCTAACTGCGTACCGCTGACCGTACCCGAGCCCTACCAGCGCCAGGTGGCGGCCTATATTTGGAGGCACAACCGGCGCATTGGCTCTATCTTTGGTCATCGCGAACCGGTCATGGGAATCTGGTTCCACCTGGCTTCCCGTATGCCCACCCCCTTTGACGTGCGAGAAAACCAACCTCTGCTTGAGCTGCCGCCAACAGCAGACCTGAGTGAGCTCGTCCGCGCTCCTCTCACCCGCCCGGCACTGGGCGCCCCCGCCATCACAGAGCCGGTGCGCTGGGCCCGAACCGACGACAGACCCAGCCTGCTGCGGGCGTCCGTCGCTATGTTCACCGAAGAAGTCGGCTACGACCCCATGACGCGTGACCCCGCAGGCTACACCCGCCGTATCGACGAACTCACCCGTACCGGCCGCACCCTGGTGGCCGTCAACAGCGAGAACGTGGTCATTTTTAAAACTGACCTGGGTCTTGCCCACGACTCTACCTGCCAGCTACAGGGGGTATGGCTACACCCTGCCTATCGCGGCCAGCGCCTAGCCCCCGTGCTCCTGGCTCAAGCCTGCCACCTCATTCGCCAGCGCTTTCCCCACCTTTCTCTCTACGTCAATGACTACAACGCCCCCGCCCGCGCCCTCTACGCCGCAACGGGCTGGCAGCAGCACTCAACCTTCGCAACCGTCCTGTTTTAAACAGACATATCCCCCAGTGGGACCACATTTGTCCCCCAAAGGGGCGGTTTTTTACCTGAATGCAAGCTGGTAGTTTTGAGAGTGCACACTTTTTACTCTGCATCGCAGGTCTGAAACCCCACCCACCCTTTTCAGGCGCAGAGCACTTGATCACCACAAACTTTTAGGGAAAGCATTGAAGAGCCTCCGTACACCTCTTGGCGTATCCACTCTCCTCGGTCTCTCACTGACCATGGCGCCCGGCGCCTTCGCCGCAGAAGCCGTGACCGTAGATACCACCACCCCCATCGGCGCATACTGGGAAAAGAACAAGGACGTTCTCGGCGCAGCAACCGGCGAACAGCAGACCTTCGCCAACGGCTCCACCCAGCAGACCTTTGAAAACGGTGTTGTCACCCAGGGCAAGTACGGCGGTGTGCAGGCAGTTACCGGCGCGGCCGGCGAAGCCTTCATGAAGGCCGGTGGTGCTGAGAAGTTCGGCAATGCTGAGTCAGCCCCCTGGAAGCACAGCCACTGTGGCCTGTCCATCACCACCCACGACGGCAAGACCCGCTGGCTCGTTGTGCTGGATGAAAAGACCCAGGCTGGTTCCTACATCAACCTCAACTCTGCTGAGGCCAAGAGCTGGCAGGCAGAGCGTTCCAAGACCCGCGCCTGCTTCACCAACAACGCCGTTGTTGAAACCACCCCCGTCCTGCCTGAGGCCCCGGCAGAACCTGTCGCACCCGAGACACCCGCTGAACCCGAGACCCCGGTTGCCCCTGAGGTCCCTGCTGAGCCTGTAGCTCCTGAGACTCCCGCTGAGCCTGTAGCTCCTGAGACTCCCGCTGAGCCCGAGACCCCGGTTGCACCCGAGACTCCCGCTGAGCCCGTAGCTCCTGAGACTCCCGCTGAGCCCGAGACCCCGGTTGCACCCGAGGTTCCCGCTGAGCCCGTAGCTCCCGAGACTCCTGCCGAACCCGAAACCCCTGCTGAGCCCGAGACCCCCGCAGACACCAACTTCGGCGATGCCGCCAACAAGATTGCTGACGCCCGCGCGGTTGCTGCTGCTAACGGCGTAGCCGTTGCCGAAACCGGCGGTGAACTGACCAAGGCAACCGCTGACCTGGTAACCCAGAACTTCGGTGGCAACGTCTCTGCGATCTACTCCATCGCCCAGGACCGCGCGCTGATGATCAACACCGACGCGCTTGCCTCCTACCTGGCCAACCCCGGCCAGTACGGCATCTACCTCTACCAGAACGAGTACACCAAGCACTGGAAGACCGGTGCCCTCGAACTGCGTGCCCTCTTCTACAACACCACCGCTGAGAACTGCTCAACCCCCGTCACCTGGGATGACCACGGCTACGCCCTGTACTCCACCGGCACCGCGGTAATCTCCCACTACTTCATCCAGTACGACGACTACGGTACCTGCATCAACTGGGACAACCAGACCACCGCCTCTCCCGTCACCTGGGGTGCGGGTCTGATGGACCGCACCGCTACCGGCACCGAGATCGACACCACCTACGACTGGTCAGCTGCTAAGTACATTCCCCTGCAGCAGGTTCTCGAGCTTCGCGTAGACGCCAACAAGGTTGTCTACATCAAGGCTGACGCCCAGGGTAAGCCCCTGGCAGGTGCTAAGCCCGTTGAGTCCTCAGCCCTGACCGAGGCGCTCAACCTCTCCGACCGCGGCCGTTTCTCCTCCTACAACGACTGGGCAGCCGGCGGTAACTGGAACATCTGGAACGAGATGACCATGCTCGGTGCCCCCGTTGCTGAAGCAACCGAAGCAACCGCTAACGGCACCACCATTGTGACCCAGCAGTTCGAAGGCGGCACCCTGGTCTGGACCAAGGGCACCGCTTTCATGAACGCCGAGCTCAACGACCTGGGCCAGGCCAAGCTGGCTTGGTACACCGCCCTGGGTCTCTAAGCCCCTAGGCTGAGCAGATTTTTCTGCGCGGACGCCGGTGCCCACCTACCTGCCCAAGGGCAGGGGAGTGGGGGCCGGCGTCCTCTCTTTAAGGCGGGGTACACACCCCGCCGGTTGGCGGTAAACTGGTAGATAAGTATGCCCACCCCGGCCTGCACGGTCGGTGAACGGGCCCCCGTACGAGAGAAGCGAGAAACCACTTGGTCCAGCGCCTGTCCCACCTGTTCCTGCGCACCCTGCGTGAAGACCCCGTCGACGCCGAAGTCGCAAGCCACAAGCTCCTGGTACGTGCCGGCTACATCCGCCGTGCCGCCCCCGGCGTCTACACCTGGCTGCCTCTGGGCCTGAAGGTGCTGGGCAAGATCGAGAACATCGTGCGCGAAGAAATGAACGCGATCGGTGCCCAGGAAGTTCACTTCCCGGCCTTGCTGCCCCGCGAACCCTACGAAGCGACCAACCGCTGGGAAGAATACGGCGACAACCTCTTCCGCCTGCAGGACCGTAAGGGCGCAGACATGCTGCTGGCTCCCACCCACGAGGAAATGTTCACCCTGCTGGTCAAGGACCTCTACACCTCCTACAAGGACCTGCCGGTTTACCTCTACCAGATTCAGACCAAGTACCGCGATGAAGCCCGCCCCCGCGCCGGCCTGCTGCGCGGCCGCGAGTTCATCATGAAGGACTCCTACTCCTTCAACGTCGATGATGAGGGCCTGGAAGAGGCCTACCAGGCCCACCGTGCCGCCTACATCAAGATTTTTGAGCGCCTGGGTCTTGAGATCGCTATCGTCCAGGCACAGTCGGGTGCTATGGGCGGCTCCCGCTCCGAAGAGTTCCTGCACCCCACCCCGATTGGTGAAGACACCTTCGTGCGCTCCGAGGGCGGCTACGCGGCTAACGTTGAGGCCGTCACCACTGTGGTGCCCGAGCCCGTAGATGCGTCAGCCACCCCCGCTGCCCGCGTTGAGCTGACCCCCGACTCACCGACCATTGAAACCCTAGTTGACCAGTCCAACGCCCTGCACCCGCGCGAGGGTGAGCCCTGGACTGCCGCCGACACCCTGAAGAACGTGGTGCTGGCTGTTATCCTGCCCGACGGCAGCCGTCAGCTGGTTGCCATTGGTGTGCCCGGCGACCGTGCCGTTGACCTGGGCCGCGTCGAGGTCAACGTTGGCGCCCTGCTGGGCGTTGGCGGCGAGGTTGAGGTTGAAGCTGCCAGCGAAGAGGACTTCAAGAAGTTCCCGCAGCTGGTCAAGGGCTACATCGGCCCCGGCCTGACCCTGACCGAGAAGCTCCTAGGCACTGAGTCAGCTACCGGTATTCCCTACTTTGTTGACCCCCGCGTGGTTGAGGGCTCTGCCTGGATTACCGGTGCGAACGAAGATCAGAAGCATGTCTATGACCTGGTGCTGGGTCGCGACTTTGAGGCTGACGGCGTGATCGAGGCCTGCGAGGTGCGCGAGGGCGACCCCGCTCCGGACGGCTCCGGCCCCCTGATTGCAGCCCGCGGCATCGAGATGGGCCACATCTTCGCCCTGGGCCGCAAGTACGCAGAAGCCCTGGGCTTGAAGGTGCTGGACCAGAACGGCAAGCTGCAGACCGTCACTATGGGCTCCTACGGTGTGGGCGTGACCCGCGCCCTGGCCGCCATCGCCGAGGGCAACCACGATGATAAGGGCCTGATCTGGCCCCGTAACCTGGCCCCGGCCGATGTTCACGTGGTGATGACCGGTAAGGGCAGCGAGATCGCTGAGGGCGCAGAAAAGCTGGTTGCTGACCTTGAAGCTGCCGGGCTTGACGTCATGTTCGATGACCGCCCCAAGGTATCTCCCGGTGTGAAGTTCGGCGACGCTGAGCTGCTGGGCGTGCCCACTATCGTGGTGGTCGGCCGCGGCTTTGCCGAGGGCAAGGTTGAAATCAAGGACCGCCGCAGCGGCGAAGCCCGCGAGGTTGCTGTAGCGGACGCCGTGACCGAGCTGCTGGCTGAGATTCAGGGCTAATACCCGCAGTAGGTACCATCTGAGTCAGAAAAGACCACCAACGAGCTGGTCATTTCTGACTTAGATGGTACCTTGTGGTTTAACCGCACTCCCAGGAAAGGCAGAAGCGTGCTCGATACCCTCGGCTTTGACTCTCTCGGCCTTGAGCCGACCACGCTAGTTTTGTTGCTTCTGGCTGCCCTAGCCGCTGGCTGGGTGGACGCCGTAGTCGGCGGCGGTGGCATGATTCAGCTTCCCGCGGTGCTCATGGTCCCGGGGCTCTCGCCCGTGCAAGCCCTGGCTGTCAATAAACTGGGTTCTGTCTTTGGCACCCTCACCAGTGCTGCAACCTACCTGCGGCGCACCCCGGTCAACGTGCGCACGGTGCTGCCAGCGGCGTCCTTGGCCTTTGTGACCAGCATGGGCGGGGCCCTGGTCGCCACAGCCCTTCCCGAAGAGCTCTTTAAGCCCATCATCGTACTGGCGCTGATACTGGTGCTGGTCTACACGGTGTTCAAGCCTTCACTCGGTGAACTGACCCAGCTCAAACACCGGGGGCTCAAGCACCTCATGGTGGGGCTGGGGATTGGCGCAACTATCGGTTTTTATGACGGGCTGCTGGGCCCTGGCACTGGCTCTTTTCTGATGATGGCCATGGTGTCTTTGATGGGTTACAGCTTCTTGCAGGCAACAGCCCAGACCAAGATTATTAATGCCGCTACCAACCTGGGGGCCCTGGTGCTGTTTGCGGTGGCGGGTCAGCAGGTGTGGGCTCTTGGCCTTTTGCTGGGAGCAGCCAACATGGTGGGTGGCTACCTGGGAGCGCGTACGGCGCTGGCCCGGGGGAGCCGCTTTATTCGCTGGATGATGATTGTGGTAGTTAGCGCCCTTATCATCAAGCTGGGCGCCGATATTCTGGGTGCTCTTTAGGCGGCAAGCTGCTGGCTATCGAGGGCCAGAATGAGGGCGAGGGCTTCAATATCGTCTGCTGACGTGGCAAGGGTCTGGTCGGCCAGGGCGGCGCGGGCGTTGGATTCAATAGCCGCGGTGAAGTCGGTGAGCTGCTGGGGGGCGTCCGCTGCTTCGGCGAGGGGGTAGGACGCCGCGGGCGCCTCAAAGGCCCCGTAGCAGGTTAGCACGGGGGCAGCTAGATGCCCCATATCGGTGGTAGCTGTTGCTAGCTGAGCGGCCTGGGTCGCAACGTTAGCGTAGCCCTGCTCGGCACGGGCGGCGTAGACCTCGCTGACGTAGTTGAGCTGATAGATACTCTGCTGCAGGGGCAGTAGGGAGGCAGGCTGTACAACCTGTTCACTGCCTGAACTATCGGGGGCACCGGCAGTAAGCCCCTCATCACCACAGGTGTAGCTACTGATATGTGCTATCTCATCGGTCAGGGCCTCGGGGTAGGCGGCAGTAGTCAGCCCGTCCTGGCGGGCAGCCTGCCACACATCCGCAACGGCTGTGAGAGCCCGAGCCCGATCACCGGCGTCCTGGGTCGCAAAACCTAGCTCCAGCAGGGCCGAAACCGTGCTCTGGAGCTGCTGCTCTACCGGCTCATACTCCGTGACCGTTGCGTCCTGAGCCGCAGGCGCAAGGGACTCAAGGGCAGCCTGCGCCGCCTGACCCAACGCGTCCTGACCCGACTCATCAGCAGCCTGCTGCAGGGCGGTCAGCTGAGCAGCCATGGTGCTCTGATCGCTAAGGTCAGCGCGGATCTGCTCCGCCTGTCGCTGCGAAAACCAGCCCACAGCAAGAAGCACCGCCAGCAGGCCAGCTAATAGAGCGGCCACAAGTACCGGGGTCAGACGAACAGGGCGATTCATAGGCAGCTACCTCTCACAAAAACGGACGGGCAAGAGCCCACCTCCCATTCTGCCAAAAAGTCCCGTAGCCTGCCCGCCCTCAGCGAATTCTCGGCTGACGTACTGGGAGCCGGTGGTAGGCTTGAATGGATTTACCTACCCCTAGACACCAGGAGCTACGCGCGATGGCATCACCCAAAGCCAGTAAAAAGGACGCCCCCAACGCCCGCGAGCGCCGGGCCGCTGCCCGCGCTGAGCAGGGCATCACCAAGAAAGCCCCTGCCGGTAGCTTTGTGAGCGTCGAGGGCGTGCGTGAGGCCGTCACCCGGGTGGTGGAGCAGGAGTTCAAGCTGGTGCTGGAGAAGCTGACCGCTAAGGGCAGTGGCGCTAATCGCACCCTAGAAATCGTGGTGGACTACCCCGAAGACCGTACCGATGCCCTGTCGCTCGATACCATTGCTGAGGTTTCCCAGGCCCTGTCAGCCGCTCTTGACGCTGCTGATGACGGTGAAGTGCCCTACTCTCTTGAGGTGTCATCGCGCGGTGTGACCAGCCCCCTGACCGAAACCCGCCACTGGAAGCGCTCAATCGACCGTCTGATTGAGATTACCGAAGCCGGGGGAGAGAAGTACCTGGCCCGTCTCGACTTCGTTACTGACGAGGGGCCGGTTATTCGCCGCAAGAAGGAAACCAAGAAGGGCCAACCCGAAAGCTACCGCGAGGCCGTCACCCTGCCCTGGGTCACAATTTCTGCTGCAAAGGTTGAAATTGAATTCAACCGCTAGCAAGTAATCGCTAGAATATAAAGACAAGACCACAACTCAATACTTTTGAGGCAGCGCACCGTAGGTGCGCGAACATACACCGCAAGCGGTGCCGGAGCTTTTTGCCCCGGCACCGTGTTACACGGAAGGGCCAACCATGGACATTGATTTGAGCAACCTCCGCCTGCTCGAAAAAGAGCGCGACATCTCAATCGACAACCTAATCCCGATGATTGAGAGCGCCATCCTGCTGGCCTACCAGAAGCAGCCCGGTGCCATCCGTGGCTCACGTGCAGAGCTTGACCGTACCAGCGGTAAGGTCACTATCTGGGCCCCCGAGCTCGATGAGAACGACCAGCAGATCGGTGAGTTCGACGATACTCCCAATAACTTTGGTCGTATCGCGGCTTCTACTGCCCGCCAGGTCATCCAGCAGCGTCTGCGCGATGCCCAGGATTCAGCCGTGCTCGGTGAGTTTAAAGACCGCGAAGGTCAGCTGATTTCAGGCGTTATTCAGCAGGGCCCCAACCCCCGCATGATCCACGTCGACCTCGGCACCCTTGAAGCTGTTCTCCCTACCGCCGAGCAGGTACCCGGTGAGCGCTACGCCCACAACACCCGCATCCGCGCCTACGTACTAGAAGCCAAGCGCGGTCCCAAGGGCCCCTCCATCGTGCTTTCCCGCTCCCACCCCAACCTGGTGCGTCGCCTCTTTGAGCACGAGGTTCCCGAAATCGCCGATGGCTCAGTCGAAATCATGGCTATTGCCCGCGAAGCCGGCCACCGCACCAAGATTGCTGTGCGCGCCACCAAGCCCGGTGTTAACCCCAAGGGCTCGTGCATCGGCGAAATGGGCGCCCGAGTTCGCGCGGTGATGGGTGAGCTCAACAACGAGAAGATTGATATTGTTGACCACTCCGAGAGCCCCGAAGAGTTCATTGCCGCAGCTCTCTCACCGGCTAAGGTCAGCGAAGTTACCGTCACTGAACGTAAGACCTTCTCAGCCCGTGCCATCGTGCCCGATGACCAGCTTTCCCTAGCCATCGGCAAGGAAGGGCAGAACGCCCGTCTGGCCGCTAAGCTTACCGGCTGGCGTATCGACATCATCTCAGCTTCCAAATACGAAGCCGCAATGGCAGCAGCCCGAGCAGCCCAGGAAGAAAGCGCTGAAGAAGCGCCCGAATCTGACGCTGAATAAGAGAGCTGACTAACATATTTGCCGTTAGCCCCCGCAAGGGGGCTAAACTGGTCTATAAGAGGTCACATCACTATAGAGTGCTCATGACTGGTCAGCAGCCAGCCATGCCTGCCAGCTCGCGCTCATGAGCTGGCAGTCAACAGGTCAACAACACGAAGGGAGCGCCCCAGCTGCACACCCCCGTCCGCACCTGCATCGGCTGCCGAACCACAGCACCCGCCCATGACCTCGTCCGTATTGCCCTGACCCAGACTGAACCACCGCGTGCAGTCTTTGACCGGGCCAAAAACCTCCCGGGGCGTGGAGCCTGGCTCCACCACACACCCGAATGCCTTGCCCTTGCGCTTAAGAAAAACGCGCTGGCCAGGGCTTTTAGAACCCGGGTCGAAGCCAAGGAACTGGTGATCCCAGCATAATGGGGCACCGGTTCAACCCCGCTCAAGGGGTGGCGAACCAACAATGTCAACGAGTTTGACGACTTACTGTGTACGAAAGCGAGTCAGAAAACTGATGGAAACCCGATGAGTGCCGCGCAATGAGTACTTTCCTGTGCTCGCCCACCGGCAAAAACCCAGCTGTAACCCAGCTGATACCTCATACAAACTGAAGGTTCGCCCCTGTTCGGTGCGAACCAGAACAGGAGAAAAGTGGCTAAGCCCCGCGTTCACGAGATCGCTAAAGAACTCGGAATCCCCTCAAAAGAAGCTGTCGCAAAGCTTCAGGAACTTGGCGAGTTCGTCAAGGGTGCGTCATCTACCCTTGAACCGCCCGTTGTAAAGAAACTCCGCGCCGCCTTCCCCAAGGCTGCCGCTTCTGCTGAGGCTCCCGCAGCCGAGAAGAAGGACGCCGCAGCCCCCAAGGCAGCAGCTCCCAAGCCCGGTGCATCCGCACCTAAGCCTGGCGCAGGTGCTCCTAAGCCCGGTGCCGCAGCTCCCAAGCCTGCCACCCCGGCAGCTCCTGCTGCCCCCAAGCCCGTAGCAGAGTCCGCCCCCGCCGCTGAGAAGAAGGAAGCCGCCGCTAAGCCCGCTGGCCCCCGCCCCGGCAACAACCCCTTCTCAACCACTCAGGGTATGTCTGCTCCTAAGCCGGCAGCTCCCAAGCCCGCGGCCCCCAAGCCTGCTGGCGCTAAGCCCGGCCCCCGCCCCGGCAACAATCCCTTCGCCCCCTCACAGGGCATGGGTAAGCGCAACGACCGCAATGACCGCGGCGAGCGTTCAGGCGGTCCCCGCCCCGCAGGTGGCCGTAATGCCCGCGGTAATAACCCCGGCGGCCCCCGTCCTGCCGGTGCAGGTGCCGGTGGCCCCCGCCCCGCAGGCGGACGCAACAACGCACCTCGCCCCGCAGGCGCTGGTGCTGGCGGCCCCCGTCCTGCTGGCGGCGCACCTCGCCCCGCACCTGCAGGTGGCGGCAACCGTCCCTCACCCAACATGATGCCCACCAAGATGAGCGGTAATGTCGGTGCCCGTGGCGGTGCCGGTGCTCCTGCTGGTGGCGGCCCCCGTCGTGGCTCAGGTGGTCCCGGCGGCGGTAACGGTGGCGGCGGCTTCAACCGCGGCCCCGGTCGCGGTGGCCCCGGCGGCGGTCGCGGCAACGCCCAGGGCGCCTTTGGTCGCGGTGGCGGCAAAAAGAAGAAGGGCAAGACTAAGTCAGCTCTGCGTCGTGAAGAGCAGCTGCGTCAGCCTACCATCGGTGGCGTAGCCGTACCCCATGGCGACGGTACCACCGAGATTCGTATGCGTCGCGGTGCCTCACTGATGGACTTCGCCGAGAAGATTGGCGCAAACGCCGCTGCCCTGGTGACCGTTCTGATTCACCTGGGTGAAATGGCGACCCAGACCCAGTCCCTCGACGAGGAGACCTTCGAGCTGCTCGGTGCCGAACTTGGCTACGTCGTCAAGATTGTCTCCCCCGAGGACGAAGAGCGCGAACTGCTCGAATCCTTCGACATCAACCTGGCTGCCGAAGCCGAGGCTGAGGACGACGAAGTACTTGAAGTACGCCCGCCCGTTGTCACCGTCATGGGTCACGTTGACCACGGTAAGACCCGCCTGCTCGATGCCATCCGCAACACCAACGTTATTGACGGTGAAGCCGGCGGCATTACCCAGCACATCGGTGCTTACCAGATCCACACCGAGGTCGATGGCGAAGAGCGCTACCTGACCTTCATCGACACCCCCGGTCACGAGGCCTTCACCGCCATGCGTGCCCGCGGTGCCAAGGTTACCGACATCGCGATCCTGGTTGTCGCAGCGGACGACGGCGTTATGCCCCAGACCGTTGAAGCCCTCAACCACGCCCAGGCCGCAGGCGTACCGATCGTTGTTGCCGTCAACAAGATCGATAAGGAAGGCGCTAACCCCGACAAGATCCGCGGTCAGCTCACCGAATACGGCCTGGTACCCGAAGAATACGGTGGCGACACCATGTTCGTAGAGGTCTCAGCCCGCCAGGGTAAGAACATCGACGAACTGCTCGCAGCCGTCACCCTGACCGCCGACGGCGCCCTCGAACTGAAGGCTAACCCCAACAAGGAAGCCCGCGGCGTAGCCATCGAAGCTAACCTCGATAAGGGCCGCGGTGCCGTCACCACCGTCCTCGTCCAGTCAGGTACCCTGCGCGTCGGCGACGCCATCGTCGCAGGCTCCGCCTACGGCCGCGTCCGCGCCATGTTCGACGAAAACGGCAACAACGTCGAAGAAGCCGGCCCCTCACGCCCCGTGCAGGTACTCGGCCTCAACACCGTGCCCCGCGCAGGCGACACCTTCCTCTCCACCGAAGAAGAACGTACCGCCCGCCAGATCGCCGAAAAGCGTGAAGCAGCCGACCGCAACGCCCAGCTGGCCAAGCGTCGCAAGCGCGTCACCCTCGAATCCTTCGACGCCGCAGTGGCAGAAGGCAAGATGGACACCCTCAACCTCATCATCAAGGGCGACGTTTCCGGTGCTGTTGAAGCCCTGGAAGAATCCCTCATGAAGATCGAGGTAGGCGGCGACGAAGTTCAGCTGCGCGTCATCCACCGCGGCGTAGGTGCTATCACCCAGAACGACGTCAACCTGGCAACCGTCGATAACGCAATCATCATCGGCTTCAACGTCCGCCCCGCCGAACGCGTGGCAGAACTAGCCGACCGTGAAGGCGTAGAAATGAAGTTCTACTCCGTCATCTACCGCGCTATCGAAGAAGTCGAAGCAGCCGTCAAGGGCATGCTCAAGCCCGAATACGAAGAAGTCGAACTCGGCTCCGCCGAAATCCGCGAAGTCTTCCGCTCCTCTAAGTGGGGCAACATCGCAGGCTCCATCGTCAAGACCGGCATCATCAAGCGCAACTCCAAGGCCCGCCTGGTACGCGACGGTGCAGTTGTCGCCGACAACCTCACCATCGAATCCCTGCGCCGCTTCAAGGACGACGCCACCGAAGTCCGCGAAGGCTACGAGTGTGGTATCGGCCTGGGCTCCTTCAATGACATCAAGGAAGGCGATGTCATTGAAACCTGGGAGATGCAGGAAAAGCCCCGCGTCTAGGCTTCTACCTGGTTGATATTAAGGACGTCGGCGGGCGGGGCGCCCCGCCCCGCCGGCATCCCTTAACGCCAGACCCGGCCAGCCGGCTCTGGGGTATTCAGCCCCGTAGACCTACTGGGTAAGCAACCTAGCTCTTCAAAAGCACCCTAGGATTCGCGCCAGCCGCCGAGCCAGCAGCTTCGCCGCGAACCCTAGGGTGCCTTTACACTTAAACATAGAAACCTCTCTAGAGAAGGAGAACATCATGGCAGATCCGGCACGCGCCGCCCGCCTAGCCGACCGCATCAAGGTCATCGTTGCCCAGGCCCTCGAACGCCGCATCAAAGACCCCCGCCTCGGCTTTATCACCGTCACCGACGCCCGCGTCACCAACGACCTCCAGCACGCCACCATCTACTACACCGTCTTCGGCTCCGAAGAAGAACAGGCATCCACCAAGGCTGCCCTCGACTCAGCCAAGGGCATCCTGCGCTCAGAGGTCGGCAAGAACATCACCGCGCGCCTGACCCCCACCCTCACCTTCGTCCCCGACGAAGTACCCGTCAATGCAGCCCACATCGAAGACCTGCTGCGCAAGACCAAGGAACGCGACGCTGAACTGGCTGCCGCCCGCGAAGGTGCCGAATACGCCGGTGGCGAGGACGCCTACAAGAGCACCGAAACCGAGGAAGACGAAGCCTAAACCGTGGCCAAGAAAGCACCCACCGGGCCCTCGGGCCTCATCGTCGTTGACAAACCCGCCGGACTCACCAGCCACGACGTGGTCTCCAAAATGCGGTGGATCGCCGGCACCCGCAAAGTCGGGCACGCCGGCACCCTCGACCCCATGGCCACGGGGGTGCTCATCCTTGGCGTCAACAAGGCAACCCGCCTGCTCACCTGGGTCGTAGGAGAAACCAAGACCTACACCGCCACCATCCGCCTCGGCGTCTCAACCCTCACCGACGACGCGGACGGCGAAGCCACCGCCGTCGCTCACGACGGCGCGCTGGATAGTATCAGCGAGGACGCCATCAGGCAGCACATTGCCACCCTCACCGGCGACATCATGCAGGTACCCTCCGCCGTCTCGGCCATTAAAGTCAACGGGGTACGCTCCTACGCCCGCGTACGCTCAGGAGAAGAAGTCGAACTCGAAGCCCGGCCCATCACCGTGCACTCCTTCGACCTACACAAGGCTCGACCCGCCACCGCCACCTACCAGCTGAGCGACGAAGAGGTGAACACCAGCGTCCTCGACCTCGACGTCACCGTCGTTTGCTCAGCAGGCACTTACATCCGCGCCCTAGCCCGCGACCTCGGGGCAGCACTAGGAACCGGCGCCCACCTAACCGCCCTGCGCCGCACCGCCATCGGCGAAATCCACGCCGACGACGCCCACACCCTCGACGAACTCATCGCCGGGCGAGAAGCAGAACAGGCAGCCCCCCTGCTACCCATCGAAGAAGCAGCCCGCCGCCTCTTTGCCGTCCGCAACCTCACCGCAGCCGAAGCCACCGACCTCGCCAACGGCCGCCGCATCACCCCCACCGAAGGCAGCCCCGCCACCACCGCCCCCAAAACCGGCTCCACCGGCGGGCACGACAAACCCACCACCACCGGCCTCACCGCCGCCTTCGCCCCCAACGGCACCCTCGTCGCCATCATCGAAAACACCCGCTTCCGCCGCGAAAACGTAGCCGCCCCCGTGCTCGTCTTCGAAGCCGGAACAAGCTTCAAGGAAAACTAACCCGTCATGATGATCGCCGGACTCGACCTCTGGTTCTGGGCCATAACCGCGCTCGGCCTAGCCTCCTTCCTCATCTGCCTCACCCGCTTCCTGCGCGGAGCAGCCCCCGACGACTGGTCCCAAGGCTCCGTTATTCTCCTTGAAGCCTTCCTCATCGTCTACCTGGTCGGCTCCATCATCATGCAGGTCACAACGGACGGCCCCAGCGGTGACTGGCTCGAATACTACGGTTACCTACTCACCGCCATGATTATCCCCGTCGGCACCTTCATCTGGTCACTCTCCGAACGAACCCGCTGGTCAACCCTGGTGCTAGGGCTAACCGGGCCGGTGCTGATTATCATGGTGCACCGCATGAACATGCTCTGGTACTACTATTAGGTCGATGCGCTGGAGAATGACAGAATGAGCGCAGGGCGTGAGCTCTCGCCGGCTCAAGAGCAGCACCAACATTGCATGGGAGATGGAAGAAGACAATGAATCAAACACAGAACAAAGCCTCCGCTACAAAAAATAGCGGCTTTGGCCGCCTGCTCGTCGTCATCTACGGCGTCTTTACCCTGTCGGCGGGGGCCCGGGCCCTCTACCAGGTCATCCGCAAGTTCGATGAAGCCCCGCTATCTATCAGTCTCTCAGCACTCTCAGCCCTCATCTACCTGGTTGCCACCATCGCTTTGGCTAAGAAGGGGGAGGGGGCCTGGAAAATCTCTCTGGCCGCCGTCAGCATCGAAATGGCCGGGGTGCTCCTCATCGGCATCTTCTCCTATCTGCAACCCCAGCACTTTGAGCTAGCCTCTGTCTGGTCCCACTTCGGTTCCGGCTACGGCTACATCCCCCTGATCCTGCCCATAGTAGGCCTCTGGTGGCTCAACAAAACCCGCCCCAGCCACACCCGCTAACCACCGGCGTCCGCCTGCCCTCAGCAGAAGCCCCCAAATACGCGTAGTATAGACACGAAGCAACCCAACCGAGGAGCACAGTGAAGCGCTTTACCGATCTCGCCCAGATCCCCGCCGACTTCGGCCCCACCGTGGTCACCATCGGCAACTTCGATGGCGTGCATATCGGCCACCAAAAAGTGCTCTCCACCCTGGTCAACACAGCCAAGGTACACGGCCTTTCCTCTGTCGCCGTCTCCTTCGACCCCCACCCCGCCCGCGTCCACGGCCCTGCCGGGGTACACATCGAAATCATGGGGCAGGACGGTCGCCAAAAAATCCTCGCTGACCTCGGCGTCGACTACTACCTGCTCCTTCACTACAACCTAGCCTTCGCCGCCCAAACCCCCGAAGAATTCGTCAAACGAACCTTCGTCGATGCCCTCAAAGCCAAATTCGTGGTCATAGGCGATGACGTCCGCTTCGGCACCAACAACTCCGGCGACCTCAACACCATGAAGGAACTCGGCCAAAAATACGGCTTTGAGGTACTCGTCGTTGAAGACCTGCTTGCCCACGACGACCGCCGCTGCTCATCGACTTCCATCCGGCAGTTGCTCGCCGAAGGGCGGGTGCGCGACGCCGCCTCTATTCTGGGCCGCAACCACTACATGAGCGGCGAAGTCGTGCACGGCGCTGCCCGCGGCCGCGAACTCGGCTTCCCCACAGCCAACATGGACGTCGACTCCGTCGGCCTCGTACCCGGTGACGGGGTCTACGCAGGCTGGCTGATTGACGAGGCCGGAACCCGCCACCCTGTTGCCGTTTCGGTGGGCACCAACCCCACCTTCGAAGGTATCACCACCCGCCAGGTCGAAGCCCACGTCATCGGCCGCCCCGAAGAGAAGGTAGAAGACTTCAACCTCTACGGGCAGCACGTCACCCTAGAATTCGTCGACTATCTGCGCGGCATGGTCGCCTACACCGGCGTCGAAGCACTCATTGAGCAGATGCACGCCGACGTTGAACAGGCCAAGACCATTCTCGGTATCGGCTAGAGAACATACAAAAAGTTCCCGGAATAAGAACTCTTATTCCGGGAACTTTTTATGAGAGATGATGGGCGCGGCAGGCTCACGCTCGCTGCCGACCCTCTCGCTAGTTCGCTAGCGCTCACAAGCGATTCACGCCAGCCCCGAGCCAGCAGCTTCGCTGTGAGCCTGCCGCGCCCATATACTACATCTCTTCGTGGGTATTCGGGTCAAACCCGCGGCCTACGCCTGCTTCGAGTGCGTCGATGCGGGCGATCTGGTCGTCGGTGAGTTCCCAGTCGAAGACTGCTAGGTTCTCTTCCATGCGCAGGGCGTTGGAGCTCTTGGGCAGGGGCACCAGGTTCTTCTGGACCTCCCAGCGCAGAATCACCTGGGCTACGGTTTTACCGGCTTCGGCGGCGATGGTCTCGAGGGCGGCGTCCTTGAGCAGGTCAGTTTTGCGGCCCAGGGGTGACCAGCACTGGGTGAGAATGGCGTGGTCGAGGTTGTAGGCTGCCCAGTCCTGTTTCTGTGAGTAGGGGTGCAGCTCGATCTGGTTGATGGCGGGGGTTACGCCGGTTTCTTCAATCAGACGGTCGATGTGCTCGGGTAGGAAGTTAGAGACGCCGATGGACTTGACCAGCCCTTCTTCCTGGGCTTTGATGAGAGCCCGCCAGGTGTCGACATAGAGGCCCTGGGAGGGGTTAGGCCAGTGAATCAGGTAGGCGTCGAGGTAGTCAAAACCCATACGGCTCAGGGTGCCTTCGAGGGAGCGGAGGGCTGGCTCGTAGCCGTGGTCGCGCCCCGGCAGCTTGGACTGCACGAAGATTTCATCGCGTGCAGTGCCTGAGCGCAGGACGCCGCGGGCAACACCCACCTCGTTCTCGTAGTTCACCGCGGTGTCGATCAGGCGGTAGCCGCGGGCGATGGCCTCAGAGACGGCGACCTCGGCGTCTACGTTGTTGAGCGGGTAGGTGCCTAAGCCCAGGGGCGGGATTGAGGTGCCGTCGCGCAGGGTATGGTTTTGCATTGGTTTTCCTCTCGGGTGGAGCGGGGCGGACGCGGGTTAGCGGCTGAGCAGGTCAAGCACCAGGGTGGCGCTTCGTTCGGCCACGATGGGGGCGTCCATGTGGAAGTCCTGGTCGGCTGCCGGACCGCAGAGGTCAGAGATGCCGCGCACCGCGATGAAGGGCAGGGAACGGCTACAGCTAATCTGGGCCAGGGAAGTGGTTTCCATGTCGGTGGACAGAGCCTGGGGGAAGAGCTGGCGGGTGTCTTTGACGTTGTGGGCGGTGACGAAGGAACCGCCGGCCAACATCTGCCCAAAGAGGGGGGTACCCTCACCGGTGTAGGCCGCTGCGGCAGCGCGGGCCTTCTCAACCAGCACCGGGTCGGTGGCGTAGGTAGCGGGCATGCCGGGAACCTGCCCAAACTCGTAGCCGAAGGCGGTGGCGTCCGCGTCCGTGTAGGTGTAGTCGGTGCCGATAGCCAGGTCGCCCACATTCACGTCGGCGCGCAGGCCACCTGCGGTACCGGCAGACACGATGACGCGCGGGGTGGGCACCAGGGCCAGGGCAGCGGTCAGGGCGCTAGCTGCATTGACCAGGCCAATCTTGGAGCGCACCAGCAGAATCTTCAACTCGTCAGTACCGGTGGCAAGCACCCGGGGGTAGAAGACAGCCTCACCCAGGGCATAGCCCTCACCGACCGGTTCGGTCTTACTCAGGAAGGGGGCAGCTTCTTCATCCATGGCTACCTGCACGATAGCGGCATTCTCAAAGCCAGAAGGGAGCGCAAAAGCCGACATTATGCCATCACCTGCTCCCACTCGTCCTTCTTCTCCACAAAAGCACGAACCGCTACCTGGGCCTCTTCCAAGGAGTGGTTAGCGCCCCAGCCACACTGCACCTCGTTCGCTGCCGGAACCTCATCGGCCTCCAGTAGGTCATTCATTGTAGCCTCAAGAACCTGCATAAAATCGGCAGGCTCAACACCCAGGGTCAGGGCGTAGAAACCGGTCTGGCAACCCATGGGGGAGAAGTCAATCAAAGCGTCGGTGTGATTGCGCATATGGTGGGCGGTCATGTGCTCAATCGAGTGAACCGCCTTCATGCCCAGGTGCCCCTTGTTCGGCTGGGTGAAACGCACATCGTACTTAATCAGGACGTCCCCACCCGGCAGGGTCTTACGGTCAGCTACGCGCACGTAGGGCGCCGCCACAGCGGTATGATCCAGGTCGAAAGACTCAACATTAGTCTTCTGCTTCTCAAAATTCTCAGTGATTTGCATGCTTACTATTCTCTCGTACTTAGGGAACTCGCGCTAGCTGGAGGAGTAGGCTAAGACATAAGTGTTCACGAACGATTGGAGTACTTCCATGAACGTACTGATTCCCACCGCTGCTGCCTCAGCCGGCCTGATGGGCGGCTACAAGGTTGCCCGTGTTACTAACGTCCGCGCCCTGGGCGGGGTCGCCCTAGCCGCTGGTGGTGCTGCTGCCTTTGCCGGCTGGAAGAAGAACGCCGGAACCGGCACCGCCGCCGCCCTCACCGCCGTCTACCTCGGCGCCTTCGGCTACTCCCACGCCCTGCACAAGAAGATTGGCCCCTGGCCTGCTGTGTGCGCCGTTACCGGTGCTACCGCGCTCGCTTCCCTGGCCTTCGGCCGCGAAAAGAAATAGCTCGCAGGTGAGCAAGCTACCACCGGGGCCTCTCTTCCCGGTGGGTGGCTTGTGCTGTAGAGTTGACTATGCATGTGACTGCAGTCCGTGGCAGTTACCTGCAGCGGGAAAGCCGCCCACCGGCGTCCTTGCCCCTCAACCCGGCAGCAAAAATGTTGACCGGGCCGCACACGGCACTAACTCTAGGAGTTAACCCATGGCTCTTGATCCCAAGATCAAGCAGGAAATCATGAAGGAATACGCAACCCACGAAGGTGACACCGGTTCACCCGAGGTTCAGGTTGCAGTTCTGACTCGTCGTATCACCGACCTGACCGAACACCTCAAGTTCCACAAGCACGACCACCACTCACGTCGTGGTCTGATGATTCTCGTTGGTCGCCGCCGCAACCTGCTCGGCTACCTCAAGAGCGTCGACATCGAGCGTTACCGCGCCCTCATCGAGCGTCTCGGTATCCGCCGATAACACAAGGTTTGTGAACGTGAGGGCGACACCGCAACCCGCGCATTCGGCTTAATAGTCGGACGCCGCTGGTCGAGGGTGACGCCCTCACCCACACCTACCACCCACAGAATAGAAATAAGTCGCCGCGTGCTTTGACGGTCCTCGGTAGCGGTTTACAGAAAGCCCCATTGGCGGGGTCTGTGAGCCTCAATCGATGACCGAAGGCGCGGCGCAGACAAGAGAAATGGAGGAACCTTGGAAGGTCCCGAAATTCAGTTTGCAGAAGCAATCATTGACAACGGCAAGTTCGGTAAGCGCGTAGTACGCTTCGAAACCGGCCGCCTCGCCAAGCAGGCCGCAGGCTCTGCCCTGGTCACTATCGACGACGACACCACCCTGCTCTCAGCCACCGCTATCGGCAAGAGCCCCCGTGACGGCTTCGACTTCTTCCCCCTGACCGTAGACGTTGAAGAGCGCATGTACGCAGCCGGTAAGATCCCCGGCTCCTTCTTCCGCCGTGAAGGCCGCCCCTCAACCGAAGCGATCCTGGCTGCGCGTCTGATTGACCGCCCCCTGCGTCCTGCCTTCAAGAAGGGCATCCGCAACGAGGTGCAGGTCGTTGTCACCGTGCTCACCATCGAGCCCGACGAAATCTACAACACCGTCGCAATCAACGCAGCATCCTGCTCCACCACCCTGTCAGGTGCCCCCTTCGCGGGCCCCGTCGGTGGCGTCCGCGTCGCCCTAATCGACGGCCAGTGGGTTGCCTTCCCCAAGCACTCCCAGCTTGAGAACGCTGTCTTCGACATGGCTGTAGCCGGTCGCGTTGTGACCAAGGCTGACGGCACCGAAGACGTCGCCATCATGATGGTTGAGGCGGAAGCTACCGATAACTCCTGGAAGCTCATCAAGGAAGACGGCGCCACCGCACCGACCGAAGAAGTTGTTGCTGAGGGTCTCGAAGCTGCTAAGCCCTTCATTGCTGCCCTCTGCAAGGCCCAGGCTGACCTGGCTGAGCGCGCTGGCAAGCCTGCCCTGGAGCTGCCCATCTTCGGTGAGCGTGCCGCAGAAATCGACGAAGCCGTCAAAGCTTTTGAACCCAAGATCGTTGAGGTCTACTCCATCGCCGGTAAGCAGGACCGCGAAACCGCGTCCGCTGACCTGCAGCAGGAAATCGTTGAAACCCTGGCCGCAGAAGGCAAGGAATTCGAGGGCCGCGAAGACGAAGTTAACGCAGCTTTCAACGCCCTGACTAAGCACGTTGTGCGTCAGCGCATCCTCACCGACCAGGTTCGTATTGACGGCCGCGGTCTGACCGACATCCGCCAGCTCACCGCTGAGGTTGAGGTTCTGCCCCGCGTCCACGGCTCCGCTATCTTCGAGCGTGGCGAAACCCAGATCATGGGCGTCACCACCCTCAACATGCTCAAGATGGAGCAGCAGCTGGACTCCCTCTACCCGGTCAAGTCCAAGCGCTACATCCACCACTACAACTTCCCGCCCTACTCAACCGGTGAAACCGGCCGCGTTGGCTCACCCAAGCGCCGCGAAATCGGTCACGGTGCACTCGCCGAGCGCGCGATCACCCCGATCCTGCCCTCACGCGAGGAATTCCCCTACGCAATCCGCCAGGTTTCAGAGGCCCTGGGCTCCAACGGATCAACCTCTATGGGCTCCGTTTGTGCATCAACCCTCTCCCTGCTGAACGCCGGTGTGCCCCTGCGCGCCCCCGTCGCCGGTATCGCCATGGGCCTTGTCTCCGACGAGGTCAACGGCGAAACCCGCTACGCAGCCCTGACCGACATTCTCGGTGCTGAGGACGCCCTGGGCGATATGGACTTCAAGGTCGCAGGTACCTCCGAGTTCGTCACCGCTATCCAGCTGGACACCAAGCTCGACGGCATCCCCGCCTCCGTTCTGGCAGGCGCCCTGACCCAGGCACGTGAAGCCCGCCTGCACATCCTCGAGGTCATCAATGCAGCAATCGACGCTCCCGACGAGATGAGCGACTACGCACCCCGCGTCATCTCCGTTCAGGTACCCGTTGCCAAGATCGGTGAGGTCATCGGCCCCAAGGGCAAGATGATCAACCAGATCCAGGAAGACACCGGTACTGACATCTCCATCGAGGACGACGGCACCGTCTACATTGGCGCTACCGACGGCCCTTC
Source organism: Rothia nasimurium (assembly GCF_928392795.1). Taxonomy (GTDB): domain Bacteria; phylum Actinomycetota; class Actinomycetes; order Actinomycetales; family Micrococcaceae; genus Rothia; species Rothia nasimurium_F. The sequence continues at coordinate 189,643 of NZ_CAKMTJ010000003.1, forward strand.
CGCAGAGGCAGCCCGCGCAGCAATCAACGCGATTGCTAACCCGCAGGTTCCCGAGGTCGGCGAACGCTACCTGGGTACCGTCGTGAAGACCACCACCTTCGGTGCCTTCGTCTCACTGACCCCCGGTAAGGACGGCCTGCTGCACATCTCCGAGCTTCGCAAGCTCAACGACGGCAAGCGCGTAGACGACGTCGAGGACGTCGTCGGCGTAGGCCAGAAGGTCCAGGTAGAGATCTCCAAGATCGACGACCGCGGCAAGCTGTCACTGGTACCCGTCGTAGCCGAAGGCGAAGAGAGCGGCGACGAAGAGTAAAAAGCTCTGTCACGAAAAGAGGGTAGTTTCTTTGAGAGGAAGCTATCCTCTTTCTCATATATGGTAAATTCATGTCTAATATTTATAGGCAAATTTAATGTAGATGGAAATCATAACCCTTAACAGGTTCGGTTCGGCCCTGTGGGCAATAAACTTTTATGAGTACATGTTGCGGACTATCGGTCCCTTCATAATGCAGGATTACTCGCGAATTTCTCTGAACTGAAAAAATATTGTGCTTGTAGCAAGGGCGACTGGAAATCCTTGCAGAAGATACAAATTCAGTTTGGGGAACAAAGAAAGACTAGGGAATATGCGTATTTCAGTTGTAGGTTGTGGATACTTGGGAGCTGTACACGCAGCTGCTATGGCATCACTTGGTCATGATGTAGTTGGTATCGACGTCATGCAGGATAAGGTCGATGCCCTTAACACCGGCTTTGCTTCAATCTATGAGCCCGGGTTGGATGAATTGCTTCAGCAGGGAATTAAGTCGGGAAAACTGAAATTCACCACTGATTTTTCAGAAGCGCAGGATGCTGAAGCTCACTTCATTGGTGTTGGCACCCCTCAGAAAAAGGACGGTGCTGGAGCGGATCTTTCTTACCTCTATTCTGCTGTCGAAGCACTGATTCCTTACCTCAATGAGGGCGACGTAGTCATCGGTAAGTCCACAGTGCCGGTCGGAACGGCCCAGGATCTTGCTGAATACGATGCCTTCCGTCAGACCGGTGCAATCTTAGCGTGGAACCCGGAGTTCCTGCGTGAGGGGCACGCAATTAAAGATACCGTTAGCCCTGATCGCCTCGTGTATGGCCTACCCGCTGGCGATGAAGCTTCTTCTCGTGCAAAAGACGTTCTCGACACTGTTTACGCAGCTATCCTTGAACGTGATACCCCTTTGATTGTCACCGACTTTCCTACTGCTGAACTTGTTAAAGTATCTGCTAACGCTTTTCTGGCGACCAAAATTAGCTTTATCAATGCAGTAGCACAGGTTGCAGATAAGACCGGCGCAAACGTAACCGAGCTGGCTGACGCTATTGGCTTGGACGACCGTATCGGGCGGAAGTTCCTCAATGCTGGAGTCGGCTTTGGCGGAGGATGCCTGCCGAAGGATATCCGTGCTTTTAAAGCACGAGCAGAAGAACTGGGTGTTGAAGACGTACTTAACTTGATGACTGCAGTTGACGATATTAATCTTCGTCAGCGTCGTAATATCATCGAGCAGGTCCAGCGCCTTTTCCCCACTCCTGCCGGAACTCGAGTTGCAGTTCTTGGTCTCGCCTTCAAGCCCGAGAGCGATGACCTGCGAGACTCGCCCGCCCTTGACGTAGCTACAGCTCTACAAAAATTAGGTTATGAGGTTGTTGCCACCGACCCGAAGGCTGCGGAAAAGGCTCGTACTATTAATCCTGACCTGCAGTACGTCAGCTCTATGGACGAGGCACTCGAAGGCGCGCATATAGCTATCTTACTGACTGAATGGAAACAGTTTACACAGGCAGAACCTACAAAGGCTCGGCATGATATTTCTGTTGTAATTGATGGACGCAACTCCCTAGACAGGGCAGCGTGGGAAAACAACGGTTGGAAGTATATGGGAGTAGGTCGCCGATAAATTATGGCAAAGCATTTTGCGAGAAAAAAGGCAAGTCGTCTACAAGCAGTGATGTATTCGGTTGCGGGGCAAGCAATCGGACCGCTCGCGGGGTTCCTGACTGCGCCTATTCTCGCCCATGCTTTGGGCGTGACTGGACGTGGTGAAGCCACAGCAGCTACAGCACCCCTAGTGTTGGGTGTAGCTGTTCTCACCATGGGGCTTCCAGAGGCAACTACTTATTTTGTTGCTAGGCACCAGAAGTTTGCATTATCTGTGCTCTATAAGAGCTTGTTGCTGATTATTATACCGGCCGTTTTAGGTACATTAGGCTTCATTGCCCTTGGCCCGTATTTCGCTGGCTACAATAATGAACTTATTCAGATAATGTTCTACTGCACACTTATGTTATTACCTTCATTATGGGTAGGCGTGCTTAGAGGGGCTGCTTTTGGCCTTCAAAAATTTAGTTTGATTGCTGCAGAGCGTACCTTAACTTCATTGAGCAAACTTGGCCTAATATCTGTTTTTGCTCTAACTGGTCATCTCAATGTCCTTACGGCTTCTTTAATTATAGGTGTAACAGTATTTTTAGGAGGAATACTGTATCTACCCTTAATGTTCCAGAAGCCTCATACAGATGAAGAATCAAGCTCACTTGAAGATGTTCGGATGCGATTGATTCTTCAGTACGGGTTGCGGCAATGGTTCGGATCTTTAGCTGGTGTTTTGCTTTCACGTCTGGACCAGCTACTTATGACTCCGCTTTCTTCATCATATGAACTAGGTTTGTATGTTGTTGCGGTAGCAATTGGAGATCTTGTACTGGTTGTAAATAACGCCTTACGCGAGGTTGTTTTTTCTACCGAGTCGAAGGCACCTCAGGGTGAGCGAATAGCATTAGCTGCACGAGTTTCTAATATGGCAGCAGCCGTTACCGGGTCTTGCGCAATTGTTATCGGTATCTGGATGATTCCGATTCTGTTTGGCGAGGAATTCGCCCCGGCATGGATTATTACCGTAATTTTGATTATAGCTGCTGTTATGGGCAATCCGGGGTCTTTGGCCGGTGTTGGTCTCTCGGCAGCAGGGCGTCCTGAGCTCCGTAGCTGGTCCTTAGTTGCTGGTTGCATCGTTAACCTTCTTCTGATGTTGTGGCTTGTACCGCAGCATGGTGCAGTAGGTGCAGCCTTTGCAACAATGGGAGGTAGCGTCACAGCTGCTAGCGGTAATCTACTCTTCACACGCAAGGTATTAGGGACGAAAATGAGTGATTTTATTGTCCCGCGAAGGGACGATCTTAGAATAATCAAATCGCTCGTACAACGAATCACGAAAAAATAGGAGGTATGTTGTCTGAGATGAAAACAGTTGCCATATGGAAGAGAAAGCTTCTTCCTGGGACAGAAACTTTTATTCGGAATCAACAAGATGCATATTCACGATACCGGGCAATAGCGATTGCATCGCAGCGACATGATTCACCACTGGCAAGAGAAAGCGATATCCTTCTACATGAAAGTGGTAATCTATCAGATAGAATTAAAGCTAAGATTCTATCCGCTTTTGGGTATTCAAAAGAGCTTTCTCAATTACTAGAGCAGAAATCTGTTGATGTCGTCCATGCACATTTTGCATCAGAGGCTTTCGCTGTTCAGGAGATTTGTAAAAAATTAAGAATTCCATTAGTAGTTACATTTCATGGGCATGATATCCATACAGCCCCGGAAATGCCTGGATGGAGAGGTAAGCGTTATAAGCTAAGGCTAAAGTCTCTATTTAAGAATGGTCAACATTTTATTGCTGTATCTGAAGCTATACGAGAAAGAGCAATATTATTAGGGTGTCCTCCTGAAAAAATTACAGTCGAGTACACAGGCATACCAGAAACTAGCCTCCTGCGAAAAGATGATAGAGCTGACTATGATATTCTATTTGTAGGACGTCTTATTCCATATAAGGGTACCTTGCATATGTTAAAAGCAGCTTCCATTGCAGAAGAGAAACTAGGCAAAAAATTAAAACTAGCTGTAATTGGAACTGGACCCGAACTGGAAAATTTGATAAATATTTCTCGTCAACTTAATCTCAGTGTTGATTTCTTAGGCCATCAGTCATCTAGCAAGGTCCAAGGCTATTTGGCAAATAGTAAAATATTCTGCGCTCCTTCCATGAAGGTAAACAAGACTGTAATTGAGGGGTTTGGTATGGTGTATCTTGAGGCGGCATTACAAGAAACACCTGTCGTAGCTTACGCATTTAGTGGAGTCAAGGAGGCCGTTGCTCATAATGAAACTGGAATACTTGTTGAAGAAGGAAAAGTAGATTTATTAGCTGACGCACTCATAAGGCTTTTGAGAAATCCGGAATTTGCACGTCAGCTGGGTATCAATGGTCGTCAGAGAGTGCTTAAAGATTTTTCTGTGATGAATTGTATTCAGTCTATCGAAAATATTTATGATAGGTTAATTATCGATAAAATATAGAAGAGCATCTTCAAGCAGGGGGAGAGTCTGCTCATCGGTAAAACGACGAGCATTTTCTACCCCTGCTTTTCTAATCTCAAGAGACTCTTGGGGGTGAGAAATAATCCACTCAAGGGCAGCAGCTAAATCTTGTGCGTCACCCGGAGCTGTAAGAAGTCCATTAACTTTATCCGTTATGATTTCGGTGGCGCCTCCATGCGATGTGCCTATCGTGACGAGCCCCGCGGAAGATCCCTGTACAAGAATTTGACCGAAAGGTTCAGGGTCCGTTGATGCTGAGACTAAAACATCATGGTTTGAGAGTACAGAGGACACATCAGATACATTTCCGATGAGCTTAATGGCCCCATGCGAAGCCGTTGCAATTTTCTTTAGTTTTTGAGAATACTCAGGTTCCCCAAAAAGATTACCGCCAGCTACAGTAAGCTCAACGGTCCGGGCCTTAGAGCGGCTATTGATAAGGTTAACGGCTTCCATGATAACATGGACGCCTTTCCAGGGGCTTAGTCGGCTTAGAGATAGTACCCGTAGGGGATGGTGTAGTCCTGGGTAACTTGTAGCCAGGGTAGCTTCTGAGCGACCGGATACTGTGTAAACTACCCTGCCGCGACGTTCTTGCGATGCAGAAGTTAGGGTTCGTAGGGTGTATTCGCTGTTTGAGAGGAAGCCCTTGGCAGAAGGATATGCGAAGTACTTCAGAAACGACTTTTTGGCCAACGAGGCCTCAAATGGATAGGCCTCTTGTCTAAGATAGTCAATTACCCGATGACGAGCTGCAGGTACTAGACTGAGGTGCAGAAAAGCGCTGATACTGTTCGATACGATGAAATTATTAGATTCTTTTAGCAGTTTATTGAGTTCAAGTACTCTTTGAGGAAGCGAGGTAGCAGATAGAACTGTTACTCGGGTATGGGGCGCTAAATTAGCAATTTCACTGAGTTTTCCGTGTTCGAAAACTATGAGATGAATCGGAAGAGTACGATCTTCCCATGTAATGTATCTGCTAAGAGCAAGCTCTCCCCCACCTAGCTTTGAAGTGTGACCAACAAATATTACTTCTTGTTTCATAGAAGATTATCCTTTGAGTGCTTTCTTATAAATTTCAAAAGTCTCTTCAGCAGTTTTCTGCCAGGAGTACGATTCTAGTAGTTTGCGGCCCTTCAGCACTAAATCTTGTCGAAGCTGAGAGTCTTCAACGATAGCGTCAAGAAGCAATGCAAGCTCATCTGAATTTGAAGGGTCGAAGTATAAAGCAGCATCTTTATAAACTTCGGGTAGACAAGTTGCGTTAGATGAAATAACTGGCAAGCCATGAGACATAGCCTCTAACCCGGGTAGACCGAAGCCTTCCATAAAGGAGGGGAAAACATAAGCGGTGGCTGCTTCATAAAGAGTATCACGTTGAGCATCGGAGATGAAACCAGTAAAGATGATATTCTTTAGATTCAGTTTGGAGAATTTTGCACGTAACTGATGCCCAGCGTCATCGAGTCGACCAACCAATACTAGTTTTAGATTTGGATGTTTGTCTAAGATATTATTGAGAGCTATCCCTAAAGTTTCTACGTTTTTATAGGAGAAAAAATTTCCAACATAGAGAAGAAACGGATCAGTAGGGACAATTGATTTATCGAGCAAATCTGAATCTACGCGTTTCTCAGCGGCTAGATAAGTTACAGAAATCTTAGCCTCTGGTATTGATGAAAACATAACTATATCGTCGGCAGAATACTGACTAGGGGTTATGATGTGTTCAGCTGATCGGATTGATTTTAGGAAAGCATATCGAGCTATTAGCTGTTTTGCTGAGAAAATAAGTTTGTTCTTTGCCGGATTTTTCCATTTAATAAGATTTAAGTCATGAAAAGTGGAGACTTTTTTTCCGCGATAAAAAATAGGTTGCTGTTGCATGCAGAAATGTACCAAGTCATAGTTTTCAGAGTTTAACTGTTTGAGAAATCCTATTTGCTCTGAAAAAGAAAAATCTTGGTACTCAGCTTCTACAGCGCGAAAATTAGATGACTTAGGCGACCACAAATTGAAGTCGTCATGCCGTAGAAGCACGTCAAATTCGTAACCTTCGGTATCGAGGTCTTGCAACTCTTCTAATAAATTGCGAACGTAAGTACCTGTTGACTTCGAATAAATCCTTGCATCGATTGCGATTTTTTTGATTGACATTTTAGCCCTAGCTGCTGGGAGCGGAGTCGGAATAATTTGATTATGGGAAATAAAATATTTAAAATGAATTGTGAGTCAAATTTTTGCTAAGCATAGAGAGTATAGTTTTTGGTCAAGTTGGTGATTTTGTCGGGATGCTTATATCTATTTTCTAAATAGATTAAGTATATATTTAGTATCTTAAACTATACGTCAAGAACCTGAGAAGTAAAGTTCATCGACAGAGGTGTGATGGGTATCGTTGGTGATTTGAGTTGCAGTTGGAACCTCGCGCACGAAAAGAAGGATAGAATGTCTTCTAGCAACTCTGGGATTGCTGAGACCGCGGTCTGACCATCACTCGATCAAAGGAAGCTTGATGACACCTGAGAAACTTCTCATTATTTTACGTAGATACTGGATGATACTCGCAATCGGTATGGTTGTAGGAGGTTTCTTAGGGTTTGCTGCAGGGGCAGTACAGCCAAAGACCTATACAGCTAATTCATCAGGGTTCCTGACTACAAGTAGCTCAGCAACTGGACAAAGCAACTCTGTTGCGCTGGCTTCCGCCGCCGATACCTATGCTAAGTCCCGTGCCCAGTCTTATGCAGATCTTGGTAAGTCACGTGTGGTGGCAGACAACGTTATTGAAAAGCTGCAGTTAAACACTAACGCGCAAACTCTCGTTGGAGCAGTTCAGGTATCGGTCCCAATTGATACTGTCACGATTCAGGTGTCAGCGCGTGCGAGCGACCCACAGCTAGCTAGCGATATAGCTAATGCATGGATTAGCGCCATGGCCGAAGAAGTTCAAAATCTCGAAGCTCCCGGCGATGCTACTGGGAGTATGGCGACGATTGAGTTGACCCCTATGGAGTCTGCAGTAGTTCCGACCTCTCCAACTGCTCCAAACCTAAAGTTGTATGTATCTCTTGGCGCGTTTGCTGGTCTGATTTTGAGCCTGGCATTTGTCATGCTTAAGAATCAGTATGATAAGCGAATCCGTTCTACAGCTGATATCGAAGCTGTTACTGAACACGCAATCGTCGGTAAACTCCCTATGGAGAAAATTCTGACAGCATCAGAGTCTCGACTTTCGCCCGATATGGAAGCAACCGCTGATGTCCGTGTACGATCAAGCGCTCAACTATTAAACGAGTCTTTAAGAGAACTACGTACTAATCTCGAATTCCTCGATGTTGATAACCCTCCGAAGTCCATAGTCGTAACATCAGCTCTACCTGGCGACGGAAAGTCCACTGTGGCAGCTAACCTTGCAACTATGATTGCGTCCTCGGGGCAACACGTAATCCTAATTGATGCCGACCTGCGCAAGCCCACAGTTGCGAAATCGTTTAACATTCCCGGCGAGATCGGTCTCTCTGATGTTCTTGCAGGGCGCACTACTTTGGGTGATGCAGTACATCGCTGGTCTCCCAACCATGAAATGTATATTCTTCCATCAGGCAGCATTCCGCCCAATCCCGCTGAACTACTACGCTCCAATACTATGAAGGAGCTTATAGATTCTTTCACAGAGGAGAATATCGTAGTAATTATTGATGCCCCTCCTGTATTGCCAGTTACTGATGCATCGATTTTGGCTGCAAAATTTGATGGTGCTCTAGTCGTAGCATCAGCAAATATTACAAGAACAGATTCGCTTGAGGACGCATTGTCTAAAATTGAAAATGTTTCTGGTCGCATTCTCGGTATTGTCCTCAACCGTGTTCCCGTAAAGGGGCTTGAGGGTGCAAACTATGGTTATTATGGAAAAAATAACTACTATTATCAGCAGAGCGAAAAGAGAGCCTCTACCCGTAAGCGAGTGCGCTGATGGACTTTAAGGATCAAATCAAGTCTATATTTGGATCAAATAAAACTAGCGCGGTTTTTGGAAATAATGAATCTGACAATTCAGATTTATTTACCATACTCTTTTTATGTACGGCTAACATCAGTAGATCTGCATATGCAGAATATTTTTTGAAATCGCTACGTTGTGCAACAGACGAAAATTCTGATTACAGTCAGGTGAAAGTTCATAGTGCAGGCACACATGCTTTAACTGGTCACGATATTGACCATAACATTAGTAGGTTTTTGAACGCCGAAGCTCAAGTTCATGCTAAATCCCATAAGGCAAGGCAACAGACGGAATCTATTATTGTCGCATCTGATCTAGTTTTAACGATGACTACTGCTCATCGTTCTGAGCTACTTCAGCAATACCCTAAAGCATACTCTAAAATATTCACTATTGCTGAGTTCGTGGCTATCGTTGGAGCTGTTGGCGATTTAGATCAATTTAATTCAAGGGAAGAATTAGTTCTCTACTGTCATGCAAATCGCCAAACTGGTTATGGATCTCCCGATGTGCCTGATCCTTTCGGGCATAACGATCACGTATATACGCAGGTTGTTGAACAAATAAATTCACTAGTAGAAGATTTAGCTCGATATTTGAATATTTCAATTTTAGCTGACAACACTAAATAATGGGAGGAGGAATAAAATGCTGACAACTTTAGCATGGTTCGGTTTTTCTTTTATCATAAACCTTATACTTATAAGAAAACCGATGATTTCAGTTGGTCTGGTAGTAGCGGCATATGCACTGGTTCCTCTTAATGCTGTAGAAGTAACTCAACTAGCTCGTCCCGGTGACTATTTTTTCATTTCGTTTTTAATTATTTTCATCATTCGGAATTATGAAGATGTAAAACAAACCTTCATTGAACACCAATACCTTACTGTCTTTTCCATATTTGTTTCTGCTGTAACTTTTATTGCTAGGTTTGTTGGTGTCGGTGGTCTCGGCACCAGTATTATTTTCATCATTTTTCTACCTTTCATGATGTTCATTGTAGTTAAAACGTTGGTGAGAACACAAACTAATCTTTATAAGCAATTTAACTACATCTTAATACCTCTTACACTCTTTGAGATAGCATTGGGGTGGAGGCAATACGTTACTGGTGAGCCAATTCTCTGGGAATCAGTACTATCGCAGCAATGGTGGTGGGGTAATAACTTTGTAGTAACTCAGCCAATAGGTACGTTCGGTCACTGGATACCTTATTCGATGTTTCTTGGTATGACAATCGCATTTACATCACGGACTCGATCTCCCATCTTATGGCCAATATTGACTTTTGGTTCGATGTTCCTTGTAATTTTGACTGCTGCACGATCAGGAATCATTGCATTTGTATTATCAGCTCTAATTATACTGATTAGAGAATTCAAAGAGCTTACTCCAGCTAAAATTCTCGCTATACTTGCTATGATTCCAATAATCGGATTTGTTAGTATTAATGCGTTCAATAGCGAAATTAGCCAAACTCTACGTCTAAAACTAGTTGATGATGGAAATTCTACCACTCTTCGACTTGATGCTATTGAATGGTTCTGGAACAACACTCATTTATTTGCTCTGACAGGGATGCCTGGAGGACTCGACCTAAGAGCAGAAGGTATCCTGAAATCAAGTCTTGAGAACGCTTTTTATTTTCACGCTGTTGCATATGGATTGTTATCTGCTATTCTCCTTGCTTTATTTTTTGTTTTTGCTACAGTCATAACACTGAAAACAAAAGGTGCTGAATCTTATTTCGGTTTCCTACTTGCTGTAGCTTTTGGAATATCAACTTTTACTTACGGTGCTTTTGGTGGAGGCGAATTTACTACACTTTATATGTTTTGGATAGCACAAGCAATTGCTCAATCAAAATCATTACAAAAGTAGATTCAATAAATATATTGAACCTAAATTTTCCTATCTAGTTGAAAAATAATTAATTGTTTAAAGCAATAAATGAAAATAAATGCTGTAAGGGTAATAGCATTTTTAGAATCCATAGATTTGGGCGGTAAAATTTGAAAATCTTGCATATTACAGAATGCTATGCAGGCGGTGTTAGCAAAGCTATAAATAACTTTACGACTCTAGCTCCTAAAGACTCACAACACTACTTGCTGTGGCACGGTGAAGATGATCCCGGAAAAAATCCAAATTTTCAAGATACATCGGAGTTTAGAAAGTCTATTTTTTCTAGACTTACTCAGGTTCGTAAGTCAATAGATGCCTTCAAACCTGATGTGATTGTAGCTCACTCAAGTTGGGCTGGCTTTTATGCTCGCATTATTCAACGGAAGGTTCCCGTTATCTATGAGCCTCATTGCTATGTATTCGAAGATAAATCTCGAAGCAGAATATCGCGACTTATTTTCTTTGTAGCTGAGAAAATTTTGTCTTTGAATACTGAGCTAGTTCTCGTTCTTTCGCCTCATGAGAAACGTACGCAGCAAATTATTAATAAAAATAACTACTCAATTCTACTTCCCAATATTAATTCAATGGGAGTAAATTATAAATTTAAAGAAAATGAAGAGCTTAAAAAAATAATTAATTCTCGAAAAAAGGCGTATGTGAAAATTGTAATGCTTGGTAGATTGTCCCAGCAAAAGGATCCTGATTGGTTTGCATCAGTTGCTGATAAGGTTCATGAAAGAAATCCTAACCAAGAATTTAGATTTATATGGATAGGCGATGGGTCTGAAGAATATAAGATTAGACTCAAGGCAAGCAAGATCGAAGTTACAGGCTGGAAGGAATCATCTGAGGTTTTTCAGATTTTATCAGAAACCGATATTTATGTTCATTCGGCTTACTATGAAGGATTCCCTATTGCAGTTTTAGATGCTTTGGCATTAGATGTACCAGCTGTTGTTCGCGATATTCCTGCTTATTATGGAACTCCCCTTGAAGTAGCAGCAAGCGTAGACGTAGCGGTACAAAAAATCACAGAAATTATTGAATCCGATGATAAAGCGGTATCAATTCTGAAACAACAAAGCACCCTAATGCAAGTTATGAATCAAGATACTCAATCAGAAGCGATTAGTAGGTCTCTAGAACTAGTTGTAAACCAGAAGTAGAAGTGGGGTATCAAGAGTACCATGTCATTAATTATTAATGGGCGTTTTTTGCTAGCTCGGCAAACCGGGGTTCAGCGTTTTGCCCGTATGATAACTGAGCAGATTATCGATAAATATCCGGATAGTCTTATCGTAACACCTCAAAATAATTTAGATCTCTCTCTTCCAACGGTGCCGACGGGAAATCTTCAAGGTTATGCTTGGGAGCAGATCGACCTCCCTCGTTTTTTGAAATCACAAGGTTCCCCTCTTTTGCTAAATTTAGCTTCGACCGCACCTGTGAATTATAAAAACCAGATTTCAACTATCCATGATATTACATATATTAGGTTCCCCGAAAGTTTTAGTAAAAAATTTCGAATTACTTATCAGATTTTAGTGCCTAAAATTATTGAGAATTCTAGACATATTCTTACAGTAAGCGATTTTTCTAAAGAAGAGATTTCATCGTATTTTAATATCGATAAAAATAGGATAAGTGTTGTTTACAACTCTGCCTCAAGTATCTTTAGCCCCTCTGGTGCTAAATACAATCCTGGTTTTGAATATTTCCTAACTGTTTCATCACCTAACAAACATAAGAATGTAGAAAGATTATATGAGGCTTTCTGCCGAGCTCAAACAGATAAGAAACTGCTTGTGGTTGGTAAGCAAGAATCAAAAGTGTTTAATTCTACTGCGGGTAACTTCTCGGACAAGATAATGTTTACAGGTGCTGTTGATGATAAGCATCTTGCGGAGCTGTATAGAGGTTCTGCTGCTTTCTTATTCCCCTCATTATATGAGGGTTTTGGCATTCCGCCTTTGGAAGCTCAGAAATCTGGTGTACCTGTTCTAGCCTCATATGCTGCTAGCTTGCCAGAGGTATTAGGGGACTCTGTTCGTTATGTAAATCCATATTCAATTGATTCAATCAAAAATGGGATCGAGGGAATGGAATCTGCTGATGCTAATGTAGACCTCATTCAAAAGGGGTTTATCAATGTAAACCAATATTCATGGAAGAAATCAGCAGACTTAGTTATGAACCTCATTGATAATCATTAAGATATCAACTTTCTGATTTTAGATATTATACGAATAAGGTGTCTATATGCCCGTCCTTCTACCCCTTGAAACCGCTGACCTCACCGACGAGCTTAACTACCGCGTCGGCCGCCTGATCTATGCCGGTGGGGGAGGCAACGAAGTGCGCCGCTCCGTGCTGCCTGGCGGCGTCCGGGTCATTACCGAACGCATGCCCTCCCAACGCAGCGTCTCTATCGGCTTTTGGGTAGGCGTGGGTTCACGGGACGAGCAGCTCGGCATGCTGGGCTCCACTCACTTCCTCGAACACCTGCTCTTCAAAGGCACAGAAAGCCGCAGCGCCCTCGATATCGCCCATGCTTTTGACCGGGTAGGCGGCGAATCCAACGCCCTCACCGCCAAAGAGCACACCTGCTACTACGCCCGTGTGCTCGATGAAGACACCCCCATGGCCATAGACGTTATCGCCGACATGGTCACCGGAGCCAAACTAGATCCCGCCCTGCTGGAACAGGAACGCGGCGTCATCCTCGAAGAAATCGCCATGGACCAAGACGACCCCACCGACGTCGCCTTCGAGTCCTTCATTGAACAGCTCATGGGCAGCAACCCCCTGGGGCGCCCTATCGGCGGCACCCCGCAGGAAATTACCGACGTTGCCCGCGATAAGGTCTGGGAGCACTACAAGAAGTTCTATACCCCCGACCGCTTGGTCATCTCCGCAGCCGGTAGCCTCAACCACTCAGAGATCGTCAATCTGGTCCTTGACTCCCTGGCCAACCGCGGCTGGGACCTGACCGAAGGCGCCCTACCTGCCCCGCGCCGCGTCCGTCAGCAAAGCCAGATTGTTCCCGGTGCCCGCGAAAAAACCCTCGACAAGGGCTTTGAACAGACCAACATCGTCATGGGCTGCCCCGGCCTCATCGCCGGGGACGAGCGCCGCTATGCTATGAGCGTGCTCAACTCCGCTCTGGGCGGGGGAATGTCCTCCCGTCTCTTCCAGGAAATCCGTGAGAAGCGCGGCCTGGCCTACTCCACGTTCTCGTTCACCGGCTCTTACTCAGACGCCGGCTACTTTGGCATGTACGCCGGTTGCCTTCCTGCCAAGGCCGAGCAGGTTACCGAGCTCATGCGCTCTACCTTCGACGATTTTGTGCGCGACGGTATCACACAAGAAGAACTTGAGAAGGTCGTTGGGCAGTTGGGCGGTTCCACCGTGCTGGGAAGCGAGGACGCCGGCTCCCGCATGAGCCGCCTGGGCCGGGCAGAACTGGACTCGGGGAAGTTCCTCTCTATCGATGAGCTACTCGATGGTGTTCGGTCGGTGACAGCCGACCAGGTCAACGATCTGGCCCGCTACCTGGCAGACCAGGAATGGGTCATGACCATCGTCAAATAGAATTTTAGGGATATACCCATGAATAACTTGATATTTGTTGATCACACTTCAAAGCTAGGTGGGGGAGAGCTTGCTCTTAGCAGATACCTTACATGGGAAGATCGGGGTCGGCATATTGATCTGATTTTGTTCGAGGAAGGAACACTGGCTGAGATTGGTCGTAACGCCTCAAACGTAACCGTTCATATGATCTCTCAAAAAAATAAAATAGCCAGACTGCTGCATTTATGGTTATTGATCTCGCGCCTTAAAGGGCCTGTCCTGGCAAATAGTCTTAGCGCTTATGTGCACTTAAGCTTTATCCCTGGTGCTTTGAACCGAACGATTTATTATCTAAGGCATGAAGCTATAAAACCAGATACTGGTCCATTAAAATCACTCTATCTCCGTAGGTACGCATTTGTGCAAACTCGTTGCTTTTTCGCGAACAGTGAGTATACAAAACTCACCCTCAGGAAAAATGCTTATATAAAGAAATGTAAGGTTGTGTATACTGTTTCAGGTATAGGGGAAAATGATGTTGTCTCACAGGTCCATGTATTTTCACAGCCTATTAAGTTGCTATCCCTTAGTCGGTTGGCTCCGTGGAAAGGTGTACATAATATTATCGATGCAGTAAATAGAGTTAATGAAGAGTATGGTTGCGTTAAAGTCCATCTAACTGTTGCTGGAGGTGCGCTTTTTGGGGAAGATCAGTATCAAAAATATTTGGAAGATGTGGCAAAAAAATCGCAGGGTGGAATTACGCTTTTAGGTAATGTAAAAGATATTAAACCTCTTTTGAGTAACCATGATGTCCTTATCTCTGCTTCGATAAAGCCTGAACCTTTCGGTCAGGTTTTGGTCCAAGGTCTCAGCGCTGGGCTTCTGACAATTGGAACTGCACAAGGTGGGGCGACGGAAATAGTCAGTAATGGCGTAACTGGCTATTTGCTGAAGCCTGACGATGTACAAGCAGTAGTTACTATCTTAAAATCACTTGTAGAAAACGAACTGGATGTTCATTTAATTCGAGAATCGGGTGCTGAATCTTCCAGGCGATTTACTGATGAGAAGATGCTGCCTCTGCTTGAATCTGCAATAAATGAAATAGAGTAACCCCTTGAGTGTGAATTGTATTATTTACTGAATAGTTTCGAAGCGTGAAATTTTGGGGAACTTTAGATTCATCAATTTATCGATTCTGTCTATCATCGTTTCACTGAGAATTTCAATATTTTCAGTGTCGTTTAGGCAGAACATCGATACTGACTTATCGTTCAAAGTTTTTTTGAGATTCTCTAATTCGTTTGCATAAATAAGTTGTGTAGTGGCTGGGTTCTGGGGGACAAACGTGCCACTCTCGATTTCCCAGAACATGGCTAGCCAGATGATAATATCACTCTTATCTCTGAACGGGTTGCGACAGGTGGCATCTAGAGCGTTAAACTCCTTTTCCCAGATGGTCTCCAATGTAGACTTGCGTAGTGGTAGTGCAACATGTGGGAAGATGTAAGAAGACTGAAGAGACTCCCTGCTGCTAAAGCAATCCAGGCTTCTATAGATAATATTTCGAAGATATAATCTTCCATTGAGGGGATTGAAAAACTTGTTGATATTTCTATAAGCTATCTTTCCCTGAATAAAATTTCTGTTCAAAACGTTAAGCGTCGAAAGTACCATATGTGAAAAATCAGCAATTGGTAGGGGATGGTATATTGCTGTAAGTCTCGGCAGTCCCTTGTGGAAGAAATCTTTGGGTGTAAGGGGTTGTGTGAAAATCATATCATCATTAATATAGATAAAATTCTCACTTAATCCCGGTATTCTATGAAGGTGCCACTCGACACCTGTTGACTTAAAACACGGTTGATAATCTTTGGGGATGATTGTGTTTTGGTCAACTACTTTCACCTTAGGGTGATCTTTGTTCAGCCATGCAGGTGTTTGGCCGGGTGTTACTAGATAAATGTTCCTAACCCAAGGTAAATTTTTCTCAATAGAGCGGAATGCATACTTGAGTAAGCCGATTTCCCGAAAGCGGGCAGGGTGGTTAAGTCCTTCGGAATACTGTATGGTTTTGTTGCGTGCAGCAGCTCTGGCCTGTAACCATTGATAATCATTGCCATCTACCCAGCTAATTACAAGGTCGATTTGAGTTTGTTGCATGCTTATATTTTCCTTAATATTGTGGTGAGGCAATCTAGTATCTTAGTCTATGCCCTAAAAATCATAAAATGAAAATTTTGGACATGGGAATTTATATATTCATATCTTCTAGAAATATTTACTTTCATTCGTGGGTAATGAGTTGAATTAATTTTCCAGCGCCTTCGCCACCGCATCCTTCACGGTTTGAGCGTAGACGGTTAGACCCTCATTCTGAGGGTGCACGCCGTCAGAGACCAGGTACTCGGGGTGGCCCTTTGCAGCGGCCTGCCAGTCGGCCACAAAGACGGTATCTGGATTCTGTGTCGCAAACTCGCGAATCACCTGGTTAGAGGGCTCAATCCAGGTCAGGTTTGCCGGGCCAACGCCGGTGACCAGCACAATCTTGCGCTCCCCGTTGGGCGACACCGAGGCCTTGAGCTGTTCTAGCTGGGCAACGGTGAAAGTAGAGTTGGCGGTTACCGATAGTACAAGTACCTCACGCATTTGCCCCGAATCTACCATCTGCTCCACAACGGGCAGGGCAGCTGCGCTGGTGCGGGAAACTTCCGCATTGACCAGAGCCTGAGGCATAGCCTCCCCCAGAGCAATCGATGAAGCCAGTGTGACCGAGTCACCCACAATCGTCACCTGGGAACCATCAACAGCGGCAGACGGCGCGGTAGACGAAGTGGGGGAGGGGCTGGCGCTTTCCGCCGGTTCAGCCGAGGCGCTGGGGCTGTCAGAAGAGCTGGGAGCAGCTGATGCGGTAGTCGGCTGGGGCGCCGGTGCGGACGCCTGCGCGTAGTTGGCACCGGCTGCCACCACAGCTTCAGCCTGGGTCATGGTAGGTGCGGTACGCACCGCAAAAACGGTGGCAATCAGGGTTACTCCGGCAAGGACGGCTGCGCCCACCGGTAGGGCCCGGCCAGTCGGTGCCACCATGGCTGAGAACCAGGCTGAAAGCGCTCCGCGGAAGCCCAGCTGGCGCACGGGCTGCTCCACATACATATACGACAGACCCGCAACAATCAGGGTTAAGAACAGCACACCGACGTTCACCCAGGGGGAGCGCGCCGCACCAAAGGTGTAGTGGGCCAGCACCATCAGGGGCCAGTGCCAGAGGTAAATACCGTAGGAGCGCTGGCCGATCCAGCGCAGGGGAGCTAGGGACAGCAAGCCCCGAAAGAGCCCGGAGGTGCCGCCGCGGACGTCCGGAAGCAGGGCCTGAATAATGCCCATACCCAAAAGAGAACCCACCAGCAGGCCCCAGGGCATGAGCCAGGAGCTGTGGTCAGAGAGGGTCAAGGCAAAAGGCAGAACGGCGACCAGGCTCACCCAGCCGACCAGCTGGCGCAGCCAGCCCCAGATACCGTTGCCGTAGCCGACCAGGGGGTAGAGGCGGCCATCAACGGGCGGGTACATGGACCAGGGAATCATCATGGCCAGCAGGACGCCCAGCATCAGGCCGTAGAGGTGGGTGTCGGTGCCGTAGTAGAGGCGGGTGGTGGAAGCACCCAGCAGCCCCAGTACGACCGCAGCCAGCAGCGACAGGGCGCCCAGGATGCCAGGAACAAGAGCCCGCTGCCACCACTTGGCCGTAAACATAAAGACAAAGACCATCACCACGGGCCAGAACAGGTAGAACTGCTCTTCAACCGCCAGCGACCAGAAATTGGTCATGAGCTCGGGGGAGGTCTGGGTGAAATAGTCGTTACCGGCCCAGATCAGCAGCCAGTTCGACGAGTAGGTAAAAGCACCGAGAATCTGGCGGCCCAACCCCACCTGGGCGTCCCCACCCACCAGCAGAGCCAAGGACCCCACCACCAGCGTCAGCAGGGCAAAAGCCGGCACCAGACGGCGTAGACGCCGCACCCAGAAAGAAACGATATCCATCTTGCCGGTATAGGCACCCTCGCGCAGTAGCAGGGCAGTAATCAGATAACCCGAGATAACGAAGAAAATATCAACGCCAATCATGCCCCCGGGCAGGTACTGGGGCCAAAAGTGGTACACGAGCACCAGCAGCACCGCGATAGCGCGTACGCCGTCGAGACCGCGCAGGACAAAGCGTCGCTGCCCCTCGTGGGGGTGCACGGCAGAGTAAAAAACGTGATCGTCTTTCATAGTTCCCTTGGGTCGGTGAGCTGGGGTGCAGGCGCACCTTTCTAGTGTAAGAGCTGGGCGGGTTTTCTTGTGTCGCACCCGCCGGGTCTTTTAGCACTCAGCGGGCCGAAACCGGTTTCGGATGCTGAAATGCCCCCGCCTACTTTCGGGTATTAGCGCAGGTGAAAGGACGCTTGGGCGCGGCAGGGCGTGCAGCGAGGCTACCCCGTTCGCTAGAGTAGTGTGATGTGGCTTGTTGATGCGATACGTGCGCCAGCCGGTGCTGTGCGCGTGAGCGAGTACCGTCAGGTGCCGCCCGGCACCCAAGCTAACGACTATCTAAGGGGTATATAGAGGCATGAGCAAGATTTGGAAGGTCGCTGTTGTCGGCGCCGCAGGACGTATGGGCTCAGAGGCGGTCAAGGCCGTCAACACCGCAGAAGACATGGACCTGGTAGCTGCCCTGGGCAACGGAGACTCCCTGGACCTACTGGTTGAATACGGCGCCGACGTCATGATCGATCTGACCGTTCCCTCCGCCACCGAAGCGAACGTACGCTTCGCCGTTGAGCACGGCATCCACGCGGTGGTTGGCACCACCGGCTGGAACGAAGAGCGCCTGGCTTCCCTTGAAGCCCTGCTCGCCGAGCACCCCCGGGTGGGCGTGCTGATTGCCCCCAACTTCGCCATCGGTTCTATCCTGGCCACCGAGTTTGCAGCTAAGGCTGCTAAGTTCTTTGAGTCGGTTGAGGTCATCGAGATGCACCACCCCAACAAGGTGGATGCCCCCTCAGGTACCGCCGTCCACACCGCCCACAAAATTGCAGCAGCCCGCGCCGAAGCCGGTGTGCCCGCCTCACCCGACGCTACCGAAACCGATGAGGGCGGCTCCCGCGGTGCCAAGGTCGCCGGCGTCAACGTGCACGCCGTCCGCCTGCGCGGCTTGACCGCCCACCAGGAAATCCTGCTGGGCGACGCCGGCCAACAGCTGGTCATCCGCCACGACTCCTTCGACCGCACCAGCTTCATGCCCGGCGTCCTGCTGGGCGTCCGCCAGGTCGAACAGCACCCCGGCCTGACCGTGGGCCTTGACCGCTACCTCAACCTGGACTAACCCATGACCTCGCTGCGCGCCTTCACCGCCGGAGCTATTACCCTGGCCGTCCTCACCGTACTGATTTTGCCCCTACCCCTGGGCACCCGCCTCTTCCTGCTGGCAGTAGGCGTGTTCTGCGCGGTCTTCATCGCGGTGGACGCCGGTGGGCGAGGCAAAGCCTTCGCCGCCCTGGTGACGGTAGCCCTCAGCCTCTACCTGGTGCTCACAGTCCAAAGAGGCTTCATCTTCCTGCAGAACGCCGGAACCCTGGGCGCCCTGTTGGGCGGGGCTCTCATCGTGCTGCCCGTCCTAGGTGCATGGGCCATGGTTCGCGAAATTATCTTCGGCTCCCGCACCCAGGCGCTCGGCCAAGAACTCGCCGCAACCGGGGAACTGCCCGAAGACACCCTGCCCCGCACAGAATCCGGCCGCATCGACCGCACCGCCGCCGACGCCCAGTTCACTCGGGTTGCAGCAGCAACCGAGGCCGAACCCACCAACTGGAAAAACTGGTTCCACCTCTCCCTGGCCTACGACGCCTCCGGCGACCGAAAACGCGCCCGCAAAGCCATGCGCACCGCCATCGCCCTTCACCGCGGCAAAACCCCGGCCCAACTCTCCGTCTAGAAGCTGCCCGCAGGCGTCCGCCCCACCCCAGCCACCTAGCTTTAAGCAAACTCACCCCACCCCACCCAGCCAGATAAGGTAACGTAGTAGATATGTCTGAGACCGCACAGAACACCTCAACCGCAGCAGAACCCGTCTTCGGGCGCCTGCTCACCGCCATGGTCACCCCCTTTGCCACCAACGGCGAAGTGGACGAACAAGCAACCGCAGCGCTCGCGACCAACCTGGTGGACCGAGGCCACGACGGTCTCATCGTCTGCGGCACCACCGGCGAATACTCCACCATGACCGATGAAGAAAACGAAAACGTCTTCCGCATCGTCAAAGAAGCCGTCGGCGACCGCGCCAAAATCGTAGCTGGCGTTGGTTCCAACGACACCGCTCACACCCTGCACCTGGCCTCCCGCGCCGAAGCAGTAGGCGTAGACGGCCTGCTCGTAGTCACCCCCTACTACAACAAGCCCACCCAGACCGGCCTGGAAGCCCACTTCCGCACCGTAGCTGACGCCGTCAAAACCCCCGTCATGCTCTACGACATCCCCGGTCGCGCAGGCATCCCCATCACCCCCGCTGTCTACCGTGCCCTGGCAGACCACGAGAACATCGTGGCAGTCAAGGACGCCAAAGCAGACTTCACCGCAGCCACCGAGGTCATGGAAACCACCGACCTCGACTACTACTCAGGCGATGACGGCCTCACCCTGCCCTGGCTCGCCATGGGCGCAGTCGGTCTTGTAGGCGTCACCTCCCACGTAGCCCCCGAACACTTCCGCCAGCTCATCGACGCAACCGTCGCCGGCGACCTGGCAACCGCCCAGAAACTGCATCTCGACCTGGCCCCCGTCGTCCGCGCCGCTATGAGCCGCGTACCCGGCTGCGTCGCCGCCAAGCAGATTCTCACCTGGCAGGGCATCCTCGACTCAGCCACCGTGCGCCTGCCGCACGTACTGGCTACCGACGAAGAAGCCGCCCTCATGCGCTCCGACCTCGAAGGCTCCATCATCGCCTCAACCCTAGTCAAGTAAAAACGTACTGCGGGTACCCGGCGGGCCCACCCAAAATCACGGCGATTTTGGGTGGCCCGCTTTGCCCGTATTCAGAAAAAGAAAAACGAACGAAAGAGAAACTATGCAAACAGTTGAAAGCCCGCACCTACCCCCCAAACTGAAAAAAGACACCCTGCGTGTAGTACCCCTGGGCGGTCTCGGCGAAGTCGGCCGTAACATGACCGTCTACGAGATCAACGGCAAACTGCTCGTGGTTGACTGCGGCGTGCTCTTCCCCGAAGAGTCCCAGCCCGGCGTTGACCTGATTCTGCCCGACCTCAACTACATCAAGGACCGCCTGCAGGACATCGTGGCGATCGTGCTGACCCACGGCCACGAAGACCACATCGGCGCTGTACCCTATCTGCTGCGTATGCGCCCCGATATTCCCCTGGTTGGCTCCCAGCTGACCCTGGCCCTGGTTGAGGCAAAGCTGCAGGAACACCGCATCAAGCCCTACACCATGGACGTCGTTGAGGGCCAGGTTGAGCGTTTCGGCCCCTTCGAATGCGAATTCGTAGCCGTTAACCACTCCATTCCCGACGCCCTGGCAGTCTTCATCCGCACCAAGGCCGGTAAGTGCCTGCACACCGGCGACTTCAAGATGGACCAGCTGCCCCTCGACGGCCGCATCACCGACCTGCGTCACTTCGCCCGCCTGGGTGAAGAGGGCATCGACCTCTTCCTACCTGACTCAACCAACGCTGAGGTTCCCGGCTTCACCCCCACCGAAAAGAATATCGGCCCGGTTATCTCTAACGTCATGCGCGACGCCAAGCGCCGCGTCATCGTTGCCTCCTTCTCATCCCACGTGCACCGCGTGCAGCAGGTGCTCGATGCAGCTGCTGAACGCGGCCGCAAGGTGGTCCTGGTCGGCCGCTCCATGGTACGCAACATGACCATTGCAGAGAAGCTGGGCTACCTGAACGTACCCGAAGGTATTCTGGTTGACCTCAAGAAGGTCGATGACTACCGACCCGAGCAGATTGTCATGATGTGCACCGGCTCCCAGGGCGAGCCCATGGCGGCTCTCTCCCGTATGGCTAACGGCGACCACAAGATCCAGGTCGAAAAGGGCGACACCATTATCCTGGCCTCATCCCTGATTCCCGGTAACGAAACTTCTGTCTACCGCGTGATCAACGGCCTGATGAAGCTGGGCGCCAACGTGGTGCACAAGGGCAACGCTAAGGTACACGTCTCAGGCCACGCCGCTGCTGGTGAGCTGCTTTACTGCTACAACATCCTGCAGCCCAAGAACGTCATGCCTGTGCACGGCGAAGTCCGCCACCTGCTGGCTTCAGGCAAGCTGGCTATCGAAACCGGAATCAAGAGCGATCGGGTGATCATCGGTGACTCTGGTACCGTCGTCGATTTGCGCGACGGCCGCGCTGACATTGTCGGTCAGGTACCCTGCGAATATGTCTACGTTGACGGTAAGTCTGTAGGTCACGTTACCGAAGATGACCTCAAGGACCGCCGCGTCCTGGGCGAAGAAGGCTTCGTCTCTATCGTCACCGTAGTTGACCGCGCCACCAAGCGCGTGGTCACCGGGCCCGACATCCACGCCCGCGGTATCGCCGAAAATGATTCCGTCTTCGACGACATCACCCCCAAGATCACCGCAGCCCTTGAGGACGCCCTGCACCGGGCTCCTGAGCGTGTGCACACCACGCATCAGCTGCAGCAGATCGTCCGCCGCACCATGGGGGCTTGGGTAGCCCGCCGCTTGCGTCGCAAGCCCATGATTGTGCCCGTGGTCATCGAGACCCACACCCCCGAGGCTGACGGCAACTAGCAACCTCTGAGCATACCCGGCGGCAGTTTTACCTGCCGCCGGGTAAGCTATTTAAACGCAACCGATCATCAAGCAGTATTGGGAAGAATGGCTCCGCGAAAGTCTGCATCGAGTAAATCAGCCCCCCGCGCCGCGGGGAGCCGCTCCAAGACGTCCTCACGTCGCTCAACCTCAGCTCAAGGTAGAAGCCGGAAGGCCTCGTCAGCACCCCCGCAGGAAAGTAACGCCTTTGTGCGTGCCCTGGTAGGAGCCTGGCAGGCCCTGGCCTTCACCGTGGGCGGTGCCGTACGCCGAATGGGCGAGCTCCGCACCGATATTGAACTCCACGAACGCCGCGACGGCGGTGCCCTGCTGGTGCTGGCTATCGGCCTGCTGACCGCCGGCGTGGAATGGTGGGGCTGGCGGGCGGACCCCGCTAGCCTGTCGTGGTACGAGTGGCCCCTGCACCTGTGGCACATCGCTGTGGGCGGTCTCTTCGGCCAGGGCTCCCTGCTGATTCCCATTCTCTGCCTGATTTTTGCTATCCGTATCTTCCGCCACCCGCTGGAGGTGCGAGCTAACAACCGCATCGCCATTGGCTTTACCATCATGACGGTCTCTGCCTCGATGATGGGGGCTAAGGTGGCGGGCTACCCCTCTTTCTCATCGAGTTTTGATAAATTCTGGGGCGGCGGCGGTACCGTTGGTGTGCTGATTGGCACCCCTGCCAGCCGTATCGTAGGCGGCGTGAATGTGCTGGAATGGCTTTTGATTGCCCTGGTTTTCCTGGCCGGTTTGCTGGTGGCCACCGATACGCCCCTGCGTCAGATTTGGCCTAAGATAATGCATATTTTCGGTCTGATGCTGGGGGAGAAGCCCCACGGTTCGGTCGCTGATGCCGGGCGTCCTTCCCGTGCCTCCCGTTCTCAGGACGAGGCCGAAACTCGCGTGCTAGAGGGCGACCACGACCGCTCCTATCTCTACGAGGACGCCCCCGCCCCGGCTCCCCGCCGTCGCGGTGGCTTACTGGGCTGGTTGGGCTTTGGCCCCCGTACCGAGAGTGACCGCAGGTTAGATCGCTACGAGGCGGACGAGGCCTACCAGACCGCTGTGATCGATGACGGCTCTGAGGCTGACCCCGAGACCGCCCGCGTTGAGCAGGTGGCCCCGGCGCCCCGCCGTGCCGCCAAGACGTCAAACCGACCTGTTGAGGCCTTTGACGTAGAAGCACCCCGCAAGCAGACCCGCCGCGAGAAGAAAGCGGCGGCTAAGGCTGCCAAGCAGCAGGCCCAGCTCTTTGACCAGGGCCTGTGGGAGAGCGAGGACGAGCTTTCTGCCAGCTACCCCGACGAAGACCGTTCGGACGCCCCGGCCCAGCGACTGGACCAGGCCCGCCAGGCTGCCGCGGATCACGGCTATAGCCCTGAACCGGTAGAAGCAGACCGTGACGGCTTTGAGCCCGAGACTGTTGCACCTCAGCCTGTTAGCCGACCGGCTGCTGCTCCTGCATCAGCACCCGCCCCCGCATCAGCCCCTGCTGTGCCCCGCCCCGGTAAGGGCAGCTCTTCTGCTGCCTCGCTGGGCGCTGCCCTGACCGGAGCTGCTGCTGGTTCAGCCGCTGCTGGTGCCGCTTCGTCAGCCAAGGCATCTGCCCCCCAGCCTGCTACCGCAGGTTCCGGGCAAGTACCCACCGCGGCTCGTCCTTCTGCTGACCGTCCTGCCGCCGAACGCCCTGCCGCCGAGCGCGCGTCCGCCCGCCTGCAAAACAACACCGTGGCAGAACGAACCGAGCAGCCCCGTGGCGAGCTGGTCGTGGAGTCGTCGACCGGCTCCTACACCCTGCCCACCGAGTCCATGCTCGAGGCCGGCCCGCCCGCCAAGGAAAGCTCCGAAGCCAACGAGCAGGTGGTCAATGCCCTGACCAACGTGCTCCAGCAGTTCAACGTGGACGCCGAAGTCACCGGCTTCTCCCGCGGCCCCACCGTCACCCGCTACGAGATTGAGCTGGGCCCCGGCACCAAGGTGGAGCGCGTCACCGCCCTGTCCAAAAACATCGCCTACGCCGTGGCATCTGCCGACGTACGCATCCTCTCGCCTATCCCGGGTAAGAGCGCTATCGGTATCGAAATTCCCAACACCGACCGTGAAATCGTGGTGCTGGGCGATGTACTGCGCTCGGCTAAGGCCCACGCTACCGACCACCCCATGGTCATGGGTGTGGGTAAGGACGTCGAGGGCGGCTTCGTCATCGCTAACCTGGCTAAGATGCCCCACATGCTGGTGGCAGGTGCTACCGGTGCTGGTAAATCCTCGTTCGTGAACTCCATGATTACCTCGATCCTGATGCGCTCAACCCCCGATCAGGTGCGCCTGATTATGGTTGACCCCAAGCGCGTGGAGCTCACCGCCTACGAGGGGATTCCCCACCTGATTACCCCCATCATCACCAACCCCAAGAAGGCCGCCGAGGCCCTGCAGTGGGTCGTGCGAGAGATGGACGCCCGCTACGACGACCTTGCCCACTACGGCTACAAGCACGTGGACGACTTCAACAAGGCCGTCAAGGCCGGCAAGATTCAGCCTGAGCCCGGTTCCAAGCGCCAGATTAAGGCCTACCCCTACCTGCTGGTGATCGTGGACGAGCTTGCCGACCTGATGATGGTTGCCCCGCGCGATGTGGAAGAGTCCATCGTCCGTATCACTCAGCTGGCCCGCGCCGCCGGTATTCACCTGGTGCTGGCCACCCAGCGTCCGTCCGTCGATGTGGTCACCGGCCTGATCAAGGCTAACGTGCCCTCCCGCATGGCTTTTGCCACTTCATCGGTGACTGACTCCCGCGTGGTGCTCGACCAGCCTGGCGCTGAAAAGCTCATTGGCCAGGGTGACGCCCTCTTCCTGCCCATGGGTGCCTCCAAGCCCATGCGTGTGCAGGGCGCCTGGGTGGGTGAATCTGAGATCCACGAGGTTGTCGAGCACGTGAAGAAGCAGGCCCCTGCGGTCTACCGCGACGACGTGATTGCCGCAGCGCCCTCCAAGAAGATTGACGATGACATCGGGGACGACCTGGACGACCTGCTCCGGGCAGCCGAACTGGTGGTCAATACCCAGTTCGGTTCAACCTCCATGCTGCAGCGCAAGCTACGCGTGGGCTTCGCTAAAGCTGGGCGTCTGATGGACCTGCTCGAATCCCGTGAAGTTGTTGGCCCCTCTGAAGGATCAAAGGCCCGTGACGTGCTGGTCCAGCCCGATGATCTGCCCGCCGTCCTAGCCAAAATCCGTGGCGAGGAGCCTCCGGCTGTCGCCTCCGATGACCCCTACGGCGGCGACCCCGTTGCCCACATGAACGACGGGGTGCCGCAGGCTGTTGACTACTACGACGAGGCGGACGACCCCGACAGCGAGGACGCCTGGAACCTCACCGGCCGCTAGCCCCGCCCGCTAACTACAGCCCGCCGCCAGACCCAACCGACGGCGTCCGCCCCGCTTATCGCGAGCGGGGCGGAACCACCCTAAGGAGAACACCGTGGCCGACCAGACCGCAACCGCTTCTAACTGGAACATCCCGAATGCGCTGACCGCCCTGCGCATTGTGATGGTTCCCCTGTTCGTCTGGGCCCTCTGGGCCGGCGGGCCCCACGGCGAGGCCAACCTGAGCCTGCGCTGGTGGGCAGCCGCCGTGTTTGTGCTGGCCATGATTACCGACTGGCTCGATGGCTACCTGGCCCGCAAAAACAACCTGATTACCAGCTTCGGCAAGATCGCTGACCCCATCGCCGATAAGCTACTCACCGGGGCTGCCTTCGTGGTGCTGTCCATGCTGGGGGAGCTGTGGTGGTGGGTCACCATCGTCATTCTGGTGCGCGAGTGGGGTATCACGGTGATGCGCCTGTTCATTATCAAGTACGGGGTCATGGCGGCCTCTAAGGGCGGTAAGCTCAAGACCGTGCTGCAGACGGTGGCCCTGGTGCTGATGATTCTCCCGCTGGGGCAGCTGGGCTCCTGGGCTCTGTGGCCCGGCTACCTGGTGATGGCCGCTGTGGTGGTCGTGACCGTAGTAACCGGTATCGACTACGTCATCAAGGCCATGCAGCTGCGCCGCGACTACTTCGCTGCTCAGGGGAAGTAGCCCGGCATGGTAGAGACAAGTGCCCAGGACCTTGAGCGCGCAGCTGCCCGCCTGGTTGCCGCTGCAGTGGCTCGCGCAGCCGATGGGGCGCAGAAGGGGGCGGACGCCGGTGCTCAGCTGGCAACGGCAGAGTCCCTCACCGGGGGTATGGTGGGGCAGCTGATCTGCACCGTTCCAGGGGCCTCAGCCGTGTATCGGGGCGGCGTTATTTCCTACGCCACCGAGGTTAAGGCCTCGGTACTGGGGGTGCCTGCTGACCTCTTGGCTGAGCGAGGCGCTGTTGATCCCGATGTTGCGATTGCTATGGCGCAGGGAACCGCCCGGGTGTGCGGGGCTGACTTTGGCCTAGCTACCACCGGTGCCGCCGGGCCTGAGCCCTGCGACGGAAAACCGGTGGGGCGCGTCTACCTGGCGGTGGCGCACCCGGGCAGTGGGGGCGTCCGCGTGCTTGAAAAAAACTATGACGGCAACCGAGCCGAGATTCGCGCCCAGGCGGCTCACGATGCCTTGAACCTGCTCACAGACTTCCTTGCTGAAACTGTAAAGTAAGCTCCCAGAAAATTTTCAGATGAATTTTTCAGCTAATAGGGAATGAAAATACAGTCGGGTGGGTTTAGATAGATGTAACGGGAAAAAATCGTAAGTAAACGACATATTCTCGAGTTCAGCTGACGAAAGCGCCATAATGCGCTAGGCTGAAACCACACGCTCCTGATATAACGGGAGCACGACCACCAGGAGATTGGTATAAAAATGACTAAGCAGCCCGTATCCGTGAACGGTGTCGTCCGTTGGAAGGATGTGGGTCAGACTGAGAACGCTGCCCCCGCCCAAGACACCGGTAAAGTAATCCTGCTCCGCCACGCTATCGGCGAAGTTCTGCGCGATGTTCGCCAGCGCCAGGGCCGCACCCTCCGCGAAGTTTCCCACTCAGCCCGAGTATCACTGGGCTACCTCAGCGAGGTCGAGCGCGGCCAGAAGGAAGCCTCATCAGAGCTGCTGGCTTCCATCTGCCAGGCACTGAACATCTCCCTCTCAGCTATGCTGGCCGAAGTCTCAGCCCGCATGGCTGTTGAAGAAGGCTTCTCGGTACCCGATACCGTACCCGCTGAGTTCTCAGAACAGTTCAAGCGTGAATACGGTATCGCCGCAACCTCAAGCCGCGATATTCCCGCCGTTGAGCGCCCCCTGGCAGCTCGCTAGACGATTCGCTCTCTAGGTAACTAAGAGATGGAGCCGGGCCCCGCAAGGGCTCGGCTCTCTTTGTGCCCTGTGGTGCCTGTTTGCTGTGGAGGAAGGAAGAAGATGAAGCTCAGTGAATTTTGGGCGGCGATGGACCATGAGTTTGGTCCGGTCTATGCCCGCCATCTGGCCCGTGATCTGGTGCCCGGGGACTTCGGTGATTTGACGGCCCAGCAAGCCCTGGACGCCGGCGCCAACGTGCGTGAGGTATGGCTGGCTATCTGCCGGGTGCAGGACGTTCCTGTGGAACGGCAGCTGGGGCCCGATATCGAACCGCGGCCCTAGGCTAGAAAATCGTTCGTACTTAATAGAAAATGTGTTCGAATTCCTGTAGGATTGTGAACAAACGACCGGCAGCCCGCGACACATAACCGGGTTATCCACAGATTTTCAAAATCTTCGCGCTGAACCCTTAAAGTGTCAGCCCTAGGTATTACCGTGGTAGCCAGAGAAGAACTCTCGTACCGCGATAAGAAATGAGGAACATACATGGCAGCGAAAACTCGCATGCAGTCAGTAGGTCAGGTGCCCGCCGAAGGGCGCGAAAAGGCACTTGAGGCCGTCCTTGCCCAGATTGATAAGAACTACGGCAAGGGCTCCGTCATGCGCCTGGGCGACCGCGAGGCCAGCAAGGTCGAAACTATTTCAACCGGCGCTCTGGCCCTGGATGCCGCCCTTGGCATTGGCGGCCTGCCCCGCGGTCGCGTGGTAGAAATCTACGGCCCTGAATCTTCCGGTAAGACTACCGTGGCCCTCCACGCTGTGGCTAACGTGCAGAAGGCTGGCGGTATCGCAGCCTTCATCGATGCTGAACACGCTCTTGACCCGGTCTACGCAGCCAAGCTGGGTGTAGATACCGACGCTCTGCTGGTCTCCCAGCCCGATACCGGTGAACAGGCCCTCGAAATCATGGATATGCTGGTGGGCTCTGGCTCCATCGACATTATCGTGGTTGACTCCGTTGCCGCTCTGGTGCCCCGCGCCGAAATTGAGGGCGAGATGGGTGACTCCCACGTGGGTCTGCAGGCCCGTCTGATGTCCCAGGCCCTGCGTAAGATTACCGGTCGCCTGTCAGCAACCAACACCACCGCTATCTTCATCAACCAGCTGCGCGAAAAGATCGGTGTTTTCTTCGGCTCACCCGAAACCACCACCGGTGGTAAGGCTCTGAAGTTCTACGCCTCGGTACGTATCGATATTCGCCGTATTGAGACCCTCAAGGACGGCGCTAACCCCATCGGTAACCGTACCCGCGCTAAGGTCGTCAAGAACAAGATGGCCCCGCCCTTCAAGCAGGCTGAATTCGATATTCTCTACGGTGAGGGTATCTCGGTTGAAGGCGGCATTCTCGACCTTGCCGTTGAGCACAACGTGGTCAAGAAGTCCGGTGCCTGGTTCACCTACGAGGGCGATCAGCTGGGCCAGGGTAAGGAAAACGTGCGCCGTTTCCTCAAGGACAACCCCGAACTGACCGAAGAGATCAAGTACAAGACCATGGTCAAGCTCGGCATCATTGAGGGCGAAGAGGAAGAGCTGGACGAGGTAGAGCCCAGTACTTCTGTTGACCCGCTCGATGATATCTCTGAGAATTTCTAAACTCATAACAGCGAGCTAGTAGCCGCCACTACCGGGAAAAGCCCCCGGTAGTGGCGGCTTTCGACATGACACGATGTAGGTAGTAGGAGGGGAATGTGAGCGCAGAAAACCCACGAGTCGAAGATTTTCTTGCCCCTGAGGAGTACCCGGCCTGGCATCCCGCGGCACAGGGCCTGGCCCAGGACCTCCCGGGGGAGTCTGGCGCCTACGCCAGTACGCAAACCGCTACCCCCTATACCGGTAAAGCATCAGCCGCAGCGGCCAGTAACCGGGACGGTGGGGAAGCAGCCGAGGCTGCGGAACCAGCCCGTCAGGGCAAATACACCCGCCGTCGCAACCCCAACTTCAAAAAAGGGTTCCGCAAGCCGCCCGCCAAATACGCTGCCCGCTCGCCCTTCGCACCCGCCATCGGGGCGGCGTCCGCCCCAGAGAACGAAACTCCCCAGCGCAAGCGCTCGCAGCCCCTCTTCCGTGAAGGCTCAGCCCTGAACGAGCCGGTCACCGACGAAGAGATGCTGGTGCAGGGGGTTACTCCCATGCCCGAGAAGAGAGGCCGCGCCGGTAAGGAACCGGAGAGTGAATTTACGCGGGCTAAAAATATTGTGCTGAATCAGCTGGCTGCTTCGCCTAAGTCCCGGGCCATGCTGGAGAAAAAGCTGGTTGAGAAAGAAATCTCAGCGGAGGTTATTGAGGATATCCTGAACCGTTTTGAGGCGGTCAACCTGATTAACGACGCTGAGTTTGCCGATATGTATGTGCGCACTCGAATGAACGTGAAGAAGCTGTCGCGGTCGGCTATCCGGCGGGAGCTGAAAACCAAGGGCGTTGAGGGTGAGCTTGCCGAAATAGCTCTGGAGCAGCGCACCGAGGAGGACGAGCGCGCCGACGCCCACGAGCTGGTGCGCAAAAAACTGCGCCCCTCAATGGACCTGGGGGACAGGGCTGAGAAGGAGAAAGTCATGCGCCGCCTGGTGGCTATGCTGGGACGTAAGGGCTACCCGGCTGGTCTTGCCTTTAGCGTGGTGCGCGAAGAAATTGAGGCGTATGCGACCGAGATGGGCATGACCTCAGAAGACAGCTACTCCTACTACGACTAAAAACCGGGGGGCGCACGGTACACAGGTGTGTATCGTACGCCCCAGTTCCCATCTGGCCGGTAACCGGTTAGGACCAGCCGTTGGGCAGAAGACCGAAAATGGCGGCAACCGAGTAGATAAAGGCAACCGTATAGGTCACAATCAGGATTCCCTGGGCCAGGGGGTGAGCCTGCCAGGTTACCTTCCAGACAGGCTCCAGCTCGCCCTTCTGCCGGGCCGCTCGGAGCATCAGCACCGGCAAGATAGACATGGCTGCACCGGCAAAACCACCGGCATAGGACAGGGCAGAGACGAAGCCACCCAGGCCGGCAATAGAGATAGCCAGCGGTGGCAGGACGGTGAGGCCAACAGCTGCAAGTCGAAGCGGGCCGTGTTCCTCCCAGCGGGTGATGTCAAGGATGTTACGCATAGCGGTGTAGCCGATAGCTACAAAAGAGGTAAACATGGCCAGCAGGGCAAAGATATTAGCCAGGTAGTAGGCCAGTGGCCCCAGAGCCTCACCCCAGGAGAGGGTAACAACTTCAGAAACATCATCACCGAGAAGCCCCAGGGCCACGAAGGGGACCAGGGCTAGGGTGAAACCTGTGGCTGACATGCCGCCGACTAGGGCGGTAGGAATAGCCCTGGGGTTGGTATCGCCAAGCCCGCGGACCAGTTCAGGTACCACGTACTGGGCCATGAAGGTAAAGACCGCCAGGTTCATAATCGGCACGATGAAGAAAGGGTGAAACTCTACCAGGTTAGAGAGAGTGATGCCGGGGCCCACAATAGTCCAGAGGGATAGGGCAAGAATAATTGCTGCCATACCCGTAGTAATGAGCCCCTCGACCAGACCGGTGGCGTGCAGGCCCTTGAACATGATGAAGGAACCAAGCGCGAAGAAGAGCAGGGTACCAGCGAGCTGGGGTAGACCGGTGAGGTTATTCAGCAGGGAGCCTGATCCGGCTGCGTAGGCGATAAGGGCACCGATGGAGTTGACCATGATGGCCAGGAAGATAACCCACCGGCCAGCCTGACCCAGGTACTTTTCTGCTAGGCCTGAGAGCTGTAGTGGTTCTTTGGTGCGCTGAGAAACCTCGGCGATGTACATCATAGAGAAGGTAGTCAGCAAACCAGCAATGGTGAGGGCAATGGCGAGCGCCAGGAAACCACCGTTGCGGGCGGCGTAGGGCAGGCTGAGGATGCCCGCGCCAATATTGGTGCCGAAGATGAGGGCGATGCCTTGGAGGACACTGAGGGTTGGGGCAGGGCGCTGATAAGCGACTGACCCTGACGGAGCGGACGAGGACATGGAAATCCTTAGGGTAGGGGGGAACAGAAGAAAGGTGCGTACAGTGTGAGGTACTGAAGTAGATAGTACTCCCGGCGGGGCAAAATAAGAGCTATTGTGATTGCTTATGCCCGACAGTTTGTTCCGTTAAGATTGCTTGGAGGGTGAGAACCGCCGAAGCCACGTGCTGATCATGATCAAAAGCTGCCTGGGGCTGGGGTGAGACTTGCTCGTAGAATTCTTGGGTTTTTGTGTGCCAGGTCAGGCTGCTTAATACTGCTTGCGGTAGGGGTCCCTCAGGCCAGGACGGGAAGCCCAGCATGAGTTCAGCAACCGGTAGCGCCCAGTGGTGCCAGCAAGTTCCCTCAGCGTCGATACCGCGAACCCCCGACCCAGGGGCCGCCTGCCACAGCAGGTTGGCCGGAGAAAAATCGCCGGACGACAGCACCCTCTCACTCGGCGCCGGGTAGATAATGCCCTCCACGGCCTGCTCCATCTGCGTAAACTCAGCCGAGCCCACCGGCACACCTTTTCTCTCGGCCAGCCGGCGCAGGCCCTTGAAGGCAAGCTGGGGTGAGGGCAGGGACCCCGGTGCGGACGCCCGCGCGTCAGCGCTCGCAAGCTCAGCGGCAAAAGATACCTGGGCGGCAGCCTGAGCGGGGGAGCCCAGAATACTAGCCCAGGTATTCACCCAAGCGTCCAGGGCCTGCCGGGGTGCGGCGTCCGCCCCGGACGACAGCAGAAGCTCACCCAGGCTGATAGCAGACGAGAAGCCGCCGGTGACATCCTCAAGAATCAGCAGACGGGCAGCGTCGTCGGCAGCCAGCAGACGAGGGTAGAGCCCCGGTGCAACCTGCTCCAGGGCAGCAAGGCCGTGCTTTTCGCGCAGGTAGCCAAAACCGCCAGAGTTGCGGGCTGAGTCCTTGCGGCGAAAATACTTGAGCACACAGCTCGCCCCGCGATGACCCCGCACCCGAACAACCACCGACCGCATCCCGCTCGACAGAACCTCGACATCAGCAACCTGAACGCCGGTCAGCTCCACAGACCGCTCTAAAAGCCCGGCCAGCAGACGCAAAAAAGCGGGGGAATCGACGGGCTGCTCCACCGCGCTAGGGGAGTAGGCACTCGCAGCCTGGGCGGCACGTGATGCAAAGAATGAGGGAGAAGGGCGAACCGGCATAGAGCCCAGAATAGCAACCTAGTAGACTGTACGGGTGAGTATTGACGTGAACACCGACAAGCCCGTGGCAGCACCCAAAACCCGCACCTACGAGGTGCGCACCTTCGGCTGCCAGATGAACGTACACGATTCAGAGCGCATGAGCGGCCTGCTCGAAGCCTCAGGTTACGTGCCCGCTGAAGAAGGAACCACCCCCGACCTGGTGGTCTTCAATACCTGTGCTGTGCGTGAGAATGCCGATAATAAGCTCTACGGCAACCTGGGCCAGCTTGCCCCGGTCAAGCGCGAGAATGAGGGTATGCAGATCGCTGTAGGTGGCTGCCTGGCGCAGAAAGACCAGGACACCATCTTGAAGAAGGCCCCCTGGGTTGACGTGGTTTTCGGTACCCACAACATTGGCTCCCTACCTACCCTGCTGGAGCGCGCCCGTCATAACAACGAGGCCCAGGCCGAGTTGCTCGAAGCACTGGAGGTCTTCCCCTCCACCCTGCCGACCAAGCGTGACCACGTCTACTCCGGCTGGGTCTCTATCTCTGTGGGCTGCAACAACACCTGTACATTCTGCATCGTGCCCTCCCTGCGCGGTAAGGAAGAAGACCGCCGCCCCGGCGAGATTCTGGCAGAAGTGCAGGCCCTGGTGGACGACGGCGCTATCGAGGTGACCCTGCTGGGCCAGAACGTTAACTCCTACGGCGTAGGCTTTGGCGACCGTCAGGCATTCTCGAAGCTGCTGCGAGCCTGCGGCGAGATCGAGGGGCTGGAGCGCGTCCGCTTTACCTCCCCCCACCCCGCCATGTTTACCGACGACGTCATCGACGCAATGGCTGAAACCCCCAACGTTATGCCCGTACTGCACATGCCCCTGCAGTCCGGTTCTGACAAGGTGCTCAAAGACATGAAGCGGTCCTACCGCTCCAAGAAGTTCCTAGGCATTCTGGAGAAGGTACGCGACCGCATCCCCGAGGCCGTCATCACCACCGACATCATCGTGGGCTTCCCCGGCGAGACCGAGGAAGACTTCCAAGAGACCCTGCGGGTGGTCGAAGAGTCCCGCTTTTCGTCCGCTTTTACCTTCCAGTACTCGATTCGCCCCGGCACCCCGGCTGCTACCATGCCCAACCAGGTGCCCAAGGCTGTGGTGCAGGAGCGTTACGAGCGCCTGATTGCCCTGCAGGACCGCATCGCCGGTGAAGAGAACCGCAAGCAGCTGGGCAAGACCGTGGAGCTGATGGTGACCGCAGAATCTGGCCGCAAGGCCGAGGAGACCGGCCGCCTGTCGGGCCGGGCCCGCGACCAGCGCCTGGTCCACTTCACCGTGCCTGAAGGCTGCGAGGTGCCCCGCCCCGGCGACCTGGTCACCCTGCCCATCACCGAAGCTGGTTCCTTCCACCTGATTTCCGACCCCACCGCAGAGCAGTACTCGGTACGCCGCTCCCGCGCCGGTGACGCCTGGGACCGCGCCCAGGCCGACTCCTGCGGTACCGGTACCACCCAGGTTCCCGGCACCCCGGTTTCTCTGGGCTTCCCCACCTTCAAGCCCGCCCTCTAACCCATGACAGAGAAGGACGCCGCGAGCAGCTCCCTGCCCATCATCGCCGTGGTGGGCCCCACCGGCTCAGGTAAAAGCGCCCTCGCTATCGAGCTGGCACGAGCATTGGGCGGGGAGTGCGTCAACGCCGATTCCATGCAGTTCTACCGGGGTATGGATATCGGCACCGCCAAGGTCACTGCCGAAGAAATGCGGGGGGTTCCCCACCACCTGCTTGACACCCTCGATGTCACGGAGGAAGCCTCGGTCGCTACCTTCCAGGCTCAGGCCAGGGCTATCTTTGATGAGATTCGCGCTCGCGGGAACTACCCGATTCTGGTCGGTGGGTCTGGCCTGTATGTGCGCGCTGCCCTGGACGTTCTGGAATTTCCCGAAACCGACCCGGCGGTGCGGTCTCGGCTGGAAGCTGAGCTGGCGGCGTCCGGCCCCGGCCCCCTGCTTCAGCGCCTACGCGCGGTTGACCCCGAATCAGCTGAGCGGGTGAAGGACGACCGCCGCCTGGTGCGCGCCCTTGAGGTCTTTGAGGTGACCGGCCGCCCCTTCTCGTCCTTCATGCCCACCCGCACCTACCACCAGCCTGCCCTGCAAATTGGTCTCAACGGCGACCGCGCCCAGCTGCACCAGCGGCTGCACCAGAGGGTCGTCGCCATGGAAGAAGCCGGGCTGCTGGCCGAGGTAGAAGCCCTCGAAGCCAAGGGCCTGCGCCGGGGCAAAACCGCCCCGGCAGCCATCGGCTACCGGGAATTTCTCAAGGTTCTGGACGCCGCCCGCGGCACCCTGCCTGCCGGTGAGGAATATTCTGTCGCCCAGGCAGTTGAAGATACCGTCACCGCCACCCGCCAGTTTGCCCGCCGCCAGCTCACCTGGTTCAGGGCAGATGAGCGGGTGCACTGGCTTGACTGGTCCAGCCCCGATCTGCTCACCGAGGCCCTGGCCATCATCAAGGGCCACCAGCCACTAGACTAAGAAGAAAAAGCGCCCCACAACGGAAAGGCAAAACCCGTGGCAACCCACACCGTAGAAACCCCCGTCTGGGGCGATTTGACCGGCAAGACCCTCACCAAGGGGCAGGCAACCGGCAACGACTTCATCTTCGTCACCGACCCCGAAGCTAGGCTCGACCTACCGGCTGAGCTCATTGCCAAGGTGACCGACCGACACTTCGGCATCGGCGCCGACGGCTTTATCCGCGCGGTCAAGACCGAGCACCTGGATTTTGCCTCCCACCTGCTGGAAGAGGCCCCCGAAGCTATCTGGTTCATGGACTACCGCAACGGCGACGGCTCAATCGCCGAGATGTGCGGCAACGGGGTACGTGCCTTCGTTGACTACCTGCTGACCGAGAAACTGGTTGAGCTCGAAGAGGGTGGACGCCTGCTCATCGCTACCCGCGCCGGTATCAAGGCCGTGGGTCGTACCGAAGACGGCTACGCCATCGACATGGGCCCGTGGGGCTTCATCAACGGTGACATGGCCCGCGATAACGGCACCGACGCCCAGGTGACCGCCAAGGGCCTGCGCACTCCCCGCGGGGCCCTGTCCATCACCATGGGCAACCCCCATACCGTCGTCATGCTGGGCACCGACGGCAAGCTTGACGGGCTGAACCTGCACGAGGCCCCCAAGGTTTCACCCAACCCGCCTGAAGGCACCAACGTAGAGTTCGTCGTCCCCGAAGAAATCTCAGCAGAGGACGGTGACCCCGCCACCGAAAACATCGGCTCAATTCGCATGCGCGTGCACGAACGCGGCGTCGGCGAAACCCTCTCCTGCGGTACCGGCGCTTGCGCCGCCGCTGCCGCTACCCGCTTCTGGGGTGGCGAGGACGCCCCCGACGAGTGGCTGGTCCGCGTACCCGGTGGAACCCTCGCCGTCACCTTCGTCCTGGGCCCCGACAACCTCGAACACGTTGTCCTGGCAGGCCCTGCCGCTATGACCGGCAAGGTGCTGCTGGGCTAAATGACTGAAAACCTAGAAAATTCTCGGGAACTCTGGAACGAGATTTACTCAGAGCGGGAACAGATGTGGTCGGGCAAGCCCAACGCCTCACTCGTTACTCTGATTGGAGACCGCGCTCCCGGCTCCGTCCTTGACCTTGGCTGCGGTGAAGGCGGGGACGTGCTCTGGCTGGCAGCCCGCGGCTGGCAGGCTACCGGCATCGATATTTCGGACGTCGCGGTAGGGCGCGCTCGCGCCCGTGCGGCAGCTGAAGGAATTGATGCTACCTTCATCGACGCTGACCTGACCGACTGGTCTACTGACCAGCGTTTTGACCTCATTGTCACCAGTTTCTTACAGTCGCACGCTGACTTTGATCGTCTGCCCCTCTTGGCAGCTGCCCTGGACCTCTTAGCTTCCGGCGGTGAGCTCATCTCGGTGGCTCACGCAGGTGCCCCCTCCTTTGCAGACCCCGAGGACGCCCGCAAGCACAGGGCCCGCATGGTACAGGCTGCCGAAGAGGCCCGAGACCTAACCCACAGCCGTGACGATATTGAGATTGTGCTGGCTGAAGAGTGGACTCGGGATATCACCTCACCCGAGGGCGAGCCTGCAACCATACCCGATGCGGTGATGGTCCTCAGGAAAAACGGCTAGCCGAGCAGATGACCTACTGAGAGGTAGAGGCATGCTGGCAGCCCGTTGGCTCGGGGCTGGCGTGAATCGCGACTGAGCGAAGCGAAGCTGCGAGAGGGTCGACGGGCAGAAGCATGCCTCTGCCTCTCTTACGTGTACGAGCTGAAAAGCTATTCCGGGCGGTGCACCTCGAGAATACGGAAACCCTTTGAGGTAGCGTAGCGGCCCACCTCTAGCTCAGGGAACTCAGCGGACAGCCACTTCTGTAGGGAATCTGAGCCCAGGTTTTTCTGCACGACCAGGTAGGCGGTACCGCCGGGGGCCAGGCGGGGGAGCCAGGTGCGCATGATGCCGTGTAGAACGTCCTTGCCCACCCGAATAGGCGGGTTAGACCAGATGGTATCGAAGGTCAGTGACTCATCGAGCGCATCGGGGGCAGCTACCGTCACGTTGGTAAGCCCCAGGCGCTCAGCGTTCATCTCGGTGAGCTGGGCAGAGCGGGAGTTCACCTCGACCCCGTAGACCTCAGCATCAGGCGCTGCCATCGCCAGGGTCAGGGTAATCGGGCCCCACCCGCACCCGATATCGAGCATGCGCGCCCCCTGCGGGGCGGGGGCCTCATCCAGGAGAATACGGGTTCCCTTATCAACCCCACCCGGGCTAAAGATGCCGGAAGCGGTCAGAACCTGCACCCGGCGTCCGCCCAGCTCAACAGTCACAGGCTGGGGCGAAAAATCGCCGGTGGGGTTTTCAGAAAAATAGTGCGCGCTACTCATAGACGTTCATTCTACGCTAAGCCCCTGCCCTTACCGCCCCGGAAAAGCTAGAATAGAAGGACGCCTCAACCCACCTCGAAAGGTACTATGACCGAGACTTCAACCCCCAGCAATGACCCCAAACTTCCCTCAGATGAACAGCTGAGACGTACAGTAGACCGCGTGCTGGGGCGGGCACAGGGCAACGGTAGTGTGCTCGATGAGAGGGCCCGCGAACTCTCAGATAACCAGCGTGAACATTCCGAATACGACGGCGACCAGGTAGATCTCGAAGAGCGTCGAGCGCTGCGCCGTGTAGCCGGTCTATCAACCGAGCTTGATGACGTTACCGAGGTCGAATACCGCCAGCTGCGCCTAGAGCGCGTTGTGCTGGCAGGCGTTTGGTCTGAGGGCACCCTGGAAGAAGCCGAAAATTCCCTGCGTGAGCTGGCGGCGCTAGCTGAGACTGCAGGTTCTGAGGTTCTGGACGGTCTGGTGCAGCGTCGTCTGAAGCCCGACCCGGGGACCTACCTGGGCTCCGGCAAGGTGCTCGAACTCAAAGACATTGTTAAGGCATCCGGCGCCGATACCGTGATTGTGGACGCCGAACTGGCCCCCTCCCAGCGCCGAGCTATTGAAGATATCGTCAAGGTCAAGGTCATTGACCGAACCGCCCTGATTCTTGATATCTTCGCCCAGCATGCTAAGTCGCGTGAAGGTAAGGCCCAGGTTGAGCTGGCCCAGCTCGAATATATGCTGCCGCGTCTGCGCGGTTGGGGTGCCTCCCTGTCCCGTCAGGCCGGTGGCCGGGCCGCCGGTGGCGAGGGTATTGGCTCCCGCGGCCCCGGTGAAACCAAGATTGAAATGGACCGCCGCCGTCTGCGCGCCCGCATGGCCAAGCTCAAGCGAGAAATCGCTGCCATGGCTCCTGCCCGCGAGACCAAGCGCCTGAACCGCAAGCGTAACCGGGTGCCGTCCGTAGCTATTGCCGGTTACACCAACGCCGGTAAGTCCTCCCTGCTCAACCGCCTCACCGACGCCGGCGTGCTGGTCGAGAACGCCCTCTTTGCGACCCTCGACCCCACCGTGCGCAAGGCCCAGACTCCGGACGGCGTGGGCTACACCCTGTCTGACACCGTCGGCTTCGTGCGCGCCCTGCCCACCCAGCTGGTGGAGGCCTTCCGCTCTACCCTTGAAGAGGTGGCCGACGCAGATGTGATCGTGCACGTTGTGGACGTCTCCCACCCCGACCCCGAGGGGCAGATCCACTCCGTCCGCCAGGTAATTACCGAGGTCGACGCCCAAAATATCCCCGAAATCATCGTGCTCAACAAGGCAGATGCGGCCGACCCCTTCGTCATTGAGCGTCTGCGGCAGAAGGAACCCAACCACGTTGTGGTCTCAGCCCGTACCGGTGAGGGTATCGAGGAGCTACAGCAGAAGATTGCGGACACCATTCCCCGCCCCTCGATTGAGCTCAACCTGCTGGTACCCTTCTCAGCAGGTGGCGTCGTCTCCCGCCTGCACGAATGGGACGCTGAAATCCTGCGCACCGCCTTTGTCTCTGACGGCACCTACGTGCAGGCCCTGGTACGTGATGAGGTAGCCTCTGACCTGGCCGAGTACGTTTTGGAAGAAGACCTGCTCGAGGTTCTGCAACCTGAAATCGATGAAGCTATCGCCTCAGGGGCAGTAGAGACCCAGCGCGCATGAAGGAACACGTCACCGCACCCACCGGGCAGGAGCTAGAAACCCTGCCCGGTGCCCAGCCCGTCCTGCACCTCTTGGACACCGTGGTGGAACGCTCCGGTGGCCAGAAACGCGATGGTCAGCGAACCATGGCGGCGCACGTTGCCCGCGCCCTGGAGACTGAAAAGCACCTGCTGGTGCAGGCAGGTACCGGCACCGGCAAGTCCCTGGGCTACCTGGTGCCCGCTATCTATGCCGCCCAGACTGCCGAAAAGCCCATCGTGGTGGCAACCGCAACCCTGGCCCTGCAATCCCAGATTGTCAACCGCGATATACCTCGCCTGCTGGAATCACTGGGAGATGAGCCCGAACATGAAACCGATGTGGCCATCCTCAAGGGCCGCAATAACTATGTCTGCCTGCACAAGCTGGAAGGTGGCTACCCCGAGGACGACGGCGACGCCCTTTTCGATATAGATGCCACTACCGGCGCCACCGGCCCCGCCGGAAAACTGGGGGAAGAGGTTGTGCGCCTTCGCGAATGGGCACAAACCACCGACACCGGCGACCGCGACGAGCTGCTGCCAGGCGTAAGCGATAAGGCATGGCGGCAGGTAGCCGTCACAGCCTCAGAATGCCTGGGCAAAAAATGCCCCCTGGTCGAAGAATGTTTCAGCGAGATGGCCCGAACCAGAGCAGCTGAATCAGATATCGTCATTACCAACCACGCCCTTCTCGCTATCAACGCCTTTGAGGGCGCTGCGGTGCTACCCGACCACGACATCGCCATCATCGACGAGGCCCACGAACTGGCTGACCGCGTCACCGGTGCCGTCACCGGGGCACTATCACCGGCCGCTATTACCAAGGTTGCCCGCAGCCTCAAGCGGCACACGGACGCCGACCACAAGGCACTCGAACAGGCAGCGCTCGCCCTTGACGACTCTCTCAACGGGGTACCCGCCGAGATGATGCCCAAGGGCTTGCCTGACCGGGTTGCCGCTGCCATGGAACGCGTGCGCGATGCGGCGCGTCAGGCCCTCACCGATACGAAGAGCGGGGACAAGGACGGCGACGCCGGTCGCCAGATGGCGCGTGCCGCCCTGACCGAGGTACACGAAACCTCAGAGAAGATGCTGACCGCTGACCCGCTCTATCAGGTCATCTGGGTTTCTCGTACCGGCTCTTGGGAGCCCGGCAGGGGGTATGTGGCGGCAGCCGACGATGACCCCGCCACCCTGAACATCGCACCTATCTCGGTTGCCGGTTACCTGCGAGAAGGTCTTTTCGAAAACCGCACCGTGGTGCTGACGTCTGCGACGCTGACGGTGGGAGAAAGTTTTGACGCCGCCGCTGGTGCCCTGGGGCTGATGGGTAAGGACGCTCCGCGCTGGGACGGTATCGATGTGGGGTCTCCCTTTAACTACCCCAAGCAGGGCGTGCTGTATCTAGCCTCTGACCTGCCTAAACCTGGGAGGGGAGTTTCGGTAGAGCAGCTGGACCGTATCGTTGAGCTCGTGACCGCCTCGGGTGGCGGCGCGCTGGGGCTCTTTTCCTCTAAGCGCGGGGCCGAGCTGGCTGCCGAGTACGTGCGGGAGCGCACCGACCTGAACATTCTTCTGCAGGGAGAGTCGTCTCTGCGCGCCCTGGTGCAGGAGTTCACCGAGGACACCGATTCCTGTCTTTTCGGCACCATGAGTCTCTGGCAGGGCGTGGATGTTCCTGGCGACTCCTGCCGCCTGGTCATGATGGACCGTATTCCTTTCCCCCGCCCTGATGACCCGCTGTCGCAGGCCCGTACCCGGGCGGTAGCAGCTGCCGGAGGCAATGGCTTTATGGCTGTGTCTGCCTACCACGCAGCGGTCCGTATGGCTCAGGGTGCAGGGCGTCTAGTGAGGTCTGTGGGTGATAGGGGAGTCGTGGCCGTCCTTGACTCCCGTATTGCTACCCAGAGGTACGGCTCATACCTGGTGAAGTCTCTGCCGCCCTTCTGGACCACTACGCGTAAGGACGTTGTGGTCGGTGCCCTGGAGCGCCTTAAGCAGTCAATTGACTAAAGACTGGGAAAAAATCAGCCCGGCTGTGAAGGCCGGGCTGATTTTTCTTGCCTGTGAAGAGCGAGCCGGGTGGGGCGGGTACCTGAGACGCGGTGAAGAACCTGCTGACTCTTAGAGGCTGCGGAGAACAGAAACAACCTTGCCCATGATGGTGGCGGTGTCGCCCAGAATAGGCTCGTACTGGGTGTTCTGGGGCAGCAGCCAGGTGTGGCCATCGCGCTGGCGGAAGGTTTTGACGGTGGCCTCATCATCGAGCAGGGCCGCTACGATATCGCCGTTCTGGGCGGTGTTCTGGGCGCGCACAACGACCCAGTCGCCGTCACAGATTGCCGCATCGACCATGGAATCGCCTTTGACCCGCAGCATGAAAAGGTCACCCTGGCCGACTAGCTGACGGGGTAGGGTCATTACATCTTCGATAGCCTGCTCAGCGGCGATAGGGGAGCCTGCAGCAATGCGGCCCACCAGGGGGACGGTTGCTAAGTTGTCGTCGGTTTGCGCAAAGGTGGGCACAATCGGCAGGGTGATAACGCTGGTTTCGGGTTTTGCTTCGTTGGTTGAGGTCTCGCCGGTGAGAACTTCAATAGCGCGAGGACGCTTGGGGTCGCGCCTAATGTAGCCCATTTCTTCGAGGCGAGAGAGCTGGTGGGTAACCGATGAGAGGGAAGCCAAGCCTACGAGGTCGCCAATCTCACGCATGGACGGCGGGTAGCCATGTTCATCAATCGCGTTTGAAATGGCGCTCAAAATTTTTTTCTGGCGGGCAGTGAGGGGGCGGGAGCCCTTGTGGGGCGGGCTTGCCGGAGTCTGCACAGTCTGTTCGCTCACGGTAACTCGTCTCTGTAGGTTCTTAAAATGTCAGCCACCCGGTGTTCACTATCAAGTGGTCTTCTAAGACTATGCCAAGCAAACAGGTTATTCAAACATTTGTTCTAATTTTTCTCGACTATGTTCGATTTTTCTGATAGAACATAAGTACGAAGAAATTTTAGAACAAAGATTCGACTAGTGGTTGAATCTTTGAGCGTGAATCAGGAGAAAGACTTATGAGCACCATCGCCTTGCCCGAGTTTATGGCTCGTACTTCTTTGAAGAAGCCCCTTGATCAGGCTGCTACTTTTACTGTTCGCCACAGGGCCCAGCCTGCTATCTCGGCTGGAGCTATAAGGGAGCCTCAGTACCGCATTCGCTTTGCGGCCCCGGCTCCCACTAGCCCTACTTCTGCCCCGCGTAACGCTGGGCAGACCGCAGTAGTGTCTGTGCCCACCCGCCAGGTGCGTGCTGACAGTGCGCCCCGTACCGCTGCTGCTCAGCGCCAAAAAATTCGGCTCACTCGCCGCGGCCGTCTGGTCTTTAGGGGCCTGCCGCTACTTACCCTCCTAGCCCTGGTGGTACTCGGTGCCTTGACCTTTATAGCTCCGGGCGAAGCCAAGAGCGCTACTTTTGACCCGGTTGCTCCTGTCAGCCAGCCTGTGACCGTGGTGCACGGT
Organism: Rothia nasimurium; assembly: GCF_928392795.1. Lineage (GTDB taxonomy): Bacteria > Actinomycetota > Actinomycetes > Actinomycetales > Micrococcaceae > Rothia > Rothia nasimurium_F. The sequence continues at coordinate 232,978 of NZ_CAKMTJ010000003.1, forward strand.
GACACCCTTTGGTCGATCGCGGCGGAGGTTGCGCCGGGCGAAGATAACCGCGACGTCATTAACCGCATCATGCAGATTAACGATCTCACCAGCGGCCAGCTCGTTCCCGGGCAGGTTCTTGAGGTTCCCGTCTACACCCAGACCCGGTAATGAGAGGTAGAGGCCCTATGCCAGACTGCGAAACAAGAATGCAGGGCAAGGGTCTGGGTCGCTACACTAGGGGAGTGACCGAAACTACCACAGCACTTGAAGCCTTACCCCTGCGCGATGATTTGCGGGGGCGTTCACCCTACGGCGCGCCCATGATTGACGTTCCGGTAACGCTTAACGTTAACGAGAACACCCACCCCATGCCGCAAGAAGTCATCGAGGCTATTACGCGCGATGTGGCAGAGGCTGCCGTAACCCTCAACCGCTACCCCGACCGCGAGTTCGATACCCTCAGGGCGGAGCTAGCAGACTACCTGGGGCACGGTCTGACTCCCGAGAACATCTGGGCAGCCAACGGCTCCAATGAGATTCTCCAGCAGCTTATGCAGGTCTTTGGTGGGCCTGGCCGTTCGGTTATGAGCTTTGTGCCCACCTACTCCATGTACCCCCTGCTGGCAGACGGCACCAACACCGCCTTTATTACCGGTACCCGCGCAGCTGACTACTCACTGAGCGCAGCATCGGCGGTTGAGCAAATTGAGCAGCACAAGCCCTCGATTGTCATCCTCTGCTCACCCAATAACCCCACAGGCACAGGTCTGGGTTTAGATGTCATTGAGGCTGTCTACGATGCCGTTGCCGCCTATAACGGTATTGTCGTGGTCGACGAGGCCTACGCCGAGTTCGCTCAGGACCGCACCCAAAACGCCCTCACCCTGTTGCCCGGTCGCCCTAACCTGGTGGTGAGCCGCACCATGAGTAAGGCCTTCGCTTTGGCCGGTGCTCGCCTGGGCTACTTTGCAGCTGCCCCTGCCGTTGCGGACGCCGTCCGGCTGGTTCGCCTGCCCTACCACCTCTCAGCTGTCACCCAGGCAACCGCTATCGCCGCCCTGCGCCACCGCACCCAGCTGCTAGCTAATGTTGACGGCATCCGCGCCCAGCGCGACCGCATCGTAGAGCATCTGACCGGTTTAGGGCTAGAGCCCGCTGTCTCGGACTCCAACTTCGTATTCTTCGGCGGCCTCAACGACGAAAAAGCCGCCTGGGTCTACCTGCTGGAGCGCGGCGTCCTTGTACGCGATAACGGCATTCCCGGCTACCTGCGCGTCACCGCCGGAACTGAAGCCGAGACCAGCGCCTTCCTGGAACACCTCACCGACTACGTGCAGACCTTCGAAGGATAAGCGCCCCGCACCCGTCCTCACACCGGCAAGAACCTTTAGAAAAAGAGATAGACATGGCAGTTCCCACTGAATCATCCACCGGCATCGGCCCCCGCATTGCAAAGATGGAGCGCACCACCAGCGAGTCCTCCGTCAGCGTCGAAATTAACCTGGACGGCACCGGCGTCTCTGACATCGACACCGGCGTTCCCTTCTATGACCACATGCTGACCGCCCTCTCCAAGCACTCCCTGATTGATATGACCATCAAGTGCTCCGGCGATACCCACATCGATGTGCACCACACCGTAGAAGACACCGGCATTGTACTCGGTGAGGTTCTCCGTCAGGCCCTGGGTGATAAGGCCGGTATCCGCCGCTTTGGCACCGCCACCGTTCCCCTCGATGAAGCACTAGCCTCAGCCGTAGTCGATATTTCAGGCCGCCCCTACCTGGTACACACCGGAGAACCCGAAGGCTTCGAATACCACCTCATCGGCGGGCACTTCACCGGATCAATGGTGCGCCACGTCTTTGAGGCCTTTGCCTACCACGCCGGTATTTGCCTGCACATCACCCTACTGAGCGGGCGCGACCCCCACCATATTGCCGAAGCCCAGTTCAAGGCCCTGGCCCGTGCCCTGCGTCAGGCGGTAGAGCCCGACCCCCGCCACGCCGGCATCCCCTCCACCAAGGGAGCCCTCTAATGACTGAAACCCGTCAACCGACCGTCACCGTTCTCGATTACGGGGCAGGGAACGTGCGCTCAGCCGTCCGCGCCCTTGAAGAAGCGGGAGCGCGTGTTGTGCTTTCCCGCAAGGAGTCAGACGTCCTGGGCGCCGATGGCCTGGTTGTGCCCGGCGTTGGCGCTTTCAAGGCCGTCATGGATAGCCTGAAAGAAGCAGACGCTATCCGCATGATTGGCAGGCGCGTTGCGGGCGGACGCCCCGTGCTCGGCATCTGCGTGGGTCTGCAGGTTATGTTCGACAAGGGTGTTGAGCACGGAGTTGAAGCAGACGGGCTGGGCGAGTGGCCCGGCACCGTTGAAAAGCTCAAGGCTGAAGTTGTACCCCACATGGGGTGGAATACCGTCCGCGCCCCCGAAGGCTCCAAGCTCTTTGCCGGTATCGAGAACGAACGCTTCTACTTCGTGCACTCCTACGGTGTGCAGGAGTGGACCTTCGACCAGAACAACGAAGCGATGCTCCCGCCCCAGGTTACCTGGGCCAACCACGGGGGCGACTTTATCGCCGCTGTAGAAAACGGGCCGCTGGCGGCTACCCAGTTCCACCCCGAAAAGTCAGGTGAAGCGGGCATTCGCCTGCTCACGAACTGGATTGACTCCCTGCCTGTGACCGGACGCTTGGACGGGGAGCAGTAGAGATGTCTGCAACAACGTCCGGTCTGCTATTGATGACTGTGGGCATGATGTTCATTGGCGGCGCCTACTCCTTTTACAGGCAGAAAATTACCTGGGTAGCCCAGCTGGTTCTGCTCCTGGTGGGTCTTGCCTTCGCCGGCTATGGCCTGTACGTGGTTATGAACTACAGCTAGGCCGCCAGCAGCGTATACCTAGCCCCTCCTAAAACTTCACTCTTACCCCATACTCCCAAGGAGAGAATAATGACTGATCGCCTCGAACTGCTGCCGGCAGTTGACGTAGCCAACGGCCAGGCAGTGCGCCTGGTGCAGGGCGAAGCCGGCTCTGAAACTAACTACGGTTCCCCCGTCGAAGCTGCTCTGGAATGGCAGAACGCCGGCGCTGAGTGGCTGCACCTTGTCGACCTCGATGCTGCCTTTGGCCGCGGCGATAACATCGCAATTCTGACCGAGGTAGCCCAGGAACTCTCCATCAAAATCGAGATGTCAGGCGGAATCCGCGACGACGAGTCACTGGAACGCGCCCTATCCCTGAACCCAGCCCGCATCAACCTGGGCACCGCTGCCCTGGAAAACCCCGAGTGGACCCGCAAGGTGATCGCCGAGCACGGCGATATCATCGCCGTTGGTCTGGACGTACGCGGGGAAACCCTGGCAGCCCGTGGCTGGACCAAGGAAGGCGGCAACCTCTGGGAGGTTCTCGACCGCCTGAACGAGGACGGCTGCGCTCGCTACGTGGTCACCGACGTCACCAAGGACGGCACCCTGCAGGGCCCTAACCTGGAACTTTTGCGCAAGGTCGCAGAGCGCACCGACAAGCCCGTGGTTGCCTCCGGCGGTATCGCCACCCTCGATGACATCGCAGCCCTGCGTACCATGGTTCCCCACGGCGTTGAAGGCGCTATCACCGGTAAGGCCCTCTACGCCGGTAAGTTCACCCTGGCCCAGGCCCTCGACGTTGCAGGTCGCCCCTAGTGACCGACTTTTCAGATCGCGTGCACCGCGCCCACACCCACGGGCACGGCAACCCCGGTAATCCCAGCGCACCCCGCCGGGAGCTACCTGCACATATCGCTGCCCAGCTGGCGTCCGCCGGCCAAAAAACCGATACCGGCGGGCAGCCCTGGGAAGGACGCAACCTGGGGGAAGGCACCAGCCACACCCACCAGTTCCCCGGCGACGACGGCAGAACCGACCCCGCCCTGCAAAAAGTTCTCGATGCTTTTGCCGCGGGCGAAGTCGATGAAGTCGCCGTGGTCGACGCCCTGCGCTCCGTGCGTATCTTTGCCCCAGTCGTAGCCCAGCTATCTCAAGCAGAAATCACCGAGCACGGCCTGGTATCAGACAAAGAATCGGATATGGCGCTGGTGAGTATTCAGGCTCCGGACGGACGCCGTGCCCTCCCCGTCTTCACCAACGTAGACGCCCTCACCGCCTGGCACGACCTAGCCCGCCCGGTTGCCGCTGACATGCGGAAAACCGCCCTGTCAGCCGTTGAAGACGAGAACCAGCTGATTGTGGTAAACCCCGGCGCCGACCTCACCTTCGTCGTGCGCCGCCCAGCTTTCTGGGCAATCGCCAAGGGAGAAGAATGGGTGCCCTCCTACAGCAACCCCCGGGTCGCCGAAGAGCTCAGCAACATTGCAGCGCCCCTGTCTGCTGTGGTTGCGGTTGAAGCAGGCCCCGGCACCGGTGTGTACTCGCAGACCGCGAGCGGACGCGTACTGGCAGGTGGTGGGCACGGGCCAGAACTCAAGATTATGCTCAAACTCCGCCCCGGCCTCACCCAGGAACAGGTCAACCAGACCGTGCAGACCTTCCAGCAGGGGCTCGCCCTGAACCGGGTTATCGCCGAGCAGGCTGACTCCGTACAGATTGCCTTGGCATCGGCTTAGAAGACCGGCCCGGTGAACTTTTCGCCGGGGCCCTTGCCGGGGGCGTCCGGGTAGGGGGAGGCTTCGCGGAAGGCAAGCTGGAGGGAGCGTAGACCGTCGCGCAGGGGAGCGGCATGCTGGGAGCCAATTTCGGGGGCCGCGGCGGTGACGAAGCCGGCGAGGGCTGTGATGAGCTTGCGGGCTTCGTCCAGATCCTTGAGGTCTTCGGCATTCTCTTCTGCTGCCAGGCCGCACTTAACGGCGGCTGCACTCATGAGGTGAACAGCGGCAGTGGTGATGACCTCAACAGCGGGCACTTCAGCGATATCACGCATCTGTGCGTTGACCTCTTCGACCTGCTCAGCGGTTAGGCCCTCAGGTAGCTGGACGTCCTGCTCAGAGGACTCTTCAAAACGGTAGCTAGTTTCGTTGCTCATGGTTACTAGAATCTCATACCAACCCCACCGAACGTGAATCGCCCGTCACACTGATCCTGCCTACCGGCGTCCGCCCCAAGAAAAACCCCGAAAACCCTTGAAAAACCGCGCCTTACCCAGTAATGTTAAGAGCTGTTTGCAAGTGGAACCCAGGTTCCCACCCGCAGCCGCCAGATATGGCGACCGGGTCAGCACCCGCAGCCTCCCTCTGGGAAGCAACTGGGTAGCAGCGCCGCCTGCCGGCGTCCGCTCCCTCAACCGCGGGTAGGTAACTGAAGCCTCCGCTTGCTAGCCGCAACCGGGGGCTTTTTTGCCCCCACAGAAATTCACGGGGGACACCCCCACCACAAGCAACAGGAGCTTTGTCATTAGCGATCCACGCATCAACGACCGCATTCGCGTTCCGGAAGTTCGACTCGTCGGCCCCGGCGGTGAACAGGTCGGTATTGTCCGCGTAGAAGATGCACTGCGTCTTGCTCAGGAGTCTGACCTTGACCTGGTTGAGGTTGCCCCTAACGCTAAGCCGCCTGTGTGCAAGCTTATGGACTTCGGCAAGTACAAGTACGAAGCCGCAGTCAAGGCACGTGAATCTCGAAAGAAGCAGGTCAATGCTTCTTTGAAGGAAATCCGTTTCCGCCTCAAGATTGATACCCATGACTACGAAACCAAGGTCGGGCACGCACGTCGTTTCCTGGCTGGCGGTGACAAGGTCAAGGCTATGATTCAGTTCCGTGGTCGTGAACAGCAGCGCCCCGAGATGGGTGTGCGACTGCTTGAACGCATGGCGAACGACCTGACCGAGGTTGGCACCGTAGAGTCCAACCCTCGCGTTGACGGTCGCAACATGGTGATGGTTCTTGCCCCGCTGCGCGGCAAGCAGGAAGCCCGCCGTGAGAGCCAGAAGTCAGGTGGCCGCAAGGGTCGCGAACGCGTCAACACCACCGAGGCAACCCCTGTGACCAACTCCCTGGCAGATGCAATGCCCGAGGAGCTCAAGGCACAGGCGTCAGCCGAATAGGAGCTGTTTAGACAACCAGGCGCGAGCTCGTGTAGGGTTTCGTGCTTGGTCGTCGTTCGCTTACCGCCGTTTTTATTGAGAAATAAAGGCGATGGTGGGCGGGCAGAACACCCTTAAAACTTCCCCGCCCGCCGGGGTCGTTGAGTTTTTCAGTTCCTCACCCTGTAACCGGGGCGAGGGTAGAACGTAAGGAGAATCGGCTCATGCCGAAGCAGAAGACCCACTCTGGTGCTAAGAAGCGCTTCAAGCTCACCGGTACTGGCAAGGTTAAGCGCCAGCAGGCCAACCGCCGCCACTACCTGGAGCACAAGTCATCCCGTCTGACCCGTCGTCTGGCATCTGACCAGATCGTAACCGGCGGCCAGGCTAAGGTCATCAAGAAGATGCTGGGCAAGTAAGCTCCTTCTTTTTGAAGCTTCGCCCCCTGTGGGCGCACCAAAAGTAGATATTTTCTCTCCTGCACTAGCGCTAGATTTTTAGCTGGGTAGGACACAAGACGTTAGGAGACACACGTGGCACGTGTGAAGCGCGCGGTTAACGCGCACAAGAAGCGCCGAGTAATCCTTGATCGTGCATCAGGCTACCGTGGCCAGCGTTCACGCCTTTACCGTAAGGCTAAGGAACAGGTCACTCACTCACTGGTATACAGCTACGACCACCGTCGTAAGAAGAAGGGCGACTTCCGTCGTCTCTGGATCCAGCGTATCAACGCAGCTGCACGCGCTGAGGGTCTGACCTACAACCGTTTCATCCAGGGCCTGAAGGCTGCTGAGGTTGAGGTTGACCGTCGTATGCTGGCTGAGCTGGCTGTTAACGAGCCTGCTGCTTTCTCAGCTCTGGTTGAAATCGCTAAGAACAACCTGCCTGAGGACACTTCAGCTCCCAAGGCTGCCTAAGTCTTTTTAGGTTTGTCTTGCCCCACCTGATCGTTGGGGTGCGGACGCCGCCTCCCGCTTTCCTGCCACCTGGCAGGGTAGTGAGGGGCGGCGTCCTTTTTTGTGGTATTTGTTGGGGCTGGAGCGCCGGGGCGGCGGGCCGGGACGTCGGGCGCACAGTGAATGTCCACCAGACTCTCGCAGCGTCTATGCGTTTGATGGGCACAGCGAGAGTCTGGTGGACAGTCAGATTTTGAGCGGGGATGGATGAGCGGCTAAGTGTCGGCCGCGGTGCAAGGTTGCTGTCTTTATGACAGTATTCGGAGCATTACCCCGTCCTTTTCGCGGCCTACTACAGGGACGAAGCCCTCAGCTAGGTAGAGGTTGCGGGCGAAGTTATCGGCTTCTACAGAGAGGCTCATCTGGTTCAAGTTCCTGGTGGCAGCTTCTGAAATGATGGCATGTAGAAGCACTCGGCCAAGACCGCGGCCGCGGTGCTCTTCTGATACCCAGAGGCTGACTTCGGGGGTTGTTTCGTCGATGTAACCGTAACCGGGGTCGTCCGCTGACAAGTAGAGGGCCCAGACTACCCCAGCCGGTTCTTTATCCTGGTATGCGGCGATACCGAAATCGCCGCGTGCTGGTTTACAACGGGTGTAGTGGGAAAATTCAGGACGGGTGCGGACGTCTGTGAGCGTGAAACTCGGCCCACCCCGCTATTGTCCGTGGGCGGACGGCGGTGGGGTGGGCTTCTGTGCTACCTGAAGTTGCAGGTAGGGTGGGTTTTGCTACTTAACCCAGGTGATGACCTCTTCGGCGGGCTTGCGGGTCTGGGGCCAGGGCAGCTCTTCAGCGCGGTAGCCAAGGGCAAGCATGGTGACGATGCCTTCGGTCTCGGGGTCGATGATGCCGTGGTCGGCCAGCAGGGCGTTGGCCTTGTCGGCGTTGAAGCCTTCGATGGGGCAGGAGTCGATACCGATGAGGGCGGCGGCGGTCATCATGTTGCTCAGGGCGATGTAGGTTTGCTTGGCGGATCAGTCGAAGAGGGCACGGGCGTCGGTGAGCCCCATGTCATTGACCTGGAAGCTCTTGTAAGTTTCGAGGGCTTTGGCGTGGTCTTCGGGGGAGAGATTGCGGGAGGCAAGTGAGGCCTGCATATGGGGGCCGTCGTGCTGCATGTTGCGCTTAGCTAGGATCAGGACGAAGTGGCTTGCGCCGCCGAGCTGGCGAGCAGCTCCCCAGCTGAAGGGTTTGAGGGCTTCGCGGATCTCGGGGTTTTGCAGGACGACGAAGCGCCAGCCCTGAGCGCCGACGGAGCTGGGGGAGAGGCGAGCGGTTTCGAGGATGTAGGTGATGTCGTCGTCGCTGATTTTCTTCTCGGGGTCGAAGAATTTGATGGCGCGGCGGCGCTGGGCGGCGTCGAGGACGAGCTGCTTGATGGCTTGATTCTGCACGGGCTGTGCCTTTCGTTGTGGGGCTGAGGAGAGCTTACAAGTCAACAAGCAGGGGAGGGGGGGTATTCCGGGTGGGACGCTGGCGGGTGGGCGGGCTGCCAGTTTTCAATTTCTAGATGTTCACAGCAGAAAATAGTGTGAATTGCGTTCACAGAAATGTTTGGGTATGCTGGTGCTATGGGGTGAGCCTGAATGGCTGGCCTCCGAGGTTGCAACCGAAGACCTACCCGCTATGTTTTGGGAGATGCACTGTGAAAATTCACAAGAGTACTTCGTCTGATCTGTATCTGACCCTGCAGGATATTGCTGATATTGCAGGGGTCTCAAAGCCCGCAGTGGCTAACTGGCGTAAGCGCCATGGTAAGGAATTCCCTGCTCCGGTTGAGGCTGTTTCGAGTGAGCGCCAGCCAAAATTCAGTTCTGATGAGGTTTTTGCCTGGTTGTTGGCGAATCAGAAAGTGACGCAGGAGGGTTTGAAGGCTCAGTCTTCTAGTATTCATCTGAAGACCTTGGTGGCTCAGGCTGGGCGCAGGTTACCTGTTGAAGAGTCTGCCTTCTTGGCTTTGGGGGTGGTTTATTTTGCTGACCACGGGGTGGTGCAACAGGTTGTTGCTTCCCGGGCAACTGATGAGCTTGCACAGTGTGCGGAGTCTGTGGGGTTAAAGCATTTTGTTGCTGATGCGTGGCTCAAGATCTGTTCAACCTTCACTTCCGATGAATTGAACTCTCTGGTTTCTGCTGCCCTTGGTTTGGTTGCGAACCAGCCGGTTGCTGGTTTGGTGGAAGATCTTATTGATGCTCTTGCGAATAAGCCTACTGGCTTGGGCGGAGTCGAGCTGGCGGGACGTTTTGATGCTTTGCCTTCTCTTGCCCGTCAGATTGCTGAAGTTCAGCAACAAACGGTTGAATCTATCTATGACCCTATGATTGGTTTTGCGAGCACAGCGCTTGCTTCGGTCAAGAACGATGCGGTGAGGGTTTATGGTGCAGACTTCGCCCATTTGGTTCTTGCAGTTGCTGAGTTGCGTCTAGCTCTAAACGGTGTTGACGCCCAGCTCAGTGCTGTGAATTCTATGAAGGTTGATACTTTCCCCGAGCATGATGCTGATTTTGCTTTTGTTGAAGGGCCGTGGGGAATCCGTCTTGAGGGTCTTGTTCCTGAAGATTTCATGGGGCGGGATGTAGTGGCCTTGGACCTGCTACCTAAGAGCGGTGGTGGTGACGCTCTGACTTTAGTCGATGTTGTAGCTCACTTGTCTGAGGGAGGCTGGGGTTATGTTCTGACCCCCTTCAATGTCGCCATGAATAAGCGGTTTGAACGCTTCCGTCATGCTTTGATTGCTCAGGATTGTGTTGCTGCGATAATCCAGTTGCCGGGAGGCCTTGCGAGGAGCACCCAGATTCCGCTTGTGCTGTGGGTTCTGCGGGCTCCGGGCCAGGCATCTGACTCTGTTGCCGTGGTTGATGCTTCTGGGGTGAAGAATGTTGCTGAGGAGGTTGCTTTGGCTGTTGCTTCTATTCAGCGACTTGAGCTTCCTTCACGTTTGCCGTCACGTTGGGTTTCTTTGGCTGAGTCTTTGGCTGGGGCGGATTTTTCGTGGCTTCCTGCTGCTGCTTTGAAGTCTGAGGTGAAGGCTGAGGACGTTCAGGCCCGGCTGGTTGAGGCTGAGGGGCTGGTGCGTGAGGGGCTGGTGAGACTAGCTAAGAGTGCAGATTCTTTGCAGGTTGATGCCGGTTTTGGGGTGGACTTTGATGCTCCGGTGGTTTCTCTGGCTAATTTGCCTGGTGGGCAGGCCCATAGGGCGGTGCTGCATCGGGAAGATATCGTGATGGATCTCTGGGGGAAGGGAAGCGTTTCGGCTCGCCTGTTGAAACCGCGTGTAGGTTTTGATGCTTGTGAGAAGGTGTACGTGCGGGACGGTTCCCGGGTGCTTGAGCCGGGGGATGTGGTGGTATGGACCGCCCCGAAGCTGAGCGCGGTTGCTGTGCCTGATGATGGTCAGACCTATGTTGTGAAAGGCGCCGGTGCCGTTCAGGTATTCCGCCTTGATCCTGCCGTGTGGAATCCACAGTATCTAGCGGCAGTGGTTAATAATCAGACGGCTGAGGCGGAGCCTGGTTCTGTGTTGAACCGGGTGAGGCTTCAGGACGTCCGGGTACGTCGCTTGAATTTGTTGGGTCAGGAGCGTGCGGTGCAGCAGTTTGAGCAGCTAGATGGGTTACTTCGGCAGGCCCAACAACTTGCTGGCGGCGTTGAAGCGTTGATGGGGGCACTGGCTGACCTCAGCATTGTTGAAGAAAAGTAACCTTGGGCTTGTCCCGTAGAATTTGAGTAAATATCGGAACAGGTGGGGATGGCTAGTTGGGCCATGCTAATCGGAAAGAAAGACTACATGAGTCAGGAACTTGAGCGGGCAGAGTTGCACCGTGCCCTTTGGAAAATTGCGAATGACCTGCGCGGTAGCGTCGATGGATGGGACTTCAAACAGTATGTTTTGGGGTTTATGTTCTACCGCTTTATCTCGGAAAACCTCACGGCCTACCTTGATAGCGAGTTAGAAGAGGGCGAGCCCAGCTACGCGACCCTGACCAATGTCGAGATTGCTGAAAATCATGAGGCTATCGAAGATACGGTTGAGGAAAAAGGCTTCTTTATCTTCCCTGAAGACCTCTTTGAGAATGTTCGTCAGCGCGCTAACCAGAACAATGAAAACCTGAATGAAGAACTTCAGGAAATTTTCAAGCGCATTGAATCTTCAGCTAGCGGGATTTTGAGCGAAGAAGATAACAAAATCCGTGGTCTCTTCGATGACCTGGATGTTAACAGTAATAAGCTGGGTGCATCTATTCCTAAGCGGAATGAGCTCTTGCGTAAGTTGCTCAATGAGGTAGGCAATTTTAAGCTGGGTAATTTTGCTGACTCCCATAACGATACCTTTGGTGATGCTTACGAGTACCTGATGGGTATGTATGCTTCAAGCGCCGGTAAGTCGGGCGGCGAGTACTACACCCCGCAGGCTGTTTCTGAGCTACTGGCCCATATTGCTGTGGCGGGTAAGGATAAGGTCAACAAAGTGTATGACCCGGCCTGTGGTTCCGGTGGCCTACTCCTGAAGTTTGCCAAGGTCTTGGGTAAGGAAAACGTCAAGGAAGGTTTCTTTGGGCAGGAGATTAACCTGACTACCCGTAACCTGGCTGTTATCAATATGTTCCTGCATGACCTCAACTATGCAAACTTTGATATCGCCCACGGGGATACCTTGCTTGACCCGGCCCACCGCGATATTGAGCCTTTTGAGGCGATAGTGTCGAACCCTCCCTATTCTGTGAAGTGGGAGGGCGACGCTAACCCCCTGCTGATTAACGATGAGCGATTCGCTCCGGCTGGTGTGCTGGCTCCTAAGTCGAAGGCTGACCTGGCCTTTACTATGCATATTTTGCACTGGCTGGCAGAGAACGGGACGGCTGCCATTGTTGAGTTCCCCGGTGTGCTGTACCGCGGGGGAGCGGAGGGCAAGATTCGTAAGTACCTGATTGATGGTAACTATGTGGACGCCGTGATTCAGCTTCCGCCGGACCTCTTCTTTGGTACCACCATTGGTACCTGCATTATTGTGCTCAAGAAGTCGAAGAAGGATAACAAGACTCTCTTTGTGGATGCCTCGGCCCTTTTTGAACGGTCAGGTAATAAGAACACTCTGACTGAAGCCCACCGCCAGCAGATTTTGGACGCGCTCGCAGAGCGCCAGGACGTTGACTACTTCGCCCAGCTGGTTGATAACAGCACTATTGCTGAGAACGACTATAACCTTTCGGTGTCCTCTTATGTTGAAGCTGAAGACACCCGTGAGGTCATCGATATTGTTGCTCTGAATGCTGAGATCGAGCAGATCGTTGCCCGCCAGTCTCAGCTGCGTATTGAAATTGACGCCATTGTGGCAGAACTCGAGGCAGGTGCAGACCATGAGTAGGATTGCTGAGCTAATTGAAGAAATGTGTCCAAACGGTGTTGAATACCTAGAGCTCGGAAAATTAATTATGAAAAATATTGGGGGAGGGACCCCAAGTAAATCTAAATCCGAGTATTGGGATGGTGATATACCTTGGGTATCAGTAGGCGATCTGAATACCTCAACAAACTATGTAAAAAATACTCGATCAAAAATTACTCTTGCTGGTGTGGAAGGGAGTTCAACTAATGTAATTCCTGCTGGATCCGTGATTGTTGCTATAAAAATTTCGCCAGGTAAATTAAAAATTGCTGGAACTGATTTAGCGATTAATCAGGATATAAGAGGGCTGATTCTAAAGGATTGTATAAATCCTGATTTTTTGGCTTATTACTTTCAGATTGTTAACGTTCAAGGGCATGGAACGATTGTTAAAAGTATAACAAGTAAGACTTTGGAAAAAATCAAAGTACCTGTGCCACCGCTGAAAATTCAGGAAGAAATTGTTAAAATATTAGATAGATTCACCTTGCTGGAGGCTGAGCTGGAGGCACGGAGAAAGCAGTATACCTTTTATCTGGATTCTCTTTTGAATTTTGAAAATAGGGGGGGGGGCAAGCCTCACTTAGCGCAAGAAAAGTTCAGGAAATATTCGAAATATCTCGTGGTCGAGTCATCTCTAAAGATTATCTCAGGAATAATCCTGGTATTTATCCAGTTTATTCTTCTCAAACGCAAGAAGAGGGGGTTTTTGGAACAATCTCTAGTTATGATTTCGATGGGAAGTTTTTAACCTGGACTACAGATGGTGCGAATGCTGGCACTGTTTCATATCGCACTGGAAAATTTAGTTGCACTAACGTATGTGGGATTTTGAAAATCAAAGTATCTGATGTTTCATTGAAGTATATCTACTACGCACTCTCCCAGATAGCCCCTCGTTATGTAAATTCTGGAATGGGTAATCCAAAGTTAATGAGTAATAAAATGGGTGAAATTGATTTGTTGATTCCCTCTCTCGCGGAACAGGAGCGCATCGTTGATATTCTCGACCGCTTTGAAGCTCTCGTGAATGACATTAGCTCCGGCCTACCCGCTGAAATCGCTGCCCGCCGTAAACAGTACGAGTACTACCGCGACCAGCTCCTCACATTCAAGGAACTCCAGCCAGAAGCAGCCTAACCCCCCCTAACACTGTCGCCCCGGCACACCCACCCCACATGCCAGCCGGGGCGACACCGTCCTTGCCACACAGCCACACGCCTCTGAACCAGCCACGAAAGAACAGCCATGGCCATCAAGCACAACCCAGCCAACACCATTACCCCCATCCTGCTCACCGAAGAGCACACCGTCGCCAGCGAAATCCCTGTCATAGCCAACCAGGAGCTCACCTACCAAACCGAAGCCCAGCTCGAAGCCGAATTCATCGCAACCCTCCAAGGCCAGGCCTACGACTACCTTCCGCTCCGCACCGCAGAAGACCTCAAAAACAACCTGCGCACCCAGCTCGAAAAACTTAACAACTACCAGCTCACCGACGCCGAATGGGAACGCTTCTACATAACCGTCGTAGCCAACCCCACCGCCAGCCACACCGACAAAACCCACATCATCCAACGTGAGCCCATCCAACCCTGCGTCCTCGACGACGGCACCATCAAAAACTTCAAACTTATTGATCGCCGCGACATCCACAACAACACCCTGCAAGTCATCAACCAGTACGTCACCGACGGGGGAGCAGCCTCAAACCGCTACGACGTGACCGTCCTGGTCAACGGCCTACCCCTCGTCCACGTAGAACTCAAACGCCGCGGGGTCGAAATTCAAGAAGCCTTCAACCAGATTCGCCGCTACCAGAAAGACTCCTTCTGGGCAGACTCCGGCCTCTACGACTACATTCAAATCTTCGTTATCTCCAACGGCACCAGAACCAAGTACTACTCCAACACCGTCCGCTACAAGCACGTAGACTCCCAGCGATCACAGCGTCGCCGTCGTCAGGCTAGTGCCGACTCCTTCGAATTCACCAGCTGGTGGGCCACTGACACCAACAAGCGAATCAGCGACCTCATCCCCTTCGCAAAAACCTTCTTTGCTCGGCACACCCTGCTCAACATCCTCACCCGCTACTGCGTCTTTACCGTCGACAAAGACCTCCTGGTCATGCGGCCCTACCAGATCGTGGCCACCGAAAAAATCCTGCGAAAAATCCTCATCGCCACCAACTACAAAAAACAGGGCACCATTGAGGCCGGCGGCTACATCTGGCACACCACAGGATCCGGCAAAACTCTCACCAGCTTCAAAACAGCCCAGCTCGCCAAAGACCTCGACACCGTACACAAGGTCCTTTTCGTCGTCGACCGCAAAGACCTGGACTACCAGACCATGAAGGAATACGACGCCTTCCAAAAGGGCGCCGCGAATTCCAATACCTCAACGAAGATTCTCAAAGGTCAGCTTGAAGACCCCAGCGCCCAAATCATTATCACCACGATTCAAAAACTCGACCAGTTCATCAAGAAGAACCCCGGCCACCCCATCTTTGCTGAACCCGTCGTCCTCATCTTCGACGAATGCCACCGCTCCCAGTTCGGCGACATGCACACAGCAATCACTCGCAACTTCAAAAAATACTTCATGTTCGGGTTCACCGGCACCCCCATCTTTGACGCCAACGCAAAAAGCGGCGGGAACGTCAAACTCCGCACCACGCAGGATGCCTTCGGCGAAAAACTGCACACCTACACCATCGTCGACGCTATCGGTGACAAGAATGTGCTGCCCTTCCGCGTCGAATACAATAACAGCGTCAAACTCGCAAACGGTGTAGAAGACACAGAGGTCTACGGTATCGCAGCAGAAGCCGCTATGCGCTCACCCGAACGCATCGAACGTATCGTGCACTACATCCTCGACCACTACGACCAAAAAACAAAGCGCAACGAAACCTACCAGCTCAAAGACAAGCGCCTTGAAGGGTTCAACTCAATCCTGGCAACCGCCTCCATCGACGCGGCTAGAGTCTACTACAGTAAATTCCAAAAAATTCAACAGCAGCGGTTAGAAGAGCACGGTATAGAACCCCTCAAGATCGCAGTTATCTATTCTGCCGCACCAAATAATGACGACTCAGATGACTTCCTTGCAGAGGAATCACTGAACCCCAGCGAACTCGATATGGGCTCATTTATGTTCCTACAAGAGGCCGTATCTGACTACAACGAGATATTTGACAGGTCCTTCGACCTGACTGGCGAAGGCTTCGACAGATACTACAAGGACGTCTCAAAGAAAATGAAGAACCGGGAACTAGACCTGCTTATCGTGGTCAATATGTTCCTCACTGGCTTTGACTCCAAGACCGTCAATACCCTTTGGGTCGATAAAAACATGAAGTCCCACGGTCTGATTCAGGCCTTTAGCCGCACCAATCGCATTCTCAACTCGGTCAAAACATACGGCAACATCGTCTGCTTCCGAAACCTCGAGACCGAAACCGATGAAGCGCTCGCCCTCTTCGGCAATAAAGACGCCCGTGCCACCGTCCTGCTCAAACCCTACGCAGAGTACCTCGAAACCTACCGTGAAAACCTTGAAGCCCTGCAGAAAGACTTCTCCCTCGACGCGCTGGGCTCAGGGGGTCTCGGCGAACAAGCACAGAAAGAGTTCGTCAAGCTCTTCGGTGAGGTACTGAAGCTCCGGAATATCCTGTCAGCCTTTGACGAATTTGAAGCTGACGACACTCTTGCTCCACGCGACGTGCAAGACTACCAATCGCACTACCTCGATATCTACCGCAGTATGCGGGAACGCAGCGAGAACAGTCCTGTTGATATTACTGAAGACCTTATCTTCGAAATCGAACTCATCAAACAGGTTTCGGTCGGTGTGGACCATATTCTCATGCTGGTCGAACAGTACCGGCAGAGCAACGGGACCGATGAGGAAGTGCGCTCGCAGATTAACCGTGCCATCGATTCAAGCCCCACCCTGCACAACAAAAAGGACCTCATCGAAGACTTCCTCAACAAGGTTTCCTTCGACAAGGACGACGTTCAGGGCGAATGGAAGAAACACGTTCAAGAACAGTCATCAGCCGAACTTAACAAGATCATTGAAGAGGAAAAGCTAGACCCTGAGCCTACACGATCGCTGGTAGCAGATGCATGGTTGGCCGGGGGAGTACCTACCCACGGTGAACGCATTGGTCGACTGATGAAGGGCACCGGATCCCGCTTTGCCCGACCCGCAAACGGCGAAAGTCGTGCTGCACGTAAGGAACGCCTTATTAACCGTTTACAGCGGTTCTACGAGCGATTCAGCGAAATCATAAGCTAGGTATACCTTCAGCTTAAAAGAGATCCAGCCCGCTACCGCCTCTAAGAGGTGGTGCGGGCTGAACGGTTAAAATAAAGACTACCAGCTAATTCGTTAGCCAAGCTAATGATCCCCATAATGAGTTCGACAGGCATAAATAACCAGGACGGTACGCCCGTCAAGCTCAGTAACCTCATAAACCAGTCGATGCGTCTGATCAATTCGTCGCGACCATAGCCCAGAGAACTCCCCTCGCAAGGGCTCAGGTTTCCCGATACCAGAAAATGGTCCGTTCCGTGTGATGTCCTTGATGAGGGCATTGATACGTTTGAGAGTCTTTCGATCTTCAGACTGCCAGTAAACATACTGCTCCCAAGCTTCATCTGACCACAGTTTATTCATCAATAAGCTCGCGTTCTGTGAGATTACCTCCCTTAACCTGAGCAACCGACCGGCGCAACATACTCACATTAGCCTCGGAATAAAACGGATCAATCGATACCTCAAAGGGAATCCTCTGCTCCCTAGTCATTTTCTTCGCAAACATCGAAAAGGCAGCAGAAACCGTAATTCCCAGCTCCTGACACAAGACCTCAAGGTCCCTCTTAGTCTGCTCATCCAAACGAACATTCACCACACTAGTAGCCATAACGTCCACCTTTCGTATATTCAATGTGTACTCATTGTATGTCTTACCAGTGGTAACTGGAAAGGGTGCGGCCCATACCTCCTTCTCCTTTCCACCCCACCGCGTCCTTCCCCACAAACCCACAAGCCAACAAACAAGCCGTGAGACAATAGAACCTATGGACTTCAAAGAACGCCTCAGCACCCCCGTCGTCATGGAAAACCCCCAGGCAGACCGCGTCAAAGACATCGCCAAACTTGCCACCCGGGCAGCCCGCACCAAAACCGGGCACTTCCTGGTCGAGGGGCCGCAGGCCGTCCGCGAAGCCCTCAAAGCCCACCAGGCCAAGCCCCTGCTCGACGCCGTCTACATCACCGAACGCGCCTTCGACCGCCACCCCGACATCGTCGACCTGCTCGAAGAAGCCCACGGCAGCCCCACCCCCGAGCCCGGCCGCAAGGTCTTCATGCGCATGGTGACCGAGCCCGTCCTCGCGGCCATGGCCGAATCCGTCAGCCCCCAGGGCATCATCGCCGTTGCCTTCCAGAACGATATTGCCCCCTCCGACATCTGGGGCGAAGGCGCCATCAACCCCAAGCTCATCGCCGTCCTGGCCCGCGTGCAAGACCCGGGCAACGCAGGCACTATCCTGCGGGCAGCTGATGCTGCCGGTGCTGACCTGATCGTCACCACCAAGGGCTCCGTTGACCTCTACAACCCCAAGGCGGTGCGCTCCACCGCAGGCTCCCTCTTCCACGTACCCGTGATCCAGGGCATCGACCTTGAAGATTTCGCCGAGGACGCCAAAGCCCAGGGTATCGGCGTGCTTGCAGCAGACGGCTACGGCCGAGTCTCCTTAGATGACCTCCAGGACGCCGCCTTCGCCCTGCGCAACGGCGTCGAACCCCGTAAGAAGGTCAAGTATGACCTGGCCAAGCCCACCATGTGGCTCTTCGGCAACGAAGCGGCGGGCCTGAGCGATGAAGAAAAGGCTGCCGCCTCCCTGCGTGTGGCCGTTCCCCTGCGCGGGGCCGCCGAGTCGCTGAATGTCGGCATGGCAGCTGGTGTCTGCCTCTTCGCCTCCTCCCTGGCCCAGAACCGCAAGGGCGACTAGTGGGAGAACAGCCTACTGCCGTCTATCCGGTGCAGGTGGTCGGGGCAGCTATCGTCGATTCTTTGACCAGCCCTACCCGCCTGCTGGTGGGCCAGCGCTCGGCCCCACCGGCGCTGGCTGGCCTGTGGGAGTTTCCCGGCGGCAAGGTTGAGCCCGGTGAAGCCTGCGAGGACGCCCTGCTCCGTGAACTGGGTGAAGAGCTGGGTGTTACCGCCCAGCTCGGTACCGAGATTGTCGGCCCCCACCCCCAGGGCTGGGTGCTGAACGAGAAAGCTGCTATGCGAGTTTGGTTCGCAGAAATTACGGACGGACGCGCCACCGCCCTACAAGACCACGCTGAGTTACGCTGGGTCCAGCTTGATGCCACGGTGCTGGAGCTGCCCTGGATTCCCGCTGACTTTCCTATTGTCGAGGAGCTGCTGGCGGGCGTCCGCGCCGCTTAAGCTGTAGCGAAGCGTCATAGAACTCGCCCCAGCAGAAAAATAAGGCATCTGACTTTCCCCTCCGGTATAGTGTGTAGTACGCAACACATCTTTCACATGGAGGTTTAGACATGTCGCAGACACCCTACGGAACTAACGACCACTCCGCACCGAACGACACCCAGGCCATGTATATGGGTGGCCAGCCCGGATTCGGGCAGCAGCCGGTAGCTCCCGACGCTGAGCAGAAGCACAAACGCTCACAGGTCATTCTCTTAGCTACAGCTGTTGTTTACCTGCTGGTGCAGGTACTAGGCTACGTGCTGACACCCGCAACTATCGATGTGCTCGGTGAGACCGTGCCCACCGACCAAAACCCCGTGACCACTGTGGCGGGAACCGTTATTGGTCTGGCACTTTTTGCTCTGGTGTACTTCCTTATGGCTAAGTACAAAAAGGCTGGTCGCATCACCGGCTATGTTTTCGCGGGTCTGGGAATTCTTGGCGCAGCCTTCTCGGCGCTGGGCTCAATCTACATTTCGATTATTGTTGTTGCACTCTGCGTTCTGTGGCTGGTTCTGGCCATCGTCTGGATTGTTGCGGTATCGAATAAGTCTGTTGCTTCAATCTTGCGCTAGACCTTATCTTCTAGCTGTGATGGGCCCTTCGGTTGATCCGGAGGGCCCATTTCTGTGCGAACTTCATAATCTTGAACCGTGACCGACTGGTCGCTACCCTGAAAGAAAGGAGGCTGATGATTCATGAAAGACAAAGAGAAACAGCAACTGGCCTTTAGTAGGGGAGAGGTGCCCACGGTTATCCGAGTAATGCAGGGCATTTTAGTGCTGTCGGGTATCGCTTACCTGACGCTAACGGTTACTTCCCTTGATATCAGCGGTACACGGGGAATCGTGAGTGCTGTTATTTCAATCGCCCTCACCTCTTTGCTGTATATCTGGGTTATCCGCCGCACCGGCACCTGGCAAAAAGCAGGAGCCGCTAATCTGCTCGGGTTTGTCTGTACTGTCATCAGCACTGTTTCGCTTCTTTCACTTATCTGGGTTACGCCCCTTGCTGTCGGCCCAATGGCTATGACCGGGTTCCTGGTGTGGTCCCTAGCCAACCTCACCTGGCTTGCCCTAACCTTTACTCCTAGCGCTCGGGCTTTCTTCGAGAGGGTAAGGTGAAGCAGGCTCGCAGCGAAGCTGTTGGCTCGGCGGCTGGCGTGAATCGCTTGTGAGCGTCAGCGAACCAGCGAGAGGGTCGGCAGCGAGCGCGAGCCTGCTTCACCTTCCGGTAAGTCTTTTCTCACTAGAATCGCATCGTTCACTAGCTAGACAGCCACAGCGCCCGGTCGGTATTTGCACTAAACTATTGTCTTGATGCCCTGGGCGCGGTAAGCGCCCGAAACCCACATTGTGAAGAGAAGTGCAGATGACTGATTCTTTGCCCGAGGTGCCTGAGAACCCCACACCCTTCCAGGTGCTGGCTAACATTCGCGCCATTCTAGAAAAAGACCCCGAGAACGGTCTGGCGACCGTCCGCGATGCTTTTGCCGCCGAGTTTGAGCGGGCCCAGAAGGAAATCGCCGAACAAACCCCCACCTTTGAAGATTTCAAGCGCGTGCGCCTGGACTTTACTGGCGAGAAGGCCGGTTTTACTCTGGCCAATAAGCAGATGCGTGATTTGGCCAAGGAGCACAAGGCTGAGGTTGGCAAGATTATGGGCCAGGTGCGCGGACGCCTGACCAAGGCTCTTGAGGCCCGTAACGCCCAGCTGGAAGAAGAGCGTGACGCCCGTATTCTGGTTGAAGAGGCTGTGGACGTCACTGCCCACACTCCCCGCCGCCGTATTGGCGGCCGCCACCCCATCAGCGTCCTGCAGGAGCAGATGTGCGATATCTTCGTGGGCATGGGCTGGGAGATTGCCGATGGCCCCGAACTTGAATCAGAGTGGTACAACTTTGACTCGCTGAACTTCAAGCCTGACCACCCGGCCCGCGAGCTACAGGATACCTTCTTCGTGGAGCCCACTAGCGCCCACTTGATGCTGCGTACCCACACCTCCCCGGTGCAGATGCGCTCCCTGCTTTCCCGCGACCTGCCCCTTTATGTGGTCTGCCCCGGCCAGGTTTACCGCACCGATGAGCTCGATGCTACCCACACCCCGGTCTTCCACCAGATTGAGGGCCTGGCCGTCGATAAGGGCCTGACCATGGCTGACCTCAAGGGCACCCTGGAGCACATGGCCCGCGCTATGTTCGGCGAAGAAGCCAAGATCCGCCTGCGCCCTAACTACTTCCCCTTCACCGAGCCGTCCGCTGAGCTGGACGTCTGGCACCCGGACGCCAAGGGCGGCCCCCGCTGGATTGAGTGGGGCGGCTGCGGCATGGTCAACCCCAATGTGCTGCGAGCAGCCGGTGTTGACCCCGAAGTTTACTCAGGTTTCGCTTTTGGTATGGGCATCGAACGTACCCTCATGTTCCGCAACGGTGTGCAGGATATGCGCGACATGATTGAAGGCGACGTCCGTTTCTCACAGCAGTTCAAGATGGAGATCTAACCCATGCGAGTACCCCTTTCCTGGCTGCGTGAATACGCACCCGTCCCGGCCGACGCAAGTGCCGAAGATGTTATGGCTACCCTGGTCAAGGTTGGCCTTGAAGAAGAAGACGTTCACCGCCCGACCGATGAGCTGACCGGCCCCATCGTGGTGGGGCAGGTGCTCTCGATGGAGCCCGAAACCCACTCCAACGGTAAGACCGTTAACTGGTGCCAGGTGCGCGTTGTGCCCGAGGGTCAGAAGCAGACCCTGACCGGTAAGGGCATTGAAGAGTCCGGCGTGCAGGGTATTATCTGCGGCGCCCACAACTTCAAGCCCGGGGATAAGGTCGTTGTCACCCTGCCCGGCGCTGTACTGCCCGGTGGCTTCGCTATTACCGCCCGCAAGACCTACGGCCACAAGTCAGCTGGCATGATCGCCTCTGTCAAGGAGCTCGGCATTGGTGAGGACCACGGCGGCATTCTGGTGCTCTCCACCCTGGGGCTTGACCCCGAGGTCGGCACCGACGCCATGGACCTGCTGGGCCTCTACGACGAAGCCGCTGAAGTCAACGTAACCCCCGACCGCGGCTACGGCTTCTCCATTCGCGGTATCGCCCGCGAATACTGCCACGCCACCGGCAACGACTTTGATGACTTCGTCCTCGACCTGGCCGCCAAGGCACCCGCTGCCAACGGCGCGGGCCTGCCCGTCACCCTGACCGACTCAGCCCCCATTCACGGTAAGGACGGCGCCACCCGCTTCGTTGCCCGCTCTGTTAGCGGCGTCGACGCAACTGCCCCCGTCCCCACCTGGATGTCCTCCCGCCTGCGCCTGGCGGGCGTCCGCTCCGTCTCCCTGCCGGTGGATATCTCCAACTACGTCATGCTTGAAACCGGCCAGCCCCTGCATTTTTACGATGCAGATAAGCTGACCGGCGGCATCACCGTGCGCCGTGCCGAAGCTGGCGAGAAGCTCACCACCCTGGATGAGAAAGAGCGCGAGCTCAACGTCGAAGACCTGCTGATTACCGACGAGTCCGGCCCCATCGGCCTGGCCGGTGTCATGGGTGGGGCCTCCACCGAGGTCTCCGACTCAACCACCCGCATCGTTATCGAGGCAGCCCGTTTCGATGAGGTTTCCATCGCTCGCACCGCCCGCCGCCACAAGCTCTCATCTGAGGCGTCCAAGCGATTTGAGCGCGGCGTTGACCCCCAGATTCAGGCCGCTGCTGCCCAGCGGGCCGTTGACCTGCTGGTTGAGCTGGCCGGTGCAACTGCCGATGAGGGCGTGACGGACGCCGGTGGCAGCTTCGAGCCCACCGTCATCTCCCTGCCCGCCGACTACACCGCAGGCCGCATTGGCATCGACTACACCCAAGAGCAGATTGTTGGCTCCCTGGAGCAGATTGGCGCCAGCGTTGAGGTGGCCGAGGGTTCTTACGAGGTTACCGTGCCCTCATGGCGCACCGACCTGGGCGCTAAGGAAGATCTGACCGAGGAAGTTGCCCGCCTGGTGGGCTACGATAAGATTCCCTCGACCCTACCCGTGGCCCCTCCCGGCCGCGGCTACACTGTTGAGCAGACCCTGCGCCGCCGGGCCCTCAACGCCCTGGCAGCATCGGGTTTGACCGAGGTCTTTGCCTACCCCTTTGTCTCCGATGAAGACAATAACCTCTGGGCTTCCCCGGTTGCCGGTGAGCCGGTGGACTCCATCCGCCTGGCTAACCCCATCTCGTCCGCCCAGGGCTGGATGCGCCGCTCCCTGCTGCCGGGCCTGACCGAGGTGCTCTCACGCAACCTCTCCCGCGGCTTCAAGAACCTGGCCATCTACGAGACCGGTTCCGTCTTTATTCCCGGCACCCAGCTGGGGTCAGCCTCCATCCCCGGTCTTGGCGTCAAGCCCGCCGACGAGGTTCTGGCAGATTTGAACGCCGGTATTCCCGACCAGCCCCGCCACATCGCCGGTCTTTTCGCCGGTGCTGAGCACGAGGAAACCCCGGGAATCACCGCCCGTGCCTTTGACTGGCGCGATGCCCTGGACTCTGTGCTATTGGTAGCCGATGCCGCCGGGGTAGAAGTCACCGTTGCAAACGGCGAACACCAGGCCTTCCACCCGGGCCGCACCGCCGTGCTCAAGAACGCAGCCGGTGAGGTCATCGCCTACGCCGGTGAACTGCACCCCAAGCTGCTGGCCAAGCTGAACCTGCCCGAGCGCACCAGTGCCTTCGAACTCAACTTCACCGCCCTCATCGCCCAGGCAGGCGAGGCAGTGCAGGCCACCGGTATTTCCGGCTACCCGGCAGCCAACCAGGACGTCGCCCTGATTGTGGACGCAGCAATCCCGGCTGCTGACCTTGCCGCAGCCCTGGCTGAGGGCGCCGGTGAACTGCTCGAGGACGTCCGCGTCTTCGACGACTACCGCGGCACCGGCATCGAAGAGGGCAAGAAGTCCCTGGCCTTCGCCCTGCGTTTCCGTGCCACCGACCGCACCCTGACCGCTGACGAGGCCTCCGCAGCCCGTGAAGCCGGTGTGGCTCTGGCCGCCGAACGCTTCGGCGCGGTTCAGCGAGCCTAAGGCCCGCACAAACCCCAGATTCGGGTAGAGCCCGGCGGACGCGCGTCCGCCGGGCTCTTTGTCTGCGCAGCTAGCCTGCCGGGCAGGTGCTTGAGCGAGGACGGGCAGTTTTCTGGGCGGCGGCGCTGAAAAGGCTGGGTGGTCGGTGAGACAGATAAGCCTTTTGGGAGCTGACGCGGTAGAATGGACTTCCGCCTTTGTATAGGCAATCACCCACAACCTCTGGAGATGCACCGTGAGCGATCAGCGCTACCTCGAAGACCACGACAACTTCGACGAAGATGACCGCACCGACGACTTCTTCACCTTCGCAGAAGAGGAAGAAGACTACGAGGAACCCCGCGGACCACTTGGGCCCAAGCTGGCTGCGGCGGGTATCATGATTCTGGCTTCCATCTTTGCCATTATCCTGCTGATTGGCGGCATCCGGACCTTCAACGAGGCCCGCGCCAACGAAGGCTACGAGGGGCGCTCATGGGTCATGACCGGCACCTTTGAAAAGGTCACCAGCGACCTGCAAGGTGATAGCAATGTGGCGACTTACACCGGCACCCTGCCTGACAACACCGCGATGACCGGTAAGACTTTCATTTCGGAGATTGCTGATCCTGTGCAGGTGAACCCCGGTTCTACTGTTGAGTTCCGCGGCTCCCAGACCGGTACCGTCAGCGCTGACTTCCCCGAGACCGTCGATGCCCTGCTGGTGCAAACCGGAGACGCTAACCTGACCGTGGTTCGTACCGGCGAAGAAGGTAGCCTGGTACCGGTGACCGAGGATACCGTAGCCTCCCAGAAGCGCAGTGCTATGTTCCGCCTGGCCGGTGCGATTCTGGTCTTTGGCGCCGGTGTTGCAGGCACCTTCATGATGATTCGCAAGCGTAGAAGCACTGAATTACCTGACTAGGTTTATTACCTAAACTAATCTAGATACTACATTCAATTAATAAAATAATAAATTATAAATAAAAGGGATGCCAATTTATCCGATTAGGCATCCCTTTTATATTTGAGAACGATAGAAATATGGATTTCTATAAACTATAGGGATTATTCATAAATGGCTCCACAGGCTTACGCTCGAAGCCGCTCCTATCGCCTGTTTTATCGTTCGCTAGACAATTTACGTCAGCCGCTGACATCGAGTTACTTTTGAGGTGGGAATAAGTCATCGTAAGTCTTTCCACATTCAACACAGACGGTATAGGGCGATTTTGGATTCGGCTTAAACCCAAAATTATCAGTATCATAATGGATAAGCTTAGGGCGGTAAGTTTCGGAGAGGCTATCTCGATGCACTTTGTTACCACAATATGCAAGATAAAAAGAATATCCGCAGTCGGTACACTTAAGCTTTCTCCCTTTTATCTTATGGTCTGATGAATCATCATCTATTGATACAGAACCGCAACGTGTACAGAAAGAGTTTTTTTCAGGATGTAGAATACTTTCATACTCGATGAGAGAGAAACGACTGGGTGTAGACATCTCAGGCGGTCTTGTAACTGCATCGTAAGGAATAAAATGAAAAAGATAATTAAAAAGTCTTCTCAAATCTCCAGTTTCATTTGGCCCATCAATTATATTTGAAGCATTAATACATAGCCCGCCAAATCTATAGCTAGGTTGCTCAAAAAAATTTTTTCTATCCTCATCTGCACTGTTTTCATATTTTCTTGAAAAATAATCTGACGCGATAACCTGGTCAGCTATTTCAATTGCGAAGTTTGGTTTGTTGAAAATAAATGAAGATTCACAGTGCAGAGATTTAATTTTTTCATCTGTAGAAGTAGGGTGCAACAAATATGAGCCGACGTGTGAGAATTCTTTAGTTTGGAATGAAACATCTTCGATAAATTTTTTATAATATTTAATGTATGCCTCATCAAAAATTGAATGTGGGACGCCCCATTCCGTGGTATCCTCTAGCAGCCTATATTTTGAGTCTAGAATGCAATAAAATACTTTAGAGGATAGATTGTTAAATTTTTTATCATCCGAAGAGTAATAATAAAGAATCTGGAAATCTGGACGCTTATTAGAGTCAATTATGCCACTACTCTCATACAAGAGAGTTATATGCAGAGAAACTGATTTTAGTTTCTTCATAAAACGAACTTCTATTTCTTTTGTATCAGTTTTTTGAGGGGATAGAGGTCTATTAGAGCTTTCAAGCGTAAACCCGAGATCAATAAAAAAATTTAGCAGAATGTAAAATGTAAAAGATTGATAGATAAAAGGCGTACTAGAAACTAATCTACTGTGGATCGCAGAGGTATAACAATTAGTCCAGTCATAAATATTATTTGTTAGTAGAACTGCTGTTCTGTACCTACTATCTCTGAAAAAATAATTTCTACCTTTCAGAAAAGAGTTTTTATCGAAGCTGACACGTGAAAATTTACCTGAATCAAGCAATTTTAAAATAGATTTTCCAACATAGTAGGAATTAACTATATTTTGATTATTAAAGCTATTTCCTTCGCTAATTTCTAACTGATATAGAAGTCTTCTGAGTATCTCAGTGAGGATAGTTTTAAGGTATCTATTCTCTGGAATATCAAAGTTATCGGAAAATTGATAGGATATTTTTTTGCTAGTTTGTTTTCCAGATGCGATACTTACTAAAATTTTCTTATTAAAGTTTTTGTTAGATGGATTCCATGTGCTTCGGTAACTTTTTATCACTGTAGATTGGGGTGAACTAACAATCTTCTTAACTACAAATTCTAGTTGCCGAAGTGTATTCTCTAATTTGTTATGGGACAGGTATTGTCTTTGTGCAAGACTGGAGTATGTGTTGTCAACCTCCCAAATGACTCTATTTCTATCTAAGAAGTTGAGCATATTGATATACTGATTAATGCCCATAACTGCGTCTTTGGGGACTATAAAAAGCTCGAATTTAACAATTTCTCCGTCAATATCAAATATTATTGAGATAATACCTGGAATATTCGTATAGCTACTGTTTAGTTTATAGTATCCATTTTTCCCCTTCTTAATAGTAATAGAGTTGATTTCCGAATAGATTTTGCAGTCTATATTCTCGGGAAGAGGAGTGGTAGAATTAAGCTTAAATAAACAATCACCAGTGTACGCTTGTTTGTATGCCCTATTATCTTTAATTGTGATTTCTGACGTAGGTTCGTAATTAAGTGAATAATTCATTGTTTTTAAACCTAGAAATTAAAGTAGGAGAAAATTCCTGTATTAAATCTATCCTCTTTCATTCTTCCGTAAATTTTGGATGCACTGCTTTGGTCTAGACCCTCGACTAATCCAGCAATTATTTTAATATTCTTGTCATCAGAGACTGAGGGATATCCGTCGAATTTAGGCAATATTTTCGTGTGAAGAAGAATATCAAGCATTTCTTCTTCTGAAATACTAAAAATTTCCCTAAAGTTCCATAGAACTCCAGCAGCAATTTTTGTTCTATAACTTGAGAGACTAATTAGGGTCTTTACTCTATCTGGTAATTTCGATATATCGTAAGAAGAGAAGTTGGGCAGAGAGTCTCCAAAAATCTTAGCAGCGTAGGTTGCAGAAGCTGAGGGGGAAGTAATATCGTTCTTACCAATGATGCTAGCTTTCGATATATTATCGCCTAGTTGATTAAAATTTATTATAAAACTACGGTCGATAACTTTAGGACTAAGCTTCTTTGTCGTTTCATCAACATTTATAGTGCCGACAAATCTTATATTAGGTGTAATAGCAAGATTCTTATATCTTATGATTTTTGATATAGAAGATTCTTCTTCCTTAGATAATATCTTGTTACTAGAAATAAGCTGTAAGGAGCGCTCTGCAAATTTAGGTGGTAAGAGTGATATGTTTCTTTGGGCGCTATCGTTACGATAATCTATTTCTATGCGTGAAAGAACAGTCGCGAGGTAGTATTCAACCTGCGAAATATTCATTTCATCGAGGCAGACTATAAAGAGTGGAGAACTTTCTTTCTGACTGTTCCATTCGCTATTTGCCCTGAGAATAAATTCTGTTAATTCAGTAGAAATAAATTCATTCGTTACCGGATTAAAGTATCCAAATAAATCTTGTTCTTCTGACCAGCTAGGCTGTACAGGAACTTCAAGTAGGTTAGCTCCAATACTCCAGGCGATATCCCTTGCGAAAGATGACTTTCCGGTTCCAGGTTCTCCAAAGAATATCAAGAGCTGGTGCGTATACAAACCGTATATGAAAAATTTTATTATTTCTTCGCTAAAAATATGGCCTCTGTGAAGTTCGATATTTTCACAAATTTTACTGATATCATCGGGCTCAATTGATTTTTTAAGATTTACAATTTCTGGCAATTTTTCACGCTGGTTTACGTTTCCCAAAATTTTTTCAAGGGACTCAATCTGTTTTTCTTTTTCTTCTATAAAAGCGTGAATGCTTCTTATTGAATTTTCTAGTTCTTTGATTGATCTCGAACTAGCTATTATATCCGAAATCTTTGAATGGATATCAGATATATTCTCTGCGAGATTTTCCAAAGAATAATCTATGCCGAAATTCTTTTGAAAATACTTAATAAATGCTTTTGCTTGAACTTCGAGCTCGTCGGGCAGTTCTATTAGTTGATAATTTTTTTGGATATGATTTTCAATATTTTTTATGTAACTTTCGAAAGTCTGCCTAAATTTATCTCCTAATGGTTTTTTTGTTATTAAATCTAAAAGGTTGATTACGTCAATAAAATTGCTAATTTTTCTAACATCGTCGCTTGATGTGCTCCAAAGGCCGAGCAGGCTGATGGCACTTGGGCTGGGTGCTGTGGTGTAGTCGACGAAGCCAAGGAGGGCAATATCGTCTGAGTATTTCTGTTTTTGTTCTTTAATCGAGAGCTCATCCGCAACTCTTTTAGGTATGTAGATTCTCTCGATTTTTTTATTAGGATCGAAAATATCTTTTGCGGGATGTGTAAAATATTCTCCCTTTTTCGTTTCGTTTTTAATTTCGGCAAAGAATATTGATTTTTCACTCATTGCATCTCCTTGATTTTACTTTTTAAAGTGCAGTATTGTTAATTCTATTTTTGTCATAATTTATAGAATGTTAGATTACGTGGCTTCGTAACATATTATATGCTGACTTTGGTTGTTGATGGGGAGTTTGGTAGAAATGTCCATACTTTAGTGAGTTTTTAATTTGAGAATAATGCTATCAAAGATGGGTGTAGTGGTGTGAGCGTGGGTGTGCGGGGGGGGGGGCTGTATTTCTTTTCCTGTTGCGCTGTGGTTTAGGTTGTGTGTTGGTGGTTTCTATCATCTGAATAACTCCTAAGTTTTGAGTCCCTGTGGTCCCAAATCTGTTAGTTGATTTCACATTGCGAAACGCAGTGCATAAATATTTACTACTATGTAAAAACATGCAAATATAGTGCTATGACTATTACCGTAGCTGTCACAGGAGCCACCGGGTACGCCGGTGGCGAGATTTTGCGCCTACTGGCAACCCACCCCCACGTTGAGGTGAAAACCGTGGCCGCGCACTCGTCCGCAGGTTC
Organism: Rothia nasimurium; assembly: GCF_928392795.1. Lineage (GTDB taxonomy): Bacteria > Actinomycetota > Actinomycetes > Actinomycetales > Micrococcaceae > Rothia > Rothia nasimurium_F. The sequence goes on from NZ_CAKMTJ010000003.1 coordinate 262,402, forward strand.
CCGCCTGGGTGATATTGCCCCCCACCTTCGCGCCTACGCCGACCTGGTCGTTGCTGACACCACCGCCGAGGCCCTGAGTGGCCATGACGTAGTCTTCATGGCCCTACCCCACGGTGCCAGCGCAGAGATTGCAGCCCAGCTACCCGAGAACACCCTGGTGATTGACGCCGGGGCAGACCACCGCCTTGAGAGCGCGGACGCCTGGGTCAAGTTCTACGGCTCAGAGCACTCCGGCACCTGGCCCTACGGCCTGCCTGAGCTGCCCACCCCCAGCGGCAAACAGCGTGAGAACCTGGTGGGGAGCAAACGGATTGCTGTGCCCGGCTGCTACCCCACAGCGTCCATTCTGGCCCTGGCCCCCGGTTTTACCGCTGGCCTGCTGGAGCCCACCGATGTTGTGATTGTTGCGGCCTCCGGCACCTCGGGAGCAGGGAAGAGCCTCAAGCCCCACCTGCTCTCAGCAGAGGTCATGGGCGGCATGAGCCCCTACGGGGTTGGTGGCTCCCACCGGCACACCCCCGAAATTGAAGAAAAACTTTCCACCGTAGCGGGGGAGCAGGTGCAGATTTCCTTCACCCCAACCCTTGCCCCCATGCCCCGCGGCATTCTGGCCACCGCTACCGCGCGCGTCCGCCCCGGCGTGACCGAAGCTCAGCTGCATGAAGCCTGGCAGGCCGCCTACGCCGACGAAAAGTTCGTGCATCTGCTTCCTGCAGGGCAGTGGCCCACCACCAAGAGCGTGCAGGGCTCCAACCACGCTGAGATGCAACTGGCCTTCGACGAGCACGCCGGGCGCGTCATCATCACCAGCGTCATCGACAACCTCGCCAAGGGCACCGCAGGCGGTGCCATCCAATCTATGAACATTGCCCTGGGCCTGCCCGAAAACGCAGGTCTGCTCCAGGAAGGACTCGCACCGTGACCGACACTATCCACCAGATTGAAGGCGTAACCACCCACGGCGTGACCTTCCCCCGCGGCTTCCGCGCTGCCGGCGTCCGCGCCGGTATTAGCGCTGTTGAGGGTAAGAAGGACGTTGCCCTGGTCGTCAACGATGGTCCGGTCAAAAACGCCGCCGCGGTCTTTACCAGCAACCGCTTCGCTGCCGCCCCCGTGCTGTGGAGCCAGCAGGTCATCAGCGACGGGCGGGCGGACGCCGTGCTGCTCAACTCCGGCGGTGCCAACGCCTGCACCGGTGCCCCCGGCTTCCAAGATACCCATGCCTCCGCTGAGCTCGTTGCTGACCTGCTCAATATCTCAGCCGGCGACGTGCTGGTATGCTCCACCGGCCTGATCGGCGAGCGCCTGCCCATGGACAAGCTCACCGCGGGTGCAAAGGACGCCGCGGCCGCCCTGGGCGTGAGCCCCGGTTCATCCCTAGCTGCGGCTGAAGCTATCATGACCACCGATACTGTCTCAAAGCAGGCCGCTATTGGCGTGGAAATTGAAGAGGGCGGCGCCTACCTGATCGGCGGTATGGCCAAGGGCGCAGGTATGCTGGCCCCGGGGTTGGCTACCATGCTGGTGGTCATCACCACCGACGCCCTGGTCTCACCCGACAACCTCGATACCGCCCTACGCGAGGCGGTGCGCTTGAGCTTCAACCGGGCCGACTCCGATGGCTGTATGTCGACCAACGACACCGTTATTCTCATGAGCTCCGGCGCCTCCGATATCGAACCTGACCTAGGCGTCTTCACCGAAGCCCTCACCAAGGTCTGCCAGGATCTCGCTCTGCAGCTCATTGGGGACGCCGAGGGCGCCAGTCACGATATCCACGTGCGCACATTGGGCGCCGCCAGCGAAGCGGACGCCGAAGAAGTCTCCCGGGCTGTCTCCCGCTCCAATCTCTTCAAAACAGCCATCTTCGGCAACGACCCCAACTGGGGCCGCATCCTCTCCGAAGTCGGCACTACCTCAGCCGCCTTCGACCCCGATAGGGTCAACGTCACCATCAACGGCGTACAGGTCTGCACCGGCGGCGGCATCGGCCAAGACCGCTCCCTCGTTGACCTCGCCGCAGACCGCAAAGTAACCGTCGACATCGACCTGGGCGCAGGCCAGCACGAAGCCACCATCTGGACCAACGACCTCACCCACGACTACGTCCACGAAAACTCGGCCTACTCCAGCTAACTGAAAGATCCCCATGGCAGAGCAAAAAAACGCCCACACCCGCTTCGACACCGCCCAACAAAAAGCTAAAACCCTCATGGAAGCCCTACCCTGGATCCAACAGTTCCGGGGCAAAATCATGGTCTTCAAATACGGGGGCAACGCCATGATCTCCGAGGAGCTCCGCGCCGCCTTCGCCGAAGACATGGTCTTCTTACGAACCATCGGCATCTGCCCCGTCGTCGTGCACGGCGGCGGCCCCCAAATCACCGCCATGCTCACCAAACTCGGCATCGAAAGCGAGTTCCGCGGCGGCCTGCGCTATACCACCCCCGAAGCCATGGACGTCGTCCGCATGGTACTCACCGGCCAAGTAGCCCGCGAACTCGTCTCCCTCATCAACGCCCACGGCCCCTTCGCCGTCGCCATGAGCGGCGAGGACGGCGGGCTCCTACGCGCCCGCCGCATCGGCACCGTGGTGGACGGCCAAGAAGTCGACCTCGGCCTCGTTGGTGAAGTGGTCGGTGTGAACACCACCGCCATCATGTCCATGATCCAGGCCGGCAAAATCCCCGTCATCTCCTCCGTCGCCCCCGAAATGCACGACCCCGAAAAGTACCCTGAACACAACCACGGGCTTGCCGGGCTGACCGGAGAAATCCTCAACGTCAACGCAGACACCGCCGCAGCAGCCGTCGCCGCCGCCCTCGGAGCCGAAAAACTCGTCGTCCTCACCGACGTCGAGGGCCTTTATGCCAACTGGCCCGACAAAGACTCCCTCATCTCTTCCCTCACCGTCAGTGAACTACGCGAGATGCTCCCCAGCCTAGTCTCCGGTATGATCCCCAAAATGAGCGCCTGCCTGCAGGCCGTAGAACAGGGCGTGCCCAGAGCCTCCATCGTCGACGGACGCCTCGCCCACTCGCCCCTGCTCGAAATCTTCACCGACCGCGGCATCGGCACCCAGCTCACCCCCGACAACGTCGACGACACCCCCTGGCACCACCCGGCCCCTGACTTCCAGGTCAAGCCGGTGACTTATTAGGACTACCCATGACACAAGAAAACCTCCTAGCCGACTACCGGAACGACCTCCTGGGGGTCTTTGGCGACCCCTCCCTGGTGCTGGTCTCGGGGCAGGGCTCACGCGTGACGGACGCCGACGGGACCACCTACCTTGACCTACTCGGCGGTATCGCCGTCAACGCTCTTGGCCATGCCCACCCCGCCTGGGTAAAAGCCGTCAGCGAGCAGGCCGCAACCCTGACCCACATCTCCAACTTCTTCACCAGCCCCCAACAGATCTCCCTGGCCCATCGCCTGCTGGGCTACCTGGGTACCGAATCGGGCCGCGTCTTCTTCTGCAACTCCGGCACCGAAGCCAACGAAGCCGCCTACAAACTCGCCCGCCGCCACGGTAACCTCCACGGCAAAGGCACCATCCTAGCCCTGGACCACGGCTTCCACGGGCGCACCATCGGCGCCCTATCCCTCACCTGGAAACCCGCCTACCGCCAGCCCTTCGAACCCCTCCCCACCGGCGTCAAACACATTCCGGCCACCCTCGAAGCCCTGGAAGAAAACCTCACCGACGACGTCGCTGCCCTCATCGTCGAACCCATCCAGGGGGAGGCCGGCGTCCTGCCCCTGCCCGCAGGCTACCTTACCCGCGCCCGCGAACTCACCCGCGCTCGCGGCGCCCTGCTCATCGTGGACGAGGTCCAGACCGGCATGGGTCGCACCGGCCGCTGGTTCGAACACTCCTGTGAACTCACCGGCGAAAACCTACCCGACGCCATTACCCTGGCCAAGGGCCTGGGCGGCGGCTTCCCCATCGGCGCCATGATCGTAGTCGGCGAAGACAACACCAGCACCCTCGAAGCCGGTATGCACGGCACCACCTTCGGCGGCAACCCCCTGGCCACCGCAGCAGCTACCGCAACCCTCGAAACCATCGAAGCTGAACATCTACTCGACTCCGCTGCCCAACGAGGCTCAACCTTCAGAGCCGCTATCGAAGAACTAGACGGTGTGGCAGAAACCAGGGGAGCGGGCCTACTCATCGGCATCGTCCTCACCGACGACACCACCAACTCCGGTGCACCCCTGGCACCAGCCTTCGTGACCGCCGCCCGGGCAGCCGGCTTCATCGTCAACGCCCCGGACGCCCGCACCGTCCGCATCGCCCCAGCCCTCACCATCACCGATGCCGAACTAGCAGAGTTTACCGCTGCCTTCCCCGCAATTCTGGCTGAGGCGCGACAGAAGTAAATGCAGATGGAAATGCAGATGCACGTCGCGGCCGCCCTGTACGCCGACTGGCTGGGGCTGGCATGAATCACATGCGAGCGCTAGCGAGCCTGTGAGAAGGTTAGTCGGCAGAAGGGCGTCCGCGACGTGTACTTCTATCCATCTATTCACATACTGCATAACTATCAGTAACTATGCATATAATGAAAGGTCAGCTGAAACGCTGCCCCTACCCCTAGGAGAAAACCGTGGTCCGCCACTTCCTCAAAGACACCGACCTCACCCCCGCCGAGCAGGCGCAGGTGCTCGATTTGGCTGCCTCCATGAAGGCGGACCGTTACGGCTACAAGCCCCTGGCCGGCCCCCAGACCGCAGCCGTCATCTTTGATAAAACCTCGACCCGCACCCGCTTCTCCTTCCACGCAGGTATCGCAGAACTCGGCGGCAACCCCCTGATTGTTAACCCCGGCGAAGCCCAGCTTGGACATAAGGAAACCATCTCAGATACCGCCAAGGTCATCTCCCGTATGGTCTCCACTATCGTCTGGCGCACCTACGCCCAGGCGGGTCTTGAGGAGATGGCTGAGCACTCCCGCGTGCCCGTCATTAACGCCCTCTCCGATGACTACCACCCCTGCCAGATTCTCGCTGACCTGCTCACCATCCGCGAGCACAAGGGCAAGCTGGCCGGCCTCACCATGGTTTACCTGGGCGATGCCGCCAACAACATGGCCAACTCCTACCTGCTCGGTGGCGCCACCGCGGGCATACACGTTCGTATCGCGGGCCCCGAGGGTTACCTTCCCACCGACTCCGTCGTCGCAGAAGCCCAACAGCGAGCAGCCGAAACCGGCGGCTCAATCCTGGTCACTACCGACCCCGACCAGGCCCTGGCCGGCGCTGACGTCGTCATCACCGACACCTGGGTCTCCATGGGCCAAGAGGACGAAAAAGAAGCCCGCGCCCAAGTATTCAAGCCCTACACCGTCAACACCGAGGCTATGAATAGGGCTGATTCCAGCGCTATCTTCCTCCACTGCCTTCCCGCCTACCGCGGCTACGAAGTCACAGCCGACGTCATCGACGGGCCCGCCTCCGTCGTCTTCGACGAAGCAGAAAACCGCCTCCACGCCCAAAAAGCCCTCATGGCCTTCCTGCTCGCCGAGTCCAACCTAGCCACCGACGTCCGCACCGCTCTTAGCTAAACCGACCAGAAAAAGAGAAGAAACAATGGCGATTCCCTCCACCAAAACCGCGCGGCAAGCCCGCATCATCGAGGTGCTCCAAACCCACCGCGTGCGCTCGCAGGCCGAACTAGCCCAGCTGCTCACCGACGACGGGCTCAAAGTCACCCAGGCGACCCTCTCCCGCGACCTGGTGGAAATTGGCGCCGAGCGCGTGCGCGACGAAAAGTCGGGGCTGATCTACGCCGTGCCTAACCACCCCGTCCGTCGTAGCACCCAGGAAGGCCCCGACGCCCGCCTCGTTTCCCTTTTCAAAGAACTACTCGTGACCGCCGAGGCCTCAGCCAACCTGGTCATCCTGCGTACCCCGCCGGGAGCCGCCCAGTTCCTCGCCTCAGCTATTGACCAGGCCGGGCTAGAGCCCCTGCTGGGATCCATCGCGGGCGACGACACCGTCATGGTCATTACCCGCGACCCCAACGGCGGCGAAAAGGTCGCATCCCTCTTTCTGGAGTGGGCGGCCTAACCCCGCTGAGCAGGCACCGCACACACAGTTAAGCCCCGGTCTTCATCGTCGAAGACCGGGGCTGAATTAACGGGGTGGGCGTAGGTAAACCCGGTAGTGATACCGGTCTAACCCATTACCCCTCAAAAAGTTTCTTTATCTCGTCAAGGTCGAAGAACTCTGCCACATCAGCGGGAGTTTGCGACCCCAGGGTTTCGTCGGCGCCAGCATCGAGAAGCATGCGGGCAATCGGAAGGTTGTTACGGAAAGTAGCGCAGACAAGGGCGGTCTGGCCCCGCTCATTGAGACGGTCAAGGTCGGCCCCCTCATTGATCAGGAGCTGAACCATGTCAGCGTGTTCGTGATAAGCGGCCAAAATGAGCAGGGTATCGCCCTTGGCGTTGGTGAGGTCAACAGGTACGCCCTGGTCAAACAGTGATTTGAGGGCTACCGGCTTGTTATCACGTGCCAGATCGAATACCGAGTCAAGGAAGTCGATGTCCTGCTCGGTCAGGCTATGGTTCACATCTGTCATACTTTCACTTTCTCAAAAAGTGAGGCACGTTAGCAACCCTGTCTAGACCACCCTACAGCTCATGCCCGCCTTATTTAGAACTTTTGTTCAGAAGTTTTGAGGTAGAAGGTGTGAAAGAATGGGCAGGGCTAGCTAGGCTCGAAGAAAGGCAGACCCGTGGATACCAAAGACGCTGACCAGACTCTCGTTGCATCGCCTCAGCACAATATTGCAGCCCTACTTTCGGAGCGGGCAGATGATGATTCCCTAGCCTTAACCTGGGCGGGTGGAACCTTTACCTACCGTCAGCTGAACCTGCTGACGGCTTCCGCTCGTGACTGGCTCCTTCACCGCGGTGTTGAGACCGGCGACCGGGTTGCGCTGGCGCTACCCAACGTACCGGCTATGGTGGGCCTCTACTACGGTGCCTTGTCGCTGGGAGCGATTGTGGTGCCCATGCACCCGCTCCTATCAGCCCGCGAAGCGGCTTATCAGGTTCAGGACGCCGGTGCGCGGCTTTTGGTGGCAGCGGCTGGGACCCGGGTTGGGCAGGAATTAGACCAGGTATCTGCCGAGGTAGGAGCTTCGCTGCGCATCGAGTCTATAGCGCCCGAGGAAACCTTCGAGGTAGATACTCCCACCTTGAGTTCTTGGGCTCCGCAGGCGGTCGTCGGGGACGATGCTGCCGTTATCCTCTACACCTCAGGTACAACAGGCGCCCCTAAGGGTGCTACCTTGACCCATACCAATATGCTGTCGAACGCTAGAACCTGTGTTGATGTTTTTGGCTTCACCGCAGACGACGTTATCTTCGGTGGCCTTCCCCTCTTCCATGCCTTTGGGCAGACCGTATCGATGAACGCGGTACTTGCAGCGGGTGCTGCTATCGCCCTGCTCCCGCGTTTCACCCCGGGTGGGGCAGCCCAGCTATGTGCAACTGCCGGAGTTACGGCGTTTGCTGCAGTTCCCACTATGTACAGTGCCCTGGCTACCTATCTGGGCACTGACCCTGCTTTGACCCACCAGCTGCGGGGGCGCGTCCGCTTCGGCATATCGGGCGGAGCTGCCCTGCCCGCCTCCGTCCACGCCGATATTGAGCACCTGGTGGCCTTCCCCATCTACGAGGGGTACGGGCTGAGTGAAACTGCACCCGTTGTGTCCTTCAACCGGGCTGAATACGGCCTAGTGATTGGTTCTGTCGGCAGGGCTCTACCCGGGGTAGAGGTGAAAGTGGTCGATAGGCAGGGGCAGCCGCTGGCTACCGGTGAAGCGGGCGAACTGTGGGTAGCCGGGCCCAACGTCATGGCCGGGTACTGGGGCCGCCCCGAAGCGAGCGCCGAGGTGCTCAAGGGCCGCTGGTTTGCCACCGGCGATGTAGCCCGGCTCGATGATGAGGGGAACATCTTTATCGTTGACCGCCTCAAAGACATGATCTTGCGTAACGGCAACAGCGTCTACCCGCGGGAAATTGAAGACGTCCTCTACACCCACCCCGCTGTCCAGCTGGCAGCCGTGGTGGGGCAGCCCTCTGAAACTGTGGGCGAAGAAATTGTGGCGGTAGTGGTGCCGCGCGAACCCCTGGACGCTTCGCAGCAGGCCGAGCTGACCGCGTCCCTCGATCAGCTGGCCCGCCGGGAACTTGCCGCCTACAAGTACCCGCGTCGCTATGTTTTCAAAGAGGAGCTGCCGCTGGGGCCCACCGGCAAAATCTTGAAGCGGGTACTGGCAGAGGCCCTCACCCAGGAAGCCTAGGGGAGAGCCTCTACCGTTCACCCGTTAGGTTAGGCGGCGGCCATCTGCGCCCGGCGGGACTGCATGGACGCCGAGAGCGAAGCACCCAGCAGAATCATGCGGAAGGTGCGCTCTGCCGAGTCGGTCAGCAGCTCTTCACCGTTGACCAGGGCATCTTCAAGGTCCATGGGCAGGGGGATAATCGAGGCGAAAGCGTCGATGCCGGCATCGTGCACGCGGTAGGCCTTCTTACCGATAGAGCCAGCCAATGCGAGGACTGGAGCACCCGAACCCTGGGCGCGGGCGGCGATTTCTGCAGGAACCTTGCCCTTGGGGGTCTGGAAGTCGATAGCGCCTTCTGCGGTAACGACCAGGTCAGCGTGGCGGATTTCTTCATCAAGGTTGATGCCGGCCAGGCCGGAGTCGATGAGGGCCTCAAAGCGCGGGGTGAGCTCGGCACCGATGAAAGCCAGCCCTGCCCCCAGACCGCCGGAAGCGCCGGTGCCTGCGCCGGTGTGGAAGTCCATGTGCAGCTTGCCGTCGGTCATGGTCTCGTAGGTCTCTTCCAGCAGGTTGGCCCAGTGGGTTAAGGCCGCATCCAGCTGTTCAACCTGCTCGGGGGTTGCCCCCTTCTGGGGGCCAAAGACGCGGGCAACGCCCTTGGGGCCGGTTAGAATGTTGTGCTGGTTGAGAGCCAGGACGATGCGTACCTGGGAAAGGCGGGGGTGCAGACCGGAGTAGTCGATGGACGCAGCCTCGGTCAGGTGGGCGCCGCCCAGGGGGATTTCTTCTCCGACCTCGTTGAGAATGCGGGCACCCAGCGCTGAGAGGGCACCGGCACCGCCGTCTGAGGTGCCTGAGTCGCCGCAGCCTACCAGCACGGTGTGTACGTCTTCGTTATCGAGTGCCGCAGCAATGAGCTGCCCCACCCCGTAGGTGGTGGTTTCAGCGGGGTTACGCAGATCCTTAGGGACCAGGGAGAGCCCTGCGGCCGCTGCCATTTCAACGACCGCGACGCCGTCCTGAGCCCCGCCGAGCAGGGCGTAGTGGGAACGAACCTGCTGGCCAACCGGGCCGGTGACCTTGGTGTGTACGAGCTTGCCGCCGGTGGAGCCAGCCAGCATCTTTGCGGTGCCTTCGCCGCCGTCAGGAATCGGCATGGTCACGGTGTTGACGCCGGGAATGACGCGGCGGATACCGGAAGCAATGGCGTCCGCTACAACATCAGCTTCAAGAGAGCCCTTGAAACCGGAAGGTGCGATCAGAATACGCTGGGGAATGGACATAGTCATGGTGTTTCTCCTTGTAAAGGTGTGGTGATTTAGAGGTAGAGCGGCAGGCCCAGGGCCGGCCAGATGAAGAAGGCGAAGCCGGCAATGAGCGCTGCGTGGAGCGGTGCCAGCCAGGCCGAAAGCTTGAGAAGATCGGACGGGGTGTAGGTGGGTTTCCCGTCGATGGAGGCAAAGAGGGCTACCGGTTTAGCGCTGGATGTCAGCGTGTGGCAGAAGCCGGCGGCTGCGGTTGAGATGAAGGCGGCTGCTACCGGGTTGACCCCCAGGGGAATCGCGGCGGTGATAATCAGGGGAACCAGAACGGCCGAGCGGGCTGAGCGGGACTGAATCACCAGGTGGGCCACCGTCGAGAGGGCGATGACGAGAAGCACGAAGGCTGCCGCGCCGCTGCGTCCTAGCCCTGAAACCGGGGCGAAGATTGACTCTGCCAGCCAGGTCGCTGCCCCCGACTCCGAGAGAGCGGTACCAATGGCCAGGGTCGTGGCCATGAAGATGAGCATGGGCCAGGGGGCCTTCTTGAGGGCGGCAGCCAGCTTGACGGATCCGAAGCCAGGGGCACTAGCGGCCAGTGCGCCGAGCACGGCCACAATCACCGGGTCTACCTCGTGGAAGGACTCCGTGCACCAGAGCAGGATTGCAAGGCCGAGTACCAGGGCGATATTTTTCTCTGGCTGGGTAAGTGCGCCACGTACGGGGGTGGAATCTTCGGTTTCAAAGTCTGCCAGGTCGATGTGCAGTTTTGCCGGAGCGTCGTCGCGGGTGGGGAAGAGCGCGAAGACCAGTTCGGTGACCAGAAGCGAGGCAAGCAGACCCAGGCCTGAGCCCAGAACCATCCATTCAAGGAAGCCGATGGTTTCTAGCCCGTAGGCCACCAGGATTTCGGCGGTGACCAGGTGGGCACCTGCACCGATAAACGAGGCAACCGCTGAGACCAGGATGGTGGAGGGCGCTAGGATTCCCAGGGCCTTGACCAGCTTGGGGCGGTCGGGCATAGCTTCTGCCATGGCCAGGTAGATGGGCAGGGCAAGGGCTGCTCGGCCTGAAGGTGAGGGGACTAGGTAGACGGTCAGAAAGAGGGCTAGGTTGTAGAGGTGGGCGAGCTGACGCGGGGTGCGGGCCAGTGCTACGAGCCGGGCGGTGAGACGGCGGGTGAGACCTGAGGCGGTCAGCGCTTGGGCCATCACCACAGCGGCCACCAGCAGCCAGACGGCTGAGGTGCCCAGTGAGGCGGTGAACTGGTCGGTGCTGATGATGCCGGTGAGCACCAGAGCTACCGCAGCTGCGAGTGAGACGTAGGTGTCTGACAGCGGGCTGAACACCCAGGCCCAGATCGCCAGAATAAAGATGGTGAGGGTGAGGGCCCCTTCGAGGGAGAGCTCTTCTGAGGTGACTCCGGTCAGGGCTGTGCCCGCAATCAGGAGCACCGCCAGGAAGAAGGATATAAGCACCTTGACGGTGATGAAGCTGGGGGCCTGTACCGGTAGCGGCGCGGTGTGGGTCGGCGGCTCCTGCGCCGGGGTGGAGGTTGAGGTGTAGAGAAGTTTCATTAGACGAACCTGTAGCCTGCCCCGCGTACGGTTGCGATGTAGTCGTCGCCGATTTTCTTGCGAAGGGCGCGAATGTAGACGTCAACGATGTTGGAGTTGGGGTCGAAGTCCATACCCCACACCTGCCCCAGGAGCTGCTCTCGGGAGAGCACCTGGTTCTTGTGGCGCATGAAGGTCTCTAGCAGGGCAAACTCGCGGCTGGTGAGCTCGGTGCTGGCTCCTGAGACGGTGACCTGGCGGGTGAGCACATTGAGGACGAGGTCGCGGTGGGTGAGAGTGGATGCGCTGCTTTCTTCGCGGTTGGTATCGAGCAGGCGCAGGCGGATGCGGGCCAGTAGCTCGGCAAACTGGAAGGGCTTGGTCATGTAGTCATTAGCGCCGTTTTCGAGCCCTTCGAGGGTGTCTGAGACGGAGTCGCGGGCGGTGAGCATGATGATGGGGGTGGTGATGCCGTCGGCGCGTAGGGCCTTCATGATGGTGAATCCGTCCATGCCGGGTAGGCCTACATCGAGGATGATGAGATCGAAGTCGCTGACCTTGGCCAGGGCGTAGGCTGAGCGGCCTTCGTCGATGAGGGTTGAGGTGTAGCCGGCTGATTTGAGGCCCTTGACGATGAAGGACGAGATACGCGGGTCATCTTCAACGATGAGGATATGGCTCATGGCGGTGCTTCTTTCGACGTGTTTGGGTGTGTGGGTGAGGGGTTAGCGGGTCCAGCTGGGGTAGCGGGTGACGGTGACGGGGGTATCTGCCGGGGTGCTGTCGTCCTGGCCCTGGTCGGGGTCGGTGGGTGCTGGCAGGGTGATGCCGAAGATCGCGCCGATGCCGTCGTCCGGCTGGGCGATCCAGACGGAGCCCTCGTGGGCTTCTGCGATGGAGCGGACGATGGCCAGTCCCAGACCTGCCCCGACCGAGTGCTTTTTGGCGGTGGCGGGATTTTTGGCGTTGTTGCGCTTGAACCGTTCGAAGAGGGTGGCGGCGTCTTCTTCGCTGACGCCTGGGCCCCGGTCGCGCACCCAGAGGTTGAGGGTGCGTTCTGCCCCCTTGCCCTCGAAGCGGGAGCCGATGGAGATGGTTGACTCTTCGGGCGAATACTGGGCGGCGTTGGCGCAGAGCTGCACCATGGCCTGGGTGATGCGCTGTTCGTCAAGCTGTACCTCGCCCTCGGCGATGTCGGCCATCATCCAGCGGTGGCCGGTGAAGGCCTGCACCTTGGAGTCCAGGGTAATCATGAGTTCTGCTACCTCAACCGGGTGGGGCGCCACGAAGTCGGGCCTTTCTGATTTGGCGAGGGTGAGCAGGTCAGCGACGATACGGCCCATGCGTTCTAGCTCGTCATCGACCAGTTGTAGGGTCTGATCCTGTTCCTCGGTGCGGTCCATGAGTTCTAGGTGGCCGCGCACGATGGTGATGGGGGTGCGCAGCTCGTGGCTGACGTCGTCCATAAACTGGCGTTCAATCATGGCTGACTCCTCCAATCGGTCGAGCATCTGGTTAAAGGTGCGGCCCATGGCTGCTACGTCGTCGTCGCCGGTTACGGTGACGCGGCCGCTAAAGTTTTTGTCGTTGATGTCCTGGGCTACGGTGCGCAGGCTGCGAATGGGCTTGGTGATACGGGAGGCTACAAGCCAGGCGATGACGACCGTGGCTGCTAGCCCGCCCAGGCCCACCCATATCATGGTGACGATGGTGTGCTGCACCGCGTCGAGTTCTGGCTGGATGTATTCGACAACGACCAGGTAGCCTGCCTGGCTGCCGCTGTCGGTGTTGAGGCTTATTTCTACCTTGCCCCAGTGCACCGGCCCTGCCGGGGTCTGCTCAATCCCCGACGTCCTGCTGTTGCCGGTGATGCTGGCGAGCAGGTCTCTGTCCTGGTGTAGCCGGTAGCCGGTGTCTTCGGCGAACTGCTGTTGTTCGTCGATGAAGATGACCTGCTGGGGTGTGACTCCGATGAGCTGTTCGCTGTAGCCGGTGTATTGGCGGGAGACGAAAGTTGTGAGCATCTGGTCAAGATTCTCAAAGGGGGCAGCGGTGGTGGGGTCGACGCCGAGTTCGGCGAAGGTGCGGAACTCGGAGATTTCGCTGCTGGTGTTTGCTGCTGCCTTGGTGCCGACTTCGCTGATGAGGATTTCTCGCACCGTAAAGATGAGGCCGGTGATAACGAAGGTGGTGACCAGTACCATCCAGGCGACGATACGCAGACGCACGGAGCCTGTACGCTGGTGGGTGGTTCGGCGGGGCCACCATTTAGTCGTCATCGTCATCGTCATCTACCTCGTAGTCGTCATCGTCGTCGGCTTCGGTGGGGTAGTACTCTACCTGGGGCGCCGGGGGAGCGACGGGTGCAGGGGCCTGCTCAACCACCACGGGTGCGGGGGCTACCGGGGCGGGTTCTGCCGGTGCCTGCTCCGGGGGAGCTTGCTCGGCTGGTGCTTGTTCAACCGGAGCCTGGTCAGCAGGTGTTTGTTCTGCTGGGGCCTGTTCGGGCTCAGCGGCTGCCTCGGAGCTTTCTGCTGCGGTGGGCGTTGCGCTGGCAGTGCGAGGGGAGGCGGACGCCGTTGCACTCGGCGAGCTGGTGCGGTCGAGCACGATGGGGTCAACTTCATCGCCGAGCTGGCCGCGAAAGGTCATGACCAGGGCAAGGGCCGCGACGATGGCGGCGGCTGCCAGGAGCAGGATTCCGAACATGTATTTCTTGAGCATGTTTCTAGTGTGGCAGTTGTCTTTAAAAGTTCTGTGAGTATTCCATTAAGGTTTTTTCATTTTTGGGCGCGCGTTTCTCTTGCTGGTTCTGGGGTGGCGCGCGATGATAGTAGCGCGTATCACTGACTGATACGTTTTGCATAATTATGTCTGAGTGTGCATAATTATTTATAGAACCTGCGGGGACCTCCCGCCCCTGAACGTAATATCTCAAGGAGCACCATGAAAGAGCGCATCGTCCTGGCCTACTCAGGCGGTCTAGATACCTCAGTTGCCATCGGCTGGATCGGCGAAGCAACCGGCGCAGAAGTTATCGCCGTTGCCGTTGACGTAGGGCAGGGCGGCGAGGACCTCGAGACCATCCGCCAGCGCGCCCTCGACTGCGGTGCCGTTGAAGCCTATGTAGCGGATGCCCGCGATGAATTCGCCAATGAATACTGCATGCCCGCTCTCAAGGCTAATGCCCTCTACATGGACGCCTACCCCCTGGTATCGGCGGTGTCCCGCCCCGTCATCACCAAGCACCTGGTAGCAGCAGCCAAGCAGTTTGGCGCCACCACCGTTGCCCACGGTTGCACCGGTAAGGGTAACGACCAGGTCCGCTTTGAGGTCGGTATCCAGACCCTGGGGCCCGAGCTTAAGTGCATCGCCCCCGTGCGTGACCTGGCCCTGACTCGTGAGAAGGCTATCGACTACGCAGAAAAGAACAATCTGCCGATTGTCACCACCAAGAAGAACCCCTTCTCCATCGACCAGAACGTTTGGGGCCGCGCTGTTGAGACCGGCTTCCTTGAAGACATCTGGAATGCCCCCACCAAGGACGTCTACGACTACACCGACGACCCCACCTTCGCTCCCACCCCCGACACCGTCGTCATCTCCTTCAAGGAAGGCGTCCCTGTTGCTATCGACGGTCAGGCAGTTACCCCGCTTGAAGCTATCGAGATTATGAACCGCCGCGCAGGTGCCCAGGGTATCGGCCGTATCGACATCGTTGAAGACCGCCTGGTCGGCATTAAGTCCCGCGAAATCTACGAGGCTCCCGGCGCTATGGCTCTCATGGCTGCCCACAAGGAACTCGAAAACGTCACCATCGAGCGCGAGCAGGCCCGCTTCAAGAAGATCGTTGGCCAGCGCTGGACCGAACTGGTCTACGACGGCCAGTGGTTCTCACCGCTGAAGAAGTCCCTGGACGCCTTCATCAACGACACCCAGAAGATGGTCAACGGCGATATCCGCATGGACCTGCACGGTGGTCGCGCCGTTGTTACCGGCCGTAAGTCAGAGACCTCCCTCTACGACTTCAACCTGGCCACCTACGACGAGGGCGACACCTTCGACCAGTCCATGGCCCGCGGCTTCATTGAGCTGTTCGGTATGTCCTCCAAGGTCGCTTCAGCCCGCGACCAGCGCCTGGGCCTCTAAAACTAGCCCCGCTTCAGCCGCCCAACCCCGCGCGTCCTTATCCCACTGAAAGGTGAGGACGCCGGCGGGCGGCTTTTGCCTTACCCCGCACGATTTTCCCAACCCCGCAAAGGTAAAACTATGTCAGCTGAAAAGCACGGTACCAACGATGGCGCTCTCTGGGGCGGACGCTTCGCAGGCGGCCCCTCTGAGGCCCTTGCCGCCCTGTCGAAGTCAACCCAGTTCGACTGGCGTCTAGCGCCCTACGATATTGCAGGCTCCCGCGCCCACGCCCGTGTGCTGGCTAAGGCCGGTCTGCTCACCGACGACGAGCTCACCGGCATGATTGCAGCCCTCGACCAGCTTGAAGCCGACGTCCGTTCTGGCGCCTACACCCCGGCGGAGTCGGACGAAGACGTGCACGGTTCCCTCGAAAAGGGCCTCATCGAACGTGCCGGTGCCGAACTGGGCGGTAAGCTACGCGCTGGCCGCTCCCGCAACGACCAGATTGCCACCCTGGGCCGAATGTACCTGCGTGACCACGCCTCCATCATTGCTCAGGGCGTCATGGATACCATCGATGCCCTCATCGCCCAGTCTGAGGCCCACCCTTACGCACCCATGCCCGGCCGCACCCACCTGCAGCACGCCCAGCCCGTCCTGCTCTCCCACCAGCTCCTGGCCCACGCCTGGGCCCTGTCCCGCGATCTTGACCGCCTGCTGGACTGGGACAAGCGCGCCGCTGTGTCTCCCTACGGCTCCGGGGCGCTCGCGGGCTCTTCCCTGGGGCTGGATCCCGAAGCTGTAGCAGCTGACCTGGGCTTCAACTCTGCAACCCACAACTCCATCGACGGCACTGCCTCTCGCGATGTCTACGCCGAGTTCGCCTGGATTGCCGCCATGATTTCGGTGGATCTCTCCCGTATCTCTGAAGAGGTTATTCTCTGGGCCACTAAGGAGTTCTCCTTCGTGACCCTGCACGATTCTTTCTCGACCGGCTCGTCGATTATGCCGCAGAAGAAGAACCCCGATATCGCTGAACTTGCCCGCGGTAAGGCCGGCCGCCTGATTGGTGACCTCACCGGTCTGATGGCAACCCTGAAGGCCCTGCCCCTGGCCTACAACCGCGACCTGCAGGAAGATAAGGAACCGGTCTTTGATGCCATCGACCAGCTTGAAGTTCTGTTGCCCGCTGTCTCCGGCATGATTGCTACCCTCATCTTTAACACCGACCGTCTGGCTGAGCTGGCTCCCCAGGGCTTTGCCCTGGCGACGGACGTTGCCGAGTGGCTGGTGCGCGAGGGCGTGCCCTTCCGTGTGGCCCACGAACTGGCCGGTGAAGCTGTGCGCGTCTGCGAAGAAAAGGACTGCGAGCTGTGGGACCTGACCGACGAGGACTATCTGGCTATCTCACCTGCCCTGCACGCGGGCGTCCGCGAAGTGCTCACCGTTGAGGGGTCTTTGAACTCCCGCAGCGCCCAGGGCGGCACCGCCCCGTCCGCTGTGGCCGCCCAGCTGGAAGCGCTCAAGAGTGAGCTAGAACCTGCGCGTGCTTTCGCAGCCCGCCCCCAGGTCATCAGCTAGGCTAAAAGCATGATTAAGCCCGTTGATTCTTCCCTGCCCCTTGAGGAGCAGATTCCCGCTGCCTGCGCGCAGATTCAGGACTACCCCAAGGAAGGCATCCTCTTCTACGACGTCACTACCCTGTTCGCTAACCCGCAGGTCTTCCGGGCGTCGATGGAAGAGCTCGCCCAGCGTTTTGAGGGTCAGTTCGATATCGTAGCTGGCGTTGAGGCGCGCGGTTTTTTGATGGCTTCGGCTATTGCCTACATTGCCGGTACCGGCGTCATGACCGTGCGTAAGGCCGGTAAGCTGCCGCGCGATACCTACATGAAGGAATACTCCCTGGAGTACGGCAAGGCCGCGATTGAGATTCACAAGGACGACATCCCGGCAGGTTCCCGTGTGCTGATTGTGGATGACCTTCTGGCCACCGGCGGCACCCTTGAGGCGGCCACCCACCTGATGGAGATGGCTGACCTGAAGGTCGCCGGCATTGGCGTGCTCCTGGAGCTTGAGGGCCTGGGCGGACGCGAGATCCTGGCCGGCCACCGCCTGGAGGCCCTGTCGCTGGTAGCTGAGTAGACACCAGCCTATTAAGCTCAGAAATCCCAATACCGTGCAAGCTGCTTTTTCCAGCTTGCACGGTTTTTTTGTTTCCATTTTCTGGGCTTACCCTTTGGCCATCTTGTCTTTGACTGAAATTCAGTCTCACAGGGAAGTTGCGTTTGAACCTTGCGGTAACGAAAACTCAGCGCCTCGTAGAGATAGCTGGGTCAATTGCGATAGTTTTGATTCTGGGTAACGACATTAGTTTTAGAGGCTTATTCAAAAGTAGGCACGCACCCCACACCCACCAACTAGACAACGGCCCCACCCGCGGCAAAAATATGAGCGTTAAATCTCTACAAATAACCTCAAGCCATACCGGACAAGACCGTTGCCACACCAGCGTACAACCGGCCTCACAGCCACGCAATTCGCCACGCTACATACAGCCCTCACCCATCACCTCACCTGGTCAAAACCAGGCGGAAGACCACCAGCACTAACCCTCAACCAAGCCCTCAAAATCACCCTGCTCTACCACCGCCATAACCTCACCGAAGAACTCCTCGCAGAACTTTTTGCTGTCTCTCAATCGACAGTCTCACGAGCTATCAACACCATCGAAA